>NZ_CP133152.1:0-1200000 GCF_036488675.1 Sinorhizobium chiapasense
ATGTTGCAGCAGAGAATCCAGAGTCTTGAGGAGCAGGAGCATTTGCCATCCCTGCTGTCCGTCGACGCTCAGGAACTTGCTCATCAGTTGCAGGAACATCAAAAGAAGATCTTCTCCCCGACGGCACAAAAGACGATGCGGATGTTCACTCCGTCAGAGGCGGCCGCCTTCATCGGAATCGGTGAAGGCTACCTTCGCCAGATCGCGTCAGAAGGCCACGGGCCGCAGCCGCTGTCAAACGGCCGGCGCATGTATGCGGTCGAGGATATCGATCGCATCCGCCGTGTTCTCGACGAGGGCGGCAAGACCGGCAAATACATCCCGCACCGCCGGCCGGGCGAAAAGCTCCAGGTCATCTCGGTGATGAATTTCAAGGGCGGCTCGGGCAAGACAACGACGTCGGCCCACCTTGCCCAATATCTTGCGCTGCGCGGCTATCGCGTGCTGGCGATCGATCTCGATCCTCAGGCCTCGCTTTCCGCCCTCTTCGGCCACCAGCCGGAGCTCGACGTCGGCGAGGCCGAAACCCTTTATGGCGCGATCCGCTATGAGAACCCTCGCCCCATCGCCGACATTGTCCGCTCGACTTATACCGCCAATCTCCACCTGATCCCGGGCAATCTCGAACTGATGGAGTTCGAGCACGAGACGCCCAAGGCAATGATCGGCGGCTCGGCTGAAACATTGTTTTTCGCGCGAATCGGCGAGGCGCTTGCCGGGGTCGAGGCTTTTTACGATATCGTCGTCATCGATTGCCCGCCGCAACTCGGCTTTCTGACCATGTCGGCGCTCTGCGCCGCGACCTCGGTGCTCATCACCGTGCATCCGCAGATGCTCGACGTGATGTCGATGTCGCAGTTCCTGTCGATGACGAGCGACCTGATGACCGTGGTGGAAAAGGCGGGCGGGCGCACGAGCTATGACTGGATGCGCTATCTGGTCACCCGTTTCGAGCCGAACGACGGGCCTCAGAGCCAGATGACCGGCTTCATGCGGGCGATCTTCGGCAATCGCATGCTCCACAATGCCATGGTGAAGTCGACCGCAATCTCGGACGCGGGCGTCACCAAGCAGACGCTCTACGAGGTGGAGCGCTCGCAATTCATACGCGGCACCTATGACCGGGCGATGGATTCGCTCCAGCTCGTCAATGCGGAGATCGAAGAAATGATCCGCAAGGTCTGGGGAAGGAAGTAATCGATGGCGCGCAAGAACCTGATCGGCATTTCCGACAGTCCGACGGCTCCGGTCGACGGAGAGCGGCCGGCCGTCGAGCGCCCGATCGCCGGCCTCGCGCCCGGCCACCGGCCAAGCGGCCTCGTCGGCGGCATTACCAGGTCGCTCTCGAATATCACCCAGAAGGTGGAGCGCGCTCAAGAACTGGAACGCCAGCTTGCCGAGGGGCAATCGATCGTCGACCTAGACCCCTCGCTGATCGATGCATCCTTCGTTGTCGACCGGCTCGGCGTGACCGCCGAGGCGCAAGCCGCTCTGGTGCAGCAGATCCGCGACCACGGACAACAGGTGCCGATCCTCGTCAGACCGCATCCGACGACGAAGGAGCGCTACCAGGTCGCCTATGGTCACCGGCGGCTTGCCGCGCTGCGCGAGATCGGTGGGAAGGTCAAGGCGGTCATTCGCAATCTCAGCGACGAACAACTCGTCGTCTCCCAAGGGCAGGAGAACAACGCCCGTACAGATCTCTCCTTCATCGAGCGCGCCCTGTTTGCGACCCGGCTCGAAGATCGCGGCTTTTCCCGCGAGATCATCATGTCGTCGCTTGGTGTCGACAAAGCCGCCCTGTCGAAGATGATCACGGTGGTGCGTCGGCTACCGGTCGAAGTGATCGAGGCGGTCGGTGCCGCACCCGCTTTTGGCCGACGACGATGGATGGAGCTCGCCGATCTTATCGATCTCGACCGCAACCGGTCGCGAGCGCTCGATTTTGTCGAAACGACCGAGTTTCCGGCCGGCGAAAGCGATCAGCGCTTCGAAAAGCTGTTCGGCTTCCTCAGTACGGCCAAGGAGCGCGCAAAGGCTGAAGCCTGGATCGCGCCTGACCGGACACGTCCCCTGCGCATCCGCGAGACGGAGTCAGAAACGACTCTCGCCTTCAACAAGAAGGTCGCGCCGGGTTTTGCCGATTTCGTGAGGCAGAGGCTGCAATCTCTGTACCTCGAATACCAACAGGAAACAGGAGATTAAACAGAGCAAAAGAAAAAGGCTTCCGAACGACTAGCGCTGCGGAAACCCTTCTCTCGTGTAGCAACTAGAGAATCCCATTTCCGCGAATCAGTGTCAAGAGTTTTCGACGTCGTTTCGGCGAACGGTTTTCTTTTGCCTTGGATAAGGTGAAGAAAAATGGAACGTGGAAGTGTGACGACGCCCTTTGGGCGGCGGCCGATGACGCTTGGCATGCTCTCAAGCCAGATCATCGCCAGCCGCACTCAGGCGGAGCGGTCTGTCGACAAATGGAAATTGTTTCGCTGGCTCTGCGAAGCGAAGACCGTCGTGGGCATGTCCGATCGCTCGCTGGCGGTGCTCAACGCGCTGCTGAGTTTTTATCCCGGTACCGAACTGTCCAGGGAGAGCGGCCTCGTCGTTTTTCCGTCCAATGCCCAGCTTTCGCTTCGAGCGCATGGCATGGCCGGAACGACCTTGCGGCGCCACCTCGCCTGCCTCATCGAAGCCGGCTTGATCCTTCGGCGCGACAGCCCGAATGGCAAGCGTTACGCGCGGCGAAGCCACAGCGGTGCCGTCGGAGAAGCCTTCGGGTTCGATCTTTCTCCGCTGATCGCACGTGCTACCGAAATCGAAACCATCGCCGCTGAGCTCGCCGCCGAACGGCAGCATGTGCGCATCATGCGCGAGCGACTGAGCCTCTGCCGGCGCGACGTTGCCAAACTGCTGGAGCTTATCCGCGAAAGCGCTCCGCAATGCGACTGGCAGGACTGCGAGCGGATGTTCGAGGAGCTCATCACCGACCTTCCCCGCAAGCCCACAGCCGCCGAAATCGAGGCCGTTCTCGGTGCAATGGACCGTCTTCGTGCCGATCTCACCAACCAATTGGAAAAATTGCTAAATTCCGAAAAAACGGACACCAATGACCACCAGAATGGATGCCACATACAGAATTCACATCCAGACTCTCTTTCTGAATCTGAAGTTGGCTTGGGAAGACGACCTGAACCGTTTTTGCGAAAAGCAGCGGATCCAAACGCTGCACAGCTTTTAACAGAACATCGACCGAAACCGGCGCCATGCAACCCATCGTCACCGTCCGCCGCCGATCGCTCGAGTACGCTGCCTCAACGACCGAGCCGCGAAATCCCGCTGCCGACCGTCCTGCAAGCCTGCCCGCAGATCGCCGACTATGGGCCCTCTGGCCGGATTTCCAGTTGGAGGGATCTGATGACAGCGGCGATTGTCGTGCGCTCCATGCTCAATGTCAGCGCCAATGCCTATGACGAGGCCTGCGCCGTCCTTGGCTGCGAGAACGCGGCAACGATTGTCGCCTGCATCCTCGAAAGGGCGGAGCAGATCACATCGCCGGGCGGCTACCTGCGCGAACTGACGAGGCGGGCACAGCGACAGGAGTTTTCGCTTGCCCCAATGGTCGTGGCGTTGAGCCGTGCAAAGGGAATCGGAGGAGTTGCCCTTGCGGGCTAGGAAAGGCGCCTCGGTAGCGAGAGAGCGACCGCCTCATCGGCCCGTGCAGCGAAGCGATAGGGCAGGGGCAATGTCACTGTCCTAAGATCGTGTCGTACCGAACCATTGCCTTGAAGAGCAAAATATCCGACACTTATTGTCTGAGGGGATTCGCCTGGATATGCGTTTTGGCAGCGTCTGATGGTGGTTTCTTAACAATTCTGCGGCTATCGTAACGTATTGGCAAAAAACACTTAAATTGCACGTTGCGGAAGCTATCTCGCTCATAATTTCCGACACCTCGGACAGCCAGAAACAGGCTAAGTCTCCGCCTGCTGAGGGGGCATGGACCTGCTGGTGCGCAAGATCATGCAGCGCAATTAAAGTGACCAGCGCTGGCCGAGGCCGACTCCGCGTCCTGTCAGGCATGACCGAAGTTCCTACATCTTTGCGATGTGTCGTGAGCTTCTAATGCGCGATTGACTGCGGATACCTGCCGAGAGAATTCGTCGACGCCATTCGCCATACAGGATGGAACAAGAATATGAATTTTATGCAGGTTTGGGAACTACTGGGAACCATCTCAATAGTTTTTGGCCTGCCTTTGGCGATTTTCGTTTTTGTCTACGAGCAGCGCAAGGCGCGCGAAAATGAAGAGGAGGAAATCAATCAACGCCTCTCCGAGGGCTACATCGATTTCCTGAAGCTCACTATCGACAATCCGGATTTGAAACTGCAGTCTAGCACGGCAACCGCGGATCTCACCGAAGATCAGCGCGAGCGGATGCTCGGAATATTCGGTATTCTGATCTCGCTGTTCGAACGCGCCTATTTAGTGATCTATCAGGAAAACATGTCACGGCGGAAAATGCGCCGCTGGCGCTCATGGGAGGTCTTCATGCGCGAGTGGTGCCGACGCGAGGATTTTCGTGACAACCTGCCGCTTTTGCTATCGGGCGAGGAGCCCGATTTTGCCGATTTTCTTCAACGGCTCGCCGCGGAGGAAGCTGCGAGGGGAGAATAGCCATCGGCCGCAATTGGGTTCCTCATGCCGGCGCCGCGCACCTCGCTCGTAGCTGAATTCGCGCCTGCAGGCTCCTCTAGCCGACGGATTTCCAAGGTTGACAGCTGTCAACAGTCATGCGGCTCGGCGCTCCATGTGCCTGGCTAGACAGAAATCAGCGGGGCAGAGCTCAAGCTCACAGGCCCGCTGTCTCCTTGGCCGGATTTCCGCGCCACGGCGAGAATGCTTCTACACGGCTGTGTCCTGTCAGACGCGCACATCGCGCCCGATTCAAGGAAGCATGCGGGAGGGCAATTTCAGGAAAGGCGTAACGGCTTTTCAAAAGAACTGCAGCGCTTCCCCGTTCCATGGAAAGCGCACTGAAGGCACCGCTGAAGCCGCTCACTCGTGCCAATGTTCCGCCACCCATGGCGTTGGGCGGATGTAGTGACGCAGATAGCGGAACGCGCGTTTCTCCCGTCGATCTGGCGCAAACAGGCCGCGGATATGTTCGAGCGGTGTCGCCGGCCGATACTTGTAGCCGAAATGCCCGTCGATCGCATGCTGCGGCAGCAGGCTGCGGGGGAAGAGCACCACGCGGCCATCGGCAGGCAGCCGTGGCGCAAGGAAATAGTTGAGCGGAAAGGGCCAGCGGCAATCCTGCCTGAAATGCAGGACCCAGCGTCGCGGAAAGAGTTTGACGCCGCCCGGCGCATTGCGGGTGACGAAGCGTTGCTCGAAACTGTATTCATCCGCCACCCCTTGCGGATCGGCGCGGAACTTCTGCTGCAGGGGAACGAGCTTGCCGACCGGAAACCGGAACAGCGACGTCTGACCGAGACGTTCAAACGGCGTCGTCTGATTTCGGGCGAGCACCACGTCATCCGGCCCGCCAAATTCGAAGAAGGAATCGAGCGATCCGACGATCACCAGATCGAGGTCGAGGAACAGCACCGGGCCGGTGAGATTGCCGAGCTTTGGACCCCAGAGCCGTGCTTTCGGCCAGATGCCTTTGGTGTTCACCGGCATCGCGACATCGAGCGGCGGCAGATCTTCGCAGAGAATCTCAGGGCGCAAGCCGCTGCGGTTGTCAGTGAAACAGGTGAAAGTGAAGGGGGGCGTGATGTTGCGCGCCACCATGGCGTAGAGCCGGTTGATAAACGGCGGACCGTATTTCGTGCCCCAGTTTATGCATATCACCTGCTTGACGCCGCCGCTTGCCGCCAGAACGCTTGCCATGGCTTTCCGCTCTTTCCACTCTGCTGCGCCGCGCGCCGACCAGACACGCAAAGGACGCTGTAGCACCTAGAAACGCTGCATGTTTCTATCCTTAACCGGCCACGATTTAAGGAAACATACAGTGGCCGCCCGCCGAGGGGCCTTTCCACAGCGGCCGATTTCGTCCATCGGTCTTGTGGCTGTGGCCCAGAACTTCGACAGTCGGGGAATTGCTTTCGACTCCCATCCTGCTGGTGCGCTCGCACGCATTCAGTAAGGCTCGGTCGAAGATGCCGATTGACGCGAGCCTGCGTGACATCAGCGCCGCCTCGAATGAGAACTGCGGCGGCGTCGCAAGCTTCATATCATTCCTCACTCTCCGGCGCGTATCTTTCCGGGGAATGCAGCCGGCACTTTCGATCGTGGCCGACTTCATATCGATCTCGGTTGACAGCTGTCAACCGCAGGCGGTGGCACGATCGCCTCGCGTCTCTTTCGGTCATGCAGCCGGCGAGCCTGTGCGATCCCGGCAACGGCCCGGCGAGAGAATGACGCCTGCTCACTGGTGTGGGCGTTGACAGCTGTCAACTGCAGTTCGAGCGCGTTGAAGTCGAGATTGCGGCGCGATATGCCCCAGCCGCGCGTGCGAACCCATTTCCGTGCGAGCGCGCGCCGGTCCGGATATTAGCGGGGGAGAAAGGCCGGAAAGCCTGTGACGGAAAGAAATCGCGTGTTACCTTCCGTTTCGTCGATAACGCTTCGTCTTTAAAATGAGATACGAGACCCCGGATCCGCTCCATCCAACGCTGCTGCCGGCCCTGATCGCCGCCGAAGATAGCCTTGCGCGTCTCGACGAGCGGGCCGGCCGGCACCCGGTTTCGGAAGGGTTTCGCGAGCGCGGGCAGTTCTTCGATGCCGCCGCGGCGCTCTGGGTCGCCGGTGAACTGGTGCATGTCGAGGATCTGGTGCTGCACGACGCGCACATGGATGCGCGCGCACCCTCCCATGAGTTGACCATCGCCCATGCGGTGCTGCGCGCCCGCCGCCGGCTGGATCTTGCCGAACCGGACTGGGCGCTAACAAGCGCCGGACTGAACGTGCTGAGAGGCGAGGGCGGGGCGATCGCGGAGCACAGCCACCGCCAGGAGCTGTCGACCGAAGCCCGTCGAAATACCGCGCTTTCGGACACGGAAGACGAAGCGGACGAAAATCCGCTCGCCGCCGAATTTGCCGAGCTCGATGCGGCGATAGCTCGGTCTCAACGCTTGCTGGACGCTCACGCGAGCGGCACCGACGAGATGGAGCCGGCGGTATCGCCAGCCGCAAAGACGAGTTCGGAGCCCATGGGCCAGCTCGGATTGCTGTTCGAGGAGGACTGGGACGAAGAGCAGCGGCTCGATATCTGGCGCGCCGTTCTCGCGACCGCGGATCAGTTGCCGGCTTCGCTTGGAGCTGCAATCCTCTACGACGCCTGGGATCGCATCGAGCCGCTCAGGCGGCAGCACTGGCTCGGTTCGCTGCTCGTCGGCGTCTACCTGCGTTTTCGTGGAAAGGTGTCCTCGCATGTGCTGGCGTTCAACACTGGCCTCAAGACGATCCGCCACGAACGCCGCCGGTCGAAGGACAGGCTCACACGGTTGCTTGCCTTCCTCGAGGCGATGACGGTGACGGCCGATCTCGGTATGAAGGAACTCGACCGGCTCTCTCTGGCAAAGACGCAGATGGAAATGCGGATCAAAGACCGGCGTTCGAGCAGCAATCTGCCGGGGTTGATCGATCTCGTTCTATCGCGACCGATCGTCTCGACGGCGCTGATCGCCCGCCATGTCGGCGTCACGCCGCGCAGCGCGCTCAATCTGGTCCGCGAGCTCGGCGTGCGCGAGATGACGGGCAGGGGACGCTATCGCGGTTGGGGCGTGCTTTAGCGCAAACGACGCTATTGTCGCTGCAGATTGATGTCGCTGGTGACGACGCTGTCGCCAGACGCCGGGTCGACGTCGGTCGTTACGAGTCTCATGCCGTTCTGTCCGACCTTCTGCACGGTCAGGTTTGCGCTGCGGTCGCCGTTCACCACCCTCGGCCAGCGGATCGTGAGGTTGATCGCATTGCCCCGCCGGCTTCCGGTCAAGCCGGCCGGTCTTCCGCTCGGCCCGACATAGGTGCCGCTGTAGTTTGCCCCGTTGAACTGCAGGTCGGCGCCGACGGCGCGCGACACGACAATGAGGCTGCGGCAGGTTCCCTTCATCGACAGGGCCTGACCGCTCGCCTCAGAATTGAAGGTGCAGGACACGTTCATCGGCGACCGGTTGATGCGGATTTTCACCATGCCGCCGCCGGCCCATTTCCCCTCGAGTGATCCGAGAAATGCCGTCTCGTCGGCCTGTGCTGCCCCAACGGCAAAAAACAGGCTGCCTGCGGCCAGCAGACGCTGCATCATCTTCGTGGGACCTCCCTCCCGAGGATCGGATTTGGCGAAGCCGGGGGCGCTCGCCGATTGCTCGTTGAACGCCCCAGCCCGCATGAGGTTCCTTTCCGGCGCGGCTGTCAACCGTGAAGCGGCTGGCGGCGCCTTTTGGCGCCGCTCAATCCTCCTCGACGAAGACCTCCTCGCGCTTGGCCTTGACGGCCGGCAGGAAGACGACGACGAGCACGATTGCCGCGATCAGCAAGAGCACGGCGCTGATCGGCCGGGTGACGAACGTCGTCGGGTCGCCGCGGGACAGGATCATCGCGCGCCTCAAGTTCTCTTCGAGCAGCGGCCCGAGCACGAAGCCGAGCAGGAGCGGCGCCGGTTCGCAGCGCAGCTTCAGGAGCAGGTAGCCGACAAGGCCGAAGAAGGCGACGGCGTAAAGGTCGTAGACGTTGGAATTGACGCTGTAGACCCCGATCGAGCAGAAGGCCATGATGATCGGAAAGAGCACGAAATAGGGGATCTTCAGGAGCTTCACCCAGAGCCCGATCAGCGGCAGGTTCAAGACCACCAGCATCAGGTTGCCGATCCACATCGAGGCGATGATGCCCCAGAAGAGGGCCGGCTGTTCCACCGCCACGTTCGGACCGGGCACGATGCCCTGGATGATCATCGCGCCGATCATCAGCGCCATCACCGGATTTGCCGGAATGCCGAGCGTCAAGAGCGGAATGAACGACGTCTGCGCGCCGGCATTATTGGCGCTTTCCGGTCCCGCGACACCGGCGATGGCGCCGCGGCCGAATTCCTCAGGCCGGTCCGAGATGCGTTTTTCCACGGTGTAGGAGGCAAAGGCCGCGAGAATCGCGCCGCCACCCGGCAGAATGCCCAGCGCCGAGCCGATCACGGTGCCGCGCACCACCGGCGCGAACATCCGTTTGAAATCCTCGCGCGTCGGCATCAGGTCGCTGACCTTTGCCATCAGCACTTCGCGGGTCTTTTCGCTTTCGAGATTGCGCAGGATTTCGGCGATGCCGAAGACGCCGACGGCGAGCGCCACGAAATTGAGACCGTCGGCATATTCACGGATGCCGAGGGTGAAGCGCGGCGTGCCGGTATAGATGTCGGTACCGACAAGGCCGAGAAGCAGGCCGAGCGCGACCATCGCCAGCGCCTTGACGATCGAGCCGTGCGCCAGCGCGACGGAGGAGACGAGGCCGACGATCATCAGTGAGAAATATTCGGCCGCGCCGAACTCCAGCGCGATTTCGGTGAGCGGCGGCGCGAAGATCGCGACGAGAAAGGTCGAGACGGTTCCGGCGAAGAACGACCCGAGCGCGGCAATCGCGAGCGCTGCACCGGCGCGACCGTTGCGCGCCATCTGGTAGCCGTCGATCGCGGTGACCGCGGAGGAGGATTCGCCCGGCATGTTGATCAGGATTGCCGTGGTCGAGCCGCCGTACTGCGCGCCGTAATAGATGCCGGCGAGCATGATCAGCGAGGAGACCGGTTCGAGCTGGAAGGTGATCGGCAGGAGCATGGCGATCGTCGCCGTGGCGCCGATGCCGGGCAGCACGCCGATCAACGTGCCGAGCAGAACGCCGATCAGGCAGAAGAGAAGGTTGGCCGGCGAGGCGGCGGTGGCAAAGCCGAGGGCGAGATTGCTGAAGAGATCCATGACCCGCCTCCTAGAACCGGACCCAGGGGCCGAAGCGTTCGAACGGCAGGTTGAGGCCGTAGCTGAACACCGCGACCGAGAAGACGGTCAGCACCAGGGAGATGGCGATCGCCCAGTGCGGCCTCATGCGGTGCGAGGCAAAGCAGGCGATGAGCGCCGTGAAGAAGATTGCAGGAGCAAAGCCCAGGCCTCGTACCGTCAGTCCGAAAAAAATCGGTGCCGGCAGGATGAAGAACATGCCGCGGATTGCTATCGCCCCCATCGGTTCGCCTTGCACGCGTGCCGACTGCACCAGGATAACGGCGCCGAGCAGCGTCAACACGCAGGAGAGCAGGAGCGGGAAGTAGCCGGGACCCATGCGAAAGGCAGTGCCGAGATCGAGGCCGAGCGACTGCCAGCCGAAGAACAACCCGACGGCCGTCAGGATGCCGCCGCACAGGGCATTGGTCGTGTCGAAGGAGATGGATTTCATCGTGTCCCCATTTTGTTCGGGAGCCGTTGTGCCGCGCTCCCTTCCACGGCATGTTTCCTTTAATCCTAGCCGATTTAAGGATAAAAACATGCAGCAATTCAAAGTGCTGTAGCGTTCTTTGCGTGCCTGACAAGACGCGCGGCGCTGCAGGCGAATGTGCTCGCGTCTCGTTATCCAGGCAAGGGGCGCCGGACCCTCGTCGAGTTGACAGCTGTCAACGCTCGGTTTCGGTGCTTGATGCGGGGTGAGGAGCGGCAAGGAGCGCCGGCATCGCGCGCGACATCTTCGAAGCGATCACATTTTTCCGTTTGAATGCGCTCGTTCAGGTGATCGGAGATCGGCCGCCACCGTTGTGTCTTGCGACAGGCGCTGGCGGCGGCAGTCTGTCACGCGATCAATCGGCGTACTGACCGGCGGCCTCGATCACCGGCTTCCAGCGGGCGATCTCGCTTTCGAGCTTGGCCTTCAGCGCCGCCGGCGTCGCGTCTGCTTGGCTCGACGGTTCGGTACCGAGTTCGGCAAAGCGGGCAACGACGTTCTCATCTTTGAGCGCCAGTTGCAGCGACTTCGACAAGCGCTCGGTCACTTCGGCAGGCGTACCCTTCGGCGCATAAATGCCATGCCAGATACCGACCTGGAAATCGGCAAGGCCGCTCTCGACCGCTGTCGGCAGATCCGGGAAGATCTTGAGGCGGGCGGGCGAGGTGACGGCATAGGCCTTGATGGTGCCGCCCTGGATCTGCTTCGTGGTGTTCGTCGTCTGGTCGCACATGATGTCGACCTGGCCGCCGAGCAGGTCGGTCATGGCTGGTCCGGTGCCCTTGTACGGAACGGTGGTGAGCTGGGTCTCGATCGCGCTCATGAACATCATGCCGCAGAGATGCGATGCCGCGCCGATGCCGGCATTGGCGACCGTCACCGTGTCCTTGTTGGCCTTGACGTAATCGATCAGCCCCTTGAGGTCGGTGGGTTCGAAGTCCTTGCGGGCGACGATCGTCATCGGCACTTCGGTGACGAGGCCGACATATTCGAAGGCGTTCAGCGTGTCGTAGGCAAGCTTGCGATAGAGCGTGGCGCTGGTCGCCATGCCGATATGGTGGAGCAGCACCGTATAGCCGTCCGGATCGGCCTGGGCGACGCGGCCCGCGCCGAGCGTGCCGCCGGCGCCACCGACGTTCTCGACGATGATCTGCTGGCCGAGATCCTTCGACATGGATTCGGCGACGAGGCGAGCGACCGTGTCGGTCGGGCCACCGGCCGAGAAGGGCACAACCATCGTGATCGAGCGCTCCGGATAATTTTGGGCGCTGGCCGAAGCGGCAAACAGGGAAACGGCGGCGACAGCGCCCAGAAGCGCTTGCAGAATTTTCATCTTTTCCTCCCGATGAAATTATGGACCAGCCGGCGTGGTTCCTCCTGTGCCGGTACTGGATCGCCTATTTTCAGACGGGATTTTACCACAGACAACCGCCGCCTGCGGTCACATTGCCGATTTCCGCGCCCAACGCGCGCGATATGGGTGGATTTGGAAACAAACCCGCCGGACGATGGGTGGATTTCCACCCATCGCCTTGCTCAAACATCGAGCCCGGTGCGCTGCCGGAGATATCGGATCTCGGCCTCGGTTAGCGGCCGGGCTTCACCCTTCGCCAGGTCGCCGAGCTTTATCTCGCCGATCGAAACACGCACGAGCCGCAGGCACTCGAAGCCGAGCACGTCCAGCATGCGGCGGATCTGCCGATTGCGTCCCTCCTGCAACTCGACCTCGATCCAGCTGTTGCGCTCGCCGCTTCTCAGCCGGCGCACACTGTTGGCCCGCAACCGTTCACCACCTTCGGTGACGCCCTCCATCATCCCGGCAACCGCGGTGTCGTCGAAGACGCCGTTCACCTGGACATGATAGACCTTGCCAAGATGCGTCTCGGGATCGAGCAGGCGCTGCGCCAGCACGGTGTCGTTGGTGAAGAGCAGCAGTCCCTCGCTCGCCTTGTCGAGCCTGCCGACCGGTGAGAGGAACCGCGCGTCGGCGTCGTTGAGGCAACTATAGACTGTCGGCCGCCCCTCCGGGTCTTCGCGCGTGGTGACAAGTCCGCGCGGCTTGTTCAGCATCAGGTAGATTTTTGCCTCCGCCGCGATTGTGACGCCGTCCACGGCAATCCTGTCGGCTTCGATGTCGACCCAGCGTGAAAGATCCGTCGTCGTTCGACCGCCGACGCTGACGCGACCGCCGTTGATCAGCTTCTCGGCCTGCGTGCGTGAGCAATAGCCGAGTTTGGACAGCGCACGCGCGAGCGTTACGCGCTTGCCGGCCTCGGCCTTCGTTTCGCTGCCATTTCTCTTCGGCGAGCGGTGCCGCTGCTTCACCACGTTCAGTCTCCAAGGGTGTTGGACCATGGTCCATCTGGCACAATCGGCGCCGCTCGGCCAGGGTTGAAACCCATTGATTGTTGTAGCTTTGACACGAACATCAAGAGTGGTAGTCTCGCTTGCGACTTGTAGACAGGGCCTGTCTCGGAACGGTCAACCGCTTCTTTAGAAAGCGACGCATTCTCCGACAGGCGATTTGGGAGGCGTTGTCAATGATCAAGTCAATTCTGCGGGGCGCGACGGCCTTCGCGGCGATCTCGCTGCTGCATATCGGTGGCGGCCCCTTTCTCCTAACGAATGCCTTTGCCCAGCAGACGGCCGCCGCTCCTGCAGCGCCGGCCGAGGCCGCGCCCGAACCGCTGACGGACGACGAGCTCGAGGTGCTGGTTGCCCGCATAGCGCTCTATCCGGACGAGCTGGTGGCGCTGATATCCGCAGCATCGCTCTATCCCCTGCAGATCGTCGAGGCCGAGCGCTTTCTCGAGGCGCGCGCGAAAAATCCCGACCTGAAGCCGAAAGACA
Source organism: Sinorhizobium chiapasense (assembly GCF_036488675.1). Taxonomy (NCBI): domain Bacteria; kingdom Pseudomonadati; phylum Pseudomonadota; class Alphaproteobacteria; order Hyphomicrobiales; family Rhizobiaceae; genus Sinorhizobium; species Sinorhizobium chiapasense. The sequence continues at coordinate 13,319 of NZ_CP133152.1, forward strand.
GCTGGGACGGCAGTGTTGTCTCGCTGCTGAACTATCCCGAGGTCGTCAAGATGATGAGCGAAGACCTCGAATGGACGCAGTCCTTCGGCGAGGCGATCGCCAATCAGCAGAAGGATGTGCTGATCGCTATCCAGCAATTACGCGACGAGGCGGTCGCCAAGGACATCATCAAGACGGACGACAAGGTAAAGGTCACCGAGGAGGGCGACAACATCGTCATCCAGTCGGCAAACCCGGAAACGATCTACGTGCCGCAGTATCCGCCTGAGATGCTTTACGTACCGGACTACGCGCCGGCGCCGATCAGCTATTACGAAGAACCTTATCCCGCTTACTGGTATCCCGGAGCGGCCTTCTTCGCGGGCGCCATCACCGGCGCGGCCTTCGCCGCCATCGTCGACTGGGACGATTGGGGTGTGTGGGGCGGCGACTGGGATGGCGACATCGATGTCGACTGCAACAAGTGCTTCAACAACATCGACTTCGACGGCAAGGTCAACTGGAACGACATCGACTGGAAAAATGTCGACCGCAGCAAGATCAACATCGATCGCGACCAGTTCCAGAAATTCGACCGCACCAACATCAAGAACGACATCAAGGCCAGGGGCGACAACAACCTCCGCAACCGCGCCGCCGAGATCAATCGCGACCGGCCGCAGGCGCGCCCGGGAGGCGGTGGCGGCCAGCTCAAGGACGTGCGCAAAAGCACCCTCGAGGGCTTGAAGGCGCAACCGAGACGGGATACCGCAGCACGTCCTGGCGGCGGACAGGCGGTAGCGAAAGCGAGGGCCGACGGCGCCAAACCAAGCGTCAACCGGCCGAAGGGCCAGAAACCTTCTGTCAACCGGCCGGCCGGCAAGAAGAAGATGGCCTCGAAGGCGCAGAACCGGCCGAGGAAGCCGTCCGGTCTCGGCAATGTCAATTCCGGCCGGCGCGAAGTGGCCTCCTCGCGGCGCGGCGGCCACAGCATGGGCGGCGGTCATCGCGGCGGCGGACGGCCGCAGATGAGCCGCGGTGGCGGCGGCAGGCCACCGATGCACCGTGGCGGCGGGGGTCGCGGCGGTGGTGGACGCAGGCGCTGAGCGGAGGGAGAACGGCCATGACCAAGCTTTTGCACACACTTCTCCTCGGATCGGCGGTCGCGCTTGCGAGCGTCCTTACCATCGACGCCACCGCCGCGCAGGCGCAGCAACAGCAGCAACCGGACGAGCCACAGCTGCCGGCGGGGATAGACGACTACGCCGCGGCGGAGGACCCGCCGGTGTTCGACGATCCGCTGAAGGCGGTGGAGGCCTTCAAGGCGAGGCTGGCCGCCAACGATTTCGACGGCCTGGCAAAGCTGCTGGGCCTTGACGCCGCCAAGGTCAAGACGGGCGAGGGGGCGATGGAGACGTTCGCGCTCATTCGCGAGGGGGCGGCCCGCAATGTCGTCGTGCGCGATCTCGACGGACGGAAAATCCTCGAAATCGGCGATCGCCTCTGGCCGCTGCCGTTTCCGATCACCAAGGGCGAGGACGGCAAGTGGGCGTTCGACACCTATGTCGGGTTGGAGGAGATCATCAACCGCCGCGTCGGCGAGAACGAACTCGAGGCGATCGAAGCGGCGCGCGCCTATGTCGAGGCGCAGAAGGACTATGCCTCTCAGGACCGTGATGCGGACGGTGTCCTCGAATATGCCCAGAAGCTGATCAGCAGCCCGGGCCAGACCGACGGGCTCTACTGGCCGGCGGAGCAAGGCGACGGCGAAAGCCCGGTCGGCGACGCCATCAGCGAAGCGGCCTTGGAAAAGGCAAAGGCCGGCGAGGGCTATTTCGGCTATCGCTTCCGCATCCTGACGTCGCAGGGCGACCATATCGCCGGCGGCAAATACGACTATACCATCAACGGCAACATGATCGGCGGCTTCGGGCTGATCGCCTGGCCGGTCAGCTACGCCGAGACCGGCGTCAAGACCTTCGTCGTCAACCAGCAGGGCATCGTCTATGAACGCGATCTCGGTGCGAGCACCGACGCCATCGTGCCGTTCATCGACCGCTTCGACCCGGATGACAAGTGGAGCGTGGTTGCCGACTGACTTTCCACCGACCGCATGTCGAACCTATGCACAGCCCGCGCCAGCCCAGAGCCAAGGCGGCCGAAAGGGCTGTTAGCGCCAAGACAATCGCACGCGGGGCGGCGCTCTCGCGTTCAGCGCGAGTCGGGGAGAACTCTTGAAGTGTCCGAAAGATCGGTTTCCGCTTCCGAAAGAAGCTGAAGTGCGGATATACGGTGTTGATGTCATCAATTTTTTGCGCGGCCGCGGTCAAGTGGCGCGGGGTTTAGTAGCGGTGTCAGAGGGGAATACGGATGCCTGAAGTGATGTATCTCCGCGCGCGCGGCGACAGCCTTGGGAAAGCTGGACGAAGAGCCGCCGGTGCGCTGGTGGCGCTCGCCGTCTTGGTCGGATGCGGAGGTCATCCAAAAGGCGTGATGACGCCGGTGGCGCTGACGGCGCCGGCAAAGACCTCGCAGGTCGATATGCTGGTCGCGACGACGCGGCAGCCTTCCGGGAATCCTGCAACCCTCTTTTCCGGCGAACGAAACGCAGCGCTTTCCTTGACGGACGTCGCGGTGTCGATCCCGCCGGATTCGCAACGCAAGCCTGGCACCGTGCAGTGGCCGCGCCGCTTGCCACCAAACCCGGAAACCGATTTCGCCGTGACGCGCGTGCACGAATTGGCGTCGCGCGACGAAGCGCGGGCCTGGTTCCGCGAGCATAGCGTCGACGGAAACATTCTCCTGTTCGTGCACGGGTTCAACAACACTTACGAGGATTCGGTCTTCCGGCTGGCGCAGATCGTCCATGATTCCGGCGCCGAGGCGACGCCGATGCTGTTCACCTGGCCGTCTCGCGCCCGTGTCTTCGACTACAACTACGACAAGGAGAGCACCAACTATTCGAGGACCGCGCTCGAAGATGCGCTGCGCTCGCTGGCGAACGCGCCCAATGTCAATGAGGTGACCATTCTCGCCCATTCGATGGGCACATGGCTGACGATGGAGTCGCTGCGGCAGATGGGCATTCGCGACGGCGGCATCGCGCCCAAGATCAAGAACGTGATCCTCGCATCGCCCGACATCGACCTCGATGTCTTCGCGAAGCAATTCGTCGAACTGGGTGAGCGGCGGCCGAAGTTCACGATCTTCGTATCGCAGGATGACCGGGCGCTCGCGGTCTCGAGCTTCATATCGGGCGACGTCTCGCGGCTCGGCGCGATCGATCCTACGGCAGAACCTTATCGCACGCAGCTTGAAAGGGCGGGCATCACCGCAATCGACCTCACCAAGGTCCAATCCGAGGATAGCCTGCACCACGGCAAGTTCGCCGAAAGTCCGCAGATCGTGCAACTGATCGGCCAGCGCATCGTCAATGGCCAGACGCTCACGGATTCCAAGGTCACCTTGGGCGATAGCATCACCGCGGTCGTTGCCGGTACCGCCAAGAATGTCGGCACCGTCGCGGCCGCGACCATCAGCGCACCCGTGAAAGTGCTCGAGCAGCCGACGCTGCCGCCCAGGAAGCGACCGAAGCTGGACGAAACGCTCGGAAGCAGCGCGCATGCCGGAGCGGCGACCAACTAGAGCATCCGCTTTCAAGTGGAATCACTGAAAGCGGATAAGATGCTCTAGAATCAAAGTGCTAGAGCGTCCTTTGTGCGTTCACTTGAACGCACGGCGCTCTTAGGCATTCGGCGATTCCGCGACTCCGGAGGGCAATGTGATGAGCAATTTGAAGGACAGAAGCTCCGAGGCCCTGTCACGCCCTGCAGTCGGCAAGGCGGTCCTGGCGGAGTTTCGGCGAACGCCTCTCTTGGCGCTCATCGTGTTCGTGCCTGTCGTCATCCTTTTGGAGCAGACGGCGCCAGAGGCGCACACGTGGCTGTTTCTCCTGTCGGTGGCAGCGATCATCCCGCTCGCCGCACTGTTGAGCCGCGCGACCGAGTCAGTTGCGGCAAAAACCGGCGATACGATCGGAGGCCTGCTTAATGCCACTCTCGGTAACCTGACCGAGCTCGTGATTTCGCTCGCGGCCCTGCAAGCGGGCCAATACCTGCTGGTCAAGGCTTCGCTTGCCGGGGCGATCGTCACCAACACGCTTTTCATGCTGGGCGGCGCCTTCCTCTTAGGCGGCTTCAAACATCACCTGCAGGAATTCAACAGGGTGAACGCACGCTTCCAGGCTTGCCTGTTGTTCCTGGCGACGATCGCCATTCTGGTTCCCTCGGTGATCAGCGAAGTGGATCGGGCGCCAGCCGCCGCCTTCTCCCAGAAGCTGAGCCTGGGACTGGCGATCCTCCTGATCGCCGTTTACGGCCTGGGCATGCTGTTTTCGCTGAGGACACACCGGGAGCTTTTTGCCGCCGTCGGCCACGCGGACGAGGGTGAGAAACCATGGCCGCTTTTTGTGGGCATCATCGTCCTGATTGCCGTCACGCTCCTGGTCGCTCTCGTCAGCGAAATCTTCGTCGGTTCGGTGCAGATCGCCGCTGAGCACCTGGGGATGACGCCCGCTTTCGTGGGCTTCATCATTGTCGCCCTGGTGGGTGGCGCCGCGGAGATGACGACAGCCTTCTCTGCGGCGCGCGCCAATCGCCTCGATCTCAGCGTCGGCATCGCGCTCGGCAGTGCCGCGCAGATCGCGCTTTTTGTCGCACCGGTTCTGGTGCTCGTCAGCTACTTTGTCGGTCCCGAACCGATGTCCCTGCAGTTCTGGCCGGGCGCCGTCGCAATGATGCTCGTCGCGACGATGGCCGCCACGCTCCTTTCCAACGGCGGACGCGCGGCCTGGTACATGGGTGTCATGGCACTGGCGACATACGCCATCTTCGGAATGACGCTGTTTCTCTTGCCACCCGCGGCGCCGTGATCCTGACAGGGGCCGAGGCCGCGTGGCCGTCAGTTGTTAGCCTTGTTCTTGGCGAAAATAGAGGCGCTGGATCACTGCCATCATCAGCGCCGTCGCCCAGCCAAAGATGATCCAGCCATTGACGGCCTCGAACGTGGCAACCTGGCGCCAATCCCTGCCGAGAACGATATCGCCGTATCCGACCGTCGTGAACGTAACGGTTGAGAAGTACATGGATTCTTCGAACGTCGGTAAAGCGCCTGCGAGAGAGTAGAACGTCGCCCACAGGAAGACGTCGATAATAATCGGAAAGATCAAGTATATGATCCAGGCTACCGTCACCATGGTCGGGTGACGAAGCGCGAAATATTTTCGATTGTCTTCCAGCCGGCGCAAAGCATGCAGTCCGGTGGACATGAATAGAGCCTGGATGGCGACCGTTATCGCGATCAGACCACAGGCAATGGAAAGCCGAAATATCACGAAGCCTCCTTGGTCGGGCGGAGCGTGGACGGTGTGCATTGGCATCCCCGCGTTACCACTGCCGCCGGATTTCTGAACGCCAATCTAGCAAAGGCGGCCCTGTCGGTGAACATGGTCGCCCGGGACGATGCGGCCTTGCGCGGGCGGTGGTGAAGGGGCAGGCGAGTGCCCTTTGGATTCGACTTTAGTATGACTTATTAGTCATCGCTTATTTTTGATTGCCTTGTCCGTGCAATTGTGTACTCTCCTAATTGCGCGGGCACATCTTCAAGCATTTTCCTTGTAGTTCCCCTGCCTTGATAATGTTGTGAAGACGTATTGCGGTGTCGGTGCTCTATTCCGTCGCCTACATGATCTCCGTTGAACTGAAGAGGCTCCGATTATTCGTCGGAGCCTCTTCAGTTTTTCGGTAAATGGTTCAGATTGCGTATAGTATTATTTTACTCAATTTTCATTTACTTCTGTAATCCGGCAAGAGATCTTTCAAGGTCAGACTCACATGCGGCAATACGGTGGGCCTTGAGGTGAGATGTGTCTCGGTGAGCCAGATTTGAATCACGATGGCATGCTCTATGGAATCTGGATCGTGAAGTCCGCTTTGCGCCAGAAGCGGAATTTTGCGCTGGTTGGTGTACTTTCGCATTCGACCCCTTTCAGACGCAAACTCATTCTCAGCCAACCGGAACTCACGACCCCTTCCGGACCTTCCGGCGCCGGATCCAGTTCCCGAAAGTTGACCTTTACAGCGCCGTGCGTCTTTCAGGACGCACAAAGGACGCTGTAAGTCTTTGAATCTACGCATCGTGCTTTCCGAAAATCGATTCCGATTTTCGGGCCGATGCGCTAGCGGAACCGGCCTTCATGAACCAACCTGGTTATGCGTTCGGCTCGCGCCCTATGGCACCCGTGATCGCCACTAGGTCGTTCCGGCACCCACCTCTCGGCTCGCGGACCGACGCCAAGTGGCCGGTGATACACCGACCCTCTTCTTGAAAGCCCGGCTGAAGGCCGCCTCGGATTCGTAGCCGATCTCACGGCCGACGGTGGCTACTTTCATGGAGCTATCCGCAAGAAGGCGCGCGGCGATCTGCATGCGCCAGAGCGTCAGATACTGCATCGGGGCATGGCCAACGACATGTGTGAAGCGTGCGGCAAGTGCTGCCCGCGACATGCAGGCACGGTTCGCCAACTCGTTCAGCGTCCACGGATATGCGGGCTGTTCATGGAGCATGAACAGGACTTTGCCGATTGCAGGATCGCGCAGGCCTGAAAGCCAGCCGGTCTCCTGGGCCGGCAAGGTCTCCAGATATCGGCGCATCACTTCGACGAAAACCAACTCGCTCAGTCTCAGCCGGATGGATTCGCCGCCAACACGAGGCAGCTGCGCTTCGGCAAGCGTGAGGTCGATGAGGCGGCTCAAAAGATCCTGGCGCCCGTTGTAGGACCGCTTGATCCGCAACAGGCGCGGCAAGGTGGAAAGCACGGGATTGAAAGGCTGCGTGTCGCAGCCAAGAAAGCCGCAGACGAACTCGCTACGTGGCTCGCCGCCGCCGCCTTCCTTCACCACGAAGGGCAACCTGCCCGCTGCCATGGCGCGGAAGAAGTCCATCGTCGCTTGGGCGTCGAGTTCCGGCGGCTGGCCTGGCGCACTGAGCATCGCATAGGGGTCGCCATGCGGCAGCACCAGCACGTCGCCGGCCCCGAACCACGTGGAGGTACAGTTCGGAATGCAAGCCCAGCCCGAGCCCTTCAGGATGATGTGATAGGACACGATATGCTGTGCGCGCGGCAAGATGACGGAGGAAAACGCGTGCGCATGCGGCACGACCACGCCCCAAGGGAAAGACGCATCCACCAGGAAGAACAGAGCGCCCGTCAGCTTGACCGTACGCAGGACGTCCGAAAGCGGATCGGTGCCATGCGTCCTGAACTGGGCAGGCGGCTCCACCGCCGAAGCATCGTCCAATCGCTCCGCATCGAGCACCATGGACGATGCAGCAAGCGACAAAGACGTATGATCATAGACCTGCACCATCTTCGAAGCATACCCTTCGCGCGCCCGCATATCCACCGGATGTGCCGAGGAACGAAGATCAGGGTGGAGGAAGGCCATGACTACGCCTGAGGAAGTGCGCAGCCCGGCGGAGATCTACGATGCCCATTTCGTGCCGGCTCTGTTCGCGCGGTGGGGGCCGATTGTCACGGCTGCAGCCGGGGTGAAGGCCGGCGACCGCGTGCTTGACGTTGCTTGTGGCACTGGCGCAGCAACACTCGCCGCGGCTGATAAGGCCGGTCCGTCGGGACGCGTCATCGGGCTCGACGCTAACCCTGAGATGCTCGCGGTGGCCCGGCGAAAGCCGACGCAGATCGAATGGGTACAAGGAACGGCGGAGGCGCTGCCGATGTCGGACGACAGTTTCGATGCGGTCGTTAGCCAATTTGGCCTCATGTTCTTTGAGGACAAACCAAAGGCGCTGCGCGAAATGATGCGTGTCCTGTGCCGAGGAGATGGGATGGCGGTGGCCGTGTGCGACGCGGTCGAAAACTCTCCCGGCTACTGTGCCTTTGCAAAACTGTTGGACAGACTCTTCGGCCGAGAGGTTGGCGACGCCTTTCGCGCGCCTTTCGCGCTCGGCGATGCCCGGCGGCTGCACGCACTCTGCCGCGAGGCGGGCATCGTCAGCAAAGTCACTCAGCACCACGAGATTGTCAGCTTCAATTCGATCGACGCCTTGGTATCGACCGAGAGAGCCTGCGTGTGGACACTCGGTGGGGTGCTCGACGACGATCAGTTCGCACGCCTGCTGGTCGCGTCTCGGAAGGAGCTCAAGCCCTTCGTAAGCGGCGACGGCGGCATACAATTCGATATGCCCTCGCTCATCGTATCGGCGCGGAAGGTGTAGCGCCTCAGCAAGCGAGAGCATCGCACGTCGGCACCAAGCCGCGCCAAGCAAAGCTCGGTTCTACAGGAGGATAGCCATGTCGAAGTCGCACACGCCTTGGATGGGCCGTCGTCACTTTCTTGTCACCGCTGCCGCAGGCGCGCTCGCAGTCGGTGGCGGCACCATCACTCCCGCCCGACCGGGACAGGCAAACACACGAACCATTCTCAAGTCTGCAAACCTCGAAGTGCTGGTGATGAGCGATGGATATTTCGTTCTGCCGACAGGATTCCTGGTCGATCCGGAGGTTCCGAAATCCGAGAGCGAGGCGGTGTTGAAAGCGGCCGGACAAGGTGGCGAACAGCTTCAGCTACCAAACAACGTCACAGTGATCCGCAAGGGATCGGATGTGATCCTGGTCGACACTGGCAGTGGTCCGCACCACCAGCCCTCGGCGGGCAAGCTCGCCGAAAATCTCAGGGCTGCCGGCATCCAGCCAGCCGCCATCACCAAGGTGGTGCTGACGCACGGCCATCCGGACCATCTTTGGGGCGTCCTCGATGCCGATGACAACCTGATCTATCCGAACGCAATCTATTTTGTTTCAGCTAAGGAACTGAACGTCTGGGCAGATCCGGATGTGCTGCGGAATTTGCCGGCCGTATTTCCGAAGGAGCTGGCCGCCGGGGTCGCCAAAGGTGCAAAGAACCACATCTCGCGGATCAGGGACAAGGTGATGATGGTGCGCGAGGATGATGAGATTGTCAGCGGCGTTCGCGCAATTGACACCCCAGGACATACGCCAGGTCACATCTCCGTGGAGGTCGCAGGCGGCGACGGCTTCGTCATTGTAGGGGACGCACTCACACATCCCCTGATTTCATTCCAGTACCCGTCGTGGAGGGTTCCGGTCGATCACGAGGCCGACCGCGGAATAGCGACCCGTCTGCGCCTCCTCGATCAGCTCGCTACAGACAGGCGGCGGCTCATCGGCGCTCATCTTCCCTTTCCGGGCAGCGGCCTCGTTGAGCGTAAGGGCGGCGCGTACCGCTTTGTCGCGAGCTGACAATTCGATTTTCGCATCGCCCAGGTATTTGCCTACAGCGCCGGGTGCTCCGCGGGCCGTCAAATGCAGATCGCTACCAAGCCTACGCGCAGACCTTAGCCCTCGGCGCCGGAGGGTCTCGATGATGGAATAAATCCACAGAATCACCATGGGTGGTCGGCGAGCGAGATTTCAGCAGCCGTTAATGTGCGACTTGGGAAGCTACCGACACCAATTCCTCGGGATTCGGTGCTTTGAAAGTAGTGAGGCCACCCTCCAGAACTTCTGTGAAGCTCCAGCGTACGATGCCGCCCCGGTCGATTAGGAACTGACCGACAAGCTGCCCTTGGCCGGAAGCCATCATCTGCTGATCGGCCTCCGTAATCTCATATCCTTCCTTCTTGTTGAGAAACTCGTCCATTGCCATGACGTCCATAGGCTCGGGCAACTCGCCCGGCAGATGGATCCGTATCGCCATGACCGTTTCCATCCCGACCTCGCGCAAGCCGAAAGCACGGTGAGAGGCCCGCTCCGGGTCGGATGCAGCAAGAAGATCGGGTATCGGATGGTAACGGAAATAGAGCCGCGCCCGCTCGACCGGCGTATTGACCACCGCCAGGCATTCGACGCCTTTCTCACCCAAGGCCGGCTTGAGCTGTGCCATCGCCGCGACATGGCGCCGGCAGAACGGACAATGCAGGCCTCGAAACAGACCGATCAATAGCGGACTACGACCTCGAAAATCATCGAGCGCAATCTTACCTTCGTGCGAGATCGCATCGAGCACAACATTCGGTACCCGGTCGCCCGGTTGCAGCGGGCGATCGAGACTGCTCATGGACATGGACAACCTCCCCCGGAATCAGTTTCACCGCTTGCGGAAACCTTTCTCGGCATAGCGTCCTGAGCCAAGGCAATAGCGTCCGGCCTCTTCCATATTGCCGAGGTCAAGTACTTATTGTAACACGAAAAGGCATCTGCGGTCGCCGTCTCGCGAGCCTTCTCGATCGTCGCAGTGCGTCATCTCACCCGTGCCATGGGACGACACAGCGGCGGGACCGATTTTGGACCTTCCAGATATACGCGTCTTTGCGGTGTTCAACGTCTTGAAACTTGGGCGGCTTCGATGTGACCGGACGCCAAAATGACCTGACACGAGGGCACTCCCGAATGCTCTTGCGCTGAAGATCAGTTTCCGTCCTCGTTTTGGACGTTCAAGTCTGCGGCGACCAAGGTCGTCAACGGGTCGACTGCGGCCGCAGCACGAACGACCGCTTTGAAGGAGCGACAGGAATGTCCGGAATTGGCGCGCTTGTGCCCCTTAATTGGCTGCTGGCAACGACGCACTCCCACCCATCGCGGACGGTCGGCTGCTCACCGCGACATTTGTGACGACCGGCGTCGTTGCGTCGGCCATGCCATGCACAACGACGGCGCACAGCGTTTCGTTTGCCGCTGCATGACGAATGCGAAGCGGGTTGCCCGACCTCGTCCGCAACGATTTCGGATTGATCTTGAGCATCTTATCCGCTTTCAGTGAGCTACTGCATGTTTCCTTAAATCGTAGCCGATTAAGGGAAACATGTAGCTATTCAACGTGCTACAGCGTCCTTGCGTGTCTGATCAGACGCGCGGCGCCGTAGAAGCGGATGAGAGAAGTGGAGGGGTGAAGATGAGCGGAACCGGAACCTGGGATTTCTGGGTGGATCGCGGCGGCACCTTCACCGACGTCATCGGCCGCGAGCCCCGGGGCGCGCTCCACGCGCTGAAGGTTCTCTCCGAAAATCCCGAGGCTTACCGCGATGCGGCGGTGCACGGCATCAGGCAGCTTCTCAAGCTTCCGGCGGGCGAGGCGATACCGACGGGCCTGATCGGCGAGGTGCGGATGGGAACGACGGTCGCCACCAACGCGCTTCTCGAGCGCAAGGGCGAGCGGCTGGCGCTGATCACCACGCGCGGTTTCCGCGATGCGCTCAGGATCGGCTACCAGGAACGCAAGAAGATCTTTGCGACCGAAATCATCAAGCCGGAAGCGCTCTATCAGGATATCGTCGAACTCGACGAGCGCGTGCTTGCCGACGGCACGATCGAGCGGCCGCTAAGCGACGATGAAGCGCAGCGCGCGCTCGAAGACCTGAAGGCGAAGGGCTATGGGGCGATCGCGATCGTCTTCATGCACGCCTACAGATATCCCGACCACGAAGCGATGGTCGCACGGCTGGCGCGCGAAATCGGTTTCGAACAGGTCTCGGTCAGCCACGAGGTCTCGCCGCTCGTCAAATATGTCGGCCGCGGCGACACCACGGTCATCGACGCCTATCTTTCGCCGGTGCTCGGCCGCTACGTGGCGCAGGTCTCAGACGAACTCGACGTCAAGCGCTCCGGCGCCCGCATCATGTTCATGATGTCGTCCGGCGGGCTCACGGCGGCGGATATGTTCCAGGGCAAGGATGCGATCCTTTCCGGACCGGCCGGCGGCGTCGTCGGCCTTGCGAGGACGGGCGAGGCGGCCGGCTTCGACCGGATCATCGGCTTCGACATGGGCGGAACCTCGACCGATGTCGCCCATTTCGACGGCGAATACGAGCGTGCCTTCGAGACCGAGGTCGCCGGTGTGCGCGTGCGGGCGCCGATGATGCTGATCCATACCGTTGCCGCCGGCGGCGGCTCGATCCTGCATTTCGACGGCGAACGCTTCCGCGTCGGGCCGGATTCGGCCGGTGCCAATCCGGGCCCTGCCTGCTACCGCAATGGCGGTCCGCTCGCCGTCACCGACGCCAATGTCATGCTCGGCAAGCTGATGCCGGAATTCTTTCCGGCGCTGTTCGGACCGGAGCAGAACGAGCGCCTCGACGTCGAGACCGTGCGGGCGCGCTTTGCGGCGCTCGCGAAGGAGATCGGCGACGGGCGCAGCGCCGAAGAGGTCGCCGACGGCTTCATCCGCATTGCCGTCGCCAACATGGTCGAGGCGATCAAGAAGATTTCCGTCCAGCGCGGCTACGACGTGACGCGCTATGCGCTGAGCTGCTTCGGCGGCGCCGGCGGCCAGCACGCCTGCCTGGTAGCGGATGCGCTCGGCATGAAGAGCATTCTCGTCCACCCGATGTCGGGCCTGCTTTCAGCCTACGGCATGGGGCTCGCGGACATCCGCGCGACGCGGCAGAAGGCGTTTGGCGTCGCGCTCGACGCGGACGCGCCACCGGCGCTGGTAGACCTCGGCCGTGAACTTCAGGCCGAATGCCTTGCCGACCTGAAGGCGCAAGGCATCGCGCCGGATCTCGTGCGAACGCATCTGCGCGCCCATATCCGCTATGCCGGCACGGACACGGCGCTCGCGGTCGAGGCGCGGTTTCCCGAACACGACGATCCCGCGCGATTGCGCCGCGAATTCGAACTGATGCACAAACGCCGCTTCGGCTTCATCGCCGAGAACAAGGCGCTGGTGATCGACGCGGTCGAGGTCGAAACCGTCGGCGGCGGAGCGGCTGAGATGGAGGTGGACGGCCTCGCCGTCGCCTCGGGTACGCCCAACCTCGAACGGCGAACCCGCTTCTATTCGCAGGGCCAGTTCCACGATGCGCCGGTGGCGCTGCGCTCCGAGATCAGGCCGGGGCAAAGGCTGAGCGGTCCGGCGATCGTCATCGAACCCAACCAGACCATTGTCGTGGAGGACGGCTGGCAGGCGGAGCTGACGGCGAAGGATCACATCGTGCTGACGCGCATCAAGCCGCTGCCGGAGCGTACCGCCATCGGCACAAAGGCCGATCCGGTGATGCTGGAGATCTTCAACAACCTCTTCATGTCGATCGCCGAACAGATGGGTGTGACGCTGCAGAACACCGCCTATTCGGTCAACATCAAGGAACGCCTCGACTTTTCCTGCGCGGTTTTCGACAACAACGGCAATCTCGTCGCCAATGCGCCGCACATGCCGGTGCATCTGGGCTCGATGGATGCCTCCGTCGCGACCGCAATCCGCGAAAACCCGGTCATTCATCCGGGCGACGTGTTCCTGATCAATGCGCCCTATAACGGCGGCACCCATCTGCCGGACCTGACGGTGTGCACGCCGGTCTTCGATGACGCCGGTCGCGAGATCCGTTTCTGGGTAGCAAGCCGCGGCCACCACGCGGACATCGGCGGCATCTCGCCGGGATCGATGTCGCCGCTTGCGACCAATATCGAGGAGGAAGGCGTCTACATCGACAACTTCAAGCTCATCGACAGCGGCCGCTTCTGCGAGGAGGAGCTGGAAAAGCTTTTGAATGGCGCGCGCTATCCGGTGCGCAACATCCTGCAGAACGTCAACGACCTGAAGGCGCAGGTCGCCGCCAACGAGAAGGGTGTCGCGGAACTCAAGAAGATGATCGCCCAGTTCGGTGAAGACGTGGTCGAGGCCTATATGGGCCACGTGCAGGACAATGCCGCCGAAAGCGTGCGCCGCGTGCTCGATCAGTTGCGCGACGGCGAATTCTCCTACGAAATGGACCAGGGTTGCCGGATCGTCGTGAAGATCTCCGTCGATCGCGAAAGCCGAGAGGCGACGGTCGATTTCACCGGCACCTCGGAGCAGCGCTCGGACAATTTCAACGCGCCGGCGCCGGTGACGCGCGCTGCGGTGCTCTATGTCTTCCGGGTGCTGGTCGAGGCCGATATTCCGATGAATGCCGGCTGCCTGCGGCCGATCCGCATCGTTATCCCGGAAGGCACGATGCTGACGCCGCGCTATCCGGCGGCGGTCGTCGCCGGCAACGTCGAGGTCAGCCAGGCCGTCACCAATTGCCTGTTTGGCGCCGTCGAGGCGCAGGCCGCCGCGCAAGGGACGATGAACAATCTCACCTTCGGCAACGCGAACTACCAGTATTACGAGACGATCTGCTCGGGCGCCCCGGCGGGTCCCGGGTATAACGGTGCCGATGCCGTCCACACCCACATGACCAATTCCCGGCTCACCGACCCCGAAATTCTCGAAACGCGGTTCCCGGTGGTGCTGGAGGATTTCCACATTCGAGAGGATTCAGGCGGCCGCGGCAAATGGTCGGCCGGCAATGGCACCAGGCGCACCATCCGCGCCCGCGAACGGCTGGATTTCGCCATCCTCTCGGGTCACCGCCGTGTCGCGCCCTTCGGGTTGAAGGGCGCAGAGCCGGGCGAGCTCGGCCGCAACAGCGTTCGGCGCAACGACGGCCGTATCGAGGAGCTGTCGGGTTGCGCCCACACGGTTCTGGAAGCCGGGGAGGCCTTCACCGTCGTTACGCCGACCGGCGGCGGCTATGGAAAGGCGTGAGGCGACTTGCCTTGCCTGCCCCTACTCTTCTTCAGGGAGCGGCATTCACGCCTGCGCGGCGCCGAAGGCGGTCGGCTGCGAAATCGACAAACGCACGCACCCGGGCGGAGACCATGCGCCCCTCCGCGTGCACGATGTGGATCGGCACCGGCTCGCGCTCGTAGTCGGCAAGCACCACCTTGAGCCGGCCGGCCTCTATCTCCGGCGCCACCTGGTACGACTGAAAGCGCGACAGTCCCCAACCGGCGACCGCGGCAGAAATGGCCGCGTCATTGGTGTTGACGATGAGGCGGGCGCTGATCGGAACGCGAATGCTGTTGTCACGGCCGAAGAGCCATTCGGAATGGCCGAAAAGACCCTCCCGGCCGATCATGCGGTGATGAGCAAGATCCTGCAGTTCGGTCGGCTCGCCGAAGCGGGCGAAATAATCCGGCGAGCCGCAGAGGACCTGCCTGACCGAACCGATGCGGCGAGCGATGAGGCCCGAGGCGGGAAGCGCCGCGATACGCACGGCGACATCCAACCCTTCCTCGACCAGGTTGGTCACCCGGTCGACGAAGACGGTCTTCACGTGCATGGCGGGATAGCGATCGAGAAAATCGAGAACGACGGGGAGCACGTGGATGCGCCCGAAAAGGGCTGGCGCCGTCACCGTGAGCAACCCCGCCGGGTGCGTGAAGCTGCCCGCCGCATTGGCCTCCGCCTCGGCAATCTCCGCCAGAATACGCCGGCAATCGGCCGCGTAGCCTTCGCCGGCCGCCGTCAGCTTCAGCGAGCGGGTCGTGCGGACAAGCAGCCGCGTGCCGATCATCTCCTCCAGCCTCGCAATCGCCCGCGTCACCGACGGCGGGCTTATGTGCAGCATCTTGGCGGCCGGCGCAAACCCGCCGCTTTCCACCACCTGCACGAAGATCCGCATTGCCTGCCAGCGATCCATCGCCTTCCCGCTTCGCGCATTATTGCGCCCACTGAAATGGTCTAGTGTTTTCAGGGACGCTTATCAACTTCGTGTTTAACAATCATCCTGCTGCTTGGTTCCTCAAATCGGAATCGATTTGAGGACAAATCATGCAGCGATTCAAAGTGCTACAGCGACCTTTGCGCGTCTCGAAAGACGCGCGGCGCTGTAGTTCCGTCCTTATTTTCTCCGCGAGGCAGACATGAAGCTCTACCATCACCCGCTGTCCGGCCATGCGCATCGCGCCCGGCTCTTTCTCTCGCTGATCGGGATCGAGCACGAGCTTGTGCTCGTCGATCTCGCCAAGAAGGAGCACAAGGAGCCGCAGTTCCTCGCGCTCAACCCGTTCGGCCAGGTTCCGGTGCTTGAAGACGGCGGTACCATCATCTCGGATTCCAACGCCATCCTCGTCTATCTCGCGAAGAAGACGGGACGTACGGAGTGGCTGCCCGAAGACCCCGAGGGTGCGGCCGCCGTTCAGCGCTGGCTTTCGGTCGCCGCCGGCCAGATCGCCCATGGCCCGGCGCAGGCGCGCCTCATCAACGTCTTCAAGGCGCCCTATCGGCCGGAAGAGGTCATTCCCCGCGCTCATGCGATCCTGACGCTGATCGAGGCGACGCTTGCGGGCCGGAGCTGGATTGCTGCCGGCCGGCCGACCATCGCCGATGTCGCGCTTTACAGCTACGTGGCGCGTGCGCCGGAAGGCGACGTGGATCTTCAGCCCTAT
The DNA here is from genome assembly GCF_036488675.1 of Sinorhizobium chiapasense. NCBI lineage: Bacteria > Pseudomonadati > Pseudomonadota > Alphaproteobacteria > Hyphomicrobiales > Rhizobiaceae > Sinorhizobium > Sinorhizobium chiapasense. The sequence continues at coordinate 29,589 of NZ_CP133152.1, forward strand.
CCTGGTATCCGCGCCTGGCTCGCACGCATCGAGGCGCTGCCGGGCTTTGTCGATTTCCAGAAGACGCCTGTCGGTCTGGCAGCCTAAAGCGCGTTGTGACGCGCTTTAGGTCTTTGTTTTTGTGCATGTCTTTGTCCCAAAACCGTTGCGCACTTTTGGGCGACATGCGCCAAGGAGGCACAAGTCATGGACGGTCCCCTCGATCATTCGCCCTGGCATGCGGGCGAGCTTGCGCTGCAGACGCGGTTCGGTGTGGAAGCGCGGATGGACGAGATCGGTCGCCGGGTTCTGCGCGACCATCTGATCGCCCAGCATCGCGAATTCTACCCCCTCCTGCCGATGGTGGTGCTGGGGGCAGTCGACCAGGACGGCGAGGTGTGGGCGACGCTCCGGGCCGGGCGTCCCGGCTTCCTCCATGCGCCGGACGCTCACCGGCTCACTGTCGAGCTCGCCAGAGAGCCGGTGGACCCCGCCGAGGCGGGCATGGAGGATGGCGCCTCGCTCGCCCTCCTCGGCATCGACCTCGCCACGCGCCGCCGTAACCGGCTGAACGGCATCCTTAGCCGACACCCGCAAGGATTCGATTTGAGCGTCGGCCAGAGCTTCGGCAATTGCCCGAAATACATCCAGCTTCGCCAGGTGCAGTTCGTCCGCGATCCGTCGGGGTCGCCGGCGGTGCCCCCCACCTGGAGCTCTGAGCTCGACGCACCCGCCCGCGCCCTGATCCGGCAAGCGGACACCTTCTTCGTCGCCACCTATGCGGACCTTCCCGCCGGCCGGCAGGTGGACGTTTCCCATCGCGGCGGCCGGGCAGGTTTCGTGCATGTCGGCGAAGACGGCTGGCTGACGATCCCGGATTTCGTCGGCAATCGCTTCTTCAACACGCTCGGCAATATCGCCCTTAATCCGCATGCCGGGCTCGTCTTTCCGGACTTCTCGACGGGCGGCCTGCTGCAGATGACCGGCGCGGCCGAGCTCCTGTTCGATCCCCCCGCTGGCAAGCCTCTCGAAGGGGCGGAGCGCTACTGGCGGTTCCGTCCGCGCCGTATCGTCTGGCGCCCGGACGCGCTGCCGATCCGCTACGATTTTGCCGAATGGTCGCCCTTCGCGCTCGCCACCGGCACCTGGTAGGGTGTCGGCGGGCTCGAAGTCGTGGGTGATCGTCGCCGCTCGACAGTCCGGTGGCCCGAGGCCAGCGCAGCTCAGATGCGCGCTTTTCTGGCAAGTCGCGGTCAGGCGATGACGCGCAAGCCCGGCTCGCCTTCCTCGACCGCGCCGATGATGCGCGCTGCGGGATAGCCTGCGGCGATGATCTCTTCGATGAGCGCATCCGCCCGATCCGCGCGGCATGACACAAGGAGACCGCCGGAGGTCTGGGGGTCGGTGAGGATGTGGCGCCGCCATGCCGGAAGATCGTCCGGCAGAACGACGGCCGTGCCATAACTTGCCCAGTTCCGGTGCGATGCGCCGGTGACGAAGCCTTGCTCTGCGAGTTCGGTACACCGGGAGAAGAGCGCAATGGCGTCCGCGTCGATCGCAATCCGCTTGTTCGACCCTCGCGCCATCTCGAGCGCGTGGCCGAGGATGCCGAAGCCGGTGACGTCGGTGACGGCGTGAACGTGCGAATGGTTGCCGATTTCGGCGCCGACACGGTTCAGGAGCGTCGTCGACTCGATGAGTTCGGCATAGGCATCGGCTGGCAGCGCGCCCTTCTTGAAGGCGGCCGAGTAGATCCCGACACCCAGCGCCTTCGTCAGGATCAGTGCATCCCCGGCCCGTGCGCCGCTGTTGCGCCGAATATTGGCGGTCGAGCCGGTGCCGATCACAGCCAGGCCATAGATTGGCTCCGGGGAATCGATCGAGTGGCCGCCGGCGACCGGAATGCCGGCCTCGGCGCAGATGGCGCTGCCGCCCTTCAGGATTTCCCGCACCATTTCGGCCGGCATCTTGTCGATCGGCATGCCGAGGATGGCGAGCGCCATGATCGGCTTTCCGCCCATGGCATAGACGTCGGAGATGGCGTTGGTCGCGGCGATCCGGCCGAAGTCGAAGGGGTCGTCGACCATAGGCATGAAAAAATCGGTGGTCGCGATCACGCAGGTCTCGTCGTCGAACTGCCACACGGCGGCATCGTCCCCGGTCTCGGTGCCGACGATGAGCCGTGAGAACGGGCTGCCTGCAGGCTGATCGGCAAGCAATTGCTGCAGGACCGATGGCGCCAGTTTGCAGCCGCAGCCGCCGCCATGGGCAAGCGCGGTCAAGCGCGGCAAAGTCGTGGTATCCATGGTTGCCTCCCAATGTTTGGTATGGACCGCGCATGACGCGGCGCGACGGCATGAAAAATCACGTTGTAATTCAAAGTGCTATAGCGCCCTTCGCGCGCCTGATCGGACGCACGGCGCTGTAGGCCGGATGAAGATTTCGCGAAAACCGGGAAACGCGTCGTGCGCGGACCGGCATGGCCGGCCGCTTCTGCGGCGCCACATGGAGACAGCCAGTGCCCAATGCCCCGAACCTCGGGAGCGGCGTGCAAGCCCATAGTGTTATTATGGTTGAACCGGGTGAGAGCGTCAATTTGCGAGGTAACAGTCGCCAGCAACGGTCAAATCGGATCACGGAGATGTGAGAGAAAACGCTCGAACATCGATGCGGTCCGATTGTGTTCGCCGCCCATAATACACGCTCGTGTCAATTTAGATGTAAGTTGAATATCATGTTCACGATTTATAGTTCTTATCGATTTGACAACAGGATAGGGAGGTTTAAGATTTAAACTTGTAACGCCGGTTTTACGTCTTTGTCGTCAAGGGCGGACCCAGCTTCTCCGGCTTGCCCTCGTCGGCAGGGCCGGTTTCAGGGAGGTATCATGTTATGAACGTGGAACTCTCGCGGCGCCAATTTCTGGGTGCCGTCGGTGCCGGAGCGGCGGCTACGGCGCTCGGATCTCTGGGCTTCGGTGAAATCGAGGCCGCGCATGCCGCAGCGATCCGCCCCTTCAAGCTCGTGAGCACGACTGAAACTCGCAACACCTGTCCCTACTGTTCCGTCGCCTGCGGCGTCATCATGTATTCGAAGGGCGACCGGACGAAGGGCGAGCGGGCGGAAATCATGCATATCGAGGGTGACACCGATCACCCGACCAATCGCGGTACGCTCTGTCCGAAGGGCGCGGCCTTGCTCGGCTTCGTCAATTCCGAAACGCGGCTGAAATATCCGATGATCCGGAAACCCGGTTCGGACAAGTTCGAACGGGTCGGCTGGGATGAGGCGCTTGACCGGATCGTCCGGCTGATGAAGGACGACCGCGACGCCAATTTCGTCGAGAGGAACGAGGCCGGCGTGCCGGTGAACCGGTGGATAACGACCGGCTTCCTCGCAGCCTCGGCGACGACGAACGAAACCGCATGGGAGACCTACAAGGTCGTCCGCAGTGCCGGGATGCTGGTCTTCGATAACCAAGCGCGTGTCTGACACGGCCCCACGGTAGCCAGTTTGGCTCCAACATTCGGCCGCGGCGCAATGACCAACTCCTGGACGGACATCAAGAACACCGACCTCGTGATCATCATGGGCGGCAATGCTGCCGAAGCGCATCCGTGCGGCTTCAAATGGGTGACCGAGGCGAAGGCCAATCGCGGCGCGAAGCTGATCGTCGTCGATCCGCGCTTCACCCGCTCGGCGTCGGTGGCCGATTTCTATGCGCCGATCCGCCAGGGCACGGACATCGCCTTCCTGCTTGGCGTGATCAACTACTGCATGCAGAACGACAAGGTGCAGTGGGACTATGTCAAGGCGTTCACTAATGCCAGCTACATCGTCAAGGACGGCTTCGCCTTCAATGATGGCCTGTTCACCGGCTATGACGAGGCCAAGCGCGATTACGACAAGTCGACCTGGGACTATGTGATCGGCCCCGACGGCTATGCGACGGTGGACGACACATTGGCGAACCCGCGCTGCGTATGGAACCTCCTGAAGGCGCATGTCGCTCCCTACACGCCCGAAATGGTCGAGCGCATTTGCGGCACGCCTAAGGACAAGTTCCTGAAGGTCGCCGAAATGGTCTCGGAGTGCTCGTCGCCGACCAAGGTGATGACCTCGATGTATGCGCTCGGCTGGACGCAGCATTCGAAGGGCTCGCAGAACATTCGCGCCATGGCGATGCTGCAGCTCATCCTCGGCAATATCGGCTTGCGCGGCGGCGGCATGAATGCACTGCGCGGCCATTCGAACATCCAGGGCCTCACTGATGTCGGGCTGATGTCGAACCTGCTGCCGGGTTACCTGACACTGCCGACAGACAAGGAGGTCGATCTCGAGACCTATATGTCGACGCGGGGCTTCAAGCCGCTCCGGCCGAACCAGATGAGCTACTGGCAGAACTACCGGAAGTTCTTCGTCAGCTTCCAGAAGGCGATGTGGGGCACGGCGGCGACGCCGCAAAACAATTTCGCCTATGATTGGCTGCCGAAGCTCGATGTTGCCGGCTACGACCTGCTGCGCGCCCTCGAGCTCATGAACCAGGGCAAGATGACCGGATATTTCTGCCAGGGCTTCAACCCGCTGCTGGCGGCCCCGAACCGCAAGAAGGTGACGGACGCGCTGTCGAAGCTTAAGTTCCTCGTCACCATGGATCCGCTCGATACCGAGACGGCGCGTTTCTGGGAGAACCACGGCGAGTTCAACGATGTCGATCCTTCGCAGATCCAGACGGAGGTCATCCAGTTGCCCTCCACCTGCTTTGCCGAGGACGAGGGGTCGCTCACCAATTCCAGCCGCTGGCTGCAGTGGCATTGGCCGGGCGGCTCGCCTCCGGGCGAGGCGATGACCGACAACTGGATCATGGCCCAGATCCACGTGCGGCTGAAGGAACTCTACCGCAAGGAGGGCGGAAAGTTCCCGGATCCGATCGTCAATCTCGACTGGGCCTATGCCGATCCGAATGAACCGACGGCCGAAGAGCTGGCCAAGGAGATCAACGGCAAGGCACTTTCCACCGTCTACGATACCGCCGACCCGGCAAAGGTGTTGGCGGAGGCGGGCAAGCTGGTGCCCGGTTTCGCGGCGCTGCGCGACGACGGCTCGACCTCGAGCGCGTGCTGGATCTATTCCGGCTGCTTCAACGAGAACGGCAACAACATGGCCCGGCGCGACACGTCCGACCCGGATGAGACCGGTGCCTATTCCAAATGGGCGTTCTCCTGGCCGGTCAACCGCCGCATCCTCTATAACAGAGCCTCGGCGGACGTGAACGGCAAGGCATGGGATCCGAGCCGCAAGCTGATCGAATGGGACGGCGCGAAATGGGCGGGCTACGACATACCCGATATCGCGCCGACGGCGAAGCCCACGGATGTCGGGCCGTTCATCATGAACCCGGAAGGCGTCTCGCGGCTTTTCACCAGAGGCATGATGCGCGACGGGCCGTTCCCGACGCACTACGAGCCGTTTGAATCCCCGCTCGGCAATCTTGTCGCACCGAATGTGCGCGGCAATCCGGCGGCGCGGGTTTTCAAGGGCGATCTCGAGCAGTTTGCCGAACCCGCCTCGGAAGAGTTCCCCTATGCGGCGACGTCCTACCGCCTGACGGAGCACTTCCACTACTGGACCAAGCACGTCCACGTGAACGCCGTGCTGCAGCCGGAGTTCTTCGTCGAGATCTCGGAGGAGCTGGCGGCGGAGAAAGGCATCACCAGGGGCGGCTGGGTGCATGTCTGGTCCAAACGGGGTTCGATCGAGGCCAAGGCCGTCGTGACCAAGCGGATCAAACCGCTGATCTGCGACGGCAAGCCGGTCCACGTGGTGGGCATCCCGTTGCATTGGGGCTTTACCGGCGCGGCCAGGAAGGGCTTCGGCCCGAACTCGCTGACGCCGTTCGTCGGCGACGCCAACATCGAGACGCCGGAATACAAGGCGTTCCTGGTCAATATCGAGCCCATTGCCGGGCCGGTGGCTTGAGGAGGCTAGAACCATGTTCCCGCCCGTCCCAAATCCCAGCACCGGACCTCAAACCCCGAAGTTCGGCGAAAGCGACCTGATGCGACGCTCGGCGTCGAACGTGACGCCGCCCGCCGAGCGCCAGACCGAAGTCGCCAAGCTCATCGATGTCTCGAAGTGCATCGGCTGCAAGGCCTGCCAATCCGCCTGCATCGAGTGGAACGACACCCATCCCGAGATCGAGGAGAACGTGGGCGTCTTTGAAAACCCGCACGACCTGACGCCGGACATGTTCACGCTGATGCGGTTCACCGAATGGGAAAACCCTGAGACGAACAATCTCGAATGGTTGATCCGCAAGGACGGCTGCATGCATTGCGAGGACCCGGGCTGTCTCAAGGCGTGCCCCGCGCCCGGCGCCATCGTGCAATATTCGAACGGCATCGTGGACTTCGTCCATGAGAACTGCATCGGCTGCGGCTATTGCATCAAGGGATGCCCGTTCAACATTCCGCGCATCTCGACGGTCGATCATACCGCTTACAAATGCACGCTCTGCTCCGACCGCGTCGCGGTCGGCCAGGGGCCGGCCTGTGCCAAGGCCTGCCCGACGCAGGCGATCGTCTGGGGCACCAAGGAGGAGATGAAGAAACATGCCGAAGGGCGGATCACCGACCTGAAGTCCCGCGGCTTTGCCAATGCCGGCCTCTACGATCCGCCGGGCGTCGGCGGCACGCACGTCATGTATGTGCTGCACCATGCCGACAAGCCGGAGATTTACGCCGGTCTGCCCAACGACCCGAGGATCAGCCCGATCGTCGAGGCCTGGAAGGGGGTCACCAAATATGCCGGCCTCGCCGTCATGGGCGTCGCGGCGGTCACCGGCTTCCTGCATTACATGGTCAACGGCCCCAACCGCGTTACCGAAGAGGACGAGGAGGCTGCTGAGCGGCTCACGGGAGATCGTTCCTCATGAGTACCAACACGGAAAATGACGCCGGCAAGAGCAGCAGCGTGCATGCCGGCAAGCCTGTCACGGTCGATCGTTACACCGGAGGCGCGCGGATCAATCACTGGATCACAGCCGGCAGCCTCGTGCTGCTCGCGCTTTCCGGCCTCTCTCTGTTCCACCCGCGGCTTTTCTTCCTGTCGGGGCTGTTCGGCGGGGGCCAATTGGTGCGCGCCATCCACCCGTGGATCGGCGTCGTCCTGTTCTTCAGCTTCCTCGGCCTGTTCCTGCGTTTCTGGAAGCTCAATCTGTGGAAGCGCGAAGACGGCACCTGGCTTGCACGGGTGCGCGACGTGCTGACTGCGCACGACGAACGCCTGCCCGAGATCGGCAAGTACAATGCCGGGCAGAAGCTCGTCTTCTGGTCCATGTCGGTCCTGATCATCGTCCTGATCGCGTCCGGTCTCGTCATATGGGATGAATATTTCGCGGCCTTCACCACCATCGAGCAGAAGCGGTGGGCCGTTCTCGTGCACGCAATCGCCGCCATCCTCGCGATCAGCGTCTGGATCACCCATGTCTATGCAGCGATCTGGGTAAAGGGTACGATACGCGGGATGGTACGCGGTTCCGTGACCGGCGGCTGGGCTTGGCGGTATCACCGCAAATGGTTGCGCGAACTCGTCGCCAAGCCGCCTGCGAAAGACGAGAAGAGGACGGCAGCAGAATAGGGCGGGATGAGGAAAAGTGTGGGCGGTTTTCCGCCCGCATCCCGCTCGAAACCAAGTTTCAGGGTTATATCACGTGGCCCGTCGGGTTCGTGAGGGAGTGTGATGAAACGCAAAGACGCAGCAGCGCCGGATCCCACCGCCATTGGAGAAGTCTCGTCGCCGCCGTTTGCGCGCCTGCCTGATCCGTCTTCGCTGTTCTTCATCCGATCGCTGCGCCTTCGTCAATTGGCCGAAGCGAGCGACCTTGCGCCCTATCTCAACTTCGTAGCCCGGCTCGCTGGAGCTCAACACGATATCCAGGCCGAGCTTCCGCCTGCCGAAGGCCCCGACGCCGCAGCCCTCAAGCGCGCACGAGAGTTCGAGATGCCGCCGCTCCATCGCCATGGGATGGAGGGCGAAGCGCTCAACACGATATTCGACCGTCTGTTCGCAGCCGCTGACGCAATCGAGAAACCGGTGCCGGCCGCCGCCGCGTTGGCACGTGTCGCCGCCGCCGATGCGCAAGCGCGTCTTCTCATGGCCAATACCGTGCTTTCCGGTTCGTTGCCTGCGGACGCGATTGCGGAACACATTTTTGTCTGGGCCGCGCTTCAGGTGCATTTCGCTCGGCTGGCGTCGCTTCTCGACGCCAAGAAGCTCACGCCCGTCGCCGACGGCGTTTGCCCGTCATGCGGCGGCAGGCCGGTATCGTCCATGGTCGTCGGCTGGCCGGGCTCGCACGGCGCGCGGTTCTGCTCCTGCTCGCTGTGCTGCACCTATTGGCACTATGTCCGGATCAAGTGCGTGCTTTGCGGCTCCACCAAGGGGATCTCCTATCGCGAGATCGAGGACCAGGGCGGGACCGTCAAGGCCGAGACCTGCGACGAATGCCATGGCTGGACAAAGATTTTCTACCAGAACAACGAGCCGGCAACGGAACCGGTCGCGGACGATGTTGCGAGCCTGAGCCTCGATCTTTTGATGCGCGAGGGTCCCTATCGCCGTGGCGGATTCGCGCCGCTACTGGCCGGCTTCTGATGCGTCATGCCAGTTTTCGAGTGCTGGCGCGATGCAAGGAGGACTTTGATGGATGCCAATGTCCGGTTGCGCGACATCCCGTCGGTGGACGAGCTTCTGAGATCGGCGGCCCTCGTCGAAGCGGTCGAATGCTTCGGGCGATCGGCCGTTACCGAAGCCTTGCGGAAAGTCTTGGCCACGACCCGGGACGAGGTGCGCAAAGGTGGAGAGGTTCCTCCTTCCGACGCCATCGTCACGGCCGCCGTCACGGCGCTTGAGGAGAATGATCGGTCGACGCTCCGCCCGCTCTTCAATCTGACGGGGACCGTGCTCCACACCAATCTCGGCCGGGCCTTGCTCGCGCAAGCGGCAATCGACGCTGCGACGGAGGCGATGCGCGAAGCGGTGGCGCTCGAGTTCGACCTCGAGAGCGGCAAACGCGGCGAAAGAGACGATCACCTTCGAGCGCTCGTCTGCGAGCTGACCGGTGCCGAGGATGCGACCATCGTCAACAACAATGCCGCGGCCGTGCTTCTGGTGCTGAACAGTCTCGCGGCCGGCAGGGAGGCGATCGTCTCGCGCGGCGAGCTGATCGAGATCGGCGGCGCGTTCCGCATGCCGGACATCATGCTGCGCTCCGGCGTCCGCCTCGTCGAGGTCGGTACCACGAACCGCACCCATGCGAGGGACTATCGCGACGCCATAGGACCCGAGACGGGCCTAATCATGAAGGTCCACACCTCCAACTATCGCATCGAAGGTTTTACCAAGGAGGTCGGCGCCCGCGAGCTTGCCGGCATTGCCCACGAGCGCGGTCTGCCGCTCGTCAACGACCTCGGTTCGGGCACGCTTACCGACCTCGAGCGCTTCGGGCTTGCCCACGAGCCGACCGTTAGCGAAGCGATTGCCGACGGCGCCGACATCGTCACTTTCTCTGGCGACAAGCTGCTTGGCGGACCGCAAGCCGGCTTCATCGTCGGACGCACAGCCTTCATCGAAAAGATCAACAGCAACCCGATGAAACGCGCGCTGCGGGTCGACAAGATCCGCCTTGCGGCGCTGGAAGCGACGCTCAGGCTCTATCGTGACCCGGATCGCCTGGGCGAGCGGCTTCCGACGATGCGGCTGCTTTCCCGTCCGAAGGCGGACATCGGTGACCAGGCGGCGCGGCTGGCATCTTTGATGGAGCGCGCCGTGAAGAGCGCATTCCGCGTTTCGGTCGTGGATTGCGAAAGCCAGATCGGCTCCGGCGCCCTGCCGCTCTCTGCCGTGCCGAGCGCAGGGCTTGCCTTGACGCCGCATTCAGGCAGCGGCCGCACACTTGCCGAACTGGCCGCGGCCATGAGGCGTCTGCCGATGCCTGTCATCGGCCGCATCGAGCGCGGGGCGCTCATCCTCGATTTGCGCTGCCTTGAGGATGAGGACGGTTTCGTCGCCAATCTCGCGCATCTCGATCCGCCGAGCGAAGGACCGCCGTCGTGAGTCTCTTCAGCCGCTTCCTGCGAAGATCGACCGAGAGCGATCAATCCGGCGAGGCGCCGATGGAGAAGGCGCTCGCCGCCGCCCGCAGCGGCGACTACGAGACTGCCCTTGCGACCTGGATACCCTTGGCGCAGGCGGGAAATCCGCGAGCGCAGAACAATATCGGTGCATGCTTTGCTGGTGGACTGGGTGTCGCCCGCGACGCCGAGCTTGCCTACCGCTGGCTCTGTCTCGCTGCCGAGGCCGGCGATCCAGTCGGTCAGCGCAACCTCGCCTCGCTGCTCTTCAAGGGCGAGGGAATCGCACCGGATTATCAAAGGGCGGCGGCGCTCTACCGCAAGGCAGCCGAACAGGATGACGCCGAGGCTCAGGACATGCTGAGCTGGATGCTTTTGGAGGGCGATCTCATCGAGCCCGACTTCGCGGAAGCGCACCGCTGGGCGCTCGCTGCCGCAAAGAACGGCTCCGCTCAGTCGATGACGCGGCTCGGGATGCTCTACCACAATGCCATCGGCGTCGCGCGCGATCCGATCGAGGCGGTCTACTGGTGGGGGCTCGGCGCGCGCGCCGGTGACGCCGACGGGCAGGCGATGCTTGGCGCGGCGTATCATCTGGGACGCGGCATCGCCCGCGATCCCGTCGATGCCTTCGCCTGGCTCTTGAGGGCGCGTGAAGCTGGCAGCGCGCTGGCGACGCCGTTCTTCGACGTCGTTCGTGACGGGCTCGACGCGGAGGAATTGGCGGAGGCCGAGCGCCGCGCCGCGATGTCGCTGCCCGAGACGGCGGATCCGTCCCAGCCTGCACATGGGAGGGGCGAAAAGTGATCGTCGGCACGGCCGGTCATATCGATCATGGCAAGACGTCGTTGATCCGGGCGCTGACCGGTGTCGACACCGACCGGCTGAAGGAGGAGAAGGACCGCGGCATATCGATCGACCTCGGCTTTGCCTACATGCCGGTCGAGGGCGCAGAAACCCTCGGCTTTGTCGACGTCCCGGGCCACGAGAAATTCATCCATACCATGCTGGCGGGCGCCGGCGGCATCGACTTCGTGCTGTTGGTGGTGGCGGCCGACGACGGTGTCATGCCGCAGACGCGCGAGCATCTGGCGATCGTCGACCTGCTCGGCATCGAACACGGCATCGTCGCCATCACCAAGGCCGATCTCGTGTCGGAAGATCGCCTCCAAGAAGTCGAACGGCAGATGCGAGACGAGCTTGCCGGCACGGCGCTTGCCGATGTCTCGATGATCCCGGTATCGGCTGTATCGGGTAGCGGCGTGGCGCTGCTTCGTGATGAAATCGCCGGTGCGGCGCGAACCTTCACGCGACGGCAGGCAACCGGCCGCTTCCGGCTGGCGGTTGATCGCTCCTTCACCATTCAGGGCGTCGGCACGGTCGTCACCGGAACCGTACTTTCAGGACAGGTGTCGGTGGAGGACCATGTCACCATCAGCCCTTCCGGTCTCGACGCCCGGGTGCGATCGATCCATGCGCAGAACAGGCCAAGCGAAACCGGCCGCGCGGGCGATCGCTGCGCGCTGAACCTCGCCGGTCCCGGCATCACGAAGACGGCGGTCAATCGCGGCGACGTGGTCTGCGACCAGGATCTGCATGCGCCGACGAGCCGGATCGATGCGACGTTGCGCGTGCTCGGCTCCGAGCCGAAGCCGATCGGCCACTGGTTCCCGGTGCGGCTTCATCATGCCTCGGTTGAAGTCGGAGCCCGGATCGTCCTTCTGGCCGATGAGCCGGCGGCCCCCGGTGCGCGCACCCGCGTCCAGCTCGTGCTGGAGCGGCCGATCGCGGCGGCGGCTGGAGACCGCTATGTCGTTCGCGACACCTCCGCGCGCCGCACCATCGGCGGCGGTCGGTTCCTGGATCTGCGCGCGCCGGCGCGCAAGCGGCGCACGGCGGAGCGGATGGCGCAGCTCGATGCGCTCTCCCTGACCGAACCGAAAGAGGCAATCGAGGCCTTGCTCGCCGCGCCGCCGTTTTATCTCGACCTCAACGCCTTTGCCCGCGACCGAGCGATCGCTGCAACGGAGGCCGTCGCGCTGACGCAATCGCTCGGTGTCGTGCAACTGCCGCTGGAGGCGACGACGCTCGCCATGTCCGAGACGAGTTGGGATAAATTCCGCAACGATATCCTCGCCCGGCTCAAGGGTTTCCATACCGACAATCCGGATCTGTTGGGAATGGGTGTCGAGCGGCTGCGCACGCAGACGGAGCTTCGCTTGCCGGTGCCGGCCTTTCGGGCGGCATTGCAGGCACTCGCTCGACCGGGAGAGATCGCGCTCGACGGAGCATGGGTCCGGCTTGCCGACCATCGGGTGACGATGACCCTGGCCGACGAACGGCTCTGGCATGATATCAAGCCCCTGCTCGACGGGGCCGAGCGGTTCCGCCCGCCGCGCGTACGCGATATCGCCGGATTGCTGGCGGTGCCCGAGGCGCAGGTCCGCCGGCTCATGAAGCTCGGCAGTCGCATGGGCAAGGTGCACGAGGTGGCGCACGATCATTTTTTCCTGCGCGAGGTGGTGGCGGAGATGGTCGCGGTCATCGTTGAGATCAGTACGGCCGCGGACAAGGGCTGGTTCACTGCGATGCAGTTTCGCGATCGACTCGAGAACGGCCGCAAGGTTGCGATCCAGATCCTCGACTTCTTCGACCGTCACAGCGTCACGCTCAGACGCGGCGATATGCGCCGCCTCAATCGCAACCGTCTGGACCTTTTCGGCAATTTGCCGAATGGTGTGCGTGACAAGGTGGGTGTTTTAGAGCGGGATGAGGAAAGCTGTGAGCGCATCCCGCTCTAACTCTTTGAGGCAAAGCAATTCCGGACGGAAAACCGTTACACACGTTTCCTGGAATTGCTTGAGGAGGAGATTCGTCCCCGGTGGGGCGTCCGGACTTCAAATCCGGGAGGGGTCGAGAGACGGCCTTTGGTGGGTTCGACTCCCACTCTCTTCCGCCATCATCCGGTTCGGCGGGAAGCTCCGGCTGACGACGCCTAAGAGCGCCGTGCGTTCAAGTGAACGCACAAAGGACGCTCTAGCACTTTGGTTCTAGAGCATCTTATCCGCTTCCAGTGATTCCACTTGAAAGGGGGATGCTCTGGCGTTCGTGTCGCCGCCGATCAGGTCGGCGGCGCGCCAAGGGCGTGAAGGATGCCGCGCAGCTCCGCGAGACCACGCAAGCGGCCGATCGCGGGATAGCCGGGCGTGACGCTCTTCTGCAAATCGTCAAGCATCCGGTGGCCATGGTCCGAGCGGAAGACGATGGTATCTTCCGCTCCCCGGCGCTGGTCTTCGGCGACGAGTTCCTTCAGGACATCGACCATCGAGACGTCGCCTTCGAGGTGCGCGCTTTCATGGAAGCTGCGGCCGTCGCCTTCGCGGGTGGTGGCGCGAAGGTGGGCGAAATGAATGCGCGATGCAAACCGCCGGGCGATCTTCGGCAGGTCGTTGTCGGCCCTGACGCCGAGACTTCCGGTGCAGTAGCACATGCCGTTCGCTTCCGAGGGCACGGCGTCGAACAGTGCGGCGTAATCGGCCTCCGTCGAGGCGATGCGCGGCAGGCCGAAGAGCGGACGCGGCGGATCGTCCGGATGAAGCGTCAGCTTGACGCCCCTTGCTTCCGCCGCCGGTGTTACGGCCTCAAGAAATTCGATCAGATGCTGGCGCAGGCGCGCCGCGTCGATTTCCTGATAGGCTGCAAGCCGCTCGCGGAAGGCGGGGATCGTTAGCGGCTCGGTGGTGGAGCCGGGGAGCGCGGAGGTGATGATGCGCGTGATCTCGGCGATCTCCTCCTCCGGCATCGAACCGAAGACGGCCTCTGCCCGCTCGCGGTCTTCTTGCGAGTATTCGCTTTCGGCGCCGGGGCGTTTCAGGACGAAAAGTTCGAAGGCCGCGAAGCGCTCATGGTCGAAGCGCATCGCGGTCGCGCCCGTCGGCGTGACGAAGTCGAGCTCTGTGCGGGTCCAGTCGACCACCGGCATGAAGTTGTAGCAGATGATCTTGATGCCGCAGGCGGCGACGGCTTCGAGACTGGCAATCCAGGCCTCGATCTCGGCCTTCGCCTTTCCGCCCTTGCGCTTGACCAGATCGGGGATCGGTATGCTCTCGACGACCGACCATTTGAGCGGCGTGCGGCCGGCAGGCGTGGTCTCGATGAGCGACTGGCGCTCGCGCACGGCCTTTTCGCTCCAGGCCTCGCCGATCGGCACCTGATGCAGCGCTGAGACGACATTGGTCGCGCCCGCCTGACGCACATCGTCCAGCGTGACCGGCGCATCCGGCCCAAACCATCTCCAGCCCTGCCGCATATTGGTGTTCCTCCTGTCAGCCTTGATTCTTTTGTTGGGGTGGTCTCTTGAGATCGTCTCTCGAGGTTGTCGAGGGGCGCGCTCGCCGTTCAGCTGAAATAGCCCGGATAGAGAAGCCGCAGCTCGTCAATGTCGGGAATGACGGCGCTCAGGTGATGCATCATCGCGCCGCGCGCACGATCCACATCATGCGCCGCGATGGCGTCGCGGATCGTCGTGTGCTCCTCGATGACGCTGTCCATGCGGCCAAGCACCGGCAGCGTCAGGCGGCGGGCGCGGTCGATCTGCAGTTTCACGGTCTTCAGGATGCTCCAGATGCCCGGATAGCCGGCGATCGCCGAGATGGCCTCGTGGAAGGCCTCGTCCTGTTCGTGGAACTGCGATGGCTCGTTGAGCGCGGCGTGGACGCGCTGGCGAGCGATGATCGCATCGAGCCTGGCGATATCGTCGGTGGTCGCGACCTCGGCGGCGTGTTCGACCGTCGTGCGCTCCAGCGATTTGCGGATGACGACGGCTTCGGGAATGGCGGAGACCGGAATGCGCGACACGAAGGTTCCCGATTGCGGGAAGATTTCGACGAGCCCGGCTTCGGCAAGCCTCAGAAGCGCCTCGCGCACCGGCGTGCGGCTGACGCCGAACTCCTCGGAAATGCGCTTCTCCTGCAGGGCGACGCCCGGCTTCATCTGCAGCGAAAGGATCGCGGCATGAAGCTGCTCATAGATCGCCGATGCGGTCGTCACCCGGCGAATCTTGACGCCGCCTGACACTGCGAAAGTCGGCGACGACACATCCGGGCGTTGGCGTTTCGACATGGAGGCGAATTCCATCTGTTGACTCGGTTTTGGATACTAGTATATCAATTCATTCAGATTGCCAATATGGATGAGGGAAGGGAGGCCCCGGAAATGGCATTGCATCCCGATCGGTTGTTTCCGGTGGAGCCGGAGGCGCGGGCCATCGCCCGGCGCCTTTACGATGCTGTCGCTGGCCTGAAGATCATTTCCCCGCACGGCCATACGGAACCGGTCTGGTATGCAGAGGACCGGGCGTTTCCCGATCCGGCGGCGCTCTTCATCACGCCGGACCACTATGCGACGCGCATGCTCTATTCCCAGGGCGTCAGGCTGGAAGACCTCGGGGTCAGGAGACGCGATGGTTCGGGTATCGCTCCCGACGGGCGCTCGATCTGGCGGCTTTTCGCCAAGCATTTCCATCTCTTTGCCGGCACGCCCACGAGGCTCTGGTTCGAGCACTCGCTGGAAGCGGTCTTCGGCATCACCAAGCGGCTGGGACCGGGCAATGCCGACGCCCTTTACGATCGCATTGCAGAGGCGATCGCGACGCCCCAGCTGCGGCCGCGCGCGCTCTACGACAAATTCGGCATCGAAGTGATCGCGACGACAGATGGCGCGCTCGATGATCTTCCGCATCACGATGCGGTTCGTGGTTCGGGATGGCATGGCCGCGTCGTGCCGACCTATCGGCCGGACGCCGTTGTGGATGCCGAGGCGCTGGGCTTCGTCGAGAATGTCGGGAAGCTGCTTGCCCTGACCGGAGAACCCGCAACCTGGACCGGCTATCTCAACGCGCATCGCGCCCGCCGCGCCTTCTTCAAGGCGCGCGGCGCCACGGCGACCGATCACGGCCACGCAACCGCCCGGACGGAAAACCTTTCGCCCGGCGACGCTGCAAGCCTGTTCGAGAAGGTGTTGTCCGGCAAGGCCGGACCCCCGGAGGCAGAAGCCTTCCGCGGCCAGATGCTGACCGAAATGGCGCGCATGAGCCAGGAGGACGGCCTCGTCATGCAGATCCATCCCGGCTCTTACCGTAACCACAATCCGTCGCTGTTTGCGAATTTCGGACCGGACAAGGGCGCCGATATCCCGAAGGCCACCGACTATGTGCAGGCGTTGAAGCCGCTGCTCGATGCGGTCGGGAACGACCCTTCGCTGACCATCATTCTCTTCACGCTCGACGAGACGGCCTATTCCCGCGAGCTTGCACCGCTCGCCGGCCACTATCCGGCACTGCGGCTCGGTCCCGCCTGGTGGTTCTTCGACAGTCCGGAAGGCATGCGCCGCTTTCGCGAGACGACCACGGAGACCTGCGGCTTCTACAACACCGTCGGCTTCAACGACGATACGCGCGCCTATCTGTCGATCCCGGCGCGGCACGACATGGCACGCCGGGTGGATTGCGCCTATCTCGCCCGCCTTGTCGCCGACCACCGCCTCGACGAGGAGGAGGCGCACGACCTTGCGCGCGAACTTGCCTACGGGCTCGCCAAGCGGGCGTATCGCTTGTGAGTCAATTCAAGGTGCTGCAGCGACCTTTGCGCGCCCGGTGAGACGCGCGGCGTTGCAGGGGCCGGCCGCTCGGGAGACGTCCGGCATAACGATGGAGGAGAATGAGAATGAAGATCACACGCAGAAATTTTGTCGGCGGCGTTGCCGGCATGGCGGGGTTAAGCCTGATCCCCACCCGCGGCTTTGCGCAGGCCAAGGCGCCGTCGGCTCCGGTCACGATCACGGTCGTCGACGTTGCCGGTAACCTGGCGCTGACGCAAGGCATGTTCGAGAACTACGCGGCGGCAAAGCCGGAATGGGTGTCGAGCTTCGCCTTCACCAAGGCGCCCGCCCCCGAGCTGCCGTCGAAGATCAAGGCCCAGCAGGCCGCCGGCAAGGTCGATATCGACCTCGTTCTCACCGGCACCGACGCGCTTTCCGCCGGGCTCGACCAGGGGCTCTGGGTGGATCTCGCCGCGCACAAGGCGAGCCTCCCGAACCTTGAAAGCATCCTCCTGCCGCAGGCCTTCAAGATGCAGGCTCTCGCGAAGGACCAGGGCGTCGTCATCACCTATTACCCGTCCGGTCCGCTGATCGAATATATTCCGGAGCGCGTCGCGACACCGCCGAAGACGGCCGCCGAGCTTCTCGAATGGACCAAGGCCAATCCGAAGCGCTTCATGTATGCGCGCCCGGCCAATTCCGGTCCCGGCCGCACCTTCCTGATGGGGCTCCCCTATCTGCTCGGCGACAGCGACCCGCGCGATCCGGTCAACGGCTGGAGCAAGACTTGGGAATATCTGAAGGCGCTCGGCGAAAACATCGAGTACTACGGCACCGGAACGACGCAGGTGATGAAGGAACTCGGCGAGGGCACCCGCGACATCGTCGTCACCACTACCGGCTGGGATATCAACCCGCGCGTGCTCGGCATCGTTCCGGCCGAGGCGAAGGTCGGTACCCTCGAAGGCTTCCACTGGGTGACCGATGCGCATTATGCGGTCATTCCGAAGGGCGTGTCCGAGGAAAAGATTGCCGTCCTTCTCGACGTCATCAACTTCATCCTCCAGCCGCAGCAGCAGGCGATCGCCTTTGACGAGGGCTATTTCTACCCGGGTCCGGCGGCGAAGGGCGTGACGCTCGACATGGCGCCGCAGGAAAGCCAGGACGCCATCGCCGAGTTCGGGCGACCGGAATACGATGACTGGATCGCCAACAACCCGCTCGAGGTTCCGCTTGAGCCGGCGAAGCTCGTCGATGCGTTCCGCATCTGGGACGAACAGATCGGCGCATCGAAGGGCTGAGCAAGCTTTAGATCACGAAGATTTTGGGTCGAATCGACCCAAAATCATAAAACGTGATCGATTCTAATAAGTTAGAGCGGGATGCGGGCGGAAAACCGCACACACTTTTCCTCATCCCGCTCTAGTCAACCGGACGCGACGCCGGCGAACCGTCGGCGCCGCATCCGAACGCTATCGGCCGGGCAGACACCGCACACTGGAAGCGTGGGTGTCGTGACGATCCCGCTGCAGCGCCGCTGTGTTTTTCCAGACACGCAAGGGGACGCTGCAGCACTTCGATTTGCTGCATGTGGGGTCGGCAACCGGAAGCGCACCATGAATAGGAGAATACCTTGACCCTGCCGCTTCAAAACCCAAGACAGGCGCCGACGCAGAAACAAGGCGAGTCAAGACAGGGCGCGCGTCTGGAGCTTGACGGACTGCGCCGCTCGTTCGGCGCCTACAACGCACTCGACGGCATCGACCTCTCGATCGAGCCGGGCGAATTCATCGCGCTTCTCGGACCCTCGGGCTGCGGCAAGTCGACGGCACTCAACTGCGTTGCGGGCCTCTTGCCGCTCACAGGCGGCGAAATCCGCCTCGGCGGCCTGCGGATCGACGAGTTGGAGCCGGAAAAGCGCGGCTTCGGCATGGTGTTCCAGAGCTATGCGCTCTTTCCGCACATGACCGTGCGCCGCAATGTCGGCTTCGGCCTTACCATGCAGGGCATTGGCGGTGCCGAGGCGGACAAGCGAATCAACGACGCGCTCAACCTCGTCCGTCTCGGCTCGCAGGCCAACAAGCTGCCGGGGCAACTGTCCGGCGGCCAGCAGCAGCGCGTCGCCATTGCCCGCGCCGTCGTTATCCGGCCCCCGGTCGTGCTCATGGACGAGCCGCTCTCCAACCTCGATGCCAAGCTCAGGCTCGAGATGCGCGCCGAAATCCGTGGCATCCACGACCAGATCGGCTCCACCACAATCTATGTGACGCACGACCAGGACGAGGCGCTTTCGCTCGCCGATCGCATTGTCGTGATGAGCCAGGGCCGCATCATGCAGATCGGCACTCCTGAAGATCTCTACCAGCGGCCGGTCCATGTCGAGGTGGCGGATTTCATGGGCTTCCGCACCCGGCTTCCCGGACGGGTCCTGTCGGTCTCCGGCAGCGAGGCGGAAATCGAGGCGGCCGGCGCACGGCTCACGGGCACAATGCGCGACCCGCTGAAGCCGGGTAATGCTGCCATCCTTTCCGTGCGCCCGGAAGATCTTGTAGCCGTCGACGGCGGCGACGGAATTCAGGTCACGGTGAACAGCATGGAATATCGCGGCCGCGCCTTCTTCGGCATGGCGCATGCCGCTGACGGCTCGGAACTCTATTTCCGTGCGGATCATGCGTTGCCGCGCGGTGCCGCCGCAAGACTGCAGCCGGTCGCCGGCCGCGCTCTGCTCTTCAAGGGGCAGCCGGCATGAACAGGCCTTCCCTTCGATTGCGGCTCGCCGCCCAGGGTTTCGACGCGACGACGCTGCTCGTCCTGCCCGGACTTGCGGTGATGGTCGCGCTGTTCGTCTATCCGTTTGTTTACGGCATCGTCGATTCGCTGATGCCGCGCGAGGGCGTCTGGTATTCGAACTATACCCGCTTCTTCACTGACCGCTTCCAGTTCGCAACGATCGGCGCGACGCTCTGGCTCGCGCTGCCGGTGACGATCGTCAACATGGCGCTGGCGCTGCCGATTGCCTTTCGCGTGCGGCTGATGAGCCGGCAGCGACTGCTGACGACGATCCTGGTGCTGCCGATCACGCTCGGCACGGTATTCGTCGCCGATGGCCTGTTGACCTTTCTCGGTCCGCAGGGCTGGTTCAACCGTGCCTTGATCCTTGTCGGGCTTCTCGATGCGCCGGTGAAGCTCACCAACAACTATTGGGGCGTCTTCGCCTCGCTGCTGATCACCGGGTTCCCCTTCGCTTTCCTTTTGACGCTCTCCTACGTGACCGGCATCGATCCGGCGATCGAACAGGCGGCCGCAACCCTCGGCGCCGGACCGCGGCAGCGTTTCTTCCGGGTCTACCTGCCGTTGCTCGTGCCGGGCCTCGCCGTCACCTTCTGCCTCGCCTTCGTCCAGGCCTTCGCGGTGTTTCCTTCCGCCGTGCTGCTCGGTGCGCCTGCCGGGCCGACGCGGGTGATTTCGATTGCCGCCTACCAGGCCGCGTTCGAGCAGTACGATCACTCGATGGGGTCGGCGATCGCGATCATCATGGGCCTCGTCGAACTCGTCGTGGTCGTGGCGGTGCTCGCGCTGCGTTCGCTCTTCTACCGCGGCCCCGCGGGCGGCACGAAAGGGTGAGGCGATGCACTTCGACATTTCAACGACATTATTCCAAAGACTAGAAAGGTGACGCCATGATCCGTGACCAGGGCCTTGCCTCCAAGCTGTGGCGCTTCGCCGTGTGGGCGCTTGCCGGCCTTTTCGTCCTCAACTTGATCGGTGTAATGGCCGCCGTGGTGATGAACTCCTTCGCCAGGCGCTGGCTCGGCACGTGGCTGCCGGCGGGCTGGACGACGCGCTGGTATTTCGACGCCTGGAGCGAGTTCCAGCTTTCGAGCGTGGTTCTTGTCACCTTCCAGGTCGTCTTCGCTGTCGTCCTCATTTCCGGAATGATCGGCGTTGTCACCGCCTATGCGCTGGCCCGGCGGGACTTTCCCGGCAAGCGAGCGGTCATCCTGCTCTTCCTGCTGCCGCTCCTCATCCCGCCGCTCACCTACGGCATTCCGCTGGCGACGGTTCTCTATCAGGTCGGTCTCGGCGGTTCGTTCTGGGGTGTGGTGCTGATCAACCTGGTGCCCTCGCTGCCCTTCGTCATCCTTGTGATGATCCCGTTCATCGAGCAGATCGATCCGCGTATCGAAGCCGCCGCGCGCGTCTTCGGCGCGGGTACGGGCAGCCTTTTCCTGCGTATCCTGCTGCCGCTCCTGCTTCCGGGCATGCTGGCGGCGCTGCTTCTCGTCCTCGTGCGCACGATCGCCATGTTCGAGCTGACCTTCCTGATCGCCGGGCCGACAAGCCAGACACTGGTCGTGGCGCTCTATTATGCGGTCTTCGCGTCCGGCGTGCGTGCCAGCCAGTCGATCGATGCGATGGCGGTCGTCTATATGGTGACAACGCTCTTCTGGCTGGTCCTCGCGCTACAGTTCGTCAGCCCGACGCAGATCGTCGCGCGCGCAAAACAACAGCAGGCTTCATGATGCGACTCTCACGACAGACACTCGACCGGTTGCCGGCTACCGTCGAACGGCCGGACTACGATCCCGCCCGGCTTGCCGTCGGCATCGTCCACCTCGGCATCGGCGCGTTCCACCGGGCGCACCAGGCAGTCTTCACCGACGCGGTGCTCGCAGACGATCCTTCCTGGGGGATTTGCGGCGTCTCGCTGCGCAGCCCCGAGACGCGCGATGCGCTCGCGCCGCAGGACGGGCTCTATACGCTCAAGGTCCAGGATGGCGAGGGCGAGGAAGTGCAGGTGATCGGCAGTGTCGTCGAACTTCTCTGCGCGCCGGAGGACCCGGAAGCCGTTCTTGCCCGCATGGCCAACCCGGCGACGCGGATCGTTTCACTGACGATCACCGAGAAGGGCTATTGCCACAATCCGGCGACGGGCAAGCTCGACGAAGGTCATCCCGACGTCGTCCATGACCTTCAAAATCCGGCGCGGCCGAAGTCGGCGGTCGGCTTCATCGTGGAAGCGCTTGCGCGTCGGGCGAGCGCCGGCGTGCCCCCGTTCACGCTGCTCTCCTGCGACAATCTTCCATCCAACGGCCACGTGCTCAAGAACGTCGTGACGCGCTTCGCGGAACTGCGCGATCCGGCCCTCGCCAATATTATCCGCGAGCTTGCCTCGCCGTCGACCATGGTCGACCGGATCGTACCGGCGACGACGGAAAAGGACCGGTCGGACATTTCCGCGGCGATCGGCGTTGTCGATGCCTGGCCGATCGTGACCGAACCGTTCCGTCAGTGGGTGGTGGAGGATGACTTTCCGCTCGGCCGCCCGGCCTGGGAGAAGGCGGGGGTCGTTTTCGTCGATGACGTCGCCGTCTTCGAGATGATGAAGCTGAGGCTGCTCAACGGCAGTCATTCGACGCTCGCCTATCTCGGCTACCTTGCCGGGGCCGAAACGGTCGCCGAAGCCATGGCGCTGCCTGGCATGGAGGCGCTGATCGAAGGATTGATGGTCGAGGAGGTCTCGCCCACCTTGCCGGCGCTGCCGGGTTTCGATCTCGCCGCCTATCGCCGGGCGCTGCTTCAGCGGTTCCGCAATCCGGCGCTGCGCCACCGGACGTGGCAGATCGCCATGGACGGATCGCAGAAGCTGCCGCAGCGACTGCTCGGCACCATCAGGGACCGTATCGCGGCGAAGGCGTCCTATGACCGCCTGGCGCTCGGCGTCGCCGCCTGGATGCGCTACGCGCGCGGCCTGGACGAAAAGGGCGCCGCCATCGATGTCCGCGACCCGCTTGCCGGCCGTATCGCCGCCGCGGCGCAGCCGCTGCCACGGCCCGAAGAGATCGTGGCCGCGCTTCTCCGCGTCACGGAGGTATTCGGCGAAGATCTGTCGTCGGACGAAGCGTTCCGCGACACGCTCGTTCGCACGCTCGCCACGCTGATGTCCAAGGGCGCGGCCGCGGCGGTCAAATCCTTCGCGTGAACCCTGCGGGCAAGCCTCACACAAGATCGCACCGGAATAAGTGTCCTCATCGGCTCTCTCCCCTCGCGCCGGCTTTGGGAGAGCGGCCTCACTCGGTGGCGAGCAAGTGTCACCCGAGCCAACCTAGCAGGAACACGCGGTGGATCCCGTCAAGCTCAGCATCTGCATCCCGACCTACAATCGAGCGCGGTTCCTGGAGAATGCGCTCGGCCGCTTCGTCGACAGCTACCAGATCCCGTTCAGCTTCGAGATCGTCATCTCCGACAACGCTTCCACGGACAACACCCGGGAGATTGTCGAGACGTTCGCCGGCAAAGGGTTGCCCATCCGCCATTTCCGCCAGCTGGAAAATCGCGGCGTCGACCCGAATCTCGGCAGCGCCTTCCGCCACGCGGCGGGCGAGTATGCGATCTATCTCGCGGACGATGACATGCTGGCGGTCGACGGTCTTGTCGAGGCCATTGCCTACCTCGACAGGAACCCGAAACTCTCCGCCTGTTTTGCGCCGTGGCATATTCATAACGAGGTCGAAGGTCGGGACACCGAACTTTTCTACAATGTCGATGCCGATAGCAAATTCGACAAGGACGAATTCGAGCGGCTCTTCGCTTTCATCGTCGAGCGGCACATCTTTCCCGAGATTGGAATCTACCGGACCGCGGCGCTGCGCACATCCTGGCTGCCGCGCCATTTCGCCTACTGGGCGTTCTCCAATCTCGCGCATTTTCTCGAAAGGGGCGGCGTCGCGTTTCTGAAGAAGCCCTTCTACCGACAGGTCGTCCAGTCAAAGCTAGGGCGGGATCGCCCCCAGGCCGGCCACGACGAACTGCTGACCGCCTGGGACCGCTACCGGGGCGGCCTGGAATATTTCCTCCACGTCGGCGCCAAGCGTGGAGCCGTACGCATGACACCCGACCGGCGCACGGCACGGGACGCGCAGATCAGGCAGTTTACCTCCGTCCGCATGGCGGTTGCGATGCGCATGTGGGCGGCCAAGAAAGACTACGTCAAGGCCTATGAAATCTATACGCGCATGGCGCTCGCCGGATTCGAGCACCACCCGACGGCGCGGCAACTGAAGGATTCCTTGCCGCTGATGGTGGCCGTGCAGACGCTTGCGTGGCAGGTCAACGCCGCCGCGGAGGTCAACCGCGTGATCCTGCATGGCGTCGACAGTCCGTCGTCGCTCGAAGGCCTGCTGCGTGAACTCGGCCTGCGCCAGGACATCGCCGTCGTTGCCCCCGCGCCGGAGCTCGAGGCAAATGAGATCGCGCGCACGGCCGTCTTCGTCGTTGCCGAAAACGATCGTCAACAGTTCCTCGCGCAAGGTTATTCGCCGAACCTCGTTCTCTCAGAAAGCGACATCGTCGGCAACGTCGTGGTCTGAGGTCGCGGCACGCACTCAACCGGGCGCTGCAGCTGCCAGAACGCCGTTGAAATCGATTACATTTTCTGGCTTCATGTCCTCCTTAAGATTTGGGAGGATCTTATGAAAAAGCTTATCGCAGTAGCGCTCAGCACAGTTGCGTCCATCGTCATCTCGGCATCGGCAGTCAACGCGGAGACCTTCAAGATCGGTCTCTCGAACGGTTGGGTCGGCAGCGAGTGGCGCACCCAGATGATCGACGAGGCCAAGGCCGCCGCCGCCGCGTGGAAGGACAAGGGCGTCGACGTCGAAGTCTCGGTCCAGAGTGCGAATGTCGACGTTCCCGGGCAGATCGCCCATATCCGCAACTTCATCGCGGAAGGCGTGAACGCCATCATCGTCAACCCGAACAGCCCCACCGCCTTCGACCCGATCTTCGCCCAGGCGAAGGAAGCCGGCGTCCTGGTCATCGCGACGGATGCGGAAGTTTCGTCTCCGGATGCGCTCTATGTCGGCATCGACCAGACTGCCTGGGGTGCCGCCGGTGCGAAATGGCTTGCCGAAACGCTGGGCGGCAAGGGCAAGGTCGTCGCGATAAACGGCGTTGCCGGACACCCGGCTAACGAGATGCGCGTGGCAGGCTACAAGCAGGTCTTCAAGGACTATCCGGACATCCAGATCGTCAACGAAGTCAATGCCAACTGGGATCAGGCGCAGGGCCAGCAGGCGATGCAGAACATCCTTGCGACCTATCCTGACGTGAACGGCGTCGTGGTGCAGGACGGCATGGCCGCCGGTGCCTGGAAATCGATCATGGACGCCGGCAAGACCGGCCAGATCGCCGCAACGGGCGAGATCCGCAAGGACTTCATTGATCTCTGGGTCACGGACAAGCTGAATTCCGGCGCGACCGTCAACCCGCCGGGTGTCATGGCGAGCGCGCTGAATGTCGCCGTGCTGATGTTGCAGGGCAGGGAACTGAAGGAGCCCGCCAAGGCCGGCCAGTACGGTAACGCTCTCTACCTGCCGATTCCGTTCATCGATAGCAAGAACCTGGGCGATGCGGCAAAGCAGCTCGAAGGCAAGCCTGGCTACTATTCCTACACCAGCTCGCTTTCGATCGAAGACGCGGAAGCCCTCTTCAAGTGAGTGTTTCCAATGGTTGCGCGGGCCGAGTCTCGGCCCGTGCTTCTCGTCGCACTGCAATGGACGAAGTTCCATGACGAAATTGAGACTGAGCGGCGTAAGCAAGGCTTACGGCGCCACGTTGGCGCTGCGTCGCGGCGATCTGGAAGTCATGGCCGGCGAAGTTCATGTCCTCATGGGCTCGAACGGATCCGGCAAGAGCACGCTTTGCAAGATCATCGCCGGCAGTGTGCGGCCGGATGCCGGGAAGATTCTGATCGACAACAGGCCGGTCACAATCACCGGACCGCACTCGGCGCATGCAGAGGGGATCGGCATTTTCTACCAGGAGCTCAGCCTTGCTGCTCACCGCTCGGTCGAGGAAAACATCTGTCTTGCCGCATTGCCGATCAAATCCCACCTGTTTGTCGACCGGGCTTTGCTCAAGCAGCGTGCAGCGCGCTATATCAGGCTCTTCGAGGAGGTGGCCGGAGAAGGATTTTCCGCCGACGCTCTCGTCGGCAACCTGCGTCCCGACCAGCGGCAGCTCGTGGAGATCATGAAAGCGCTCGCAAGCGAGGCGCCGATCATGATCTTCGACGAACCGACCTCGGCGCTCGACCGGGCGCAGGTCGATCGCTTCTTCGAGATCCTGCGCGATCTGAAGCGGCAGGACCGGGGCGTCATCTTCATTTCCCACCGCATGGACGAGATCAAGGCGATCGGCGACCGGGTGACGATCATTCGCGACGGCGAGACGATCACGACGCTCAATCTCGCCGAGACGGATGCTGCCTCGGTTATCCGGCTGATGGTCGGCGGCTCCGGCGACATGCCGGCTTCGCAGTCGTCGGCCCCCGCCGTCGTCAACGGCAAGGACGGCGCGGCGATGACCGTGCGCAATCTCTCCGGTCGCGGTTTCCGCAATGTCAGTTTCGAAGTCGCCAAGGGCGAAATCCTCGGCTTTGGCGGGCTGCACGGTCAGGGCCAGTCGGCGTTGCTGAGAGCGATCTTCGGCGCAGGGTCGATCGGCTCGGGCGAGGTGTTGATTGGCGACGGCCGCTTTGACGTTTCGAGCCCGCGCGAGGCGATTCGACGCGGCTGTGCCTATGTTTCGGGCGATCGCGGCCGTGACGGCGTCATCAGCGGCAGGCCGATCATCGAGAACGTCACGCCGATCCATTATCTGCGCGATCGCCTGATGATCGCGCGGCCCTCCAAGCTACGCGACAAGGTGGTGCCGGCGCTTCAAAGCATGCACACCAAGTTTGCGAGCCTGTTCCATCCGATCAATTCGCTTTCCGGCGGCAACCAGCAAAAGGTGATCATCGCCCGCTGGTTGATCGACCGCCCCGATGTGCTGCTGCTCGACGACCCGACCAAGGGCATCGACCTTTCGGCGAAGGCCGACCTCTTCGCGCTCATCCGCCAGCTGGCAGCCGAGGGCCTCGGCATCCTGCTCTATTCATCGGAAGACGCCGAATTGCTCGGGAACGCCAACCGCATCCTGGTGTTCAACGGCGGCTCGGTCAGCCGCGAACTGACGGGTGCCGAGCGCACGCGCTACAATCTCTATCAAGCCGCTTACGAGGCCGCGTGATGGCAGAGATCACAATCACACCGAGGGCGCGCGCGGGCGGCATTCGCAAGGTCCTGGAGCGCTATCCCTTTCTGCCGGCGCTCGTGATCGTCATGGGCCTGCTGTTGCTCAACGGCGTCTTTTCGCCGAACAGCCTCAGCTACCGGTCGCTGACGGGGCTCTTCAGCACCTACATGGCGCTGATCCTGCTCGCGATCGCCCAGACCTACGTCGTCTATGCCGGTGATATCGATCTCTCCGCGGGCTCGATCCTGTCGCTCGTCAATGTCGCGATCGTTGTCTTGATGGAGCGATGGGGGGGCGGGGCCGGCGCCGTGCTGCTCGCCCTTGCTCTTGGCCTTCTGCTCGGGCTCGCCTGCGGGCTCCTGAACGGCATTGTCGTCGCCGCATTGCGGCTGCAGGCGATCGTTGCGACCTTCGCGACGAGCATCTTCTTCACCGGCTTCGCCCTCTACATCCTTCCCGTTGCCGGCACGCCGGCGCCGGCGCTGTTCTGGCGAACCTATGGAGGCCGGCTGCTCGGCGTGCCCTTCGTCTTCTATATCCTGGCGGTGCTCACGGTCGTGCTCCTGGTGCTTAGCCGCACGCGCCTCGTCACGCAGTTGCTCGCGGTCGGCGACGACCAGCAGGCGGCCTACCAGACCGGGCTGCCGGTCGTGCCGATACGGATCAAGGGCTACCTTCTTTGCGGGCTCTTCTCCGCACTCGCCGCCTTCTGCATCACCGGCGATACGGCGAGCGGCGACCCCCTGGTCGGAGGCAAGATGACGCTCTACAGCGTCGCCGCCGTCGTGCTCGGCGGCAGCGCGCTTTCCGGCGGCTGGGGAACGGTGGTCGGCTCGGCTCTTGGGGCGCTGACGATCGGTCTCATCAACTCGGTCGTCTTCTTCATGGGCACGCCGTCGGAATGGCAGAATTTCGTTCAGGGGTTCGCTATTCTCGTCGTGTTGATGGCAGGCGTGCTGGCAGGCAGAAGGGCGCGGGCATGACGGCGATCCTCACTTTCATCCGTCAGCCGCTCATTGTTGCGCTCGCGCTGATCGCGGTTCTTCTCTACCTCGGCCAAACGCTGTCGCCGGGCTTTGCCTCCGGCGGACAGGTTCTGAGGCTGCTGATCGTTGCCTCGCTGCTCGGCATTGTTGCGGCGGGCCAGAACGTCGTCATTCTCGGCGGGCGCGAGGGCATCGACCTTTCGGTCGGCGGCGTCGTTTCGCTTTCGGCGATCATCGCCGGCAACGTCATGAACGGGGCAGACAGCGGCATTGTGCCGGCGATCCTCGCCTGCCTCGCCGCCGGCGCCTTCTTCGGCCTGCTCAACGGGTTGGGTGTGACGCTCCTGCGCATCCCGCCCCTCGTCATGACGCTCGGCATGCTCGGCGTGCTCCAGGGGCTGCTCGTCGTGATCCGCATGGGCATTCCCTCCGGCCGCGCCGCGCCCGGCCTTTCGGGCTTTGTCACGCAACCGCTCGTGGCCGGTATTCCCGGCATCATCTGGCTGTGGATCATGATCGGCCTCATCATGGCCTTCATGCTCCACCGCACGGTTTTCGGCCACCGCATCTATGCCATCGGCTCGAATGAGCATGCGGCCTACATGGCCGGGGTTCCGGTCCGGCTGATGCGTATCGCGATCTTCATCATTTCCGGCATGTTCGCTGCGGTCGCCGGCCTTTGTTTGCTCGGCTATTCCGGCTCGTCCTTCGCCAATGTCGGCGAGCAATACACGCTTCCGTCGATCATCGCGGTCGTCTTCGGCGGCACGTCGCTTGCCGGCGGCAAGGGCGGCTATACCGGCACCATGGCGGGCGCGATCCTGCTCGTCATCCTTCAGAGCATCCTGACCACCGTGAACATCGACGAATCCGGGCGGCAGATGGTGTTCGGGGCGACGCTGCTCGTGCTCATGATGTTTTATGGTCGGGGTCGGGCGATGCGTGCATGAGAGAGCGGCCGAAGATCAAGGATATCGCCGAGCGGGCGGGCGTGTCGGTTGCGACCGTTTCGCGTGCGCTCAGCGACTCGGCACTGGTCACCGCCGAGACGCGCCAGCGCATCCATGATCTCGCGCGCGAACTCAACTACCGACCCAATGTCAGTGCCCGGAACTTGAGGACCCGCAGGACCATGTCGGTCCTGCTCGTTGTGCGTGACGTCGGCAATCCCTTCTATCTCGACATCCTGAAAGGCGTGGAGGCGACGGCGCGGGAAGCCGGCTATTCGGTGCTGATGGGCAATACCGAGAATGATCCGGCCCGCGAGACCGAGTATTTCAACATGCTGCGTTATGGCCATGCCGACGGCATGGTCCTGATGACAGGCAAGCTGCCGCCGTCTGGCGGCCGGAACCAGTTGCCGGTGGTCGTGGCGCTGGAAATGATCGAGGGGTCGGGCCTGCCGCATGTGCAGGTCGACAATATTGCTGCCGCGCGCGGCGCCGTCGAGCATCTGATCGGGCTCGGGCATCGGCGGATCGCGCATATCAGCGGACCGGTTCCGGAGCCGATGAGCCTTCATCGGCGCGAGGGCTATCGCGAGGCGATGCGCAATGCCGGGCTCGACATCCCGGAGGCTTATGAGATGCGCGGCGACTTCCTGCTCGAAAGCGGACAGGAATGCTGCCGTTCGCTTTTCACGCTGCCGGAGCCGCCGACGGCGCTCTTCGTCGGCAATGACGAGATGGCCTATGGCGCGGTTCACGAGCTGAGAAGAATGGGGCACGACGTGCCGGGCGACGTATCGGTCGTCGGCTTCGACGATCTCTATCTCAGCAAGGCCTTCTATCCGCCGCTGACGACCGTCAGCCAGCCGAGGACCGAGATCGGCCGCACGGCCATGGCGATGCTTCTTAAGATCCTATCGGGCGCCGAAATCAATCGCGAGGAACCGATCGTCCTGCCGACTGTTCTCAACATCAGGGGCAGTACGGCACCGCCGGCTAGTAACTACTGCATGTCTCCTTGAATCGGAGCCGATCTAGGGACGAAGACATGCAGCAATTCAAAGCGCTGCAGGGAGGAGAGAATGACTGGATTGCCAAGGCAGACATTGCGCGTCGGCTTCGTCGGAACCGGCTTCATCGCGCAGTTCCACCTGAAATCGCTGGTCGGCGTGCGCAATGTCGAGGTGACGGGTGCCTTCAGCCCCACAGCCGAACACCGCGCGCGGTTTGCCAGAGAGGTCGAGGCGCTCGACCTCGGGAGCTGCCGTGCGCATGACAGCCTCGAATCGCTCGTTACCGCCGAGGATGTCGACGCGATCTGGATTCTCTCGCCGAACTACACGCGGATCGAGGTGACGCGGACGCTCAACCAGGCGGTCAAGGCAGGGCGCAGCAAGATCTTCGCCGTCGCCTGCGAGAAGCCGCTGGCGCGCACCGTCGCCGAAGCGCGCGAAATGCTGCGGCTGGCGCAAGACGCCGGCCTCAACCACGGTTATCTCGAGAACCAGGTCTTCTCGACGCCGGTCCTGCGCGGCAAGGAGATCATCTGGCGCCGTGCGGCGTCGACCACCGGCCGGCCCTATCTTGCGCGCGCCGCGGAAGAGCATTCCGGCCCGCATGAACCCTGGTTCTGGCAGGGCGACAAACAGGGCGGCGGGGTGCTCTCCGACATGATGTGCCACAGCGTCGAGGTGGCGCGGCATCTCCTGACGGCGCCGGGTGCCCCGCGCAACTCGCTGAAGGTGAAGGCGGTCAACGGCACGGTCGCAAACCTGAAGTGGACCCGGCCGGGCTATGCCGATGAGCTCAGCGAGCGCTTCGGAAAGGCGGTCGACTACGGCAGGCGTCCCGCGGAAGATTTTGCCCGCGCGACCGTCACGCTCGAGGACGAGGACGGCAACGAGCTGATAATCGAGGCGACCACCTCCTGGGCCTATGTCGGCGCCGGCTTGCGCATCCAGCTCGAACTCCTGGGGCCGGAATATGCGCTGGAATACAATTCGCTCGGGACGGGCCTGAAGATCTTCTTGTCGCGCGCGGTCAAGGGGTCCGAGGGCGAAGATCTCGTCGAAAAGCAGAATGCCGAGCAGGGGCTGATGCCGATTCTGGAGGACGAGGCCAGCGTCTATGGCTACACGGACGAAAACCGGCACATGGTCGAGTGTTTCCGCAACGGCGTGAAGCCGCTCGAAACCTTCGAGGACGGCCTCGCCGTGGTCGAGATCCTGATGGGTCTCTATCGGTCGGCCGAGATCGGCGCGACGCTCGTGTTTCCGGCGCCGGAGCTGGAAGACTACGTTCCGGTCGTAGCGCGCACCGGCGCGTGACCGATCGCGCGTCCTTCGGTGTCGCCTCCGACGGCGCGTCTGGTTATAGTCCGCGCCTACCGTGCTGCGTCTAGTCAGACGCGCAGGACATACGTGATCCGAGATACGGACGGGAGGAAAATATGATGCAGAGGAACACGGCCCACCGGGTTGGGGGAGCGCGGCCATGCTGATCCGGGACAAGGTCTTTCTGGTTACCGGCGCTGGCTCGGGGCTCGGGGCCGCCGTCGCACGCGCCCTTGTCGCCGATGGCGCCTCTGTCGTCATCGCCGATGTCAATGCCGACACGGGTTCGGCAATTGCCGCCGAGCTCGGCGTAAAGGCGCGTTTCGCGCCGACCGACGTGACGAGCGAGGCGGAGGGCGAGGTGGCGGTCGCGGTCGCGCTTGAGAGCTTCGGCCATCTCCACGGCCTTGTGAACTGCGCCGGCATTGCGCCCGGCGAAAAAGTGCTCGGACGCGACGGGCCGCATCGCCTAGAAAGCTTTACGCGGGCGGTCGGCATCAATCTCGTCGGCACCTTCAACATGATCCGCCTCGCCGCGGCGGCGATCGCGAAGGAAGAACCGGATGACGGCGGCGCCCGCGGCGTCATCATCAACACGGCCTCGGTTGCCGCGTTCGACGGGCAGATCGGCCAGGCGGCCTATTCGGCGTCCAAGGGCGGCGTCGTGGCGATGACGCTGCCGATCGCGCGCGAGCTCGCGCGCTTCGGCATCCGCGTCGTCTCGATCGCACCGGGCATCTTCGAAACGCCGATGATGGCCGGCATGCCGCAGGAGGTGCAGGATTCGCTCGGCAAGAGCGTGCCGTTCCCGTCGCGCCTCGGCCGCCCGGCGGAATATGCCGCGCTTGTCCGGCATATCTGCGAGAACGACATGCTGAACGGAGAGGTCATCCGCCTCGACGGCGCGTTGCGGATGGGGGCGCGATAGGCGGACCCACGAGAGAGGCCCACGGGAGAGGGATCAGGCAATCGGTGTGGCTTCCGGCGCTGCATGCGCCGCACGGATCCACATCGCCTCGCTGCAAAAAGTAACCACGCGCGAAAGCGCGTTGCGATTGCGGGCATCCAGCATTCTGCCTAAACTCTCCTTTCGATGCGACATCATCAGGCTTAACGGCCACCCACCGGTCATCTGCCACCTCAACTGATAAGGAGCGTTTGCCATGAAGACGGACGGCGAAGAACTGATCAGGAAGCGGGCCTATGAACTGTGGGAGAGAGCGGGGCGGCCGGAGGGCGACGGCCTGAAGCACTGGTTCGAGGCCGCGGAAGAGATTCAGGCCGCAGGGATCAATCGGGGCGGCGAGCCGAAGAATGCTGCGCCTTCTGGCGACGCTCTTGCGTCTGCAGACCCTTCTGAAGGGAAAAAACCGAGGAAATCCGCAGCAAGGAAGCAGCAAGACGATGCAAAGCCGAAGAAGAGTCCCGCTTCCAAAAGCCGCAACAAGAAAGGCGAACGGACCGAGAGCCGCTAGATCATTTCACTGTTTCAAAGAAAAAATGAAATGATCGAATGGGTTGAGACGCGGGATACGGGCGGAAAACCGCATACACTTTTCCTTATCCCGGCCGGCGGCACGCGGCACGAGCTTCGGCGGCACATTTTTGAATGGCGCGGGTAGAAAATCTCCCTACCGCAGGCGCTTACCATTGACGTCGAACACGAGCGCGCAAGAAGGGTCGAACCGGGCGGCGATGCGGTCGCCCGATTTCAGGCCGCGGCCGTTCTTCGTTTCGATGACGACGAGATCGCCATTGCCGTGGCGGGCGTAAGCAAAGGTCTCGCCGCCGAGATGCTCGAGCATGTCGATCGTCAGATCGAGGGCCGCCGGCCCGGTCTCGTTGAAGTGCTCCGGGCGGATGCCGACCGTTACCGGAGTTCCCGGCGGCGCCGCCTTCAGCTTGACCGGGATCTTCGCGTCCGCGTAGTCCGGCAGGCGCACACAAAACTGCCCGCCATCGCCGGGCTCGATCGCACCCCTGAGGAAGTTCATCTTCGGCGAGCCGATGAAGCCGGCGACGAAGAGATTGGCGGGGTCGTCGTAAAGTTCGAGCGGCGAGCCGACCTGCTCGACCACGCCGCCGCGCATCACCACGATCTTGTCGGCAAGCGTCATCGCCTCGACCTGGTCATGGGTGACGTAGACGATCGTGGTGGCGAGCGTCTTGTGGAGCCGGGCGATCTCGATGCGCATGTGCACGCGCAGCTCGGCATCGAGATTGGAAAGCGGTTCGTCGAAAAGAAAGATCTTCGGGTGCCTGACGATCGCGCGGCCGATCGCCACGCGCTGGCGCTGCCCGCCGGAAAGCTGCTTGGGCTTCCGGTCGAGCAGGGGATCCAGCTCGAGGATTTTCGCCGCCTCGCCGACGCGGCGTTCGATCTCGGCCTTGGCGACGCCGGCGAAGCGTAGCGCAAAGCCCATGTTCTCGCGCACGGTCATGTGCGGATAGAGCGCATAGGACTGAAAGACCATGGCGATGCCGCGCTTCGACGGATCGACATCGTTCATCCGCTCGCCGTCGATCGTGAGATCGCCGGAGGTGATCTCCTCGAGACCGGCGATCATTCGCAAAAGGGTAGACTTGCCGCAGCCGGACGGGCCGACGAAGACGACGAACTCGCCGGATTTTATATCGAGATCGACGCCCTTGATGACCTCCAGGCTGCCATAGGATTTGCGGATGTCGCTGAGTTGCAGATCGCTCATGCGCTCGCTGCTCCCACGACGGAGAGCTCAAGCTTCGCCGAGCCGAGCCGCGACGAACCGACGGTGACGACAACGCCGCCCGTCTTCCCCGTCGATTCGAGCCAAAAGCCGGTCGAGCCTCCCTGGAAGACAATCCGGCCCGGCCCGATGAGCCGCGCCGGACCTTCTACCGCGATGTCGACGGCATCGTTCAGGAAGGGCAGGATGTTGCCGACCTGATCCAGCGCGCGGACGATTACCCGCACGCTGTCGCGGCCTTCGGCATGGAGCGTCTTGCTGTCGGCCTCGACCTGCAAAGTGGTCGGAACGGGATCGGCGA
Source organism: Sinorhizobium chiapasense (assembly GCF_036488675.1). NCBI lineage: Bacteria > Pseudomonadati > Pseudomonadota > Alphaproteobacteria > Hyphomicrobiales > Rhizobiaceae > Sinorhizobium > Sinorhizobium chiapasense. The sequence continues at coordinate 63,671 of NZ_CP133152.1, forward strand.
CCATGCGCAGGCTGGCCACGGGTTTGCCGGCGATGAAGCCGGTGAATTCCGCGCTTTCCCATTTCATGCCCCACACGCCGAGCTCGTCCTTGGTGAAGTGGCGATGATCGATGACGACGGGGGCGTGCGGCAGATGCGGGAAGTTTTCACGGTCCGGGCCTACCCGCTTCGTCAACGACCCGTACTTCAGTTCGACCTCGTCGCAATTGGTGAGCACGATCAAGGGCAGCACGCCGCCGATGTTTCGCTCGCCGCGCGCCCAGAAGGTCACGGGCTTCATCACCACCTCTTCGGACGGATCGCACTGGCTGGCATAGACGTAGGCTGCGAATTTCGGCTCGCGGAACATGTCCATGACGCCGTGATAGCAGATGCGGTCGCCCGAGCCGAAATCCTTATGGGTGTTGTAGTCGAACATGCACCAGCCGATCGCGCCGGAAATGTTTGGGCTCCCATGGGCGGCGTTCAGCACCTCGAGATGCCGGCGCACATGCTCGGCCTGCCGCTGCTCCTGATCATAGATCTTCGTCGGATACATGTGGCCGCCGAACTCGGTGATGAGGTAGGGCACCTTGCGATCGAGTCCGGTGCATTCCTGCTGCAGGCGGAGCGCCGTGCGCGGCCGGTTCGACCCCGGTAGCTCCTCGTTGCCGAGGATGAAGTCGTTCATCGTATAGACGTCTTCCAAAAATTCGCTGTCGGTGATGTAGCGCACGCCGCCGGTCTGCCGCGTCGGGTCGAGTTCACGCGCCAACCGGTTGGTTTCGACGTAGAAGTCGTGCGAATCCTGCGACTCGTTGATCCTGACACCCCAGATGACGATCGAGGGATGGTTCCAGTCGCGCTCGATCATGCGGCGGACGTTGAGGATCGCCTCCTGTTTCCAGGCCTCGCCGCCGATATGCTGCCAGCCGGGGATTTCCTCGAAGACGAGCAGGCCGATGCGGTCGCAATGGTCGAGAAACCACTTCGACTGCGGGTAGTGCGAGGTGCGCACGAGATTGCAGTGGAGCGTGTGTTTCAGGATTTCCGCGTCGCGCTCCTGCGCGCTGCGGCCCATGGCGTAGCCGACATAGGGGAAGGACTGGTGACGGTTGAGGCCGCGGATCTTGAGCGGGCGGCCATTCAGCCGGAAGCCTTCGGTGGTGAACTCCGCCGTGCGGAAACCGAAATGCGAGGAGAGGAGGTCGCGGCCGTGATCGGTCCTGAGCTGCACCTCGACCTGGTAAAGCACCGGATTGTCGACATCCCAGAGCGACAGACCCGTGAGGCCACTCATTTCGAGCGTGACGCTTCCTCCGCGGGTCTCGCCGACCGCTTCAGCCAGGAGTTCGCCTTCCGCGTCCCTCAAGAGCGCCGTCACCGTGCCGGAGAAGGGGAGACCCTGCGGATTGGAAAAATCGCAGCGAACGGTGACGGATTTGGCGTCGCTCAAAACATCACGCGTCTCGATCTTGATATTGGCGATCGAGACTGGGTGGGTGACCTTCAGCCAGACGTCGCGATAGATACCCGCGTAAGTGAGATAGTCGATCCGGCCGCCGAAGGGCGGGATCTCCGGATTCTCGCTGCCGTCGATCTTGACCGTGATCAGGTTGTCGCCGTCGCGGAGCTTGCCGGTTAGGCGCGCCTCGAAGGGGGTATAGCCGTCCTTGTGGGCGACGATCTCCTCGCCGTTCAGATAGACGACGGCATCGGCCATGGCGGCATCGAAGACGAGCGAGATTTCGCGCTCCGCGAACTCCGGGCGCCAGGGCAGCACCTTCTGATAGGTGAAGGCGCGCTGATAGGACGTTTCGTCGAAATAGTTTAACGGCAGTTCGACCGCACTGTGCGGCAGGCTGATCGCCTGGCCGGGCTTAAGCGTGGCCACCTCGGCAGCCGTGAATCCTTCGGAAAAAATCCATGAATCGTTGAACGAAGTAACAGAGCGCATCATCATTCCTATTTGACTGAGCCCAGCATGCCCTGGACGAACTGACGTTGCATGAAGAAGAAGACGGCAAGGGTCGGAAGCGTCGCGAGAACGGTTCCGACCATGACGACGCCGTAATCGGGATAATAGGCGGAGGCGAGCGAGGAGATGACCAGCGTGATCGTCTTCGTCTCGTTGGATTGCAGCACGATCAGCGGCCAGAGATAGTTGTTCCAGGCCGTCATGAAGACGATGATGAAGGCGGCCGCGTAGGTGGAGCGCATCACCGGCACGTAGATGAAAAGGAAGATCTGCCATTCCTTGAGGCCGTCGACCTTCGCGGCGTCGCGCAGTTCCGACGGAAACGCCTTGGTGCACTGGCGGAAATAGAAGACGACGAAGGCCGAGCCGATGGTCGGCAGCACGACGGCGATGTGCGTGTTGATGAGCCCTGCCTTGCCCATCATGATGAAGAGCGGGATCATCAGCGCCGCAAACGGGATCATCAGCGTCAAGAGCAGGGCGCGATAGAGACGTTCGCGATGGCGCGAGCGGAATATCTCGAAACCGTAGCCGGCGAGCGACGAGACGGCGAGGGTCAGCACCGTCGAGAGGATCGCGATCTTCGCGGAATTCCAGAAGACGAGCGGTGCGTTCACCTGGGTGAAGAACGTGTTGACATTGGTTGAAAGCGCAGCACCCGGTAGCACCCTGCCCTTGATGATATCGATCGATGAATTGGTGGCGCCGAACACCATCCAGATGAAGGGGAAAACGGAGAGGAAGGCCATTAGCCCCAGGAAGCAGTAGGTGAGAAGCGCGCCGGCCGCGCGTCCGATGCCGTTCGTCATTTGTCGCGCTCCCGGGCCGCAAAGAACTGGAAGAAGGCGAGAAGCGCAACGAGCACGACGATGACGTAGGAGACAGTTGCCGCATAGCCGAAATTCGGCATGAAGCGGAAGGTGAGATTGTAGATGTAGAGCGACAGCGTCAGCGTCGCATTGGACGGTCCGCCCCGGCCTTCGGTGAGATTGTAGACCTCGTCGAAGAGCTGCACCGTGCCGATCGTCGAGATCACCGTGGTGAAGAGGATGACCGGTTTCAAGAGCGGGATGGTGATGTGGGTAAAGCGTGCCCAGGCGGGGACACCGTCGATGCGCGCCACCTCGTAGATCGACCTGTCGATGTTCTGGAGCGCCGCGAGATAGAAGATCATGTTGTAGCCGGTCCATCGCCAGGTGATCGCGATGATGACGAGCACCTTCGCCCAGAACGGATTAGTCAGCCAGGGGATGGGCGTGGAAATGATGCCGATCGCCTGCAGCGTCGAGTTGACGACGCCGTCGGGCGCGAACATGCCCTTGAAGAGCACCGAATAGGCGACCAGCGAGGTGACGCAGGGCAGGAAGATCGCGGTGCGGAACAGGCCGCGCCCGACGAGCCGCGGATTATTGAGGATCGACGCAAGGATCAGCGCGAGCAGGATCATGATCGGCACCTGCACGACGAAATAGGTCATCGTGTTGGTGAGCGCCTTGATGAAAACCGGATCGTTCCAGAGGCGGACGATATTCGCGAAGCCGGCGAACTTCATCATCATGCCGCGGCCGGACTGGAAGGACATCCACAGCGACCAGACGATCGGATAGATCATGAAAAGGCCGATCAGCCCGAGCACCGGGGCGACGAAGAGCCAGCCATTGATGTCGTAGTAGCGGCCGATGCTGCCGCGGCGCGCGTGAACCATCGTCATCCTCGTGGGAAGGAACGGAAACCTGTCGGCCGCACATCGAGTGCGGCGGGAAGGTGGGCAGTCGCCCGCCCACCTTCCTCATCCGGTCATTGGATCTGCGCGCTGACCTCGGCGTCGATCGCCTTGAGGACATCGTCGACCGGCGTTCCCTGCGTGAGCGCCGGCAGTTGCGCGGTGACGGCGGTATCCGCCTCATTGGTGAAGATGCCGTAGTTCACCGACGGCACTTTTGCCAGCCAGTCGGAGAAGTTCTGCCAGACCTTCTCGCCACCGAAGAACGGATCGGCCGCCTCGTAAGCCGCTCCGCCGCGCGCGGCGAGCAGCGAGCCGACGGCGCCTCGATCCTGCAGGATCTTTTGGTAGAAATCGATGTCCTTGGCGTAGATCTCGTTGAGGAAGTCGATCGCCTCGGCCTTCTCCGCCGAGCTTTCCAGCACATACCAGCTCGATCCGCCGAGGTTCGAGGCATGCGTGGCGCCGTCGATCGAAAGCGCGGGAATTGGCGCGACGCCCCATTTGCCGGCCTGATCCGGCTGCGCCTTGACGGTGCCGGTGATCCAGACGCCGGTGACGACCGCGGCGACATCGCCGGAGGTGAAGGTCCCGACCCAGTCGGACCAGCCGGCCGCCGGCTTGTAGATATTGGCCGACATGATCTTGCCGACAGTTTCAAGCGCTGCCTTCAGCGCCGGATTGCCGGTGACATTGGCCTTGCCATCCTTGTCGAAATACCACTGTCCCGCCGACTGCATGATGATGCGGACGAGGCCGGCATCGTTGGGGTCGAGCCCCATCATCTTCTTGCCGGTCTTTTCCTCGACCTGCTGACCAATCTCGATGAAGCGATCCCAGGTGAGGTTCTGCATGTCCTCCGGCTTGAAGCCGGCCTGTTCGAGGTAGTCCTTGCGGTAGTAGAGCCCGGTGACGCCGGAATCGAAGGGCATGCCGTAGACCTGGCCGTCAACGGTCATCACGTCGACCTTGTAGGGAGCGAAGCCGGAATAATCGACGGTGCCGGAGAGGGCCGCGAAGGCACCCGGGAAGGATTGAAGATATTTCTGAGCGCCGTAGTCCTCGATCAGAACGATGTCGGGCAGCGCATCGGCGGTGCCGGAGGCAAGACCTGTCTGAAGCTTCTGCTCGACGTCGGTCTTGGCAAAATCGACGACGTTGAAGGTGACGTCCGGATGGGTCTTCGTGTAGCGGGCGCCGGCCTCCTTCATGATCGCGACGTTGAAGTTCGGATCCCAGCACCAGATGGTGATTTCCTTTGCCTCGGCGGCAGTCACCGCCAGGAAGCTCACGCTCGCCAGCGCAAGGCCGGCGATGCGTGGCAGATAGGCACGCGCCAGATTGTCCATTGTTTCCTCCCGGAATCTTGTGTTCCCCGAGACAGTCCTCCCTGTCTCGGCGCGGAGTATTTCTCAAAATCGGGAACGAGGCAATATTTTCAGTAAATTTTTACTTCGGATTTTTCCAAGGCCTTGGATCGCCCCTCATCCGGCCTGCCGGCCACCTTCTCCCGCAAGCGGGGCGAAGGGACTCGCGGCGGGTGCTCAGTTCCCTCTCCCCGCCTGCGGGGGAGGGCTAGGGTGAGGGGCAATTTGCGTGACGGCGCTCTTCCTAGCTGCTGGCCGACCGCCTGGCCTCGACCACCGCCGCGGCGTCGGCAGCGTGAGGGGTGCTTCCGCGCCAGATGATTTCGGTACCGAGAACAACCTTCTTGGCGATCTCGCGGCCGGAAAGGCGCTCGAGCAGCAGGTCGACCGCGGTTTCCCCGATCAGCTCCGCCGGAATTTTTACGGTGGAAAGCGGAGGCCCTAGGAACTGTGCGACGGGAATGTCGTTGAAACTGACCACGGCGACGTCGTCAGGAATTTTGAGGCCCATTTCATGGATCGCCCGATAGGCGCCGAGTGCCATGTTGTCGTTGCAGGTGATGAGGATCTGCGGCGGATTGGGCTTCGTCAGCATCGCCTTGGCGAGCGTATAGCCGCTGTCCGGTGTCATTCGCTCGACCATGCACAATTCCGGATCATAGAGGCCGGCTTTGGTCATCCAGTCGATGTAGGTGCGGCAGCGACGTTCCGCATGGATGTTGTCGGGGCCGTAGAAGGCGTCGATCCAGCCGATAAAGCCGATGCGGCGATAGCCCATGGCGTGGATCGCTGCCAGCAGCCGGCTCATGGCGAGGGAAACGTCGCTCAGCACGGCGTCGTCCACGTCTCCGGCAGGCGCATAATCGGCGAACACCAGGTGCCGGCTATGGCGGCGGAGCCATTCGAGCTCGTCGCCATAGTAGTGACCAACGGCCACCACGCCCGAGGCTCCCTCCAGCATTGCCGCTTCGGGAGCGCTCCCGGTCAGGAAGACCTTGACGACCTCGCTTTTCAGCGCCTGACAGCGGCTTTCGATGCCGAGCCTGACGCCGACATAATAGGGATCTGCAAGTTCCTGGGCGGGATCGAGGAAATGCACGAGCGCAATCTTCAGCCCGGCGCCGATGCCTTGGGCAGCGGCGCGGATGCGGTTGCGCGGCGTGGCATAGTTGAGCGCCTCGGCCGTCTCGATGATTGCCTGGCGCTTCGTGGTGGAGATCGATAGCGTCGGATCGTAGTTCAAGACCCGCGAGACGGTCGCTGACGAGACGCCGACGGCCGATGCGATTTCCTTGATTGTGACCATTCTCTTGCGTCCCGCCTGTCAGCCGCGCGCGCTGCTTTTGCTTTGCTCACTCGTTTAGTAAATTTTTATCGCGACTTTTTCAATCGCAAGCAGCAGCGAGCGTGGTCACGGACTCGCTTATCTTCTGCGTTTTCACGGGTACGCTCGCATACATGCCGGTGGTGCGGAACTCGGTCGGACTTGCGCCGAAGACGCGGCGGAACACCTTGGCGAAATAATTGGGATCGTCGAAGCCCGACAGGATCGCGACTTCCTTGACCGGCAGGCTTGCGGTCTTGGTGAGAAGCTTCACCGCCCGCTGCAGCCGCTTCTGCAGGACGAATTCGGCCGGCGGCATGCCCTCGCTTGCCGCGAAGACGCGCGAGAAATGCGCCCGGCTGAGACCCGAGACCTTTGCGAGTTCCTCGACCGGGAGCGGCTTTTCCAAGTTGGCCATGATGTGATCGATGACGTGATGCATGGTCCGGTATTCCTGGCTGAAGACCGGGTGCGACCCAAAGACGTCGTCATAGAGCGCCATTGCCGCCTCGTAGGCGATCGCCGAGGCGCGACCCGGCGTCTCGCCGCCGGTGATGAGGCGCAGGCTGCAATCGGCCAAATGCTCGATCGTTTCCGGTTGCAGCTTCAGCACAGGGCCCGTTACCGCCAGGATGGCCCGGTGGATTCGGAGCGCCTCTTCACCGTTCATCGATATCCAGAAGAACTCCCAGCGTCCCCCGTCCTCCAGCCAGTAGCGGTGATTGTGCGGCACCAGCAGAAGCTGCGTCTCGCCCGGGCGCAGCCGATAGGTACGGTTCTCGTAGCGCAGGTTGCCGGCGCCGCCGATCGTATGCTGCAGAACGGTGAACGGCGTCTGGCCGCGCTTTCGTCCGTCCCAATCATAGCTCGCGTCGGTCCTGATCTCATAACCGGTGCTGGTCGGCATGGTGTGCAGGCTTTGCCTTCCCCGCGGCAATGAAACGGTCCGCATCACCGGGCCATGGTCGATCAAATCCTGCAGCACAGAATTACCCATGAAAGCACAATACCTCTCTAGTCGTACGGTTGATTATACACATAATGGCCGCAGATCGCGCAAGACGGCGCTTTCCGCAACAGGAAAGGGCCTGGGAGAGGAGGGGTCGCGCTTTGCGGCCAGCGTCAATTCGATGAATTGATTTTACCCTTATAGCGCGAATGCCGCGGGACGAGGAGGAACGAGACGACCATGAGCCGCTTCAAGATCGCTATTATCGGTGCCGGCAGCATCGGTTTCACCAAGAAGCTTTTCACCGACATTCTCTCCGTGCCGGAGCTCCAGGACGTCGAGTTTGCGCTGACAGATCTCAGCGAACGCAACCTCGGAATGATCAAGACGATCCTCGACCGGATCGTCGATGCGAACAGCCTGCCGACGCGCGTGACCGCCACCACCGATCGCCGCAAGGCGCTCGAAGGCGCGCGCTACATCATCAGCTGCGTTCGGGTTGGCGGGCTCGGCGCCTATGCCGACGACATCCGCATCCCGCTGAAATACGGCGTCGACCAATGCGTCGGCGATACGATCTGCGCGGGCGGCATTCTCTACGGCCAGCGCAACATTCCGGTGATCCTCGACTTCTGCAAGGACATCCGCGAGGTCGCCGAACCCGGCGCCAAATTCCTGAACTACGCCAACCCGATGGCGATGAACACCTGGGCCGCGATCGAATACGGCAAGGTCGACACCGTGGGCCTCTGCCACGGCGTCCAGCACGGCGGCGAGCAGATCGCGGAAATCCTCGGCGCCAAGGATGGCGAGCTCGACTATATCTGCTCGGGCATCAACCACCAGACATGGTTCATCGACGTGCGCTTGGGCGGCCGCAAGATCGGCAAGGACGAGCTTGTCGCCGCCTTCGAGGCCCATCCGGTCTTCTCCAAGCAGGAAAAGCTCAGGATCGACGTCCTAAAGCGCTTCGGTGTCTATTCGACGGAAAGCAACGGCCATCTCTCCGAATACCTGCCCTGGTACCGCAAGCGCCCGGAAGAGATCACCAGATGGATCGACATGTCGGACTGGATCCATGGCGAGACCGGCGGCTATCTGCGTTACTCCACCGAAACCCGCAACTGGTTCGAAACGGAGTATCCGCAGCTCTTGGCTTCCGCCGGCAAGCCGATCGATCCGGCGAAGCGTTCGAACGAACATGCGAGCCACATCCTCGAGGCCCTTGAGACCGGTCGGGTCTATCGCGGCCATTTCAACGTCAAGAACAATGGCGTTATCACCAACCTGCCGGCGGACGCGATCATCGAATCGCCCGGTTTCGTCGATCGCTTCGGCATCAACATGGTGTCGGGAATCACGCTGCCGGAGGTCTGCGCGGCCACCTGCATCTCGTCGATCAACGTCCAGCGCATGTCGGTCCATGCGGCGATATCCGGCGACATCGAGCTTCTGAAGCTCGCGGTGCTGCACGACCCGCTGGTCGGTGCCATCTGCACGCCGGACGAGGTGTGGCAGATGGTCGACGAGATGGTCGTCGCCCAGGCCGAGTGGCTGCCGCAATACGCCCACGCCATCGATGCCGCGAAGGAGCGGCTCGCCCGCGCGACGGTCAAGACCCGCGACTGGAAGGGCGCGGCGCGCCGCGAGGTGCGCTCGATCGAGGAAATCCGCGCCGAGAAGGAAGCGGCGAAACTGCGTGCCGCCGGGTAGGTCGCGTGGGTGGAGCTGAGCGATGGTGACAACCGCTACCCCCTCTGACCGGGAATGCCCCTCGCCCTAGCCCTCTCCCCGCAGGCGGGGAGAGGGGACTTAAGCGGGCGCCGCGAGTCCCCTTCGCCCCGTCTGCGGGGAGAAGGTGGCCGACAGACCGGATGAGGGGCAATCCCAGTCAGAGGGGGAACGCGGCGAAACCGCCTAAGCATTGAAATGACGGCGCTAGGACCTTCGCGTGAGGAGACGCGGATAGCGCTGACTGTCAGAGGAGCGCCGCCCGCCTCGGGTGGCATTGAGGAGGGAGAACCTTAAGGCCATGAAAACGCATCGAATGACAACAACGGCGAGCCTGCTCATCGGCATATCCGCCTTCGCCGTGCAGGCCTTCGCATCCGAGCCGACCGTCGTGCCCGAGCAGCCGCCATTTCCGGCGCAGGGCAAGATCACCTATGTGCCGCGCGACGCGCTTCTGGAGTTCAAGGCGCTGCCCGAATACAAGGAGCCGGACTGGGTGACGGAGAAATTCGTCAAGGCCGGCAAGCTGCCGCCGGTTGCCGAGCGGCTGCCGAAGGAGCCGATGGTCTTCAAGACCGGCAACATGCCGGACGGCGTCGGCATCTACGGCGACGCGCTGCGCCATGTCATCGGCGGCCGGCCGGAAGGCTGGAACTACAGCGCCGGCCAGACCCAGGGCTGGGGCGGTATCGACATCGGCATGTCGGAATGCCTGACGCGCACCGCACCGCTCTTCCAGGTCGAGGCTGCCGACGTGGAGCCGCTGCCGAACCTTGCCAGAAGCTGGGAATGGTCCGAGGACGGCCACAAGCTGACGATGCACCTTGTCGAGGGTGCGAAATGGTCGGACGGCGATCCCTTCGACGCCGAAGACGTGATGTTCTACTGGGATGACAATGTCGTCGACCCGAACGTTTCGCCTTTGAATGGTGCCACTCCCGAGACCTTCGGGGTTGGAACCACGCTGAAGCAGATCGACAAATACACGGTCGAATGGACCTTCAAGGAGGCCTTCCCGCGCCAGCATCTCTACGCCATGGCCTACGGCACTTTCTGCCCTGGCCCGTCGCATATCTTGAAGACCAAGCATCCGAAATATGCCGGCACGACCTATGACCAGTACAAGAACGGCTTTCCGGCGGAATACCTGAACATTCCGGTGATGGGCGCCTGGGTGCCGGTCGCCTACCGGCCGGACGACATCATCGTGCTGCGCCGCAACCCCTACTACTGGAAGGTGGACGAGGCCGGCAACCAGCTGCCTTACCTCAACGAGCTGCACTACAAGCTTTCGACCTGGGCCGACCGCGACGTGCAGGCGATTGCCGGCTCGGGCGATTTCTCGAACCTGGAGCAGCCGGAGAATTTCGTCGAGTCGCTTAAACGTGCGGCCGATGAGGCAGCGCCGGCACGGCTTGCCTTCGGTGCCCGCGTCATCGGCTACAATCTGCGCCTGAACTTCTCGGCGAATGGCTGGGGCGAACCGGACGCGCGGGCCCAGGCGGTGCGCGAGCTCAACCGCAATCTCGACTTCCGCAAGGCCGTGACCATGGCGGTCGACCGCAAGAAGCTCGGCGAAGCTCTGGTCAAGGGCCCGTTCACGGCGATCTATCCGGGCGGACTTTCCTCCGGCACGAGCTTCTACGACCGCCAATCGACCATGTACTATGCCTTCGACCTCGAAGGCGCCAAGGCGCTGCTCGAAAAGGCGGGCTTGAAGGACACGGACGGCAACGGCTTCGTCAACTTCCCGGAAGGAACTGCGGGCGGCGCGGACGTGCAGATCGTGCTGCTCGTGAATTCCGACTACGGCACCGACCGCAATCTTGCCGAGGGCCTGATCGGCCAGATGGAGCAGCTCGGCCTCAAGGTGGTTATCAACGCGGTCGACGGCACCAAACGCGATGCGACGCAGTATGCCGGCAAGTTCGACTGGCTGATCCGCCGCAACGACCAGGAATTGACGTCCGTCGTGCAGAATACGACGCAGCTTGCGCCGACGGGTCCCCGCACAAGCTGGCACCACCGTGCCCCTGAAAGCGGTACCGTCGACCTGATGCCCTACGAGCAGGAGCTCGTCGATCTGGTCAACAAGTTCATCGCCAGCAACGACAATGACGAGCGGGCGGCGTTGATGAAGCAGTATCAGAAGACCGCGACGACCAATGTCGATACGGTCGGGCTGACGGAATATCCGGGCGCGCTGATCATCAACAAGCGCTTCTCGAACATTCCGACCGGTGCTCCGATCTTCATGTTCAACTGGGCCGAAGATACGATCATCCGCGAGCGGGTCTTCGTCGCGGCTGACAAGCAGGGCGACTACGAGCTCTATCCGGAACAGCTTCCCGGCAAGCCCGGCGATAGCGGCCCGAGCAACTGAGCCCGAACCACTCTTCCGGCTTCCATGGCGAAGCCGGAAGAGTGAGCGTCCTTTCAATGCGCTCGGGAAGCCGGAAACACCGGCGTCCCGCGCGAAGAACGACAGAAGGAAACGGCATGTTCAGATTTCTGCTTGTCCGCATCGCCTCTGCCATTCCGGTATTGCTTGTCTTGAGCGTGGCGACCTTTGCCATCATCCAGGCGCCGCCCGGCGACTACAGCGACTATATCCGCTCGCAGCTCATCAATCAGGGCGGGGCCTCCTTCGAGGAAGCCGACGCGCAGGCGCAGGCCTATCGCAAGGAGCACGGCCTCGATCAGCCGCTGCCGATCCAGTACGTCAACTGGATGACCGGGATTCTGACGCGCGGCGATTTCGGCCACAGCCTTTATTACAACAAGCCGGTTGCCGACGTCGTCGGCGAGCGCCTGCCGCGCACGCTGGCGCTGGCGCTGGTGTGCCACCTTCTGGCATCGGTCATCGGCATATCTTTCGGCATCCTTGCCGCAACGCGGCAATATTCCTGGGTCGACAGCCTGCTTTCGACCGTCTCGTTCCTCGGCATGACGGTGCCGCGCTTTCTGATGGCGCTGATCATCGTCTATGTCCTCGTCTTCCATTTCAATGTGAGCGAGATAAACAGCTTCCATTCCGCCCGCTACGGTGGCGCGCCCTGGTCCTGGGGGAAGTTCGTCGATCTGGTGCAACATGTCTGGCCGGTCGTCGCGATCGCCACCTTCGGCGGCCTCGCCTATAATATGCGCGTCATGCGCGGAAACCTGCTCGACACGTTGAACGCGCAATATGTCGAAACGGCGCGCGCCAAAGGTTTGAGCGAGGGTGCCGTCGTCATGCGGCATGCCGTTCCCAACGCCCTGCACCCGCTGATCATGTACCAGGGTGTCGTGCTTCCCTATATGCTCACCGGCGAGATCGAGACGGCGATCATCTTCGCGCTGCCGACCGTCGGCCCGGCAATCGTCGGTTCAATGTGGGTCGGCGACGTCTATGTCACTGCGACCTTCATGCTGGTTCTCTCCGCGACGCTGATCGTCGGCAACATCATCGCCGACATGCTGCTTGCCGCCCTCGATCCTCGGGTGCGCATGGGAGGAGGGGCTTACGCATGAGTGTCGAAACACACAGCACCATCCCGCTCGCCATGCAACCGCAGGAAAAGCACCACAACGAGAGCTATTCAGCGCTTGTCTGGCGCCGCCTCAAGCGGTCCTGGACCGGTCTGCTCGGCCTGATCCTCGTCAGCCTGCTGATCCTCATGGCGCTCTCCGCCGATTTCCTGTCGCCGGTCGATCCGAAGGCCACCGGCGTCGGCTTCGCTCCGCCGCAGGCGATCAGCATCCACGACAAGGACGGCAATTTCGTCTTCCCGCCACGAAGCTATCCGGTGCGCGAGACGGAAGAGCTCGACCCGATCACCTTCCAGCCGGTAGTCGGGCCCGACTACGACAATCCGCAGATCCTCGGCTTCTTCGTCAAGGGCGCGCCCTACCGGCTTCTGGGCCTCATTCCGGCGGAGCGCCATCTCTTCGGCGCGGCTGACGGGACTGCAGTCCATTTCCTCGGCACCGACAAGTTCGGCCGCGACGTGCTCTCGCGCATTCTCCACGGCTCGCGCATCTCCTTGATGATCGCGCTGATCGTCGTCTTCATCGTCACCGTGGTCGGCACGACCGTCGGCATGGTGTCCGGCTATTTCGGCGGTCGCTTCGATGCCTGGGTGCAGCGTTTCGTCGAACTCGTGCTCGCCTTTCCGCAACTGCCGCTCTATCTGGCGCTCGCCTCGCTGATCCCGGTTACGGCGCCGACCAGCGTCTTCCTCGCCTTCGTCATCATCGTGATGTCGGCGCTCGGCTGGGCGCAGATGTCGCGCGAGGTCCGCGGCAAGACGCTGGCGCTGGCCCGGATCGACTATGTACGGGCGGCAATCGCGATCGGCGCGACGGACCGGCGTATCATCTTCCAGCACATTTTCCCGAACGTGATGAGCCACGTCATCGTCGCGGTGACGCTGTCGATCCCGCAGGTCGTGCTGCTCGAATCCTTCCTCGGCTTCCTCGGATTTGCGGTGAAACCGCCGCTCATTTCCTGGGGGCTGATGCTGCAGGATACGGCGAATTACTCGGCGATCGGTTCCTATCCCTGGATCCTTTCGCCCGTCGCCTTCGTTCTCGTCACGGTCTTCGCCTTCAACGCGCTCGGTGACGGCCTGCGCGACGCAATCGACCCCTATTGAGGAGCCCGCCAATGGCGAACACGGAAACCGTTGTCCCGGCCCCGGAAGAAAGACGCGACCTCGCGACGAAGGGTGCGAGACCGATCATCGACGTGCGCAAGGTGGCGGTCACCTTCAAGGTCGAGCACGGAACGGTCGAAGCGGTGAAGGACGTTTCCTTCCAGCTCTATCGCGGCGAGACAGTCGCGATCGTCGGCGAATCCGGCTCCGGCAAGTCGGTGACGGCCCGCAGCATCATGGGCCTTTTGTCCAAACGCGCGACGATCGCTTCCCATTCGCGCATCGAATATGACGGCAAGGACGTGCTGACGTTTTCCGCGCGGCAGCGCCGGGCGCTCAGGGGCGACCGGATCTCGATGATCTTCCAGGAGCCGATGAGCTCGCTGAACCCGGTCTATACGATCGGCAGCCAGATCGTCGAGGCGATCCGCGCGCATCGGCGCATGAGCCGCCGCGCAGCGAGCGAGCGGGCGCTGGAGCTCCTGCGTCACGTGCAGATCCCGGACCCGGAAGCGCGGCTCTACCAGTATCCGCATCAGCTTTCCGGCGGCCAGCGCCAGCGGGTGATGATCGCCATGGCGCTCGCCAACGACCCGGACGTGCTGATTGCCGATGAGCCGACAACGGCCCTTGACGTCACCGTGCAGGCGCAGATCCTGAACCTGATCCGCAAGCTGCAAAAGGAACTCGGCATGGCCGTGATCCTGATCACGCACGACCTGACGGTCGTCCGGCAGTTCTCGGACTACGTCTACGTCATGCAATATGGCGAGGTGAAGGAACACAACACGACGGCCGCGCTCTTCGCCGATCCGCTTCACGCCTACACCCGCCGGCTGCTCGCCTCGGAACCCTCAGGCGTGGCCAATCCGCTTCCCGACAATGCGCCGATCGTGCTCGATGGTCGGGACGTCAGGGTTTCCTTCATGCTGAAGAAGGGCGGCTTCTTCAAGCCGGAACTGAAGGAGCTCGTCGCCGTCGACAGCCTGCATCTTCACCTGCGCCGGCACGAAACGCTGGGTCTCGTCGGCGAGTCCGGCTCGGGCAAGACCACCTTCGGGCAGGCGCTGATCCGGCTCATCAACACCGACAGCGGGGAGATCTACTTCGATGGTCAGCCGATCCACGGTAGGGACCGCAAGGCGATGCGGCCATTGCGCTCGCGGGTCCAGATCGTCTTCCAGGACCCGTTCGCCTCGCTCAACCCGCGCATGTCGGTCGGGCAGATCATCGAGGAGGGCCTGATCGTCAACGGCATTGGCGAAAATCGGCACGACCGGCTGGCGCGCGTCCAGGACGCGCTTGTCAGCGCCGGCATGCCGGCCAATATCCTGTCGCGTTTCCCGCACGAGTTTTCCGGCGGCCAACGCCAGCGCATCGCCATCGCCCGGGCTATCGCGCTGGAACCGGAATTCATCCTGCTCGACGAGCCGACCTCGGCGCTCGATCTCTCGGTACAGGCCCAGATCATCGACCTGTTGCGCAAGCTCCAGGACGAGCGGGGCCTGAGCTATCTTTTCATCTCCCACGACCTCAAAGTCGTGCGCGCGCTCTGCCATCGCGTGGTGGTGATGCAGCACGGCAAGATCGTCGAAGAGGGGCCGGTGAGCGAAATCCTTTCCAATCCCAAGACCGCCTACACCGAACGGCTCGTGAGGGCTGCCTTCGATGTAGCCGCATGACCTTCAAACAGAGGTATCCCATGACCAGGCAACCCAAGATCACCTTCATCGGCGCCGGCTCCACCGTCTTCATGAAGAACATCATCGGTGACGTGCTGCAGCGTCCGGCGCTCTCCGCCGCCACCATCGCGTTGATGGACGTCAACCCCGAGCGTCTCGCGGAAAGCGAGATCGTCGCCGGCAAGCTCGTGCGCACGCTCGGCGTCACGGCAAAGATCGAAACACATTCGAACCAGTTGAAGGCGCTCGAAGGGGCCGACTTCGTCGTCGTCGCCTTCCAGATCGGCGGCTACGAGCCCTGCACCGTCACCGACTTCGAGGTGCCGAAGAAGTACGGCTTGCGCCAGACGATCGCCGACACGCTCGGCGTCGGCGGCATCATGCGGGGCTTGCGCACCGTGCCGCATCTCTGGAAGATCTGCGAGGACATGCTCGCGGTCTGCCCCGAGGCGATCCTGCTGCAATACGTCAACCCGATGGCGATCAACACCTGGGCGATCGCGGAGAAGTATCCGACGATCAAGCAGGTCGGCCTCTGCCATTCGGTGCAGGGCACCGCCTTCGAGCTTGCCCGCGACCTTGACATTCCGGTCGAGGAAATCCGCTACCGCGCCGCCGGCATCAACCACATGGCCTTTTACCTGAAGTTCGAGCACCGCCAGAAGGACGGCAGCTATCGTGACCTCTATCCGGACTTGATCCGCGGCTATCGCGAAGGCCGCTTCCCGAAGCCCAGCCACTGGAACCCGCGCTGCCCGAACAAGGTGCGTTACGAGATGCTGACGCGGCTCGGCTATTTCGTCACCGAGAGCTCGGAGCATTTCGCCGAGTACACGCCCTATTTCATCAAGGACGGGCGTCCGGATCTCATCGAGAAATTCGGCATTCCGCTCGACGAATATCCGAAGCGCTGCATCGAGCAGATCGAGCGCTGGAAAGGGCAGGCGGCTGCCTATAAGGAAGCCGAGACGATCGAGGTCAAGGAAAGCCACGAATACGCCTCCTCGATCATGAACTCGGTCTGGACCGGCGAACCCTCGGTCATCTACGGCAACCTCAGGAACAACGGCTGCATCACCTCGCTGCCGGAAAACTGCGCGGCGGAAGTCCCGTGCCTGGTCGATGCCTCCGGCATCCAGCCGACCTATATCGGCGCGCTGCCGCCGCAGTTGACGGCGCTTATCCGCACGAACATCAACGTCCAGGAGCTGACGGTCCAGGCGCTCGTCAACGAGAACCGCGAGCACCTCTATCACGCAGCGATGATGGATCCGCATACGGCCGCCGAGCTCGACCTCGAGCAGATCTGGTCGCTCGTCGACGACCTGCTTGCCGCCCACCGCGACTGGATTCCGGAATGGGCGCGTGTTTCGAAAAAGGTTCAGGCCGCCTGATTTTTTCTCCCGGTCAGGTGGCAAGAAAGCCCCGGGACAATCGTTCCGGGGCTTTTCCATGCCTGGCCCCTTAAAAATCGTGCCCCGGTGCGCCACATTACCTGAATGTATATCGTGCGTGTTTGCTCAAATCGGTGTCGATTAAAGGATAAACATGCATTGATTTCACAGCGATCTGTGCGTGTCTGAGAAACGCAAGGCGCTGTCGCCGATCACGGAGTGTCGCAATGCAGTCGCTATTGAATCCAAGCCTCGCCGAGGCGCGCCAGGACGTGGGAACCCGGCCGATGCAAGGGCGGAAAATCGTCGATTGGCTGATCAACGAGACGCGCGGCGAGCGCTTCGTCGACAACATCTTCGTGGAGATGTGCGAACGGCTGGCTGCGGCCGGCGTGCCGGTCGCACGCGCGACGCTTCATTTCAGAATTCATCATCCGCAATGGATCGGCGCGCGCATCCTCTGGCGGAAAGGGCTGTCGGAGGCGGAACTCCAGACCTACGAATATGGTATCGAGGATACCGAGCAATACCTGAACAGCCCGCTGCACGAGTTCAACAACGGAGCAGCAGAAGTTCGGCGGCACCTCGATGACCCCGCGGCAGACGGCCCGCAGTACCCCCTTTACGATGAGCTGCGCGCCGGCGGTCTCACGGACTATTTCATCTGGCCGCTCGAACACACGCTCGGCAAGCGGCACGCGGTCACTTTCGCGAGCGACAGGCCGGGCGGCTTCAGCGATGAGGACATGGCGGTTTTCGCCGATCTCCTGCCGGCGTTGGCGCTCGTCAGTGAGATTCGATTGAAGAACCGATTTGCCCGAACGCTTCTGGAGACCTATGTCGGACCGCATGCGAGCGAACAGATCCTGGCCGGCGCGACGACGCGCGGCAGCGGGGTGACGGTCGGCGCCGCGATCCTGATCTGCGATCTTCGCGACTTCACGAAACTGTCCGACCTTTGGCCGCGCGACGACGTGATCGAACTGTTGAACGGCTATTTCGACGCGATGTGCGAGCCGATCGAGCGGCATGGCGGCGAGATACTCAAGTTCATGGGCGATGGCCTGCTGGCGATTTTCCCGCTGAGCGATCCGATGGCCTGCAACAATCTTCTCAGTGCAATCAGCGAAGCGCAGGCGGCGCTCGCGAGGCTGAACGAGGAGAACGTGAAAAAGGGCCATGAACCGCTTGGCTACGGCATCGGCGTCCATGTGGGCGACGTGATGTACGGCAATATCGGCTCAAGCAAACGTCTCGACTTCACGGTGATAGGGCCGGCCGTGAACATCGCGTCACGCTTAGAAAACCTGACAAAGGTGATCAAACGACCCATTCTGCTCTCCAGGGCCTTCGTCGAAATGGCGAGATGCCAAGGCGAGTTGGAGAATCTCGGCTCCCATCCGGTAAGGGGGCTCGACGAACCGATCGACGTCTTTGCATTTTCCAGCAATTCCGCGTCGGCGGATTCGGCCGCAGGCGCGTAGTCGCGGCCGAAGGTCCGGAGCGACCGCTGGCCTTCTCGAAGAGACAAGCGAAGCAACGTGGCCGGGCAGAGCCTGCCGGACCTTATGCGTTCCTTATTTCTTCGGGACCGCTCCCATATCGATTTCCTATGCGGCTTCGGGTCAGAGTGACGCGGGACGGGAACTCCGTCTTAGGGCCAAGCGTTGCCTTCAGAATTCCATAGTTATCGCGTCAAGCGGCGACGAGTACCGGCCAAGCATGGCCGCCGATGTTTGCAGTGAGTAAGACGATGAAGATCAAGAATGGCTTCAGGATCAACTGGGGAGCCAGCCGAAACCTGCCAGTCGAGTATTTCATCCTGGCGAATGTGCAATTCGAAGGAAGGGTTATCGGCCATCTGGCCGGCCGTCCAATTCGCGAGACGGTTGTCGACAATGACGGACTTCGGTATCGGTTCGTCGGTGTTGCGGCGCGCGACCAGAGAGGCCGGTTCGATGTCCAGTCGCTCCAGACGCGCGAATGGATCATAGAGCCCGGGCTGGTCTACGCTCAGGATCCCACGCTGGCCTCCAACAGGCCCGCAGATCGCGCGGCGTGACGTCGACCGTGTGGTTCAGCGCCAGCGCGCGGTCTTTTCGATCCATTCCCGTGTCCGGCCCTCCGGGTCGGCATTCAGCGTGATGTCGGTGACGACGGCGGCGCTGTCTGCGCCATGGGCGAAGACCCCTTCGAGCCTGTCGGTGTTCAACCCGCCGATCGCGACCAGCGGAAGCGGCCGCACGCGCTCGCGCCAGGCGGAAATGCGGGAAAGCCCCTGCGCCTCCCACGTCATCTTCTTGAGGATCGTCGGGTAGATCGGACCGAGCGCCACGTAGTCGGGCCTGGCGGCAAGTGCCGTTTCGAGCTCGGCTTCGTCATGGGTGCTGAGGCCGAGCTTCAGCCCGGCGGCGCGGATCGCCGCGACGTCTGCCTCGGCGAGGTCCTCCTGGCCGAGGTGGACGAAGTCGCAGCCTTCCTCGATGGCGATCTGCCAATAGTCGTTGACGATCAACTGGCAGCCATGGGCGGCGCAGACCGCCCTGGCGCGGCGGATCTCGCTTCTGAGCTCCTCGTCGGGGCGGTCCTTGATCCGAAGCTGCACCAGTTTCACGCCGAGCGGCACCAATCGCTCGATCCAGGCGGCGCTGTCGACGATGAGGTAGAAAGGGTCGAGCTTCACGAGAAAACTGCCTTTCCGATGACGGGGGTCGAGGGCACGGCCATGTCGCGCGGTTCGAGCATTCCCGCCTCGAACGCGGCATGACCGGCCGCGATCGCCTTGGCGAAGGCTGCGGCCATCAGCGCCGGATTGCCGGCGCAGGCAACGGCGGTGTTGAGCAGCACCGCGTCGTAGCCGAGTTCCATCACGGTGGTGGCGTGCGAGGGCCGGCCGATGCCGGCGTCGACGATCAGTGGTACGTCGGGAAAATGCGCGCGCATGGTTCGAAGCGCTGCAATGTTCTGCGGCCCCATGGCGCTGCCGATCGGCGCGCACCAGGGCATCAGCACTTTGCAGCCCGCTTCGACCAGCCGTTCGGCAACGACGAGATCGTCGGTGGTATAGGGGAAGACCTCGAAGCCCTCGTCGGCGAGGATGCGCGCCGCCTCGACGAGGCCGAAGATGTCCGGTTGCAGCGTATCGTGATGGCCGATGACCTCGAGCTTGATCCAGTTGGTGCCGAAGACCTCGCGCGCCATCTTCGCGGTCAGCACCGCTTCCGACACCGTGTGGCAGCCGGCGGTGTTCGGCAGAACGCGTACGCCGAGCTCGCGGATGAGTTCGAAGAAGGCGCCGCCTTGCCGGCCACCTGCCGTTTCACGGCGGAGCGATACCGTGACGACCTCGGCAGCGGCCTGCCGGACGGCATCGGCGAGGATCGCAGGGGAGGGGTATCGCGCCGTGCCAAGCAGCATGCGCGAGCCAAGTTCCTGTCCGTATAATCTCAGCATCTTCAGCCTCCCTTCATCGGCGAAAGAATTTCGATCCGGTCGCGATCGTTGAGCCGGTGGTTTGCCCTTTCGGTCCGGTGAACGAGTTCGCCGTTGACCGCCGTTGCGAGCCAGTCCCCTTCGAATTCCAGCTGTGCCAGGAGCTCGGAGAGCGTGGCCGCGGCGACGTCCTGTTCTTCGCCATTGACGATCAGTCTCATCGAAAAATCTCCCTTCGGTCTTGCTCGCCAAGGACCCATCCGGCCGCTTCCCCTGCCAGTGCCGGCGAAAGCAGGAAGCCGTGGCGGTAAAGGCCGTTGACGATGACGGTTTTTCCCGCGCGGATGACGCGCGGCAGGTTGTCGGGAAAGGCGGGGCGCACGCCGGTCCCGGTCTCGACGACGCGCGCCTCGCCGAAGGCCGGATGCAGCCCGTAGGCGGCATTCAGGAGCTCCATCAGCGAGCGTGCGGTGATGGGGCCGGCATCGTCGCGCTCGATCATCGTCGCGCCGCACATGAAGAGCCCATCGCCGCGCGGCACGATGTAGAGCGGAATGCGCGGATGCAGGAGGCGCACCGGCCGCGACAGTTCGAGCTCGTCCGTCTCGAGATAGAGCATTTCGCCCCGAACGCCCCGCAAGCCTTCGAGCCTGCCGATCTTCGACGCACTGGTGCAGTCAACCACGCGGTCGAAGCGGTCGTCGTCTGCATCACGAACGAAAGCGACGCCTTGCCCCGCCAGTGTTTCGCTGAGAAGCGAAAGCGCCCGGCGCGGGTCGAGATGCGCTTCCCTGGGGAAGAACAGCGCCTGCCGGAACCGGCCGGCGAGGGCCGGCTCCAGTGCGGCAACGCCGTCGGCGTCGAGCCATTCGAAGCCGGAGGTCCGCGAAGCGAAGCGCTTCAGTTCGCCGGCGTCGCGCGGCAAGGCGACGACCAGGGTCCCATTGCGCCGGACTTCGCCGGGCAGCGCGCGGTCCCACCAGTCGACCGCGCCGAGGCCGCGGGTGAGCACGGCTTCGTCGGCGCTTTCCCGCTCGCACCAGGGCGCGAGCATGCCGCCGGCATACCAGGATGCGGCGGCCGCAAAACCCGGCTGTGGCTCCGCGACCGTGACGTCAGCGCCCCGCGCGACGAGTTCGCGGGCGACGGCGAGGCCGGCAACGCCCGCTCCTTTGACAAGTGCCCGCATGGTCATTCCGCCGGCGTCCGCCGAGCCAGCCGTTCCGCCTCGTCGAGCGGCATGTAGAGGTCGCCGCCCTCGCGATATTTCGCGGCCATGGCCGCAAGCCCCTCCTTCTGTGCTTCTGCGCGGATGTCGTGGGAAATCCGCATCGAACAGAATTTCGGGCCGCACATGGAGCAGAAATGCGCGACCTTGTGCGCCTCCTTCGGCAGCGTTTCGTCGTGAAAGCTGCGGGCCGTTTCCGGATCGAGCGAGAGATTGAACTGGTCCTCCCAGCGGAACTCGAAGCGGGCGCGGGAAAGCGCGTCGTCGCGAATGCGGGCGGCCGGGTGACCCTTGGCGAGGTCGGCGGCATGCGCCGCGATCTTGTAGGTGATCACGCCGGTCTTGACGTCGTCGCGGTCGGGCAGCCCCAGATGCTCCTTCGGCGTCACGTAGCAGAGCATCGCCGTGCCGAACCAGCCGATCATCGCCGCGCCGATACCCGACGTAATGTGGTCATAGCCGGGTGCGATGTCGGTCGTCAGCGGCCCGAGCGTGTAGAACGGCGCCTCGCTGCAGACTTCAAGCTGCTTGTCCATGTTCTCCTTGATCTTGTGCATCGGCACATGGCCGGGCCCTTCGATCATCACCTGGCAGTCCTTCGCCCAGGCGATCTTCGTCAGTTCGCCGAGCGTTTCGAGTTCGGCGAACTGCGCTGCGTCATTGGCGTCGGCGATCGAGCCGGGACGCAGGCCGTCGCCGAGCGAAAAGGAGACGTCATAGGCGCGGCAGATGTCGCAGATCTCTTCGAAATGCTCGTAAAGGAAGCTCTCGCGGTGGTGGTGCAGGCACCACTTGGCCATGATCGAGCCGCCGCGCGAGACGATGCCGGTGACGCGGTTGACGGTCAGCGGAATGTAATGCAGCCGCACGCCGGCATGGATGGTGAAATAGTCGACGCCCTGCTCGGCCTGCTCGATCAGCGTGTCGCGATAGACCGCCCAGGTGAGATCTTCGGCGATGCCGTTCACCTTCTCCAGCGCCTGATAGAGCGGAACCGTGCCGATCGGCACCGGCGAATTGCGGATGATCCATTCGCGGATATTGTGGATGTTGCGGCCGGTCGAAAGGTCCATGACCGTGTCGGCGCCCCAGCGGGTCGCCCAGACCATCTTTTCGACTTCCTCGGCCATCGACGAGGTGACGGCGGAGTTGCCGATATTGGCGTTGATCTTCACCAGGAAATTGCGGCCGATGATCATCGGCTCCGACTCCGGATGGTTGATGTTGGCCGGGATGATGGCGCGACCCGCCGCCACTTCCTGGCGGACGAATTCCGGCGTGACGAAATCGGGGACCGACGCGCCAAAGCTTTCGCCGTCGCGCGTTAGCGCCTCTTTCGTCGCCTTGCGGCCGACGTTCTCGCGGATGGCGATGAATTCCATCTCCGGCGTGATGATGCCGGCGCGGGCATAGGCAAGCTGGGTGACGGCTAGTCCGCCTTTGGCGCGCAGCGGCTCATTGCGAACCGGAAATTCCGGCGTCAGCCTCTCGCCGGTGACAAAGCCGTTGTCTTCCGCCTTGACGCTGCGGCCCTCGTAACTCTCGACATCGCCACGCTTGAGGATCCAGTCGCGGCGAAGCTGCGGCAGGCCCGCCTCGATGCGAATGTTCGCACCCTCGGCCGTGTAGGGACCGGAGGAATCATAGACGGTGACCGGCGGCTCGCCCGATGTCGGATGCAGCGCGATCTCGCGCATCGGCACGCGGATATCGGGATGGATCTCGCCGGGCTTGTAGACTTTTTGCGAGGCGGGAAGAGGGCCCTGCGTGACCGAGGGCGCTGCGAGAGGCTTGATAACATTCATCTTGAGGCTCCAAAGTTTTCGCGTTGGAGACCCAGTTCTGAAGTCGGAAGGATGAAAAGACGCTGCGCCGATGGATCACGGGAACACGGAATCCTGGCCTTCGCACGTCTGCACCGTCCCTACGCCAGTATGAACTGGATCAGGTTCAACGGGTCACTGCGCGCTTTAGCAGTATCTCAGCCCCTTGCCGGGACCCCCCTGGTGAATGGATGCAAATAGTCACCGATATCGCCGCGGCGTCAACCCTGTTTTTTGGCGTTTGGCCGGGTGCGGCACGCGTGGACAGTTGCGGCCCTTGGGAAGCGGGCGGCGTGACCCTATGTAAAAACGATCAACTTAAAAAGGCGATTGCTCATGTCAGACAAGCCGATCAAGATTCCCGGGCCTGATCATCCGATCACCATCGACCGCAATCCGGCGCGCGTCGTCGTCAAGCTCGACGGCCGCGTCGTTGCCGATACGCGCGATGCACTGACCTTGCGCGAGGCGTCCTATCCGGCGGTGCAGTATATTCCCCGCAAGGACGTCGACATGTCGCTGCTTGCACGCACCGATCATTCGACGCATTGCCCCTACAAGGGCGATGCTTCCTATTACAGCATCACATCAGGCGGGGAGCGATCGAAGAACGCCATCTGGACCTATGAAAGACCGCATGCGGCGGTGCGCGAGATCAGGGACCATATGGCGTTCTATCCGGATCGGGTGGATTCGATTGAGGAATTGCAGGCGTCTTAGATCACGATGATTTTTGGTCGAATCGACCCGAAATCATAAACGTGATCGATTCTAATACGTTAGAGCGGGATGCGGGCGGAAAACCGCTCACACTTTTCCTGATCCCGCTCTGGCCGGCAAGTTCCAACCGTCGCTAAGTGCACCGTCACACGCCAAGTTTTTGCCGCTCCGCCATCCGCCAGGCTCGCGGTGTAGTCCCCACATGACGGACGAAGAAGCGTGAGAAATACGCCGTGTCTGAAAAACCGAGGCGGAAGCTGATCTCCTGGACGCTTGCACGCGTGAAGACGAGCTCGCGCCGCGCCGCGTTCAAGAGCCTTTCGGCGATGACCTCGTGCACGCTCTGCCCCGTCATCGTCCGGACCACGCGGTTCAAGTGAGTCTGCGACAGGCCGAGCTCGCGCGCGTAGAATGCCGCCGGTCGGTGCGTAAGAACGTGCTGTCGGAGCAGAGCGTCGAACCGCTCCATTCGACGCTCGTTTTCGCTTTCCGCAGCCGCCGCGTCGGCACGCGGCGCTTCTGCAAGCCTCGCCGTCAGCGCCAGTACCGTCGAGAGATAGGCGTCGAGCAGGCTCGTGCGGTGATTGCGCCGCGCTGCCCATTCCTGTGCCAGGCGCTGCAAGGTCTCGGCGACGTAGCGGCCATCTTCGCTTTCGCCGAGCGGCGTCAGGCAAGGTTTCGACAGCCATGTGCCCAGCCTGCTGCGACCGCCCGGGGCAGCCGGCAGGTGCGATGCGAGGATCGTGAAGACGAAACCGTCGATGTCGCGGGAAAAGCGGAAGCCATGGCTGACGGTGGGCGGGATGGTGATTACGGCCGGGGGAGAAATTGCCTGCGGCGTCTCGCCGAATATGGCGTCGCCCGAACCTTCGGCGATGTACAGGATCTGAAAGAAGCTCTCATGGCGGTGAAGGCCGATTTCCCAATGGTGCAGGCTGCTGCGCGAGGGGATCGTCTCGCAATGCAGCCAGAAATCCGGACGTTCTCCGGACTCTTCACCGTAAAGCTCATATGTCGGAACCGCCCGCTTCATTCTTCCCACTTTACGCCGATGTTCGATAAGTGCAATTTCTTGGCTGGAATGTCCATTGAGACAGGCGCGGGCGGCGCGCAAACTTCCTGACAAAAGGCAATTTTGGTGCGGGCGGAGGCGCTTCGCCGACCGCGCAAGTTTGGCTTGCGAACGACGTACTCGATGGGAGGAGGTCCATGCGAACCCAGGTCGTCATTATCGGTTCGGGACCGTCCGGTCTCCTGCTCGGTCAATTGCTGACCCATGCGGGGATCGACAATGTTGTCCTCGATCGTGCCAGCAAGGATCACATCCTCGGGCGGGTTCGAGCCGGTGTGCTGGAAGAGGGGACCGTGCGGCTGATGGACGAGGCGCGGTCCGGCAGCCGCATGCATGCCGAAGGGCTGCCGCATGACGGGTTCTCGCTCGCCTTCGACGGTCGTGACCATCGCATCGATCTTTTCGGTTTGACCGGCGGCAAGCGCGTGCTGATCTACGGCCAGACGGAACTCACCCGCGATCTGATGGGTCGTCGGGAATCAACCGGCGCATCGACGGTCTACGAGGCGCTGAACGTTACGCCGCATGATTTCGATGGCGATGCGCCCTATGTCACCTACGAGAAGGGCGGCAGCACCCATCGCATCGAGTGTGATTTCATCGCCGGCTGCGACGGATCGCACGGGGTCAGTCGCAGGTCCGTACCGGAAAGGGCTATCCGCACCTTCGAGAAGGTTTATCCCTTCGGCTGGCTGGGCATCCTCGCCGACGTGCCGCCGGTCAGTCCCGAACTGGTCTACGCCAACCACCCGCGCGGTTTCGCACTCTGTTCGATGCGATCATTGAGCCGCAGCCGCTACTACATCCAGTGCTCGCGCGACGAAAATCTCGAGGAATGGGACGACCAGCGCTTCTGGGACGAACTGCGCCGCCGGCTGCCGGCCCACCATGCCGAACGGGTGGTGACCGGGCCGTCCTTCGAGAAATCGATCGCACCGCTTCGATCCTTCGTCACTGAGCCGATGCGGTTTCACCGACTGTTTCTCGTCGGAGATGCAGCCCATATCGTGCCGCCGACCGGGGCCAAGGGGCTCAACCTTGCTGCAAGCGACGTGCACTATCTCTACGAGGGGCTCATCGAGCACTACGAGGATCGCTCCGATGCCGGCCTCGACGCCTATTCGGTCCGAGCGCTTTCGCGCGTCTGGAAAGCGGTACGTTTCTCCTGGTGGATGACGACGATGATGCATCGCTTCCCGGATACCAGCGACTTCGACCAGAAGATCCAGGAGGCCGAGCTCGACTATCTCACCCATTCGCGAGCGGCCGCCACGGCGCTCGCGGAAAACTATGTGGGCCTGCCGTTCTGATGACGAATTCGACGTCGCCACCTCGGCCTTTGGCAGGAGAACCCACACGCAAGCTTCGCGGCGGTAACATAACCGATCAGTTATGAAACAAGCGCTGACAATTCATTTTTTATCGCTGTTGGACATGACAGACTGACGACGATGAGGTTGAACGCTAATAAATAAGCGATGCCGGACGGGAGTGAGCCGGGTATCGCAGGGAGGAAAAATGAAACGGACAATTCTCGCCGCGCTGGCGGCATTGGCAACGAGCGGCGCGGCCGCGGCCGACACGATCAAGGTCGGCGTGATCGGGCCATTTTCGGGCCCGTTCGCGCTGCAGGGCAAGAATTTCAAGGCCGGCATCGATGCCTATATGGCGTTGAACGGCAGCAAGGTCGGCGACGACGACGTCGAGGTCATCTACCGGGACGTGCCGCAGGCGGATCCGGCCCAGTCCAAGGCGCTCGCGCAGGAGCTCGTCGTCAAGGAGGGCGTGCAGTATCTCGCCGGCTTCTATTTCACCCCCGACGCGATGGCGGTGACGCCGCTGCTCGAGCAGGGGAATGTGCCGCTGGTGGTCATGAATGCCGCGACCTCCGCGATCGTCACCAAGAGCCCGCTGGTCGTGCGCACCTCGTTCACGCTTTGGCAGACCTCCACACCGATCGCCAAGGTCGCGAAGGATGCCGGCGTCTCGAAGATCATTTCGGTCGTCAGCGACTACGGCCCGGGCGTCGACGCCGAAAACGCCTTCAAAAAGGGGTTCGAGGCAGTGGGCGGTGAGATCGTCGAGGCGATCCGCATGCCGCTCGCCACCAACGATTTTTCGCCGATCATGCAGCGCATCAAGGATTCGGGCGCCCAGGGCGTCTTCGCCTTCCTGCCGTCCGGCCCGACGACGCTCGGTTTCGTCAAGGCCTTTAACGAGAACGCCCTCAAGGACGCAGGCATCAAGCTCTTTGCGCCGGGCGACCTGACGCAGGAGTCCGACCTTCCGGCGCTGGGTGAAGCCGCGCTCGGCCTTCAGACGACATTCCACTATGCCGTCTCGCACGACTCGCCGGAAAACAAGACCTTTGTCGAAGCGGCCGGCAAGGCGATCGGCAACCCCGCCGAACTTTCCTTCCCTTCCGTCGGCGCTTACGACGGCATGCACGTCATCTACAAAATGATCGAGGCGACCGGCGGCGAGCAGGATGCGCAAAAGGCGGTCGATGCGGTCAAGGGACTTTCCTGGGCGAGCCCGCGCGGGCCGGTGTCGATCGATCCGGAATCGCGCCACATCATCCAGAACATCTATCTGCGCGAGGTCGCCAAAGCCGAGGACGGATCCTACTACAACAAGGAGATCCAGACCTTCGAAAAGCAGGGCGACCCCGGCCTTGCGGCGCTGAAATAGGAACGGCCGACTATTTCGATGCGGGGTCGCGGTGCTGCTCCGCATCATCGGGAAACAGGATGGGTAGATGCAAACCGTCTTCAGCATAGCGGTCGACGCGCTCGCTTACGGCATGGTTCTGTTCGTGATTTCGATCGGTCTTTCCGTCACCATGGGGCTTATGCGGGTGGTCAATCTCGCCCATGGCGCCTTCGCCATGATCGGCGGCTACATTGCCTCCTATGCGGCGCGGGACCTGGGGCTCGGCTATGGGATCGCACTGATGATCGCCGTTTTTGGCACGATCGTCATCGCCATCCCGATCGAGCGGCTGCTGTATCGCCGGATCTACGGGGCGCCGGAACTGACGCAGGTCTTGATGACGATCGGTATCACTTTCTGCATCATCGGCATCGCCAACTATGTCTTCGGCCCGACGCTGAAGACGATCCCTCTGCCGTCGAGACTTCAGGGATCCGTCGATCTCGGCTTCCGTTCGATCGCCACCCACCGCCTGTTCGCGATCCTTTGCGGCCTCGCCGTTGCCGCCGCCCTCTGGTACGCGATCGAGAAGACCGCTTTCGGCGTGAAGCTGAGGGCGGCCGTCGACAACGCTGCGATGGCGGCAGCCCTCGGAGTGCGCACCGAAATCGTCTATGCGGTGAGCTTTGCCATTGCCGTCGGCCTCGCTGCCCTGGGCGGTGTGTTGGGCGCCGAACTGCTCCCGGTCGAACCCTATTACGCCCTGCGCTACATGGTGACCTTCCTCGTCGTCGTATCCGTCGGTGGGGCGGGCTCGATACCGGGCGCCCTCGTTGCCTGCCTGTTGCTCGGCGGCATCGATACCGCGGGCCGCTACCTGATGCCGGAATTCGGCGAGTTCTTCTTCTATCTCGCCGTCATCGCAATCGTCTGCGTATTCCCGCGCGGCCTTGCCGGGAGAACGAGATAGTGACCATGGCGACGATGAACGAAGCACTGGCGAGAGCGCATGGCAATCGGCGAAAGTTCGGCCGCGACCTTGTCGGCCTTTCGGTGATCCTCGGGCTGGCCGTTGTCGGCTACCTTTTGTTTCCAAATAACCTGGCGCTGCTCACGCGCATGACGGCGATCGCGCTCCTGGTGCTGTCTCTCGACCTCGTGACCGGCTATTGCGGGGTGGCGACGCTCGGCCATGCGGCTCTGTTCGGAACCGGCGCCTATGCGGCCGGCATCGCCGCCGTCCACTTCGGCATCACGGATCCGCTGCTCATGCTCGCCTGCGGCATTTTCGGCGGTATTGTTGCGGGGCTTCTCTGCGGCGTGGTCATCCTCAGAGCCCACGGCCTCCCGCAGCTCGTTCTGTCGATCGCCCTCATCCATCTCTTCCACGAGTTCGCCAACAAGGCGTCATCCTGGACGGGCGGCAGCGACGGGCTCGCTGGCATCGCGCCCGATCCGCTGCTCGGGCTCTTCGCGTTCGACCTTTGGGGCCGCACGGCTTACGTCTTCGGCATCGTCCTTCTTGCTGTAGCGTTCACGCTCTTGCGCCTTATCGTGCGCTCGCCCTTCGGCATGCTCTGCCGCGGCATCAAGGAGGATCCGATCCGCATTCGCGCGATGGGCGCCGCGCCGAAGGTGACCTTGGTCAAGATGTACATGATTTCCGGTGCGGTGGCCGGTGCGGGTGGCGCGCTCAACGCCATCTCGACCCAGGTCGTCGGTCTCGACAGCCTCTCCTTCACCCTCTCCGCGGAGAGCCTGGTCATGCTGGTTCTCGGCGGCACCGGCTCGCTCTTCGGCGCGCTGACCGGCACGATCGTGTTCATGTTCTTCGAGGATATCGTTTCGGCCGCCAATCCCTTCCATTGGCTGACCATGGTCGGTGCCCTGCTGATCGCAGTCGTACTGTTTGCGCCCAAGGGACTCTACGGCACGAGCGCCGGCGCCGTGACCAG
Organism: Sinorhizobium chiapasense; assembly: GCF_036488675.1. Lineage (NCBI taxonomy): Bacteria > Pseudomonadati > Pseudomonadota > Alphaproteobacteria > Hyphomicrobiales > Rhizobiaceae > Sinorhizobium > Sinorhizobium chiapasense. The sequence goes on from NZ_CP133152.1 coordinate 93,317, forward strand.
ATGGCGGGAGACGCGCCGATGAGTGCGATCTTCGAGGTTCGCAACCTGAAGCGATCCTTCGGCGGTCTCGCCGTCACCAACGATGTCAGCCTTGCCATGCGGCCTGGCGACCGCGTGGCATTGATCGGCCCGAACGGCGCCGGAAAGACGACCTTCGTCAATCTCGTCACCGGCAACCTGACGCCCGACTCTGGCGAGGTCCGGATCAGCGGTGAAGATATCACCCGGGTCGATGCCATCGGACGTGTGCGGCGAGGCCTCGTGCGATCGTTCCAGGTGACGCGTCTCTTCCAGGAGATGACGCCGGCCGAACATGTGGCGCTTGCGGTGCTGCAGCGCGACGGTCGGGCAGGGCGCCTGTTCGGGAATTACCTCGCAATGCCCGAGGTCATGGCGGAGGTCGGCGATCTCATCGGCAAGCTCGGACTGCGCGACCTGATGCACCGGCGTGTGAGAGAAATCGCCTACGGCCAACAGCGGCTTTTGGAGATCGCCGTGGCATTGGCGCTGAAGCCCCGGGTGCTGCTGCTCGACGAACCGGCTGCCGGCGTGCCGCAAAGCGACACGGGCCGCATCGAGCAGGCGCTGGCCGATCTTCCGTCAGACCTTGCCGTGCTGATGATCGAGCATGACATGGACCTTGTCTTCCGCTTCGCAAAGCGGGTGATCGTGCTCGCCGCCGGCACGATCATCTTCGACGGTTTGCCGTCGGAGGTGACCAAGGATCCGCGGGTGCGCGAAGCCTATCTGGGGAGCTATGCCAATGCCGGCCACGCCGCTTGAGGTCGAGAATCTGTCCGCAGGCTACGGGCCGACGCGGGTGCTTGAAGGCATTTCTTTTTCGGTGCCGGCTGGCGCGCGTCTTGCCGTGCTCGGGCGAAACGGCATGGGGAAGACGACGCTGCTTGCGACGCTCGCCGGCCAGACGCGCCGCTACGAAGGGCGCATCCGCATCGGCGAGACCGATGTCACCGCGCTGCCGAGCGCATCGCGGGCCTTGAGTGGTCTCGGCTTCGTGCCGCAAGCGCGCTGCGTCTTTCCGACCCTCACCGTCGAGGAGAACCTCTTCGTCGGGCTCAAGGGCCGGCCGAAGAGCGCCCTCAGGGAAGCCTATGACATGTTCCCGCGTCTCCATGAGCGGCGCCGGAACCTCGGCTCGCAACTCTCCGGCGGCGAGCAGCAGATGCTGTCGACCGCCCGCTCGATCCTCGGACGGCCCTCGGTGCTGCTGCTGGACGAGCCGCTCGAAGGCCTGGCACCGGTCATTTGCGAAGAGCTCATGAAGGTCTTTGCGGAGCTCGCGAAAACCGGCGACATGACGATATTGCTCGTCGAGCAGCGGATACAGAGCGCGCTGGATTTCGCCGACCATGTCATCGTGTTGGAGCGGGGACGGATCGCATGGAGCGGAACTCCGGTGGAGCTTTCGCAGGATCACGCGGCCGTCGAACGGCTGCTGGGTGTTGGTAGCCTGCACTAGCAGAACGGAGCCATTGGGTGGCGGCACCAGATATGCGGCAGCGTTTGCCTGACTTACGTTGTCGACTATAGTTCTCCCACCGCCATTCTTATCCCATTGGTATTCAATGTCCTTTGACGAACGAAAAAAGACTCGCGTTACGCTTCTGGATGTTGCGCGACATGCAAACGTCTCCCGCGCGACCGCATCCCTTGTTCTCCGCAAGAGCCCCCTGGTTGGCAGCGAGACGCGCTCGCGCGTCGAGCAGGCGATGCGAGACCTCGGCTATGTCTACAATATCGGCGCGGCTCGCCTGCGCGTCGAACGCAGCCAGATCATCGGCGCCATTGTCCCCAATCTCACCAACCCTTTCTTTGCGGAGCTCCTCTCAGGCATTGAGGAGGTGATCGGGGAGACCGGCAAGGTGGTCATCCTCGCCAACAGCGGGGACCGCGTCGAGCGGCAGGCAACGCTGCTGCAACGCATGCGTGAACACGGCGTGGACGGGGTCATTCTGTGCCCGGCCGCACGCACGGCGCCAGCTTTGTCTGAAGAGATCGCGGATTGGGGTATGCCCGTCGTACAGGTGTTGCGCCATATCTCCTTCAACATCGACTATGTCGGCGCCGATTATGCCGCCGGGATGCGCCAGGCGGTGGACTATCTTGCTTCGCTCGGCCACGAGAAGATCGCCTTTGCCGCCCATGGCTCGGTCCAATCGGCCTATCAGGAACGCGTCGACGGATTCCGCGACGCCATGCTGTCGAAGGCGCTCGATCCCGGCATCCTGATCCACTTTCCGACGCAGCTCGGAGAAATCGCCAGTGCAACGCATCTTCTGTTCGATCAGGCGACGCGGCCAACTGCGGTGATCTGTTTCAATCATCTTGTGGCCCTCGGCCTCGCCGCGGGGCTTCACGACTGCGGATTGACGATCGGTCGCGATCTCTCGCTGATCGGCTTCGACGATGTGGCGGATGAAGAAGCCATCCGGCCCAAACTCACGTCGGTCTCGACCGGGCCGGTGACGATCGGCGAAATGGCGGCGCGGCTTCTCCTCGAACGCATCACCAATCCCCACTTGCCGCCGCGCCGCGTGGTGAACGAAACCACCTTGAACATTCGGCAGTCCTGTGGCCGACCCATGTGAAAATTGACCCTCATTTGCGGTTGACGCTCGCCGGGAAACATTTTAGATCGATCTAAGTAACCAGGATCGCGGGAGAGGCGCGACGTCCGGTCTCGGCATTTTGGGAGGAGGTCCCTGCATGTACGATTTCAATTTTGCGCCCGTCCTGGCGGCGTTCGACCAGTTGCTGATCGGCGCGTGGCTGACCGTCCGCCTGTCGTGCGCCGCCATGCTGATCGGCCTCGCCGTCTCCATTTTTTGCGCCTGGGGAAAGACGTCCGGGCCGAAGATGCTGCGTGCGGTGATCGACGGCTATATCGAGATCATCCGCAACACCCCCTTCCTGGTGCAGATCTTCTTCATCTACTTCGGTATGCCATCGCTTGGCCTGAGGCTCTCGCCGAACAGCGCGGCGCTCCTGGCGCTCGTTGTCAATCTCGGTGCCTATGGCACCGAGATCATTCGCGCCGGCATCGAGTCGATCCACAAGGGCCAGGTGGAGGCGGGGTGGGCCCTGGGCCTGTCGAGGGCGCAGATCTTTCGCTACATCATCATGAAGCCGGCACTGCGCACCGTCTTTCCTGCGCTCACCAGCCAGTTCATCTACCTGATGCTGAACACCAGCGTCGTGTCGGTGATCTCGGCGGATGACCTGACTGCCGCCGGAAACGACCTCCAATCCGCGACCTTTGCGAGCTTCGAGGTCTATATCACCGTCACCCTGATCTATCTCGCCTTGTCGGTCGGCTTCTCCGCGCTGTTCTACGCGATCGAGAAAATGGCCTTCAAATATCCGCTCAGCCGCTAGGAGCACCGCCATGATCAGAGTCTTCGGCTGGAACGAGTTCCTCATCATTGTTGTGGCGGCGCAGTGGACGATCGCGCTTTCGGCAATCGCCTTTGCCGGCGGCACCATCGGCGGACTGTTGATGGCGTTGATGCGCGTGTCGGAAGTCCGGGCTTTCCGTCGCTTCGCCACGGGCTTCATCCGCCTCTTCCAAGGAACGCCGCTGCTGATGCAGCTTTTCCTCGTGTACTTTGGCATGAATATCTTCGGCTTTGCGATCAACCCGTGGATTGCTGCGGCTGTTGCGCTTGCGCTCCACGCCAGTGCCTTTCTCGGCGAAATCTGGCGCGGCTGCATCGAGGCCGTGCCGAAGGGGCAGCGCGAAGCAGCGACGGCGCTTGGCCTGCGATATTATCATTCCATGCGCCACGTGATCCTGCCCCAGGCGACCCGCATCGCAGTCGCGCCGACGGTCGGCTTCCTGGTCCAATTGATTAAGGGCACGTCGCTCGCGTCGATCATCGGCTTCACCGAACTGACCCGACAGGGGCAGATCATCAACAATGCGACCTTCAGCCCATTCTTCGTCTTCGGCACGGTGGCAGCCATCTATTTCCTCTTGTGCTGGCCGCTGTCGCTGGTCGCACGGCGAATGGAAACCCGTTTTTCCCGCGCAACGGCACGTTGACGGGCCCCGCCGGCGGGAGGGCCGGCAAGTGAAAGGGAAGGAAGAATGAATATTTCGAGACGCATGGCAATGTCAGTTCTTGGCGCTGCACTTCTTGCCGGTTTCGTGTCCCCCGCCGCAGCGCAGACGGTGGAGGCGATCAAATCGGCCGGGACCGTCAAGGTTGGAATGCTGGTCGATTTCCCGCCGTTCGGGATCATGGACGCGAGCAACAACCCCGACGGCTACGACGCGGATGTCGCGAAATTGCTTGCCAAGGAACTCGGCGTCGAGGTCACGATCGTGCCCGTGACGGGTCCGAACCGCATCCCCTATCTGCAGAGCAACCAGGTCGACCTGCTCGTCGCTTCGCTGGGCATCACCGAAGAGCGCGCCAAGAACGTCGATTTCTCTCAGCCCTATGCCGGCATCTCGATCGGCGTGTTCGGCGCCCAGGATCTGGCTATCGCAAAACCGGAGGATCTGGCCGGCAAGACGATCGGCGTGGCGCGCGCCAGCACGCAGGACACGGCGGTCACCAAGATCGCGCCGCCGGACGCCAACATCCAGCGTTTTGACGACGACGCCAGTGCGGTGCAGGCATTGCTTTCCGGCCAGGTCGAGCTGATCGGCGTTTCCAACGTCGTCGCCCAGCAAATCGAGGCGGCCGCTCCGGGGCGATTCAATCAGAAGCTCGTGCTCAACCAGCAGGTTCAGGGCATCGCCGTCCGCAAGGGGTCGAGCGAGATGCTGAGCTTCGTCAACACCTTCCTCGACAAGGTCAAGGCGGACGGACAGCTCAATTCCATTCACGAGAAATGGCTTGGTTCCGCGCTGCCGGACTTCGTGACCAAAGCGAAATAGGAAAACGGGAGCCCCTCGCGATGAACATGGTAAGCGAAATCGCCTCCGCCCCCGGTGCGCGCGGGGCTTCTGATCCGGCCGTGCGCATGGAGGACGTCAACAAATGGTATGGGTCCTTTCATGCCCTGAAAAACGTCAACCTGACCGTTGGCCGCGGTGAACGGATCGTCATTTGCGGGCCTTCGGGCTCCGGCAAGTCGACGATGATCCGCTGCATCAATCAGCTCGAGACCATTCACTCGGGCAGCATCGTCGTCGATGGTCACGACCTGACCGCTGGCGGAAGGAATGTCGATCTGATCCGCCAGGAGACCGGCATGGTCTTCCAGCAGTTCAACCTGTTCCCCCATATGACGGTGCTCGAGAACTGCACGCTCGCTCCGATGAAAGTACGCGGCATCACGAAAGCCGAGGCCGAGGAGACCGCCATGAAGTTTCTTCGGCGTGTGCGTATCCCCGAGCAGGCGGCGAAATATCCGGCGCAGCTTTCCGGCGGACAGCAGCAGCGCGTGGCGATTGCGCGAGCGCTCTGCATGAATCCGAAGATCATGCTTTTCGACGAGCCGACCTCCGCGCTCGATCCGGAAATGGTCAAGGAGGTCCTGGACACCATGGTCGATCTCGCGAACGAAGGCATGACCATGCTGTGCGTGACGCACGAGATGGGCTTCGCACGAAGCGTAGCCGATCGTGTCGTGTTCATGGATCGCGGCGAGATCCTCGAAGTCGCAACGCCCGATACCTTCTTCGACGCTCCGCAGCACGAGCGCACGCGATTCTTCCTCGGCCAGATTTCCTGATCACCCGCCGAAGCAACTCAAGCGCCACCGTCGAAAGAATTGATGCGCTTTAAGTTTTTGTTTTCAGGCCTGTCGTCCCAAGACCGCTGCACAGTTTTGGGCGACATGCAGCAATCGGAGTTTAGACGTGAAACCAGACCTATTGCTCGTAGAGCCAATGATGCCGCTCGTCATGGAGGAGCTTCACCGGGATTATACGGTTCACAGCCTCTATGAGACCGCTGATCGGCCGACGCTCGAGGCGGCGCTCCCGTCGATCCGTGCGGTTGCGACCGGCGGCGGCACGGGCCTTTCCAACGACTGGATCGAGAAGCTTCCTTCATTGGGGATTATCGCGATCAACGGGGTCGGCACGGACAAGGTGGATCTTGTCCATGCGCGCAGCCGCAACATCGATGTGACGACGACGCCGGGCGTGCTCACGGACGACGTCGCGGATCTCGGTATCGCGCTCATGCTTGCGGTCCTGCGCCGGCTCGGCGACGGCGACAGGCTGGTGCGGGAGGGCCGCTGGGCGGCCGGCGAACAATTGCCGCTCGGCCACAGCCCGAAGGGCAAGCGGATCGGCGTGCTCGGCCTCGGTCAGATCGGGCGCGCACTGGCGCTTCGCGCGGAGGCCTTCGGCATGTCGGTGCGCTACTGGAACCGGTCCAGGCTGACCGACGTCGAGTGGGTGGCTCATGAGAGCCCAGCCGATCTCGCCCGCGACAGCGACGTGCTGGCCGTCTGCGTGGCGGCGAGCTCCGCAACCCAGAACATCGTCGACGCCTCCGTGCTTCAAGCACTCGGCCCGCAGGGCATCTTGGTCAATGTCGCGCGCGGCAGCGTCGTCGACGAGGACGCCTTGATCGAGGCGCTGAGGTCCGGAACGATCGCCGGTGCGGGGCTCGACGTCTTTGTCAACGAACCGAAGATCCGCAGCGAATTCTTTTCAACCCCGAATACCGTGCTCATGCCGCATCAGGGCAGTGCGACGGTCGAGACGCGGTTGGCCATGGGGAGACTGGTGCTCGCCAATCTCGCCGCCCATTTCGCCGGCCAAAAATCGCCGAACGTCGCCAACTGAAGCGGGAGAAGACAACATGATCGTTCGACAGGCCCTCTTCGAGGGCATGATCCATCCAGGTCGGGAAGAAGCATTCCGGACCTATGTCGCGGAGAAGCTGATGCCGCTTTGGCAGGCCTTTCCGGGTGTCCGGGAAGTCCGGGTTCTCCATGCCGTGGAGCGCGACGAAGGAGCGACGCCTTTCGCGATGATCCTTTCCACTGCCTATGACGACCGCGAGGCCCTGGCGCAGGCCCTTGAATCACCCGTGCGCTACGAGAGCCGCGAATTGACGAAGGGCCTGCTCGAGATGTTCGACGGGCACATCCACCACCATATATTCGAGCTTGACGGTCGCTGACGCGCCTGGGGCACCAAGCCTGATGGTCGACAAGGGGCCGGCCATCGAGCGAGCCTGCCCGGACGGCAGGTTCGCTCGCAATCGTAAATCGAAGTCCAAAGGCTCTCAGGGTGGGGTATCAGACCAACCCGAGATCCTCATAGCTCGCATGCAAAGCCCAGTCGGCGGGGCAGAAGCGGTCCTTCGCGAAATTGTGCTGGTGCCAATAGGGGTAGATGTAGGGTGGGCGGCTGACCTGGTTCAGGCGCTCCAGTTCCTCTTCGGAAAGCTTTAGATGGACCGCGGCGATATTGTCCCTGAACTGCTGTTCGCTCAGTCCGCCGACGACCAGCGTTGCGATGCCCGGCCGGGTCAGTGTCCAGGCGAGATTGACCTGTGCGACGCTGACGCCTCGCTCCGCGGCGATTTCCTCCAGGACATCGACGATGTTCCAAAGCCGCTCCTGATCGCGGATCGGCGGCTCCGTCCAGCCTGCGGCCTGGCGGGAGTCGGCCGGAGCCTTGTCACGGCCGAAGGCGCCGGAAAGCAATCCGGCTGCGAGCGGGCTCCAGACCATGACCCCGAGGCCTTGATCGACGGAGATGGGCAACAGCTCGTATTCCGCTTCGCGCGCCTCGAGCGTGTAATGGATCTGCTGGGTGACAAAGCGGGGCAGGTTTTTCGTTTCGGCGACACCGAGCGCCTTCATGATGTGCCAGCCCGAATAGTTGGAGCAGCCGATGTAGCGGATCTTGCCCTGCCGCATCAGAGTGTCGACGGCGGAAAGCATCTCCTCCACGGGGGTAAGGCCGTCCCACTCGTGCATGAAGTAGATGTCGATATGATCGGTGTCGAGGCGCTTGAGACTCCGCTCGCATTCGCGGATGAGGTGGTAGCGCGAAACGCCCTCATCGTTCGGACCGTCGCCGATCCGCATGCGTGCCTTCGAGGAAATCAGCACGCCGTCACGCTTGCCGGCGAGTGCCTCGCCGAGGATCTCCTCCGAGCGACCGAGCGAATACATGTTGGCGGTGTCGAAGAGGTTCACGCCGCCGTCAAGGCAGACATCGATGAGCCGTCGGGCGTCTTTTGCGTCCTGGTTTGCCACCTTCGCGAACGCGCCCACGCCGCCGAAGGAGAAGGTCCCCATCGTGATGGCCGAGACTTTGAGGCCGGAGCGGCCGAGTGTCCTGTATTCCATTGTTCACTCCCATCAATGAATTCAAGCTGGAGGCGCGGGCGGTCTCAGATGGATACCAGCTGCCTGGCGACATGGGCCATCCCAAGCTGCGGACTGGTCAGGAAGGGCACCGGTGTTTCATCACCCCGGTCGGCGAGCGCCGCGGCCATCGAAGCTTGGGCAAGCACCACGAGATCGGCAGTTTCCGCCAGCGACCGGTAGCCTTCCATCACCCGCGCGTCATGCGCCTCGCGATCGCCGGCGCTGAGCCGCTCGAACGCGCCCTCGCACAACACGGGCACGATCGTGCAGTCCTTTCCCGCGGCATTTGCGCAGTCCTGCAACAGCGCGCTTGTCGGGACCGGCGTCGTGGGAAGCGTCGCCAGCACGCCGACGCGCCGGGCGCGTTCCACGGCGGCCTCGGCCATGCCCTGATCGATGCGGAAGAGCGGTACGGAGGAGAGCGGCCGAATGAGGTCGACGGCACCGCCAAGCGTCGAGCACGTGACGACGATCGCATCCGCACCGGCCTCGGCGGCGGAGAAGACATAAGTGGCAAGCCGTTGCGTCGTCTTCTGGGAGAGCGCGCCGTCGCGCACGGTGTTGGCGAGCAGGCTTTCATCGACGATGTTGAAGCTCGTCCAGGCAGGCAGGGACCGCGTGACAAGCGGCCGAAACCTGGCCACGAGACGAGGCACCGTGTGTATCAGGGCCAGCGACGGCATCGCAAGTTCCTCCCATGGCAGGATGAAAAGCTACAGTGCCGCACGCCCAATCAGACGCGCAAAGGACGCTGTAACACTTTGAATTGCTGCATGTTTCTGTCCCTTGATCGGTTGCGATTTAAGGAAACATGCAGTAGGCGCTTCAATCCGCAGGCAGCTTCGCGGTCGCGGTCTTGCCCGACCGTCCTCCTGTCGGCTGCTTTTCTCCGCGCGAGTCGCTGGCGCGGACGACAAGGTCTGCTCCCACCAGAATCTTCACCGAGGGCTGCAGCTCGGAAGCATTGATCAGGTCGTCCAGAACGGTCACGGCAAGGTAACCGATCTTGCGCTTTGAAACCTCGATCGTCGTCAACGACGGTTCCATCGTTGCACTCTGCGGCAGATTGTCGAAGCCGATGACGGAGACGTCATCCGGGATGCGGATGCCGAACTCCTTGAGCGCCCGTATGAAGCCGTAGGCGATGATGTCGTTGGTGCAGAAATAGCATTCGGCGAGCTCTATGCCGGATTGCAGGAGCGCGCGCGTATCGGAATAGGCGCCGTCATAGGTCGACTCCAGCGAGATGATGTCTTCCTCACGCGGTTTCAGGCCGAGACGCGCCATGTTCTTGAAGAACGCGTCCCGCCGCAGCCTGAAGTTCGTGGTGTCGACATGGCTCGCCACGAAGCCGATGCGCCTGAAACCCTGCCGCTGGAATCGCGACAGCACCTTGTAGACGGCGTCCTCGTTGTTCATGTCGACGAAGTTGGCGTCGATCACGTCGTAGAACGTATCGATGAAAACCGTCGGCAGGCCCAGGCCTTGTATCAGGCGTATATCGGCCTCGGTGAGTTCGGTCCCCAACGCGATGACGCCACTGATCGGGGCACCGGCCAGCGATTCCGCCACGGAACTGATGGGCTGGCCTTCGAAACTGACGACCTCCAGCGTGTAGTTCCGGCGCGTGGCCTCCGCCGACATGCCGTCGATGTAGTCGGAAATGAAGACGCTGTGATCGCGATTAACCGTATGGCCATGTTTCGCAATCTTCAGGAACCGTAAAGTCTCGCCCGGCTCGGAACTGCTCTTGGTGGCGCGCGGCACGTAGTTGAGATTGGCGACCGCCTCCAGCACGCGCGCTCGCGTGACGCCGGAAATGTCCCCTTTCCCGTTCAGGACGAGGGAAACCGTAGCAGGCGAAACGCCCGCCGCGTCCGCGATATCCCGGATCGTCAGAGTCTTCTTTTCCTTCATGCGTGCCTGTCCGGATCCCCATTTCCATGCTGCGAAGGCGAAGGCGTTTAGTAAACAGATCTCCGGCCTGATTTGGAGGCGTAAGGCAAAAAACGCGCTTCCGCAACCGAAATCCATTGAAAATCAGCTTGCAGAAGGCAATCGGCTTTGATAACCAGTTTAGTAAAGTTTGCTATCGTTTACTAAACATGGGAGGAGACCATGCAAAAGACTGGCGGGCAGCTGGTTATGCTCGTTGCCATCAATTGCGTGCTGCTGGTCCTTGGCGCTGCCATATCGGGCGGCTCGTTCCTTTCGCTGTTCAATCTCCAGTCGATGGCGAGCCAGCTGCCGGAAATCGGCCTTCTGGCCGTTGGCGTCATGCTTGCCATGTGTGCCGGCAATGGCGGCATCGACCTCTCGGGCATTGCGCTTGCGAACCTCTCCGGCGTGCTCTCTGCGGTGATCGTGTCCTCCTTCCTGTCGAGCGCCGACAGCGAGACTGCTTTCAGCCTGGCATTCATTGCAGGCGCGATGGCGACAGGTTTCTTCGGTGGCCTGACCAACGGGCTCCTGATCTCAAAACTCAACATTACGCCGATTCTTTGTACGCTTGGCACGCAGATGGCGTTCATGGGGCTCGCGGTCGTCGTCTCCGGCGGCAAGGCCGTGATGGTGGGCAGTCCTGCGCTCTTATCCAGCATCGGCAACGATATGGTCCTTGAAGTGCCGATCAGCTTCGTGATCTTCGTCGTCGTGGCGGGATTGATCGCGGCCGCCTTGAAGTTCACGCCCTATGGGCTCTGGCTGATGTTGATGGGTACCAACCCGAAGGCGGCACTCTACGCAGGCTTTCCGAAGAATGGCGTGCTGGTGGCCACATATGCAATCAGCGGCACGCTTTCGGGATTGGCGGGCGTCATCATCGCCGCGCGCAACGTCAACGTGAAGTTCGACTACGGCAGCTCGTATCTGCTGATCGCGATCCTGATCGCGGTCATGGCCGGAGTGAAGCCCGAAGGCGGATACGGGCGCGTGATCTGTGTCATCCTCAGCGCCGTGGCGCTGCAGCTGATGTCCAGCCTGCTCAACTTTGGCGGCTTGTCCAACTTCGTGCGTGATTTCGCCTGGGGGCTGTTGCTGCTCACCTTCCTTGCCGTCGGTCGCTACGACCTGACCGGCTTTCTGTTTCCTGGCAATCGCCAGCCCGTTTCTTTGGCGCCGCGCCCTCACGCGCCGAAGCGAGACAACTGAGGGAAGCTTTGTTGTGGAGGAAAACATGAAAGCATTATCGAAGAAGATGCTGGCCGGCACTGCCGTCGCGGCAGCAATGCTTGCCGGTTCCGCAGGCGCCCTCGTGGCGCAGGAAAAGCCGGTCATTGCAACCGTCGTCAAGATCAGCGGCATTCCGTGGTTCGACCGCATGAACACCGGTGTGGACGCCTTCGCCGAGGTCAATCCGGACGTGGACGCGAGCCAGAGCGGCCCGGCCACCGCCGATTCCGCCCAGCAGCTCCAGATCATCCAGGACCTCGTCGCCAAGGGCGTCAATGCGCTTGCCGTCGTTCCGATGGATCCGGCCGTGCTCGAAGGCACCTTCAAGCGGGCGATGGAGCGTGGCATCGTCGTCGTGACGCATGAAGCGGACAACCAGACGAACACCAATGCGGATGTCGAGGCGTTCGACAACGCCGATTATGGCGCTGCGCTGAACGAGCGTCTGGCCGAATGCATGGGCAAAGAGGGCAAGTGGACCACCTTCGTCGGCTCGCTCGGCAGCCGCACCCACATGCAGTGGGTTGGCGCCGGCGAAGAGAACGCCAAGAAATATTCTGGCATGGAACTCGTGGACCCCAACAACGAATCCTTCGACGACGCCAACGGCACCTATGAGAAGGCCAAGGAGATCCTGCGCAAGCACCCGGATATCAAGGGCTTCCAGACCTCCGCCGGCAACGACGTCCTCGGCGTCGGCCGCGCGATCGACGAAGCCGGCCTGACGGGCAAGGTGTGCCTCGTCGGTACGGGTCTTCCGAACCCCTCCGCCGATCTGCTCGAGTCCGGCGCGATCACCGCCATCGGCTTCTGGGATCCGCAAAAGGCCGGCATGGCAATGAATGCGGTTGCCAAGCTCCTCCTCGCGAAGAAAGAGGTCACGAACGGCATGGATCTCGGCGTCGAGGGCTACAACAAGGTGACGGTGAAGAAGGGCGCGGGCGAAGGCCTGCTGATCGTCGGCAACGGCATGGTTCTCGCCGACAAGGCCACCTACAAGGAACACCTTTTCTAATCGCTCCCAAGCCGGCCGGGGACCTCCAAGGTCTCCGGCCGTTCCGCCGCGCCTACGCGGCGTTGGCAATTCACGAAGGATCCGACGTGTTGGCAAGAGCAAGTAGCGAGCAAGGCTTTGGCCGGTTTCTAGAGCTCCGGAACATCCAGAAATGGTTTGGCGGCGTGCACGCCCTGCGCGGCATCGACCTCACCCTTCAGCTTGGTGAGGCCTATCACCTTTTGGGCGAAAACGGCTGCGGCAAGAGCACGGTCATCAAGATCATGTCCGGGGCGCTTGAGCCGAGCGCCGGGGAGATCGTGCTGGACGGCCAGACCTTCACGGCCCTCACTCCGATCCAGTCGCTCGCCGCGGGGATCGAGACCGTATACCAGGATCTCTCACTTCTTCCGAACCTGACGGTCGCGGAAAACGTCGCTCTGAACGAGCAACTCGTCGGCGCCAATGGCCGCCTGGCGCGCCTCTTCGACCGCTCACGCCTCAGGCAGACTGCCGAGAAGGCGCTGGCCACTGTCGGTTTGCCGACGGACCGCACGTTCCTCAACACCACGGTTTCCGATCTTCCGCTTGCAGCGCGCCAGCTCGTGGCGATCGCCCGCGCTATCGCCACCCGTGCCAAGCTTGTCATCATGGACGAGCCCACCACCTCGCTTACTCGCCGCGAGGTCGACAGTTTGATCCGCGTCGTGGAACGGCTGCGTTCGGAGAATGTCGCGGTGCTGTTTGTCACCCACAAGCTCGACGAGTGCTACCGCATCGGCGGCCACGCCATCGTGTTCCGCGACGGGCAATGCGTGGCCCAGGGTCCGATTGAGAATTACAGCAAGAAGCAGCTTGCCGAGCTGATGACGGGACGCGTCATCGATTCCGAGCGCTACAGGATAGGCAAGCCGAGGGCTGCGGAGCTTCTGAACGTCAGCCGGCTGATGGCCGCCGGCGTTGAGGAAGCCAGCTTTGGCGTGCGGCAGGGCGAGATCCTCGGGATCACGGGGCTGGCGGACTCCGGCCGCAACGAGCTTGCCATGGCGATCGCTGGCGTCGAGCCCGCCGGTTCCGGCACGATCACCCTGGAGGGGCGCGACGTGTCCATAAGACGTCCTGCCGACGCGATCGCGAATGGCATCGGCTATGTCCCCGAAGATCGCCTCGCCGAAGGTTTGTTTCTCGACAAGTCCATTTTCGAGAACGAGATCGCGCTGATCATCACGAAACTCAGCAATGCGCTCGGGGTCGTAGACAAGGAAGAAGGCCGCACCATCGCTGCCCGCCTTTCGGAGGAGATGCGCCTCAACACCAAAGACCTCGATCTTCCGGTCGGTGCGCTTTCCGGCGGCAACCAGCAGCGCGTCCTGATCGGCCGCTGGCTCAGCATCGCACCGAAGCTGCTCGTCCTCCATGGCCCGACGGTCGGTGTGGACGTTGGCTCCAAGGATACGATCTATCGCGCCATCCAGTCCCTCGCCGAGGCTGGCATGGGCCTGATCATCGTCAGCGACGACCTGCCGGAGTTGCTCCAGAACGCCGACCGCATCCTCGTCATGAACAACGGACGCGTCGTTGCCGAGTTCGACGCGGAGCAGGCGACCGAGGACCAGCTCTACAGGGCAATGCTGACTTCGAAGATGGAGACCGTTCAATGAGTGCTTCACGGATCGAGGAGCTTCAGGAGAGCGCCCCCCAGACCCGGTCCTTCAGCCTGGGAGACCTGATCCGCAGGCGGCCGGAAACGATCACCTTCATGCTGTTGGTAGCGATTTGCGTCATCGTTACGGCAATCAATCCCGGTTTCCTCCAGCCTTCGACGCTGATCGACATCGGTCGCGCGAGCGTCGTGATGGGTCTGTTCGCCCTCGGCGTCTTTATCATCCTGGCGGCTGGCGGCATCGACGTCTCGTTCACGGCCATCGCGGCCTTCACGATGTATTCGCTGACGGTGCTGGTGCTCAATCACTTCCCCGCCATGCCGATTGCCGGCATTCTGGTCGCCGCCATCCTCGGCGGCACGCTTCTCGGCGTCATCAACGGTCTGTTGGTGCACCATTTGAAGGTGCCGTCGCTGATCGTGACGATCGGCACCCAGTATCTATTCCGCGGCTTCCTGCTCTCCTTCATCGGCACGGTATGGATCATGTCGCTGCCGCCGCAGATGGGTGCGTTCGGCCGCATGCCGCTCTTTCAGTTCGAGGCCGCGAACGGTGCCGTGGTCACGCTCCCCTTCTACTTCCTGATCCTGCCGATTGCCGCCCTGGTGACCTGGTGGATCCTGAACCGCACGCTGATGGGCCGCGCGATTTTTGCCGTCGGCGGGAACGCGAACATCGCCAGCCGCCTGGGCTACAATCTGCGCACGGTCCAGATCTTCCTGTTCGGTTACGCCGGGGCGCTGGCGGGACTTGCTGGCATCATCCACGTCTGTGCCAACAGGCAGGCCAATCCCTTCGATCTGGTCGGGACCGAGATCAACGTCATCGCAGCCGTCGTCCTCGGCGGTGCAAGGATCACCGGCGGCACGGGCACCGTTCTCGGAACCCTTCTCGGCGTACTTCTGATCGTCGTCATCAACAGCGTGCTCGTGATGGTGGGAATTCCCAGCACCTGGCAGCGGCTTGTCGTGGGCATTTTCATCCTGCTCGCCGCCGCCTTCTTCGTCACCCGTCAGCGCAAGAAATAAGCCCCTATCCAGAGAGGAATCCATGAAGAAGTTTCTGAACGACCCGGTCAATTTCGTCGACGAGATGCTGGAAGGCATCTATGGCGCGCACAAGGAACTGACCTATGTCGCCGATGACAAGCGCTGCATGGTGACGGCGAAGCCGAAGGCCGGCAAGGTCGGGATTGCGACCGGCGGCGGCTCCGGCCATCTGCCGCTCTTCCTCGGCTATGTCGGGGATGGCATGCTCGATGGCGCGGCCGTCGGCGGCGTCTTTCAGTCGCCGAGCGCCGAGCAGATGTACCAGGTCACCAAAAAGATCGACCAGGGCGCCGGCGTCCTCTACATCTACGGCAACTACAGCGGCGACATCATCAATTTCGACATGGCGGCCGAGCTTGCCGATCTAGATGGCATCCAGGTGAAGCAGGTGGTCGGCAACGACGACGTGGCTTCTTCCGTAGTGGGCGAGGAGCACAAGCGTCGCGGCGTCGCCGGCATCTTCTTCGTTTACAAGGCAGCCGGCGCGGCTGCGGCCGAGGGCCTGTCTCTCGACGAAGTGACCAGGATTGCCGACAAGGCGCGGTCGCGGACCCGGACTATGGGCGTCGCGCTGTCGAGCTGCGTCGTGCCGGAGATCGGGCACGCCACCTTCTCGATCGGCGAGGATGAAATGGAAATCGGCATGGGCATCCATGGCGAGCCCGGCATCAGCCGCAAGAAGCTGGCACCAGCCGACAAGGTCATCGACGAGATGATGGAGCGCATCTTCGCCGAAACGGACTACAAGCAAGGCGACAATGTCGCCGTGCTCGTCAACGGCCTCGGCGGCACGCCGATGGAAGAGCTTTACATTCTGTTCCGTCGTGTCGCACAGCTTCTCGATCAGCGCGGCGTCAAGGCAAAGCACGTTTGGGTCGGCGAATTCGCGACCTCGATGGAAATGGCTGGAGCCTCGGTTTCGGTGCTGCATCTCGACGAGGAGCTCGACCGGCTCGTTGCGGCACCTGCCAACACCCCGTTCTTCAAGCACTTTGCATCCTGAGGTGAGATGATGGACGCGATAAAGGCTTCCGACCTGATCCGGCTTTTCGAGACCTGGAAGTCGCTTTTTGCCGAACAGCGCGACTTCCTGATCTCGCTCGATGGCAAGGTGGGCGACAGCGACCTCGGCATTACCATGAGCAAGGCATTTGCCGCGGCCGCCGAGGCGGTTGCGGTCGAGGGCGAGGCGGCGGGCATTTCCAAGCTCCTGCGGACGGCAGGGGCGACGATGGCGCGGACTGCGCCGTCGACGATGGGGACGCTGACGGCGACCGGCTTCCTGCGTGCGAGCAAGGCGACCGAAGGCGCCGACGTATTGAGGACCGGCGAAGCGGCCGGGTTCTGGCGGGCGTTCCGCGACGGCGTCGCCGAGCGCGGAAAGGCGAAGTTGGGCGACAAGACCTTGCTCGACGTACTGGATCCGATCGCCGTTGCGCTTGAGACTGCGGCGGGCTCCGGCGAACCGCTCGCCAAGGCGCTCGCGGCGGCAGCGGATGCTTCGGAGCGCGCTCTTGAAGCCACCAAATCGATGCTGGCGCAACATGGCAAGGCAGCCGCCTTCCAGGAGAAAACCATCGGCCTCCAGGATGCAGGCGCCACAGTCGGCTATTTTCTCATCAAGACCATGGCCGAGTTCGCCGCATCCGACAGGTGACCGGTCGCCCCGCGCCCGCAAGGGCGCGGCGGCGGGAACCTCTCAGTGGCGATCCGAATTGGCTACTGCACAAGGTAGGTTTCGATCGTGCCAATGCCCCGCAGATCCAGGGCGCAGCGCGGTTCGAGCGTCCACTGGCCATGGAGTGAGCGCCTGGTCGCCTCGGAGATCTGGATGCCATCGGCAACTCCCTGCGACTCGAGGCGGCTGGCAATGTTCACGGTTTCTCCCCAGACGTCGTAGACAAAACGAAGCCGACCGATCAGGCCGGCGACAACCGGTCCCGAATGGATTCCGATCCGGACCCGAAAGCGGTCGCGCTCGGGAGCCATGTCCCTCAATGTTTCAAGCATGGACTTCGCAAGGGCCACGAGCCTGTCGGCGTGATCGGCCGCGGGTTCCGGAATCCCGCAAGCGGCCATGTAGGCATCGCCGATGGTCTTGATCTTCTCCACGCCGTGCTGTTCCGTCAGGACGTCGAAGCGGCTGAACATCCCGTCCAGTCTGCTGACGAGATCGGACGGTGGCAGCCTTGTCGCGATGGCGGAGAAGCCGACGATATCTGCAAAGAGAATGGAAACCTCTTCGAAGCGGTCGGCGATGATCTCTTCGCCCTCCTGCAATCGGGTAACGATCTGGTCGGGCAGGATCGCGTGAATGAGCGTATCGGCTCGCCGTTTCTCCGTTTCTATCTGCTGAAGATAGCGGTGCTCGCGGTCGAGCCAGCGCTTCTTCTCGAGCGTCGAGTTGATGCGTGCGCGCAGCAGGACCGGATTGAACGGCTTCGTCAGATAGTCGTCGGCTCCAGCTTCGATGCATCGGGCCACCGCCGCGACTTCGCTCAAGCCCGATATCATGATCACCGGGACGTGCCGCCATCGGCCCTCCGACTTCAGTCGTGAGAGCATCTCTATGCCGTTCATGTCGGGCATCAGTATATCGAGCAGAATAAGATCGAACTCGTCCTCGGCCAGTCTTGCGAGCGCCGACAGTCCGGATTCGGCGGTGGCGACGCGATGACCCTCGCGCCGCAGCCTGCGGGATAGAAGATCACGATTGCTGGCAACGTCGTCAACGACGAGAATTCTGCCACCCTGATCCGGCCATGCGACATGCTCGGTCGTGAACAGGAGCCGTTCAAGCCCCTCCGCGTCGATTTCGGCTTTCTCCCCCGACTGGAGCGTCTCGATCGATTCGCCGCGCGAAAGGCCCGCAATGGCATCGACCTGCTTCAAAAGCTCGGCCGCCGCCGCAAGTATGACGCCGAGATCCTCCTTCAGCGGGTGCTCGTCCGAATCCCTTGCGTCTTCGAGCAGCATTTCCGAATAGCCGATGATGGCGTTGAGCGGCGTGCGCAGATCATGGCGGAGCCTTGCCTCCGCCTCCGCTTCCGGGATCTGCGCAGAGCAGGCCGTGCCGTCGAGCAGGTGATCGACGAGGCCGTTCAGTTGCCTGGCGGCGGTGCCGATCCGCTCCAGGTCGGGCTGCATGTGGCGCAGGCCGAGATCCCGCGCCTGCTCGATAAGCAGCTCCTGAAAACCCGAAATCGCGCGAGCGGGGCCGGCCAACTTCTGGGCCACATGCGCGGCGATCGCCTGGCGCTGGAATTCGTTCCCGATACTCATCCTGCAGATGCCCTTCAATCTAGGTTGCGAGCAACTGCTCGATCTTCCGGACGAGCTGCGGCAGGTCGACTGGCTTGCTGTCATAGTCGTCGCAGCCAGCCTCGAGCGCCATGTCGCGGTCGCTCGCCATTGCGTGCGCAGTGAGCGCGATGACTGGTATTCCTTGCGTCACCGGATTGGCCTTGATGCGTCGCGTCGCCTCCCAGCCGTCCATTATGGGCAGGCTCATGTCCATGAGAATGAGGTCGGGCTTTTCCGATGCAGCAAGCTCGACGCCCGCCTTGCCATTTTCGGCGATCAGCACGTCGAAACCGCGACGAGACAATCGTCGCGAAAGCATGTCGCGGTTCATTTCATTGTCTTCCACCAGAAGGATTCTCGTCATTTCCGGTTCCTCCGGCCTGCTGCATGTTTCCTTGAATCGGACCCGATCCAAGGATGAAGACAGGCAGCGATTCCAAGTGCTGCAGCGCCGCGCGTCGGAAATGACGCGCGGTGCTGCAGGCTTCAGCCCTCGGCAACGGTCTTACCGACTGTTTCCTGCATTGCTATCTGGCGCTCGAGTGCCTTGACCAACTGGGTCCTGCTGTTTGCGCCCTTGTTTACGACCGCGACCGCCCGATCGCGCAGCCATATCAATTCGTTTGAAGAGAGATCCTTCGACGTGACCACCACGACCGGGATGTCCTGCAGCTCCGGTGTCCTCTGCATCTCGCTCAGCGTTTGGAATCCGTCCATCTCCGGCATCAGAAGATCGAGCAGGACGAGTCGCGGCAGAAGCCGCTTCATCATCTCCAGGCCGCGAATACCGTCACCTGCCTCATGGACGGTCCAATTCCTCTTCACCAGAATGCGCCGGAGAAAGTCGCGCGAAGCCTGGTCGTCGTCGATGACCAGCACGTCGCGGTTGCCGCCGCCGTGAGCCTCTATCGTCCGGATCAGCTTGTCGGTGTCGATGGGCTTGGTCAGATATTCGACGGCGCCGAGCGAGAGGCCGAGTTCACGATCCGCGAGGATCGTCGCCAGGATCACCGGGATCGTGCATAGCTCGGGATCGCTCTTCAACGTGCGCAGCACCGACCAGCCGTCCTGATGGGGCATGATGATGTCGAGGATGATCGCGGCTGGCCGATGCGCCCGAGCGGCAGCTATTCCCTCCGCCCCGCTTGCCGCCTCGATCGAGGCGAGCCCCGCCTCGGCGAGCGCCTTTGCGATCAGGGCTCGGGCAGCCGGTTCGTCGTCGATGATGAGGGCGGTGCGACCCGGCTGCAAAATCGGCGCCGGTGCGGCCGTTCGAGGCTCCTCGGCTTCTCGCCTGCACTGCGCCGGCACCTCCATCGTGAAGACAGAGCCTTTCCTAACTTCGCTTTCGACGGTGACGACACCGCCGATCATGTGGCTGAAGCTGCGGGTGATACTGAGGCCCAGCCCGGTGCCGCCGTAGTTACGGGTGGTGGAGGCGTCCGCCTGCGTGAAGGCATTGAAGAGCCGATCCCGCTGCTCCGGCGTCATGCCGATCCCCGTATCGGATACCTTGAACACAAGCCAATCGCCGTCGGCGCGCCCCTCGCGCCGGACCGAGAGCGTGACCCGGCCGCCATTGGTGAATTTGGCCGCGTTGCTGAGCAGGTTAAAGAGATTCTGGCGCAGCTTGGTCTGGTCGGAGTGCATCTGCCCAAGATCGGCCTCAAGCTCCTCTATGAACTCGTTCCGGTTCCTCGCCATCAGCGGTGCGACGGTGGCGGCGACGTCGCGGAGCAATTCGGCGACGTCGAAAGTCTCGAGGAAAATCTCCATCTTATTCGCCTCGATCTTCGACAGGTCGAGGATGTCGTTGATGAGCGAGAGGAGATGCCGTCCGGCGGACGCAATTTTCTCGAGGTCGGGGACAAGCTCGTTGTCCTCGTGGTCGCGCGCCTCCTCGATCAGCATTTCGCTATAGCCGATGATCGCGTTCAGCGGCGTGCGCAGCTCGTGGCTCATGGAGGCGAGGAAACGGCTCTTGGCTTCGTTTGCCGATTCCGCATGGCTCTTCGCCCGCTCGAGTTCGACTTGCCTCTGCTTGAGCTCGGTGATGTCGGTATAGACGGCGACGGTGCCGCCATCGGGGATCTTGCGCTTGCTGATGCGGACCCACTTGTCGCCGAACCGCTTCTCGTCGACCAGCCCAGCGGGATCCCTGTGAAGGCGCAGCCGCTCCTCGATCCACTCCTCCGGCGATCTGCCTTCGAGGTCCACTTGCCCTTTTTCCAGGTTCTGCTCCACGATTTCACGGAAGCTCTTGCCACGAAGCGCTGACGGCTTATGGCTCGGGAAGATTTCGCAATACTTGCTGTTGGCGATCAGGATTCGGTCATCCGGATCGTAGAGGACGAACCCGTCGGAAATCACCTCGAGCGCCGCCGCGATCGTCCGCCTTTGCCGTTCTGCCTCGTCCTCGAGCTTTTTCTTTTCGATCGCGCTTTCCCGGAAAAGCGAAAGCGTCTTCGCCATCGCTCCAAAATCGTCGCCGCCCTCCTGGGGGATCTCGACGTCATAACGTCCTTCCGTCAGCTCGCCGACAACACGACTGAGGCGCCGGAGCGGACCGACGATCGAGCGCAGGACAAGAAGGGTGAGAAGCGAGCCGACCAGAACCAAGACGCCCACGAGGATGGCGGCCGCCGTGGCGGTCTTTTGAGTTTGCGCGACAACCTCGTTGCGGGCGGCATCCGCGTCGGCTCTTACCTGCTCGACGAGCCTGTTGAGATCTGCATCGACGTTGCCGCTGTGGGTGCGCGCCTTTGCCAGGAAGGCGTTGCCGACGATGCGGTTGTCCTGAGTATAGCTGTCCGTTGCCTGTAGCGCCGTCTCGACATAGGCGTCGACCTCGCTGCGGATTTTCTCGACCGCGTCGGGCGAGTGCTCCGCAAGACGCTCCAGCTGAACCTGCAGGCGTTCACGGGCCTCATCGGCATTGCGCTGCGAGTTCATCAGCAGGCTGACGGAGAGGTCGGTCAGCCAGTATCTGAGGTCTCCGAAGGCGACATGCGCCGCGGCCGCAGAATCGGCGCGATCGAACAGTTCCCTGGTCTCTGCCATCCGCTCTGCGCTGCGATAGAGCGCCTGGGTGAGGAAAACCGATGAGAGGATCAGGCTGATCAGGCCGGCGGCTGTCAGCGCCGCCACGCGGGCGGAGATCGGCAGATTGGCAAGCCGGCTGGCGAGGCTCCTGGCCGGCACCGGGGCAGCCTCGATCGACCGCTGCTGCCCCAACGCGCTCATTTGAACAGGACGATGCTGATAGCACCGCCCAGATCACCCGCTTTTCCCCCTTCCTTAGGGTAGCCGGTGATGTCGATCTCGCCCTTGGGCGAACCGTGACAGGAAAGACAGGACTCCGTGTAATATTCCGGCAACAGCATCCGGAAGGCAGGACGCCCGTTTACCTTCGTCACTTCCGTATGGGCCTCACCCTTCGGCTTCTGCGGCTTCGAGAAGACTTCAGTGATGACCCGGGTCTCCCAGGCATCCGGAAGCGACTTGCGGTTACGCACCAGGACTTCCGGCGCGGTCACGCGGACGAGCGCCTCGTTTCCGACCTTGGCGGCGAATTTCTCGTTCATCAGGCGCGCGAAAACAGCCGGCACAAAACCCTTGAACCCGATTCCGGGGCGGTTGATGTCGTCCTGCTCTTCGTCGACGACCTCGCGCATGGCCTCGACCTGCGCCTGCAGCAGTTTGCGGTCGCGCTCGGCCAGACCATCGGTGATCAACGGATGGCCGGTGCGTTTGGCATAGAGAGCAGTCGCCTCTGCCGTGAAGCGCGCGCCATCGAGATGTTTGTCGCCGACGGTCGGATCATTGATGAGCGACTGATAATTCGAAAGGACGCTTCGGGCCGCCCTCAACAATTCGGCGAGCCGCTCGCCGGTCGCCACATCAGCGGCCTCTTCGGCCGCCACCGAAGGCGACAGGAGCATGCAACCGCACAATACGGTGAAAATGCAGTTTCGCGCCAAAGCTACAAGGGCTTCCATGTTCTTTCCCCCCGAGAGGAAGCGCAAATATGAAAGATACCACAGCAGGACCGGTGGAAGGAGTCTCCTTTGGAACACGGCTTGGCAATCGTTCCCTGGCTGCCCCGAGAATGCGCCGGCGGGCAGGCGTTCAGCAGCGTCAGAAGACGAGCCGTTGACGTGGGACAGGGCTCGCGGGCAGACCTGTTTAAACGGGGCTATGAGGCACCGGTTTTGGGGGAGCCCTTAATGCGACCTCGTATCCTGCATGATTTGAGCCAGCGGGCGATGCGCTGGCTCAAATCATGCCGGCGGCCGAAGTATCGGAACAAGCCATTTTCTCCGGAGTTGCTTATGCGTGTAGCGAGAGGAAGTCCCTCTCATTAATCAGCGGACGATCCATGGGTGCGAACGAAATCGATCTTGCCGAAAGGCTGGCGGCCGCGGAGCCGGGGAGGGGGCGGGATGCCGCCACGCCGAGGGAAATACCTGCGAAGGGGCTGCGGGACGTCTTCTGGCGAGTGGTATCCGAAATCGCCGAGGAGCGGATCGTTCTGATCGCGGCCGGGGTGAGTTTTTATCTTCTGCTGGCACTGTTTCCTGCGCTGGCTGGCCTGGTTTCGATCTACGGGCTCGTCGCGGATCCATCTGCAATCGGCACGCACATGGGCGTCCTGGAAGCGTTGCTGCCGCCCGGATCCTACGACCTGATCGCGGATCAGTTGCAGACCCTGACAACGCAGAAGGCGTCGACGCTCGGCCTCAGCTTCTTGGTGAGCCTGCTCGTTTCCTTGTGGAGCGCCGCCAATGGCATGGCAGCGCTCTTCGACGCGATGAATGTCGCATATGGAGAAAGAGAAAAGAGAGGCATTCTGTCGAGAACCCTCCTGTGTCTTGGATTCACCTTTGCAGCGCTGCTGTTTGCAGTGGCGCTGATCGTGGCGATCGGCGTCGTTCCGGCCGTGCTTGCCTATTTGTGGCTCGATCGTTGGGTGGAGGTTTTGACCAAGGCGGCCAGGTGGCCGGCTATTCTGCTGCTTGCCACGATCGGCACGGTCCTGATTTATCGATTTGGGCCGAGCCGGGAACGCGCGAAACTCAGATGGCTGAACTGGGGCGCGGTATTCAGCACATTGCTATGGCTCGCTGCCTCCTGGATCTTTTCCTTCTATCTGGAACACTTCGCCAACTACAACGCCACCTATGGCGCCCTCGGCGCCCTTGCCGGCCTCATGATGTGGGTCTGGATCTCGGTGATCATCCTCATCGTGGGTGCGCTCCTTAATGCCGAACTCGAACACCAGACGGCGGTGGACTCCACGACAGGAAAACCACTGCCGATGGGCCAACGCGGCGCCAGCGTGGCCGACACGATCGGGAAAGCCGTCGATTGACGGCCATGGCGGCTGACCTTCGGCCGCGACAGGGGTGCCCTGGCCGCGTACAGGAGGCATCGATGCCGGTCTTCCTCCCACGGTCGCTTTATCTGACCGGCCTCGACAGCAGCGCCACCTAACCGTCGACGACTTCCACGACGGTGACGTCGAAAACGAGATCCTGCCCGGCGAGCGGATGGTTGGAGTCCACCGTCACCTGGTCGTCATCGACGCTGGTAACGGTGAACGCCAACTGACGGCCATCCGCGGTGGTTGCCTGGAGCCTGGTCCCGATCTCGACCCCATCGGGAACCACGGAACGCGGCACCGTCTGCACCTGGGCCTCATCATGCGGGCCGTAAGCCTCCTCGGCGGGAATGGCTACCGTGTTCGTCTCGCCGATGGTCATACCGCTGATCTCGCGGTCGAGCCCGGGAATGATCTGGCCTGCGCCCACCTGGACTTCGAGCGGCTCCCGACCCTGGGAGGATTCGACTGCAGTGCCGTCTGCCAGCTTGGCAGTGTAGTGAATGCGAACGACATCGCCGTTTTTGACTTCGGTCATATCTGCCTCTCGATGGATGTTGGAGTGATGATTGCGGTCACTTGGCGAAGGGGCCGACCGCGGCGCGACATGCCGGTCTCTGCCGGCATCGGTACATGCGAGACCTAGGGCGCTGACAGCGAATGTAAACCGCGGATCGATGCGCATGCCTTCCCGGCCAAATGGCAACGGCAGCAGCAATACCGGCAATAGCTTCGCAATTGGAACCGCCAGGGAACAAGGCTGCAAGTGGCTCGTTTGATTGCAAATACGTGATCGATCGCGATAGGCGACGGGAGGAGCCAAGATGAACAATGAACCAAGCGGCCGGACCTCCGGCGATCCATTGCGGGTGCCTGCCTCGCAAGGTGTCGACGACGGCTACGGTGCACAAACCGGTGGCGAAACAGATCGCAACCTGCAACAGGCCGTGCGTGAGGATCTGAACGACGTCCGGGAGTTCGCCGATGAGCAGGCCGAGCAAGCCCGGGAAGCTGCAAGCCGCGCCGCCGAGCACGAGAAGAACGTCGCAGCACGCCAGTTGAGCGGCGTCGCAATGGCCATTGAGAAAGTCGGCTCCGAGCTTCAGCAGTCGGATCAACAGGCGCTTGGCCGCTACGCGCAGCAAATCGGCACGTCGCTCCGCGGCTTCGCACGCGACATCGAGGGTCGCGACCTCGGCGAAGTTGCGGGGATGGCTGAAGACTTCGGCCGCAGGCAGCCGCTCGCGTTTCTCGGGATCGCAGCGATTGCGGGCCTGACCGCCAGTCGATTTCTGACCGCCTCGGCTCAACGCCGCCCTCGCCGAACCGTTTCCCAACCGTCCTCCGCACCAGACCCAGCAAGTGGTCGGCCAAGTGAAGGCGGGTGGAATTTTGAGGAGGATCAATACAATGGCTAGCCATCGGGACGACCGCCCCTTATCGGAACTGATGACCGGTTTGGTGACGGATATATCCGGGCTTTTCCGCAAGGAAATCGATCTGGCAAAGACCGAGGCGTCCGAGACGTTGAACCGGGCGACAGGCGGCCTCGAGACGCTTCTTGTCGGCCTCATCTTCGCGATCGGCGCCATTGGCGTGCTGTTGAGCGCGGTGGTCCAGGGACTGGCGGCGTTTTTCGTGACGCGAGGCATGACCGAACCGAACGCCGAAGCACTATCGGCGGCCATCGTCGGCGTCGTCGTGGGGTTGCTCTCCTGGGCAATGATTTCGCGCGGCCTGTCGACGATGAAAGGCAGCAGCCTCAAACTCGACAGGACGACAGCCTCCCTGCAGCGCGACGTGGACGTGTTTAAGGAGCAAGTGCGATGAACGAATCTCTCCACACACATTCGTCTGCCGAGCTGCAACGAGAGATCGAGGCTGATCGCCAACGAATTGAAGAAAAGCTCCACGCCATCCAGGAACGCATGTCCCCGGGACAGCTGATGGATGAAATGCTCGAATATGCCAGGACGAGCGGCGGAGCCGAATATCTCAGCAATCTCGGTGTCGCGCTCAAGGCAAATCCGATCCCCGTTGCCTTAATGGGGGTAAGCCTCGCCTGGCTGCTCGCCAATCCGGGATCCCGCGCGCCGGGATTGAAGGATGACGATGACGGTGCGGACGACTATCCGCTCGCGACCGTGACGGGTTCCATAAGGCGCGTCGGACCTGTAGAGGCAAGCTTCGGCGAGCGCTATAGCCACTTCACGGATGAAAGCGGCAGTCGCTTCAGGGCCTTGACGGACACGGCCGATCGTCGGGCGGGCCACTTCGTCGACCCAAGCGGCAACGTCTTTCGCGGCTTTGCCGACGCAACGGGGAAGCAGATCGAAGACATACGCAACGAGGCCGGTGCCTTGTTTGACGAGGCGTCCGGTTGGGCATCGAGCACATGGCGGCAGATGAGTGCCACGGCCGGTCGCCTGTCCGGCTCCCTTGCGGACACCGGCAAGTCCCTCGCAGGCCGTGCGCAAGATACCGGCCGATCGCTGCAAGAGGAGGGCGCACATCTCAATGCGGCTATCCTCAAGCATTTCCGCGACCAGCCGCTGGTCGGCGGCGCCTTGGCCTTCGCGGTCGGCGCGGCAATTGGGGCCGCGCTGCCCCACACCGAGGCCGAGGACGAGGCGATCGGTAAGGCCGCTGACGACGTGCGCAGCAATCTCTCGGCGAGGACGACTGCGGCAGTCGGGGATGCGATCGCGACAGGGCAGGAGATCCTGGAAAAGACCAGCGATGCCATGCTTGAAGCGCACGACGCCGCCAGGGAGCGGCTGCGCGAGTCGTCCCGGGAATGACGTTCTGCGTTCACTTCAGAGCGCTGCAATTGCCGATCGCTCGGTTGGCCAGTTGACCGCGGGGCAGAGGAGGGTGTTTCGCACGCCTCGCCGCGCCGGGCGGGCTCTCGCGATTACCTGCCTGCGACCGACGCGCCGCAGACGTCTCGATCCATTTCACCAGCCAGCCGAACCCCTCCCATTCGGCGCTGTCGAGTGGATCGGCAAAGGCGTCGCCTCTCTTTTTGCGCTGTTGGCCTACCAGTTCCCTATATAGGATCGTCCATTGAAGTAGCATCTCGTTGCTCCCGGCATCTACAGCGCCGCGCGTCTTATCAGACGCGCAAAGGACGCTGTAGCACTTTGAATTGCTACATGTTTTTGTCCTTAAATCGGGTACGATTTAAGGAAACATGCAGTAGCGTTGCCCGGAAGGTGGTTCGCGAGGCAGTGCAACTGTAGAGGCACAAACGAAAGCCATCTTTCATGGATGAAAGTCGAAGTGGGATGAAAGTCGAAAACTGGGAAGATCTCCGTCTCTTTTTGCACGTCGCCGAGCAAGGCGGGCTTGCGGGTGCTGCCGAGAAGACCGGAATCAGCGCGCCGACCATCGGGCGACGGATGCTGGCGCTGGAACGTGCCACGGGACGAGCGCTGTTCGTCAGGGCGCGGACGGGATACGAGCTCGCACCGGACGGGCAGATATTGCTGGACCGCGTGAGGGCGATGCACCAGGCGGCGCAGGACATCGTCGATTGGCACGAGACGGTGCATTCGATGCCGATCGTACGGCTTCTCTCGGACAACACGTTGTCATGCTTCACGGCAATAGGCCTTCGGCACCTCTGGACGCCGCACGATGCTTTTCGCGTTTGCTTCAAGACAACTGAGGCCGCGATCGACCTGACGCACCGCGAGGTTGACATTGGGCTCGCCGCGGAGCGGCCGCAGTTGGGCAACGTCGCCGTCCGGCGTTCCGTCGCCGTCGCCTACGCGCCCTACTGCGCCCAAGGTTTCGACCACCGGCGCCATTGCAACTGGGTCTCGCTGGGTACGGACGTCGCCAACCAGCCGTGGAAGCGGTGGGCATTCGAACAGCCGGGCCGGTACATCACGAACTGGGTGAACTCACCGCGGATGATGTTCGATCTGGTGAAGGCGGGAGCGGGCATCGGGGTCATGCCATGTTTCATCGGCGATAGCGATCCAGGCTTCGTCCGGGCGGGGCGGGTGATCGATGAACTCGGCCATGATCTATGGATCGTGCTGCATGGCGACGAGCGGGGTCGGGAAGCCGTGCGCACGGTCGCAGACCGGCTTTCGGCGCTGCTCGCAGCGAATGCCTCGCTTTTTTCAGGATCGAATGGGCGCGATCCGCTGTGAATGGCACTACAGCGCCGCGCGTCTTGTCAGACGCGCAAAGGACGCTGTAGCACTTTGAATTGCTGCATGTTTTTGTCCTTAAATCGGCTAGGATTTAAGGAAACATGCAGTAGCGCCGCGCGTCTTGTCAGACGCGCAAAGGACGCTGTAGCACTTTGAATTGCTGCATGTTTTTGTCCTTAAATCGGCTAGGATTTAAGGAAACATGCAGTAGCGCCGCGCGTCTTGTCAGGCGCGCAAAGGACGCTGTAACACTTTGAATTGCTGCATGTTTTTACCATTAGATCGCCACGATTTAAGGAAACATGCAGTAGCCTTCACGTTCAGGTCAATCCCTTTCCCAAGGCATCGACAAAGCGTCGTGTGATCGACCCGTCCCTGTCCAGTCTTGGATTGAAGATGGTGATGTCGATCCCGCGTGCCCGTCCCGTGGCAAGCGCGGCTTTGAGGATCGTCGTCAATTCATGCCACTGCAATCCGCCCGGCATGCGATAGTCCACCGCCGGCATGATCGCGTCGTCCAGCACGTCGGCATCGAGATGAATCCAGAAACCATCGACATCGGTCGAAGCGAGCCGCTGAAGCGCACGCGTTGTGCTCGCCTCCAAGCCGATTTTGCGAACCGCAGCCAAATCGATCATGCCGATGGCGGTGTCTTCGATCCGCTGGCTGCCCTGGCGCTCGGCTTCTTCCCCATCGCGCCGCGCCAATACGAAAACGTCCTCCTCCCGCACCAGGGGAATGCGGCCCTCGAGGTTAGTGACGATCTCCGGCCCATGCCCCGTCACCAGCGCGAGTTCCATCGACGCCGCCTCGCCGGCAGGCTCCGCATCGGGTTGATAGAAATCTGCGTGTCCGTCGAGGAAGAGAAGGCCGGATCTGCCTCTTCTACGGGTCGCCAAACTGCAGCCAAGCAGGATCGAGCAGTCCCCGCCGAGTACGACCGGGAACTCTCCCTGTCCGAGAACGAGCTCAATGGCATCGGCAAGCACGCTTGCATATTGCGTAAGGCCTTTCGGGTTCAGGAGCATGGTCGCCGGATCGCGCCGCTCGTCATAGGCGGGCGGCACAACGCGGCCGGCGCGGCGCGCACCCAGTCGATCCGATAGCCCCGCGCCAAGCAGGGCATCGGGCAGCGTTTCCACACCCCGCGGGAAGAGACCGAGCACCGAGGGGGCCTCAATGATTGCGTAACGCGGGATTTCCCTTGCCCGAGGCTCGCTGGCCGTCATGAGCCACTCCTCCAGCTGAAAATTGACCAGCTGCCTGCGGCAATTCAAAGGCGGCAGGGCATCATGGTCGAACATTGAAGTGGTCAGCGCTGGGGGCGGACGGTCTCAGAAATGCCGCCCGACCTCGGCGAAGAGGTCAAGGTCGGCGAGTGAATCCTCGAGGTCGGTCTTTGGGCGTGTCCCTTGCGTCACGCAGTCGTGGAAGGCGCCGAGTTCCACCCGGAAGGCATCCTCGTAGAATGGCCCGATGACCTCCGTGCCGGTTTCTGTGTCGGTGGAGCTGGTGATTTCGAGCCGGGTCGGCAGGTTGCGGATATAGGGTGTGTCGTAGTTGATCTTGTACTGCCGGTTCTGGGTCAGCACCTCGATGCCGGAATCGAAGCGGGCGACGTCGTGGATCACCGCCTCGTAGACCGCGGTGAAGTGACCGTAGTCGAAGAGGGCCACCAGCGACTCCCCGCCCGATTGCCGCGCCGCCGCCACGCCCTTCGGCGGGCCCAGGAGCTCACGCATGGCGGAAAAGCTGTGCGAGGACAACCCGCTCAAGACCTGATAGGCGCGCACCGCATTATCAGGACGATCCGCGCCCATCACTTCCCTGAGAAGAGCCTGCGTCCTCGCGCGGCCTTCGGCAATGGTGGCCGCTGAAACGTCCATGGCACGCACGATATGCCGCGTCTGGTCGACGAAGAAGCGCGACTCGCGGATCAGGTCGCGGATGCGCACATGGCGGATCTCTTCCGCGGGAGGCATGCGCTTCTTGAGTTCCAGAAACGGCCGGGCGTAGCGGCGCATGTAGCCGACGAAGATGGTCTTCGGATTGTTTCTGTTGCGCTCGATGAGCGGCAGCAGCTCGCGTCGCGTGAGGCAGACCGGCTTTTCGATGAAGACGTGCTTGTTCGCTTCGATCGCCTTGGCGAGAAGCTCCGAATGCAGGTAGTCCGGCGCGAGGATGAACACGGTATCGATATCCGCTGCCGCGAGCATTTCCTCGACGCGGGTGGTGCGAAGAGAAGCACCGTAGCGCGCGCCCATCGCCTCGACGAGCATCGGCGAGACGTCGCAGACGCCGGTGATCCGGAAGCCGGGATGATCCGCGAGGAGGGGAAGATGCATGAGCTGGGCGACCTCGCCCAGACCGATCAGGCCGACAGAAATCTGCATCGGCGGCTGCTCCTAGATAAGTGGTTTCAGGAATTCGGCGTTGCGCCTTGCGAGCTCGGCGGGGCTCTCGCTCATGACCTCGAAATAGTCCTGTTCGACGACCACGGGACCGGCGAAGCGGCGCTCCCTGAGCATCCGCACCACCGCTGCGATATCGACAACGCCGTCCGGAAGAGGACACATGGCGCCCGCCTCGAAGGCATCGCGCACGGTCAGGTCTCCGGCGAGCATGCGGCGGCGGACGCCGGCGTCGACATTCTTCAGGTGCATTGAGCCGATGCGCTCCCAGACCTTGCCCATGTAGGCGAGCGGGTCCTGATTCCAGAAGGCGTGATGACCCGTATCGAAGCAGAGCTCGATTTCCGTATCCTGGAGCAGGCGGTCGATCTGCTCTTCGAACTCCACCGCCGTTGCAACATGCGGATGGAAGGCGAGGGTGATGTTGAATCTTTCGAGGAGCAGCGCCTTCGCGTCCCGCAGCATGTCTGTCATCGCCCGCCACTGCGCGTCGTCCAGTCGGCCGACCGCATGCGGCGGATAGACGTTGCCCTCGTCCATGAGCGTAAAGGTGCGGGCGCCGAGGGCATGAAGCAGCGTGCCGATCCTCTCCGCATCCGCAAGCAGCTGCGGGCCGCTCAGAGTATCCGAGAAGGTATGCACGTGCACCGTGCCGACGAGTTCAAGACCCCGGCCGGCCAGCGCGTCCTGCAGCGCTGCAGCATCGGTGGGCAGGAAACCGTAGGGGCCGAGCTCGGTGCCCCGGTAGCCGGCCGCGGCGACCTCATCGAGATATTGCAGGGCGCGTACGCGCGGACTGTCGGGATAGAAGATGCCCCAGGAACACGGGGCGTTGGACAGGAGCATTCGAGCCCTCCTACGGCGCGAAATAGACGGGATTGGAAATTGCGCGGCGCAGCGGCTCGGCCTCGAGCTCCGCTTCGGTCAGGCCCCAGGGAAGGGGGCCATCACCCACTGCCGCGCGAAACTCCTCGACGAGTGCGGCATGGCTGGCATGGGCCAGGATTTCGCAGCGCAGGAATTTTTGCGGGGCGGCCTCGAGCGTGAGCTTCTGGTCAACCCCGTCGATCGGCATGCGCGCGATCTCGCCGCTGGCGTCGTACCAGGCCAGGAAATCGCCGGCCGCGCCCATGACATGCGCCTCGGCGCGGCCGCCAGAAACGATTGAATGAACAGTCCATCCCATCGGAGCGGCGTCGACCGTCAGCGCGAGGTGCGGGCCGCGAGGGCTTTCGGTGACGTAGCCGTGCCCCGCCTTCATCGCTGCGAGCACGGCATCCTCCGAGAGTTCCGGCAGCCACAGAACCGTTGTCGGACGGGCGAGCGCGAACGGCCCCTCCGGCTGCAAGCGGGCCGGCTGGTGATAGTCGCTGCCGCCGATGGCCGACAGCTTACGGCCCGATGCCAGCCGTTCCTGATAGCGCCGCAGCGATATCCAGTTGCGGGCAAACCAGGCCTGCTGCCAGACCTCCATGCAGTCGATCTGTGGCAAGTCGTAATCCCAGGGGATGGTCGGCTTGTCGTGGTTTATCGAGAGCAATCCGCCCTTCTCGTGCACGATCCCAGACAGCTTGTGCGCGTCCTCGCGCCTGGTCATGCGGAAGTCGATCCAGTCGTTGACGCCGAAGACGTTGGCGTGGCCGTCGGCCGTGGTCACTTCCATGGCACGCACGAAGACGAGCTCCGGCGAAGAGTGGGCATGGAAATAGCGTCGCTGGGTTATGGTGTTGTGGTCGGCCACGGCGAGAAAATCGAGCCCTGCCTGTTTCGCCGCGGCGTGCAAGAGTTCCGGGCTGCCTTTGGCATCCGAGTGGAAGGTGTGGCAGTGCAAGTCGCCCCTGTACCAGCCGGCACCTTCGCGAACGGGGCGCGGGCGTTGCGGTTGCGACATGTGCAAGCGCGGCGCGTCGTCGAATGCGAAGGCCAACTCGACATCTACCCCGTGCTCGGGAACCCGGTAGAGCCCCAGTATCACGCGCCAGGTACCGGCGGGCATCTCGCCATGGACATAGCCCGGCGTGGCGTCGTCGGTTGCCACGAAGAAGCGGTCGCGCGCGCCGCCGCTCCAGCCGCGGAAGCCTTGTTCGCTCGGGAAATCGCCAAACCGCGGATCGGCGCAGCCGAGATCGATGATGCAGTCGCCCGCCCCCTCGTAGCGCATCGTCACGTCGAGGCGCGTCGTGCCCGCGGGCACGTCGAAAGGCACGTAGAAATAGGGCGAGCGCGCCTTGTCGACCGGTGTCAGATGCAGATTGCATTTCAGCATGTCAGACCGGTTCCCCATCTGTCGGGAGCCGGGCTCCGGCCGGATCGAAGAGATGGATGTGTTCGGAGGAAAAACCGAGCGTCACGCTCGCTTCGAGCGCGATCACGTCGTCGGTGAAGATGCGGGCGGTAAAGCGCGCCGCATCGTCCCGCTCAAGCGTAACCAGCTTCTCCGGCCCCATATTCTCGTTGGCGAAAAGCTGGCCGGAGACAGTGTTTGCTTCTCCGCCGCGCGCGATCGACAGATGTTCGGGGCGAACACCGAGGGTCAGCTTGCTGTTGTCTTTCAACACTGCGGCAACCGCGCGTGAGATCGGCAACGGCGCGACGGAAACCCGATCCGCTTTCAGGTGGAGCGCGCCGTCGGCGATCATCGCCTCCACGGGCAACAGGTTCATCGGCGGGCTGCCGACGAAATTGGCGACGAAGGTAGTGGCGGGCCGGCGGTAGACCTCCATCGGCGGCGCGTATTGCACCACCTTGCCAGCGTCCATCACCGCGACCCGGGTGGCAAGCGCCATGGCTTCGGCCTGGTCGTGAGTGACGTAGACCGCCGTCATGCCCATGTCGCGCTGCAGATGGTTGAGGAAGCCGCGCGCCTCCAGCCTGAGCTTCGCGTCGAGATTGGAGAGGGGCTCGTCGAAAAGATAGACCTCGGACGGATAGACCAGCGCGCGCGCAAGCGAGGTACGCTGCTGCTGGCCGCCGGAGATCTGCGAGGGCATGCGTTCCATGAGGTGGCCGATCTTCAGCACATCCGCCACTTCGCGGGCCCGTGCATGGCGCTTGGGTTCGGCTTCGCCGCGCACCTTCAGCGGATAGGCGATGTTGTCGGCGAGGTTCATGTGCGGGTAGAGCGCATAATCCTGGAACACCATGGAGATCTTGCGGTCCTTCGGATGCAGGAAGGTGACGTCGCGGTCGCCGATCAGCAGTTGGCCGGAGGTCGGCGTCTCCAGCCCGGCGATCATGCGCAGGGTCGTCGTCTTGCCGCAGCCGGAAGGGCCGAGCAGGCATACAAATTCGCCGTCGTGCATTTCGAGGTTGAGATCCGAGACGGCGACGAACTCGCCGAATTTCTTGCCGATGCTTTTGAAGCGTATGGAAGCCATGGAACCTTAAGCCTTGATACCGCCGAAGAACCGGAAACCGAACTTCCAGCTTACGAACAGGTAGAGAATGATGACGGGAAGCGAATAGAGCAGGGAATAGGCGGCGAGCAGCGTGACGATCGGGGTTCCCGCCTCCGAATAGAAGGAATAGATCGCCACCGAAGCGGGCATCTTTTCGCTGGAGCGCAGCAGGATGAAGGGGATGAGGAAGCTTCCCCAGATGCTCACGAACGCCCATACGACGACAACCACGATGCCCGGGCGGATGACCGGCAGCGCGACGTCGAAGAAGGCCTGGACGGGCGAGGCTCCGGCGACCATGGCGCTCTCCTCGTAGCTCTTCGGGATGCTGTCGATGAAATCGCGCAGGATGAACATGGCGGTCGGCAAAAGCCCGCCGGCGAAGACGAGGATCACTGCGATCTGTGTATCGATGAGGCCGATACCGTTGATGATGAGGAAGATCGGTACCATCGCCGCCGACCCCGATACGACGGAGGAAAACAGCAGCAGGATGTAGGTGATGACGCTCTTGCCGGGGATCGGTGAGCGTGACAGCGCATAGGAAGCAAGCGTGGCGCCAGCACCCACGAGGATGACGCCACCGGCGCTCTGGACGAGGGAGTTCCAGAGG
The DNA here is from genome assembly GCF_036488675.1 of Sinorhizobium chiapasense. Classification (NCBI taxonomy): domain Bacteria; kingdom Pseudomonadati; phylum Pseudomonadota; class Alphaproteobacteria; order Hyphomicrobiales; family Rhizobiaceae; genus Sinorhizobium; species Sinorhizobium chiapasense. The sequence continues at coordinate 127,779 of NZ_CP133152.1, forward strand.
CCCCGCATCGCGAAGCCGTTCTCAAACACCGTCTCGAAATTGGCGAGCGAGAACGGGTCCGGAATGGAAAGGCCCAACTCGGCGCGCGGGTTGAACGGCGCGAAGATGAACCAGACGAGGGGCAGGGCGAAGAAGACCCCGATCAGCGCCGTCGCCGCCGAAAAGCCGATGCGGGTGAAGTAGAGGCCGAGGTAACGAGTCATGCAGCCACTCCCTTGGCGCGGCGGCGCATCACCCAGAGATAGAAGAGGGCGAAAACGAGATTGATCAGCATGACGACCACGCCGACCGCCGCACCCTTGCCGAAATCGAAATCGCGGAAGGCGATGCGGTAAGTGTAGATCGGCAGGATCTCGGTGCGATAGGACGGCCCGCCACTCGTCAGCAGGAACGGCGTGAAGACATTGAAACTCCACATGGTGATGAGGATCAGATCCGTCACCACATGGCCACGGATGAGCGGCAGGCCGATATCGCGGAATTTCTGCCAGCTCGAAGCCCCGGCCACATCCGCCGCCTGGAAATAGCTTGGCGGAATGGAGGAGAAGGCGGAGTTGAACAACATCATGGAAAAGGCGGTGCCGCGCCAGGTGTTGAAGACGACGATCGCCCAGAAGGGAAAGGACAGGAGCCAGTCACCCGGCGGGAAGCCCAACGCTTCCATGATCATGTTGAGCGTACCGTTCTCGTAGTCGAGAAAGGCGAACCATGCGAAGGCGATCACCACCTCGGGAAGGATCCAGGCACCGATCGCCACGGTCTCGGTCAGGTGCTTCAGCGATTTCGGCACCGACTGCAGCAGCCATGCTAGCAGCATCCCGAGTGCGGCCTGGCCCACGACCGCCGACAGCAGAACGAACTCAATGGTAAGGATCAGCGAGGAGCCGAATTCGCCGCGCGTGAAGAAGGTCGCCGCGTCAAAGAGCGAGAAGTAATTGGCCAGCCCCACGAAATCCGGATCCACCGCCGTGCGGCCCAGCAGCGAGCGGTTGGTGAAGGAAACAAAGATGACCCAGAAGAACGGCGCGATGACGAAAGCGCCGATCAGAAGTCCCGCCGGGGCGAGGAAGGCGACCCCGGTGCCGCGGGATAGAAGGGAAAAGGATTTCATCCGACCTCCTGCTTCCGCGCATATGGGTGTCTCCTGCCGACCCCATATGCGCGGAGGATTGTCATCTGCCTGTGAGATGCGGGCGGCCGCAGTCCGTTAGAGCAGGCTTACGGTGTTTTCCTCGCCCACGATCCGGATCACGGCCTCGCGATAGCGGCTCATGGCCTGTTCCGGCGACAGTTCGCCTGAGACGACCGCCTCGGTCATGCGCTGGACCTCGGCCGAAACGGCATTGTATTTGGCGTCGTTTGGCCGCGCGGTGGTGAGCGGCAGCAGCGCCTGCGAGGTTTCGGCAAGGAAGGGCGCTTCGGCGATTTCCACGTCGTCGCGAATACGGATGCGCGGTTCGTATTTCTGGAACTCGGCGAGCTGTTCCTTGCTGTTCATGAAGGCGAGCAGTTCCCAGGCCAATTCCTTTTCATCGGAATTGGGATTGAGGACGAAACCCGTGCCGCCGGAGATCGTCACGAAGTCCTGGCCGCGGATGCCCTTGCCGGGCTCCTTGGCAGGCATCTTTGCCCAGGTCATCACCTCATCGCGATTTTCGACGGCAAATTCGGAGTCGGATGCGGTGACCGAGCGATAGAACCAGTCGCTTTCGAGAAGCAACGCGGTCTTGCCATCGCGGAAGTTCGCAAACGTGCGGTTGCGCCCGTCGCCCAACAGTTGGGCCCGCTGGTCGCCGAGCTTCTCGTCCACATAAACGGTCTTGTAGAGATTGAGTGTGTCGAGAATGCCCTGGCTCGAAACGATGTAGCGGCCCTTGTCGTCGGTGACCTCTTCGCCCGTGCCGAGCAGCGCCATCCAGTAGCCCTGCATGGTGGTCGCCTCGCCCATCGGCACGCCGGCGTTGATCTGCAGCGGGAAGGAGTCGGGCTTCTTGGCCTTGAGCTTGCGGGCGGTGTCGAGCAGATCCGCCCACGACTTGGGCTGCCAGCTTGCGGGGTCGATGCCGGCCTCCTTCAAGAGATCGGCGCGCACGAAGATCACGCGCACATCGGTGCCGAGCGAAAGGCCGTAGGCTTTGCCCTGATAGGACATCAGCGCCTTGGACCCCTCGGTAATATGGCTCCAGCCGTCCCATTTCGTCACGGCATCGCCGGCCAGTTCGTCGAGCGGCTTCAAAAGCCCGCCCTCGACGAAACTCGGGATCAGGAAGCCGTCGAAGCCGGCGACGTCCGGTCCGGCGCCGGTGGAAAAATCGAGGGCGAGCTGCTGGGTCAGCTGCTCGTCGGAACCGGCGAATTCGGTCAGGGTGACCTTGACCCCGTCACCTTTCATCTTGGTAAAGCCGGGAATGACGCTTTTCTTGACCCAAGCGGCGAGTTCGGAGTTCACGCCACCCTCGACGCAGCGGCAGGTGATCGAAAGGTCGGCGGAGATTGTCGGTGAGGCGAACGTCGTCGCCGCTGCGAGACTCAGCCAGAATGCATGCAGGTGAATGCGCATCGCGATTTTCCTCCCTTCGCGATTGGTTCGGGCCGGCTCCCGCGGCCCACGAAAGGCCGCCCGACAAGTGCCGTCGTCCCTCGTGTTGAAAAGTGAACACGTTTTCATTTTGGCGTCAACCCGAGGCGAGCCGAAATCACTTGCCGGCGCGCACGCGGCGGGAGTATCGCGCCGAAAGCGCTGAGAACGTGGGACATTTTGCGGAATCGCCCGTGTGGGACTTGACCGACCGAGCCGCGTGCGAAAGGATAGATGGATGAACACGTTTTCAGTTTGCGAGAAAATCAGGTCGATCGCTTGACCAACAAACTCAACGAGACGCCGCAGCGCATCACGGCGGAAACGGTGGCCGAGGCGGCCAAGGTCTCTCGGGCCGCCGTTTCGCGCGCCTTCAATCCGGACGCGCCGCTGAAGCCGGAAAAGCGGGCAAGCATCCTGAGGATCGCCGAGGAACTGGGCTATGTTCCCGATCGCGCAGCGCGCGCGCTCGTGACCCGGCGCACCCACCTCGTTGGCATGATCGTGCCCGACGTCTGCAGTCCCTGGGAAAGCCAGGAGATCGACGCGCTCACCACTGCCCTCCAGGCTGAAGGCTTCGCCACGCTGCTCTTCAAGACGCGCACGGATTTCAGCATGGACGAGACGCTGCTCGCCTACATGCGCGGCTTCAATCCGGACTCTGTGATCGCCTTCACGGAGAACGTCCGCCCGCCCATCCTTGCCCGCTTCCTCGACCGCGCAGTGCCGATCTACATCAACTACCTGATGGACGAAGAACCGGCGGGTGGATTGCGCACGCGCGAGCCGGAGGCGCTCTATGACCGGATCGATGTCGACCAGTGGGAGGGCATGGAGCAGGCGGTGGCGCTTCTTGCCGGCTACGGCTGCCGGCGCATCGCCTATCTGTCCGGCAAGCGTGATTCACTTGCCGAGCAGGCCCGTCGCCGGACGTTGGAAGTGCTGATGGCGCGGCGGGGCCTGAACCCGCCGATCATCATCCCCGGCGATTTCAGCTACGACACGGGCCATGCCGGCACGCTAGATCTCTTCCGCCTTGGCGAAGGGGCGGACGCCGTCTTCGCCGCCAACGACGAGAGCGCCTTCGGCGCGCTCGACGCGCTGCGCTACGAATTGAAGCGGCGCGTGCCGGAGGACGTGAAGGTGGTCGGCTTCGACGACATCTCGCAGTCGCACTGGCGCAGCTACAACCTGACGACCGTGAAGGTGGATCTCGAGGCGCGCACGCGCGCACTCGTCCGATTGATCCTGCGTCGCCTGAAGGATCCGGCGGCGTCAGCCCTTTCCGAAACCGTGCGCACGCGGCTCGTGGTGCGCGGCACCGTGGGTTAGGTCATTTCACAGTTCCATTGAAACAGTGAAATGATCTAACCCTTTGAATCTACGCAATTCCGGACGGAAAGCCGTTACACACTCCAAGCACAAAGGCAGTGCATTGACCGCTCGACGCATCCACCTGGTCTTCAAGACCCATCTCGATATCGGCTTCACCGACCATGCGGAAAACGTGCGGCGGCTCTATCACGAGCGCTTCATCCCGCAGGCGATCGCGACGGGCGAGCATTTTTACGCCGAGGACCCGCAAAACCCGAAGTTCATCTGGACGACCGGCGCCTGGCTCATCTGGGACCACCTCAATACGCGTTCGGCCGAGGAGGTGGCGCGGCTTGAAAGGGCGATCGAGAAGGGGGTGATCCGTTGGCACGGCTTGCCGTTCACCACCCATTCGGAGCTCATGAGTCCCGCTCTCTTCCGGGCCGGGCTTTCCTATGCGGCCGAGCTCGACCGCCGCTTCGGTCGGCAGACGATCGCTGCAAAAATGACGGACGTGCCCGGCCATACGCGCGGAATTGTGCCTTTGATGGCTGAGGCGGGACTGAAGTTCCTGCACATCGGCGTCAACACCGCCTGTCCTCCTCCTGACGTTCCCGAAATCTTTCGATGGCAAGCCCCGGGCGGCGAGGAGATCGTCGTCATGTACCAGCAGAGCTACGGCGCAACGCACCTGCCCGAAGGGCTTTCCGAGGGCCTGGGCTTTGCCCACACCAGCGACAATATCGGGCCGCAGCAGATTCATCAGGTGGTGGAAGTGCTGCGGGAAATGAGCCACCGGCATCCGGGCGCAGAGATCCGCGCAGGCACCCTTGAGGACTATGGCGCATTCCTGTGGGAGCACCGCGAGCGCTTCCCGGTGGTGGACGTGGAGCTCGGCGACAGCTGGATCCACGGCAGCGCCAGCGATCCCACAAAGATCGCGCAGTTCCGGGCCTTGCAGCGGCTCTATGACTCCTTCGAGGTGGAGGGGCTCTCGCCGGCGCGGTGCGACTTCGGGCGCAAGCTGACGCTGGTGGCCGAGCATACCTGCGGTGTCGATATCAAGACGTTTCTGCGCGACGAAACGGCCTGGGACCGGCCGACCTTCGAGGCGATCAGGGAAGGCGACTACCGCTTCCGCTACACCGAAGCTTCCTGGGGCGAGCAGCGGACCTATGTCGGCCAGGCGGTCGAGGCGCTTTCGGCGGACGACCGCAGGCGAGCGGAGGAGGCACTCAAACAGACTGAGGTGCCGGCTGCGATCGACGTCCAGCCGTTGGCGCCGACGGGCAAGGTCGCGATGGGCGACATGGAGGTGGAGCTCGACCGCGAGACCGGTGACATCCTGGCGCTTGCTGTGGGCAACTGGCGGCTCGAAGGAGACGGACGGCTGTTCGGCTACCGTTATGAGGGCTATGACGCCGCCGATCTGGCCCGGTTCATGGACAGCTACCTCACCGATCGGCCGGAATGGGCGATCCTCGATCATGGCAAGCCGGGGCTCGACCAGGCGCAGACGGCGCGGTCGGCTTCCTTCAGGCCGCAATTGATCGGCGTCGCAAGAGATGGCAGTCGGCTTGTGGTCGCCTGCCGGTTTTCCGGCGCGGCTCAGGAACAACTCGGCGCCCCCGCCCGGGTGGATTATGTCGTGCAGCCGATGGGTGACGGCGTGGAACTCGCGGTGGTGCTGCGCGGCAAGCCCGCCAACCGGATGCCGGAAGCGGGGTTCATCGACATTGTTCCGAAGGGGGCCGTCGGCTGGGAATTTTTGAAGACCGGGCTCTGGCAGAAGGCGGCGCGCACGGTGCGGCGGGGTGGCGGAGCGTTACAAGCGATCTTCGCTGCGCGGGCAGCCTTTGTCGGCGGCGGGCATATGACGATCGAACCGCTCGACTCGCCGCTCATGGGACCGTCCGGACAGCCCTTCATGGAGTTCCCCGACAGGCCGCCGGCCTATCAGACAGGGCTCGCGTTCAATCTCCACAACAACAAATGGGGCACCAATTTCCCGATGTGGTGGGAGGGTGATTTCATGAGCCGCTTCCAAATTCGCATTGACAGTTGAAAGGCGGCGCACGCCGGAACATGCTGCGGATCAGTGTGGGAGGACGGAAACGAAGGCGCTCCCCGCTGTTGAAAGAGCGGGGAGCGTCGGTGGCCTACTGAATAACCTGCACTACCGTATAGGTCCTCGGATCAACGATGACGCGCTGATTGTTCACGACCGCGTAGGCATAGGTCGGATTCTCGGGGATCGGCGTCAGAGCAACGGTCCGTGGAAGCGGCCGGCCGACTGCGATACGCTCTCGAACAACGACCGTATTCGCCGGCATCGGCTGTCGCTGCACATAAGTAACCACCTGCTGCGGCGGAGGCGCGATGACGGCACCGGCGATGAGGCCAACCGCGCCGCCGACAGCGGCGCCTACCGGGCCTCCGACGATCGCACCGGTCACGGCGCCGCCTGCGGCACCGGTCACGGCGCCGTCATTATGGTCATATGCCAACGCAGGTGCTGCCATGAGTCCGGCAGCAAGGGCGGGCACCAGAAGAATTTTAGCACTCATGATTAATCCTCCTTCTTCTGTGGAGGATAAAACGCCGGGCATGTGGCTTTGTTCCGCGTATTTGTGAAATGTTAAAGACTAAAATAAAACGTGAAAACTATATTTTAAAAATGTCGCACAGATATATTCTGCCGTTCGCGTGATTCGATGCGAATTTTTTACAACATTACATAACACACCGCCTGTATCGCGTGGTTTGACGATCATCTGGGTGAAGGAAACGGCGATACGACATTGCCGGAACCCCTTTTGAATCTCATTTGGGCCGGATCCCAAGGCCGGCTCCCGGGAAGAGGCATCAGCGGGACCGTCTCGACCTGCAAGGAAGTATGCGGGCTAGGGGTTTGGGAAGCAATTTTGGTCGATCGGGCCTTGAAACCAGCTGGTCAAGACCCATCTATCGCACACTGCCCGTATCGAGGCGTTTTCGAGCCGACGGTTGGTCTGGCCGTAAAACATCTCCGGGTCGAATAGGGCGCTCCCCTCAATGGGTTGAGCGCCCTATTCCTTTTTGACGGGGGGCGACAATTCCGCGGCGGACGAGGAGCCGCCAGCCGCCCCTGCATTGCATTAATTGCATTAATAGGGACAATAACAGGGACGACAACAACAAGGGAGGAAGTGCGATGTCACAGCAGCCTCACTCCATTGTCACTCCCGACGAGCACATCGTGACCGCCCGCGAGGCATTGGAGTTGCTTTATCTGCACCTCGAACAGGAAGCGGAGGCCAAGCTCGTTGCCGCGGCCATGCGCGCCGGCTGGTCCACCGAGGAGGCTCTATCGGCGATCGATGATCTCAAACTGGAAGACATGCAAGCCATCGCCAGGCGGAAGTCCTAGACTATTTCATTGTTTCTTTGAAACACTGAAATAGTCTAACTCTTTGAAATTACGCAATTCCGGACGGAAAACCGTTACACACTTTTCCTGGAATTGCTCTAATCCCGGCATCGATCCAGCCATCCAGCGGTAACGACGGAAGGACCGTCGTTTGGTCCCCGATTTCGAGGCCTTGACTTGTTTCCGGCAGCCGGTTGCGAGGTTGCGGGCGGGTTATTTTTCGCAAATCCGACGAGGCCCCGTGTAAGGCTGAAACGTGCAGTCGTACGGCCGGAACGAGCGATAGGCGCGTGCGCAGGCGTGAACATTGCAGGACGCAGGCGCCCCGCCGTCATCTGCGGAACTCATCGTCGTATCGGACTCGCTGGGCGCACTTTCGTCGCCCGCGGCCGATGCTGCGCTCATGAAGTTCCGCCAGATTTGCGCCGGCAGCTTGCCGCCTGTCACCTCGTTCATGGGCGTCTCGTCGTCATTACCGACCCAAACTCCAACGACCAGCCGTTCGTTAAAGCCGATGAACCAGGCATCGCGATGGTTCTGGCTGGTGCCCGTCTTGCCCGCTGCAAACATCCCGAGATCGGCCTCCCGGCCGGTGCCTCGTTCGACGACCAGCCGCAACAAACCGACCAGATCCGGCTGATATTGGCGGAGATCGGTGGTGGGGTGCTTGGGAGCGCCCAGGCGGAACGCGCGGGGCTCGCCATCGGCTCGGAAGGATACTATGCCCCACGGCTCGACCGGGGCCGCGCCCGCCCGGACGGAGGCGTAGGCGCCGGTAAGATCAAGCAGGTTCACCTCCGATGAGCCGAGGGCCAGGCTCGGCGTTTCAGCAAGTTTGGCGTCGATCCCCAATTCGCGAGCGGCGGCGATAACCTTGTCGATCCCAACCTCCATCGCCAGGGCCACCGTCGCGGCGTTCAGCGATCGCGCGAACGCCTCTGCTATACTGACTTGCCCGCGATAGCCGCGGTCGTAGTTTTCCGGAGACCAGCCGTCGATCTCCATCGGCGCATCTTCAACCCAGTCGAAAGGAGTGAGGCCGGCCTTCAGGGCGGCATAGTAGACAAAGAGCTTGAAGGCAGAGCCCGGTTGGCGCATCGCCGAGACTGCGCGGTTAAACGTGCTTTTCGAATAATCACGCCCGCCGACCATGGCGACCACAGCGCCCTCCGGGGTCATCGCCACCAAGGCGGCCTGCTGCACGCCCGCGTCTTTGCCTGCCTGCTCGAGTGCCTCGGCAACCACCTTTTCGGCGATCGCTTGCAGCCGCGGCACCATCGTCGTTCTGACCTTGATCGTGCCCCGATAGGGGCCCGCAAGCTCGCGCGCCTCCTGCATCACCCAGTCCGCAAACCAGCTGCCGGACCGTGTTGCAGGCTTTACCGGACGCAGTTCCGCAGTCGCGGTCTTGGCCTGCTCCGCGGTTACCTTGCCGCTCGTGATCATGGCATCGAGCACGAGTTCCGCCTGCCGGCGCGCGCCGTCCGGGTTGCTTATGGGATTGAGCTGCGAGGGCGCACGGATAATGCCCGCAAGCATCGCTGATTCACTGACATTGAGTTCCCGTACGTCCTTGTCGAAGTAAATGCGGGCGGCGGCCGGGACGCCCGTCGCGCCGGCACCAAGATAGATGTTGTTCAGGTATCGCGTGAGGATCTCGTCCTTGCCGAGTTTGCGCTCCAGCCAAAAGGCGATGACTGCTTCCTGGATCTTCCGCTTCCAGGTGCGGTCTCGCTCCAGATAGAGGATCTTGACCAGTTGCTGCGTGATCGTGCTGCCGCCTTGCACGACTTCGCCTGCACCGACATTCGTGTAAAGCGCACGAAGAATGCCCCTCAGATCGATGCCGAAGTGCCCATAGAAACGCCGATCCTCCCTGGTGAGCACGGCATCGATGAGATGCGGCGGGAAATCTTCTCGGGCCGCATAGGGGCCCTGAAGCGGCCCTTGGGTCACCAGCGGCTTGCCGGCAGACGTTTCAAGCACCACCACCGGCTTCAATGAACCATCGGCAATCTCGTCCCACGGCACGCCCCTCAACGCCCACGAGAAAAGGACGATCAGCGAGGCAAGCAATACTGCGCTCGCAATCGCCGCGCCGCGCGCCAAGCCTACGCGCCTGCTGCGCGCACCCGCTGGGCGAGCAGATACGTCCAACGAACGCCGGCGCCGGAGGCCTGTCCAAAGGGCTCCAGCCAAGCCGGCAGCGTTCTGCCTTGCGTCCGGGACCTCCGTCTCTCGCAGTCGCTGCCGGCGCCTGTTGCCATCAAGCTTTTCAGCGAGCTGGGAGGTCGCGCCAGCCGCATCGTGACGCACGGCCTGTCCAAGTCTCAGCAACGCCCGGCCGATTTCTGCAAGCGCTCTGCCCGTGCGCGCAAACGCTGCGCCATCGGAGCTTCCTGCCGCTTCGATGCTGGGCCCGGATGACTCTGGCCCCTGGTTTTCCGCGCCTCCACCCGGAGCGGCGTTGTTGTCCGCCATGCGTGAACTCTTTTCCAAACGACTGCGCCAACGCCGTCATGAGGCGCGCGACGCGACCCTTCCGATATCCTCGCTTCGGTTCGGATCGCCTTGCTTGTCGCGCGGAACGCATTGGCCGGGCAAGAGGTTGCCAACGACAGGTGCAAGAATGACCACTGCTGCGCCGCTGACGGGATGCGATGATACTCTATTGGAGCTCTATGGCAGAAATTGCGAAGAGCCAGACGAGTGATGCCGTCAGGTCGACGGCGGCTTTCTCGACGCTGCCCCTGCGCTATCTGCTGGCCGGACGGCATGAACCGAGAGCCGGCTTCCAGAGGCGGCCTTCGAAAAGAGGTATGATCCATCTGTTCGCAGGGTGCCGGTTGGTGGGGTCGAGCGCCCGTTCGAGGCACGGTGCCTGTGCCAGGTCCGGACTGCCCTGGTTTGCTCGGCCGATGTCAATAATCTTGTGAAAAATCCTATACTAGGGCACAATTTGTGAATGCACCCGAAGTGCGGAGCTATCGCAGTCCGGCCGCCTCGCGCCGAGTGACAGTTCGCGTGGGAGGGGTCGGCGTCAATGGCTCAGGGGTTCTTTCTTCTGTTCGCTGCGGTGTCCGTGATCACGGCCCTGACTGTGGTCCTGGCGCGCAATCCCGTTCACAGCGCATTGGCCCTGATGGCGTGTTTCCTGCAGGTCTCGGCAATCTTCGTCCTGCTCGGGGCGCCATTGCTCGCGGTCATCCAGATCTTCGTCTATGTCGGCGCGATCATGGTCCTGTTCCTGTTCGTGATCATGATGATCGATGTGCGCGAAGCGGTATTGCAGCGGTTCTTGCCGGGCGGCAACCTGCCGGCTCTCGTGCTGCTCGTCCTGCTCGGCGTCGAGATGCTTGTACTGGTGCTCTGGAGCGACCGCTTTTCGATGGCGGAACCTGTCGCCATCCGTGGCGGCGATGAGGTGAGAGAGCTCAGCACCACCCTTTTCGCCGACTATCTCCTGCCGTTCGAAGCCGCCTCCGTCATCCTGCTGGCCGCCCTTGTCGGCGCGATCGTACTGGCGCGGAAGGAGCCGGGGTGATGGTTCCGCTCTCGTGGTATATTTTGCTCGGAGTTGCCCTGTTCGTGATCGGGGCGGCGGGCGTACTGCTCAGGCGCAATATTCTGGTCGTCCTGATGTCGCTGGAGTTGTTGCTCAACTCGGTCAACATCAACTTCATCGCTTTCGGGCGTTACTACGCAGATTTCCGCGGGCAGATCTTCGCGATCTTCGTCATCGCAACTACCGCTGCGGAGGTAGCCGTCGCCCTTGGCATCCTGGTCGCCCTCGTGAGGAACAAGGCCACCCTCAAGGTCGACGACGTGACCGTGATGAAAGGATAGCGGCTTGGAACCGGTGATCTCGATCCGGCCGCTGCTTGCCGTCGCCGTTGCCGGGCTGGCGGCCCTTTCGGTTCTCCTGCTGAACAAGCGCGAAAAACTCCGCGATCTCGTCTCGCCGCTGGCCGCGATCGTCATGTTCGCGATCGTCGCCTCGATGGCGCCGAAGGTGCTCGCGGGCGGAACCGTCGAACTGCGTCTCTTCGAGATCCTGCCGGGGATCGATTTCGCTTTCCGCGTCGATGCGCTCGGCATGGTGTTTGCCACCGTCTCGTCGCTCTTGTGGATCGTGGCGGCGGTCTATTCCATCGGCTACATGCGGCACTTGCATGAGCACGCGCAGACCCGGTTCTTCGCCTGCTTCGCCATGAGCCTCGCGGCGGCCGTCGGGGGTGCCTTTGCCGCCAATCTGTTCACGCTGGTGATCTTCTACGAGGTGCTGAGCCTCGTCACCTATCCGCTCGTCTACCACCACGAGGACGAAGAGGGGTGGAAGGGCAGCCGCAAGTACCTCGTCTATCTGATGGGGGCTTCGAAAAGCGTGCTTCTCGCCGCCTTGGCGCTGACCTACCACATCGCCGGGTCGCTCGACTTCTTGCCCGGCGGACTGCTCGCGGGCGCCAGTGCCCCGGCGGCTCTGCTGACGGTCGTCTATTTCTGCTATCTCTTCGGCTTCGCCAAGGCCGCGGTGATGCCGATGCATGCCTGGCTGCCTGCCGCGATGGTCGCGCCGACGCCGGTCAGCGCGCTCCTGCATGCAGTGGCCGTGGTCAAGATGGGCGTCTTCTGTGTGCTGAGGGTGGTGTTCCATGTCTTCGGCGTGGGGCTGGTGGGCGGGCTGGGACTGGGCATCGCCACGGCCTATCTGGTCTCGTTCACGATCCTGATGGCATCCGTCTACGCGCTGACGCGGGATGACCTCAAGGCGCGGCTCGCCTATTCGACGGTCAGCCAGCTCTCCTACGTGGTGCTGGGCGCGGTGCTGTTGTCGCCGGTCGCGATGGTCGGCGGAATCATCCACATCGCGGCGCACGCCTTCTCCAAGATCACGCTCTTCTTCTGCGCCGGGTCGATCTATTGCGCGTCCGGCAAGCGCAACATCAGCGACATGGCCGGTATCGGCCGCAGGCTGCCCTGGACGATGGGTGCGTTCTTCGTCGCCTCGCTCAGCATGATCGGCGTGCCGCCGACCGCGGGCTTCGTCAGCAAGTGGTATCTGACGCTCGGCTCGGTTCAGGCGGGGGAGGTCGCGTTCCTGATCGTGCTGCTGGCGAGTTCGGTGCTGAATGCCGCCTATTTCCTCCCGGTCAGCTATGTCGCCTTTTTCGGGGCGGAGGCGCCAGAGGGCCCGGCGAAGGTTCGCGAGATTCCGCTGGTGACGATTCCGCTGGTTGCGACCGCAATCCTGTCGGTGCTGATGGGCGTCTTCCCCGGCTATTTCCTCGTATTGGCGGAGGGAGTGATCAGATGATCGAGCGCATCGTCGATTTCTTTGGCGACGAGAGACACGCGATACGCCGCCGCCGGCTGTTCTATCTGGTGCTCGTTCTGATCGTCGTCGCCGACTTTCTGGTCTCTCGCGAGCATGCCGAATACCTCTGGGAGCGCCTGCCTGGCTGGTCGGCGGTCTACGGCTTCGGCTCCTGCGTGCTTCTGATTTTCGTTTCCAAGTTTCTCGGCCATCAGGGCGGGCTCATGCGGCGCGAGGACTATTATGACTGACTTCGTCCATCCCGCCCTCCTGTTCATTCTTGGCGCTGTGCCGATCCCGTTCCTGAAGGGGACAATCCGCAGGGTCTATCTGGTGCTGATCCCGCTCCTGGCGATCTTCGCCGTGCTCGCCATGCCGCCGGGCAGCTACGGCGCGGCGACGTTCATCGGGCAGGGGATCCTGATTGCGAAGGTCGACAGGCTCAGCATCGTCTTTGCCACCGTTTTCACCATCATGGCCCTGATCGGCGTGGTTTACGCGCTGCATCTCACGCGCGCCGGCCAACACGTGGCGGCGTTCGTCTATGTCGGCAGCGCGCTCGGCGTGGTGTTCGCCGGCGATTACCTGACCCTCTACCTCTTCTGGGAGGGCATGGCGTTCGCCTCGGCCTATCTGGTTTTCGCCCAGGGCGGCGAGAAAGCGACACGCGCCGCATTCCGCTATCTCATGGTCCACGTCACCGGCGGCGTCGCCCTGCTCGGAGGCATCCTTGTCCATGGGGCCGCTGCCGGATCGCTGCTCTTTGGGCCGATCGAGGGGGGGCCGATGGATGGGGGGATGGGCGCCGGTGCTTATCTAATCCTTGCCGGTTTCCTGCTGAATGCCGCCGTACCGCCGCTCAACGCCTGGCTCACCGACACCTATCCGGAAGCGACCGTCACCGGAGCGGTGTTCATGAGCGCGTTTACCACCAAGACCGCCGTCTATGTGCTGGCGCGAGCCTTTCCGGGGACAGAGCTTCTGGTCTGGCTGGGCACGGTGATGGCGCTTTACGGTGTCGTCTACGCGGTGCTCGAGAACGACTCTCGGCGGCTGCTTGCCTATCACATCGTCAGCCAGGTGGGCTACATGGTGGCAGGCGTCGGCATCGGGACCGAGATGGCGGTGAACGGAGCCACCAGCCATGCCTTCGCTCATATCCTCTACAAGGGGCTCCTGTTCATGGGGGCCGGCGCGGTGATCCACGTCACCGGCCGGCGCAAGCTCACCGAACTCGGCGGGCTCTACAGGACCATGCCGCTGACCGTGGCGCTCTACATGGTCGGCGCCTTCGCGATCTCGGCGTTTCCATTTTTCTCGGGCTTCGTCACCAAGTCGATGGTGGTGGCGGCTGCGGGTCACGATCATCGTGCGCTGGTGATGCTGGCACTCACGATGGCCTCGTCGGGGACGTTCCTGCATACCGGGCTCAAGCTGCCCTATTACATGTTTTTCGGCACGGACCGGAAGCTGGAGGCGCGGGAGCCACCCCGCAACATGCTCGTTGCGATGGGCATGGCGGCAGCGCTCTGCATTGCGATCGGGGTGTTCCCCGGACCGCTTTACGCGCTCCTGCCCTATCCGGTCGACTTCGAGCCCTATACGGGTGCCCATGTGACCGAGAGCCTCGGAATCCTGATGTTTACTGCATTGGGCTTCGTCATCTTCCTGCGAGCGCTCGATCCCGAGAACACAATCAGCCTCGATACGGATTGGTTCTACCGCAAGGGCGCGCGAGGCTTCATGTGGCTCGCCGAAAAGCCGCTGGCGCGCTACGAGAAGGCGGTGAGCGATGTGTCGGAGACGGCGGTGCTGCCCTTCCTGCACGGTTCGGCGCGGGCGGGCCTGCGGCTCGACCTTAATGGTGTGGATGGTGTCGTCAACGGCGTTGCCCGTTCGATCCTTACCGGCGGCGGGGCGCTGAGGCGGCTGCAGACCGGCGTCGTGACTCACTACGCGCTGGCCATGATCGCCGGCGTGATCGCGGCTATCGTCGTTTTCGCCGTGGTGTGGCGATAGGGGGTGCGATGGGATTTCCGCTGCTCAGTCTCATCCTATTCACACCAGCCGCCGGGGCGGCGGTTCTGATGTTTCTCCGCAGCGATGACGCGGTGCGCTGGACAGCGCTCGTCGTCACGATCCTCGACCTCGCCCTCTCGATCGCGCTGCTGGCCGGCTTCGACACGACGACCCACGAGATGCAATTCACCGAGACGGTTCCGTGGGTGCCCGCGCTCGGGATCACCTATGCGCTCGGCGTCGACGGGATCAGCGCGCTCTTCGTTTTCCTGACCGCGCTGCTCGGCGCGGTCTCGGTGCTCGCCTCCTGGGTTGCGATCGAGCGCAAGGTGAAGGCGTTCATGGTCAGCCTGCTCGCCATGCAGGCGCTGATGTTGGGCGTGTTCTCGGCGCTCGACCTGTTCCTGTTCTATGTGTGCTGGGAGGCGATGCTGATCCCCATGTACCTGATCATCGGCGTCTGGGGCGGCGAGGGCCGCGTCTATGCGGCTTTCAAGTTTTTCCTTTACACGCTGGCGGGCAGTCTCCTGTTCCTCATCGGCGTCATCGCGCTCTATTTTCATGGCGGCGAGACCTTCGACATCCTCGCTTTGACGGCGCGGGACTTGCCGTTCCCGGTCCAGGCCTGGCTGTTCTTCGCCTTCCTGATCGCCTTTGCCGTCAAGGTGCCGATGGTCCCGGTCCATACGTGGCTCCCGGACGCCCATGTGCAGGCGCCGACAGCGGGCAGCATCATCCTTGCCGGCGTGCTCCTGAAGATGGGCGCCTACGGTTTCCTGCGCTTCTCGCTGCCGATGCTGCCGGAGGCGTCGGTGTATTTTTCGCCGCTGATGCTGGCGCTGTCGGCGCTCGCCATCGTCTACGGCGGGCTGCTTGCGCTCGCGCAGGATGACCTGAAGAAGCTGGTGGCCTATTCGAGCATCAGCCACATGGGCTTCGTGACGATGGGAATTTTTGCGTTAAACCTCCGGGGGCTCGAGGGGGGCATCCTGCAGATGTTCAATCACGGCGTGACGACGGGCGCGCTGTTTCTGTTCGTCGGCCTGATCTACGAGCGGACCCATACCCGCAGCATCGCCGACTATGGCGGGCTGATGAAGGTGGCGCCGGTCTATGCCGTGTTTCTTGCGCTGTTCACGCTGTCGTCGATGGCGCTGCCAGGAACGAATTCGTTCGTAGGTGAGCTGCTGGTGCTGTCGGGCGGGTTTGCGGCCAACCTCGCCGTCGGCGCGGCCGCCGTCTTGGGCGCAACGCTCGGCGCGGCCTATCTGCTTGGCATGTATCGGAGAGTGGCGCTCGGTCCGGCCAGCGTCAGCGCCCGGTTCAAGATCCGCGACGTGAACGCCCGCGAGATGGTGGCGATCTTGCCGCTCGCCGTCTTCGTGCTCTGGGTCGGGCTCTATCCAAAACCCTTCCTCGATATCATCGACGTCTCGGTGAAACATCTGCTGGCAGAGGTGCATGGCGAGGGGAGCGGCCAATGACCGACGCCGCGCTCTTCCAATCGATCATAGCAAGCCTGCCCGAAATCGTCGTGGTAACCGGGGCCTGCGTCCTCCTGATCCTGGGTCAGCTTGTGCGCAAGGGGCAGGAACATTTCCTTGTCTCGGCGTCCGTCGCGGTCGTGCTGATCGCAGCCCTGGCGACGCTCCTGCTGGCGAGCGAGGTGCGGCCGGCCTACTCCGGCATGTTCATCGCCGACCGCTTCGCAGTCTTTTTCAAGCTCGTGTTCTACCTGGCCACCATCCTGACATTCCTCCTGTCGCGAAAATATGCCGATATCGAAGGGATCGCGAGCAGCGAATACTATGTCCTGCTGCTCTTCGCGCTTTTCGGAATGATGATCATGGCCTCGGCGACGGATCTTCTGTCGATCTATGTGGGGCTCGAACTGATGGTGCTCTGCACCTACGTGCTGACCGGCTTCCTGCGGCGCGAGCGACGCTCGAACGAAGCGGCGTTGAAATACGTGATCCTTGGCGCGGTCTCGACCGGGATTTTCCTGTATGGGGTCTCGCTGATCTATGGGCTGACCGGCACGACGCAACTCAATGCGATGGCGCAGGCGGTGACCGGCAATCCGCTCGATCCCGGATTGCTTCTGGCGGTGGTCTTCATTGTTGCCGGGCTGGTCTTCAAGGTTG
This sequence comes from Sinorhizobium chiapasense, assembly GCF_036488675.1. NCBI lineage: Bacteria > Pseudomonadati > Pseudomonadota > Alphaproteobacteria > Hyphomicrobiales > Rhizobiaceae > Sinorhizobium > Sinorhizobium chiapasense. The sequence goes on from NZ_CP133152.1 coordinate 144,557, forward strand.
GCGCGGTGCCGTTCCATATGTGGGTGCCGGACGTCTATGAAGGCGCGCCGACGACCATCACCGCCTTCATGTCGGTGGGGCCAAAGGCGGCGGGGTTCGCGGTGATCCTCAGGGTCTTCCTCAACCCTCTGGTCGCCGCTTCGGACGTCTGGATCATCGTCGCGGTCATCGCCGTGGTAACGATGGCGCTCGGCAGTTTCGTGGCGCTGGTGCAGGATAATTTCAAGCGGCTGCTCGCCTATTCCAGCATCGCCCATGCCGGCTTCGCCATTTTCGGCGTGGTGGCAGGCGGCCAGGACGGGGTCGCCAGCGTGATGCTCTACCTGTTGATCTATGCTTTCATGAATCTCGGCATTTTCGGCGCCGTCATCATGATGCGAAACGGCGATTTCTCAGGCGAGGTCATTAACGACTATGCGGGGTTCGCCAAGTCGCATCCGGGGCTCGCGCTTCTGATGCTCATCTATCTCTTCTCGCTTGCGGGCATTCCGCCGACGGCCGGCTTCTTCGCCAAGTTCTACGTGCTGGTCGCACTCGTGGAGCGCGGGTTCGTCGTGCTGGCGGTGATCGCCGTGCTCTTGAGCGCCGTTGCCGCCTACTTTTACATCCGCATCGTCATGGTGATCTACATGCGCGAGCCGGAGAGGGTGTTCGACCCGGCGCTGACACCCATGGTGCGCGCCACGCTCGCCTTCACCGCCCTCGGCACCATCGGTATCGGGCTATTTCCGGCGTGGTTCCTTGGGTTTGCGCAACAGTCGGCGGCTGGCGGCTAGAGCATCCCGCTTTCAGTGGAATCACTGAAAGCGGATAAGATGCTCTAGAATCAAAGTGCTAGAGCGTCCTTTGTGCGTTCACTTGAACGCACGGCGCTCTAGAACGGGATGCGGAAAAGTGCGCGGTTTTCCGCCCGCATCCCGCGCTAAATGTTTAGAATCGATTGGATTTGCAATGATCCGCCCGACGGAATAGACTCTTCGGAGGACTGCCCAGGTCGCTTTCGGGGCGACGACATCACCGGCCCCATATCGCGACTGAGCAAAGCCCTCGTTGGTTGAGCGGGGCGTGATGATATGACGGCAATGGAATTCCTGCCGGTTCTTCTCATGGTCGCCGGAATTGTTCTGGTGGCGGGGGTGACGCTTTTTGTTTCCTCGCTGCTGCGCCCCTCCAACCCCTATCCGGCAAAGAACATGCCCTATGAATGCGGCATGGACCCTGCGGGCGAGGCCGCGGGAGGCCGCTTCCGGGTGCAGTTCTATATCCTCGCCATCCTGCTGGTCGTCTTCGACGTCGAGACGATGTTCCTCTTTCCCTGGGCCGTCGTGCTGAAAGAGATCGGGCTGGTCGGTTTTGTCGAGATGTTCGTTTTCATCGTGCTGCTTCTCGTAGGTTTCGCCTACGCCTGGCTAAAGGGAGCGCTTGAATGGGAGGAGTAGGAAACGCGATCCGCGACAGCGTGCTGTTCACCACCGCCGACAGCATCGTCAGCTGGAGCCGGCGGTCGGCATTGTGGCCGGAGACCTTCGGCATTGCCTGCTGCGCCATCGAGATGATCTCGGCCGGTTGCGCCCGCTATGATCTCGACCGGTTCGGCGTGGTGTTCCGGCCTTCGCCGCGCCAGTCCGACGTGATGATCATCGCCGGCACCGTGACGCGGAAATTCGCGCCGGTCGTCAGGCGGCTCTACGACCAGATGCCGGAACCGCGCTGGGTGATCGCCATGGGCACCTGCGCTATTTCGGGCGGGGTCTACAACACCTACGCCGTGGTTCAGGGGTCGGAAACCTTCGTTCCGGTCGACGTGCATGTGCCGGGCTGCCCACCGCGGCCCGAGGCGCTGATGCACGGCTTCCTCCTGTTGCAAGAAAAGATCAAGAAGTCCCGCGCGTTGACGGGAACGCCTCTGGGTAGGGTTGTAGCGTCATGAGTTTGGAACCGTCTCTCAACCGCGCTCCGATCACGGAGCGCTTCGGGGGAGAAATCGAGGACCTCGGCACCTCGCACGGCATTGATGCCTTTGCTGTTCCTCCTGAGAAGATCGTCGATTTCTGTCGGTTTCTGAAAGAAGATCCGGCGCTCAAATTCAATTTCCTTTCGGATATCTGCGGGGTCGATCACTATCCTGAAACGCCGCGCTACGAGGCCGTCTACCACCTCTATTCGCTGCCGAACAAATGGCGGATCCGCATCAAGTGCCGACTTGGCGATCCCCCTGAGGTTCCCTCGGTCACCGGCGTTTGGCGCACCGCCAACTGGCACGAGCGCGAGGCCTGGGACATGTACGGCATCCGGTTTACGGGGCATCCCGACCTGCGCCGGATCTATATGTGGGAAGGGTTCGAGGGCTTCCCGCAGCGCAAGGACTTTCCGCTCCGGGGCTACAAGGACAAGCTGAACCCGTTTGGCGCCGAAGGCCCGCCGCCGACGCAGCCGGACCTTGCCACCAAGGACATTCCCTAGAGCGGGATGAAGAAAAGTGTGGGCGGTTTTCCGCCCATCGCGCTCGACTGATTCAAAGGAGGCCGCACCGCACCGGAGACCTGAGATGACCGAAGTCACCGAGCTCATGAGGCCGCAAGGCGAAGCGCTCAATACCAAGGAAGTGCTTCTCAATCTCGGCCCGCAGCATCCGAGCACCCACGGGGTGCTGCGACTCGTCCTCGAGCTGGATGGCGAGTATGTCGAGCGCGTGGATCCGCATATCGGCTATCTCCACCGCGGCACCGAGAAACTGGCGGAGAGTTTTACCTACACCCAGATCTTCCCGCTGACAGACCGGCTCGACTATCTCTGTCCGCCCTCGAACAACCTCGCCTTCGCGCTGGCGGTGGAAAAGCTCCTGGGGATCGAAGCGCCGATCCGCGCGCAATATATCCGCGTGCTGATGGCCGAACTGGCGCGGATCTCCGGCCATCTCCTGATCACCGGCGCGCTGCCGATGGACCTCGGCGCCATGACCGCGCTGCTTTACGTCATGCGCGAACGCGAAATGATCATGGACCTCCTGGAAATGATCACCGGCGCGCGCATGCACACTTCCTTCTGCAGGGTTGGCGGGGTGCGCGAAGACCTGCCCGACGGCTTCCTTCCGAAGATCAGGGAGTTCTGCGACATCTTCCCGAGCCGGATCCGCGATTATGAGCGATTGCTCGAAGATAACCGGGTGTTCCTCAATCGCACGGAAGGCATCGGCGTGATCTCCGGCGAGGACGCGATCGACCTGGGCCTAAGCGGTCCGAACCTGCGTGCTTCCGGTGTCGACTGGGACATTCGGCGCGACGAGCCTTACGAAATCTACGACCGCCTCGATTTCAACGTCATCACCCGCGACGAGGGCGATTGCTACGCGCGCTGGCGGTGTCGGGTCGACGAGATGCGTGAAAGCATCCGCATCATCGAGCAATGTCTCGCCCAGATGCCCGAGGGGCCGTTCCAGATCGACATGCCGACGATCGCCTTCCCGGTGGACAAGGAACGGGTGCACTGTTCGATGGAGGCGCTGATCCAGCATTTCGACCTGTCGGCCTATGGCTTCAACGTGCCGGCCGGCGAGGTCTATTCGGCGATCGAGGCGCCAAAGGGCGAGCTCGGCTTCTACATCATCAGCGACGGGTCGCCCAAACCCTTCCGCATGAAGGTGCGGGCGCCCTCGTTCGTCAATCTTCAGGCGCTCTTCGGCGTCAGCAACGCCCGCTACCTGGCGGACATGATCGCGGTGCTGGGCAGCCTCGACCCGGTGATGGCGGAGGTGGACAAGTAGGAGATTTGGACGCGATGAGCATGCGCGAAAAAATCGAACAGGCGGCGGCGGCGTATCCGGACCAGCGCTCGGCGATCATGCCGGCGCTTGTGATCGCACAGAAGGAGCATGGCCATCTGCCCGGTCCCGTGCTGGAGGAGGTCGCCGACATCCTCGGCGTCGAGCGGATCTGGGTCTACGAGCTGGCGACCTTTTACACGCTCTTCCACACCGAGCCGGTCGGCAGGTTCCATCTGCAACTCTGCGACAATGTCTCCTGCATGCTGTGCGGATCGGAGAACCTCCTGAAGCATATGGAGGCGGCGCTCGGCATCAGGAAGGGCGACACCACGGCGGACGGGCTCTTCACCCTTTCGACCGTCGAATGCCTCGGCGCCTGCGAGTTGGCCCCGGTGATGCAGGTCGGCGACGATTACCACGGCAATCTTGATGTCGCGCGGCTGGACGCCCTTTTGGAAAGTCTTCGGGCTGCGGCGGGGCGGGTGGCGGCCGTCGAGCACGCTTCTCAGCCGTCGCCGGGAGAGTAGCGCCATGTTCGAGCCGGTTCTTCTCAAGAATATCGACAGGCCGGATAGTCATTTGCTGTCGGCCTATGAGGCTGGCGGCGGCTATCAGGCGCTCAGGAAGGTGCTCAGCGAGTACAAGCCTGACGAAGTCGTCGAGCTCGTCAAACAATCCAGCCTGCGCGGTCGCGGCGGCGCGGGATTCCCGACCGGCATGAAATGGAGCTTCGTGCCGAAGGGGGCCGACAAGCCGAAATATCTGTGCTGCAACGCCGACGAGGGCGAGCCTGGTACCTTCAAGGACCGGATCATCATGGAGCGCGACCCCCACCAGCTCATCGAGGGGCTGGCGGTCAGCGCCTACGCGATCGGGGCCGAAACCGCCTATGTCTACATTCGCGGAGAATATGTGACGGCAATCCGTCGCCTGGAGCAGGCGATCGCCGAGGCTCACGAAAAGGGATATCTGGGAAGGCGCATTCTGGGCACGGATTTCAACTTCACCGTCCACATCCACTGTGGCGCCGGCGCCTATATCTGCGGCGAGGAGACCGCGATGCTCGAGTCGCTCGAGGGCAAGCGCGCGCAGCCGCGATTGAAACCGCCGTTTCCGGCCGTGGCCGGGCTCTACGCCAGCCCCACGGTGATCAACAATGTCGAGACGCTCGCCTGCGTTCCGCATATCGTGACGCGGGGCGCTGCCTGGTTCCGCGGCATCGGCCCGGACAAGAGCCCCGGCCCGAAGCTCTACTGTGTCAGCGGGCAGGTGAAGAAACCCGGCCTCTACGAGCTGCCGATGGGCATACCGCTCAAGGAACTGGTCGAGGAGCATGCAGGTGGCCCGCTGCCGGGACGCAAGATCAAGGCGGTGATCCCGGGCGGCGTTTCGGCGCCGGTCATTCCGGAGGGCGGGCTGGAGGTGGGGATGGATTTCGATTCGCTCGCCGCCGTCGGCTCGATGCTCGGTTCGGCCGGCGTAATCGTGGTCGACGATTCCACCTGCATGGTCAAGGTCGCGACCCGGATCGTCGAATTCTTCCACCATGAGTCCTGTGGCAAGTGCACGCCATGCCGGGAGGGTCTGAACTGGGCCGTGAAGGTCCTGCGCCGGATCGAGGCCGGGGAGGGCGCGCCCGGCGACCTCGAGCAGCTCGACATGCTCTGCAAGGGCATTTTCGGCAATACGTTCTGTGCCTTGGGTGACGGCGCGGCGATGGGATTACGGGCTGCGTTGAAGCATTTTCGCGATGAGTTCGTCGCCCACATCGAGGAAGGGAGGTGCCCGTTCCACTGAAGGCGCGGGCTGCGAGGAAATATGGTCAGTATCACGATCGACGGACAAACGCTGCAAGTTGAGGCCGGCTCCACGGTGCTGCAAGCCGCCGAGCGTTTGGGCATCGACATCCCGACCTTCTGCTACTGGAAACGGCTGCCGGCACTTGCCTCGTGCCGCATGTGCCTGGTTGAGATCGAAGGGCTCAGGCGGTTGCAACCGTCCTGCGCGACCGTGGTCACCGACGGCATGGTGGTCAGGACCAACACGCCCCTGATCGAGGAAACGCGCTCTTCCATGCTCGACATGCTGCTCGCCAACCACCCGCTCGACTGCCCGATCTGCGACAAGGGCGGAGAGTGCGAGCTGCAGGACATGGTAATGGCATACGGACCCCGCAGAAGCGAGTTTCGCGATCCCAAACGCGTGTTCCACTCGAAGGACATCCGTCTGAGCCCGGTCATCATCATGAACGTCAACCGCTGCATCCAGTGCCAACGCTGCGTCAGGATGTGTGAAGAGGTCGTCGGCGCGGTCGCTTTGGGAACGGTCGAAAAGGGGATGGATACTGCCGTCACCGGTTTCGAGGGCAGCCTTGCAAGCTGCGACCAGTGCGGCAACTGCGTCGAGGTCTGCCCGGTCGGCGCGCTGATGAGCTTCCCCTATCGCTATAAGGCCCGGCCCTGGGATCTTAACGAGACCGACACCATTTGTCCGCATTGCGGCACCGGCTGCCAACTGACCGTCGGCGCGCGCAAGGGCGAGTTCATGCGGGTCCGCTCCGACTGGGAGCACGGGGTCAACCGAGAAACGCTCTGCGTGCGTGGGCGCTTCGGCCTCGACTTCATTGAGAGCCGAGACCGGATCAAGCGACCGATGATCCGTCGTGACGGCGCGCTCACTCCGGTTTCCTGGGCTGAGGCCGGGGATTACCTCAGCCGGCGGCTCTCGGCTGTCGAGGGCAAGGCCGCGGGCGGGCTTGCGTCTGCGCGCCTGCCCAACGAGGTGCTCTATCAGTTCCAGAAGCTGATACGGACGGTGTTCCGCACCAACAACATCGACTGTTCGTCGCGCTGGTCTACGCCTCTCGATGCGCTCGGACCGCTTATAGCGGGCTTCTATACCCGCGCGCCGCTGCAAGAGGTGATCGGCAACGACTGCGTGCTCGTGATCGGCGGGAACGTGACGGAAGAAAACCCGGTTACCGAATACCTGCTCAGGGATGCCGCGCGACGGCGGCAGACCCACTTGCTCATGCTCTCGGCACGGCCATCCCGTCTGGAGGCCGATGCCCGCGCGGTGGTTCGGGTGCGGCCGGGCGGAGAGGCGGCAAGCCTTGCGGCGATGGTGGCAGCGCTTATGGCTGCGGACGCCTTGCCGGGCGACGTTCCTGCCGATATCGGCGAGGAAAGCGCGGCCACCAAACGGGAAGAGCCGGATCGCCTGGCCTCGGCACTCAAGGAGAGCCGCAGTGTCACCGTGCTCGTCAGCATCGAGCTCCTCAGATCGCCCGAAGCGCGCGCGACGCTGCAGCAACTCAACAACCTGCTGCAGGTTCTCCACCTGCTCGGCAAGGGTCCGGCGATGCAGTTTCTCTTCGACCGCGCCAACCAGATGGGCGCCTGGGACATGGGGGTTCTGCCGGCGGCGCTGCCGGGGCACAGCGCGGTCGCCGGCGATGCGGCGCGCACAACTCTCGAACGGGCCTGGGGCGCCGGGATCCCGTCTGAACCGGGCGCCGGTCTCGACGCCATGCTGGACCTCTGCGTCGACGGGCGGATGGGCGTGCTCTATATCGCCGGAACCGACCCGCTGATCGCCTACCCCGACCGCGATTTCGTGACCCACGCACTCGGCGGCGCCGATCTCCTGATCGTGCAGGACACTTTCCTCACGGAGACGGCAGGCCTGGCGGAGGTCGTCCTGCCGGCAGCGGGTTTCGGCGAGGAGGCCGGCACCTTCACCAACAACGAGGGCCGCGTCCAGAGCGTTCGCAAATTCCGCGAACCGGCCTTCGAGGCGCGGGGCAATCTGGCGATCTTCGACTTCGTCGCGGCGCTTCGCAAAGAACCGCTGCTGCCATCGACGCCGGCCGAGATTTTCCACGAGATCGCCCGGCTCGTTCCAGCCTATCAGGGGTTGACGCAGGACGGGTTCGGCGCCGACGGTGCCTTCACCAAGGCGGCGGCACTACCCGCGGCTGTCAGGTTCTTCCCGGCGCCGCCTGCCCCGAAATCTACGGACCGGCTCGTGCTGGTGACCGGCAACTGCCTGTTCCACAACGGATATCTTTCCGAACGGTCGGAAATCCTGAATAGCGTTGCGGATGACCCCTACGTCGAAATGAGCGCTGAGGATGCCGCCGCGCTTGGCCTTTCGGATCAGGATCAAGTGGTGGTGCGATCCGCTCAGGGCGTACTGACGGCGAAGCTCAAGGTCAACCGGCGCTTCCCAAGCGGCCTCGTGTTCGTTCCCGAAAACTACAGGGCGCTGCGCCTCAACAGCCTGATGCGGCGGGGCGAATATCCATGTCCGGTGGAGGTGCGCGAGGCCGCGCCGGTCTTCGAGAGCGCCGCGTCCACCGGCTCTGCTTTTGAGCGAGATCGGATTTGATTGGATCGTTGTGACGACCGGCCGGGTATTGTGCGGAGTAGCATCCTCGAGCTGCCCGGGGCATCTACAATCGATTTCGATTTTTCGTCAGTGGTAGTGGGTCCCGCAAATGTAATCGTGCAGGTCCTGCTCCGTGCGCAACGCTTCGTCGAGCCTGTGCTTGACCACGTCGCCGATGCTGACCACGCCGACAACGACGTCTGCCTCCAAGACCAGCACATGGCGCGTACGCCGTTGGGTCATCATCGCCATCACGTAGGGCAGCAAATCCTGTGTCGAACAGGTCGCCACGCTGCGGTTCATGATGTCTGCAACCCGCATCGTCGCCGCCTCGGCCCCGTGTTCGGCCACCGCATTGCAACAATCCCGTTCCGACAGCGTACCCAGGTATTCTCCGGGCGAACCGCTGACGACCACGAAGCCGATATTGCTTTCGCGAAACAGCCGCAGCACTTCCACCATGGTGTGGGCGGGCGTGACCGCGATGACCCCGACCCCCTTGTTCTTCACGATTTCGCCGACAAACATTTGAGCCTCCTGCCCTGCAGCGCCGTGCGTCTTTTCAAAGGCACAAGGGTCGCTGTAGCACTTTGAATTGGCGCATGATTTTACCCGTAAATCGCCTGCGATTTAAGGAATCATGCGCTCGCCCCGGGGTTGACAACTGACGGGCGTTCACGTCCGCCGGATATTCCGCCACCAGTTGTAGCCCTGCGGCTCGCTCGCCTCCACCAGAACGTCCTTCTTCGTGTCAAGGCGGGCGGCAACCACGCCGCCACCGGTCGCCGCCTTACCGGGTTTGGCGAGCAGATCGTCGCGCCCGATCACCAGGTCGCGCGAGGAAAAACTCGAGAATTCATATTGTTGGCCAAGGGCGATTGCATCTGCCGGGCAGGCGTCCTCGCACAATCCGCAGAACAGGCACCGGGCCGTGTCGATCTCGAATTTGGCGGGGCGTCGGTTGCCCTTGTCGTCCTCGTAGGGAACGACTTCGATGCAGTCGCAGGGACAGATCCGCGCGCAGAGTTCGCAGGCCACGCACTTGATCTCGCCCTCTTCGTCACGCTTGAGGAAGTGATGCCCGCGATAACGGGAATAGGGCAGCCATTTCTCCTTGTCCGGGTACTGCATGGTCACGGTTCTGGAGAACATGTAGCCGAGGGTCAGCGCCAGGGCGCTCGACAGATCGGAGAAGAACGCCCAGCCGATCCATGTTCCAGTTCTGTCCCATGCGCGCGACATCGCCGCCCCGCTGCCGCTGTCTCCTGGATCGACCAAGGAGGAAATATGCGGCCCTTTAAAGTGCTACAGCGACCTTGGTCTGCGACTGAGGATGCTGCAGGGAGCCACTCCCGGCCCCTAGGAGAATACAATAGCTGTAATAATTATGTTCGCCATCGACAGAGGAAGCAAGACTTTCCACCCGATCGCCATCAGCTGGTCGTAGCGATAGCGCGGGAAGGTGAAGCGAAACCACATGAACAGATAGACGAAGAACGCCACCTTGAGCACGAACCAGAGGAGCGGCGGCAGGGGGATCAGCACGCCGTTCCAGCCGCCGAAGAACAGGATCACCGAGAGGACCGACACGAGCAGCATGATGACGTATTCGCTGATCATGAAGAATGCGAAGCGGATGCCGCTGTATTCGGTATGGAAGCCGGCCCCCAGATCGCCTTCCGCTTCTGCCAGATCGAAGGGAATGCGCTGCGCTTCAGCAAGTCCCGCGACGAAGAACACGAAGAATCCGACCGGTTGGTAGACGATGTACCAGACATCGGCTTGGGCCCGGACGATGTCCAAGAGGCTCATGGATTGCGCCAGCATGACCACGCCGATGACGGCGAACCCCATCGGGATCTCGTAGCTGATCATCTGCGCGCAGGTCCTGAGGCTGCCCAGCACCGCATATTTGCTGTTTGCGGCCCAACCGCCGAAGATGACGCCATAGACCTCGAGCCCGATCACCGCGAAGACGAAAAGGAGCGCGACGTTCAGGTTGGAAACGTAGAGGGAGATCTCGTTGCCGAGCACCGAGACGCTCTCGCCGAAGGGGATCGCGACGAACACCACAAAGGGCGGCGCGAGCGCCAGGATCGGCGCCAGCTTGAACAGGAAGCGGTCGGCTTCGGCCGGGATATGGTCCTCCTTGGTCAGGAGCTTGATGCCGTCCGCCACCGGTTGCAGCAGCCCGTGCCACCCCACGCGCATCGGCCCCATCCGCTGCTGCATGTGCCCGGCGATCTTGCGTTCCAGCCAGGTCAGCGGCAAGGGCAGGAGCAGCAGCATTGCGATCAGCAACGCGACCTTGAAAACGATCAGGCCAAGGGCGACGATAAGTTCCATGTCCGCGGCTGCTTATCCAACGGGTTGAAACGCGTGGCCGGACTTTGACGCCGGCCATCCACTGGCAATCTGCGCGCTTGTCTATCTGCACGGTACAACGGCGGCGCACGACACACAATGGCGTCACAGTTCTGCCGCGACCGCCTGCGGCATGTCGGGTCCCGCGTCACTACAGCGCCGCGCGTAAGGAAACATGCGGTAGCGTCCGAGGCCAACGCTCCCATAGGCAGTTTTTCCCGACAATTTGATCAGGTGCAAGGTCGCGAGCCTGTCGCCGATCTAGGGTATAATAACAGCCATCGGCGACGAACGCCGATGGCTTCGAACGGTTCTGACAGTCCCTGACGGGAAGGAGGAGTCCATGATACCGACTGTATTGCTGCGTTCGGCTGCTGTTGCCGGTCTTATCGCGCTTGGCGTGAGTGCTGGCGCCAGCGCGCAAACAACCGAGGGCGAAGAGCCCCGCCGTGATCCGCCGCCCGAAGGCATGATGCGGGACGGCGATCGGCCTCGCGAGCGGGACATGATGGGCCAGGACATGATGGGCCAAGGTATGATGGGCAGGGGCATGATGGGCCGCATGCCGATGATGGCCATGCGCGGGCACATGATGAAGATAATGTTCGCCATCGCTGATGCGGACGGGGACGGCAGCCTCTCTTTCGAGGAGGTGTCGGCCATCCACAAGCGAATCTTCGACAAGGTGGACGCCAACAAGGACGGGAAGGTTTCCACCGAAGAGGTCCAGGCATTCATGCGGCCCTAGAGCATCCCGCTTTCAAGTGGAATCACTGAAAGCGGATAATGATTTTGGGCCGAATCGACCCAAAATCATGAACGCCATCGATTCCCGCCCCTATTGCCACATGCCGCGCATGCGCGCGGCGACGTCAATCCGGATCTGCAGAGCGGTACGCTCGGCGCTCGTCGGGCTGGCCACGGGCCAGGTTGCCGTCTCGAAGAACTGCAGGAGCGTCGCGGGAATGAACCGCGTCCGGCTCGCATAGACATGGCGATCGCCCTGGGCGTGCTGGCCGGCGGTAAAGAAGCGCTGCGGGACCACCAGGGTCAGGCTGTCCTTGGCCCGCGTCATGCCGACGTAGAGCAGTCGACGTTCCTCTTCGAGATCATGGGTCGTCCCCGTTCCGAGGTCAGACGGAATGCAGCCGTCGACCACATTGAGCATGAAGACGGCGCGCCACTCCTGCCCTTTGGCCGAATGGATGGTCGACAGGATCAGATAGTCCTCGTCGAGCAGCGGCACACCCGCCTGGTCGCTGGTCGCATCCGGTGGATCGAGCGTCAGTTCCGTCAGGAAACGTTCGCGGCTCGGATAACCGGAAGCGATCTGCTCAAGTTGCAGAAGATCGGCCTTCCGTGTCTCGCCGTCCTCGTGAATGCGATCGAGATGCGGCTCGTACCAGGTGCGCACCATGGCGAGTTCTGCGGGCCACCCGGACCTGCGGAGACCCTGCAGCAGTTCTACGAGACGCGCCCAATCGTCCCCGCTTTTGGGCGGGGAAGGGACCTCGCCGAGGGTCATCAGCGGCTCGGGGTCGGCCGCGATCGCGTCCAGGATCTTGCCGGCGGTTTGCGGCCCGATTCCGGGGAGCATCTGAAGCAGCCTAAATCCGGCGACGCGGTCACGTGGGTTCTGTGCGAAACGCAGCACCGCGAGCATGTCCTTCACGTGGGCCGAGTCGAGGAACTTCAGGCCGCCGAACTTCACGAAGGGGATGTTGCGGCGGGTGAGTTCCACCTCGAGAGGACCGCTGTGGTTCGAGGTGCGAAACAGGACGGCCTGCTGCTTCAAGCGCATTCCGGTCTCACGGTTGGCGAGGACCTGCTCGACGATATAGTTCGCCTGATCGTTCTCATCCTTGACCGTCAGCAGCTTCGGACGCTCCGCCGACTGTCTGTCGGTCCAGAGATTCTTGGTGAACCGCTCGCGGGCCAGCTCGATGACGCCATTGGCGGCCGCGAGGATCGTTTGCGTCGAACGGTAGTTCTGATCGAGCGTGACGACGTCCGCGGGCGGGGAGAACTCCTTCGGAAAGTCGAGGATGTTGCGAACGGTCGCGGCCCGAAAGGAATAAATGGACTGTGCGTCGTCGCCGACGACCGTCAGGCCGCGCCCGCCGGGCTTCAGCGCCATCAGGACGGAAGACTGCAACCTGTTGGTGTCCTGGTATTCGTCGACAAGCACGTGGTCGAACCGGCCGCCGATGTCGGCGGCGAGTGTCGGGTCGGTCACCATCTGCGCCCAATAGAGAAGCAGGTCGTCGTAATCGAGAACGTTCTGCGCCTGCTTGGCTTCGACATATCCGGCGAACAGCGCCTTCAACTGGGTCTCCCAGCCAGAAACCCAGGGATACCAGTTCCGGAGCACGTCGTTCAGCGACGTCTGCGAATTCACCGCTCGCGAATAGATCGCCAGGCATGTGCCCTTCGTCGGAAACCTGCTTTCGGTCTTCGAGAAACCGAGCTCGTGCCGGACGAGGTTGATCAGGTCGGCGCTGTCCTCGCGGTCGTGGATGGTGAAATCGACGTTCAGGCCGATCTGCTCGGCGTAGATCCTGAGCAGCCGCGCCCCGATGCCATGAAACGTGCCGGCCCAGGCAAGCGCGTCCGTCATCACGCCGGAACCGGCACCGAGCACCTGGGCACAAATGCGCTCGACGCGGCGTGACATTTCAGCCGCGGCCCTGCGCGAAAAGGTCATGAGCAGGATGCGGCGGGGATCTGCTCCATTGACGATCAGGTGAGCGACCCGGTGAGCGAGCGTGTTGGTCTTCCCCGATCCCGCTCCGGCGATAATCAGCAAGGGTCCACCGACAATGTCGCGGTCCGGTCCGATACCGTGTTCCACGGCGCTGCGCTGCCTGTCGTTCAGTTTTTCAAGGTAAGCTGCGCTCATTCGCCCTGCCATGTTCGTTCCGCATCCGGTTCAGCACCCGCGGCGTCGCGCGTCTCAGGCGCGAAAAGGATGCTGCAGCACTTTGAATGGCTGCATTTATTGTCCTTGAATCGGCTCCGATTTAAGGAAACGTGCAGTGGGCGCGGTCAAGCTGAAAAACGACAACAGTGGCAAAAGCCCCCAGCAAATGAACATTTCTACAGCGCCCGCGCGGCTTTTATGACGCGCAAAGGCCGCTGTAACACCCTGAGTTGCGGCAAACGTGCGGCAGGCGATCGCCAAGCCGGTTTCCCCTCACCACATTGGGCGGGCAACGAAGATGTGTGCGCACATTGCAATTCCCGACGTCAATCGCGCGGGAGCCTGCCGAGCAGCAGCTCATTTCCCTCGGCGTTTCCGCATTGCCGGCATTTCAGCATGCCTGCAATGGCCATCAAGGATGTGCTGCCACCGCGCGTTCTGGCAACCTGACGACGATCAATCGGCGCCTGATGCCGACATTTCCCGCACCTGGCAACGAGCACATACCATTCGGGCAGCGTCTCCAGGGTCGAGGCGGATTCCGCGGTATCTCCGCGCGGTGCCAGGTCGATTCCCCGTCGATGCCTCATCGTCATACATGCGCTTAACTGTCCAGATTGAGCGAAAGCTGCGCACCGCCGCGCTTCAGTTGAGGCAGGGGCGGAGTGAGTTGGATCCGCCCAAAGATCTGTCTGCGCCGTTCCTCTTCGCGCTCTCGCCGGACGCGAGAGGCGGCGACGGCGGCCATGGCGCGGTTTATGACTTCTTCGGCATGGGTCATGGTAAACTCCCCGAATGTTCATGTTATGTTCTCATTCAAGCACAGTCTTGTCAACCTCCGCATAAATGTCTCGTGTGAGCGTTCCGCGATGGCGAGCCGGGCAGCTGGGAATGCCCATTCAGTGAGCTGTGGTTTGAAACCCTCAGCGGGTTTGATGGCCGCCCGGAGCGGCCCAACCACGAATCATGGTCCCGGCGAATTGCCGGGACCTTTTTTGTTTGCGTGCCGACCCCTACGCGGGACGGCGGATTCGGCCAGGATCAGACAAGGTCGAAGCGATCGGCGTTCATCACCTTGTTCCAGGCCGCCACGAAGTCGCGCACGAACTTCTTCTGCGAGTCCTGCTGCGCGTAGACTTCCGCGACCGCACGAAGCACGGAGTTCGAACCGAAGACGAGGTCGACGCGGGTGCCCGTCCACTTCACTTCGCCGCTCTTGCGGTCGCGTCCCTCGTACACGTCCTGGGCTTCCGTGGACGCCTTCCACTCCGTGCCCATATCGAGCAGGTTCACGAAGAAGTCGTTGGTGAGCGCCCCGGGGCGCTTGGTGAAGACGCCGTGCTGGGATTGTCCGACATTCGCGTTCAATACGCGCAATCCGCCGACGAGAACCGTCATTTCGGGCGCGGTCAGCGTCAGGAGTTGCGCCTTGTCGACCAGAAGCTCCTCCGCCGAAACGGCGTATCGGGCCTTCTGGTAGTTGCGGAAGCCGTCGGCGATCGGCTCGAGAACGGCAAAGGAGTCCACATCGGTCTGCTCCTGCGATGCATCCGTGCGGCCCGGTTCGAAGGGCACGTCCACATCGTGCCCGGCGGCCTTTGCGGCCTCCTCGATCGCGGCGGCGCCGCCGAGAACGATCAGGTCGGCGAGCGAGACCTTCTTGCCGCCGGACTGCGCCTCGTTGAAGGCCTTCTGGATGCCTTCAAGGGTATCCAGAACCTTCGCGAGCTGGGCGGGTTGGTTGACCTCCCAGTCCTTCTGGGGCTCAAGGCGGATGCGCGCGCCGTTTGCCCCGCCACGCTTGTCGGAGCCACGGAAGGTCGAAGCCGATGCCCAGGCCGTCGAGACAAGGTCGGAGACGGAGAGGCCCGACGCGAGGATCTTGGCCTTGAGGCCGGCAATGTCCGCCGCGTCGACCAGGGGGTGATCAACGGCCGGGACCGGATCCTGCCAGATCAGTTCCTCTGCCGGGACCTCCGGGCCGAGGTAACGGACCTTCGGACCCATGTCGCGGTGCGTCAGCTTGAACCACGCCCGGGCAAAGGCGTCTGCGAACTGATCCGGATTCTCATAGAAGCGTCTTGCGATCTTCTCGTAGGCAGGGTCGACCCTGAGCGCAAGGTCGGTGGTCAGCATGGACGGCGCATGACGCTTCGACGGGTCGTGCGCATCCGGTATGGAATTTGCGCCCGCACCATTTTTCGGTTTCCACTGATGCGCGCCGGCCGGGCTCTTGGTCAGCTCCCACTCATAGCCGAACAGGTTCCAGAAGAAGTTGTTGCTCCACTTCGTCGGCGTCGACGTCCAGGTGACTTCAAGGCCGCTGGTGATGGTATCGCCGCCCTTGCCGCTGCCGTAACCGCTCTTCCAGCCGAGGCCCTGCTCCTCGATGCCGGCACCCTCGGGTTCCGGGCCGACGAGCGCGGCATCGCCCGCGCCGTGGGTCTTGCCGAAGGTGTGGCCGCCGGCGATGAGGGCGACGGTCTCCTCGTCGTTCATGGCCATGCGCGAGAACGTCTCGCGGATGTCCCGCGCGGCCGCGATCGGATCGGGGTTGCCGTTCGGTCCTTCCGGATTGACATAGATCAGACCCATCTGCACAGCGGCAAGGGGGTTCTCGAGCTCGCGGTCACCCGTGTAGCGCTTGTCGCCGAGCCATTCGGTCTCCATGCCCCAATAGATGTCTTCCTCCGGCTCCCAGACATCGGCACGGCCGCCGCCGAAGCCGAAGGTCTTGAAGCCCATCGATTCCAGCGCACAGTTTCCGGCGAGGATCATCAGGTCGGCCCAGGAGATGCTGTTGCCGTATTTCTGCTTGATCGGCCAGAGCAGCCGGCGCGCCTTGTCGAGATTGGCATTGTCCGGCCAGCTGTTGAGCGGCGCAAAGCGCTGCGTGCCGGAGGATGCGCCGCCGCGACCATCGCCGGTGCGATAGGTGCCCGCGCTATGCCAGGCCATGCGGATGAGAAGCCCGCCGTAATGGCCGAAGTCGGCCGGCCACCAGTCTTGGCTGTCCGTCATCAGCGCGTAGAGATCCTGTTTGACGGCATTCAGGTCGAGCTTCTTGAACTCCTCGGCGTAGTTGAACGCCTCGCCCATGGGATTGGTGAGCGACGAATTCTGGTGGAGAATTTTCAGGTTCAACTGGTTGGGCCACCAGTCGCGGTTCGACGTGCCGTGCACGACAGGGCAGCGGCCCGTTTTTTCGGCTTTTGCGTCCATTTCGGTCTCCCATTGTAATTACACGAATTGTGCTGGTCCGGTTTCATGGCCAGCGCGGGTGCGCCGGACACATGGAATGTCCCTTTGCTCGAGGTTCTCTTGGGAAAGACCCTCCGAGCAAAACAGCCTTGAGTGCCAACGGTCAGTCAGGACATCGGTGACCCTCCCGCCGTCGGAATTCGAGGCGAGACGTTGGCTGTTCGCTTTGCAGCTTAAGCAATGTACCAAAAGGGTTTCATTAATTTAAGTTGGATTTCCTGATCGCTGCGATAAGGTGCGGTTATGATCAATTTCACACTCAAGCAGCTTCGCTATTTCGAGGCATTGGCACGATACGGCCATTTCGGGCGCGCGGCGGATGCTTGCGCGATCTCTCAGCCCGCATTGTCGGTGCAGATCAAGGAACTGGAGGAAGCGCTGGGCACGGAGCTGTTCGAAAGAGGCGCGCGTCAGGTGCGGCTCAGCAGCTTCGGAGAAGTGCTTGCCCTGCGCGTCCGCGACATCCTGCGTTCCGTCGATGAACTTGGAGACCTGGCGCGTGCCTCGCAGGACCGGCTGGCGGGACGGCTGCGGATCGGCGTCATCCCGACGGTCGCCCCCTACCTGCTGCCACAGATCATAGGTAATCTCACCCGCATGTATGACGGGCTCGATATCAACGTTCGCGAGACCGTGACGTCGAAGCTGGTTCAGGACCTTTTGGAGGGCCGGCTTGACACGGCCATCGTGGCGCTGCCGATTTCCGAACCGTCCTTGACCGAGGTTGCGCTGTTCGAGGAGAATTTCGTGCTGGTTCGGCCCGATGAGGACGAGGGAAGGCCGGTGCCCAGTCGCGAAACCTTGCGTGAAATGCGGCTGCTTCTGCTGGAAGAGGGGCATTGCTTTCGCGATCAGGCCCTGTCGTTCTGCAACATGCGTTCGGCGTTGCCGCGGGAATTGCTGGACGGTAGCTCTCTATCCACGCTGGTCCAAATGGTCGGCGCCGGCATCGGTGTCACTCTGATCCCGGAAATGGCCGTGCCGGTGGAAACGCGCTCGGCGTCCGTGTCTGTTGCTCGCTTCGAGAGCCCCCAGCCGTCGCGCACGATCGGCATGATCTGGCGCAAGACAAGCCCCTTGGCCAAGCAACTCCGGCAGATTGCCGAGGTCGTTCGTCAGGCAGCACAAGCGCGCTGCGCAACCTGACTTTTTCGCGTGCCAGAGAGCCGCGCGTTCAGTGAACGCGCAAAGGACGCTCTGGAACTTTGAATCTAGGGTCAGGACTCACTAATCAGAGCCAGAAGATCACCGCCGCTGCTATGCATATGCTTGAGAAAAAGGTGTGGGCGCAGCGGTCATATCGAGTGTGAATACGACGCCAGTCTTTGAGTTTTCCGAACATGTTTTCGATCTTGTGACGTTGCTTGTAGAACACAACATCATGCGGGATTGGGACCTTTCTGTTGGCCTTTGACGGAATGCAGGCGGTGATTCTGCGATCAGCCAGCGCATTTCGAAACCAATCGGCGTCGTATCCCTTGTCTGCAAGCATTGCTTTGGCCTTGGGCAAGGCTTTGAGCATAAGGGCGGCCCCTCTGAAATCGCTCATCTGGCCTTCGCTTAGCAACATGATCAAAGGTCGGCCCTGGCCATCGCACACCGCGTGTAGTTTCGAATTCAAACCACCTTTGGTCCGCCCGATACGTCTAGGAACATCCCCTTTTTTAACAGGCTGGCTGCCGTCCGATGTGCTTTCAAATGGGTAGCATCGATCATCAATTGTTCCGGCTTGCCGCGTCTGGCTGCGAGTTCGGCTAAGATTCGACTGAACACACCAAGCCTGCTCCATCGGATGAAGCGATTATAAATCGTCTTGTGGGGACCATATTCTTTAGGCGCGTCGCGCCAGCGCAATCCGTTCCGAATAACGAAGACAATACCACTGATGATCCGGCGGTCGTCCACTCGCGGAATACCGTGCGACAATGGAAAGTATGGCTTAATGCGGCGCATCTGCGCCTCAGACAACAGCATCAAATCACTCATGGCAGCGCCTCCTTGCGCAACCATTGAATCAATCCGTCGATGACGCCGCAAGTGGCAAATGCCACCGTCCCCTGTTGGCCCAAGCCAGGGATCGGGGTAAACTGGACACCGCATTTCGCTCCTCCTTTGGGGTGGTAGGTAGCGATGCCCGTCTCGGCTTACTTCAAGGCAGGTTTGTTTGTGGTCGCCGCGGCTGCCGCATTGTTCGCAGCGGCCGGCACGATCGCTGTCCCCGGCTTTTGGGCCTATCTCGCAATCTTCGCGATCGTCATGATCGTTTCGTTCGCGGCGCTCGATCCGGAGCTCCTGCGCGAACGCATGCGGCCGGGTGGCAAGAAGCCGCCGCTCTCGCTGAGGGTCTTCTCGCTCGTTCTGTTCATGCATTGGATCGTTGCCGGGCTTGACCGTGGCCGTTTCCATTGGAGCGACAACGTGCCCGATTGGCTTCAGGGCGTTTGCCTGTTCACGGTCGCGGCCGGCTACGCCCTTGCACTATGGGCTATGCGTGTGAACCGGTTTTTCTCCTCAGTCATTCGCATCCAGACCGACCGCGGCCAGCACGTCGTCAGCACGGGGCCTTATGCCTTCGTCCGCCACCCTGGTTACACCGCTGGATTCCTGATCATAGGGGCGAGCGGACCCGCGCTCGGATCGTGGCTTGCGGCTGCGCTCGTTGTGCTCTTTAGCCTGCCGTTTCTGCTCTACCGCACCATCACGGAGGACCGAATTCTTCGCGCGGAGCTTGCGGGCTATTCGGATTACGCCGCGCGGGTCCGATGGCGGCTTCTCCCGGGTATTTGGTGAGAGCCAAACCTCCTTAGGAAGCCTGCTTCGAAGGTCGTCGCGGCCTGCCAATGCAGCTAATTTTTGCCGTGGTCCCTTGGGCTCACGTTTTGGTTCCGATGTCTGCAATCGACGCGTGGCCTATTCCGAAAGCGATGGCTCTTGGCAGTTGATGCCAGATTAATAGGTCCTGACCCTAGAGCATCTTTTCTGCTTTCCGTGATTCGCCTGAAAGCAGGATGCTCTAGGTCGAATGCCCGGCCAGGGGTGGCGGCCGGGCACAAGAGACTATGCGTTGAGCGATTTCGAGAACGGCATGATGCGGATCCGCTTGCCGAGCGCCTTGTAGGCGGCATTGGCAACGGCCGGGCCGATCGGCGGAACGCCCGGTTCGCCGATGCCGGAGGGAGGATTGGCCGAGGGCACGATGTGGACTTCGACTTTTGGCATGGCGTCGATCCTGAGCGGCGTATACATGTCGAAATTGCCCTGATCGACCTTGCCGTCCGTCAGCGTGATTTCCTCGCCCAGTATGGCGCCGAGCCCGAAGCCGATGCCGCCCTCCACCTGCGCGCGGACCTGGTCCGGGTTGATCGCCAGGCCGCAATCAACCGCAGCGACCACGCGTTCGACCTTGATCTGGCCATTCCCGTCAGTCGAGACCTCGGCGATCTGTGCCACCACAGAGCCGAAGCTCTCTGCGAGGGCGACGCCTCGGAAGCGGCCTTCGGGCAACGGCTTCTGCCATTCCGCCTTTTCCGCCGCCAGCTTGAGCACGGTCGCGTGGCGCGACTGCGGCTCGAGCAGGGACAGACGGAACTCCACCGGGTCGCGTCCCGCCGCCTCGGCAACCTCGTCCAGGAAGGTTTCGGCCGCAAAGGCGGTGTGCGTCGAGCCGACCGAGCGCCACCACAGGACCGGGACGCCGACATCGGTGGTCGTGAGGCCGACCATCTGGTTCGGTATGGCATAGGGGAGGTTGTTCGCCCCTTCCACCGATGTCGGATCGACGCCGTTCTTGACCATTCCCTCGAATGCCGTCTTCGCCATGATGGACTGGCCGACGATGTGATTGTTCCAGGCGACCAGCTTTCCTTCCGCGTCGATGCCCGCCTTGAGTGTGTGCACATAGGCGGGGCGATAGCGGCCCGCGCGCATGTCGTCCTCCCGCGTCCACTGCACCTTTACGGGCGCGCGGAAGCCGATGGCTTTGGCCGCATGCACGGCCTCGACGACGACATCGCCGTCGAACACGGCCCGCCTGCCAAAGCTGCCGCCCGACTTCATGACGTTAAGGAGGACCTTCTCGGGAGCAATTCCGGCGATCTCCCCGGCAAGCTTCTGGTAGACGTCCGGGAACTGGTGCCCGCCCCAGACCTCGAGCGTGCCGTCCTCATTCATGCGCGCGACGGCGTTGAGCGGTTCCATGGCGGCGTGCGCCAGGTAGGGGAACTCGAAACTCGCTTCGATGACCTTCGCAGCCTGCGCAAAGGCGGCGTCGGCGTCGCCGTCCTTGCGGGCAACTGCAGCCGGCGCTTTCTTCGCGAGATCGCGGTACGTGGACATGAACTCCTTCGTGCCGCGCTTTTCCGCCACCGCGTCGTCCCATTCCACCTTGACGGCTTCGCGTCCCTTGATCGCCGCCCACATGTGTTCGCCGATCACGGCGATGCCGCGCGGGGTTTCGACGACGTCGACCACGCCCTTGACGGCGCGGGCGGCAGAGGCGTCGAAGGACTTCGCCTTCGCGCCGAAGAGGGGCGGGTGGATCATCACGGCCGTCAGCATGCCGGGCAGCTTGACGTCGATCGTATATTGCTCCGTCCCGTTCGCCTTGCGGGCGCTGTCGAAGCGCTTCAAGCCAGCATTTCCGATCAGCTTCCAGTCGCCAGGCTGCTTGAGCTTGACGTCGCCGGGCACCGGCACGGCCGCCGCCTTGGCGGCAAAGGCGCCGAAGCCGCTGCTCTTGCCGGAGGGATGGGCAAGAATGCCGTTCTCGACGGTGATTTCCGCCGCATCGACGCCCCACTCGGAGGCCGCTGCAGCGACAAGCATCGCGCGGGCCGCGGCACCTGCCTTGCGATAGCGCTCCCAGGAGGACGCCATGGAGGTCGAGCCGCCGGTTGCCTGTATTGCGCCGCCGAAGGCGAGATTGCCGTAGGCCTTGATATTGCCGGCGGCTCCCTTCACCTCGATCGTCGACCAGTCGGCGTCGAGCTCTTCCGCTACCAGCGTGGCAATGCCGTTATAGGAGCCTTGCCCCATCTCGAACTGCGACGAGAGTACGGTCACCTTTCCGTCCCCGTCGATTGTCAGATAGGGGGAAAAGGAGTGCGCGCCGTCTGCCGACGTCGTCTCGCTTGCCGCCGCTGGCGATGCACGCAGGAGGTGGAAGCCGACGGCGACACCGGTGCCGGCAGCGAGCGCGCCGATGAGGAACTGCCGCCGCGACGCGTGGACCCCTGCTGCGGGGAGGGTAACCGATTGCATCAGTCTCGGGATCATGGCTCAGCCCTCCAGGCGCTTTGCGGCTTCATGGATGCCGGCACGAATTCGATGATAGGTGGCGCAACGACAGAGATTGCCCGCCATCGCAGCGTCGATGTCCTCGTCGCTGGGCTTCGGATTGCTGGTCAGAAGATCTGTCGCCGACATGATCTGTCCCGACTGACAGTAGCCGCACTGAGGGACGTCGAGATCGGCCCAGACGGCCTGGACCGCTTCCGCGACCTTGCCCTTGAGCCCTTCGATGGTGGTTATCTCGGCGCCTTCGATGTCGCCGATGGGCGTCTGGCAGGACCGGACCGGCGCACCGTCGACATAGACGGTGCAGGCACCGCATTGCGCCATGCCGCAGCCGAACTTCGTACCTGTCAGTCCCACAAGATCGCGGATCACCCAAAGAAGCGGCATATCCGCCTCGGCCTCGACCGAATGTTCGACGCCGTTGATCGTCACAATTGCCATGATGGTCTCCTCGCGTTAGGCGCGGTCCCCGGCATTTCGGACATGCCGCTTTCCGCGCCGCAGCCATTCGCCAGGCTGCGGCCAAAGCTTAGGAGACGATCCCCCGAGGCGGTAGGGTCGATCCTGTCGGATTATTGCCTAATACTCTCGACCTGACGCAATTGTGATCATGGGTGAGGCCGCCGTGTCGCGTCTGGACAATCGATTTAGGCGCCGCGCCGCGCCGTTTTCTAGAGCGCCGTGCGTTCAAGTGAACGCACAAAGGACGCTCTAGCACTTTGATTCTAGAGCATCTTATCCGCTTTCAGTGATTCCGCTTGAAAGCGGGATGCTCTAGTCGATCGAGTCGCGCCTGCTCGGTTCGCTGGAGTTCAGGATTTCCCTGATGTCTCTCATTGGTGGGTGGCCGAACGCGCGTCGATACTCCCGGCTGAACTGCGTCGGGCTCTCGTATCCGACGCGCGCGGCGGCCGTTGCCGCATCGAGCGACTGCGAAAGCATCAGTTCCCGGGCGTGGTGCAGCCGCAGATGCTTCTGGAACTGCAACGGGCTCATTGCGGTCATAGCGCGGAAATGGTGATGGAGCGTCGATACGCCCATGTTCGCGACTTCCGCCAAGTCTTCGATGCGCAACGGCCGGGCATAATTTTCCTTCAGCCATGCCACCGCCTTTGCCACGCGGTTGCTGTTGGTGCCGGTGAGTGCGAAGCGCCGAAGCCGCGCCCCTTGCTCGCCGGTAAGCAGCCGATAGAGGATCTCGTTTTGAACATGGTTGGCCAGGAAGGGGATGTCCTCCGGCGAGTTTATGAGTGAAATCAGCCGCAACAGGGCGTCGAACAGTTCCGGTGTCGCGGCGCCGACGACGACGCCGAGGTCGCGCTCGGGCATGTCCGTCGGCTGTATGTCGTAATCGGTGATGATCCGGCGGAGTTTCTCAAGATCAAGGCGCAGGGTGGCGGCCACATAGGGTTCGCCCTTGCTCGCCTCGCAGATCTGGCCGGTCATGGGCAGGCCGATGGCGGTCACGAAGAAGCAGGACTCGTCGTAGAGGAGCGTTTCGTTGCCGACCTTGACGCGCTTGCTTCCCTTGAGGATCAGCGACAGGCTGGGCTCCGAGACACTGGAAAACGGGCCGGCTGGCTCGGTGATGCGGTAGAGGGAAAGCCCCGGGATTGAGTGGCTGTAGCGAACCCCATCCCACGGCAGTTGCGAGAGCCTGTCGAGAATCTGGGCGCGAAGGGGCGCCGTTTCCTCACGCAGGTCGCGTTTGTGCATGGTTGCCTCACTCGATCGCCGTATTCTCATTGGGCCGTGTCCTTATTGGGCCGTATCTTCATTGGTTGTCGACCGCTAATCTTATCACAATATTTTGATCTCGACACGATTAGGCAAGCGTCACGGCCGTATCGCTTCCGGCCGCCGGCTTGGCGACCAACCCACGTCAGTCTCGGTTGTTCGCCGGGGCGGGCCGCTCGACATAGTCGGCCCGGTTGATGCCATGGCGTTGCAGCTTGTCGTAGAAGGTCTTGCGCGGAATGCCGAGCGCTTCCAGCGTTTCCTTGACGTCGCCGCGATGCGCCGTCAGGGCTTCTTTCAGGATCTCGGCCTCGTAGCGCTCCAGCCGTTCCGGGAGCGAGGCCCCGGCCTCCGCCGCCGGGGGGAGCGGCTTGCCGAGGTTTCCTTCAACGCCAAGCGCCACACGTTCGGCGAAATGCGACAGCTCGCGCACGTTGCCAGGCCAGGAATGCGACATCAGGTGGTGCTGCACAGCCGGAGAAACCGCGGGAACGTCGCGCTGAAAACGTTCCGCCGCCCGGGTCAGGAAATGCGAGAAGAGCAGCGGGATATCCTCGCGCCGTTCGCGCAGCGGCGGGATCGAAAGCGTCACGACATTCAGCCGGTAGTAGAGGTCCTCACGAAAGTCGCCGCGTTCCGCCGGATCGCCGAGGTCGACCTTGGCGGCGGCGACGACCCGGATGTCGACCGGGCGCGTCGCGTTGGTGCCGAGCGGGGTGATCTCGCGCGCTTCGAGCACGCGCAGCATCTTGACCTGGGTTGCCGGCGGCATTGCCTCGATCTCGTCGAGAAACAGCGTGCCGCCGCTTGCATGCTCGATCCGGCCGATCCTCTTTTTCACGGCTCCGGTGAAGGCGCCCGGTTCGTGGCCGAAGAGCTCGCTCTCGATCACCGTTTCCGGCAGCGCGCCGCAGTTGAGCGCGACGAAATTGCCGTTCCTGCGCCGGCTCCACTGGTGCAGCAGAGTGGCAACCACTTCCTTGCCGCTGCCGGTCTCGCCGGCGACCAGAACGTCGACGTCGGTGTCGGCAATGTGCTTCAGCGTCTGCCGCAGCCGTTCCATCACCGGCGTCTGGCCGATCAGCGGCAGGCTGTCGGAGGCGGCTTCCGCCACGCGGCGCAGCGCGCGGTTTTCCATCACCAGGCGGCGCTTCTCCTCGGCGCGCCGTGCGCTCTGGACGAGCCGATCGGCAGCAAAGGGCTTGGCAATGAAATCGTAGACCCCGTCCTGCATGGCCTGCACGGCCATCGGGATGTCGCCATGTCCGGTGACCAGAATGACGGGAAGATCCGGATCGAGGGCGGCCACCTTCTGGAAGAAGGCGAGCCCATCGAGGCCCGGCATGCGGATGTCGCTGATGACAACCCCGTCGAATTCGGGGCTTAGGACTTCAAGCGCTTCGAGCGCGCTGGCGAAGGGCGAGACCGCAAAACCGGCGAGCTCAAGGGTCTGCTGCATCGCCTTGCGCAGGTCGCGGTCGTCGTCGATCAGGAAAACGGAAGCGGCATCGCTCATCGCGCTTGAGCCTTTTTCAAATGAACTGTGAATGTCGTTCCGGACGCGCTCGTCTCGACCGCGATATCGCCGCCATAGTCGGCGACGATCTCCTTGGAGATCGCCAGTCCAAGGCCGAGCCCGTCTTTCTTAGACGTGTTGAAGGGCGTGAAGAGTTCATCGCGAACATCCTCCGGAATGCCCGGACCGTTGTCGGCAACCGTCAGTTCGATACCGCGCTCGGTTTCGGCACAGCGCACCCTGATCTCGCCGTTCTCTGCGTCACCGAGGGCTTCCAGCGCGTTCTGGAGAAGGTTGATCAGCACCTGTTCCAGGCGGATTCGATTGCCCATGGCTTTGAGGCCGTTCGGAGGAAAAGAGATCCTGATCGTATCCATGCGGCCGGCAAAGCGGCTGCGAAGCAGGAGCATCGCCCCTTCGATCACCTCCCACATCTCGGTCGGCTCGGCGACGAAGTTTCCCTTGCGGGCAAACCGGCGCAACTCGTCGGTGATTGTCCCGACGCGCTCGGTAAGCTCGGCGATGCTGGTGAGGTTTTTTGTGGCGGGCGCGCTTTGGCCGCGATCGAGGAAAATGCGCGCATTGTCCGCATAGGCGCGGATCGTCGCGACGGGCTGGTTGATTTCATGCGCGACGCCGGCGGCGACCTGCCCGAGGATCGCCAGCCGGTTGGCCTGCACGAGGTCCTGTTGAACGGCCTGCAGCTTTTCGGTCGTCTGCCGATGGTCGGCGATTTCCGTCTCGAGGCGATCGCGGGCCATGGTGAGGTCACGCGTCCGCTCCTCGACGCGCGCCTCGAGCTCGTTACGGGCCGCGCGTTCGGCCGCCGAACGAAAGGCGACCATCTGGCGCCGGCGCACGAGCAAGGCCGCGAGCGCGAGGACCGGCA
The DNA here is from genome assembly GCF_036488675.1 of Sinorhizobium chiapasense. NCBI lineage: Bacteria > Pseudomonadati > Pseudomonadota > Alphaproteobacteria > Hyphomicrobiales > Rhizobiaceae > Sinorhizobium > Sinorhizobium chiapasense. The sequence continues at coordinate 170,691 of NZ_CP133152.1, forward strand.
CCAGGATCGCGAGCATCTGCAGCCTTGCTTCGCGTGCGCCTGCCGACAGCGCCGTGGCAAGCGGAGACAATTGCTCCAGGCGCCAGTTTGTCGACGGCACCAGCGTTTCGACGCGCAGGAACGTCTCGGCGTGGCTGCCCGGGAGCAGGGCATTGAGGGTGGAGGAACCATCGGCCTCTACCTCGATTTGGCTGAAGGGCAGCGGCAGCAGGGGTGCGTCGCCGAATTGCAGGCTTTCACGGATCGACGCCAGCCGTTCCGCGGGAATCTGCTTGGTCGTCATGAAGCGCCAGGACGGCAGGCTGGTAATGAGGACGATGCCACGGCGATCGGTGACATAGGTCGGCTTGCCCGCGCTCGCCCAGTCCGTTTCGACACCGTCGAACTCGACCTTGGCGACGATGACGCCGATCGGTCCTGCCGGCCCATCGATCCGGCGGGAAATGTAGAGGCCCGGCCGCTTGCTGACCGTACCCATGGCGAAATGCTCGGCCTGGCCGTCGCGGATCGCCAGCCGGAAATAGTCGCGAAAACCATAATTGCTGCCGACGAAGCTCGTCGGCTCCCGCCAGTTGCTGGCGGCGACGGCGACGCCATCCCTTCCAATCAGGTAAACGACCGCTGCGCCGGCGCTTGCGGCAAGCGCCTCGAGCTTGCGGTTGATCTGGTCGAGCGCAGGCGCGTCCGGCGCGAGAAGCGACTGGCGGATCGCCGTGTCGTCGGCGAGCACCAGCGGCAGCGCGCGTTGTTTTTCGACGACGGCGCGCAACAACGACGCCTTGAGGCTGGCGTCGATGCGGCTCTGGTCTGTCAGTGTGCGGAGCGCATTCGTCCGCCCATATTCGCCGGCGGCGAAAAAGCCGGACGCAAGCAGCGCGACCGCAACGAGCGCGAAGATCGACCACGACCGCCGGGCGCGACGCTGAAGATCGCCGAGATCATTTTTGAGGGGAATGGTCATGGCGATATTGTGCATCTTTTCGCCCAGCGTGCCAATTGAACTGTGCGGATTTCCGCCCACTCCGGCACAGATTATCGAGCGCTGAAAATTAAAGCGATTAAGAATCAACGGGTTGTTTGCGCGTCTCTAATCTGGCACGGCTGTTGCAATTTCTTCCGCATGACAGCGGGTGCTGTCGTTCTTCGGAAAAGTGGCCTGGGAGGCCCGGCCCATTGCCGGACTAGGCCCGCGTGGAGGATTATCATGATCGCAGAACATTCCGCGGAGGTCCGCGGCAAGACACCCCTTTACCGCCATCTCTATGTCCAGGTGCTCGCGGCGATCGCTGCGGGCATCCTGCTTGGGCATTTCTATCCGGATGTCGGCACCGAGCTCAAACCGCTGGGCGACGCCTTCATCAGGCTCGTCAAGATGATCATCGCGCCGGTCATCTTCCTGACGGTCGCGACCGGCATTGCCGGCATGACCGATCTCGCCAAGGTCGGGCGCGTCGCCGGCAAGGCGATGATTTACTTCCTGACCTTCTCGACGCTCGCGCTCATCGTCGGTCTCATTGTCGCGAATGTGGTCCAGCCTGGCTCCGGCATGCATATCGATCCGGCCTCGCTCGATATGAAGGCGGTGACCACCTATACCGAAAAGGCGCATGAGCAGTCGGTCACCGGCTTTCTCATGAACATCATTCCGACGACGCTGGTCAGCGCTTTCGCCGAGGGCGACATCCTGCAGGTGCTGTTCATCTCGGTTCTGTTCGGCATTGCGCTTGCCATGGTCGGCGAAAAAGGCCAGCCGGTGGTCGACTTCCTGCATGCGTTGACGCTGCCGATTTTCCGCCTGGTGGCGATCCTGATGAAGGCCGCCCCGATCGGCGCCTTCGGTGCGATGGCCTTCACCATCGGCAAGTACGGTGTGGCGTCGATCGCCAACCTCGCCATGCTGATCGGCACCTTCTATCTCACCTCCTTCCTCTTCGTCTTCATCGTGCTTGGCGCGGTCGCACGCTACAACGGCTTCTCGATCGTCGCGCTGATCCGCTACATCAAGGAAGAGCTGCTGCTCGTGCTCGGCACCTCCTCGTCGGAGGCGGCACTGCCGGGCCTGATGAACAAGATGGAGAAGGCAGGCTGCAAGCGCTCGGTCGTCGGCCTCGTCATCCCGACCGGCTATTCCTTCAACCTCGACGGCACCAACATCTACATGACGCTCGCCGCGCTCTTCATCGCGCAGGCGACGGATATCCCGCTCTCCTTCGGTGACCAGATCCTGCTGCTGCTTGTCGCCATGCTGAGTTCGAAGGGGGCCGCCGGCATCACCGGCGCGGGCTTCATCACCCTTGCCGCGACGCTCTCGGTCGTGCCCTCCGTACCGGTCGCCGGCATGGCGCTGATCCTCGGCATCGACCGCTTCATGTCGGAATGCCGCGCGCTCACCAATTTCGTCGGCAATGCCGTCGCCACGGTCGTCGTGGCGAAGTGGGAAGGTGAGCTCGATCAGGCGCAGCTCGCCGCCGCACTCGGCGGTGAAGCACCTGCCGTCGAAAACATCCCGGCGGTCATCCAGCCCGCCGAATAACTTGCCTCCCAGGGCAACGCACGATGAGTGCGGTTTGGCGCGGTCTGCTTCGTCAGGCCGCGCTTTTTTGCACATGGTGGAGCGTTGGCGACAAGCGACCCCCTCTGGCCGGCCGGCCAGAGGGGGTAGCGATGACCACAAAAACTAGATCCCGTGCAGCACCTGCGTCGCCTTGACGGCAGCCGACGCCCGGTTTTCGACGCCGAGCTTCACGTAGATCTGTTCGAGATGCTTGGTGACCGTGCGGGCGCTTAAGCCCAGGATCTCGCCGATATCGCGGTTGGACTTGCCCTTGGCGATCCACGAGAGCACCTCGGATTCGCGCTGCGTCAGCAGGAAATGCTGGCGCAGCATCTCGTCGTCGCTGATCCCGTGCTCGGCGGTCAGGCGGAAGAGATATTCGTTCGCGCCGATGGCGCCGAGATAGGAAATCTGCAGGCCCGTCTGGCCCGCCTGCTGCAGCGTGAAGCTGCCCTGACCGGAGCCCTGCTTTTCCCGTTGCCGCATCCATTCGGCGATGCGGGCGGTCACGACCGCAAGCCCGTCGTCGCTTCCTGTCGCGGCGTTGACGAGGCGCGTCGCCTGCGGTGTCGACCAGCGGACGCCGCCGTCGCCGCGCACGGCGAGCAGGTGCCGCCCGGCCGCGTCGAGCGCAACCCGCGCGCTCTGGGCGGAACGCGCATTGGAGAGATGGACGCGAATGCGGGCCCTTAGTTCGTCGATGTTGATCGGTTTGGTGAGATAGTCGACGCCGCCGGCCTCCAGCGCGCGCACCACATGCTCCGTTTCGGTGAGTCCGGTCATGAAGACCACCGGAACCTGGGTGACGGAGGCGTTCGCCTTCAGCCGGACGCAGGTATCGAAACCGTCCATGCCCGGCATCACGGCGTCGAGCAGGATGATGTCGGGCGTGATGCGGTCGGCAATATTCAGGGCGGCGTTGCCGGAGGTGGCGATCAACACCGAAAAGCCGGACTGTTCCAGCGCTTCGGTCAGGAAGCCCAGTGCCTCTGGCGAATCGTCGACGAGGAGGACGATGTCACGCGGATTGGCGGGTTCAGCCACGCGTCTCGGCCTCCCCTGCCGTCAGCTGCCTCAGGAAGGCGTCGTAGCCGGAAAGGTCGAAGGCACGGACATAGGCGCGCACCGCCTCCGCAAAAGCCTGGTTCTCCGGGTTCAGGGCAATCTCCGTCAGCTTCGCTTCGATGCCCCTGACGTAGCCGATTTCGCCGAGCCGGATCAATTCCTCCACATGGTGGTGTCCGGGACTGGTCACAGGATCGGCCTTGCCGTTGGCGTGTCTGCCGTCGTCCTCATGAATCCATTCGATACCGAGGTGGATCGCCAGCTTGTCGACGAGCTGGCGGACCCCGAAGGGTTTGGCGAGCGTGTCATTGTGACCGCCTGCGGTGCCGGCCGTCGATCCGTCGCCGATATTGGCTGACAGCATGATCGCCGGCGCGGTCTGGGCGCTCTCACGCAATCGCGTCACCAGTTCCCAGCCGTTCATGCCGGGCATGGAGATGTCGATCAGGAACAGGTCGGGTTCGATGTCTTCGATGAGCGTCAGGCAGTCCCGTCCGCTTGCCGCGGTCAGCACGACGAAATCGAGCGGGGCAAGCACCTCGCGCATCAGGTCGCGATGATCCTCGTTGTCGTCAACGACGACGATGGTGCGGCGGGCGCCCTTGTAGGACCGGATCCGGCGCACCGGGTCGTTGAGCACCGCCGGCCGGTCGACGGCGGAGAGCATCAGGCGGACGCGGAAGGCCGTACCTTTGTCCCTTTCGCTGGTGACGGAAATCTCGCCGCCGAGCGTCTGGGTGAGCAGTCGCGTGATGGTGAGGCCAAGCCCGAGCCCGGGCATGCGATGTTCCGCTTCGCCGCGCTGGAAGGGATCGAAGATGCGCGGCAGGTCCTTGTCGCTGATGCCGCGGCCGCTATCCTCGATCGTGAAGGTGGCAACCTGGTTGCGATAGCCGACGTCGAGGCGGATGCGGCCGCGTTCGGTGAACTTCAACGCATTCGACAGGAGATTGACGAGGATCTGTCTCAGCCGCTTCTCGTCCGTTCGCACATATTGCGGCAGCGACGCTGCACGGGCGTGTTCGAAGGCGATGCCCTTGGCCTGGGCCTGCGGGCGGAACATATCGACGATCTGGTCGAGGAAATCGTGAATGTTGATCTCGTTGGAATAGACCTGCAGCTTGCCGGCCTCGATCTTGGAGATGTCGAGCAGGCCGTCGATGAGGCCGGAAAGGTGATCGGCGCTGCGCTTGATCACCTTTATCGCCCCCTGCCGTGAGGGGGGTATAGTCTCGTCGCGTTCGAGGACCTGCGCATAGCCAAGCACGGCGTTGAGCGGCGTGCGCAGTTCATGGCTCAGGCCCACGACATAGCGGCTCTTCGCCCGGTTCGCCGCTTCCGCCGCTTCTTTCGCGTTCTGCAATGCGGCGTCGGTCTTCTTGTGCGCAGCGATCTCTTTCAAGAGCAGCGTGTTCTGGCGCGAGGACTCTTCCTCTGCTACGACGCGGCTGTCGTGGGCGAGCACGTAGAACCAGCAGACGACGCCGGTGACGATCGCGAAGACGAAGAAGACGATCGCGACGGTCCGCTCGACGACGGCGGCGGTCTCGGGCGAGGCGGCGGTCGTCTGGTGGGCGATCATCGCGAGAATGATGCCGATGCCGGTGATCGACAGGATGGCAGAGATCGCGTAGCGGCCCAGCCTCGTGGCGAGCTTTTCGGTCACCAGCTCGGGCAGAAACGACTTTGCGACCGTGGCGATCTGCGTGTTCAATCGCGCCTTCGGCTTGCACATGTCGTGGCAGCGGCTGTCGAGCGAGCAGCAGAGCGAGCAGATCGGCGCGGCATAGGCCGGGCACCAAGCCATGTCTTCCGGCTCGAACGGGTGTTCGCAGATCGAGCAGGTGATCTCGCTCTCCCGGAACCAGCTCTTGCGCGGCTTGCGGGCGAGGTAGAATTTTCCATCCGTTCCCCAGGCGATCAGCGGCGAGGCGATGAAGGCCGTGACGAGCGCGATATAGGGGGCGAGCGAGGCGGCGATATCGCCGAAGGCGCCGAAATGCGCCGTCAGCGCAAGGACCGCCGAGATCCCCATTGTGCCGAGGCCGACCGGATTGACGTCGTAAAGATGGGCGCGCTTGAACTCGATGCCGGGCGGCGACAGGCCGAGCGGCTTGTTGACGAAGAGATCGGCCGAGATTGTGCAGAGCCAGGCCATGGCGATGATCGAGAAGATGCCGAGCGTTTCCTCGAGCAGCCGGTAGATGCCGAGCTCCATCAGCAGGAGCGCGATCGAGACGTTGAAGACCAGCCAGATGACGCGGCCGGGGTGGCTGTGGGTGAGCCGCGAGAAGAAGTTGGACCAGGCAAGCGAGCCGGCATAGGCGTTCATCACGTTGATCTTCAACTGCGAGATGACGACGAAGGCGACCATCAGAAGAAGTGCTGCCGTATCCGACGGAAAAATGTAGCCGAAAGCGGTGTAGTACATCTGCGCCGGATCGGCCGCGCGTGTCGACGGCACGCCGGCGCTGAGCGCCAGTACGACGAGGAAGGAACCGGCCAGCAACTTCGGCGCACCGAGGATCACCCAGCCGGAGCCGGCGAGAAAGACGGCGATACGGTGATGGAGCTTCTTCTGGCCGTCCGGCGGCAGGAAGCGGAGAAAGTCGACCTGTTCGCCGATCTGCGCCATCAGCGCGAATATCACCGCGGAGGCGGCGCCGAACTCGACGAGATCGAAGGGCGCGACGGTGCCGGAAGGACCGGAGGCATGGTGGATGCCGGAATAGGAAAGCCACAGCCCCACCTTCTCCCAGTCGGCGAGCGCGATGAAGGCGAAGGGCAGAATGTTGAGCACGATCCAGAAGGGCTGCGTCATCAGCTGGAACCTGCTGATGAGTCGGACCCCGTGCGTGACGAGCGGGATCACCACGGCGGCGCTGACGATGTAGCCGATCCAGAGCGGCACGCCGAGGGCAAGCTCCAGCGCGCCGGACATGATCGACGCCTCGATCGCAAAGAGGATGAAAGTGAAGCTCGCATAGATCAGCGAGGTGATCGTCGAGCCGATATAGCCGAAGCTCGCGCCGCGCGTCAGAAGGTCGATGTCGACGCCGTGGCGGATCGCGTAGCGGCTGATCGGCAGGCCGACGAGCAGGATCATGATGCTGGCGACGAGGATCGCGACGATCGCATTCGTCGTGCCGTATGACATCGTGATGGCGCCGCCGATGGCCTCCAGCGCCAGGAAGGAGATCGCGCCGATCGCCGTCTGCGAGATGCGCTCTGAGGAAAAACGCCGCGCACTCTTGGCGGTAAACCGCAGCGCATAATCCTCAAGCGTCTGGTTGGCGACCCAGCGATTGTATTCTCGTCGAACGGGAATGATGCGCTGGCGTGCCGCCATGTTGCCTCGTCATCTCTCGCATTGCCGGTCGGCGCCTGCCTCTTTTCGCGGCACAGCCGGCCAGTGCGTGAAATTTATGCAATGCGGAAAAAGCGAAAGCAAGCTTGAAACGGTCATCCGCTCTGAGCGGCCGTGTCGATGACGACAAAATCATGCGTGATCGTCGCGGTCTTGGCCAGCATCGCTGACGCCGAGCAGTATTTTTCCAATGACAGGGCGATCGCGCGCTCCACCTTTTTCGCCGCGAGACCGCGCCCCTTCACCACGAAGTGCATGTGGATGCGGGTGAAAACTCTCGGGTCCTGTTCGGCTCGCTCCGCGTCGAGCTCGACGGTGCAGTCCTCGACCGCCTCGCGGCCCTTTTCGAGGATGTGAATAACGTCGTAGGCCGAGCAGCCGCCGGCGCCGATCAGCACCAGTTCCATCGGGCTCGGGCCGGGCGTTCGGCCCTCCGGCCCGGACGCCGTTCCGAATACCAGTTTGTGACCGCTTCCGGACTCGCCGACAAACGTTCGCTCTTCAACCCATTTGATTCGTGCTTTCATGACTTTTCCCTTGTGTTCAGGTGCAACAGCCGGCCGGCGTTGAGATCTCCAATAACCGGAAAAATCATGCCGCGGCCAGACAGCCACGTCGATTTCGCCGCTAATCGACTCGCCCTCGCGCTTCAGACGTCTTCGCTTCTCGGGAACTTGGTCAGCGCCTCCACGGTCGCCGTGGGATCGGTCCGCAGCCGACGGCTGCGAGATCCCGTGTCAGCGCCTGAAGACGTAAACCGCTCCTCCGGCATCGTCGGATACGAGAATAGAGCCGTCCGGCGCTTCCTTGACGTCCACCGGCCGGCCGACGTCTCTGAGGAAAGTCTTCGCTGAGACCGGTCGACTGCCCCGGAAGCGCACCCGCACCACCTGATACCCGACTGGAACCGACCTGTCCCAACTGCCGTGCTGGGCGACCAGAGCGTCGCCGCCGAGGCTGCGGAAGAAGTGGATGCCGAGGGCCGCGACATGGGCCTGAAAGTCGAAGACGGGCGCAATCTGCCGCTCGGGCGGCGATGCGTCCTCAAACCCTTTGAGGCGGGTCTGGCCTCCAAAGTAGGGAAAGCCGTAAAAGCCGCCCGGCCAAAGCGCGTTAAGCTCGTCGGGCGGGATATCGTCGCCCATTCCGTCGGCGCCGTTGTCGGTAAAGTACATGGTGCCGCCGCGCCAGTCGAAGCCAACTGAGTTGCGCACACCCCAGGCGACGCGCCGAAGGTCGGACCCGTCCTGGTTCATGCCGACGATCGTGCCTTGCAGCCCGCGTGGCCGGCAAATGTTGCAAGGTGACCCCAACGAGACATAGAGCCGGGAATCGGGGCCGACGGCGATATAACGAAAACTGTGGGCTCCCGAATTCGGCAGGTCTCGGCGAATATCGCGCCTGCCGCTCAGAGCACCCCCCCGTCCGATGTCGAACGCGGTTACACTGTCCCTCGAGGCGACGAACAAACGACCGCCAGAGCATGCGACGCCGTTCGCAGCGGAGAACCCGGAGGCGACCCTCCGGGCGCCGCCGCCGGACAACGGCACGGCATAGACAGAGGAACCTTTGGTACCGACGAACACGATGTCGCCGCAGACCGCCATTTCGCGCGCGGCGGGAACGCGGGCGAGGACTTCGGCCCGTGCCGGGTCAAGGGCGGCTCCGGAGGCGACCACCGCCAGCGCGAGAAATCCCATTCGAGCGGAGAGAAATCCGGCTTTTGAGGAAAAGACGTCCATCGGCGTCCTCCGAATGCAAGCTGAATTTGCTGGAGGAATTGGAGCGGCTTGTTCTCGTTTCAAGCCGGGGCCGACCGCATGCTTTCCGTAACTCCTAGCCGATTGAAGGGTAAAACATGCAGCAATTCAACGTGCTACGGCGTCCTTTGCGCGTCTGACACGACGCGCGGCGCTGCAGGTCTCACGGCGAAGTGATCTTCGGTCCGAGCCAGGTCGGCCTCGCATGAGATCGCGAATGACGCGTCCCGATTGGCTTGAGAACTTCCTTCTTCCCCCCGCCGCCTACGTAGAATGACGTATGTGCAGCGCAGCACGAACATCGGATGATCGGTGAAGCAACGGCCAAGAATAATCATCGCCCCGTTGCGGCGACCAGAACTAGAGGGGTTCAATCCGATGACTATCAGGGCACGCGTTTGCGGCGCATTCCTCGCTGCCGCCCTTTCGACGACTGCGTTCAACGGCGCCTTCGCCGCCGAGGACACGATCAAGGTCGGCATTCTTCATTCGCTTTCCGGCACCATGGCGATCTCCGAAACGACTCTCAAGGACGCCATGCTCATGCTGATCGATGAGCAGAACAAGAAGGGCGGCCTGCTCGGCAAGAAGCTGGAGGCCGTCGTCGTCGATCCGGCCTCCGATTGGCCGCTCTTCGCCGAAAAGGCGCGCGAGCTCGTCTCCGTCGACAAGGTCTCGGCGGTCTTCGGTTGCTGGACTTCCGTGTCGCGCAAATCCGTGCTGCCGGTCTTCGAGGAGTTGAACTCGATCCTCTTCTATCCCGTCCAGTACGAGGGCGAGGAAAGCCAGCGCAACGTCTTCTACACCGGTGCCGCGCCGAACCAGCAGGCGATCCCCGCCGTCGATTATCTGATGGAAAACGAAGAGGTCGAGCGCTGGGTTCTCGCGGGCACGGACTACGTCTACCCGCGCACCACCAACAAGATCCTCGAGGCTTACCTGATCTCCAAGGGCGTGAAGCCCGAGGACATCATGATCAACTATACGCCCTTCGGCCATTCCGACTGGCAGACGATCGTCTCCGACATCAAGAAGTTCGGCTCGGCCGGCAAAAAGACCGCCGTCGTCTCGACGATCAACGGCGACGCCAACGTACCCTTCTACAAGGAACTCGCCAACCAGGGCATCAAGGCCGAGGACATCCCGGTCGTCGCCTTCTCGGTCGGTGAGGAAGAGCTTGCCGGCCTCGATACCGGTCCGCTGGTCGGCCATCTCGCCGCCTGGAACTACTTCCAGTCGGTCGACAACCCGGCCAATGCCGAATTCATCAAGACCTGGAAGGCCTACACCAAGAACGACAAGCGCGTGACCAACGATCCCATGGAAGCCCATTACATCGGCTTCAACATGTGGCTGAAGGCGGTCGAAAAGGCCGGCACCACCGACACCGACGCCGTGCTCGATGCGATGGTCGGCATTTCCGTGCCGAACCTCTCGGGGGGTTATTCCACAATGATGCCGAACCACCACATCACCAAGCCGGTGCTGATCGGCGAAATCCAGGCGGACGGCCAGTTCGAGACGGTCTGGGAAACCCCCGGCCTCGTGGTCGGCGACGAGTGGTCGGATTACCTGCCGGATTCGAAGGACCTGATCGCCGACTGGCGGGCGCCGATGTCCTGCGGCAATTTCAACATCGCAACGGGCAAATGCGGCGGCAAAGGTTCCTGATTTCATGACGAAAGACTTGTTCTCGAAAAGGATCATTCCGGTCTTCTTCGACAACGTCGTTTCATGACGAACCGATAGATCGAAATACCCTCCGTCCGAAAGCGTCCATTCGGACGGAGGGGCATTTTCACCGATGCCGCGCCGCGAACCGACGCGAAACCGTGCGAGGGGCGAATGTTTCGCATCTTACAAACCGTGCTTGTGGCCTTGCTTCTTTTCACCTCGATTCCGGTTGCGGGGCTGCGGGCGGAGGAAGGAATGCGCGACCTCGTAAACGCGCTCGGTACGGCGAAGCTCTCCAACATGGACGAACATATCGCGGCGCTCGCAAAGAGCGGCGATCCAAAGATCGTGCCGGTCCTCGAAGCGCTCGGCGATGGCAACCTTTATGTCCGCAAGGCCGACGGCCAGGTATTCCTGACGCGTGAAGGCGGGGCGGACCTGACGCTCAGCGATCCGCTTTCCGGCGAGAGCGTCGGCGAGGCGCCGAAGAGCGCACTGCAGAAGATCAAGGTCAACAACAGCGTGCGCCGTGCCGTGCGCACAGCGCTCGGCGGCCTGACGCTGCTGAGCCCCGATCGCAATCAACGCTTCAAGGCAGCGCAGTCCATCCTGCAGTCGCCCAACGCGGATGCGCTCCCGATCATCGAAGACGCACTCTCGGCCGAGAAGGATGCGGCCATCCGCGCATTGCTTGAACAGGCGCGCGCGACGGCGATCCTCGTCTCCGACCGGCCCGACGAGGAGCAGCGACAGGCCGTGCAAACTCTGAAGCAAAACGGCGGCCGCGAGGCGCTTTCGATTCTGTCGGCCGCCCTCGGCACCGCCGACGAGACCCTGAAGCCGGACATCGAGGCGGCGCTTGCGAGCATCGAGCAGACCGAGGCGCTCTGGGCGGCCGGCCAGAACGTCTGGTACGGGCTCTCGCTGGGCTCGGTGCTGCTGCTCGCCGCGATCGGCCTTGCCATCACCTTCGGCGTCATGGGCATCATCAACATGGCGCATGGCGAGATGGTGATGCTCGGCGCCTATACGACCTTTCTCGTGCAGGAGATCGTGCGCACGTCCTTTCCCTGGCTCTTCGACTGGTCGCTGGCGATCGCACTGCCGCTCGCCTTCCTGGTTACCGGCGCCGTCGGTCTGGCGATCGAGCGCGGCGTTATCCGCTTCCTCTATGGCCGACCGCTCGAGACGCTGCTTGCCACCTGGGGCATATCGCTGATCCTGCAGCAGGCGGTGCGTTCGATCTTCGGTCCCACCAACCAGGAAGTCGGCAATCCGTCGTGGATGTCCGGCGCCTTCGAGCTCGGCGGGCTGACGATCACCTGGAACCGTCTCTGGATAATTCTCTTCGCGCTCGCCGTCTTCGCTGCCTTGCTTTTTCTCTTGAAGAAGACCCCGATGGGCCTGCAGATGCGGGCGGTGACGCAGAACCGGCGCATGGCCTCCTCCATGGGCATCCGCACGCCTGTGGTCGATGCGCTCACCTTCGCGCTCGGCTCCGGCATTGCCGGCATGGCCGGCGTGGCGCTGTCGCAGATCGACAACGTCTCGCCGAACCTCGGTCAAGGCTACATCATCGACAGCTTCATGGTCGTGGTCTTCGGCGGCGTCGGCAATCTCTGGGGCACGCTGGTCGGCGCCTTCTCGCTCGGCATCCTCAACAAGTTCCTCGAGCCCTATGCCGGCGCCGTGCTCGGCAAGATCCTCGTGCTCGTGCTGATCATCCTCTTCATCCAGAAGCGGCCGCGCGGGCTGTTTGCACTCAAGGGCCGGGCGGTGGAAGCATGATCACCTCGTTCCTCATCAAGTCGCTGGATCGCACCATTATCGTCGTCGTGGCGATCCTGCTGGCGCTTGCGGTTCTCATCCCAGGCCTCAATCTCCTGACGGCGCCGGACCATCCGCTGCACGTGCCGACCTATCTGGTCTCGCTGTTCGGCAAGTACCTGACCTATGCGCTCCTGGCGCTGGCGCTCGATCTCGTCTGGGGTTTTTGCGGCATCCTCTCGCTCGGCCACGCCGCGTTCTTCGCGCTCGGTGGCTACGCGATCGGCATGTATCTGATGCGCCAGATCGGCGCGCGCGGCTCCTACGGCAATCCGCTCCTGCCGGACTTCATGGTGTTCCTCAACTGGAAGGAACTGCCCTGGTTCTGGTACGGCTTCGACATGTTCTGGTTCGCGGCGCTGATGGTGGTCGTGGTGCCCGGGCTCATCGCCTTCGTCTTCGGCTGGTTTGCCTTCCGCTCGCGGGTCAATGGCGTCTATCTCTCGATCATCACCCAGGCCATGACCTATGCGTTGCTGCTCGCCTTTTTCCGCAACGACATGGGCTTCGGCGGCAACAACGGGCTCACGGATTTCAAGGACATTCTCGGCTTCAATATCCAGGCGGACGGCACGCGTGCCGCACTGTTTGCGGCCTCCGCACTGGCGCTCGCCGTCTCGCTCGTCATTACATCCGGTATCGTGCGCTCCAAGTTCGGCAAGGTGCTGGTGGCGCTGCGCGATGCCGAAAGCCGCACCCGCTTTTTGGGCTACCGCGTGGAACACATGAAGCTCTTCGCCTTCACTGTCTCGGCGATGATGGCGGGTGTTGCCGGTGCGCTTTACGTGCCGCAGGTCGGCATCATCAATCCCGGCGAATTCGAGCCCGGCAATTCGATCGAAGTGGTGATCTGGACGGCGGTCGGCGGCCGCGGCACGCTGATCGGCCCGATCATCGGCGCCATCCTCGTCAATGGTGGGAAAAGCATCTTCACCGCCGCCTTCCCGGAATTCTGGCTCTTTGCGTTGGGCGGGCTCTTCGTGCTCGTCACGCTATTGCTGCCAAAGGGCATTGTCGGCACGGCGCAGCACTATCTCGCCCGGCGCCGCTCTTATCATGCGGCGACCGTCACCGACAAAGAGGCAGGCCTGCCGGCTGCAGAACCGATGGCTGCGGAGTGATTGCCATGCATGAGAAGAACGAGAAGAAACCGAAGAGCCTGCTCTATCTCGACGGCGTCTCCGTCTCCTTCGACGGCTTCAAGGCGCTGAATTCGCTCTCCTTCGTCGTCGAACCGGGTGAGCTCAGAGCGATTATCGGGCCGAACGGCGCCGGCAAGACGACGATGATGGACATCATCACCGGCAAGACCCGGCCCGACGAGGGCGAGGTCTTCTTCAAAGGCGATATCGATCTGACCCGGAAGGACGAGGCGGAGATCGCCCAGCTTGGCATCGGCCGGAAGTTCCAGAAGCCGACCGTGTTCGAAAATCACACCGTCTGGGACAATCTGGAGCTGGCGCTGAACCGCCGCCGCGGCGTCTTCGCAACGCTGTTCTATCGCCTGACGACCGAGGACAAGACCCGCATCGAGGAAATCCTTTCGACCGTTCGCCTGACGGCGCGCCGCGACGACCTCGCCGCCAACCTTTCGCACGGCCAGAAGCAATGGCTGGAGATCGGCATGCTGCTTGCGCAGGAGCCGGAGCTTCTGCTCGTCGACGAGCCGGTCGCCGGCATGACCGATGCGGAGACGGCCGAAACGGCGGTGCTGCTGAAGGAGATCGCCAGGACCCGCTCGGTCGTCGTCGTCGAGCATGACATGGGCTTCATCCGCGATCTCGGCGTCAAGGTGACCTGCCTCGCGGAGGGCTCGGTGCTGGCGGAGGGCTCGATCGATTTCGTCAGCAGCGATCCAAAGGTGATCGAAAACTATCTCGGCCGCTGAGAAGGAGTTGGACCCATGTTGAGCGTCGAAAACGTCAGCCTTCACTACGGCGCCGCGCAGGCGCTGCGCAACGTCTCGATCAGGGCGGAGATGGGAAAGATCACCTGCGTGCTCGGTCGCAACGGCGTCGGCAAGTCGAGTCTCTTGCGGGCGATCACCGGCCAGCACCCGCTCTCCGCAGGCACCGTCACCTTTAACGGCGCGCCCCTCGACGGCATGGCGCCTTTTCGCCGGGCAAAGCTCGGCGTCGGATACGTGCCGCAGGGCCGCGAGATTTTCCCCCTGCTCAGCGTCAGGGAGAACCTCGAAACCGGATACGCGCCGCTGAAGCGGGCCGATCGCTCGATTCCCGAGGACATCTTCAACCTGTTTCCGGTGCTGAAAACCATGCTCGGCCGCCGCGGCGGCGATCTTTCCGGCGGCCAGCAGCAGCAGCTTGCCATCGGACGGGCGCTCGTCACCCGCCCCAAGATCCTGGTGCTCGACGAGCCGACGGAGGGCATCCAGCCGTCGATCATCAAGGATATTGGCCGTGCGATCAAATATTTGCGGGACTCGACCGGCATGGCGATCCTGCTGGTCGAGCAATATCTCGACTTCTGCCGGGAGCTTGCCGATCATGTCTACATCATGGACCGCGGTGCTTTCGTGCATGATGGGCCGGCCGAGACGCTGGATACACCGGAGGCGCGACGACATCTGACCGTCTAGAAGCAGGATGGAGAGCGCGCGCGACGGTTTCCGGAACAAAACGTGCCGCCGCCGGGAACCTATTCCTGTTTCATGCATTCCGTCTCTGCCCGCAATCTATCGATTGTGTGCCGCTCGCGTCTCGGCTGCCTACTGCATGTCTCCTTGAATCGACCTCGATTCAAGGACAAAGACACGCAGCAATTCAAAGGGCTACAGCGACCTTTGCGCGTCCGATAAGACGTGCGGCGCTGTAGGAGCATGGTATTTCGTAACCGACAGAATTGGCCATTCGCGTTTCCCGATCTACACGTTGTGAGGAGACACAAATGACGAATTTCCTGCCCGACCTTTACGAAGGGCACGCCCCGATCACCCTGCAAAATCTGTTTCGAGACGCACTCGAGGCCTATGACGACTGGGATGAGGGGATGCCTGAACCGGTCGTACCCTACGAAGGCAAGGTCCTGCCGATCAGCGACGTCTTCGACTGGATGAAACCTTGCACAGATATCATGCCCGCCAACATGATCGGTATCGTCACCGACCGGCTGAGCAAGCCATGGAGCGGCCGCGGACCGCTCGACGAGATGACCTTTTCCACCGCCGCCCGCGTCATGTCCGTTCTGGTAAGACGCCGGCTGAGGCGCTTCGGGCGCGGTTCTATCGAGACTTTCGTCGACCGCTTCAATCAGCCGCTTCACGCCGAGTGACAGCACCGAAGCCGGATTGCGCAGACAGCGCGGCTCTCATGCCGCGCTGTTTCGTTGTCTGGCAGTCGGTGTTTGACCAACGCCGACCCGCAGATTGTCGTGTGACAGAGAGTCCTTTCCTTTCATGCCATGCGCCGTAAGATAGCCGGTGAGAGGAGCGCCGGGCCAAGCGAAACTCTCCTCCGTGCCGAACACATGGAATGGACGGCGGCGAGCGTCGCCGATGGGCCAGATTGAGGCGTGGTGTGGCGTCGTCTAACGACAGCGAAGTCAGGAATCGATCGCGCCGTGGCAGCGGCCGCCCGACGCTCGCGGATGTTGCGGGTCTCGCCGGCGTCGGCAGCATTACCGTTTCCCGAGCGCTGCGCGATCCCGAGCGCGTCTCCCCGGAACTGCGCCAGCGCATCGCCGCGGCCGTCAGCAAGCTGGGTTACGTGCCGAACCCGAGCGCGCGTGCGCTGGCCTCGGCGCGCGCCGATGTCATCGGCGTGCTCGTTCCGTCGCTGACCAACAATGTCTTTTCCGAAGTCTTGCGCGGCATTCACGATGGCCTGGGGGATTGCCCGCTGCAGATCCAGTTCGGCAACACGCACTACTCCGGTGAGGAGGAGGAGCGGCTGCTGAGGGTCTTCCTCGGCCAGCGTCCGTCGGCGCTGATCGTTTCCGGCATAGATCAGGGGCCGATGACGCGGCAGATGCTCGAGGAGGCCGGTTGTCCGGTCGTGCAGATCATGGAAATCGGGCCGGATCCGGTCGACATGATGATCGGCTTTTCCCATCTGGAGGCAGGCAAGGCGGTGGCGCGGCACCTGATCGATGTCGGCTGCAAGCGCATAGGATTTCTCGGCGCCCGCATGGATCCGCGGTCCCGGCGGCGGCTCGCAGGCTATGAGGCGGTGATGCGCGAAGCCGGCCGCTTCGATGCAGCGCTCGTGACGACAACCATTTCGCCCTCGAGCGTTTCGATGGGGGTACGCCTTTTTCACAAGGCGCTCGAAAGAACCCCCGACCTCGACGCGGTCATCTGCAACAATGACGACGTGGCGCTCGGCGTCCTCTTCGCCTGCCATCGCGCAGGCTTGCAGGTTCCGGCTCAAATCAGCATAGCCGGCTTCAACGATCTCGAAATGATGGAGGTGGCGTCACCTTCTGTCACCAGCGTGCGGACCCCCCGATACGAGATCGGACGGCGCGCCATCGCCATGGCGCGGGCCGCTATTGCCGGCGAGCGGCCGCGGCGGACCGTCGTAGATCTCGGCTTCGAGCTGAAGATTCGCGAGAGCACGACGCGCGCAGCGATACCAGCGATCTGACCGCGGCCCAGCCAGAATGCGGCTGCTTTACAATGCCCGTTGGTAGCGCTACCATCCCTGCTTGTGACGTTTCGGGAGGAGACCTGTCTGACGTCACCGGACTCGCGTATCGACATGTCGTGCCGGATTGGCAACGAGCGCAGGCGCTGCCTGCGGCGAGTGCTCGACGTCTGGAGCCTAGTGCGTTCCACTGCATGTTTCCGTAAATCGGAACCGATTTAAGGATAAAAATATGCAGCAATTCAAAGTGCAACAGCGTCCTTTGCGCGTCTGCCGAGACGCGCGGCGCTGGAGTGGACGCACAAGGACGCTCGAGCACAATAATTCTAGTGCATCTGTCCGCTTACGTGATCCAACCCAAAGCGGGATGTTCTAGCGGCCCCCTGTTTCGATACCCTGTCCCGTCATAACCACAAAATGGGAGGGAATTCGATGACCAGAACATTCGTCAGCGGCATTCTCACGGCCGCTGCGCTCACGCTTCTATCGACGACAGCATACGCCGAACCCGAAATCGTCAGCGGGCCGGCGGCCGAGCCGGATTGTTTCGTGCCCTGGACGGCTGAAACGAAGTTCTTCAAGTTCCCGAAGAAGGACGGTCCCTATCGGATCGCGCTCGCCAACGGCTTCATCGCCAATACATGGCGCATCCAGATGATCCAGACGGCCAAGGCCTACGCCGCGCAGCCGGACGTCGCGGCGAAGCTCAAGGAATTCAAGGTCGTTTCCACCGGCGAGGACGTGCCGGCGCAGATATCGGCGATCAACAACTTCATCGATTCCGGCTATGACGCGATCATCGTCAACGCCCAGAACCCGACCGCCTTCGGCCCCGTCATCAAGCGCGCCAAGGAATCCGGCGTGGTCCTGGTCGCCTTCGACAACATTCTCGACACCGAGGATGCCATCAACGTCAACGTCGACCAGAAGGGCCTCGGCGTGCTCTGGGCGAACTGGCTTGCCAAGCATCTTCCGGACGGCGGCAAGATCCTCGAGGTGCGCGGCGTCGCCGGCACGTCGGTCGATACCGACCGCCACAACGGCATCCACGAAACTTTTGCGTCGACCGGCGAGAAATGGGACGTCGTCGAAGTGATCGGCAAGTGGGACGACCCGACGGCGCAGAAGGCGACCGCCGATGCGATTGCCGTGCACAAGACGTTTGACGGCATCACCGCACAGGGCGGCGACACCGGTGTCGTGCAGGCGATGATCGACGCCGGCCATCCCTTCGTTCCGTTCGGCGGCGAGACGGAAAACGGTTTCCGCAAGTTCTGCGCCAAGCATGCCGGCGAGGGGCTGAAGTGCTCGTCGGCCGGCACCGGCCCGGCTCAGGTCGCCGTCGCCATCAAGACGGCGATCGCGGCACTCGAGGGACAGGTGGTGCCGCAATCGATCAAGCTGCCGCTGGCGATCGTCGAGGATCCGAACTTCAAGGAGGGCCAGGACTTCTACCCCGACCAGTCGGACAATTTCTTCGTCGGCAACGCCTTCCCGACCTGCGGCATCAACTTTACCGCCCAGGAGATCATGGGGCAGACGAAGGAAAACCAATAGAGGCCCTTCCTGATCCGCATGTCGCGCTCAGGCGCGGCATGCGCGAAAATTGCGGCAGCCGAGGCGACGGATGACAACGGCAGAGATACAGGCGACGTCCCCGCTCTTCCGGATGGAAGGTGTGTCCAAGCGTTATGGCGGGGTGCGCGCCCTGGAAAATGCCAAGCTCGACGTCGAATCGGGCCACATCCACGCGATCCTCGGCGAGAATGGTGCGGGCAAGTCGACGTTGATCAAGATCATCGCAGGCGTGGTCGCGCCCGACGAGGGGCGGATGCTGCTCGATGGGCGCGACATCACCTTCCGTTCGCCGGCTGCAGCCTCGGCCGCGGGCATCGCCTGTGTCTTCCAGGAACTGTCCCTGATCCCCGACCTTAGCGTCGCCGACAATATCGCCATCGCCGATCCGCCGCGCCGCTTCGGCCTGATCGACCGACGGGCCCAGCGGGTGATCGCGGAAGAGGCGCTGGCGCGGGCGGGCGCCGAAGACATTCACCCGCGCGCAGCGGTGAAGGACCTGCCGCTGTCGCGCCGGCAGATGGTCGAGATCGCCAAGGCGTTGGCGTCAAAGCCACGCATCCTGATCCTCGACGAAGCGACTTCGGCGCTGACTGCCGGCGATGTCGCCAAGGTGTTTGCGGTGCTGAAGCGCCTGCGTTCCGAGGGTCTGGCGCTCCTCTATATCTCACACCGCATGCATGAAATCGCCGAACTCGCCGACACCTGCACCGTGTTCCGCAACGGCCGCAATGTCGCGAGCTTCCGCGCCGGCACCCGCAGCAACAGCGAAGTCGTCGAAATGATGATCGGGCGCGAATACAGCAACGTCTTTCCGCCGAAGCCGCCACGTGCGGCCACCGCCAAGCCTCCCCGCCTCGAATGCCGGAACCTCGGCTGGGCGGACCGGCTCCGCGATATTTCGCTCTCGGTCGCCGAAGGGGAGGTCGTCGGCCTGGGCGGGCTGGACGGCCAGGGCCAACGCGACCTGCTGCTTGCTCTCTTCGGCGTATTGCGCGGGACCACGGGCTCGGTGCTCATCGACGGCGCGCCGATGACGATCGCCAGCCCCGCGGTCGCCCGCGCCTCGCGCAGCGCCATGGCGCTCATTCCGGAAGACCGCAAGACCGAGGGGCTGATGCTGCCGATGACCGTGAGGGAGAACCTCTCCTTCGCGGCACTCGACCATGTTTCGCGCGGCGGCATCATCGACCGCACCGCCGAAGAGCAGCTGATCGACGAGATGCTGCGGCTGCTTGCGATCAAGACCGCCGGGCTCGACATCCCGGTGGGCGCCCTATCGGGCGGAAACCAGCAGAAGGTGGTCATTGCCAAGTGGCTGATGCGAAAGCCGAGGATCGTTCTGCTCAACGATCCGACACGCGGTATCGACGTCGGCACGAAGCAGGAGATGTACCAGCTTCTGCGCCGACTGGCCGACGCCGGGGCGGCGATCCTTTTCTATTCGACCGACTATGACGAACTGATCGGCTGCTGCGACCGCGTCCTCGTTCTCTATGACGGCCGCATCGTGCGCGAGCTTGAAGGCCGGGATATCACCGAGCACGCGCTGATCGCGAGCGCTCTCAATGTCGACGGCGGCCGGAAGGGAACGGCGGCATGAGCGAGTGGCGCTACTGGCTGAACGAGCAACGCGGGACGCTGATGGGGCTCGCAATCTTTCTCCTGATGTTTGCCGTCTACATTGCGAACCATCCGGCCGGGCTGACCGCCAATGTGGCTCAGACCGCCGCCAACAAGGGGGTGCTGTTCGCCTTCGTCGCCATGGCTCAGGCGCTTGTGGTGATCACCGCGGGAATCGACCTGTCGGTCGGGATGATTTTCATCCTGACCAATTGCCTGGCATCCTGGATCGTCGTCGGCGAGCCGCTGCCAACCGCATTGGGTGTCGTTGCCGTCCTCGCGGCGGGCATGGCCTGCGGCGCCATCAACGGGCTCCTGGTGATCTATGGGCGACTGCAGCCGATCGTAGCGACGATCGCGACGGGCGCGGTTTATTTCGGCCTGGCGCTGCTGCTGAGACCCTTTCCCGGTGGCTCCGTCAACGAGGACCTCGCGGATGCGCTGACCGGTCGCCTCTTCGGCGTGATTCCATCGAGCCTGGTGGCGCTGGCGGCGGCGGTCGTCCTTGTTTGGCTGCCCTTCCGGCGATCGAGGCTCGGCAGCGCCGCCTATGCGGCCGGCTCATCAGAGCAGGCGGCCTTCATGTCCGGCGTGCCGATCCGGCGCGGCCAGTTTGCAGCCTATACGCTCGCCGGACTGCTCGCCGCGATGGGCGGCCTGTTCCTGACCTTCTTCACCTATACCGGCGAGGCGGCCTATGCCAGCGGCAGCGGTTATACGCTCTGGTCGATCGCGGCGGTCGTGCTTGGCGGAGTGTCGCTCTATGGCGGCCGCGGCAGCGCCGTCGGCGCGATCTTCGGTGCCTTCGCCGCCCGCACGACCGGTGATATGCTGTTCGTCTTCGACGTCGATCCGCTGTGGCAGCCGTTGCTCCAGGGCGTTGTCCTGATGATCGCGGTCAGTATTGGCTCGCTGGCTTTGTTGCGGGTGCGCAACCGTCTGGACTGGTTCCAATGAGCGACACATCCGAGGACCGCATCTCGATCAGGACCCGCCTGCCGGCATTCCTCCGGCGCGCCGATCCGGCCGTTGTCACCGCCTTTGGCTGCATCCTGCTGCTGCTCTTTCTGAGCAGCCTCTATTCCAGCAATTTCCTGTCGCTCAACTATCTCCTGCAACAACTCAAGGTCGCTTCATTCCTCGGGGTCGTGGCCGCCGGCGTCATGGTGGTGATTCTCCTCGGCCACATCGATCTTTCCGTTCCCTGGGTGATGACGACCGGCGCGATGATGGCCTGTGCCGCCGCCAGCTTCGGAGCCATGGGACCGGTGATCGCCATTCCTTTCGGGATCCTCTGCGGCGCGGCCTTCGGCCTGCTGAATGGCTTTGGCGTCGCCTATCTGCGCATCCCGTCGATGATCGTCACGCTTGCGAGCAATGTCGTCGCGCAAGGATTGATGGTCGTCTATACCGGCGGCTTCTCGCCGCAGGACTCCGCGCCGCCGGCGGTGCGCTGGCTCGCGACCGGCTTCGTGGTTCCAGGTCTGCCGAACGCCATCCTCGTCTGGATCGCGATCAGCGCCGTGATGGTGTTCCTATTCACGCGCACCTCCTTCGGCAGGGCGGTTTACGGGATCGGCAACAGCGAGCGCGCGGCCTATCTTTCGGGGGTCGACACGCGGCGCATCGTCATGATCGCCTTCGCGATTTCGGGCGCGCTCAGCGCCTTCGGCGGCGTGCTGCTCGCCGGCTACTCCTCGAAGGCGGCGCAGGCGATGGGCGACGCCTATCTGCTGCCGGCAATCGCCGCCGTCGTGCTCGGCGGCACCTCGATCCTTGGCGGGCGCGGCTCCTATCTGGGCACGGTCGCCGGCGTCATCCTGATCACGCTGCTGCAATCGATCCTATCGGTGATGCAGATGCCGGAAGCGGGCCGCCAGATCGTCTACGGCGTCGTCATCATCGTCATGCTGCTCCTCTACGGCCGCACGCCGCCGAACCGGTGAAGCAAGCGCAAGTCCAGGAAAAGTGTGAAGCGGTTTTCCTGGAATTGCGTGATCTAATGGCATTTCCCGAAATGGCTTGACGCGAATCAGAGGATGAATCACCTTCTAACGGAATAGATCGCATATTCCGCATTTCAGCGTAGCTCAGTGACCGGTCTGTAAGGAGATATTGCGGGCGCATTTGCGCCGCCGCAAGACGGACACTGTTGATCGCCGCCGCAAATGCGATGCGAAACGCGAGAGGGTATATGGGAATGGACATGGCGGGATCGATGGCGGTGGTCGGGGAAGCGGTGGGCTTGAGCGGAACGGGCGACCGGCGGCCTGCGGACGAGGCGATCGCGGCGGACGCGCGGGCACTGTCGGAGCAGCTCAAGGCGATGCGCGAACGCTTGTTCCCGCCAACGGCGATGAAGACGCTGCGGAGCTTCACCTCGGGCGAGGCCGCCCGGCTGATCGGCGTCTCGGACGGCTATCTTCGGCAGCTGTCGCTGGCGGGCGAGGGGCCTCAGCCCGACACCGGGTCCGGCGGGCGGCGCTCCTATTCGCTTTTCGACATCAATGCGCTTCGCCGCCACCTCGCGGACCAGGCATTCGCCAAGGGCAATGCCGCGAAGGCGCGCAGCTACCTGAAATGGCGCGATGACGTGAACGGCGAGCACCTGCAGGTCATCTCCGTCACCAACTTCAAGGGCGGCTCCGGCAAGACGACCTCGTCGGTGCATTTGGCCCAGTATCTCGCCATGACCGGCCATCGGGTGCTCGCGGTCGATCTCGACCCGCAGGCCTCGCTTTCGGCGCTGTTCGGCTATCAGCCGGAACTGGACCTCACCGGCAACGACACGCTTTACGGCGCTATCCGCTACGATGCCGAGGCCCGGCAGCTCAAGGACATCATCCGCAAGACCTATTTCGACGGGCTCGATCTGGTGCCCGGCAATCTCGAACTGCAGGAGTTCGAGCATACGACGCCGCAGGCGCTGAGCGCCCGCCAGAGCGGCGCGGATGCCGGCCCGCTGTTCTTCGCGCGCGTGCAGGCGGCGCTTGCGAGTGTTGCCGACGACTACGATGTCGTCGTCATCGATTGCCCGCCGCAGCTTGGCTATCTGACGCTTTCGGCGCTCTGCGCCTCGACCTCGGTGATCGTGACGGTGCATCCGCAGATGCTCGACGTCGCCTCGATGAACCAGTTCCTCTACATGACCTCCGACCTGCTCGGCGTCGTGCGCGAAGCCGGCGGCGAACTCAATTTCGATTTCCTGCGCTATCTCGTCACCCGCTTCGAGCCCAATGACGGGCCGCAGGCGCAGATCGTCGGCTTCATGCGCTCGCTCTTCGGCGATCGCGTGCTGACCTCGGCCATGGTGAAATCGACGGCGATCTCGGACGCTGGGCTGACGAAACAGACGCTCTACGAGGTCGGCCGGGAGAACTTCACCCGCGCGACCTACGACCGGGCGATCGAGTCGCTGAACGCCGTCAACGGCGAAGTCGAGGCTCTCATTCATGCGGCGTGGGGGCGCTAGGACATGGCTGGCAACAACCGTAAGAACGAATTGCGGGCGCTGTTTTCGGGCGGTGCTCCTGCGGCCCCGGCGGAACAGAAGATCGAGAGCGAGTTGACACCTGTCAACGGGCGGCCCGCCTCTACTCCGGATGCCCCGCGCGCCGCATCGGGCGCGGTCCGGGCGATGGGGCTTTCGCTCGGCAACATTACGCGCGAGGCGGAGGAGGCGCGCGCGCTCAGGGAAGCTCTCACGCAGGGCGAGCGCGTCGTGGCGCTCGATCCGGCGCTGGTCGAGGGCTCCTTCGTCGAGGACCGGCTGACCGACGGCGAAGTGGACGATCCAGATTTTCTGGCGCTGGTCGAAAGCATTCGCGAGAACGGCCAGCAATCGCCGATCCTCGTGCGTCCGCACCCGGAAAGGCAGGGTCACTACCAGACGGCCTACGGCCATCGCCGGCTGAAGGCGGTGCGCCGGCTCGAACTGCAGGTGAAGGCGATCGTCCGACCGCTTTCCGATGACGAGCTGGTGCTCGCCCAGGGCAAGGAAAATGCCGAGCGGCGCAACCTTTCCTTCATCGAGCGGGCGCTTTTTGCTGCGGCGCTCGCCGCACGCGGCTTCGATCGCAAGGTGATCGGCGACGCGCTCGCTATTCAGAAAAGCGAGCTGTCGCGCCTCCTCCAGGTGGCCGACAGTGTGCCGCATCATCTCGCCCGGGCGGTCGGCCCGGCGCCGAAGGCCGGGCGCGAGCGGTGGATGGCGATCGCCACGCTTCTCGAAAAGGAAGAGGCGCGCGAATTGGCGGATGAGGAAATCGATTCGCCGCGGTTCCGCGCCGCAGACACGGACCAGCGCTTCCAGCTCGTCTTCAATCGCCTGTCGCAAAGCGACAAGCCGGAGCCGGAGAAACCGGAGGAGTTGAGAGACGAGGCGGGCCGTGTCTTCGCGCGGCTGAGGCTCGATGGAAAAGCCCCGAGGATCGAGTTCCTGCCCGGCACCCATCCGGCCTTCCTCAAGGAAGCGGTGTCGATGCTAGCAAAATGGCACGCGACCTTCGTGGCAAACCAGAAGTCGTAGATTCTCTTTCGGCTTGCGGCAGCACCCCCTATGCAAATCTGCTCCGCTCCAACCTCACTCACGCCCGAACGGGCTGAGGTTTTTGTCTATTGATCAAGCGCTTGGCGAGCCTCTGGCCAGGTTTTTCGACCGCGAGGAAAGTCATGCAGGCGGCCGCGTAGACCAAGGGCACGAGGATGGCGGTAACCACGGCGAAGCGCACGGGCGCCGTGATCGTGTCACCGAAAGCGGCGATGAAATAGGCGGCAATCGGCTGCAGGAAGATGAGGTGCCAGAGATAGGCACCGAATGAAAGTTCGCCGAGCCAATGGAAGAACCTGTTGCCGAGCGACGAGGAAACCGCGCGAATCCGCCCGCCAAGAGTCTCGCCGATCAGGCGATGATAGAGGAGCGCGAAGAAGACGGCGACCAGCGCGACGCGCATCAGCATTTTCGTCATTGTCATGTCGCCGCCGATCGGCAGAAGAGCAAGCGCCATGGCGGCCCCGCCGTGGAGAACAGCCTTCGATCTGTCGGCTTGAAGACCAAGCGCCAGCAGCATTCCGCAAAGAAAGATATGCATCTTCAGCGGCAGGAACGCCGGCATTGGAAAGTGGACACCCAGCAGGCTCAACGTCGACACGATCGCGAGGGCAATGATGGCTGTAACGAGTGCGCCCTTCAGCCAGCCACCTTTCTTGAGCAAAAGCATGATGAAGGGAAAGGCCGCATAGAATTGCATTTCGAGCCCTATGCTCCAGTCCGGGAGCGGTGTCCGGTAGGCATAGTCGGGAGAGAGACCGAAAAGGAAGCTCGCGTGCATCAGCCCGTTGGTCAATCCGTTGTCGAGATAGCGGTGGGGTGCTTGCGGCGTCCTTCCGAGGAAGGCGTCAATGACCATTCGCGATTCGAACAGCCAGGCGCCGAGCGCGAAGGCAACGGCGAGAAGAACATAGTAGAGCGGTGCAATTCTGAGGAAACGCCGGATCCAGAAGCTTCCCCAGGTCGACGTCAGCTCCCACGGCTCCTTGGCGGCACGGAGCTGATAGTGAAATACCATCAGGAAGCCGGAAAGCATGATGAAGAGATCAACACCGAGATCGGGTTCCGACAGAATCGGCAGGCGCCAACCCGTCAGCAACAGCGCATGGCCGATCATCACCCAGAGAGATGCCAGCCCTCGAAGTCCATCGAGGCAATCGATTCGGATTTTGCGGGGATCATAGTCAGCCATCAGCAATCTTCGTCCTTGTTGGCTACTACAGCGCCGCGCGTCCTATCAGACGCGCAAAGGACGCTGTAGCACTTTGAAGTGCTGCATGTTTTTGTCCTTAAATCGGCTACGATTTAAGGAAACATGCAGTAAAGGTTACTGCCTGCGTGCTATGTTGCGACGCACAAGGGACTGCCTAGAGGCCGACTAAGGCGACACTAAGTTCGCGCCCGACAACCGGAAAAAATTCAATTATTCGATTATACCTGGCGTATAAATGAAGTAATTTTAAAGTAAATTCTGGCGTAAAGGCTACATAGCCTTAATATCGTCGGCGGATTTATATCTCCGCATTGCCTATTTTCACCTAGATGCACTATAAGTTTCACTGTCACCGATAGCGGAGGAGCGAGATCGTGGTAAGGATGGTTGGATCGAAGGGCGACGACAGACTGCGCGGCGGATTGGACGACGACCGGTTTTGGGGGCTGCCCGGCGATGACGATCTCGATGGCGGAGAGGGCAACGACCACATCGATGCTGGCGCCGGTAACGATCTCCTGACGAGTGCGAGCGGCTTTGACCGGCTGGTTGGCGGTGATGGCGACGACGAGATCGTTCTTCTGGGCATCGGCGGAGCCGTGACGGGCGGCGCCGGTGTTGACACGCTTGTCGTCGACCTTACGACGACAAGCGAGCCGGTGCGGTTCAACGGCGTTTCCGGCCACGGCATGATCGGCGGCGGCTCGGATTTCACCGATCACATCTTCTTCAGCAACATCGAGCGGCTGGAACTGACAACGGGGAACGGCGCCGACTTCATCTTGGGAACAGCAGGCAACGATTCGATCTCGACCGTAGCGGGCAACGATGTGATCGGGACGGGCCGGACGCTCGACCTGGGTGCGAGCGCCTTAGGCGACGACGTCGTCGACGCGGGGGACGGCAACGACCTGATCAGCGACGGCATCGGCGCGAACCGCCTCTATGGCGGGGCGGGTGATGACGTTGTCACCACCACCTTCACCACAGTCGAGGCGGCGGGCGGCGACGGCGACGACCTGCTCTCCTTGCATTATTACGGCGAGCCGCAGGGTATCGCTCTCGATCTGGAGCAGGGCATGGCCTCGACCGGCCTCCGTTTCAGCGGTTTCGAGCACGCCGTCGTCTTCCTCGGCAGCGGCAACGACTTGGTCATCGGCTCGTCCATCATGCAGGCCCTGGTCTATGCGGGCGAGGGCGACAACGTACTCGTCGGCGGCAGCGGGGCAGATCATTTCCAGACCGGTTCCGGCGACGACATGATGTTCGGCAAGGGCGGCGACGATACGCTCGTCGGCTATGGCGGCGCCGACACCATTGACGGTGGCGACGGCAATGACCTCATCTGGCTGGTGAAACCCGAGGGCACGATTGAGGGTGGTGCGGGCGAGGACACGCTCTATATCGCGGCGGACGGTTTCAATGGCGCCATCGACTTCGACGCGATGGCTGGAAGCATGGGCTCGAGCTTGGTGTTCACTGGGGTCGAGACCTTCCGGGTGGTCACGAACGATTACTACCAGCTCGACGACACGCTACGCGGTGGCGCCGGCAACGACTTCCTCACCAGTAATAACGGTGAGGATCTTCTCGATGGCCGGGCGGGCGATGACGAATTGCGGGGCGGTGGCGGCGCCGACCGGCTGATCGGCGGAACCGGCGCCGACACCTTCATCTGGGGCGGCGATGCCTCCACGGGCAACGGCGTCGACCACATCATCGATTTCGACCCAACGGGCGGTGACGTGCTGCGCTTCGAGTGGGACGCCCAACGCGAGATGGACATCCATGATTTCGAAGGCTTTCTGTCGTTGGCATCAGATACGGGGACTGGTGTCTTCGTCTCCTTCGGCAGAACGAGCAGCGACGGCATCCTGCTTGAGGGGGTTGCTCGCTCCGACTTTGCCGCCGGCAACGTCGACTTTTTCGTCTGACCGCTGAACGGCTTGGCGGGCTGCATCAATGCCGGTGCGATAGAGGGCCATGCAGCAGTTCAAAGTGCTACAGCGTCCTTTGCGCGTCTGATTAGATGCGCGGCGCTGTGGGCGCCTTGGAGTGAGCGCACTCGAAAATGGTCGTCAGTTAACGCTCAGGTTGGGCACAACACGAGTCATTTCAAACGGGGCACGACTTCAAATATATCACTCAGACGCGGCCGGCGCGTCGATCCAGGCTGAAGCCACCCGCGCCGAAGGCGACGATCTGCAGGAACCCGCCGGTGATGGCGAGATTTTTCATGAAGTGGATCACCTGGTTCTGGTCTGCGAAATTGGTGTGAAATCCGAGAGCCGATGCCAGGGTGAAGACCGCCAGGGCAAGTGCCGCCAAGCGGGTTTGATAGCCGAGGACGAGAAGGATGCTACCGCCGAGTTCCAGGACGACAGCGACGGCATAGGCTACCGTGGGCAGCGGCAGATTGGCCGCCCTTATATACTCGATCGTTCCTGCGGGATCCGCCAATTTTTCGAAGCCGGACGAGAGGAAAATGGCGGCGAGAAGCAGACGACCGATGAAGGCCAGGCCGCTCTGAAGTGCAAGGTTGTCGCTCATGTCGGAATACCTTTTCTTCGCGTTGGGCGATAGCGCCGCCACGCTTCGAGGACATTCCCGATCTGAAATAGAATTTGAACGGCCACAGGCAATCCATGTCGGACGATTCGTGGATGTTTTGGCGATGCCGCGCAAGGATCGACGCAGAGATCCGGAACAAGAGGCGGGCCGCGGGTGTTAGGCGGGCGAGCCTCCATCGCGTTTGATGTTTCGTTCATCGTAGAGAGGGCAAGATGGCCGTCCACTTCAATCACACGATCCTGTCGGCTCGCGACAGCAAGGCCTCGGCGGAATTCCTTGCCGATATGCTGGGTCTGCCGGCGCCGCGGCGCTGGGGGCCGTTCCACATGGTCACGACCGACAACGACGCCAATCTCGACTATATTGATACCGAAGGCGAGATCGTGCGCCAGCACTACGCCTTCCTGGTGGGCGACGCCGAGTTCGACGCAATATTCGATCGCATCCGCGAGCGGAACCTGCGCTACTGGGCCGATCCCGGCCAGCGAAGGCGGGACGAGACCAACGACCACGATGGTGGGCGAGGTCTCTATTTCGAAGATCCGAACGGCCATCTGCTGGAAATCATCACGCGCCCCTACGGCAGCGGCGGCTGGAACCCGGGAGCGTAGCGCCAAAGCGCCGATGCCGATCAGGCCATACCGGTCTCCTCTGCGACGACGGCCGTGCGGCTGGCAGGTGGCGGGATTAATTTTTTCGGGGTCTGAAACAGAATTTGAACGGAGGCGAAATGCGGCCGTGGAAAGCCCCGAAGGCCTTGGATGCGCGGGTCGAAAGAGACCCGCCGGGGCGTTTTCGAAGGGTCGCTCGGTCCCATCCGCGAGGCTTGCGGAAGTAAGTTGTTAACCTTCATTTCCTATTCGCTTAAGGCAGCCCCTTCGATAATGAATTTCGAGTTTTCAGGCCATGCGTATTCCCCGGACAAATTTCTCGACGGCAGCTTTGTATGATGCAAACCAGGCGGACGATTTCGAGGCTCCCCATCCGGGTGCGACGAGCAGCGCTCACGCCCAGACGGCAGGCTCCGGTGAACACGACCATCTGTTTGAGGCGCCGGAAGCGCCGCGGCGGGCTGCCGGCCAGGTAGCCGACGACACAGGCTACGCCGGGCGGGCGGCGCGGCTCTATGGGCAGGGCTCAGCCTACGCTCCGGCGCAAGTGACTGCCTCCACGCGAGATCCGCTTCCGACGCTTGCGGAAATCACCGGGCATGACGGCGATACGACCTGGGAAAGCCATTTCTTCCTGTCGCCCAATGTCCGCTTCACCCGCACGCCCGAGCGCGAATTCATGAAGCGCCGCGCGCCGGCGATCGAGGAGGGCGAAACCGAAGCCGAGGTGCCGGTCGAGGTCGCCGAGACGGATGTTGCGGCCAGGGATGATGTCGGGGAGGCGGCGGTCGAAGCGGCCCCGGCGAATGATATGCCGGCTGTCGAACCGGAGACACCCAACCACAGTCCATCCGAACTCCTGCGCGTACTGATGCAGCAGCTTCCCTCCTGGCGTTCTCAGCAGGCCCAAAACACCGACGTGGCCGAGCCGGCATTGGCTTCGGTACCGGTCGCAGCGCCGCAAGGGCCGACGGCGGTGGCAACGCAACCGGCATCCGAACAGGAAGCGGTCGACGCGAAGGCTGGGGAAATGCTTCCGGAGGCTCCAGCAATCACCCTCGGTGCGGTTACCGAGATCGGCGTTCAGCCCGACGCGCGCCTCGCCTATCTTTCCGATCATGCCTTCTTCGAATTCATGGAGCCCGTGGTCGTGGTCCCAGCGACCGCCGCGCCTTCGCTCGTTCCCGTGGCAACCTCGCCTGAGGCCGCAGTGGAAACGAAGACCGTGGCCGCCCGGCCGGTGGAAATCCCGTCGCTGCCGACGACCGGAATCACCTCGCTGTTCCGGGTCGTCGAATGCCGGCGTCCAGCGCCGGCCGCTGACTTGCCCGCTTCCGCTCAGACGCCAGACGCGATCGACGGGCCGCCGGTGGAGGAACCCGCTCCGGCGGCAGCCGCAGTGGTCGCGCCAGCATCCGCCGCAGCGCCGGCCGAGCCGATCGCGTTCGCTGCGGTGCCGGAGAAGGTTTCCGAAGCGCCGACGGCGAAAGCAATGGTCACCATGCCGGCCGTCGTGCAGCGCTCCTCCCCGTCGCTGCCGCTGATCGGAGCGATCGAGCGAGTCCAGACCGTCGACGCATATGCGTTTCCGTCCGAAGAACTGCTGCAGGAGCCGCCGGAAGGCCGAGGCTTCTTCATGACGCAGGAGCAACTCGAGCAGAATGCCGGGCTCCTCGAAAGCGTGCTCGAAGATTTCGGCGTCAAAGGCGAGATCATCCATGTGCGGCCAGGCCCCGTCGTCACGCTCTACGAATTCGAGCCGGCGCCGGGCGTCAAATCGTCCCGCGTAATCAACCTCGCCGACGATATCGCCCGCTCGATGTCGGCGCTCTCGGCCCGCGTCGCGGTGGTGCCCGGGCGCAACGTCATCGGCATCGAGCTGCCGAACGCCACCCGCGAGACGGTCTACTTTCGCGAACTGATCGAGTCCGCCGATTTCCGCAAGACCGGCTACAAGCTGGCGCTCTGCCTCGGCAAGACCATTGGCGGCGAACCGGTGATCGCCGAGCTTGCCAAGATGCCGCACCTGCTCGTTGCCGGCACCACCGGTTCGGGCAAGTCGGTGGCGATCAACACGATGATCCTGTCGCTGCTCTACCGGTTGAAGCCGGAGGAATGCCGGCTGATCATGGTCGATCCGAAGATGCTGGAACTCTCCGTCTATGACGGCATCCCGCATCTGCTGACCCCGGTTGTCACCGACCCGAAGAAGGCCGTGATGGCGCTCAAATGGGCGGTGCGCGAGATGGAGGACCGCTATCGCAAGATGTCGCGCCTCGGCGTGCGCAACATCGACGGCTACAACCAGCGGGCGGCCGTGGCGCGCGAGAAGGGCGAACCGATCCTCGCGACGGTCCAGACCGGTTTCGAAAAGGGGACGGGCGAGCCGCTTTTCGAACAGCAGGAAATGGATCTGGCGCCGATGCCTTATATCGTCGTCATCGTCGACGAGATGGCCGACCTGATGATGGTCGCCGGCAAGGAGATCGAAGGCGCGATCCAGCGGCTGGCGCAGATGGCGCGCGCCGCCGGCATTCACCTGATCATGGCAACGCAGCGCCCGTCGGTCGATGTCATCACGGGCACGATCAAGGCGAACTTCCCGACGCGCATCTCCTTCCAGGTCACCTCGAAGATCGACAGCCGCACGATCCTCGGCGAGCAGGGCGCCGAACAGCTCCTCGGCCAGGGCGACATGCTGCACATGGCCGGCGGCGGCCGCATCGCCCGCGTCCACGGGCCTTTCGTCTCCGACCTGGAGGTCGAGCATGTCGTGGCGCATCTGAAGACGCAGGGCCGCCCGGAATACCTCGAAACTGTGACCGCGGACGAAGAGGAAGAGGAGGCGGAAGAGGATCAGGGCGCCGTGTTCGACAAGAGCGCTATCGCGTCGGAAGACGGCAACGAGCTCTACGACCAGGCGGTCAAGGTGGTACTGCGTGACAAGAAGTGCTCCACGTCCTACATCCAGCGCCGCCTCGGCATCGGCTACAACCGTGCCGCTTCGCTCGTCGAGCGCATGGAGAAGGAGGGCCTTGTCGGCCCCGCCAACCATGTCGGCAAGCGCGAGATCATCTACGGCCAACGCGACCACTCCGGCGTGCCCGACAGCGACGATATGGAGTGATTCGCAGCCTCGCCTCGAGGACGCGAGTGCTGTGATCAGCGTGACGGACGGGAAACAGGTTCGGTACCGGCTAGAGCATCCCGCTTTCAAGTGGAATCACTGAAAGCGGATAAGATGCTCTAGAATCAAAGTGCTAGAGCGTCCTTTGTGCGTTCACTTGAACGCACGGCGCTAATATCGCGAAATCATGCAGCGGCGCGAGCCATCCGCCGTCGCAACGGCAAGGATCAGGACGGCGCGTGCCGTTGCGATCGGCCGGCGCGGCAGCAGCTCTTGAACGTCTTGCCCGAACCGCAAGGGCAGGGATCACTGCCGCGCAGCTGCAGGCGGCCGATCAGGGGCAGGAGGGCTGCGGAAGGCAAGAGCCCGGCGAGCAGGATCGCCAGCCGGGCGGAAATGCCCGGGATTACGAGACGTCGGCCGGCCTTGAATCCGCGCCAGGCGCGTTCGGCCACGTATTCCGATTCCACTTTGGGGAGGATCTTGAACAGCGCCGCCCTGTCGGCGCCCGATTTTTCGAGGAACTCCGTCGATACCGGTCCGGGGGCGACGCAGGTGACTGTCACGCCGGCCGGGCGCACCTCCTGATGCAGCGCCTCTGAAAAGGAACGGACGAAGCCCTTGCTCGCATAGTACAAGGCCATGAACGGTCCGGGCGTGAAGCTCGCGACGGAACCGAGATTGATCACGCCGCCCCTGCCGCGCGCGACCATTCCGGGAAGGAAACGGAGCGTGAGCTCGGTCAAGACGCGGATATTGAGATCGACCATTCCGATTTGCTCGTCGAGCGGCAGTGTCGCGGCCCCGCCGCGCAGGCCATAGCCGGCGCTGTTGACGAGAACGTCGCATACCAGCCGCTGGTTGGATAGGAAGTCTTCGAGGCACGCCGCCGCATCGGCGGCCGTGAGATCCAGAGCAAGTGTGAAAGCCTCGCCGCCTGCCTTCCGCACGGAGGCCGCGGCCGCCTGCAGACCTTCTTCCGAACGCGCGACCAGGACGACGGTGGCGCCGTCCTTCGCGGCAGCCTCGGCGATCGCCTTGCCGATGCCGCGCGAGGCGCCGACCACGACGACGGCCGGCCGGGACTCGGGGCTCGTCATGCCGCTGACCCCGATGCTGCAGCATTCGGGGCGGTTCCGCTTTCGGAAAGACCGGCCACTTCATCGGCGACTTCGCCGTTCAGGATCTTTTCGAACCGTTCCAGCGCCCGCGCGACATTGGCGCCGTCCATGACCCTGTGGTCATAGTGGATGCGGACGGTCACCACTCCATCCTCGCTGATCGGACCGTAATTGAAAATCGTGGTGAGCGGCGTCAGGGGATTGAGGGACTCCGCGCCGAGACCGGAATAGACCGACAGCTGGAAAGTGCCGAAATGGCGCGCGCGCTGGCGCCCGATATTGAGGCCAAGCCACATGAGCAGCCATCGGATCGGCGCCGGTGCGCGGGCGAGCTTCAAGGCACGGCGGAACTGCTTGATCTCGAGTACCGGACGCGATCGCGCTGACTGGATCATCGCCCCCAATTCGGCAATCGAACGCTGCTCGGGAGTCTTGATCGTGCTCAAGAGCACGACCCGTTCGCCCCCATGTTCGCGCTCGTGCGCGACCGACGCAACGCTTCCCGGATATTCGTAGAGCTGCGGCCTCGGGAATTTGACGTAGGCGCGGCGAAACTCCGGTGTCTCCTTGGAGAGGAGCGCATATCCCTTCAGGAAAAGGACTGTCCAGGACGGCCGGCTTGGCTGTGCCAATCTGGCTTTTTGCAGGGGGCCAAGGTTCATCTGACGCTGTACCGTGACCCGTGGCACGCCGATCGAAAATCGCATCAGGTCTCCGACAAGGCGTCGTGCCGCCGAAAGCTTGAGGGCTCGGCCTCGCATCATGCCACCTCTAGTAAAGATAGGGGATAATTCGCTTGGTCCTGTCCATATAGGCGCGGTACTGCGGGCCGAATATTTCCAGCATCATGCGCTCCTCCTCGTCCACTCTGAGGAAAAAGAGGACAGCAAAGCCCACCAGACCCGCGAGACCCGCCACCCAGTTCGACAGCAGGAAGGCCTGGCCGATGCCCATAAGCAGGAAGGAGGTGTACATCGGGTGACGGACGAGCGCATAGGGTCCGCGGCATATCAGCTCGTGCTTGTCGCGAATCTCCAGCGAAATGGACCAGTTGCGGCCGAGTTCCTTGTGGGTTCTGCGGAAGACCCACATCGCCGTGGCGAAGGTCAAGGCGCCGACGACGACCGCCCATGCGTGCGCCGGATGGTCGGCCGCCTCCGGCTTGCCGGTGGCGACGTAAAAACCGGGAACGACCGCGAGGCCGATGAGGGCCGCTGCAAGCCCGACTGTCTCGGAACGCGAGCGGCGGTGGCTGACGACCCGCACGCGCTTGGCCCGGCGCTCATACGGACGCCGAATGAAGTACCAGGCGACGATGCCGAGCACCCAGATGATTTCGCCGACGGAAGCGACTGATATGTTCACTCTAGCTCACCTAAGCTTCGCTGCGATCCGCGGCCATCGCAACGGCTGTCAAGGTTGTGGCCATTATGCTCCGCTCCGACCGACAAAGGTTCAGCGGTGGTATGACCCGACCGCCGGATGACCGGTGGGGTGATCAATTGCACTCACCCGCCGTTCATCTCCCGAAGCTTTGTAATGAATTCTTGCGGCCTGAGCCAGATGCCGGGTGTCTCATACCCCATCGAACGCGCAATCTCCGCCACGAAGGCGTTGCAGTTGTAGAGCGACGCGTGCCAGAGACGGGACTTGGCCTTCAGCTTTCGGATGTCCGCGACGACTTTCTGGTACTCGGCCTCCGTCAGCAGAACGCGCCAGCTTGCCGACCTGTATTCCTCTTCCAGGTCGCCGTCGCTCCACCCGGTCTCGGCTGGGACAGGCAGGAAATGGCCCATGACGTACGGTCCGGCGTCGGTCGTAGCCGGGGCGAGTCCTGCGACCTCGGGATTGATCATTGCTCCAGCCTTGTTCGTGCGCCCGAAAATCACGTAGGAGTGGCCGTAGCTGAGCGCGTAGCGAGAGCGGAATTCGATAAAGTAGCCGTAGTTTCTCTGTTGAGACTTTCCGTCGGACAGCGCCCCGGTGGCATCGTAACTCGAAACAAAACGCGGTTGGGGAGCCTTGTCTTCGGTTTGACATGCTGTGGTTGCCAGTGCGAGCAGGACCACAAGCGATATGCGACCTCGTATAAGCGCCATTACTACGCTCTATCTCCCGAGCTTTGATGAGCGCCAAGTTGAAGCCAGCTTTTGTGAGCTTCAGGCGTCAGCGCTGTAAATCCTAAGCCGGTGCGGCCATGAAAAGTAGCGTGGGAAGGATCGTAAGACCCTCCCCGCGCAAAGGTCAAATTTTACTTATAGACTGGCGCCTGTTCAACTGGCGCTGCCGCCGGTGGCGGTTCCTTGCCCTTGCCTTTGCCAACGGCCCCGCAAGCGCTCAGGCTGGCGACGGAAAACAACGCAATCATCACGATTAGAATTCGGCTCATCAAGTAGTCCTTTCCTCAATAGTCGGAATGGGTTATCGAAGGCAACATTCAAAGTAATAGTGGCGATTTGCGACTCGGCCTAGTGCAGAAAGGACACAGTTGCCGTTCGGTTTGTCGTTGCCGAACTTTCAACGGTGTTCCAAAAACACACAGCTTCATCATTTATACCGAAAATTATGGGGAAACACCATCAGATGATCAATACCTCGGTGCCCACGGGCGTGCGGCTGTAGAGGTCGACGATATCCTCGTTCGTCAAGCGAATGCAACCGTTCGAAACCGCGTGGCCAATCGTCCAAGGCTCGTTCGTTCCGTGCACGCGGAACATGGTGTCTTGTCCGCCGCGGTAGAGATAAAGGGCCGACGCGCCAAGCGGATTGTGGGGTCCGCCGGAGACACCGCCCGCATATTGCGCCAGGTGCGGCTTGCGCTTGATCATGCTGGCGGTTGGTGTCCATGCGGGCCACTCCGCCTTGCGGCCGATGACCGCCCTGCCTTTCATGGTAAGCCCCTCTTCTCCGACGCCGATTCCGTAACGCGTCGCCCAGCCGCCCTCTTCGATCGAATAGAGGTAGCGCTCCATCGTATTAACGACGATCGTTCCGGGCGCCTCGTATCCTTCATAGCGGACATGCTGCCTTCGGTAGCGACGGTCCACGCCGGACTGGTTTCCGAACAGGGATGGAACAGGCACCCCCATCCCTTGCCAGCTTGAACTACATCCAGAGGTCAACAGAGCCAGACCGCCCAAAACGAGCGTCCGGCGCGTAATTCGGTTATCGTCCATCTTTACCTGCTGAGCAAAATGATGCGCCCCCAGATTCGTCTTTAACATTGCCGCGCGCAGCGGCCAAGTCTTGTACGTCGATTAAAGTGGCTGGACAGCGTAAAGGGTTGGAAAGGCGTACATCTTTGCTCGCGACCGAAAGCATCAGCGGGAGAAGCGTGGTATATCTGTAGGGGTACCTAGTTCAGGCGAATGAATAGCGGCGGGATCAACAGGCGGGTTCTCGCGAGTCGTGGAGGTTTCGGGTCGCTGACGTAGATGCGGCTCCAGCTAACTTGTGAAACGTCTTGCGGTGCCGTGCCCGCTCGATTAGGTCGAGGCACGACAATAAGGATAGACAAATGAAACTTGGCTTTGAGGGGAAGGTTGCGATCGTGACCGGTGCGGGTTCCGGTATTGGCGCGGCGGTTTCCCTGCAACTCGGTAGCGAGGGGGCCGAGGTCGTCGTTGCCGACCTGGACGCTGACGCCGCGCGCCGAATCACCGCCGAGATTCGTGCGCACGGCGGCAAGGCCCACGACTTCGTCGTCGACGTGGCCGATGCAGAAGCTGTGGATAAGTTGGTGAGGTTCGCCGTCGAGAAATGCGGCGGCCTTCATCTGGCGGTCAACAACGCCGGCATCGACGGCATCCGCAAGGCGACGGCCGACTACCCGCTCGACGAGTGGCACAAGGTGATGAACGTCAACCTGAACGGCGTTTTCTACTGCATGAAGCGCGAGATCGCCGCCATGTTGTCGCAGGGCGGCGGCGCGATCGTCAACATGTCGTCCATTCTCGGCTCGGTCGGCCTGCCGACCGCCGCCGCCTATACCGCAGCCAAGCACGGGATCGTCGGGCTGACGAAGGTCGCCGCAATGGAATATGCGCGGATGGGCATCCGCATCAATGCCGTCGGTCCCGGGTGGATCGAAACGCCGCTCCTGTCGGAGCATGCCGACATCGCGAGCACCCGGCGCATGATGTCGCTGCAGCCGATGGCAAGGCGCGGCAAGCCGGAGGAGGTGGCGTCC
Source organism: Sinorhizobium chiapasense (assembly GCF_036488675.1). Classification (NCBI taxonomy): domain Bacteria; kingdom Pseudomonadati; phylum Pseudomonadota; class Alphaproteobacteria; order Hyphomicrobiales; family Rhizobiaceae; genus Sinorhizobium; species Sinorhizobium chiapasense. The sequence continues at coordinate 208,121 of NZ_CP133152.1, forward strand.
CTCGTGTGCTTCCTGCTGTCGGAGCAGGCGAGCTTCATCACCGGAAGCGTCCACCTCGTGGACGGCGCCTATACGGCCCATTGAGCCGCAAGCTTCCGGCGAAGCGGCATGTTGCGGCAAGACGGGGCCGCGTTCCACGTCGGCGGCCTGTAATTCGCGCCGGCCGACGTGGCGATCCGGACGGAGTGAGAGGAGAGCCGGGCTGCCCCGGCGCTCCTGCAGCGCCGCGTGTCGTATCAGACGCGCAAAGGACGCAGCGGCACGTGGGTTTACGGACGAACGGTGATGTGCCCCTCCATATTGGGATGATAACGGCAAATATAGTCGAAGCTGCCGGGCTCCCTCATCAGAAGGCGACCTGATTTTTTCGCCGGCACGAGCACTTCAGTACCTCCCTTCATGGTGGCCGTGTGAACGAGCGCATCCTTGTTGATCCACTCGATTTCATCGCCCACTTTCGCCTCGATCTCCGCCGGCGCGTAGACGAGGCGGTCGATCGTCACTTCAATGGTTTCCGCCTGAGCGGGAACGACGATGGTCGCCGTTCCCAGCAACAGGGCGAGAAAAGCTGGTCTTAGCGGGTTCGCTGCCGCGTTCATCTCAGCTCCGTCGCGACATGTTCGGCGTGCTGCTGATGGCCCTGAAACAGCTTCAGCCCGGTCTCGAGCAGAGACTTGAGCTCGGCATTTTGCGCGGACGGGATCAGCAGGGTTTCCAGCGCGCCATTGACCTGCTTGTGATAGGCGGCCTCGTTCTCGACATAGGCCTTGTCGAAATCCGCGCCCGTCAGCTTCGCCAGTTCCGAACGCTTGCTTTCGGCCGCCTGCGACAATGCCTTGCTGGTGTCGTTGTCCTCGGGCGTAACATTGAGCTTCTTGACGAGATCGAGTGCTTGCTTGTTCACCGACTCGTGGTCGCGCACCATGCTCTCGGCGAATTCGACCACGGTCTTGTTTTTCGATGTGGCAATGGCCAGCTTCGCCGCTTCGACATCGATCACACCTGCGGTGTAAGCGATATGCGCGATCTGCGGATCCGTGGGCTTGTCGGCGGCGAGCGCCCAATTACCTCCGAGCAACAGGGCGAATGCGGCGGCGGCAGTGGTTAAGCGTACGGTCATCGGATGTTCCTTTCTTCGAAGTTCAAAGCGTGTTGACGTGCTTTGGATGCTTCGCGGGTCGAAACGTTCCCGATTACCTGTCGCCGTCCTCCGGTTCCTGTCGCGAGAGGCGGGCAAGTACGGCCTCGGTCAGACGCTCGCAACGTTTGCCCGCGAAGGGGAAGGCGTCGAGCAGTAGCGGACCGATCTGTCTCTCCAGTTGCTCTTTGATGAGATGTCGCGCGCGAAAGAGCCGCGTTCGGACGGTCTCGGGGCGAAGCGCCAGCAGATCGGCGGTCTCTTCGTTGCTGAGCCCCTCGATCACCCGCATGACGAAGACGGTGCGGTAGATATCCGGAAGCTGATCGGTCGCCTTTTCGACAAGGTCGAGAATCTGTCGCTGTGCCATCGTTTTTTCCGGATTGTCGGTGTCTGCGTTGCGCGGGAAGGCGATGATGTCCGCCTGATGGGTTTGCAACATGTCGTCGGTAAGCCGCTTCCTGCGCCGTCGCTGGCGCAGCCGGCCCAGGGCCTCGTTGATTACGATGCGCGAGAGCCACGTGGTGATCGCCGAGTCGCCGCGAAATTCGGAGAAATGCGTGAAGGCGCGGACATAGGCCTCCTGGAGAACGTCCTCGGCATCGCTGTTGTTCTGCACGATGCTTCGCGCAATGCGATAGAGCTTGCGGTTGTGCGTCTGCATGATCACGCGGAAGGCATCGATTTCTTGCGGCGAGGTCGCGCGTTTTCGGGAGGGGATAGTGTCAGCAATGGGCATGGTCGAGGCTCCTTGTCGCACATTGGATGCCGGACCCGCTCAAACGTTCCCAGATGTGCAGCAGACGACCATCTTATCGCGATCGCCTGCGCGCTTCGAGCCTGCAGCGCCGCGCGTCTTATCAGACACGCAAAGGACGCTGCAGCACTTTGAATTGCTGCATGTTTTTATCCCTTGATCGGCCAGGATTTAACGAAACAGACAGTAGCCCTCAAAACAGAAAGCCCGGCGCGGGAGGAGGGGCGCCGGGCTTCCGATTCTGATCGGCAACTGGGAGGAGGAGGGTTGCCGATCCCACGATAGAGCCGGGAGGAGGAGGCTCTATCGATGAATCATACAATGGTGTTGCGGTGCAGTACCTTCAAGTCCGAGAGGGCAGATTTTCCAGAGCGGGATGAGGAAAAGTGTGAGCGGTTTTCCGCCCGCATCCCGCTCCAAATTATTAGAACCGATCACGTTTATGATTTTGGGTCGATTGGACCCAAAATCATCGTGATCTAGATGGCAACGGTGCCGGCGTGGTGGCGCGCGCAGGGCCTGATCGCGCGAGCGATGTGCTTGCATTCGCCGCCGTCTGCGCCAGATTCAGAAGACCGAACAGGAAGGAGGCGGCCATGGCGGAGGATCGCAAAGCGGCTTTGGTCCGGATCACTGGACGAGTACAGGGCGTGTGCTTCCGTGTCTGGACCCGCGACGAAGCGGCACAGCTTGGCCTGGCGGGCTGGGTTCGCAACGAACGCGACGGCTCCGTCACAGCCCTGATTGCCGGACCCGAGGCGGCGATCTCGACGATGCTGAACCGCTTTTGGAAAGGCCCGCCGGCGGCACGGGTGTCAAACGTCGAGAGCGAAGATGCCTCGTCCGTACAAGCGCCCTTGGGGTTTCAAATCACCGATTGACACGATGGTCCGCAGCCCCGCCCGCTGCATGCTTACTTAATTCGGAGCGGACTTAAGGGAAAAACATGCAGCAAATCAAAGTGCTACAGCGCCCTTCGTGTAGGCGCCGGCGGGGTCATACCCGCTCCAGCGCCACGGCGATGCCCTGGCCGACGCCGATGCACATGGTCGAGAGCGAATAGCGCCCGCCGGTCCCGGCGAGTTCCAGTGCCGCCGTTCCGGTGATGCGCGCCCCCGACATGCCGAGCGGATGGCCGAGCGCGATCGCACCGCCGTTGCGGTTGACGCGGGCGTCGTCGTCGGCAATGCCGAGCGCGCGCAACACCACCAGTCCCTGACTCGCGAAGGCCTCGTTGACTTCGATCACGTCGAACTGATCTTGCGTCATGCCGAGACGCGCCATGAGCTTGCGGGACGCGGGGATCGGGCCGATGCCCATCACCCGCGGGGGCACGGCCGCCGAAGCGCCGCCAAGGATGCGGGCGATCGGGGTCAATCCGTGTTTTCGTGCGGCTTCCTCCGAGGCGATGATGAGCGCCGCTGCACCGTCGTTGACGCCCGAGGCGTTGCCGGCAGTGACCGTGCCACCTTCGCGGAACGGTGCCTTTAGCCTGGCAAGCGCTTCCATCGTCGTTGCCCGGGGGTGCTCGTCCCTATCGACAACGACGGGCTCGCCCTTCTTCTGCGGAATGGTGACCGAGACGATTTCCCTGGCGAGGAGGCCGTTCGCCTGTGCAGCGGCGGCCTTCGCCTGGCTGCGCACGGCAAACGCATCCTGATCCTCGCGCGAAACGTGATAGTCCTCGGCAACATTCTCGCCGGTCTCCGGCATGGAATCGACGCCGTATTGTTTCTTCATCAACGGGTTGACGAAGCGCCAGCCGATGGTGGTGTCGTGGATCTCCGCATGTCGCGAAAAGGCGCTTTCGGCTTTCGGCAGCACGAAGGGCGCGCGCGACATCGACTCGACGCCACCGGCGACCATCAGCTCGGCTTCGCCCGACTTGACGGCGCGTGCCGCCGTAATGACGGCGTCCATGCCAGAGCCGCAAAGACGGTTGATCGTCGTGCCGGGAACGGAAAGCGGGAAGCCGGCGAGCAGCAGCGACATGCGTGCGACGTTGCGGTTGTCCTCGCCCGCCTGGTTGGCGCAGCCGAAGATCACGTCGTCGACCGCTTCCCAGTCGACCGAGGCGTTGCGCTGCAGGAGGCTTTTGAGCGGAATCGCGCCGAGATCGTCCGCGCGCACCGAGGACAGCGACCCACCGAAGCGGCCGATCGGCGTGCGGATATAGTCGCAGATGAAAACGTCGCGCATCAGGCGGCCTCCTTACCCTTGTCCGTGCCCTGATGGGCCTTCTTGGTGCGGGCGTTGATGTCGCGCAGCACCGAAAGTTCCGTTTCCGTCGGCACCGGCGTCTCGATGACCGTGTCGGCGAACTTGATTGCCCAGCCGCAATTTTCGACGATCTGCGCGCGTGTGACGCCGTGATGGATCGAGACCACAGTCAGTTCCTTCGTCTCCGGATCCGGTTCGAGGATGCAAAGATCGGTGATCACGCGGGTGGGCCCCTTGGTCTTCATGCCGAGCCGCTCGCGGTGGTTTCCGCCTTCGCCGTGGCCCATCGACGTGATGAAGGGCAGCTTCTCGACGAAACCGCGCTTCGAGAGCGCCATGGTGATGAAGATGCGGCCGCAATTGGAGGCGATCTCCGGCGCACCGCCGCCGCCCGGGAGACGGACCTTCGGGTGGTCGTAGGGACCGACGACCGTCGTGTTGAGATTGGCAAAGCGGTCGATCTGCGCGCCGCCCAAAAAGCCGGTGGTGATGCGCCCGCCCTGCAGCCAGTAGCGGAACATTTCCGGGACCGAGACGGTGAAGAGCGCAGTGTCGCACAACTCGCCGTCGCCGATCGACAGCGGCAGCACGTCCGGCTTGGTGCCGACGGTGCCGCTCTCGTAGATCAGCGTGATATCCGGCGCGTGCGTCAGCCGGGCGATGTTGCAGGCGGCCGACGGCGCGCCGATGCCGACGAAGCAGACGTCGTCATTGGAAAGTTCGCGCGATGCGGCAATCGTCATCATTTCCGTGGGTGTGAATTCCGTCATCGTCGCCTCCTCACGCGACCTTTGCCGACTTGGCGGCATGTCTGGCGAAGTCCTCGGGCTTCGCGTCGAGCACGTTTTCCTTGATCCAGGCGGTGAACGTTTCCCGGTCGCGGGCGATCTCGTCCCAGGCGATGTAGAAGGCGTTGGAGCGCGGATAATAGCCATGCGCATAGGAGGGGAAAGCGCCGCCCGGCACGTGGACGACTGCCGTCACCGCCCACGTGGGCAGCACGACCGAATTCGGGGAGGGCGGGTCAAGCTCGTCGACGATCTCCTCGACGGTCACGATCGAGCGCCTGGCCGCAAGCACTGCTTCCTTCTGCACGCCGACGATGCCTTCGAGGAGCACATTGCCCTTGCGATCGGCGCGCTGCGCGTGGATGATCGTCACGTCCGGACGGATCGCCGGCACGGCGGCGAGCACTTCGCCGGTGAACGGGCAGGTAACTTGTCTGATGTTCGGGTTCACCTTGGGCAGGTCGGCGCCGATATAGCCCCTCAGCATTGCGAAGGGCAGGTTCGCGGCGCCCGCCTCATAGGCGTTCGCCATCGCCGCGTGAGAGTGCTCCTCGATTTCCAGCGGCCGCGGCCATTGATTCTCCACCGCATCGCGGAAGCGGTGCAGCGAGCCCACGCCGGGATTGCCGCCCCAGGAAAATTTCATGCCGCGTGCGGCGCCGACGCCGATCAACTGGTCATAGAGGATGTCCGGCGTCATGCGGACGAGGAAGAGATCCTTGCTGCCCTGGCGGATCACCTCATGGCCGGCGGCATAGGGAATGAGATGGGTGAAGCCTTCCATGGCGACGGTGTCGCCATCCTTCACGTTTTCGGCGACCGCCTCGGCGAGCGACACTATGCGAGCCATACTGGCCCTCCTCCGTTGATGTTGCCGAACCGCCGAGCACGGGACCCGCGGTCCCGCCCGGCTTTCGTCATCGGCGATGGCGGAAATAAGCGCTCGTTTCAGCCACTCGTCAAATATTTTGTGCGATATTTGACATTTGTTCATATATCGCACAAAATGAACGCGCTAACGAGGTGAGCGAATCATGCGGGAAACGGATTTCGTCAGCGGCTTTGCGCGCGGCCTGAAGGTTATCGAGGCCTTCGGAGAGGCGCAGCCGCGCCTGACGATTGCAGAGGCTGCGAAGATCACCGATCTCGACCGTGCGACGGTGCGGCGGTCGCTGCTCACGCTTTCCGAGCTTGGCTATGCCGACTACGACGGCAAGTTCTTCACACTGACGCCGAAAATCCTGCGGCTCGGCCACGCCTATCTATCGGCGACACCGCTGCCGGCGCTCGTCCAGCCCTATCTCGACCAGCTTTCGGAAAAGGCCGGTCAGAGCGCCTCCGCCTCCGTGCTCGACGGCACCGAGGTGGTCTATGTGGCGCGCGCCTCGCAGCGGCGGGTGATGTCGATCAACCTGATGCCGGGATCCCGCCTTCCCGCCTATTGCGCCTCGATGGGCCGGGTACTGCTGGCCGCGCTTCCGGAAGCGGAAGCTCGGGATATTCTCGCGCGCACGGAGCTCAAGGCCAATACGCCGCACACGAAGACCGATCCGGAAGAGTTGATCGAGGAACTGCGCCGGGTTCGCGAGCAGGGCTATGCCGTGATCGACCAGGAGCTTGAACTCGGGCTTTGCTCGATCGCCGTTCCCTTGCTGAATGCGCGCGGACAGGTGGTCGCGGCACTCAATATCGGCGCCCCGGCCGCCCATGTTGCTGCCGCCGAATTGGCGGAGCGCTACCTGTCTTTGCTCAAAGAGACGCAGGCGGCATTGCGGCCGCTGGTGCAATAGGCGCGATCAAGGGGCATTAGGGCAAAAAATGCCATGTAGAACCGCTCCTCCGCTGCCGCCTCATCAGGCCATGTCCGCCCTTATGCTGCATTGCGGCAAATATCGCTCCGTCGGCCATGAATTCACCAAAACTTCGCGACAGAACGCTATTGCGGGTTGTCCGTCGGGAACGGAATACCTCTGCAAGCGGCAAGTCGGCCGGCATCACCTCCCAATGTCTGGCGAGACCTTCAACGGGGATGACAGAACATGAAAGTTGTAGTCGAGAACACGGTCTGCTTGAACACGGGCGACGCGGCGATTCTTTTCGCGATCAGGCATATCCTGAAATCGATATTGGGCGAGAACGTAGAATTTCTTGTGTTCGACAGCCAGCCGGAAGTTGCCGCGCGACTGTATCCGAAAGAACAATATCCCGACATCGAGCTTCGCAAACTCCCGTCGGAATCGATCTTCAAGTACAAATACGACGACAACACCGTGAAGAATGCGCTGAAGCAGGTCTACAACCAGGCTGCGTTCCAGGCGCTCCGCCATCTCGGCAGCGGCAATTATCTCGATCGCCGCTTTTTCAGTGATGAGGACCGAAAGAGTCTTGCGCTCTACAAGGACGCCGATCTGGTGATCACCACCGGAGGCACCTATCTCGTCGAGAACTATTCACTCGAGCGGCGCATCAACCAGTTCAAGCTCGGCGAGATGCTCGGCAAGAAGACGATCTTCTTCACCCAGTCCCTCGGCCCGTTCGAGAAGCCTTACAACCGCCGGATGCTGCCGCCGATTTTCGCCCGCAGTCCGCTGATCCTCCTGCGCGACGCGCGGTCCCGCAACCAGATCCTCGATCTCGTCGACGATCCGTCGAAATGCCATGTGGTCGCCGATTCGGTCTTCGCGCTTGCGGATGTCGAGCGGATCAAGGCGCTGCTGATGATCGGCCGTCCGGCACCGAGCGGCCGCGTCGGCATCTCCGTGCGCCACTGGCATTACGTCCAGGGCGGCGACGGCGGCATGGGGCGGTACATCGATTCCGTCCGCGAGATGGCGACGAGGCTCGTGCGCGATCACGGCAAGAAGGTCACCTTCATTTCGACCTGCCAGGGCGTGCCGGAATATGCGCATGACGATTCGAAGACGGCGAAGCTGATCGTATCGGGGCTCTCGCCCGAAATCGCCGAGCACGTGTCGGTCGACGCGTCGTTCCACACGCCGGAACAGTTGATGGCAATCGCCAGAGGGCTCGATTTCGTCGTGGCGACGCGCATGCACATGATGATCATGTCGCTTTGCGTCGGCACGCCGGTGCTGCCGATCGCCTACGAGTTCAAGACCAAGGAAGTCGCCAAGCGCGTCGGCGTCGACGATGTGCTGCTCGATATCGATACGGTGACGCCGGAGGAGGCGAGCGGCAAGCTCGACCGCTTCGTCGCAAACCTCTACCATTATCGCGAGACGAGCCTCAAGGCGGTGCTCGAGGAGCACGCCTCGGCAATGTCGGCAGCGGACCTCATCCGTCCCCTAATCGAAGGCTTAGCGGCGAATGGCGCTCATGGCCTTCGAAAGGATGTCGAACAGAACCTGGCGCGGCTGGCGTAGGGCGAGCGCGAAGACGAGCGCCAGTCCGTAGTTGAGGCAAATCGCGGAAGCGAGGGCGAGGAAGTCCGAGCTTCCGGTCAGGGCTTCCGGCAGCAGCCGGTAGCAAATCCAGGCCGCCAGGGCCGACACGAGAAAGAGGCCCTGGACGAAAAGGAAATCCATCGCCGATACCGGCCCCACCCGCCGCAGCAACCAGGCAAGTACCGGAACGCGCAAGAGGTAGCCGCTGATGGCATAGGCGGCGGCGACACCGATCGCGCCCCATTGCAGGCCGACGACGAAGGAGAGCACCGTCGTCAGCGACGAATATATGCCCCAGCGGAACATCGTCTTCGTCTCGCCCTGGCAGATGAAGATCCAGCCCGTGGTGCTCGAAACCGGCTGCATCAGGCTCGCGATTCCAAGCCAGGCGAAGATCGGCGCGACCGGCAGCCATTTCTCACCGAAAAGGATGCTGACGGTTGGCTCGGCGGCCGCAGTCAGCGCCGCAATGCCGGGCATGGTGACCGCGGCGAGCAGCCAGTTGGTGCGCATGTAGATATCGCGAAACCGGGGCTTGTCCTCCTGGATGCGGCTCATCAGCGGGATCATCACGCGCGACAGAGGCTGCGTGATGTTCTGCAGCGGGAACAGGAGAAGCTTGTAGGCCCGGTCGTAATAACCGAGCTCGATCGGCCCGGAATACTTGCCGATCAGGACGTTGTCGAGGTTGCGCGAGAAGAAGTTGACGAGGTTGAAGCCGGTGAGATTGGCGCCGAACGAGATGATGTCGCGGTCGATCGCGAAGGCCGGACGCCCCGGCATCCAGCGCGTGGCCCACCACGCGGCCATGAGGGCGACCGCCGCAGATGCCGCGGGGCCAATGACGAGCGACCAGTAGCCCATCCCGAGATAGGCGGCTCCGGCAGTGACGAGAAGGCCCACGACTGCGGCATAAACATCGTTCAACGCCAATTGCCCGAACTTCAGGTGCCGGTTCATCAAAGCGAGCGGGAGCGCGGCCAGGCTGCCGAGGAGCAGCGGTAGCGCTGCGGCAATCGCAATCGCCGTCATGCGCTCGTCGCCGTAGAAAACGGCAATTGCCGGCGAAAGCGCGACAACGACGAGGGTGCAGATCAGGCCGACGAGGGTGCTGATCCAGAAGACGTGATTGAGCTCTCTCTCTCCGATTTCCTTGCGCTGGATGACCGCCTGCTGAAGCCCGAGGTTCTGGAAAAGCCCGACGAAGGCGACGACCGGGCTGACCGATGCGACGAGGCCGAAGTCCTCCGGTGCCAGCAAACGTGCGAGCACGACGACGGAGACGAACTGGATGACCATGCGAATGGCCTGGGCGCCACCCGTCACCAGCCCGCCACGAAGCGCGAGCCGACCGAATTGGATGTTTTCTGCGTTCAAGCGACCTGCCTCGACTAGGGCAATTCCAGGACAAGCGGTAACTCGTCCGGAATTGCGTCGTTTCAAAGAGTTGGAGCGTTTCTCTGTTCCGCGAACTGTGAATGTTCTGGATCGCGCCGATTTCGGGTCGATCGCCCCAAATCGTAAATCGCGATCGATTCTAACGAGTTAGAGCGATGGAAGCGGAAGTCGCACGATCTCCTTCCGCTCTGGCGATCCGGCTGACGATTTCGGCAAAATCATTGTCGAGCGCCGCCATGTCGAATTCGGCCTCGACCTTCTTCCTTGCCTGCAGCGCTACGTCCTCGCATTGCTCGGGATGCTCCGCGACAAAGCGCAGGCGGCTTGCAAGCGTCTCGACGTCTCTTTCGTCGGCGAGGAAGCCCGTCTTCTGATCCTCGATCAGTTCGGGAATGCCGGAATGGTTGGAACTTACCACGGTCAGACCGGCCGCCATGGCCTCCATCAGCGCCACCGGTATGCCTTCGACATCGCCGTTCCTGGCCGTGACGCTCGGCAGCACGAAGGCGTGCGAGCGCCGCAGCCACTCCTTGACGTCCTGATGGGCGAGGCTGCCGAGGAAGGAAACCTGCTCGGCGATGCCGAGTTCCGAGGCGAGCGCCTCCAGTGGTTGCCGCAAGGGACCGTCACCGATGATCGTGTAGTGCCAGGCGAGTTCTGGCGCGACGGCACGCAGTCGGGCGAGCGCGCGCAGCGCGTATTCCACGCCCTTTTTCTCGGCCAGCCGGCATACTGAAATCAATTGCAGCGGAGAGCCGCGCCAGGATTTCCACGCATAGGGAATCTTCTTGAGATCGATCCCCATGTGGTGCACGGCAACCTTGGCTTCCGGCGCTCCGGCTTCCACCAGAACGCGGCGAAAGAAGCCATTCACGGTCAGGTTGAGCGCGCCGTATTCGAACAGATCATTGTATCGGCCGAGGCCCCGCTCGTAGAGCGGCACCCCTACGTCGTAGCCGTGGAAGATCGTGACGATCGGCGGCTTCAGCCGCTTCCATTTCTTCAGCCGCGCGGCGCGAGCGCCGTTGTGCCCGAAATGCGCGACGAGGACATCGCATTCATTCAGGCGGGCAACCGACGACATGTCGAGCGCGGTCGAGACCTTGTCGCGAAGTTTTGCCGGCAGCCGCTCGATGACCGGACGCGTGCGCCCCGCCGCACCCCACCAGTCACGGGTTCGTGCGAGAAGGGTGGCGAGCGGCTCCTGCCGCCGATCCGCGAAATTATAATCCGATATCCCGTTGCAGACGACATCGACCTCGAAGCCGCGATGCAACAGGCCGGCCATCTGGCCGATGACGAAGGTTTCCGAAAGCGACGGAAACTGACCGACTATGAAACCGATGCGCATGCTTACCGGTCTCAGGAGGCCTTGAGCGCAGAGGCGCGGCTCGCGGCAGCGCGATCGAGAACCTCGAGGAATGCCGCAAACTGGCGGGCAGGCTGCATCAGCGGGCGTTCGGCGAATTTCGAGGCCGCTGCCGACAGCCGTTCATATTCGGCCTCGTCGCTCCACAGACGACGGATCGCGCCGGTCCATTCTTCGAGCGGTCCATCGTGGTCGAGAAGGATGCCGCCTTCGCCGATCGCTTCCGGCAGTCCTCCGCGCGTCGATCCGACGACCGGAATGCCGCTGCAATGCGCCTCGGACGCTACCCGTCCCCAGGCCTCTTCCCATCTGCTCGGCGCAAGCAGGATCTTCGTCCGCCCGTAAACGGTCTTCATGTCGCTGGTGCGGTTTTCGAGGCGCACGTTCTTCAGCGGCGCGATGATCTTCTCGATTTCCGCCCGGTGATCGTCGGCGAGCTTCCAGCTTTCGACGAACAGGAAAGGAATGTCGGGGCATTGCTCGGCGATGCGAACCGCCAGCTCGAATCCCTTCTCCTTATAGGGATTGATGAAGGTCACATATTCGCGCGTCGTCGGTGTCTTGTAGGTTTCAGGATTGATCGTCGGCGGGATGACAACCGAGTCGATGCCGTATTTCTGCTTGTAGGTCCGGGCGGTAAATTCCGAATTCGCGATGTAGTGGGCGGAAGTCAGTTCCCTGAGATCGCCGGCGAGTTCGTGAAATTCGACGTTTCTGAGATAGATCACCAGCGGCACATTGTGCACCTGCAGCGCCTTTCCGATCGGGACCGATTTGTGGCACTGCACAACGGCGACGTCGGGACGGAGCTTGTTGACGGCGAAGGTTGCCGCTTCCCAAGGGTGCCAGGCCCGAACGACGGGATAGCCGGGAAAGCTGTCCATGACGCCGCGCTCCCCGGACAACTTAAGCCTGACGCGCGCCTTGAAGCCGAACATGCCGTCGCCGAACAAGGCGGCCAACACGCCGGCCTCGTGACCGCGGTCACGCAACTGCTGGACGAGGTGGTGCGTGCTCGACTGAACGCCGCCGCTGAATTCCGGATAATAACCGTTTCCACCGGCAAACAGAACCTTCATACCGCTTCTCCTTCATACAGGCATTTCGCCGTGACCGCTACAGCCGCGCGTCTGACAAGACGCGCAAAGGACGCTGTCGCACTTTGAATTGCTGCATGTTTTTATCCTCAAAGCGTCTGCGATTTAAGGAAACATGCAGTAGGTTGGCACCTCACCCGAAGGGGCGAGGCGAAACGCATCAACTCCAGAATGACGGCAATTGTTGGGTCGGTCGCCCCTGGGTCGGCGCAACCTGCGATATCAGGCCGCGCCCGAGCAAAGGCCACGGGGCTGGCGCGGGGGTGTGCGAGTTTCCGAAAACATGTCGATCCAGCCGCAAGAAAGCAGTCCTCCACCGAGCAGGGTGACCGTGCGAGACAGGCGCGCAGCATTGCTGCACTGCAACAGAGACTGTCACGGCAGGAGCGGATAGTCAATCGATGCTCGCCCATTCGATCTAGCTCGCATGGAGTACCGGCACATGCCCCGAACCGCTCGCTTGACGCCGCGGCCTTTCGCGCCTCAAATCGCTCCCACGACTTAAAAAGAACAACGGCGGGTGCATCATGGCAGATGACGAACCGATACCGGAAACGAAACTGACGTCCACCAAGCGGCAGTGGGCGGCAGGTGGCAAGTTCCTCACGGGGCGCGTCGCGCGCCCGGAGACCGACCGACTGCCGCCTGGCCAACATCTCGTCAAGGACTGGCCGGTTCTGGATCTTGGACAGCAGCCGCACATTGCGCTGGAGACCTGGCGGCTTGACCTGACCGGCCTCATCGAGACGCCGTTGTCACTCGACTGGAAGGCATTCCAGTCCTTGCCGCAGAGCGACACTCTCTCCGACATACATTGCGTGACGACCTGGTCGCGCTACGACAACCGCTGGCAGGGCGTGCTGACGCGCGACCTCATCGACCGGGTGATGCCGAAGCCCGAGGCGGAATATGTCGTGCTGACGAGCTACGACGGCTATACGACCAATCTTCCGCTTATCGACTTCGCTGCAGAGAACGCGGTTCTCGCGACGCGTTGGGAAGGCGCCCCGATCAGCCGTGCCCATGGTGGCCCAATGCGCCTCGTCGTGCCGCACCTCTATCTCTGGAAAAGCGCCAAGTGGCTGACGCGGATCGATTTCCGCGCTGCCGACATGGCCGGCTTCTGGGAGCGGAACGGCTATCACATGCGCGGGGACCCGTGGCTTGAGGAGCGCTATTCCGGCGATTGATGCGCCGCCTTCGGAAATGCAACCGGCGAATTTTGGTGCTACAGTCGCCGGTTGAGGGCATCGTTTTGCGGGCAATCATTCCATTTGCGGGAGGAAGGCATGCGCAGTCTGAGCTTGAAGAGCCAGTCCTTTGCTTTGATATTCACGCTTGGCGCCGTTTCGCCGTGGACGGCGCAGGCGGCGTCGCCGGAGCCGGTAAAAGCCGAGCACGGCATGGTGGTTACCGCCCAGCATCTCGCCTCCGATATCGGCGTGGAAGTGATGAAGAAGGGCGGCAATGCCATCGATGCGGCGGTCGCGGTCGGCTATGCGCTCGCGGTCGTCTACCCGACGGCAGGCAATATCGGCGGCGGCGGTTTCATGACCATCCGCTTCAAGGACGGCAAAACGACCTTTCTCGATTTTCGCGAACGCGCGCCGCTCGCCGCCACCAAATCGATGTATCTCGACGACAAGGGCAATCTCGTCAAAGGCTTGAGCACCGAGGGCTATCTCGCCGTCGGCGTGCCCGGCCCGGTGATGGGTTTCGAGCACGCGCGCAGCCGCTATGGCACGCGCCCACTGCAGGAGCTGATCGCGCCGGCGATCAAGCTCGCCAAGGAAGGCTTCTTGCTGGAGCAGGGCGATATCGACTCGTTCGACGGTGAAACAGAGAGGCTGGCGGAGGATCCGGCGGCAGCGGCGATCTTCTTGAGACCTGACGGCAAGCCCTTCGCCGTCGGCGAGAAGCTGGTTCAGGCAGATCTTGCCGCCTCGCTGTCAAGCATCGCGGAGAAGGGGCCTGACGCCTTCTACAAGGGTGCGATTGCCGACGCGATCGTCAAGGCGAGCGCGGAAAAGGGAGGCATCCTCGCCGAGAAGGATTTCGAGCAATATGCCGTTCGAGAACTGGAACCGGTCAAATGCAACTATCGCGGCTATGACATCGTGTCCTCGCCGCCACCATCGTCAGGCGGCGTCATCATCTGCGAGATCCTCAACATTCTCGAGGGTTATCCGCTTTCCTATCTCGGCTACGGTTCGGCCGAGACCGTGCATGCGATGATCGAGGCCATGCGCCATGCCTACGTCGACCGCAACACCGCGCTCGGCGATCCGGACTTCGTTGAAAATCCGGTCGGGAAACTCACCGACAAGGCCTATGCGAAGGAAATCCGCGAGAAGATCGAACCGTTCAGGGCGGGCGTCTCGCAGGCGCTGATGCCGGCGGGTTTCACCGAGAGCAAGGAGACGACCCACTATTCGATCATCGACGACGAGGGCAATGCCGTCGCCGTCACCTATACGTTGAACGGCTCCTTCGGTGCGGGCGTGGTGGCGCCCGGAACCGGGATCCTGCTCAACAACGAGATGGACGATTTCACCGCCAAGCCCGGCGCGCCCAATCTCTACGGCCTCGTCCAGGGCGAGGCGAACGCGATCGCGCCGGGGAAGACGCCGCTTTCCTCGATGAGCCCGACGATCATCTCAAAGGACGGCAAGCCCTTCATGGTGATCGGCAGCCCCGGCGGCGCGCGCATCATCACGATCACGCTGGAAGCGATCCTCAACGTCATCGACCACGGCATGAACGTCCAGGAGGCGGTCGATGCGCCGCGCCTCCACCATCAATGGCTGCCGGACAAGGTGTTCATGGAGCCCTATGCGCTTTCGCCGGATACCCGCAAGCTTCTCGCCGCCATGGGCCATGACGTCGAGATCGACGAAAGCTGGATGATCTGGGGACAGGCAACCGGCATCCTCGTCGGCGGAGAAAAGCTCTCCGAGATCGAGGCCGGCGGCGGCGCCCGCTACAACGGCGCTGTCGACAGCCGCATCGGGGCAGGCGCGGCGAGGGGGTATTAGAGCGGGATGAGGAAAAGTGTGTGCGGTTTTCCGCCCGCATCCCGCGTCTCAACTTATTAGAATCGATCACGTTCATGATTCGGTCGATTCGACCTAAAATCATCGTGATCCAGAGCAGGCATTATGTCCTGAGCTTTGCCCGCCTGACCCGGTACTCAACGCGGCCATCGGGAAGATCGCTGCGCAGCAGGCCGTAAATTGCGGTGTCCCAGCGTTCGTCGCCGACTTTCACCGACGAGCGCCGCACGCCTTCTTCGATAAAGCCGAGGCCGAGATAGGTGCGGATTGCCGCCCCGTTAAAGGTGTAGACATTGAGTTCCAGCCGCTCGAAAGCAGGAACGGCAAAGACACGCCGAACGACGAGCGTCAAGAAGGCGCCGGCGAGCCCTTGGCCGCGAAACAGGGGATTGACGGCGACGCGGCTGAGCCGGGCGACACCGTTTTGCCAGTCGAGGGCGACCTGCGCGTGGCCAGCAACGACCCCTCGCACAAGGCCGGAAAAGATCCAGCGCTTCGGCTGCCGTCCGGCCGTCTCGGCGACCATGGCATCGATCTGGTCCTTGTCGAGCGGAAAGCGGACATCCGGGCCGCCCCATTGAATGAGGGATCGCAGCGTCGGAAACCAGGTCGGCAGGTCCCGGGCATGGTCTTCCGCGAAATCTTGGAGCTGTAACTCTGGTTGGGCCATGGCGTTCGGCGTGAAAACGTTGGTTAGGCCATTCTCGGTAACGATCGGCGAAAGTAAAGCGGCCGCTTTTCCTCGCGCAGCGCTCAGCCCTTCGGTATCGCCACTCCAGCCGCCTCGCGGATCGTCTGCATCAGGATCGAGAGCGGCAAGGACGGGATCGCGTCAGTGCGCATGGTGAGCCCGACCGGCCCCCTGGTCTCGCTGGTGTCGATCGGCAACGTCGCCAGAAGACCGTCGTCGATATCGGTTGTGACGACGCCGGTCGAGATGATCCAGATGGCATCGCTCGAGCGCACGAAGGCGCGGCCGAAGGAATCGGAAACGGTCTCGATCTGGTTCGGCAGGCTGGCGATGCCATTGGCGATCAGGAAGCCTTCGACGAAGGGGCGAATGATCGAGGCGCGGGTGGGCATCAGAACCGGATAGTCCCCGAGATGGGCGAAGATCGACTGCCTGCCGGCCAGCAGCGGGTGGCCGGCGCGCACCACAAACACCACCTGTTCCGAATAGAGGTGCTCGAAGGAGAACCCGGTCATCTTCTCGGGTGCGGCGAGCCTGCCGACGACGATATCCAGGTCACCGACCCGCAACTGCTCCAACAGCACCGCATTTTCGCCGGTAACGATCTTGATGCGCGCGCCGGTTTCCTCCTTGAGAAAGAGCGCCATGGCGCGCGGCATGACGCGGGTGGAAACCGTCGGGAGGGCGCCGATCCGGATGGGCGGGCCGTCGCCGGAACGTTCCTGCGAGACCGAATCGAGCCCTTGCCGGAGCGCCGTCAGCGCCGCGCCGGCGTGGCGGAGAAAGACCTCGCCGTAGCGGGTGATCCTGATGCCGCGTCCCTCGCGCTCGAATACCGCGACGCCCAGCACCTCCTCCAGTTCGCGGATCGTCTTGGTAACGGCCGGCTGGCTGACATGTAAGAGTTCGGCCGCTTTCATCACGCTCTTCTGGCGTGCGACCTCGACAAATGTCTGCAGATGGCGAAACTTTACACGAGCGTCGATCATGAGATCCATAACCTACGAGTTAATGGAAAGCCACGAAATATCATTTTACCTAACCAGATCAAACATCCAATTTGGCGACGGAGGAGATCTGCTGTGCAATTCGCCCGTATCAACGACATCACGATTCATTATCAGGTGATTGGTGCGACGGGGGAAAAGCCTGTCCTTGTCTTCGCCAATTCTCTCGGCACGGATTTCCGCATCTGGCGCGATGTCGTCGTCCGGCTTGCCGGCGAGTTTGCGATCGTTCTTTACGACAAGCGGGGCCATGGCCTTTCCGATGTCGGCCAGGTTCCCTATTCGATCGAGGATCATGCGACCGATCTTGCCGCCCTGCTCGACCTGCTTTCCGTCCGCCAGGCGATCGTCTGCGGGCTTTCCGTCGGCGGCTTGATCGCGCAGTCGCTCTATCAGCGCCGTCCCGATCTGGTGCGTGCACTCGTGCTTTCGGACACGGCGCACAAGATTGGCACGGCGGAGATGTGGGACGCGCGCATCGCCACGATCGAGGCACACGGCATCGAGGCGATTGCCGACGCCGTACTCGAGCGCTGGTTCACGCCGGCTTTCCGGCGGCCGGAGAATGTCGCGTTCACCGGCTATCGCAACATGCTGATCCGGCAGCCGGTGGCGGGCTACATCGGCACCTGTGCTGCGGTTCGCGATGCCGATTACACGGAGGCGGCCAAGAAGATTGCCGTTCCCGTGTTGTGCGTCGTCGGGGAAGAGGACGGTTCGACGCCGCCCGACGTTGTGCTCTCGACGGCGCGGCTCATCCCCGGTGCACGCTACGAGGTGATCCGCGAAGCCGGTCATATCCCCTGTGTCGAACAGCCGGAGATCCTGACCGCGATTCTTCGGCCATTCTTCGAACTCGTCATGCATGGAGACAGGAAAGATGAGTGACGCCTCCGCGCCCTCCGAGCGCTATCGCCAGGGCATGGCGACGCGCCGCGCCGTTCTCGGCGACAATCACGTTGATCGGGCGCAATCGGCCTCGACCGACTTCGATCGCCCCTTCCAGGACCTGATCACCGAAGCCGCCTGGGGCCATGTCTGGTCGCGCCCGACCTTGACGAAACGGGAGCGCTCGATCGTCACCATCGCGCTGCTGGCGGCGCTCGGGCAGGATGAAGAGGTGGCGATGCATGTCCGCGCCACGGCCAACACCGGCGCGAGCCGCGAGGATATCCGCGAGGCGCTTCTGCACGTGGCGATCTACGCGGGCGTGCCGGCGGCGAACCACGCGATCAAGATCGCCAAGCAGGTCTGGGATGAAATGGATGCCGGCAGGGCGGCCTGAGAGGAGCAACGACAATGTCGGACAGACGGAACCATCAGCCCGAAACGGGCGCCTTTTTTCAGCGCGACCGTGACTGGCACGCGCCGGCCTTCACCCCCGGCTACAAGACCTCCGTGCTGCGCTCGCCGCAAAAGGCGCTGCTTTCGCTCGACGGCACGATCTCCGAGATCACCGGCCCTATCTTCGGCCATTCGATGCTCGGCGAACTCGACAACGACCTGATCCACAACTTCGCCAAACCCGGCGAAAGCGCGATCGGCGAGCGCATCATCGTGCATGGTCGGGTGCTCGACGAGCGCGGCCGTCCGGTGCCGGGTGCCTTGCTCGAATTCTGGCAGGCGAACGCCGGCGGGCGCTATCGACACAAGAAGGAAACCTATCTCGCGGCTCTCGATCCGAATTTCGGCGGCTGCGGCCGGACGATCACCGACGACGAAGGCTATTATTTCTTCCGGACGATCAGGCCCGGAGCCTATCCCTGGCCGAACGGCGTCAATGACTGGCGGCCGGCGCATATTCATTTTTCGATCTTCGGGCACGGCTTCGCCCAACGACTGATCACCCAGATGTATTTCGAGGGCGATCCGATGATCTGGAAATGTCCGATCGTCAACACGATCCCCGACCGTCGGGCGATCGAGCAACTGATCGCGCCGCTCGACTGGGCCAACACGATCCCGATGGACGCCCGGGCCTACAAGTTCGACATCTTACTGCGCGGCCGCCGCTCGACGTTCTTCGAAAACCGGCCGGAAGGCAACTGAGGGGGCAACGATGGTTCAGGATCTTGGCTACCTCAAGGAAACCGCCTCGCAGACCGCCGGGCCTTACGTCCATATCGGCCTGACGCCGAACTTCTGCGGCATATCGGGCGTCTATAAGGCCGATCTCGGCACATCGATGGTCAACGACAAGACGCTTGGCCAACGCATTACCGTCAGGGGCCGCGTGATCGACGGAGCGGGAATGCCTCTCAGGGATGCGCTCGTCGAGATCTGGCAGGCGGATGCTAGCGGCCTCTACAATTCGCCCTCGGAAACGCGCGGTACGGCCGATCCGAATTTTACCGGCTGGGGCAGGTGCCCGACGAGCGCCGAGGACGGCGTCTTCACCTTCGAGACCATCAAGCCGGGCCGGGTGCCGTTCAAGGACGGTCGCCTGATGGCGCCGCACATCACATTCTGGATCGTTGCGCGCGGGATCAACATCGGTCTTCACACCCGGATGTATTTCCCGGACGAGGGGGCGGCGAACGCCGAAGATCCGCTGCTTGCCCGTATCGAACATCGCCTTCGCGCCGCGACGCTTGTCGCCGCGGGCGCGGCGCCTAGTTATACATTCGACATTCATCTCCAGGGCGAGAAGGAAACGGTCTTCCTGGATATATGATCATCGCGTGGCGTCATGCCCGCGTTGCTTCGTGCCTTTGACGTCGCTGTTCCCGCCTCGCGCAGGAACACGGGATCCTGGAGATGTGGAATGACTTACTCGGCCTTTGATCATCCCTATCTTTCCGGTCTTCTTGGTGACGAGGCCGTGGCGGCGGAGTTTTCCGCTGCGGCCGATATCCGCGCCATGCTTGCCTTCGAGGCGGCGCTCGCGCGGGCCGAGGCGGAACACGGGATTATTCCGCGTTCTGCGGCCGATCGTATCACCGAAGCCTGTCGCGCCTTTTCCCCGGACGTCGTGGCGCTCCGCCGCGCGACGGCGGCCGACGGCGTCGTCGTTCCGGAACTGGTCCGGCAATTGCGCGCAGCGGTTGGGGGCGACGCGGCGAACCACGTGCATTTCGGAGCCACCAGCCAGGACGTCATCGACACCAGCCTGATGCTGCGATTGAAGGCGATCGCCGAACTCTTCAGCTACCGCCTCCGCGATGTCGTGGCGGTGCTTGAGGAATGCGACCGGCAATGGGGTTTTCGTCCGCTGATGGGGCGCACCCGCATGCAGGCGGCGATCCCGGTCACGGTTTCGGATCGCCTGCGTGCCTGGATCGAGCCGCTCCTCGACCACCAGGACCGCCTCGAAGCCATGGACCGCGACCTGTTCGCCGTGCAGTTCGGCGGCGCTGCCGGCACGCTCGACAAGCTCGAGGACAAGGCGGAGGCCGTTCGCGAGACGCTCGCCGAGGAGCTTGCGCTGGTCGATTGCCCGCAATGGCACAGCCAGCGCTCGGCGGTGGCGGATTTCGCCAATCTGCTGTCGCTGATCACCGGCAGCCTCGGCAAGTTTGGCCAGGATGTGGCGCTGATGGCGCAAACCGGCGAGGAGATCGTGCTTGCCGGCGGCGGCAGTTCCTCGGCCATGCCGCACAAGCAGAATCCGGTTGCAGCCGAAGTGCTTGTCACCTTGGCGCGATTCAATGCAACCCAGCTTGCGGGCGTGCATCAGGCGCTCGTCCATGAGCAGGAACGCTCCGGTTCAGCCTGGACGCTCGAATGGTTGATCCTCCCGCAGATGGCCGGCGCAACGGCGGCCGCCACCAGGCTTGCGGCAGAACTGGCGGGCAATATCAGGCGCTTGGGCGGGGCGTGAGCGGCATTCCGGCCACTGCATGGTTCCTTAAATCACCTGCAGTTCGCCGGCGTTTCACGATCCGAAACTCCTGCGATAAGCGGCCGGCGAGGTGCCGAACCTGCGAACGAACGATCGCCGGAAGGCGACGTCGTCGGTGAAGCCGATGTCCGTGGCAATCTTCTTGAGCGGAATGTTGGTGTCTTCGGCGAGCCGCCGTCCCGCTTCCAGCCGCATGCTTTCGACGTAATCGGCCGGCGTCATGCCCACCTCTTGCTTGAATTGCCGGGAAAAGTTTCGCTCGCTCATGCCGACGCGTCTCGCAATCGCGGCAACAGTCAAGTCGGCGGCGAGGTTGTCGGCAATGAAGTCCTGGGCCGAGCGGATGGGCGTCTTCTGGGCGATCTGTCCGGCGAGCAGCGTACTGAACTGCGTTTGTCCCCCTGGTCTCTTGAGGAAAACGACCAGTTCGCGCGCGACCTTGAGAGCGATCTCCAGGCCGAGATCCTTCTCGACGATGGCAAGCGCCAGGTCGATCCCGGCCGTTACGCCTGCCGACGTCCAGACGTTGCCATCCTTGGTGAAAATACGGTTGGGCTCGAGCTTGACCTCGGGAAAACGCTTGGAGAACTCTGCGGCCTGGGACCAATGCGGTCCGACGATCTTCTCGAGGTCGACGCAATATTGCTGCTCCTTCGCGACGCGAGCGACGCCATCCGGGCGATCCGCTTTCTGAAACAGGCGGCCAACTTGCCGGAACACGGGCTTTTCATCGGTAAGCTGGGCTCGGTATTCGTCGTACCCGGCGCCGTGGCGCGATGTCCGGAAGATTGGCGCAAGGAAGTGGCATATGAAATGATGAAGCTTGGCATGATCGTGGCGGAGCTCCCGTACCGCTTTCTAATCGGCAACGAGCTCGACGGCGCTGACGGCAAGGTAGCCGCAGGTCCGAGCCTCGTTCAGCTTGTCGCCGCGCGTATGCATGCGCGCCACATCGCCGCCCTTACCAGGCGGATCGATCCGGAGCGCTGTTACCAAGCCGAGTTCATCGGGTGACGCCTCTTGCAGCGACGATCTTGGCGCGCTTGCTATCTTAGGACTATCAATCTGTCGCATTCGGCCGATCGGGCGCAGCGGCTGCTCTCGTTTTCAAGGCCAAAGCTTGCGGCGGCACAAAGAGGATTGGGACGCATCGGCGTAACACGGTCGCGAGAAAATCGGAGACCGTCAATTGGGCACGAAAGATCGCGACCGCCGCATGTGCCGTGAAGATTTGGCGTGCTTTGCCGAAATCCTCTCCAACCCCCGCGGCCCAGGCTCGGACGACTGCTGTCTGCTTGAATTCATGGAGCTTCGGCGCGACCGGGTGAACGGCGACGAACCGCACGTATTCCCATGCCGGCCACCGTTTCCCGAGCGATTATAGCAGCGGTCCGATATTCTCCTGTGG
The DNA here is from genome assembly GCF_036488675.1 of Sinorhizobium chiapasense. NCBI lineage: Bacteria > Pseudomonadati > Pseudomonadota > Alphaproteobacteria > Hyphomicrobiales > Rhizobiaceae > Sinorhizobium > Sinorhizobium chiapasense. The sequence continues at coordinate 230,292 of NZ_CP133152.1, forward strand.
TCCACGCTGCAGTCAGCTCCGTCGCGGTGGTGCGCCAAGAGGCAAGGCAGGCAAACAGCCCTTCATAATATTGATAATTTCTGTAGAAATAATTATCAAACCGCGAAACCATTGTCCGTGATGAGCGTTTGTGCAGGGACTTCGGGTCGGTCTTGGCGGACGCCTTACGCATTCCGGTAGTTGCAAGGGACAACGGATGAAGGACACGCGTTTGCTTTATGATGTCGCTGTCGTCGGCTCGGGATTTTCAGCGATCGCGGTGACGATCAACCTGCTCCGCCTGTTGCCAGCCGCCACGTCGATTGCGGTCGTCGGTGATGACCCCGGGTTTGGAAGGGGCACCGCCTATCGGACGGAATTTTATGTGCATCGCTTGAATGTCCCTGCCGGGCGCATGAGCGTCTTTCCCGAGAAGCCCAACGATTTTGTCGAATGGCTTGGGGAGCATATGCGGCAGGTTTCCGCGGACGGCTTCGCCTCACGCGGAGACTACGGCCTTTACCTGCGCGACCGGCTGGCATCGTTGTTGCGTGGTCAAGAGCGGCCCGCGAAGCTTGACTTCATCAAGGCCAAGGCGACGGACTGCGTTCATTGCAGCGAGGCAGGACTTGGCTTTCATCTCGACAACGGCACCCAACTGAGCGCGCGAAACGTTGTGCTCTGTCTCGGCATCGGCAATGCCGATCTGCCGCTCGCAGCGGAGAAAATCGACGCCGGCGCCGAAAGTCGCATCGTGCGCAATCCCTGGCGGCTGAGCTGGCCTTCGAAGGTCGGCCCGAGCGACACGATCTGCATTCTCGGGTCCGGATTGACGATGATCGATCAGGTGCTTGCCTTGCGGGTTCACGGCCACAAGGGGCGTGTCCGTGTGCTATCGCGCCGCGGCCTCCTTCCGCATGCGCATCCGCCGGCCGACCGCCGGGCCGCGGCCGTCGAGCCGGAGCTTGGAAGTTCGCGAGAGATCAGCGCCCTGCTTGCGGGCTTTCGCAAAAAGGTTCGCAACGGCACCGATTGGCGCGGTCTGATGGACGGCCTGAGACCGGTAACGCAAAAGCTGTGGCAGGAACTGACGAAAGAGCAACGTGCCCGGTTCCTGCGCCATGGCCTGGCGTGGTGGAACGTCCACCGCCACCGCATCGCCCCGCAGATATCATCGCGTTTCGAAGCCTTGAGAAGAGATGGCATCGTTACCGTCCACGCCGGTTTTCTGGAGGCGATTGAGGATGGGCCTCGCGGCGCATTGGTCTCCTATCGGGAAAGGCAAAGCCGCCGGCCCCGATCGTTCAATGCGGATTGGATCGTCAACTGCACTGGCATGGAGCGGGCTGGCGTCGCGCATTCGCCGCTGCTTCGGGAAATGCAGCGGCAGGGGCTGATTGGTCCCGACGAGCTCGGACTCGGCCTTTCTGTCGACAAGGATTCCCGTGTGCTTGATCGGCAGAAAGAGCCGCAGCCAGGCCTTTACGCGGTCGGCGCCTTGACGGCGGGCCAGTTCTGGGAAATCACCGCGGTCCCGGATATCCGGGTCCAGGCGCAAGACGTGGCAAGTGCGATCGCTTCGACTTTGCCGGCTTGATAATCCGCGGTTGGCCCGCGGCCTACCATTTGAACGCACGGCGCTCTAACTCAAAAGCCGTTCCCGCTCACGTTCATAGTAGCGCTCGAGCGACGGCAATTCTGTCTTGAGCTGATCGAACAACGGGTCATCAGCGGCAACCGCGCCGCGATACTTCGCTTCGAGAAAATGGCGATGGTGTTGGAGCGCGGCCTCATTGGCGCCATCAGCGACCGTGAATACCGGCGAGACCTCGCTTCGGCCCTTGACCGTGATCTGGTCGATTTCGGCGGTCGGAAATCTCGCCGCCGCAAGCTTCGCCGTCCGCTCTCCGAGGAGCAGCGAGATGCCATAGTCCTTCGACGCTCCCTCGAGGCGCGAGGCGAGATTGACCGCGTCGCCAAGCGCCGAGTAGTCGAAGCGGCGGGCGGACCCCATGTTGCCGACGACGCATTCGCCCGTATTGATGCCGATGCCGATGCGCAAGGTCTTCGGCGGGCGTCCTGCCGCTGTTGCTTCGGCTTCCAGTTCCGCGTTGAGGTTTGCGAGAGCCGCGAGCATGTCGCGCGCCGCCTGAACGGCGTGGATGGCGTGGTCCGGATCGTCAAGCGGGGCGTTCCAGAAGGCCATCAGGCAGTCGCCGATATATTTGTCGATCGTGCCGCCGCGGTTGAGCACGGCCTCCGAAAGTGGGGTCAGGAGCCTGTTGATAAGCGTCGTCAGCCCCTCCGGATCGTCCTTCATGTCCTCAGAGATCGTCGTGAAGCCGCGAACGTCACAGAAGAGGATCGACAGCATGCGCTTCTCGCCGCCGAGCTTCAGTTGCGACGGATCCTGGGCCAGCCGTTCGACGAGTGCGGGCGAGAGATATTGCGAAAAGGCGCGCGTGATCTCTCGTCGCTGCCTGCGCTCCTCGGCATAGTCGAGCCCCGCCTGTCCGACCGCAACCCCGAGAAAAGCCAGTCCGGGGCCGAGCGGCGAGACGAAGAAATAACCGAGGCGCATCAGGGCATAGCTTGCCAGGAAGATCAGGGTGAGGGCAGCGGCGCCGTAGCCGAGTGTCCTCCAGCTTGTCGATTTGGAGACTGCCAGAGCCGCGGCTAGGCCGGCGAGGATTATCGCCGGTATGGCGATCGTCGCGCCGGCCTGCTTGATGAACAGCCGGTGCACGAGATTGTCGTAGATCGTCGCCTGGACTTCGGCGCCGGCGACGAGGCCGCGCGAAAACACCGTGTCGGAGATGGCAAAGGCATCGACTCCGCCGGCGGCGAGCGACGGTGCATTCTGCAGGCTCAGACCCACGATGACGACGCGATCCCGAAAGATGCCCTCCGGCAGGAAATTTGCCGGATCGAGCGCCTGGTAATACGAAACGGTCGGATAGGTGCGCGCCGGGCCGAAGGTCTGCATCAGGGCCGTCGTCGTCGTCGGCGCCGGGTCTGCTCCAGCGATGGTTGCGAGCGTCACCGCGAAGCCGTCGGCATAGGGCGGAATCTGTCTGAGCGTACCATCGCCGCTGAGATTGACCGAGGCGATGCCCACTTTCGCGCCCGTCTCCGTGAAAAGCGGCAGCGGTTCGGTGCGGACGAACTGGTCGGCCTGTGGCGTCTCGATCACCGACTGGTCGCCGGCAAGCACGATGTCGGGCCCGAGGACTGCGGCCAGCGCCGCATCGTTTTCCGCGGCGGCGGCCGGCTCGGCGAAGATGATGTCGAGCGCAATCGCCCGGGCGCCGGCGCGCCTCAGCGATTCGATCAGGCGCGCGTGCAGGGCACGCGGCCAGGGCCATTGGCTGCCGATTTCTGCCATCGAGGGCTCGTCGATCGCGACGACAATGGGGCCATCTTCGGGGAGCGGGGGGCGGCCGATGATCGAGAGATAGTCATAGGCGCGCAGATCGACGAGCGACCAACTGCCCGTCAGCGAGACAAGCGAAACGAGGGCGGCAACGAAGGCGGTCAAGGCGGCAAGCTTCGTCCGGCGCGCGGAGCGGCGAATTCGTTCGACTGCCGCGGAAAAGCGTTTTGGGACGAGCGCTGGAGCGGGGGCGTTCATCAGAACCGCACTTTGACGGTGCCCTTGACCGTGGGACCCCAACCGGGAAGGCCGTCTCGCACCTCGAATTCCTCGTCGAGCAGATTGAAGCCGGCCAACTCGACTTCCATCCGCTTGTCGAAGGGCTCCCATTGTAGCGAGGCATCGAGCGTCCAGAAGTCGTCCAAGGTCGTGATGCCGCCGAAACGCTCGCCAATATAGTTTGCCGCCACCGTCGTCCTGACATTGGCGGTGCTGACCCAGGTCAGTGCCACCTGTCCGGTGTTGTCTGGCAGGAATGGGAGGTCGCCACTGCTCCCTGTCGAGAGGTCCTCGCTTTCGGTGTGAGCAACAGTCGCCGACAGGCCCAGGCCATGGCCGAGTGCCATGTTGGCCGTCAGCGCCACGCGGTCTACTCTGGCCTTGTCGAAATCGAACTCGCTGGGCGCGAACAGAATGGAAAACGGAATCGCAATCGAGCCGTTGCGGATTTCCTGATGCTGATAATCGACCGCGGTGAAAAGCCAGTCGCTCCACTCTGCATCCCATCGTAGAGCGAGGGTATCGGCATAACCCTCCGTGCCGATGAGGAACTGATTCGGTTGGAGACCGACGATGCCGACGGGCGCCAGGGTGGCGGAGCCGAAATTATAGCCTTCGCGCTGAACGGCTGCGCGCAGCCAATGGCCCTCGGCCGGCGCCCAGGCGACACCGAGCTTCGGTTCCAGCCGGATATTGTCGTCGTTGACGTCCTCGATGTAACGGGCAAAGAGCGCGCTCTCGACCTTCAGGTCCGGCGTGACCTCGTACAGGCCGTCGACATAGGCCTTCATGACCCCTGTGGTGGCGGATAAACTCGTGGAGCTGAACGGCGTCGGAGGAGGGATAAGGTCATAATACTCCGCCTGCGCTTCCGATCTGACGGCGCCCGCCTCAATGCCATAGCGCCACGTCAGGTCACCGTCTCCGTAAAGGTGGCTCAACGCGCCGATGTAGCTCGTTTCCTTCTGCTCACTCCTCAGGTGCACAATATCGGGCAACGGGATGTCCGATAAAACCAGCTGCGAGGCTTGATCGACCTCCCGATCGCTGAAGAAGAACGCGGCATTGGCGATATTCTGATATGCAAATGTATGACTCCAGGCGACGCCGGAGATCAGGCTCGAGCCGCCGTCGTTGTTCAACTGGTCGGCGGTAAATGGGAATAGGCGCGGATGCGGAATGTCGAAAATATTCCGGCTGTCGTCTACGTCCGCCATACTCAGGAAGGCGACCACCCTATCGTCGGGCGTTGGCGTTGCGGTCAGATAGCCGCTGCCGCTTATCAGGCGTGACTCACGATCAACCTCAAGGCTGCTTCCGAGGTCGACGGTATCGTGCGGCTCCGTCCATTGCAAATTGCCGAACACGCTGATCGGGAATGGTGAGAAGGTGAATCCTCTGACCTCGGCTTCACCGATCCAACCGGCGCGATCCTCGTCAGCCACGACACCCCCGCCGAGGTCGACTTCGAAGAAGGGGGTTTGAAAAAGGTCGGCCGCGCGTGCGCGGTCAGCCAGCATATGCGGCTCGATCAAAAGCCCCTGGAAGAAGGCCGAGAAGCTCGATGGATTTTGCGAATTGGCGATCGGACTGCCGTCGAAATCATATGCATTAAACAGGGGATTGACGCTGCCGCGGATTGCCTGGTCCACATAGGCCGATCCCGCAAACGGATCGAACACGGCATCGCCGTAATATTGGCCCCAGGCGTCGAGGCCCTGCAGGCGAAAGGCGTTGTTGAGCGTCGAGCCCGCTTCCTGATTTGCGCCCAGAGCTGCCGTGTCACCACCTTGGGCGCGGGTGCGCCGCATGGTTTCCTGGGCATAGCGGATGGCCGCATCCGCATCATACTCGTCGATCGCAATTATCGTGCGCACCTGTGAGACGACAGGATCGTTCGGATCGAGCCTGTCGGCATTGTCGAGTGCCTGCGCGGCGGGTACCCGGTCGCCTTTTTCATACTGCGCCGCCGCGAGCAGAAGCTGTGCGTTGGAATAGGCGGGATTGGCCGTCGAGCCGGCGAGCAGATCTTCGATTGCCTTGTCCACGTCGCCGTTCTGCAAGTGATAGCGGCCGCGCGCGACGAGTACCAGATCGAAGGACGGATCGATGGAGAGGGCGGTATCGAGTTCGCGCTTGGCCTCTTGGAGACGCAACTCGTCCATGTATTGCACCGCCAGATTGGCGTGATAGAGCGGATCCTGCGGATCGAGTGCGATTGCTTTCTTCAGCGCGTTCTCGGCTGACCGATTGTCGCCGCGGTGACCCTGGATGAGCGCGAGGGAGTTCCAAAGAGACGGAGAGCCAGGCGCCGTGTTCAGGGCGTGCCCGACGTCGGCGAGTGCCCCTTCCTGATCGTTGTCGATGTGGAGGCGGTAGTTGGCGCGAGCTTCGAGTGCGGTCGGGTCATCCGGATCGATCGCCAGCGCGCTTTCGATCCCGTCGCGCACTTCGTCGCGCTCATCGAGCAGCATGGCGAAATGCGCGCGCGCGGCGGGCAACGTCGGATCGTCCGGATGCTGCCGTTCCGCTTTTTTTAACGTTTCGATGGCGGCGCGGATATCGGTGCGGAAGCCCGCCGTCCAAGCTTCGGCGAGCGCGCCGTAAGCGCCCGTCGCCTGACGAGGCGGGTTTTCGACGCGGTCGGGATCGGCGAGGGCACGGGCAAAGTATCCGCCATAGGCGGCGATGGATCGGCGCTTGGCATCAAGGCCGCGCTCGGCCTCGGCGAAGAGCTTCGCGGCATCGCCGTATCGGTTCTCGGCGCCGGCGATGAGCGCATCGACAAGCGTTGCGCGTGCCGCCTGCGTTCGATCGAGGCCTTGCCGTCGCGCCTGCGCAAGCGCGGCCTGCGCCTTCTGCCGGCCGTCGAGTGCCAGATAGATTTCGGCCAGGGTCAGCCAGTCTTCGGCCGAGCGGGAGGCTTCCGGCTGGCCTTCGATGCGTGCGCGATAACGCCGCATCTCGGGCACTTTAAGCGATGAGGCAGGCATCCAAACGAAGGCGTCGCGCAGCGACAGATGGAAAAGCATCTGCTCGCGGTCTTTCGGCGTGATGATGACGATCTTCGTCGGCGCGCTGCCAATCGAGGCGACTGCGCCTTCGCCCTGCTTCACGGTTACGCTGCCATAAGCATTGCTGAGCTCGACAACACCCTCGAGAACGACCAGCGAGGTCTTGCCGTCGCCGCCAACGGTCAGTGTCCAGTCGGTGCCGCGGATGGCCGCGGTTGCGGCAGGCGTGTCGATCACCAGGCCTTCGCCGCCACGCTCGGCGCGGGCCCAGATCGTGCCTGATTGCAACTCCAGCTTAGAGTCGCCCGCGCCGATCTGTTTGACGCGCAATGCGGTGTTGCGTCCGAGCCGGATCTGCGTGTGGTCGCTGAAGAGGACGGCGAGCGCGCCTACCGCATTGGTGCGCAGGACGTCGCCGGGAAGCAGGTCCTGGGCGAGGTCAACGACCCGCCAGTTGGACACGTCGACGAAGCGCACCTCCTCGCCGGATTTGCGGGCGATGACGGAGCCGGCTGGGGGCGCCTGGCGCGGAATCGGTTCGGCAAGCGTCGAGCACGGCGCAAGCAGCACCGTGGCGGCAAGCATGACCCCCGATAACCATCCCCTCATTGCCGAGTCCCACCCTCGTTCTTGCGAATCCAGTGGATTTTCGGGAGAAAAAAGTCAAGTTCCCTGTGGCACGGCGGCTTTTTTTATCGCTACGGTGTATTAAGAGGGAAACAGTGCGAGGGGGCAGGTTTAAATGGGGATTAGCGAAAACGTATACAGCATAGACCTTTCGGATGAAGTATTACCGCTGGAGCTAGGGCCAAGCGCCTATTACGACCACATCCGGAAGATCAATGACGTCTTTTACGACCAAATAAAGATGTCCGACCAGAAGGCGGCCTATATTTTCACCTTCATGTTTGCCTTCCTTATCAGTTCGGCCGAGGGAAGAAACGTGTTCACTTGGCAACGCTATCTCGGCGATGATCCATTGGCGATGATTCTATCCGCATTGCTGGCGCTTGCTTCAATCGTTTCGATCATTGCGGCGATCCTCGTCGTCCTGCCGCGAAAGAGCGCGACGTCGACGACACTATTCTGGGGCGGCTGGCTGTCGCATCGCGACACGTTTCGGAAAGCGGCGGCAGGCGGTGAAACGGCCTATCTGTTTCAGCAATATATCGAGAATGCTGACGCCCTCGCGTCGATCGCGTGCAGCAAATACCGCTTCGTCAATATTGCTTTTCGGGGATTGATCGTCACGGTGCTTGCCTATGTGGCGATCCTGGCGACCGGCTGACATCGGCCCTGCATCATAGGGGGCGGCGATCGCGAGGGCGGCCTTTAAGCAATTTGAATAAAAGGCATGCCGGCGCGATAAGAAACCTGAAACTGGTGACACGTAATGGTTGTGCATGCGGTGGTTGTTTTGGATCGACATACCGCAGCCGCAGCAAGTGCAATCGTGTCTCCAGAGGATTTCATTTCGATGCTTAAATCAATCACCAATGTTGCCAGCTTCTCGCTTCAGTCTATGAAAATAAACTCCATTCTGTCGTCGCAGATTGCTTTCCCCAACAAGGGCATTGGCGTGGGGAATTTGCTCGCAGGAACAACGAGCAAGAATTTATCGCAGCTTCTGACAAGCGTGCCATTGAGCGCGAGCGCTCGCGATCAGCTAAGCAAGAACTTGTCTAAGCTTGCAACCAGTCCGGCGCTAACCGCCAGCGCGAGAGACGCGATTCTTGCCCTGCAAAAACAAATCGGAGCGGGAAATGCCAAGGCGGTGACAAACGCCTATTCGAAGTTCTGACGCTTCGAGAAGGCCCCTCCCGCTTGTGGGGAGGGGTCTCGTGCGCGCAGGTGCGAGCGCATGGCGCGACTTGGCATGGTCGCAGTCCACCAGGCGAGGCCGTCCATCGCCGATCTCGGCCTTGAAACGCTCGCTGATGAGCTTGGTGAGACGCCGCCGACGATCGTGTGGGGCGCCGACGTCAGTCGAGGCCACGGCGCCGGCGCCAGGCGAGAGGTCGTGGTCGCGATCCTGGTGACCGGCTAGCGTTGCTTCCCGGCGGGCTGCGGGACAGGGCCGCAGCCAAATGCCGGCCGCTGAACGTTGTGGAAAACCACCGGATTGGAGCGGAAGGGGCTTCACTGCCCGGCGTTGCCTTGGAAATGCCCAATCGCCGTCTAAGCATCCAGCCCCTACCGCCTGCCTACCTTTCCCATACCTGTTGCCGGCCGGTCGAGCCAGAGCCACCGTTGCCGATCCCGATAAGGAGACCATGAATGAAGAAGTATTTTGCCGTGCAGGCGTCCGTCGCGGCGCTGGTTTTCGCGGGGACGATCGCTGCCAATGCCGCCGACGTCCCAAGTTATCCGGCTCCCGCTCCGGCGCCGGCGGCGGAGGCGGATCTGCATGGCGGCGTGAAGATCGGCTATCTCGACTGCAACATCGGCGGCGGCGCCGGCTATGTGCTCGGCTCGGCCAAGGAAGTTGATTGCGTCTTTCGGTCCACCCTCGCCGGCGAGGCTTCGGATCACTATGCTGGCGAGATCCGGAAGCTCGGAGTCGATGTCGGCTTCACCACGCGTAGCCGGCTGATCTGGGCGGTGCTGGCGCCGACCGCCGGTTATCACCGCGGATCCTTGGGCGGCATCTACCAGGGTGCTTCGGCCGAAGCGACCGTTGGCGCCGGCGTCGGTGCAAATGTGCTTGTCGGTGGCACCGCCGGTTCGATTCATCTGCAGGCGATCAGCGTAACCGGCCAGCTCGGGCTCAATGTCGCTGCTGCCGGCACGTCGATGACGCTCAACGCTGTCAACTAAACCATTCTGCAGGGGAATCGCGTGGGGGCAGCCGTTCGTTCTTGTCTGTTGGCAGCTTGCGTGGCGGCATTGCCTGCTGGTGCGCGCGCCGAATGGCAGGCGGTCGAGAAGGTACGAACCTATGCCGTTTCGGGAGAAACCGGTGCCGAGCTCTATGCGTCGATCGGCGAGCGGGGGCCGAAACTTGGCCCGGTTCGCGCGATCGCGCATACGGATTTCAAGCTGACCTGGACCCGCAAATACGAGCCGCAGGGTGACGCCTGCGTCCTTTCGACGGCGCAGCCCAAGCTTACGATCACCTATATGCTGCCGAAACCGGCAAAGGCATTGCCGGAGGGGGCGCGGAAGAATTGGGAGACGTTCATCGCCGGCGTGCACAAGCATGAGCAGGTGCATGGCGATTTCATCAAGGACATGGTGCGCCAGATCGAAAGCGCGTCAGTCGGCCTTATGGTTCCTGATGATCCGGCATGCCGCAAAATCAGGACCGAGCTGACAAAGCGCCTCGGCGCGCTTTCGCTCGCGCAACGGCAGCGCAGCCGCGATTTCGACAGGGTCGAGATGAGCGACGGCGGGAATGTTCACCAACTCATCCTGAAGCTGGTGAACGGGCAGTAGATCACGATGTTTTTTGGAGTCGAATCGACCCAAACGTGATCGATTCTAGAGCAATTCCAGGAAAAGTGTGTAACGGTTTTCCGTCCGGAATTGCGTAATTTCAAATAGTTAGATCATTTCACTGTTTCAAAGAAACAATGAAATGATCTAATACGGTGAGACGCAGGATGCGGCGGAAAATCGCACACACGTTTTCTCGCAACGTCAAAGCAGAAAGTAGTCTTTGGTCAGGGCCACGGCATCCTCCAAGTGAACCTTGAGGTCTGCAATCCTATCGCCGTCTACATCCGCGTAGATATAGGTGTCGGACGCCAGCTTATCGAAACGAAGCTGTCCTGCCGTCCCGTTGAAAGCCGCCGTGCCGATGAAGGTGAATGCTTGGTTGCCGGCGACCTTCGTGCTGGCGTCAATCGCAGAGACATCGATCCTGTCCTGCTCGCTCGTCATGAAGTCAAAAATCAAGTCGAACGTCGCGCCGGCGGATTCGGAGAGTGCTTTGAATGCGAACCTGTCGGCCCCAGTGCCACCCGTCAGCCTGTCGGCGCCGCCTCCGCCGTAAACCCAGTCATTGCCTCCGCCTGCGCCGATAACATCGTTGCCGGTGCCACCGGTTATGCTGTTAGCTCCGCCAGTGCCATAAAGCCGGTCGGCGTAGTTGGACCCGATCAAATTCTCGATCGTTGAATAGCTATCGCCTTTCGCGTCTCCCATATTGCCGGTCGGATCCCCGAGACTGGCCACAACACCCGCCGCGGCGGTCGCATAAGAAGCGGTGTCACTTCCGTTGCCGCCGTGAAGTTGGTCAGCGCCGAGGCCGCCGATGAGAATGTCGTTGCCGTCGCCACCTTTAAGAATGTTGACATAGGCGTTCCCCCCAAGCACATCGGCAAAGCGGGAACCGATCAGATTCTCGATCCCATAATACGTGTCACCGGCTGCATCATTGGTGTTGCTCGATTGTGCAGCGATGCTTGCCCGGACCCCGACGGAAGCGTTTTCGTATGAGGCCGTGTCACTACCGCTGCCGCCATCAAGTCGGTCCCGCCCCCTGCCTCCTACGATCGTGTCATTACCGCTTTCACCATAAAGCAGGTCATTGCCGTCGTAGCCAATCAGCATGTCATTGCCGGCGCCAGCGACAATCTTGTCAGCACCGATGCCGCCCTTCAGAGTTTGGGAGGAAGAGTTCCCGTCACTGTTTCAAGCGCGTCGATGACGCTTATCAAGAAGTTCTTTGTAAAGGAGCCGCTGTCGTTGGAGATGACAACCGCGATGGAATAGGATTGCTGTGTCTCGTAGTTTAGTGCGTCGTTGACATAGAGTTCGTTGTCGGCGATCCAAAACATGCCGCCGGCCGAGTCCTTAAGCCAGTACACCACCTCATCGCCTTCGGGATCAACCGCAACGAAGGAACCGATCACGGTGTCGATACGAGCAGTTTCCACGACTTTGGAATTGGACAGCGTCAGCGCACTCGGAGCCTCATTCACGTCGGCAATGTTGATCGTAAACGACTTTACGACCGTAAATTTACCGTCAGAGACTTCGAAGGTTACCGTCCTTGTTGCGGATTTCTCGAAGTCGACCGGCTTTGCAAGCTGGATGGCACTGGCGCCCACCAATTTGAACGTGCCCCCCGCGTCGTCGATCAACTTGAATGATAATACCGTATCCTCAGGGTCCACCCCGGAAATGTAGTCGAACACCGTGCCGACTTTCATGTCTTCGGCGACTTCTGTTCCCCAGAGCCAAACCAGGTGCGGGGGTTCATCAACATCTTCGATCGAAATAGAGAACTTTTTGAGAACCTTGTTCACCCCGTCGGAGACCTCGACCTGGAACGTCTTGCCTTGGAGTTCTTCGTAACTCACGGGCTTCGCCAACTGGACTGTGTTGCCGTCAAGCTTGACCAAGCCGCCGCCACTGTCCGTCAGGCTGTAGCTCAGCGGCTGCCCCTCTGGATCAGTTGCAGACAGTGTGCCGATGGTCGTGCCGACCGCAGAATTCTCCGCTATCGAATTGTTGGACAAGAGGATTGTGTCCGGGGCAGGTTCTCGGAACTCGCCGCCATTGCGGCCACCGTCTGCAACCTCTCTCGGCTGAATGGTGCGTTTCCACCCAGGTTGACGAGCGCCACCCCGGTATTCAGCGTGCCCAGGCCTTCTTCCATTGTTCACCTTGTTTTCTTTAGCAAAATTATCCGTGGCATCGTCGTTTTAATTGCATCGGAATCAAAATGGTGCAACCGAAGATTGATCTCTTCCATCCAAAGATTGTCTTGACGCAGTCAGCGCCTGATGGTCTGCGCGACCAGAACGGCACAGGCGATGAGGGGTCCCGAAAACGCCGGGCGCCATTACGTCTGAATACAAATGCCGCGACGTTGGGACGGATTCCGCCGCAGCAGCCTATAGGGACGCCAGAGCGGGATGAGGGAAAACGGTTGTCGCCCGCATCCCTCTATCTTCCTGGAAACGGTCAACCGTGACGGACGAGAAATTCCTCGGCGGTCAGATGGCGGAAGTCGTCGAGCGCGCGCCGCAGCTTGGTATGGTCCCAATCCCACCAGGCAAGCCGATCCATACGCCGGCCTGTCTCGGCCGTGAACCGCTCACGGATGAGCTTTGCCGGAACGCCGCCAACGATCGTATAGGCGGCAACGTCCTTGGAGACCACGGCGCCGGCGCCGATCACCGCGCCGTTGCCGACGGTCACCCCCGGCAGGATCGTCGCGCCGTGACCGATCCAGACATCATGGCCGATCGTCACCCGGTTCTGCCGCCGCCAGGCGAAGAGATCGTGGTCGAGGTCGGCGTCGTCCCAGTAGTTCGGTGCGCGATAGGTGAAATGATGCAGCGTCGCGCGCCAGGTCGGATGGTTGGTGGCGTTGATGCGCACCGAGGCGGCGATGTTGACGAACTTGCCGATCGTCGCGCACCAGGCCGAGCCGTCTTGCATGATGTAGGAATAGTCGCCGAAGTCGACCTCGTCGAGACGCGAGCGCGCTTGGACTTCCGTGTAGCGACCGAGCGTCGAGTTCACGACGCTTGCGGTCGGATGGATGAAAGGTTCGATCCCGAGTTTCTGGCTCATGCCGCCTGCTTCCTTGGCGAGAATTCGGAGACGTCGATGATGCGGTCGGCGACCGCGTCGCGCACTTCCTCGTCGTGGAAGATGCCGATCAGAGCCGTGCCTTCAGCCTTCTTCCTGGCGATCATCTCGACCACAACGGCGCGGTTTTTCGCGTCGAGCGAGGCGGTCGGTTCGTCGAGCAGCAGGATCCTGTGATCGGTGATGAAACCGCGGGCGATGTTGACCCGCTGCTGCTCGCCGCCGGAAAAGGTGGCGGGTGGCAGCGACCAGAGTTCCTTCGGCAGGTTGAGCTTTGCAAGCAGTTCCGCCCCCCGTTCCTGCGCCTCCGCGGTCGCAACGCCGCGCGCCTGTAATGGTTCGGCAACGATGTCGAGGGCGGAGACGCGCGGCACGACGCGCAGGAACTGGCTGACATAGCCGAGCGTCGTGCGCCGCACTTCGAGCACGGTGCGCGGCTCGGCTGTCGCAAGATTTACCAACCGGCCGTCGTGCTCCATCAGGATCTGGCCTTCGTCGACGCCGTAATTGCCGTAGAGCATCTTGAGGATCGAGCTCTTGCCGACGCCCGAGGGGCCGCCGAGCACGACGCATTCGCCGGCCTTCACCGAGAAGGACACATTGGCGACCACCGGCAGGCGGACGCCGTCGCGCAAGTGCATGGTGAAGCTCTTGGCGACCTCTGAAACAACGAGTGGAGTAGCCATCACTATTACTTTCCTTTGCGCATGATCTTGTCCGAAAACCGGGTTCCACTTTTCGGGATCACGCGTCACACCTGGAGAATGGAGGAAACGAGAAGCTGGGTGTAGGGCTCGCGCGGGTCGTCGAGCACCCGGTCGGTGAGCCCCTGCTCGATGACGGCGCCGTCCTTCATTACCATCATCCGGTGGGAGAGGAGGCGGGCGACGGCAAGGTCGTGAGTGACGATGATCGCCGCAAGCCCGAGATCGTGGACGAGCCCGCGCACGAGGTCGAGCAGGCGCGCCTGCACCGAGACGTCGAGGCCGCCGGTTGGCTCGTCCATGAAAACGAGGCGGGGTGAGGTGACGAGATTGCGGGCGATCTGCAGGCGCTGGCGCATGCCGCCGGAAAAGGCGCGCGGCTGGTCGTCGATCCGGTCCTCGTCGATTTCCACCCGGGTAAGCCAGTCCTGCGCCGTCGCGCGGATATTGCCGTAGTGGCGGTCGCCGACGGCCATCAGCCGCTCGCCGACGTTGGCGCCGGCCGACACCGTCATCCGGAGCCCTTCGGCCGGGTTCTGGTGCACGAAGCCCCAGTCGGTGCGCATCAGGAAGCGCCGCTCGGCCTCGCCCATGCGGGCGAGATCGCGGTACTGGCCGTCGCGCATGTGATATTCGACGATGCCGGAGGTCGGCATCAGTCGGGTCGAGAGGCAGGACAGAAGCGTCGTCTTGCCGGACCCGGATTCGCCGACGATCGCCAGCACTTCGCCCGGGTAGAGCTCGAAGGAGACGTTCCGGCATCCAATGCGGCTGCCGTAGAACTTCGAGACGTCGTTGACTTTGAGAAGCGGAACGGCGCTCATTCTGCGGCCTCCTGGCTTTCTTGCGTTGGGCGGGCGGGCATGTGTCCGGCATGGCCATGCGCGCGCCGGTCTTCGCAATGGTCGGTGTCGGAGCAGACGAACATGCGCCCGCCCTTGTCGTCGAGCACCACTTCGTCGAGATAGACGTTCTCCGCGCCGCAGAGCGCGCAGGGTTTGTCGAACTTCTGGACCTCGAAGGGATGGTCCTCGAAATCGAGGCTGACAACCTCGGTATAGGGCGGAACCGCATAGATGCGCTTTTCGCGGCCGGCGCCGAAGAGTTGCAGCGCCTCCGACATGTGCATTTTCGGGTTGTCGAATTTCGGCGTCGGCGAGGGATCCATCACATAGCGGCCCTCGACCTTGACCGGGTAGGCATAGGTCGTGGCGATATGGCCGTTGCGGGCGATGTCCTCGTAGAGCTTCACATGCATGAGGCCATATTCCTCGAGCGCATGCATCTTGCGCGTCTCGGTCTCGCGCGGCTCGAGGAAACGCAAGGGTTCCGGGATCGGCACCTGATAGACCAGCGTCTGGCCCTCCTTGAGCATCTCCTCGGGGATGCGGTGGCGCGTCTGGATGATCGTCGCGTCCTTCGTCTTCGTGGTGACGGCGACATCGGCGACCTTCTGGAAGAAGGCGCGGATCGAGACGGCGTTGGTCGTGTCGTCGGCGCCCTGGTCGATGACCTTCAAAACGTCTGCAGGTCCGAGGATCGAGGCGGTCACCTGCACGCCGCCGGTACCCCAGCCATAGGGCATCGGCATTTCGCGCGAGGCGAAGGGCACCTGGTAGCCGGGAATGGCGACCGCTTTCAGGATCGCCCTGCGGATCATCCGCTTCGTCTGTTCGTCGAGATAGGCGAAATTATAGGTGGCAAGGTCGTTCATTCGGCGGCCTCCTTCATGCCGTCCTCACCGCCGGCGCGGGCGGCTTCGTATTCGCGGCGCATGCGCCGCACCAGATCGAGCTCCGCCTGGAAGTCGACATAGTGCGGCAGCTTCAGATGCTCGACGAAGCCGGTCGCCTGGACGTTGTCCGCATGCGAGATGACGAATTCCTGATCCTGGGCGGGGGCGACGATGTCCTCGCTGAACTCGTCGGTGCGAAGCGCCCGATCGACAAGCGACATCGACATGGCCTTGCGCTCGCTCTGGCCGAAGACGAGGCCATAGCCGCGGGTGAACTGCGGCGGCTGTTTGGCCGAGCCCTTGAACTGGTTGACCATCTGGCACTCGGTGACGCGGATCACGCCCAGCGAGACTGCGAAACCAAGCTCCGGCAGGTCGAGTTCGACCTCCACCTCGCCGATGCGGACTTCGCCGACGAAGGGGTGCGTGCGGCCGTAGCCGCGCTGGGTGGAATAGGCGAGCGCCAGCAGAAAGCCTTCGTCGCCGCGGGCAAGCGCCTGCAGTCGAAGGTCGCGCGCCATCGGGAACTCCATCGGCTCGCGCGTGAGGTCGCCCATCACGTGGCCTTCCGGCATCCGGCCGTCGCCCTCAATGAGGCCTTCGCCATCGAGAATGTCGGAAACACGCATGACATGCTCGCCGGGCTCCTTGACAGCCGGCTCTGCGACCGTCTCCTCTGCGATCAGCGAAGGGTCGAGCAACCGGTGGGTATAGTCGAAGGTGGGGCCAAGAAGCTGGCCGCCCGGCAGGTCCTTGTAGGTTGCCGAGACGCGGCGCTCGACCTTCATGGTCGCCGTGTCGACCGGCTCGGAATAACCGAAGCGCGGCAGCGTCGTGCGGTAGGCCCGCAGGATGAAGATCGCCTCGATCATATCGCCGCGCGCCTGGCGAACGGCAAGCGCCGCAAGCGCTCGGTCATAAAGCGAGGCCTCGGCCATCACGCGATCGACGGCGAGCCCGAGCTGTTCGACGACCTGTTCGATGGTGATCGAGGGCAGCGAACGATCGCCGCGACGGCGATCGGTGAGCAGGCGATGGGCATTGGCAATGGCGGCTTCCCCGCCCTTGACGGCTACATACATGGATCACGCCTCCTTCGGAGAGAGCTTCGTCGTACGCGGCAGGCAGAGCACCGCGTCAACCGCCGTCAGGACCAGGTCGATGCCGCGCGGGAAAATCGCCCTGTTCGCCGTCCAGAAGTCGAGGAAGACGTCCGGCAGGCCTTTTGGCGCGACGATGTTTTCGTCCTTGATTCCCGGTCCCCTGGCGATAAGTGGTTGGCCACCCGTGAGTGCTTCGACCTCGATCACCAGCGTCGTCGAACGGTCGGGATATTCCTGCGTGCCGAGCGCGAACTGGTCGAAACTCGGCACCGCGCCGCCCCTCTCGATGAAGGCGAAGCGGGCGTCATCCTTCGTTTCGGTCATCGGCGCACCGGTGTGGAAGGCGATCCATTGCGGCACGGCGGACTTTGCGAGCGCGGGGGAGAGCCAGACGGGGGTGTCGTGGTCGCAGAGCGTCAGCGCAACGGCACCGCTCGCCTTGCCGAGGGGCGAGGGCGGCGATGCCAGCGCCGCGAGGTTGGCAACTGTACCCGGGCGGGCAAAGCCATCCATCAGAGCGCGGAACACGGATTGTGCCTGAAAGACCGGGTCGGCGAAGGCACCGGCGTAGATTTGCGATTGTGCGGCCATCAGTCGTCCCCCCGGACCATGGTGAAGAAGTCGACGCGGGTTGCGGCGGTCTGTTCCGCCTTGCGGCGGTCTTCGGCATCGATGCGGGCGGCGATCAGCCGGTGCAGCTTTTCGACCGCCAGGCGATGCCTCTCGGTCTGGAAGAGCGCATCGAAGATCGCGGCAAAGCGGGCGCGTTCCTTGTCGGTGCCGAGCATCTGCCCGTGGCCGATCTCGCCGCTGGCGAGCCTGACCGTGGCGCGCGACACGGTTGCCTCGCCGAGGTTGAAGGCGTCACCGCCGCCGCCGATCCGGCCGCGCACCATGACGAGCCCCGTTTCCGGGCCGCGGACCGGGGCGACATCCGGCTTGTCTGCGATCGCCTCCCAGGCTCCGACAAGTTCCGCAAGCGTGGCGCGGGCGAGAAGCCGTATGCCTTCCCGGCGTTCCGCGGCTGCGTCCGGCAGCGCCTCATGTTTCTGCGTTGCGTCCATCGTTCACTCCAAAATGTCTATTGATCTAGACAACTATACATCTTATATCCTTCCTTAACGTTCGCAAATGACAGGCTTGTGACATTGACGAACAAAGTGGGGCGAACAAAATGGCGTTGAAGAAAGTCGTCGAACGGCAGACCGGCGTGGCGCTCTGGCGGCAGATCGCCGACCGCATCCGGCTTTCGATCAGCAATGGCGATTACGACGCGACCGGCATGGTGCCGCCCGAAACCGCGCTGGCGCAGGAATTCGGCGTCAACCGCCACACGGTTCGCAGCGCTCTGGCGGCACTTGGCGAGGAAGGCCTTGTCCGCGCGGTCCAGGGGCGCGGCACGATGATCGAGCGCAAGGATCGCGTCAGCTATCCGATTTCGCGGCGCACCCGCTTTTCGCAGGGGCTCGGCCGGCAGGTGAAGGAGATCGGCACACGGCTGCTCGGCCATGCGGAAGTGCCGGCGAGCGGCGAGATTGCGGCGGCCCTTGCCGTTTCTCCCGGCTCCCTACTGATAGAATTGCGGACGGTGAGCAGCGGCGACGGTCGGCCGCTTTCCATGTCGGTCAGCTATTTTCCCGCAGATCGTTTTCCGCAGATGGCCGAGGAATATGCCCGGCTGGGCTCCATCACCAAGGCTTTTGCCGCGCAGGGGCTCGGCGACTATGTGCGCGTTTCGACCGAAATCGTCGCGCGGCATGCCGATGCAGACGAGCTTTCGCTGTTGAAGCTGTCGCCCGGCGCGATCGTGATGGAAGCGCAATCGGTGAACGCTGACCTTGACGGCAAGCCGGTCGAATTTTCACGCACGCGCTTTGCCGCCGACCGGATGAAGCTCAGGATCGAGACCTAGGTTACGTTGGTTGGAGCGGGTGCAGGCGGAACTCATAAATCCGGTTCTGTAAACGCGCTCGCTGAATGTCCGCCTCGTTCCGAAAGCGACGCGCTTTAAGTCGGCGAAGATGCCGGCGGTGTCGTGCGAGGCAGCGATCGACCAGTTGTTCAAACGCTGCGGTCGTCTGCAGCGCCGTGCGTCTTTTCTGACGCACGGCGCTGTGTAGCACTTTGAATTGCTGCATGTTTTTGTTCTTAAATCGGCTGCGCTTTAAGGAACATGCAGTGGTTCGGCCCTAAGCCGACAAACGGTCAGTAGTCCCAGAAAACCGGTACCCAGCGAAAGTGGTCGCCGTCGCCCGCCACGTGGCCGACGGATGGGAACGGCAGGTGAGTGGCCACCAGCAGCTCGCCGGTCGCCGCCAGCTCCCGCAAAAGACGGACCCGGACGCGGGCCGCCTCCTCGGGGTCGTGTTCGAAGCCGTTGTACCACTCGGGGTGTTCGAACCCGACCTGGAACACGAGGTCGCCGGCGAACGTCAGCCCGTCGCCGCCGGACGCCACGCGGACCACGCTGTGCCCGGGGGTGTGGCCGCCGGTGCGAGTAACGACCACCCCCGGCGCCACCTCGTACTCGTCATCGAACGGCCGCAGGTAGCTCTGGTACTCTTTCATGAACCGCTTGGCGGCCGACCGAAGCGCGTCCGGGAACCCCGGCGGCATGGAGACGTGGGAGAAATCGGGCCTCTCCCAGAACTTGACCTCGGCGGCCGCCACGTGGATCCGCAGGTCCGGACGCAGCCGGTCCTTCACGCCGTCGACGAGCAGCCCGCCAATGTGGTCCATATGCATGTGGGTCAGCACCACGTCGGTCACGGATGCAAGATCGATGCCGGCGGCCTCCAGTCGCTTGATCAACTGCCCGGCCCGCGGCAAGTTCAACTCCGGGTCGAACCCTAGCCCAGCGTCGACGAGTATGGTTTGGCTGCCGCTACGCACCACGACCACGTTCAGCGCCCAGTCGATCGCGTCTGGCGGAAGGAACATGTCGTCCAGCCATGCCGCCCGGACGGCCGGGTCGACGTTGTGGGCCAACATCGCGGTTGGCAGCGGTAGCACCCCATCGCTGACCACCAGCACGTCAATCTCGCCGACCCGCACCGCATAGCGCGACGGAACCAACTCTTCGGGGCTCGTTCTACCGGGGTGTGAGGTGTTGTCCAAGCTCATGTTTGCCTCCTGCTGACCAGTCGTGCGGGGTTTTGTTTCCGCCTGCGACATGATGCGCTCCTGTCTTGCGTGATCGAGGCGTGTCGGTCACTACAGCGCCGACGCTATGCTGAAGCCGGTTGGCGGTCGAGCTACACCTGAGGATAGGGCAGCCTGCGCTCTCAGTGGGCCGCAGCGAAGATTTGTTGGTGAGGAGGCCGGTAAGAAGGAGTGGACTGCCGGGCAATATCCGTCGGTAGGTGAAGAAGTGCCAGCCGCCCTTTCCAGGATAGAGCCATACTTCCGCACTTCCGCTTCGAACTCGAAAGCTGTCACATGTCCCCGTTTCGTCGCCGCCGAAATAAGGCAATGCCGCCGCATTTCCGACGCGTTTTTGCCGCATCAACTAAGCTTCGCATCAGGATCCACGCATTGTCTTCTCTGGGGAGAAAGCGAAATGGCGACGTGGCGACCCGATCCTTCCTTCTATCCATCACCGCGCATGGCCGCAAAGGCCCCCAAGGAAACCATCGCCTATGTGGCGGCCTTCGATCCGGATCGACAGCGACCGGATGCGATCGCGGTGGTCGACGTCGATCCAACCTCTCCGAGCTATTCTCAGATCGTCGGGCAGGTCGACATGCCGAACGTCGGCGACGAACTGCATCACTTCGGCTGGAATGCCTGCTCGTCCTGCCTTTGCCCCAATGCGCCGCATCCTCACGTCGAGCGCCGCTATCTGGTCGTGCCCGGGCTGAGGTCGTCGCGGCTTCATATCATCGACACCAAGCCGGATCCCCGGAATCCGAGGATTGTCCGCGTCATCGATCCGGCGGAAATTGCCGAGAAGGCAAACTATTCCCGGCTGCACACCATCCATTGCGGACCGGAGGGCATCTATGTCAACGCGCTTGCCGACCGCGACGGCAACGCGCCCGGCGGCATCTTTCTGCTCGACCACGACAGCTTCGACGTGCTCGGGCAATGGGAGATGGATCGCGGACCGCAGAAGCTCGCCTACGATTTCTGGTGGCACCTCGGCCACGACACGATGATCACCAGCGAGTGGGGAACGCCGGAAAACTTCGAAAACGGTCTGGTTCCGGAAGTGCTACTCGGTTCGAAATACGGCCGCAGGCTTCATTTCTGGGATCTCAACAAGCGCAAGCACCTGCAGGAGGTCGATTTCGGCGAGGAGCACCAGCTCGTCTTCGAATTGCGCCCCGCCCATGATCCGACCAAGGCCTATGGTTTCGTCGGCTGCGTCATCAGCCTCAAGGATCTCTCCGCCTCGATCTGGACCTGGTATCGCGACGGCGACCAGTGGGCTGTGAAGAAGGTGATCGAGATTCCGGCCGAGCCCGCCGACGCGGACCTCCTGCCGCCCGTGCTCAAGGGCTTCAAGGCGGTCGCGCCGCTCGTGACCGACATCGACCTCTCGATGGACGACCGATTCCTCTACGTCTCCTGCTGGGGTACCGGCGACATGATCCAGTACGACGTTTCCGATCCCCTCGCGCCGAAGGAGACCGGCCGCGTCAGGATCGGCGGGATCGTTTCGCGCGCGACGCATCCGAAGGCGTCGAACGGCGCGCTCAATGGCGGACCGCAGATGGTGGAAATAAGCCGCGACGGCAAGCGCGTTTATTTCACCAACTCGCTCTACGGCGCGATCGACCCGCAATTCTATCCGGACGGCATCGACGGATGGATGGTGAAACTGGATGTCGGCGACAACGGCGGAATTTCCTTCGACGAGAGCTTTTTCGTCGATTGGCCGAAGGGTCATCGCCCGCATCAGGTTAGGCTCGAAGGTGGCGACTGCTCCTCCGATTCCTATTGCTATCCGTGAGGGGTGTGGGGTCGTGCCCGCCGGTACGCATGACTGATTTCTGGCCGTGGCTCTCACTCGCCGGCCTTGGCGCCTTCCATGGCGTCAACCCGGCAATGGGCTGGCTTTTTGCCGTGGCGCTGGGGCTCCATCGACAAAGTTCGCGCATCGTCTGGCTGTCGCTCCTGCCGATCGCCGCCGGGCATGCCGCCGCCATCGCGGTCGTGCTGACGGCTTTTATGGCCTTCGGCACGGTCGTCGACCTGCGGAGCCTCAAGCTTTTCGCGGCCGCGCTCATCCTCGGCCTCGCCGGCTACTACGCCTTCTACGGACACCGCCACCGGGTCCGGGTCGGCATGCGGACCGGAATGGCCGGTCTCGCACTCTGGTCATTCCTGATGGCGACGGGGCATGGCGCGGGGCTGATGCTGGTGCCTGCGGTGCTCGGTCTCTGCCTTGCGGACCAATCGGCTACCATCCCTCTCGGCAGTTCGCTGCCGATCTCGCTGGCGGCCGTGGCACTCCATGCCGTGGCGACGCTCGCGGTTACCGCGGCGGTCGCCTTGGTCGTCATCGAATGGCTCGGTCTTGCGGTCCTGCGTTCCGCGTGGATCAACTTCGACCTTATCTGGACGCTGGCGCTCGTCGCGACCGGCGTCATTCTTGTCGTGGCTTGAGGCGTCTACTGCATGCCGTAGTCGCCTATCAAGCGTTCCGGCGCTTGCCCTCGATCAGGTCGAGAACCGCGCGTGCGGCATCGAGCACGTGCGTGCCGGGACCGAAGACAGCGGCGACGCCATTGTCCATCAGGTATTGATAGTCCTGTCGCGGAATAACGCCGCCGCAAACGATGATGATGTCCTCGCCGCCGCGCTTCTTCAGCGCTTCGGTCAATTGCGGCATCAGCGTTTTGTGGCCGGCGGCAAGCGAGGAGACGCCGACGACGGTGACTTCTTCGGCAAGCGCCAGGTCGGCTGCTTCCTCCGGCGTCTGGAACAGCGGTCCGGCGACGACATTGAAGCCGATATCGCCGAAGGCCGAGGCGATCACCTTGGCACCGCGGTCGTGCCCGTCCTGGCCGAGCTTCGCCACCATGATCTTCGGCTTGTGGCCGAGCCGCTTGGTGACCTCGCCGAGACGCCCGGCGAGCACGCCGAGTTCGGGATCGCTTTCATAGGCCTTGCCATAGATGTCGGTGACGACTTCCGGCACCGCGGTGTAGTCGCCGAAGACCTGCCGCATCGCATTGGAGATCTCGCCGACAGTGGCACGCGCCCGCGCGGCTTCGATCGCCGCCGCGAGCAGATTGCCCTTGCCGCTCCGCGCCACCTCAGCAAGGCTTCCGAGCGTTTCCTGCAATCTCTGCGAATCGCGCCGGCGCTTGGTTTCCTCGATCCGTTTGATCTGCGCCGCCCGGACGGCGGTGTTGTCGATCTCGAGGATATCGATCGGCTCTTCGTTTTCGCGCCGATACTTGTTGACGCCGACGATAACCTCCTCGCCCTTGTCCACTGCCGCCTGGCGTCGGATCGCAGCCTCCTCGATCAGGCGCTTCGGCAGGCCGCTTGCCACCGCCTTGGTCATTCCGCCCAGCGCTTCCACCTCCTCCATCAAAGCCCAGGCCTTTTCTGTCAGATCGCGGGTCAGCGCCTCGACGTAATAGGAGCCGGCGAGCGGATCGACCACCTTGGTCACGCCGGTCTCATGCTGGAGGATCAACTGGGTGTTGCGGGCGATCCGCGCGGAGAACTCGGTCGGCAGCGCGATCGCCTCGTCGAAGGAATTGGTGTGCAGCGACTGCGTGCCGCCGAGCACCGCCGACATCGCTTCGAAGGCGGTGCGGATGATGTTGTTGTAGGGGTCCTGCTCCTGCAGCGACACCCCGGAGGTCTGGCAATGGGTGCGCAGCATCAGGGAGGACTGCTTTTTCGGGCGGAAGTCTTCTATAATCTTCGCCCAGAGGAAGCGCGCGGCGCGCAGCTTGGCGGCCTCCATGAAGAAGTTCATGCCGATGGCGAAGAAGAAGGAGAGGCGGCCGGCGAAGTCATCGACATTAAGACCCTTGGCGAGCGCCGCGCGCACATATTCGCGCCCGTCGGCAAGGGTGAAGGCCAACTCCTGCACCAGCGTCGCGCCGGCCTCCTGCATATGGTAGCCGGAAATCGAGATCGAGTTGAAGCGTGGCATGTCTTTCGCCGTGTATGCGATGATGTCGGCGACGATCCGCATCGACGGCTCGGGCGGATAGATGTAGGTGTTGCGGACCATGAACTCCTTGAGAATGTCGTTCTGAATGGTCCCGGAGAGCTCCCGGCGCGGCACGCCCTGCTCCTCGCCGGCGACGATGAAGGAAGCGAGGATCGGGATCACCGCGCCGTTCATGGTCATCGAGACCGAGATTTTGTCGAGGGGGATGCCGTCGAACAGGATCTTCATGTCCTCGACACTATCTATCGCCACGCCGGCTTTGCCGACGTCGCCGACGACGCGCGGATGATCCGAATCGTAGCCGCGATGGGTGGCGAGGTCGAAGGCGACCGAAACGCCCTGCTGGCCGGCGGCGAGCGCCTTCCGGTAAAAGGCGTTGGAGGCCTCGGCGGTGGAGAAGCCGGCATATTGTCGGATGGTCCATGGCCGGCCGGTGTACATGGTGGCGCGCGGCCCGCGCGTGAACGGCGCGAAGCCCGGCAGCGTGCCGAGATGATCGACGCCCTGCATGTCCTCGGCCGTATAGACCGGCTTCACCGGAATGCCCTCCGGGGTGTGCCAGACGAGATCTTCCAGCGGCACCTTCAATTCGCGTTCGGCGAGCGTGGCCCAGTCTTTCAGCGGATTGTTATTCAGGGGATTGTTGTCGTTATCAGGCATTGGCTTTCCGCTCCTTTTTCACCGGCGGGCGCAAACGACGATCGCGCGTTGGAGAGCATACGACATCACTCGAACTCCATGATCAGCTCGTCGACTGCCAGGCTCGCGCCGGCGGCGATCGCCACGCGCTTGACCGTCGCGCGCTTCTCAGCCCGGAGGATGTTTTCCATCTTCATCGCCTCGACGACGGCGATCGCCTGTCCGGCCTCGACCGTGTCTCCGGCTCTGACCGCGATCAAGGTCACGACGCCCGGCATCGGGCAGAGCAGCATCTTCGACGTGTCCGGCGGTAGCTTCTTCGGCATCAGCCACGCAAGTTCGGCAACGCGCGGGCTTCTGACGCGCACGATCACGTCGATGCCGCGCCAGCGCAGCCGGATCCCGGTGCCGACGAGATCGACCTTCACGCCCATCGGCTGATTGTCGATGTTGAAGGTGGCAAGCGTACGGCCGGGTGTCCAGTCGGTTGCGACCGTCACCGCTCCGTCATCGGCGAAGCGGACGAAGGCACCATCGGCCGAGACGCCGGCCGTCACGCGAAAGTCGCGATCGGCAAGGCTTGCCACCCAGTCGTGGCCGACGACGCGGCGGTGGTTGCCGATCGTACCCGAGATCTGGCTCGCGCGCTCCTGCAGCGCCTGGTTGATCACGATCGCGACGGCGGCGAGCTTGCGTGCGTCCGCCTCGTCCGGGACGACGCCCTGGAAGCCCTCGGTAAATTCCTCGGCGATATAGGCGGTGGTGAGGCGCCCTTCGCGGAAGCGCTTCTGCTGCATGACGGCGGAAAGGAAAGGCAGGTTGTGCCCGATACCCTCGACCTCGAATGCATCGAGCGCGCTCGCCATCGCCTCGACGGCGGTGGCGCGATCCGGCCCCCAGGTGCAGAGCTTGGCGATCATCGGGTCGTAATACATCGAGATCTCACCGCCCTCGAAGACGCCCGTATCGTTGCGGATGACGGTGCCGTCGTCCTGCCTGCCTTCCTGAGGCGGGCGGTAGCGCGTCAGCCGGCCGATCGAGGGCAGGAAGTTGCGGTAGGGGTCTTCTGCATAGAGCCGGCTTTCGATCGCCCAGCCGTCGAGCTTCACGTCTTTCTGGCTGAAGGCGAGTTCCTCGCCGGCGGCGACGCGGATCATCTGCTCGACGAGGTCAAGCCCGGTGATGAGTTCGGTCGCCGGGTGCTCCACCTGCAGACGCGTATTCATCTCGAGGAAGTAGAAGTTGCGCTCGCCATCGACGATGAACTCGACCGTACCGGCGGAGTGATAGCCGACGGCTTTGGCAAGCGCGACGGCCTGCTCGCCCATGGCGCGCCGCGTCTTCTCATCGAGGAATGGAGACGGGGCCTCCTCGATGACCTTCTGGTTGCGGCGCTGGATCGAGCATTCACGCTCGCCCAGATAGAGCGTGTTGCCGTGCTTGTCGCCCAATACCTGGATTTCGATGTGGCGGGGCTCGGTCACGAATTTTTCGATGAAGATGCGGTCGTCGCCGAAGGAGCTTTTCGCCTCGTTCTTCGACGACTGGAAGCCTTCGCGCGCCTCGATGTCGCTCCAGGCGATCCGCATGCCCTTGCCGCCGCCGCCGGCCGACGCCTTGATCATCACCGGATAGCCGATGGTCGCTGCGATCCGAACGGCTTCCTCGGCGTCCTCGATCAGCCCCATGTGGCCGGGAACGGTCGAGACATCGGCTTCGGCGGCGATTTTCTTCGAGGTGATCTTGTCGCCCATCGCCTTTATCGCGCCGACCGGCGGCCCGATGAAGGCGACGCCCTCCTTCTCCAGCGCTTCGGCAAAGGCGGCGTTTTCCGAAAGGAAGCCGTAGCCCGGATGCACGGCATCGGCGCCGGTCTTGCGGATCGCGTCGAGGATCTTGTCGATGACGATATAGGACTGGCTGGAGGGCGAGGCGCCGATATGCACGGCTTCGTCCGCCATACGCACATGCATGGCGTCGCGGTCGGCATCGGAATAGACGGCGACGGTCGCAATGCCGAGCCTCTTGGCGGTGCGGATGACGCGGCAGGCGATTTCACCACGATTGGCGATGAGGATTTTCTTGAACATGCGTTTCTCTTTGAATCCTTTCTGTCGCGTCAGCGCCTGAACTTTCGCCGGTAGGGTAGAAGCGCGATGGAGGAGGCCGCAACCGCGCCGCCGAAGAGGAGGGCGAAGGGGGCAACCACCATGGCCGCCGCAAGCAGCGGGTTCGACGAGCGTGCGATATGGGTGCCGACCGCGCCGATGTTGAGCCAGATCAGTGCGCCCGCGCTCGCGGCGCCAACCAGCACGCCGTAAAGGGCGTTCGTCGCCAAATAGCGCAGCATCTGCCAGTGATCGCTGCGTGCCGCCTCAGGCCTCATGACGGGTTCGGGTTCCGATTTCATGGCGCGCCTCGTCACAACGGAATTGTGTCGTGCTTGCGCCAGCGCGTTTCCACCTGCTTGTTGCGCAGCGACGCGAAGGCGCGCGCGATGCGGCGTCGCGACGAGTGCGGCATGATCACCTCGTCGATGAAGCCGCGCTCGGCGGCGACGAAGGGGTTGGCGAAGCGCTCCTCGTATTCCTTCGTGCGGGCGGCGATCTTTTCCGGATCGCTGAGCTCGGAGCGGTAGAGGATTTCGGTCGCGCCCTTGGCGCCCATGACTGCGATTTCCGCCGTCGGCCAGGCATAGTTGACGTCGGCGCCGATGTGCTTCGACGCCATGACGTCATAGGCGCCGCCATAGGCCTTGCGGGTGATAAGGGTCACCATCGGCACCGTCGCCTGGCTATAGGCGAAGAGCAGCTTGGCGCCATGCTTGATGACGCCGCCATATTCCTGGCTCGTGCCCGGCAGGAAGCCCGGCACGTCGACGAGCGTCAGGATCGGGATCGAGAAGGCGTCGCAGAAGCGCACGAAGCGAGCGGCCTTGCGCGAAGAGTCGATGTCGAGGCAGCCGGCGAGCACCATCGGCTGGTTGGCGACCACGCCAACCGTCTGGCCCTCGAGACGGATGAAGCCGGTGACGATGTTGCGGGCAAAGCTCGCCTGGAGCTCGAAGAAGTCGCCTTCGTCGGCAAGCGCCAGAATGAGCTCCTTCATGTCGTAGGGCTTGGCGGCGCTGTCGGGGATCAGGCTGTCGAGGCGCATCTCGACGCGCGCCGGGTCGTCGTAGAAGGGCCGGACCGGCGGTTTCTCGCGGTTGTTGAGCGGCAGGAAGTCGAAGAGCAGGCGCACATGTTCCAGCGCCTCGACATCGTTTTCATAGGCGCCGTCGGCGACCGAGGATTTCGTCGTATGGGTGCGAGCGCCGCCGAGCTCTTCCGCCGTCACGATCTCGTTCGTCACCGTCTTCACCACGTCGGGGCCGGTGACGAACATGTAGGAACTGTCGCGCACCATGAAGATGAAATCGGTCATCGCCGGCGAATAGACCGCGCCGCCGGCGCATGGCCCCATGATTACCGAGATCTGCGGGATGACGCCCGAGACTTCCGCGTTGCGACGGAAGACCTCGGCATAGCCAGCGAGCGACGCCACGCCCTCCTGGATGCGGGCGCCGCCGGAATCGTTGAGGCCGATCACCGGCGCGCCGTTGCGGGCGGCCATGTCCATGATCTTGCAGATCTTTTCCGCATGGGTCTCGGAGAGCGAGCCGCCGAGCACGGTGAAATCCTGGGAAAAGACATAGACCTGTCGGCCGTTGATCGTGCCCCAGCCGGTGACGACGCCATCGCCGGCAATCTTTTGCTCGGCCATGCCGAAGTCGACGCAGCGATGCGTCACATACATGTCGTATTCTTCGAAGGAGCCTTCGTCGAGCAGTACGTCGATGCGCTCGCGCGCCGTCAGCTTGCCCTTGCCGTGCTGCGCCTCGACGCGGCGCTCGCCGCCGCCGGCCCGCGCCTGTGCGCGGCGGGCCTCCACCTGTTCCAGTATCGCGCGCATGTGTCTCCTCCCGAAATTCTTTCTCGCCGAGATTTTTCTCGATTGTGCAGAGGCGTTCCAGGCTTCGCAATAGCGTCGAAGATCGGATGGCAAAACGGCCGATCATGTGCGAATGTGGAATATAGAAATATGTGAAACGTAAATTGCGAAGTTGCGAACATGGCGATCGGCAAGCTCTATATCGGCCGCAAGGTCCGCGAACTCCGGGAAGCAAACCGGGCGACACAGGGGCAGTTCGCCGAGCGCATCGGCATTTCGACGAGCTACCTCAACCAGATCGAAAACAACCAGCGGCCGGTTTCGGCGGCGGTGCTGCTCGCGCTTGCGGAGAAGTTCCAGATCGATATCGCGGAACTCTCGGCAGGCGAGGGTGACCGGCTCCTGTCGGCCCTGTCGGAGGCGCTGAACGATCCGCTGTTCGAAACCTATTCGCCGAGCCTCCAGGAACTCAAACTCGTCGCCCAGAATGCGCCGGGCCTGGCGCATGCGCTGATCACCTGCCATCAGGCCTACAGGCGCAACAGCGAGCAGCTTGCCAGCATCGACGACACAATCGGCCGCGGCGCCTCCTTCGTCGAGACGACCCCTTACGAGGAGGTGCGCGACTTCTTCCACTTCGTCGACAATTACATCCACGAGATCGACACGCTCGCCGAAACGCTCGCCGCCGATCTCGGCCTCGGGGAAGGGGATAATCATACGGCGCTCGCGGCCCATCTCGAGCAGCGCCATGGCGTGCGCGTCGTGCGCGGCGTCGCCGGCGACGAGGCGATCCGCCGCTTCGATCCGCGTGCCCGCGTCCTGACGCTGAACCCGTACGCGCCGGCGCCCACGCGCGATTTCCAACTGGCGCTGCAGATCGCGCAGTTCCATGCCCGCGAGGAGATCGACCGGATCGTCGGCAGCGCCGGGTTCCGCACCGAGGAGGCAGTCGAAATCTGCAGGCTCGGCTTGCAGAACTATTTCGCCGGCGCCCTGATCCTGCCGTACCAGTCTTTCCTCAAAGCGGCGCGTGAATTGCGGCACGATATCGAGTTGCTTGCTGCCCGTTTCGGGGCCTCGCTGGAGCAGGTCTGCCATCGGCTCTCGACCCTGCAGCGCCCCGGGCAGAAAGGGATTCCGATCTTCTTCGCGCGCATCGACCGCGCCGGAAACATCACCAAGCGCCACAGCGCCGCCAAGCTGCAGTTTGCCCGCTTCGGGGCGGCCTGTCCGCTCTGGAACGTGCATCAGGCTTTCGAAACGCCCGGCCGCATCATCCGCCAGCTCGCTGAAACGCCGGACGGCGTGCGCTATCTCTGCCTCGCCACCCAGATCACCAAGGGCGGCGGCGGTTACCGCGCCAACCATCCGCGCTACGCCTTGGCGCTCGGTTGCGAGATCTCCTATGCCGACGCCTTCGTTTATGCCGATGACATGGACCTCGGCAACCGCACCGCCTTCGACCCGATCGGCATCTCCTGTCGTATCTGCGAGCGCACCAAATGCGCCAGCCGCGCCGTGCCGCCGCTGAAACGCAAGCTGATCGTCGACCATGACATGCGCGGCTCTCTGCCGTATCGTCTAAGCGAGAGTTAAATGCGGCCGGCTCTGTTCGTTTTTGAACAGACTCTGTGAGAATTTGCGTCTGTGCCTGTGCGAAATTTGGTGTAACTACAGCGCCACATTGTCAGTATGCGGGTCAGGGAGGACATGCATATGGATTTTCGCCTGTCAGAGGAGCAGGAAGCCATCCGCGCGATGGCGCTCGATTTCGCCCGGGACGAACTCGCGCCCAGCGCCATCGACTGGGACCAGCAAAAGCATTTTCCGGTGGAGACGCTACGCGCCGCGGCGGCGCTCGGCATGGCCGGCATCTATGTCCGCGACGACGTCGGCGGCACAGGGCTCACCCGTCTGGACGCGGCGATGATCATCGAGGCGTTGGCGACCGGCTGCCCGGCTGTCGCCTCCTTCGTGTCGATCCACAACATGTGCGCCGGCATGATCGACCGCTATGGCGCGGACGAACAGCGCCAGCGGCTGTTGCCGCAACTTCTCACCATGGAGACGCTGGCGAGCTATTGCCTGACCGAACCGGGTTCCGGCTCGGATGCGGCGGCGCTGAAAACCAGGGCGGTGCGCGAGGGCGACAGCTATGTGCTGACCGGGCAGAAACAGTTCATCTCCGGCGCCGGCGAATCCGGTCTCTACATCGTCATGGCTCGCACGGGCGACGAGGGGCCGAAGGGCATTTCGGCATTTGTCGTCGAGAAGGAGGCGCCGGGTCTGACTTTTGGCGCCAACGAGAAGAAGATGGGCTGGCATGCCCAGCCGACCCGCGCGGTGATGCTCGACAATGTCCGCGTTCCCGCTGCAAACCGGCTGGGCGCGGAGGGCGAGGGTTTCCGGATCGCCATGGCCGGCCTCGACGGCGGCCGGCTGAACATCGCCGCTGCCTCGCTCGGCGGTGCGCAGGCCGCCTTTGACAAGGCGCTCGCCTATGTCCACGAGCGGCGCGCCTTTGGCAAGGCGATCGGTGAATTCCAGGCGCTGCAGTTTCGCCTAGCCGACATGGCGACCGATCTTGAGATTGCCCGCACTTTCCTCTGGCGGGCGGCGGCCGCGCTCGATGCCGGCGATCCGGACGCGACCAAGCTTTGCGCCATGGCCAAGCGCTTCGTCACCGACCGCTGCTTCGCAGTCGCAAACGACGCGCTGCAACTCCATGGCGGCTACGGCTATCTCGCCGATTACGGCGTCGAGAAGATTGTCCGCGACTTGCGGGTGCACCAGATACTCGAGGGCACCAACGAGATCATGCGACTGATCGTTTCCCGCGCGATCATGGGACGGAAATAGGAAGGAGATTTCATGGAGATGCAGTCCGCTCAACCGGAAGTCGTCGTCGAACGCCAGGGCGCAATCGGCAGGCTCCGGCTCAACCGGCCGCGTGCGCTGAACAGCCTCAACCTGCCGATGATCCGCATGATCGCCGCGGCACTGACCGATTTCGAGCGCGATTCGGCGGTTGCGGCCGTGCTCGTCACCGGCGAAGGCGAACGTGGGCTTTGCGCCGGCGGCGACATACGCATGATCTACGAGAGCGGCCGGGAGCGGCCGGAGGAAGGCGCGCAATTCTGGCGCGAGGAATTCATCGTCAACAGCCGAATTTCCGCCTATTCCAAGCCCTATATTGCCGTCATGGATGGCATCGTCATGGGCGGCGGGGTCGGTGTTTCTGCCCATGGCAGTCATAGGGTCGTCACGGAGAGGACGCGGCTTGCCATGCCGGAGACGGGAATCGGCTATTTCACGGATGTCGGCGCGACCTGGCTTCTGCCGCGCGCCCCCGGCGAGTTCGGCACCTACATCGGGCTCACCGGCCGCGACATCGGCGCCGCGAATGCGATCCATGCGCGGCTCGCCGACAGTTTTGTTCCGAGCGACAGGATCGGCGACCTGATCACCGCGCTCGTGGCGCTTCCGGATTCGGCGAAGGCGAACGATGTTACTGCCGCGATCCAGAGCGTTTCCAGCGAGCCGCCCGCGTCGCCGTTGCACGACCAGTTTTCGCTGATCGACCGCTGTTTTGCCTTCGACAGCGTTGAAGAAATTCTGGATGCTCTCGAACGCGATGGTTCGGATTTTGCTTTCGAGACGCTGCAAATGCTGCGAACGCGCTCGGCCATCAGCCTGAAGTTGACGCTCTCGCTGCTGCGGGCGGGGCGCGCGAGCGCCTCGCTCAACGAGTGCCTGGAGCGGGAATATGCCGCGACTATCGGCATGCTCTCCAATCCGGATTTCTACGAAGGCGTGCGGGCTGCGGTGATCGACAAGGACCGCAATCCGAAATGGTCCGTCGGGCTCGCTGAGGTGACGCCGCAGGCGCTCGCGCGGTTCGAGAGACACGACGGTCCGCCGCTCTTTGGGTGAAGACCGTCGAACGGAAACATGCAGGTGCAGGAGGAGAGGCACATGACGAAGATCGCCTTTATCGGGCTTGGCAACATGGGCGGCCCGATGGCCGCCAATCTGGTGAAGGCGGGTCACGCCGTCACCGGCTTCGACCTGTCGGAAGCGTCCCGCAATGCCGCGGCGAAGACCGGCGTTTCGGTCGCCGGCTCGATCGCGCAGGCCGTGCGCGAGGCGGAATGTGTCATCACCATGCTGCCGGCGAGCGCACATGTCCTTTATGTCTGGGACGAACTGCTCGGTTTCGTCGACCCGGGAACGCTCATCATCGACAGCTCGACGATCGATGTCGAAAGCGCGCGCAAGGTGCACGGCTTTGCCGACAAGGCCGGCTGCCCCTCGCTCGACGCCCCGGTCTCCGGCGGCACGGCGGGAGCCGCGGCCGGCACGCTGACCTTCATGGTCGGCGGCAGTGACGGCGCGTTTTCCCGTGGCAAGCATCTGCTCGAGGCAATGGGCAAAAAGATCGTCCATTGCGGCGATGTCGGCGCCGGGCAGGCGGCGAAGATCTGCAACAATATGATCCTCGGAATTTCGATGGCCGGCGTTTGCGAGGCTTTCGTGCTGGCCGAGCGGCTGGGCCTGTCGCATCAGGCGCTCTTCGACGTCGCCTCCACCTCGTCCGGCCAATGCTGGTCGCTGACCACCTATTGCCCGGTTCCCGGCCCGGTTCCGGCCTCGCCGGCGAACAACGACTACAAGCCCGGCTTTACCGCGAGCCTGATGCTGAAGGACCTGAAGCTTTCCCAGCAGGCCGCAAGCGCCAGCGGCGCGGCAACTCCGATGGGGGCGCAGGCGGCGCAACTCTACAGCCTGTTCGAAAAACTCGGCCACGGCGGCGAGGACTTCTCCGCGCTGATCCGCATGCTGCGCGGCACAGAAGAGGTCAAGGCAGGGTAGGATGTAGGGCGTTGATACCCCCCTGCCCTGCAGAGGGGGGTGCCTCCTTGCGCACGCGGAGATGCGCCGCAACGATCCAGGCAGATCCGGCTCCCGCTCTGATCGGCTATCACATCTGCACGGTCATGCCGCCATCGACCGTCAGCGTGATGCCGTTGACGAAGCTTGCCGCCGGCGAGGCGAGGAAGACGGCGGCCGGCGCGATTTCTTCCGGCCGCCCCCAGCGCTTCAGCGGAATGCGGACATCGACGAACGCCTTGAGCGCAGGATCGGCTGCAAGATGTGCATTGGTCTCGGTCGCGAACCAGCCCGGCGCAATGGCGTTGACGGTCAGGTTGTCGGCGCCGAGTTCGACGGCGAGCGAGCGAGTCAGCGCCGAAAGCCCGCCTTTGGCCGCCGTATAGGCAGGATCGCCGGCGCGCGCGGCGAAGGCGGCGATCGAGGTGACGAAGATCAGCCGGCCGGCGGCGGACTGTTTAAGATAAGGCAATGCCGCCTTCGCCATGGCGTAAGCCGCCGTGAGATCGGTATTGAGGAGTGCTGCGAACTCGGACGGCTCCATTGCTTCCGTACTGCGGCGATCCCGCTCGCCGACGGCGTGTATCAGGATATCGAGCGCCCCGGTCTTGGCCGTGGCATCCACCAGAATGGCTTCGACATCGCGCGTAATGTCGCCCGGCGCCACCGCGACGGTGACGCCGTCATCGGCAAGCCGGGCTCTCGTCTCCTCGAGGGTGTCGAGATTGCGGCCGTTGATCACGGTCCAGGCGCCGGCTCGTGCAAGAGCCTTCGCCATTTCAAGGCCGAGCCCGCGCCCGCCGCCGGTCACCAGTGCGGTCTTGCCGTTGAGATCAAACATGGCGTCCTCGCTCGTCGCTGCTGCATGTTTCCCTAAACCGTAGCCGATTCAAGGATAAAAACATGTAGCAATTCAAAGTGCTACAGCGTTCTTTGCGCGCCTGATAAGACGCGCGGCGCGGTAGATCGTTCGCAGAGATTTACCGCAATGTCGGCTATCGGCAAGCGATCGGCGATCGTGGTGCCAGCCGTTCCCGGCCTGCTGGAAATGGAAAGGCCGGCCACCGCGGCTGCGGCGACCGGCCTCCGACAGCCTGCTGGCTGATCACTTCATCGTATAGACGTCGATGGTGAAGTACTTGTCGTTGATCTTCTGATAGGTGCCATCGGCGCGGATTTCTTCGAGCGCCTTGTTCAGCTTCTCGCGCAGGTCGTTGTCCTCCTGCCGGACAGCGATGCCGACGCCGTCGCCGACGAACTTCTTGTCGGTGATCGGCTCGCCGATAAGCTCGCAGCAGCCTTTGCCGTCGTCGTTCTTGGTGACCCAATCGAGCATCGGCAGCATGTCGCCGACCTGCAGGTCGAGGCGCCCGTTGACCATGTCGAGATTGGCCTCGTCCTGGGTCGGATAGAGCTTGATCTCCGCATCGGGATAGACGGCGGCAATATAGTCGGCCTGGGTCGTGCCGGACTGCGCGCCGATTACCTTGCCCTTGAGCGCTTCATTGCTGAACTCGGTGAGCCCCGCTCCCTTCGGGGCCACATGGGTCATTGCAGCGAGATAATACGGGTCGGTGAATGCCACCTGCTTCTTGCGCTCCTCGGTGATGAACATCGAGGCGATAATCATGTCGTATTTCTTGGCGAGCAGGCCCGGAATGATGCCGTCCCAATCCTGGGCGACGACCTCGCATTCGACCTTCATGCGTTCGCACAGCGCAAGGCCGATTTCGACGTCGAAGCCGCCGACCTTTCCGGTGGAATCGACGAAATTGAAGGGCGGATAGGCGCCCTCAGTGCCGATCTTCAGTTTCTCGGCTGCCTGTGCCGTCGACGAGAGCAGCCCGGCGCAGATGAGCGCCAATGTCAGAATCCGGTTTTTCATTGTCCGTTCCCCTTGGAATTCGCCCCTTTGTCGGGGCTTCGGCCGAACTCTATGGTCATATGCGGCATAAGCGAAATAGATAGGCGCGATAGTCGATATTATTTCAATTTATCTGATAACCGTCCGCCTCGGGAACAGGAGGACGGCAGACCACCACTATTGACAGTCGCCGCGGTTTTCGCGCCGATGCGGCGGAAACGGCTTTACATCGGCGACGCTGTTTGATTTGTCAGTCGCAGTGATTTTTTCGATGGTTTGGAGGAGTAGGATGAAGCTGTTGCGTTATGGACCGGTAGGAGCCGAGAAGCCGGGCGTGCTTGACGGTGCGGGCAGGATTCGCGATCTCTCCGGTGTCATCGCCGATATCGGCGGCGCGGCGATCGTGGATTTTGGCTGGGCGAGCGGGCTCGATATCGAAAGCCTGCCGGTCGTCGAGGGCGTGCCTCGGCTTGGCGCCTGCGTTACCGGCACCGGCAAGTTCATCTGCATCGGTCTCAACTATGCGGACCATGCCGCAGAGTCCGGTCTGGAGGTTCCGCCGGAGCCGGTCGTGTTCATGAAGGCGACCTCGGCGATCGTCGGTGCGAACGACAATGTGATCATTCCGCGCGGTTCGGTGGCCACCGATTGGGAAGTCGAGCTCGGAGTGGTTATCGGCAAGACCGCGAAATACGTGTCCGAGGCGCAAGCGCTCGATCACGTCGCCGGCTATTGCGTCGTCAACGACGTCTCGGAGCGCGATTTCCAGACGAAGCGCTCCGGCCAGTGGACCAAGGGAAAATCCTGCGACTCCTTCGGCCCCATCGGTCCATGGCTGGTGACCCGCGACGAGATCGGCAATCCGCAAAACCTGAAGATGTGGCTGACCGTCAACGGCGAGACGAAGCAGGACGGTTCGAGCGAAACCATGGTCTACGGCGTCGCCCATCTCGTGAGCTACCTCTCGCAGTTCATGACCCTGCATCCGGGTGATGTCATCTCGACCGGCACCCCTCCCGGCGTCGGCATGGGCTTCAAGCCGCCGCAATATCTGAAGGCCGGCGACGTGATCGAGCTTGGCATCGAAGGTCTCGGCACGCAGAAGCAGAGAGTTGTAGCGGACGACTGAACCAGATCTACAGCGCCGCGCGCCTTATCAGACGCGCAAAGGACGCTGTAGCACTTTGAATTGCTGCATGTCTTTGTCCTTAAATCGAGGTCGATTTAAGGAGACATGCAGGAGGAGCGCCTCCAGGAGCTTGGTGGGGCGCTCCGGCCGGCTTTAGCCCTTCAGCCGCCCCTGCCGCTTGAGTTGCTGCTCGCGGAAGAAGATGAAGAGGCCGGAGGCGACGATGAGACCGGCGCCGAGGATCATCGACAGGCGCGGCGTGTCGCCGAAGATCAGCCAGCCGAAGACGATCGCCCAGAAGAGCAGCGTATATTGCAAAGGCGCGATCGTCGCTGTTTCGGCGAGCTTCAACGCCCTGTTGACGAATACGTGCGCGAGCATGGCGACGACGCCAAGCAGACCCAACAGCGCCGTGTCGAGCGGTTTCAGCGGTGTCCAGTCCAGCGGCGCCCAGACGAGGCCGGCGACCGTCGCCCCGACGATCTGCCAAAAGGCCAGTATCGTATCCGGCGTACCACGCAGCGAGCGTCCGGAAATCATCATGAAGGCGAAGAACATGCTGCCGAGGAGCGAGATCAGCGCCGGCAGGGTGAAGGCCTCAGAGGATGGCTCGAGCGCGATGACGACGCCGACGAAGCCGATGGCGATCGCGGTCCAGCGCCGCCAGCCGACATGTTCCTTGAGGACCAGCGGCGAGACGGCCGCGACGTAGATCGGCGCTGCCAGCCAATAGGTCATGACGTCGGCGAGCGGCAGATAGACCACGGCGAAATAGAAGGCGACGACCTCCGCCGTCGAGGCGACGACGCGAGCAAGCTGAAGCCATGGCCGTTCGACCGCGACAAGTTTCCGTAATCCGCCGGCCCAGAGGAAGGGTGCGAGCAGGACGGCGGCGGCCAGGCTGCGGATCAGCACCACCTGGCCGACCGAATAGGTCGCGACCAGCCATTTGCCCATGACGTCGTTCAGCGAGAACATCAGCATGCCGAGAAGCATGAGCAGAACGCCGGTGCGGGCGGTGCCGGAAGCGTGAGAAAGGGAGGAGGGAGTAGCAGCGTCCGCGGTCATGGCTCGGGCCTTTGTCTACCGCGCCGCGCGTCTTATCAGACGCGCCAAGGACGCTGTGGCACTTTGAGTTGCTGCATGTTTCCTTAAATCGACTATGATTTAAGGAAACATGCAGTAGGGACCCTGCCATTGGCACATTCCTCCAGCGCGATCCATGCTGCCTTTCTGATCAACTCATCAGCGTTGCGAATGGGAGCCGCGGATAACGGCGGTCGATTGAATCATTTCATTGTCTCATTGAAACAGTAAGAGGGCCTAACTCTTTGAAAGGATGCCTTTCCGGAGGGAACAGCTTTCCTCGGAATTGCTTTATCCCGCCAAGCGTATGTCGGGGGTCAGCACCTTGCCGTAGAGCTCCGCATATTGGGCGGCGCTGCGGTGCCAGGAGCAATCCGTCCTCATCCCCTGTCTGCGCAGGCTTTCCCAGACGCGTCGGCGCCTGAAAAGCCTGAAGGCTCGGCGTATGGCGAGCCTCAGTTCGTTCGCGTCGACGGGAGAAAATTGTATGCCGGTCGCCACTTGCGCATGTAGCGCGGCGTCGTTGGCGTCGATGATCGTCTCCGACAATCCGCCGGTGCGGGCGACGATGGGCACGCAGCCATAGCGCAGGGCGTAGAGCTGTGTCAGACCGCACGGTTCGAAGCGCGAGGGAACGAGCATCGCGTCCGCCCCGGCGTGAATCTGATGGGCGAGTGGCTCATCGTAGCCGATCTCGACGCTGACGCTGTGCGGGAAGCGCCGCGCGGCCTCGGTGAAGGCATCCTCGATCGCGGCCTCGCCCTGTCCGAGCACGATCAGCTTGCCACCCCCCTTGACGATCTCGTCGACCACACCTGCCAGGAGATCCATGCCTTTCTGCCAGGTCAGCCTGTTGACCGCCGCGAAAACCGGTCCGGATGTGTTCGACAGGCCGAAACGATCGAGCAGCTTCTGCCTGTTCGGCATGCGGCGCAACGGCGCGCGGGTCGAGAAGTGATGTTCGATATTCGGGTCCGAGGAAGGATTCCATACCTCAGTGTCGATGCCATTGACGATGCCGGTAACGTCATCATGGCGCGCATTCATCACGCCCTCGAGGCCCATGCCGAAGGTCGGCGACATGATCTCGCGCGCGTAGGTGGGACTGACCACGGTGATAGCGTCGGCCGCCTGCAGTCCACCCTTCAGATAGCCAAGGTCGCCGTAATATTCGAGGCCCTCGATCGAATAGGCTCCGTCCGGCAGTCCCAGTTCGGTGAAGCGAACGGCGGGAAACTGGCCCTGGAAGGCGAGGTTGTGGACGGTCAAGACACGGGGAATCCCGGCATTGGGCGAGAACTTGAGGTAGACCAGACTGAGTGCCGGATGCCAGTCGTGGGCATGGATGATATCTGGCCGCCAGTCCCCCACGCCGTGCTCGGCGACTTGCGCGGCGACGAAAGAAAAGGCCGCGAAACGCTTCCAGTTGTCCGGGTAGTCTTTGCCGTGATTGTCGGTGTAGGGACCGCCCTCTCGCTCAAAGAAGCCGGGCGCGTCGAGCACCAGGAGATCCAGACCGTCGGTCTGTCCTGCGACAAGAGTGGCGGGTTCGCCGAACAGGCGATCATATTGTTTGATCGGAGACGCCCCCGTGAGCGCCCGCATGACGCTCGGGTATCCGGGAACCAGAGAGCGCGTATGGATGCCGTGGGCCGCCAGCGCCTTTGGCAGCGAGCCGGCGACATCGGCGAGGCCGCCGGTCTTTACCAGTGGGAAAATCTCAGCCGTGACGGACAGAATGTTCATCGCGTTTTTTCCGGGGATCATGTCATTGCCGGGGGGTGAAGCGCAGCCGCAGTCTGCCCTCCTTCAACACAATCAAGCCATCAAAGTTCCGCCACGTGTTGAGAATTTCGCAATGCAGATGCACAGGCCAAAACAAGGCAAGCCGATGGGCGGAGTACGGGGGCCCCGCGCATCGTCGGGAGGCGTCGGCAGGGGGTGTCCTTGGCCGTTGCCGACGTAATCGGGCGGCGGCAAGGCGAAGGCGGGTGCCGTCTCAGGTACGGCGGCGGGTGGAGCGAAATTTATTCGCGGCCGTGGAACATTCCTTCGCGAATAATGTTTGATGTGTGGATCGCACGGAGCGCGTTCTTTGACCCAGACTTGAAGGCTCCTCGGCGGTCTCTCCTATGCTGGTTCGTCTTATGAGCCTCGTGTCGACGAGGCTCCTTTTTTCGACAGTGTCCGAGGTGGAGTGGCGCCATAGCCTTTCGGTGCGAAGCAAGAAAGGAACACGTGGATGACCTTCAGCTTGATCAGCCCCTCATTCGCCGACGGGCAACCCATCCCGCAAAAATATACTCGACTGGGCGATAACCTCTTCCCGCCGCTGAAGTGGACAGGCACGCCCGAGGGAACGCAGAGCTTCGCCCTCATCGTCGAGGACCCGGACGCGCCGCGAGGCATGTTTCGTCACTGCGCGATCATCAACATTCCCGGCAGTTGGACGGATTTGCCGCAAGCCGTCGATACGGGACCGGAACACAGTATCAAGTTCATCAGGAACGATTTCGGCAACGCCCGCTACGACGGGCCGCAGCCGCCGGCCGGCACCGGCGTCCATCACTATTGGTTCCGCCTTGCCGCGCTTGATACCGCCAATCTTTCGATTCCGGAAGACGTCGGGGCAGAGGAAGCCTGGAAGAGGGTGCGCAAGCACCTGATCGAGGAAGCCGCAATCGTCGGCACCTTCGGGCGGTAGCTCGTTCCCAGGAAGCCCAGCGTCCGCAACGGTCCGGCAGCTGTACGGAACAATCGCCGGCGCGATGGATTAGAGGTGCAAACAAGCCACAGCGGGAGAGCTTCCAATGAGCGCCTCAAGCACCACGATCGACCACGACACCATCCGCAACTGGGCCGAGGCCCGTGACGGCCAGCCGGCACGCGTCAAAGGCGCAACAGACGGCGGTGTGCTGCGCATCGACTTCGGCACGCCGGAGGACACGCTGGAGAAAATCTCGTGGGAGGAGTTCTTCGAGATTTTCGAAAAGAACAACCTGGCCTTTCTCCACCAGGATCTGACAGAAGACGGCCAGACCAGTCGCTTCTGCAAGTTCATCCATCGCCATTGAAGCCGCAGCGTCAGCCGCTCCCGACTGATGCCGGGCCTGCTCACGCACCACCATGGAACCGTCGCGCCGTCAGGCAGTTTCTCCCTGATCGCAAGGAAGGAATTGCCGATGCCTATCAGCAAGGCGACCGATGCTGACAAGTTCAGGACCGAGCGGCGTCAAAAGCAAGTGACAGACCAAGAGGACAAGCACGAAGAAACGCGCAGGAAGCAATGCGCGCGCACCGACGAGGAAAACCTGCGAGATCGCGACTCGCTCTTTTGGCGCGGGGTTTGGATGACTGTGTTCTAGGGCACGGTGCTTTCAAATGAACGCACTCTAGCACGCGCAACAAGCCCCCCGGATCGCGTCCGCGATCCGTGCATCGGGGCCGCATGCAGCCGTTTGCGCTACCCGACGGCGAGCAATCGCTCGATTTCCTGCAGGCGCGTTTTCAGACGCTGGATTTCGTCCCGTTTCTCCGCAACCACGTCCTTCGCCGTCTCCAGCCTGTCGGCGCCCGGAACGGTTCCGACTGCCGTATGGGCCTCTGTCGCGATCGCATCGATCTCCGTTTCGAGCTCGGCAATGCGCCCGCGCAACTCATCGAGCTGGCGCCGGACGCTTGGACCGGGATTGTTACGAGAACCCGCGCCCAAGGCATCGATCGGTTCGTCGACGCCGGGATGGTCGAGCGGGCGGGCATGGATCGCGCGCGATCCTGGATTTCCTCGTTTGGTCATTGGCTTGATCTCCCGTAGGGCACAAAACTCCTGATCGCGGCGTATGTTCCGCAGGGACTTTCGAGACCGCGGACTTTTCTCCGAGTGGCTGGAACTTCTGCCCGCAACGACCGTTTTTGCTGAAGCCGAACGAGGGAGGGTTCGATGCAATCGGAAGAAAACCTGCAGCTTCATTTCGATCTCTTGAGCCACCGGGCGTTGCTTTCGTGCGGCGGCCGGGACTATTTGCTGCCGGACTGCTATCCGACCAAGGAAATGGCCCAAATCGCCGCGCAGAAATTCGCATGGGAAACGCTCGGCTTGAAAGACCGTGCCCGCGAATGCGCCCAGGCTTCGGATCTGCCGGTCTGGCTGCGCTGAACGCTCAGATGTGGATCAGCCGATGAGGTGGAGACTTCTTTCAACAGAGGCATCTGAGGAGATATTCCTCCTCGTCCTCGACCCCGGGGAGGAAGCCTTCACCGCCATTTCGGAGTTCGCCGCAGCACAGAAGATCACCGCGGCTTCGCGACGACGCGCGGCGGGCATTTTCTTGAAGGGATCGTCAAACCGGCCCTCGAAGTGACCCTGTCCGAAACGCCCGCGCATCCGGCGGAAGCACCATCCCGATCTCGGAATTGGCCTGATCGACATCTGATCCCATTCAACGTGTCGCACGCTGCCAGAGTGTCACCACCGGACCATCGTTGCCGAAGACCGGATCGAGTTGGGGCAGCGGCACCGAGGCGATCGCCTGGCGATCGGCATTGCTCGCCGGCCCGCGCTGGATATCGGCGTGTTGTCCGGGAGGATAGCCGCCGATGACCAGGAAGTCGGCACTTGCGGCCATCCGACAGTGACCAGTGCCGGCGGGGAGCACGAGGACATCTCCCGCCATGACCTCCAGCTCCTTGCCCGCCGGTCCGCCGATCAGCAGGCGTGCCTTGCCCCTCGCAACGGCAAGGACCTCGTGGGCGCGGGTATGATAGTGCTGGAAGTCGAAAACGCCGTCTCGCCACACGCCCCGCCAGCCATTGGCGTGGAGCCTGTCTTCGATGCGCGTCGCACCGTCGCCGCTGACGTCAACTGCGGCGTGATAGATGAGGGCGGGCAGGTGCGGATTGTTCGGTATGCCCTCGCTTTCGGCAAACATCAGGTCATCGACGTGCATCGGCTCTCTCCCGGAACGATTTCCGCCCGCTCCCGTTGGAGATAGGTCACCAAGGAGAAACGGCTATGAGCAAAGGGAGCAAGAAGACGAAATGGTCGCAGGATGTGACCGAGAACAGCGACGCGCTCGATCTCGAGGAGGGCATCTTCAAGTCTGAGGACCCGGCGAAGATTGCGCATTCGCTGAAGCGGTCGGCCGAGGCGAGCGATCGGCGAAAGTCGAGCCCGTTTCGCTCTGCCATGTCGATGCTAACGTTCTATATTAACAGGGCGGGTGCGGGCTTGAGCCGGAAGCAGAGGCACGTCCTCGAAGAGGCGAAGGTCGAGTTGCGGAAAGATTTCGGGCGCCAGCCCAAGTGAAGGATCGTTCAATGCCGTACAAGCTTTACTACTGGGACGGGATTCCCGGGCGCGGCGAATTCGTTCGCCTCGCGCTCGAGGAGGCCGGAGCGGATTATGTGGACGTCGCCCGTGAGCCCGACGGGCAAGAGCGGGGTACAGCGGCGATGCTGAAGCTGCTGAGAGACGGCGAGGGAGCAACGATTCCCTTTGCGCCGCCGTTTCTGAAAGACGGCGACCTTGTCATTTCCCACGTCGCCAATATCCTGTTCTATCTCGGCCCGAAGCTCGGCCTGGCGCCCGAGGAGGAAGGCCTCCGCTTCGTTGCCAACGGCCTGCAACTGACGATCACCGATTTCGTCGCCGAGATCCACGACACGCACCACCCGATCGGCGTATCGCTCTACTATGAGGACCAGAAGCCGGAAGCGTTGCGGAGGTCGTCCGATTTCCTCTCGGAGCGCCTGCCGAAGTTCCTCGGCCATTTCGAGCGCGTCCTTCGCCAGAATCCGAAGGGAGCGGGACAGATCGTCGGCGACCGGTTGAGCTATGTCGATCTCTCGCTCTTCCAGCTCGTCGAAGGGCTTCGCTACGCCTTTCCAAACGCGATGCGGAGCTACGAAGCGAATATCCCCGGTTTGATCGCGCTACGCGACGCGGTCGCCAAGCGGCCGAATATTCGCAGCTATCTTGCATCCGATCGACGGCTCTCCTTCAACGAGGCCGGCATTTTTCGGCACTACCCGGAGCTTGATCGGTCTTCATAGACGGCGCTTCCTCCGTGCACCCTGATCAGCTTCATAGGCGGCGACCTTCGCCAGATCCTCGACGAAGCGCGCTCGCTGGGTAGCCGCGTCTCCTCCATCCCGGATTCTGAGGAGATAGGACGGATGGATCGTAACAAGGACGGGATAGCCTGCCGGAGTGTCGATCAAATGGCCGCGGTTCTTCGTAACCCCAACGCTCCGACCGAGTAGCGCCATCACCGCGGTAGCGCCGAGCGCAACGACGAGGTCCGGTCGAAGCTGTTCGAGCTCGGCTCCCAACCACCAGGAGCAACGCTGGATCTCGCCCGCATTGGGCCGTGAATGCAAACGCCGCTTGCCGCGCTGCTCGAACTTGAAGTGCTTGACCGCATTGGTGAGATAGCAGCTCGAGCGATCGACACCGGCCTCGTGCAGGCATTCGTCGAGGACCCGGCCGGCCGGGCCGACGAACGGATGTCCCGCCAGATCTTCTCGATCACCGGGCTGTTCGCCGACGAGAACGATGCGGGCGTCGACCGGGCCCTCGCCGAAGACGAGTTGTGTCGCGTTTTTATAGAGGTCGCAGCGTTCGCAGCCTTCCGCTTGCTTCCGCAAGGCCGCGATAGAGCGCGCTTGTGCATGCTCGCCGGCAAGGGCCGGACCGGTTTTTCCTGCTACTTGTGACATTTCTTGTCGAGCCTTGCTCCTCGCTTCCATGCACGCCTGTGGCCCTGGATAGGCCATCGTTCTAACCCCAACATCAAAATCATGTT
Source organism: Sinorhizobium chiapasense (assembly GCF_036488675.1). Taxonomy (NCBI): domain Bacteria; kingdom Pseudomonadati; phylum Pseudomonadota; class Alphaproteobacteria; order Hyphomicrobiales; family Rhizobiaceae; genus Sinorhizobium; species Sinorhizobium chiapasense. Next base: position 274,513 of record NZ_CP133152.1, read on the forward strand.
CCGTCACCTGGGGGGACAGCCAGCCCTAGCGCCGTGTGACAGCGGCGACGATGCCCGGTCCCGGCAGTTCACCCGCTGTGAGAGAGCAGTCACCGGGCGCCATGGTCGTGAAGATCGGCTCGCCGCTGAAACGGGGAACGGGCCTTGCTTCGTCGGTGAGATTGATCCGCAGGGCCAAAACGGCGCTCCCGAACAACCAGTCGACCGCAACGATCCCGTCGTCGGTTGGAAGTATACGGTTGCCAGGGACGCCGGGTTGCTTGAGCAGGGGCGCGATATGCCGCTGACGGATATCGGCAAGCTCGCGGATGAGAGCGAGGTGCCGCCTGCCCGCAGGACTTTCCGCTCGATCCCATTGCAATTTCGATGCGGCGAACGTCCGCAGGTCGAGCGGATCCGGCAAATCCGCCGTGGTCTTGCCGCGCGGCATGCCGCCGAAATTCTCGGCCTCCCCCCGCCGTCCGGAGCGAATGGCCGCAGCGATCTCGCCCTCGTAGTCCGCGAAAAAGCAGAACGGCTGGGTCTCGCCATATTCCTCGCCCATGAAAAGCAGCGGAACTTGTGGAACGAGCATCAGCGTCGCGGTCAGGACCCGCATCATGTCCGCTCCGACGAGAGAGACGAGGCGCTCGCCGAAGGCACGGTTTCCGATCTGATCATGGTTCTGCAGAAAATTGACACGGGCCTGCGGCGGCACCCGGTCGCCTGTCCAGTGCGACGAAATCTCCGTTCCCTTGGCAGGTAAAGCAAAGCCTTCGGCCATGGCCTCGCGAATTTTCCGCCAGGGATCCGTGGCAAAGGGCTGATAGTGGCCTTTTGTCTCTCCCGTCGCGACGACGTGCAGCGCGTTGTGGAGATCATCATTCCATGCGGCGGTGAAAAGCTCTGCAGCCCCTCCCGGTCCTCGCCCGACAAGGCTTCTGCGCCGGTGTGCGTCTTCGACGACGAGATGGACGTGGCGCTCGGGAAATGTCTCGTGTATCTCGCGCGCCATCTCGACGAGGATGTGCGGCTTGCGGCTATCTCTGATCTGCTCGGTCGCGTCGATGCGCAGCCCGTCGAAGCGGAAATCGCCGAGCCAATAGAGCGCATTCTCGATGAAATAACGCCGGACGGGGTCCTGCTCGAAGGCAATCGAGGCTCCCCACGGAGTCGCGCGATCCCTGTTGAAGAAGTCGGCCGCGTAGCGGGGCAAGGCATTTTCTTCCGGGCCGAAGTGATTGTAGACCACATCGAGCAGAACCATGAGCCCGAGTGAATGAGCCCGATCGACGAGGGCCTTGAGATCGTCCGGTGTCCCATAGGCATAGTGAGGCGCAAAGTGGAGCACGCCATCGTAGCCCCAGCCGCGCCTGCCCGGAGCCTGGGCGATGGGCATGATCTCGATCGCGGTGATGCCGGCATCGGCAAGATGGGCAAGGCGCTCGCTTGCCGCGCGGAACGTGCCCTCCGGCGTGAAGGTGCCGATATGCAGCTCGCAGATGATTGCCTCTTCCCACGGCCGCCCGCGCCATGACGTGTTCTCCCAACGATATGCCGACTGGTCGACGAGGAGCGAAGGACCGGAGGGGCCATCCTGCTGGGCCGAGGATGCGGGGTCGGCTACAAGTGATCCGTCGGACAGCTGAAAACAGTATCTGTCACCGGCACGCGCTTTCAGCGAATGCTCGAACCATCCGTCGTCGAGCGCCTGCATGTCATGGGCGGCGGCGTTGTGGACGAGGCGGACGGCTCGTTCGTCGGGCGCCCACAATCTGAAGTAGGCGGCATCCGCCGAAATCAAACTTGCTCCCCACGTTTTCCTGAAAAGTCCGGGCGATTGCTGTCGCTGCATCGGCTCTGGTCCTCGGATGATTGAAAGGAAACTGGTCGGCTTCGGCGAAAGTTCCCCGGATTCCTCCGAGCGCCGCAAAAGCGTCCGCCAGGAACAATTTCTTTTCTTCCGCGTTGCACCATCGCTTTCGAACGGGCTGGGAGGGAATGGTAACGGCGATGAACGTTTCTTTCTCCGAACTTAGTTTTCTGAAACCCGAACTCGGCGCCGAATATACCGGCGAGGGTACGCACTTCGCGGTTTTTTCGGCTCATGCGGAGAAGATCGAACTTTGCCTGTTCTCGGAAGATGGCAGCAGGGAAACGGCGCGCCTGCCGCTTCCGAAGCGCGAGGGGGATGTCTGGTCGGGCTATATCGGAGGCATCGGGCCGGGGACGCTCTACGGCTACCGCGCCCATGGCCCCTACGACCCGAACAACGGGCACCGGTTCAATCCGAACAAACTGCTGCTCGACCCCTATGCCAAGCAGGTCGCCGGCGCATTCGTATGGGACGATGCGCTTTTCGGATACACGATCGACGGCACCGGCAACGACCTTTCCTTCGATGAGCGCGACAGCGCGCCCTTCATGGTCAAGGGCGTCATCCAGGATCCGGCTTTCGACTGGGCAGGCGAGGAGGCGATCCGCCGCCCCTGGACGGACACGATCATCTACGAGACCCATGTTCGCGGCATGACCATGACGCACCCGGCGGTGCCGGAAGCCCTGCGCGGCACATTCCTCGGCATGGCAAGCGATCCGATCATCGAACATCTGACCAAACTCGGCGTAACGGCCATCGAACTCCTGCCGGTGCAATATTTCCTCGACGACCGGCATCTGCTTGAGCGCGGCCTCAGGAACTACTGGGGATATCAGACGCTCGGCTTCTTCGCCCCCCAGGCGCGCTACATGAAGGGCGACCGGATCACCGAGTTCAAGACGATGGTGAAGCGGTTTCATGCCGCCGGCATCGAAGTCCTGATGGATGTCGTCTTCAACCACACGGCCGAGGGCTCCGAGCACGGGCCAACCTTGAGTTTTCGCGGTCTCGACAACCTCAGCTACTACCGGCCATCTCCGGAAAATCCGCGCCATACCTTCGACATGACCGGCACCGGCAACACGCTCAACGTCGCCCATCCGGTGGTGCTGCGCATGGTGCTCGACAGCCTGCGCTATTGGGTGCAGGTGATGCATATCGACGGCTTCCGCTTCGATCTCGCGAGCGCACTCGGCCGCGAGGACATGGAATTCGACCGGGACGGCGGCTTCTTCGACGCGATCAGGCAGGACCCGATCCTCGCCGGCGTCAAGCTCGTCGCGGAGCCTTGGGATATCGGCGCGGGCGGGTACCAGCTCGGCGGCTTCCCGCATCCCTTCCGCGAATGGAACGACCGCTTCCGGGACGACGTCCGGCGGTTCTGGAAGGGAGATGAAGGTATTATGCCGGTGCTCGCCGAGCGCATCGCGGGCTCGCCGGTACAGTTCAACCATTCCGACCGGGGTGCGACCGCGTCGATCAATCTTGTCAGCGCGCATGACGGCTTCACGCTGATGGACACGGTTTCCTACAACGACAGGCACAACGAGGCGAACGGCGAGGACAATCGCGACGGACATCCCGAAAACCATTCGGACAACATGGGTGTCGAAGGTGTCACCGACGACGAGGGAGTCAAGAATGCCCGCGCGCGCCGTCGCCGCGCAATGTTTGCCACCCTGATGGTCAGTCAGGGGGTGCCGATGATCCTTGGCGGCGACGAATTCGGAAACAGCCAGAGCGGCAACAACAACGCCTATTGCGAGGACAACGAAATCGGCTGGCTCGACTGGGCTTCCAGGGACGAAACCTTCCTAGCCTTCTGCCGAAAGATGGTGGAGTTCCGCAAGGAGAATCCGTCCCTGCGCCAGGAGCGCTTCCTCAACGGCGAACCGGGCGAGGGCGGCCACCTCGAAATTGCCTGGTACGCAGCCGACGGCCGTCCGATGGACGAGGGAGCGTGGCATGATGGCGCGCTGCGTATCGTCGGCGTCTATGTCAGCCGCAACGGCGTCGCGGAGTCGGCGCCAGCGAATGGCATGTTTGTCGCTTTGAACGCCGGCGCCGATCGCGAGATCACGCTTCCGCACGTGAATGGAACGGAGCGGTGGCAGCGCGTGCTCGATACCGCCAGTTTTGATGGGGCCGGTTTTGATGCGGCAAGCGGCGACCCCGGCCCTGTTCGCGCAGCGCAAGACCATGAGCTTGTCGCAGGGCAAAGCGTCACCGTCTTCATTCCCGCGGACCATGGCCAGGAACGGTGAACCCGCGCTCGAGGAAAACGGGCTCGTTTACGTGAGCGACACCGAACCGGGAATCAGGCGCCAGCGCAAAGGTCGAGGCTTCGTCTATCGTATGCCGGACGGTTCGGTGCTTTCCGACCCCGCGGCGAAGGCGCGCATATCGTCCTTGGGCCTGCCGCCCGCCTACGAGAACGTCTGGATCTGCCTGGATGAGAGCGGTCACCTCCAGGCGACGGGCTACGACGCGCGCGGCCGAAAGCAATATCGCTATCACGAGAAATGGCAGGCGCTGCGAAGTGGCGACAAATTCGGACAGCTCCCGACCTTCGGAAAGGTGCTGCCGAGGATCCGCCGCACGATGCGGCGCCACATGCAGGGTGCTCCAGACGACGTCCGCACCGTTCTGGCGGCGCTGGTGGCGCTCCTCGATGAAGCTCACCTGCGCGTCGGCAGCCCGGCCTATGTAGAGGCCAATGCGACCTATGGCGCGACAACCTTGCTCAAGCGCCATCTCAAGCTTTCGGATGGCTGCGTCCGGCTGAGCTTCACCGGCAAGGGCGGCAAGCGAGTGCGGCGCAGGCTCCGCCATCCGAGATTGCAGCGGCTGCTCGAAGAGATTGCAGACCTGCCTGGCCGGCAGCTTTTTGTCTGGAAGGATGAGACCAACACGTTGCGGCAGATCGATTCGGGGCGTCTCAATCGCTATCTCGCAGAGATTTCGGGCGCATCGATTTCCGCGAAAACCTTTCGAACCTGGGCGGGAAGCGTCGCGGCATTTACAGTCGCGCGCGCCGCTCTCGAGAGAGGGGAACGGCCAACGGTCAAGCAGATGAGCGAGGCCGCCGCATCCGTCCTGCACAACACGCCCGCGATCGCACGCGAGAGCTACATCCATCCTGAGATCATCGCGCTTGCCGGCGACAGCCAGGTTTCAGCCGAAAAGCTCAAGGCGCGCAGCCGTGCGAACAACGAATTGCGCGCCGAGGAGGCGCGCATGCTGAATTTTCTGACTCGTGCGGAACGATCGACGTGTCGGAAAGTCTACAGAGACTGAACCACAAGCCCGGCCGACTTCCTCAGGATTCTAAGAGTCACGATCGGTGCCACCGCGCGCCTGAGCTGCCGGACCGGTCGGCGGCTGGACCCGAAGGTTGTTCTGCACATGGGTGACGCCCGAGACGTCGTCGGCACAATCTTCGGCCCTGCGCTTCGCCCACTTGGAATCGACGAAACCGCTGAGCTGCACTTCGCCGTTCAAGACCGAGACCTCGATGTTCGAGGCGTCGAGAGCGCCATCGTCGGTCAGCCGGTCGCTCACGTCTTCATGGATACGACTGTCGGGACGGGTGTAGCCCTTGGGTCCCTTGCCGCGACACCGATCCATGTCGCGCCGCCACTCCGTCTCCTCGTCGCCGGACCAGGAGGCGACTTCGGCTCTGGCGCGATCGGCGAAGCCGCGCTCACGCCTCTCGCTCCAAGGTCCTCCACGGCTACGATAAGGGCGCTGCCCACTATAGCCGTAGCCGGAGCCATAATAGTCGCCCAGGGCCCGCTCCCGATTCCACCGGTCGTACTCGTCTTCCATGCCGCGATGGCGTTGCGAGCGGCGGGGTTCGGCATCCGGAAAATACATCGAATTTTCATAGTCCGCGCCGTGCGGAGCTTCGCCAAAGCGTTCGCGGGCACGTTGCCTTTCCCGCTCGTATTCATACGGTTCTCCATACCGATCCCGCTCCCTTTCGTGGGACCGGCCATGATCCTTCTTTCTCGCCATCGGCTCCTCCTAGACTTCCGTTCCTGCAGCGCCGCAGCAGCAGTGCCAATGCGACCCCAACCGCTAAACGGGGGATCGGTTCCGGTTTTCACGGTGCTTATCCGCAGCGGCTGCGCGCCAGCCTAATTGCGGGCCTTTCGACTTCTGCAGGCGACGGAGGCGTACTGCGGCCCACGGCGCGGGGCATATGTGGAACATTCACGGCCGACTGGAATTGTCCAATGAAACCGAGGCCGGGGCCATACGCTCTCGTCTCCGGGTCGAGCCATGAGCCACAGCAGGAACGGAGGGAAAAATGCCGAATCCGCGCAAACCAGACCCAACGCCACCATCACCGCAGCCGCCGCCCTGGGACCCCGAGCCACCGATCGAGGAGCCGGATCCCGACCGCCTTCCTGACGAAGTGCCGGTCCCCAATCCGGACGAAAATCCGGAGCCCCCCAGACACTTCCAACGGCGCCGCGACCAGTGGAACAATTGAGCAGTCACGCCGTTTGATTTCTGCCATCGACAGAGTTCATCGGTGAGGAAGAAGGGACATGGACAACGACAGGGAAGAGCTTATCCGGCGCAGAGCCTATGCGATCTGGGAGCGGGAAGGTCGCCCCGAAGGCCAGGATCTCCGGCACTGGGAGCAGGCATCGCGGGAGATGCAGAAAGAGGAAAACCGGTCGAGCAGCGGCGAAAAGCAGGATCTCGAAACGGAGGGGACGACGCACGCAACTTCAACGCCGGCGTCGCCGCCCTCCGAGCGCAAATCTCAAGGGGCCGGCTCGACGGAGCAATAGTCGCTAGCGGAACCCGCCGGCGGAAATGCCCGTTGGCGGCAATCGAAGTCAGAACAAGGAGCAAGACCATGCACGTATCGGAAATCATGACCAGAGACGTTCATCTCGTCAGTCCGAACGAGACCATCACCGAGGTTGCAAGGCATATGGCGGAAAACGACATCGGCTTCCTGCCTGTGGGAGATCATGATCGCCTGGTCGGCATGATAACCGACAGGGATATCGTTGTCCGGGGTGTCGCGGACGGCCTCGACCTTCAGTCAAAGGTAGGAGACATCATGACGACCGATGTCAAATACTGCTTCGAAGACGAAGAGGTGGACGATGTGGCGCGCAACATGGGCGACGTCCAGGTCCGGCGGCTGCCCGTGGTCAACCGCGACAAGCGATTGGTCGGCATTGTATCGCTTGCCGACGCAGCCCGCGAGCAGCCCGCGATCGCAGGCACCGGCCTTAAAGGCGTGACGGCTCCAGGCGGAACCCACAACCAGGCCGGGCGAAGCGGCTAGCACACAAGCGATCCCGCCGCCCGGTTATCCTCGGAGCTTCGGGCCGCAGCCGGTGCGCAAGGCGGAACAAAAGGCATGTCTTGCGCTTTTCTCGCAACGAAGGAGTCCGGAGATGCCAGCGAAGCAATACAGCAGCGGTAGCGGCGCAGATCCGCGTCGCGCGCAACCGGGCTCGCCTGAGGCAAGTCAAGCGGGCCAATCGTCGACAACAGGAAAACCGCAAGAGGCCTGGAAGGAGGCGGAACTTCACCTGCCAGAGGCGGAAGACAAGGCACCGCCGCGCGCGCATGTCGCCGATGCCGGAGATGCGGCCGGGTGGGTACGCGGTACAACTGGTGAGGAGACAGCGCGGGCAGATCCGCCGCAGCCGCGACCTCGCGACTATGGCGAGACCATTCGCACGGCGGTGAAATATGTAGCCGCATCCGAAACCGGTGGTGGCCAGACGATGGCGCAGAATGACGCGGAACAGGTTGACGACGGCACTGGCGGAGAAACGTGGAACCGCGCTCTCGGCAACAATACCAATGCCGGGATGATCCGCTTCTTCGGGGCGGTTGCGCTCTTCATCCTGATATTCGCGTCCGTGTTCTGGCTCATTGCCGGCTGACGGCGCGCCACCGAAGGACTCTCGAGGCGGCCTCGGTTCGGGAAGCAGCACGCGAACAGGTGTACGGCATGCGAGCCCGGATCATCACGGCCGAGCGTCAGGGTGCTCGCAAAGCGGCAACGGGCCGATCAGCCGAAGCGGAGTGGATCTTCACAGCCGTCGTTCGCCGCCTCTCCTCGTGGAACATAATCGACCATTGCTGGTTCCGGCACTATTGAGTTTGCACGGCGCTGTGGGGTCGCCCAAAGGAAGGGAGAAGAGAGATGCCCGCCAAATCGAAGGCACAGCAAATGGCCGCAGGTGCGGCACTTGCCGCCAAGCGAGGAGAAAAGAAGAAGAGCGAACTCAAGGGCGCTTCGAAAAGCATGGAAGAATCCATGACCGAAAAGGAACTTGAGGAAATGGCTTCCACAAAACGCAAGGGCAAGAAGGAGCACGCTTCCAAGTCGTAGATGTCCCGCGGCGTGGTCCGGCTGGCCCAGGCGACTGTTGCGGTTCTGATCCCCGGGCGTTTGGTGGTCTCCCTCGACATGAGGGGCGTCCGCGTGCGCCTTACACTTTTCCTCCTCCCGTTCTGGCGATTACATGAACAACCCGGCACAATACGTTATGGTGAGATCCCCGCCATGACGAAGGATAAGCGGATGAACGAAACCAAAGCACGTGGGGGTGCGGACGCGGACAAGGTCATCGACGAGCGGATCGCGTCCCTCATGGGCAAGATACAGAAGGAAGCCGTGCCGGAGCGGCTGCTGGAACTGGCGCGGCAGCTGCAAGCAGCGTTGAACGCACGCAACCGCTGAGGGGATGTTCATCCCGCTGGGGCTAGAGCGCCGTGCGTTCAAGTGAACGCACAAAGGACGCTCTAGCACTTTGATTCTAGAGCATCTTATCCGCTTTCAGTGATTCCACTTGAAAGCGGGATGCTCTAGTTCAGTGGATTTCCGTGCATCTGGACTATCAATTCTTCGCGGGCACGGCTGAGCCTGCTCTTGATCGTGCCGATCGCGCAATCGCATATATCGGCCGCCTCCTTATAGCTCATCCCAAAACCGGCAACGAGGACAAGGACTTCCCGGTGCTCGGGGGTCAGTAACGCCAAAGCATCGCGCAGTTCGCCATTCAGAACCGACCATTCCTGTGGAGGTGCCATCGGAATCGGCAGCTCGGCGCAATTCGTGTTTCCAGGGCTCTCGCGTGTCCGGATCTTGTATTGCGTCCGGAAGGTGTTTCGCATGATGGTGAACAGCCAGGACTTAAGGCTGGTACCCGGTTCAAATTGATCGATGCTTCTCAGCGCCCGAAACAGGGTTTCCTGCAGCAGGTCGTCCGCCTCGAAGGGGATTGATGTAAATGTCCGGGCAAACGCCCGCAGAGCAGGCATCAGGTCGACGACCTGCTCTTCTATGTGATGCGATTTGTGGAGCGCATGGACGCCGGTGGCAGGCATATCGAATACCGCCCTTTGCACGAACAGGAGATAGGTAATGTCGAACAATGCCTGGCTGGCCTTTTGGTTCCTCGTTGCATGAATATTTAGGGGGCGATGGGGCCTCCGGTTGCCCGGTCGAGGGGCTCCTTGAAGTACAAGCCGGCCCTTTTCAGTTCGGCTCGTCCGCTTGGCGACGTAGCTGCCCTTGGTCCGACGTCGGGGAATGCGATGCGCACCGATGCGCCTCGCGCGCAGTACCGTCGCAGCCGCAGATCCGGCAAATGGCACGGCAGATCTCTAAAATGCCTCGGTCTGATGCAATCCTTGGGGATGGTTGGGGCCATACGCCTACTTTCTTTTCGTGAAGGTTGGCCTGAGGCAGGCGTTTGCCCGCCAAAGGAGGTACGTAATGGTAAAACTTCCCAGAATAATCGCCGTGTCGCTACTTGGACTCGCGTCCGCGACTGCAATGCCGCTCATCCCGGTGAGTGGCGATAGCGGTTCGTCAAGCAATGCCTACGCAGACAACGGTGTCGTTCTCATACCGGGAACCGGAAGTGATGATGGCGGCGGAACCGGCGGAGGTAGTACTGATGGGACCGGCAATGGTGGCGGAGGCGATACCGGCAGTGGAGGTACACAGGACACCGGCTCCGGTGGCACGGAAAGCTCCGCCAGCAGCAGCTCGGATGGCGCCGGCACCGGTGGCGGCGCGTCGGGGGGTGGCGGCGAGTGAGGACGGCAAATCTGACCTGATGTAACTGCCAACTACTGCATGTTTCCTTAAATCGGATCCGATTTAAGGATAAAAACATGCAGCAATTCAAAGTGCTAACGCGTCCTTTGCGCGTCTGATAAGACGCGCGGCGCTGTAGGGGTCTAAAGAGGTTCTTCTCGCCGAAGGACCTCTTTTCTGCGTCAGCGTTCAAAATTCCGTTTGGAAACACCCTCTTAGCTCAGCTTTCGTCCTCAGCCTTTTCAAAGCGTTCCGCCCGCTTATCGCATCGAAACGCGTGTACCGCGCCCTGTGGCTGACGCCTCGATCCGACGGAAGATCACAGCCAAGTCCGCGAGCGCCCGGGAACCAATTACGCTGCCGCTGGTTTGGAAGGTCTCTCAAGGAAGGAGTATACGATGCATAAATTTGCCATGATGACTACGGCGCTGCTGATGTCTGTAGGCCCGTCGGCGATGGCCCAGGATACTATCGTGTTGCCCGGTGAAGTCAGGACCTACGTGCTGGAACAGAATACGCCATCAATTCAATATGAGGGCGAGATCATCGTCGGCCAGCCGGTACCTGACGTGGTCGAAGTCTACCCGATTCCGGACCAGCCTGATTACGCCTATGCGATCGTCAACGAAAGGCGGGTCATCGTGAACCCGAAGACGCACACGATCGTGCAGGTCCTTGAATAACAGGACGAGGCCCAGCGAGTCGTCCCGCCCGCAAAACACCGGAAAGCGAAGCGAAGCATGGAGAACATCGAGTTTCGGTTAGCTGCCCATCGAGAAATCCTGGTGGCTGTCCTTTCCGCGCTGGCGAAAAATGACGATGCCTGGTCGAAGATCAACGGCATCCTGGAGGAGGAACTGATCGTGCAGGATCATGAGGAGGATCCTGGGATCGTGCCGTCCGAGGCCTTTGCCCGGCAGAATGCGATGACTGCGGAAATTTCATCGATTCTTCAGGACGCCAGAGCACGCGCGGCTGGCGGCGTCAGCCCTGCCGCGCCGAAAAACGACCGTTGAGAAAGACGAAATAGCCTGCCGCACGGGGGAACCGCTCCTCTGTTGGTGCGTTAAGGAGGCATTGCGGCTTAAACCGCGCATGTCCACACGAAGCAGAAGGGAGCATATCGTGCGGCAAAGATCGAAGCAAAAGCGACCGAGATTCCTTCGGCCGCCTGAGAATCCAAATCCCAAAAAGGCGCAGCGAAACACCTGGCAGCCCCAGGTGACTGTACCCTACCGCGTCGATCTCACACTCAAGAAGCCGGCAGATGAGGAAGTCAGGGTGCCTGCATCGATCAATGGCAGGAGTCTCGCCAATGGCCGCCCATGAGGACAGAGCGATACGCGTTCGGGACGTGATGTCCAAACAGGTCTTTACGGTTTCACCGAGCGATACGGCGCAATCCGTTGCGCGGTTGATGGAAGAGGCAGGGGTTGGCGCGTTGCCGGTCGAGGCCCCGGGTGTCGGAACGATCCTCGGGATCGTCACGGACCGCGACATCCTCGCTTCGGTGGTGGCCCAGGGACTGTCGACATCGACGGCTGTGTTCGAGTTCATGACGGTTTCCGCCGAGTCCTGCGAGGAGGACGACAGCATCCTGCTGGCCGCACAAAAGATGCATGATTACAAGATACGCCGCCTCGTCGTCGTTGACGAAAAGAAGCACGCGGCCGGCATCGTTTCACTAGCCGACATCACGCGCGCGAGCCCGGAACTCGGGGGGCTCGTATTGGGGGGAATAAGCCGACAGGCGCCCCAATCCACTCCGCTTGAAGGAGCCTCGACATGCCAAGCCTGATGCAGGATCGCCTTTGGAGCGAAGCAGTCATCCTCGAGGCGCTGAGGCGAGTGCTGCGGGTGCAGAGCACGCGCGACGCCTTCCTATGTCTCAAGAACCATTGGCCGCTCGCCGACGGAACGGCAAAAAACGAAGCATTGGCTGCATGCGACCGTGTGATCGAGGGAAACGACGAACCTGACGCCGCACGTGCCGCCTTCATCAAGGCGGCCGAGGAAGCGCAATTCCGCGTCAACAGCTGGACCGGTGCCTGATTGGCTGCAGCGTTCCGGCGGCATCGGCCCGTCGTGAGCGCTCTCCTTGCCGATCTATCGCCGATCGCAACCTTGCCGAGAAAGGCGCTGTGCGCCTTCCTGCCGCCACCGATCGATCACCTCACGGTTGCTTCAGTCGGGAACTTCCCATCCGGCCTGGCGTTGACTCATCAGGAATGCTCAGGAGGACAGACCGGCCGGGAAGGATAGCGATCTGCATCGGGGCGCGAAGAAGCAACCTGCCGAGCCGGACGATCTCGCAAGCCACCGCGCACCGCGTCATGCGGGAGGCCGCGCGGTAAAAGAGAGACGGTTACCCCGTGAAGTCCGATCTCGCAGATGCGGATCAACACTATTCGACTCCGGGCATGAACGACCAGGAATGAGGAGCGGAACGATGGCACTGAAAACGCTGAGAGCCGGCTTCACTGGCAAGCCGGCGGAACCCGATTTGAAAACGAAGACTCAGGAGGCCGCGCGCTACGTCCGCGACGAGGCGGCGGTGGTTGCAGGGACGGCCCGCGAGCATCCGGCGGCGCTCAGCGGCACCTTGCTCGTGGTCGCGACCCTGGCATTCGTCGCGGGCTATCTTGTCGGCGGCACATCAACCCCTCCTCCACGCAGCCAGCGGTTCTGGTCTTGGTGATACCACGGCAAGCTTTTCTTGCACCGATCGGGAACAAATCGCCTCGCATCCGGTTTATGGGTCGGGTCGCGTGGAACAAAGTCCCCTCTCCGCAAGCCCCTACGGACCGCGCGATCCCAAACAACAGTGCAGATCGGGCTCCACCAATTGGTGGGGCCTTTTTTGGCAACCGGTGCCGTGTTGGGAAGGACCAAGGAGACTACAGCGCCGTGCGTCCAATCGGACGCGCAAAGGTCGCTGCAGCACTTTGAATTGCTGCATGATTTTGTCCTTAAATCGATTCCGATTTGAGGAAATCATGCGGTAGCCTCGCTACCTCAGCAGCCCCTGACCTCCGTCGATCCAGATTGGGCTGCCGGTGACGTGTCGTGCGTCATCCGAAACCAGGAAGCGAATAACTTGCGCAACGTCCTCGCTGCGGCCGGGCTTGCCGCCTGTGATCGGGACCTGGCCCTGCGGCCACTCAACCGGTATCGCGGTCTCCTCTGCATGGCGCAGGCTGGTGTTCTCGTCGATCGCGGTCTGAATCTCTCCCGGGCAGACGGTGTTCACGCGAATGCGGTGCCTGGCCAATTCGAGTGCGAGCTGCTGGACGATCGCCACTTGCGCCGCCTTGGTGGCTGTGTATGCGGTCGCGCCGGGTGTGGTGAAGGTCCGGGTACCGTTGATCGACGATACGACGACGATCGCGCCGCCGCCGTTTTCCTTGAGGTAGGGAACGGTCACATGCAGCGTCAGAAACGTGCCACGCAGATTGACGGCGATGGTCTGGTCCCATTCGTGCGGCTTCAAGTCATCGATCGGCGCCCAAACCCCGTTGATGCCGGCATTGGCAACGACGATATCGAGATGCTCGAACTCGCGGAGAAGTGTCTTCACCGCGTTCCGCATCGCGAGTTCATCCGCCACATCGGCTTCGAGCACCAGTGCTTGGCCCCCGGCGGCAGCGATCTCCGACGCGCAATCTTCCAGCTTCGAGCGGGTACGGCCGAGCAGGCCGACCTTCATTCCGTCGGCGGCAAGCGCAAGTGCGGTAGCGCGTCCGATGCCGGATCCCGCGCCGGTGATCAAGGCGACAGACGATCCGCGCGGCATGGCCTAGCGCTTCTTCGGGCGATCGCCGGGGACGCTGGGCGTCGTAACGGAAACCGGGTCACTGGCGGGAAACGTGTCTTCCAGGCCTTGATCGAGCTGGCGTTCCATCTCGGCCCTGTCCTTGGCCGCCCGCGCGCTCCGCGCCGTCTTCACTCTGCGCTCAATGTCGGCATCGCTGCTATCCGGCGTGTCGGTATGCGCAAGCTCCAGCATAACCGCCTTGGCCCGTTCGACCGCGTTCAGCCGGTTTAGGCTCCGCGACGTGTCGTTGCGCATCGAAACGGAGACGATCTCTCCGCCTTCGCCGACGAATTCGACCGTGAACCCTGACCGGCCGCCCTGTTCCGGGATGACCTGTGTTCCAACGAGATGCATGCGTGACCCTCCTGGCAACTGCCTTCGCTACGCAAACGGCTTCGCTGGCGTTTGGTTCCGGCGACGCCTCTTGCGTGCTCGCGGCCAGAGCCGTTTTCGTTACTGTCCTCCCGTTGGCTGCCGCTCGGCTGCTCGCGATATCTTCTCGTGCAGCGCGCGATCATCCTCACTTTGGGCATGTTCCTTCAGAATCTCGGTGATGCGCTTGAGTTCTTGCTCATCAAGCTCCTCGATGCCGACATATTCGTTCTCGGCCGAACTCGTCAGGATGAGCTCGTCGAGCTTCGCCTGGATCGCTGTGCCCTCGCGGACCTGGGAGTTTTGGAGAACGAAAACCATGAGGAAGGTCACGATCGTGGTGCCGGTGTTCACCACCAGTTGCCATGTCTCGGAAAAGCCGAATAGCGGCCCCGTGATGCCCCAGAGGACGATCGCGGCCACGGCTAGTGCGAATGCGACAGGCCGCCCGGAATACTCGGCAACAGCCGTCGAGAACTTGGTAAAGGCATTGGTCTTTTGGGACATTCGAGACATCCGGCGGACATTCGATTCCGATAACCCCCGGCGTGCGAAAGAGTTCCGACCACCAACCTGCCGCGGCGGAGCGGAACGCGTCGAAACATACGCAGGGCGCGTCAGCGGAAGCTGCTCACCAGCCTTCAACCTTTGACGATTTGTCTGAGCGTTTCGGCATCTTCCAGAAATGCCGCAGGATCGTCATTTGCCACGAATTCCAACATGGCAAAGCGTCGCCCGGTCCAGCGTGATGCAGGCATGGCGGTGAGAACTGCCCGCCAGTAATCCGACGCCGACTTCAGGGGAAAGCGGTTGCGGCCGGCATCCCAGGCGAAGACGTGAAGATGGGAGACATGCTGGCCAATTTGAGCGACCTCGGCCAGAGCATCGCCAAGCGGAAGCCCGGGCCGCGGCTGCCAATAGAGATAGACGTTGTCGTGCGCGATCGCATCGATCAGGCTGTGGGCCGAATCCGTCGCATCCGTCAAAGACTGCGGGTGATACTCCAACGACACGGTGACCCCATGCCGCGCCGCTTCCGCACCCATGTCGCGGATTGCAGCCGCTGCGGCGTGTCGTTCACCGGTACTGTAGTCTTTGGAATCGCGCTGGCGGGTGCCGGGCCAGATGCGGATATTCGAGGCTCCAAGCGCGATCGTACTTTCGAGAGCGCGCCGGAAGACGGATAGGTCATCGGTGGGCGGCGCAACGTAGGAACCATAGGACGTTGCCATGCCCGCCTTTTCCGACAGACGCCCGACGTCCCTGGCGACCGGCTCGTCCCCCGGAGGGACATGGGCGTCGCCCGCCCATTCGATCGCCGCAAGCCCCGCTTCCACCGCGAGTTCCACGATCCCGTCCGCAGGCAGGCTGCGGAACGTGACCGTGCAGAGCCCGGGTTCGAACGTGCTCATGCGATGCGCTCCAGGTCACGCTTGAGAATCTCGTAACGCAGCGGCTTGCCTTCGATGAACCGGGTGATCTCATCGGCCGCCATCTCTCCGAGACGCGTCCGCTCGAGGCCGACGGCCCCGGCAATGTGCGGGGTCAGGAAGACGTTCGGGAGGTCATAGAGGGGAGAGTCTCTTTCCGGCACCTCGGGATGGGTGACGTCGATGACGGCGTTGATCGTGCCGGTCTTCAGCCTCTCGATAAGCGCGGCTTCGTTGACGAGCGCACCCCGAGCCGTGTTGATCAGCGTTGCGCCATCCTTCATGAGAGACAGCTGCCGCGCGTCGATCATGTGCCGGGTCTCGGGCAGAGACGGCGCGTGCAGCGATACGATGTCCGCGTGGGCCATCAGCGTATCGAGATCGACCTTCTCGACGTCGAGGGCGGAAGCGGCATCCCGCCCGACCAGCGGGTCATAGAGCAGTACCTGATAGTCGAAGGGACGAAGAAGCTCGATCACCCGTCTGCCGATGCGAGAGGCGCCGACAATCCCGATTGTGCGGCGATAGTTTCCAATCGGCTGCCCCTGCAGGAGATAGGTGCGGGTGCGGTCCCGGTCGGAGGCATAGAAATCGCGGAAGCGAAACACCTGCTTGCCGGCAAAAATGATCGCGGCAAGCGTGAACTCGGCGACCGGCACGGCATTGGCTTCGGCCGCATGGCTGACAGCCACTCCTGCGTCGAAAACGCAATCGTCGATCAGTCCCTTGACCGTCCCGGCCGCGTGCACGATGAGGCGGAGGTGCGGTGCCGCCGCGAGCGCTGCCCTGTCGAACAGCGGGGCACCCCAGCCGGTGACCAGGATTTCCGTTTCAGCCAGCAGCCGATTTGCCCGGGTGTCGCCGAAATCTGTCATCGGATGTTGATCCAGAACACGCCCGAGACTGTCGAACCTGGTTAGAAGCTCCGGTGTGAGGACGTACCGCGTCCTTTCTGGCTGCATCGCAAAGGCAATGGCGGGGCGCGTCATGGCATTCGTCCCGGTGCGTCCATTGCGCTCACGCTCTCGCCTTGCATCGCCAGGACACGCAACGCGTCAATGTCCGGGGAGGCAGGCGGTCTCGTCCACTCACCTGAAACGGCGGAGGTGTCGCGAACGGCCAAAACGGCACTGCGCAGAATGGTCTCGCCGGCCGCTATGGTGGCACGCAGCTGTGGCACCAGCGTCTTCGCGGCGATCAGGTTGGTGTTTGGCGGAGCCTTCTGAGCGAGACCCTCGCGCGCGACAGTCGAGCCCAGATCACAGATCCCGCTGA
Source organism: Sinorhizobium chiapasense (assembly GCF_036488675.1). NCBI lineage: Bacteria > Pseudomonadati > Pseudomonadota > Alphaproteobacteria > Hyphomicrobiales > Rhizobiaceae > Sinorhizobium > Sinorhizobium chiapasense. The sequence goes on from NZ_CP133152.1 coordinate 291,354, forward strand.
AATCCTCCGCGCCAATCACATGAGCCGCGCCGGGTGCCGAGGAAAGCGTGTCGGCCTCGAAGTCTCGTCGGGCGATGGCGAAGCCGCCCTCAGCTGCTTCGAGGCCCCTCGGTGTCGCGATCCGATGCACCCGCACATGCCAGGGCGCCGACGGCAGCAGCCAGGTTTCGACCACGACGTCCGGCCAGGGCGACCATCTGGAAAAGAGCACATTGCCGGTCAGACGGACCTCGTCATTGCTCTCGCGCACCCGGTAGTGAATCCCGTCGTCGCTGAAAGCGAGCATGGAATCGAAGGCGCCGCCGGTAAAAGCCCGTTCGTCGCTCTCGACGCTGAAGCCGTAGCGCGTCGAATAGGCGAATTTTGCATATTTCTCCGAGCCGAAGCGCATCTGCCGGTTTTCCTGGCCCGAGGAAAGTGCCACCACGTCGCCCTTGCAAGGCATCATCACCATGCCCGGATGCCGAAGGGGGACGGTTTCGTCGAGCGGCGCCGGAGGCGTTTCCGGGGTCGTCCAGAACGGGTGGTCTTCGCCAACTGCGAGCGGCAGGAAGGCCTTGAACGCCCAATAGGGCGAACCCGCCGAATTGTAGTTTTCCGACATCAGGAGGTTCGGATAGCCGTAGCCGATCGACAGCACGCCGTCGCGGTGGGTTATCGGCTTGTCCGTCCACCATCTGAGGTGGCGCAGACAAAGTCCCTTGATCTCGCCCCAGGGCAGCGCCTCGAGATCGGCAAAGGCGAGCGCGGACCAGAAGCCCGCGCAGGCGAAACGGTAGGTGAGGCTGCGGCCGAAGGGGAGGGTTGCGCCGTCCTGCCCGAACCAGTGGCGGAAATCCTGCGCAAAGGCGATGGCCCGCTCGCGGTAGCGCTTGGCATAGTCGTCGTCGACGAACCGCGAATAGATCAGCGCGTAGAAGTGCATGGCAAAGGAGATGTAGTGGTCGATGCGCCGGACATCGCCATCGCGATACCAGCCATCCGCAATGTAGAAGCCTTCGAGTTCGGTGAGATACTGCCTGGTCAGGCTGCGGTCGTATTCGATGCCGAGGCGATCGAGCGCGATGTCGACGAATATGCGGAAGAACTTCCAGTTGTTGTCGGCATAGTCGAACTGGCGGGCATGGATGAGATAGGCGACGAGGTTGTCTTTCGCCCGCGAGCTCAGCGGATCCCACAGCTTTTCCGGTACCAGGGCAAGAGCAAAACCCAGCGCGGCGAGTTCGACCATGCGCTGGTCGCGACCATTGACCGCGCCCCAGTATTCCGGATGGTTCGGGTCGGTACCGTTGGCGATGCCGTCCGAATAACGGTCCCAGTGGGCGAAGTGGCCGCCGCCGGCGCTGAACGGTGCGATCCCCCAAAGCGGCCTTGCGAAACCTTCGAGATCAGCGGCGGCGCGGTCGAAATGAGCGGCGGCGTCGTCGAGGCGAACGCGGGCGTTCCCTTCGGAAAAATATGGCAGCAGCGGGTTGAAGAGGTCGATCAGGGCGCGCTGCATGTCACTGCGCGTTGCCAGCGGATTGGGGCCAAGCGGATTGGCACTGGCAGGATCATAGGTCATGAGCGCTGTCCTTCGTCAAGCGTGCCGCCATGGACCGGGATGACGGCGTGAGACACGTGCCGGGCGGGAGCTTCCGGGTGACGGAAGCGGTAATGCATCATGCCGATCGCCTCGCGGCCGAGGGCCACGCGATCGACGCGCATCGTCGCGAGCCGTGGACTGGCCATCTCGGCGCAGGGCAGGTCATCGAAGCCGACGATGGCGAAATCCCTGGGTACCTTGAGGCCGATCTCGGTCACCGCTTCGAGGACGCCTACGGCGACAAAGTCGTTCATGCAAAAGGCGGCCGAGAAGCCGGGGTGCTCCTTGAGTGCGGCGAGTGTCGCCGCATGCGCCTCGACGCTCGCATTGGTCTCGAACGGCAAGCGGATCACGCGCGCCTCGCCTCCAACCGAAGCGACTGCCGTTTCGAAGCCGCGTATGCGTTCGCGGATCGTCTGCCGATGTGATCCGGTCAGGTGGAGGATGCGGCGGTGGCCGGCGTCGATGAGCCGCTGCGTCGCGGCGTAGGCGCCGAAGAAGTTCGACGGCGAGACTCCGTCGAAGCGCAGTTGAGGGCTTGTGCCGTTGACGAGTATCACGGGCGTGCGGCTTTCGATCAGCCACGCGCCGAGCGCGTCACCGGGGTCGATGCCGACCAGAAACAGCCCTTGCGCGCCGACGGACTCCATCAGATTCCGGACTGTCTCGGGCGTCGCCTTCGCCTCGCTGATGAGGCGGATGTCGAAGGGGATGCCCTGCAGGGCTGCCTCGGAGCGCAAGCCCTCGACAATTCCCTCGTAGAAAATGCTCAGAACCCCCGTGACGCCGTTGCTCGCAATCAGTGCCAAGGTCCCGGGGGTCGTCTTCGCGCCGGCCTTCAGCGGATAGCCGAGATCATTGGCGACCTTCAGAATCTGTTGGCGGACGTCTTCGCTAATACCGGGTTCGTTCGCAAGAACGCGCGAGACGGTGGAAACGGAAACCCCGGCACGGGCGGCGATGTCGGATTGGCGGAATCGTCTTGTGGGTGCGTCATTCATGTTGCAAATGTTACGCAAATCATGAAAATTTGCAAGACATAAACAATTTCTTGCAAGATGTTGATTTTTGCATAATGTTGTTGCCGAACTTTGGTCCGCCGGACGCTGGAGGAGAGCGTGAGGCAGATAACGAGAGGGAGGACTGGCATGCGACTCAATCGGCGCACATTCATGCTCGGCGCAGCAGGTGCGACTGCTGGCATTGCACTCGGCCCCGGTGGCCTGCGGCCGACCTTTGCGGCAGAAGATGTACATCTGCGCGCCATGTGGTGGGGCTCCAACGATCGCTCGAAGCGAACATTGAGCGTTGCCAAGCTCTTCCAGGAGAAGAATCCCGGCATCGCCGTTGTCGGCGAGAGCCTCAGCGGTGACGGCTACTGGACAAAGCTCGCGACGCAGATGGCCGGTCGCTCCATCGCCGACGTCTTCCAGCTCGAGCCCAATACGATTTCGGACTACTCGAAACGCGGCGCCTGCCTCGCCCTCGATCCATTCATCGCTTCGGTGCTGGATGTGAAAGGTTTCGGCGAGGACGTGCTGAAACTGACCACCGTGGACGGCAAGCTCTGGGGTATTGGCCTCGGCCTCAACTCCTTCGCACTGTTTTACGATGCCGATGCCTTCGCAAAGGCGGGCATCACCCCTCCGGGGCTTGACACGACCTGGTCGGAATACGCCGACATCGCGATCGAGATGGCGAAGGCCACCGGCAAGGGCGGTGGGCCGTATGCAGCTCGCTACACCTATGTCTTCGACGCCTGGCTCAGGCAACGCGGCAGCAGTCTTTTCAATGAAAGCGGATTAGGCTTTGGCGTCGAAGAGGCCAAGGAGTGGTATGCCTACTGGGAGGACCTGCGCAAGCGAGGCGGTACCGTGGGAGCCGACATCCAGACGCTCGACCAGAATACGATCGACACCAACTGCCTGGCGCTCGGCTATTCGGCGATCGGCATGGCCTATTCGAACCAGATGATCGGCTATCAGCTCATCATGAAGAGCAAGCTTGGCATCGGCATGCTGCCGCGAGGCGAGAAGGGCGGCCCCTCCGGCCACTATTATCGCCCTGCGCTGATCTGGAGCGTCGGCGCCACCACCGAACATGGCGAGGAAGCCGCCAGGTTCATCAGTTTCTTCGTCAACGACGTGGAGGCCGGCAAGATCCTCGGGGTCGAGCGCGGTGTGCCGATGTCGCCGACAGTTCGCGAAGCAATACTGCCACAGCTCAACCCGACGGAAGCGGAAACGGTGAAATACATCAACGCGCTGAAGGACCAGGTCGGCAGCTATCCGCCCCCGGCACCGCTTGGAGCAACCGAGTTCGACCATCGCGTCTTTCGCCCGATTGCCGACGAGCTCGCCTTTGAGCGCATATCGATCGCGGATGCCGCCGAGCGTTTGGTCAGCGAGGGAAAATCGACCGTTCGGGCCGGCTGACCGCCGAACGCAATCGTGCCAAATGGACCCGAGGCTCGACGGATCATTGCCGTCGAGCCTCGGCCCACTTTTGATTGGGTGTCACGGTAAGAAGGCCGTTGAGCGCAAGCCGATGGAGCGCAGGGGTTCGATGCACGCCCAACGCGGCAAATCTATAGCGAAAACCGCTCTCATTGGATCGTCGCGCTCATCGCAGCGTACATCTCCGAGTCGGTCGGCGTGGCAGAGGGGGGTATTTACGCAGCCCGATCGGATCTGGCGCTAATCCCCGGTCTGGGTCTTGACCGTCGCGAGGCGGCCGCCCTGGTACTTGCTGACTTCCACGGGTCCATGCTCGCGCCGCTCGATTGCCTGGCGAAAAGGCTCGCTGCTGTCCATCGGCTGCCAGCCGAGGAAATCGGCGTGCGCGTTCGACCACCAGGCATCCCGGTTCGCCGAGGCGCCGTACAGCACCAGATAGCCGATGGCCGGAGCCTCGAGAAGACTGCGCACCAGCGACAGGAAATCACGCGGGCTCAGCCAGGTGGAAAGCATGCGCCGGTCCTTCGGCTCCGGGAAGCAACTGCCTATTCTGAGACAGGCTGTTTCCATGCCGTATTTGTCGAAGTGGAGCCGGGCGAGGTCCTCGCCGAAGCACTTGCTGACACCGTAAAGACTGTCCGGCCGACGCGGCGAGGTGTGGTCGAGCGTCTCGCCGATGCGATGAAATCCGGTCACATGGTTGGTGCTCGCGAAGATGATACGCCTGACCCCCGCTTTTCGCGCCGCCTCGTAAAGATTGTAGGTGCCGAGGATGTTGGCCTGAAGCAGTCCGTCGAAGTCGGCCTCGACGGAGATCGCGCCAAGGTGCAGGATCGTATCGCAGTCGCGTGTGAGATCACCGACGGCCTGCCGGTCGGCGAGGTCGCACCGGACCACTTCCTCGCCGTCCTCGGCCGGGGCAAGAGCGGCAATATCCGAGAGGCGCAGGACCTTTGCACAACCTTTCAAGCCGTGCCGGACATGGCGACCCAAGGCACCTCCCGCTCCCGTCACCAGCAGCCGCGTCGTCATCGTCCCACCTGTGTCAATGAATGTCCGGTTCGGGCAGCCTATGGGGCGATTGCAGGAAGGTGAAGTCGCAGCCTTCAGGGGCCTGCTGGATATGCTCTGCATGCATCTTCAGAAAGCCTCTCGAATAATCGCGCTCCGGCGGTCGCCACTCGGAAAGCCGGTGCTCGATTTCTTTTGCATCGACCTCCAGCGTGAGCGCGCGCTCGGCGACATCGAGGGTGATGATGTCGCCATTGCGAACCGCCGCCAGCGGCCCGCCGACGTAGGACTCCGGCGCGACGTGCAGGACGCAGGCGCCGTAGCTCGTGCCGCTCATGCGGGCGTCCGAAATGCGCACCATGTCGCGCACGCCTTGCTTCAACAGCTTTTTCGGGATGGGCAGCATTCCCCATTCCGGCATGCCCGGCCCGCCGACGGGACCGGCGTTGCGCAGGACGAGGACCGTGTCGGCGGTAACATCGAGTTCCTCGTCGTTCACCGCCTTCATCATCGCGTCGTAATCGTCGAAGACGAGGGCAGGCCCGCGATGCTTGAGAAGGGAAGGGTCGGCCGCGGCAGGCTTCATGACGCAGCCCTGCGGCGCGAGGTTTCCTTTCAGGATCGCCGTGCCGCCGCGCGCGGCAACGGGGTTATCGAGCGGTCGGATCACGTCCGGCAGATGAACCTCGACATCGCGGATCGCCTCGCCGATGCTGCCGATGACGTTGCGCTCTTCGAGATGCAGCAAGGGCTCCAGTTGCTTCCACAACGCCGGCAGCCCGCCGGCATAATAAAAGTCCTCCATCAGGAATTCGCCGGTCGGGCGGATGTTGCAGAGGACCGGCACCTTTTCCGACATGCGATCGAAATCGTCCAAGGTCAGCTCGACGCCGCATCGCCGCGCCATGGCGATCAGATGAATCATCGCATTGGTTGAGCCGGCCATCGCCATATGCACTGTCAATGCGTTTTCAAACGCCTTTGCTGACAGGATGTCCGAAGGCTTCAGGTCCTCGAAGACCATCTCGACGATGCGCGCACCGGAAAGCGCTGCCATGCGCGAATGGCCGGCGTCGGCGGCCGGAATGGCCGAGGCACCTGGCAGTGACAGACCAAGCGTGTCGGCAAGCGCCGTCATCGTCGAGGCGGTGCCCATGGTCATGCAGGTGCCGAAGGAACGGGCGATGCCGCGCTCCATGACGCCCCATTCGTGCTCGGTGATCCGTCCTGCCTCTTTCTCCGCCCAGTATTTCCAGACATCGGAGCCCGAACCCAAAGCCTGGCCGCGGTAATTGCCGCGCAGCATCGGCCCCGCCGGCACGAAGATCGTCGGAAGATCGACCTGGATCGCGCCCATGATCGTCGCCGGCGTGGTCTTGTCGCAACCGGCAAGCAGCACGACGCCGTCGACCGGGTGCGAGCGGATAAGTTCCTCCACCTCCATCGCGAGGAAGTTGCGGTAAAGCATCGTCGTCGGCTTGACGTAGGTTTCCGCCAGCGACATCGCCGGCAGCTCGATCGGAAAGCCGCCGGCCTGCCAAACCCCGCGTTTCACCTCTTCGGCGCGGGTGCGCAGATGCGCATGGCACGGATTGATGTCGCTCCAGGTGTTGATGATCGCGACGACCGGCTTGCCGGCGATTTCCGCATTGTCATAGCCCATCTGGTAAAGCCGGGACCTGTGGCCGAACGAGCGCAGGTCCTTGACGCCGAACCAGCGAAAGCTTCGAAATTCCTCCGGTTTCTTGCGTCTCGTCATCGGTCACCTCCTTTGCATTCCCGGGCGGGTCGGCTAGATTGAACCTGTTCAGAAAAATGACAGGTGAAGGCGGACCATTGAACGACGTGATGTTGAAACTGAAACCGGCGCGGCGAGAGCGGCTCGCCGATGTTCTCTACGGCCAGATCCTTGAGCAGATCGCGAGCGGCCAGATGGCCGAGGGGGCGAAATTGCCGTCGGAAGCCCGGATCTGCCGCGACTTCCAGGTTTCGAGGCCGGTCGTTCGCGAGGCGCTGATGCGGCTGCAGGCGGACGGCCTGGTGGTTTCGCGGCAGGGCATCGGCACCTTCGTCAAGTCGCGCCCGTCCAACAAGCTGACCGATTTTGCGGCGTCGGCGGAGATCGCCAGCTATCTCAAGGCCTTCGAACCGCGGCTCGCGCTCGAGACGGAGTGCGCGGGACTGGCCGCGATGCGCCGAACCAAGGCTCAGCTCAACCAGATCGGAGAAGCGCTGGCGGCGCTGGAAGGCGCCTTTGCCCGTGGCGAGACCGGATGGGAAGAGGACTTCGCCTTCCATCTTGCCGTTGCCGCGGCCGCGGGCAATGAGCTTTTCCCGCGCCTCCTGGAAGAGCTTGGCGATATTCTGCGCGGCTCGATGCGCATGGCGCTCAGCCTGACGCGCCAGGGTTCGGAGGACCGGCGGCGCCGCGTTCTCGAAGAGCACCGCAAGATATTCACCGCGATTTCCGGCCAGAATCGCGAGCTCGCACGTCTTTACATGCGCTACCACCTGACGGAATCGCGGGCCCGCATCACCGGATCCCATAGCGACCAGTGACGGTGACATGTCAGGCGCTCGCCGATAGCGGCCGGGCGCCGCTCACCACGGCTTCGCTCTTCGCCTTCAGCTTGCGCGCGGCCGAGGTGATGGCGTCGATCTGTCCGGCATTGTCGAGATTCGACAGGAATTCGCCGATCGGGCCGGTGTCGCAGATGCCGGCGAGCCTGACCGCTTCATGCAGGACGCGGATGGGCGAATGCGCATCGCGCAGATCCTCGAGCGGTAGGAAGCTTTCGCGAAGCGTCCTTGCCGCAGCGAACTCACCGGATTGGCACGCCTTCAGGATCGCGGTTGAGAGATGCGGAGCAATGCACACCGAGCCGGAGGTGAAGGCGGTGAGGCCCATCTCGACGTGATCGATTGCCGGACGCTCGCCAATACCGCTGACGATCCGCTCGCCCGAGCCGACCGCATCGAGAATGGCGGAGAGATAGGCGTCGCTTTTCGGGTCGGGCCGCACGACCGCGTATTTCAAGGCCGAGATCGCGCCATCGCGGAAGAGACGCGCGACATCGCCGGCATCGAGGAAGCCGTCATTCTTGATGTAGGCGATCAATGGTCGACCGGCTGCATCCGCCAGCTTGGAAAATCCCGAGACGAGCCCTGCCGAAGTCGCGGGGAAGGCGAGCGGGAGCACCATGGCGGTCGGAAAGCTCCGCCCGCGCAGGATCATCGCCTGGTCCATCGCCTTGCCGAAATCCGCGCCGATCGAGGGGATCATCCAGCCTTCCGCTGGGGCGATGTCCTCGAGCATGTCGAGAAGGCTGCCGAACCCCGCGACGCCGAAATTGTAGAGATTGGCGTTGCCGCCATAGAGATAAGTGGTCACCCCTCCCGAGAGCAGCCAATCGACCATCTTGCGATTTTCCGTCTTGCTCGGTTCGCCATTCACATGGCGCGCCAGCGGCGGCACGGAAAGGACGGAAGACCTGAGATCGGCCAACTCTACCGGAGTCGTTTTCATGGAAATCTCCTTGCCAAGTTCCCTGTATTTTTAATTTACAAGTTGAGGAAGGGCAATAGCAATGTTAGAGAAAACGTCAGCCGATAAGTGCCTAAAAATCCCGCGGTTTGCGAAGGACGCTTGTTCTCTCTCCGAACGGCGGCTGTCAGACGATGGTGCCAGACATGTCTTTCGACTTGACATTTGAGTGCGTGCTGGATTTGCGCTGCGCAGTGGCTGAAAGCCCGGTATACGACGACCGCCGAAACTGCCTGTTTTTCGTCGATATCGGCAAGCGCGCCCTCCATCGTGCCGATCTTACCGGGTCGGGCCATATCGCGTGGACCTTCGTGCACGGTGCCTGCAGCATCGGACTTGCACAGTCTGGACGCCTCGTGCTCGCGCAACGGGACCGCGTCGTGCTGTTCGATCCGGATAGCGGCACGATCGCGAAGGAGATCGCCTCCATCGAGGCCGAAACACGAGACACGCGTCTGAACGACGGTAAGGTCGGGCCGGACGGTGCGTTCTGGGTGGGGACGATGCATGAAGCGGCCGACCGGCGGCCGGTCGCTTCGCTTTACCGCGTTCCGGCGGACGGCACGGTGGAGCGCAAGGTCGGCGGCATCATCTGTTCCAATGGTCTCGCCTGGAGCGCGGACGATTCCGTTCTCTTTCATTCGGATTCGCGCGGACCCTGGATCGACCGCTGGCAATTCGACCGCGAGACCGGGGCGATCTCCGAACGCAGACGGCTCGCCGTTCTCGACGAGGCATGCGGCCGTCCCGACGGAGCGGCGACCGATGTAGAGGGAAGTTACTGGAGCGCCGGGGTTTCGGCCGGCGTCCTTAACTGCCTCTCCGCCGAAGGCGAATTGGTCAGGACGCATCGCTTCCCGGTGCCGACGCCCACCATGCCCTGCTTCGCCGGACCGGATCGGAAGACGCTCTTCGTCACGTCGTTGCGTCCGGCGGGCGTCGGCGAGGACAGTCGGGCCGGCGGCATTTTCGCTGCCCGCAGCCCGATAGCAGGAGTCGCTGTGCAGCGCTTCGATGATCGCAGGCTTTGAGGTTTCGTTGGCCGCAGGCTCAGGGAACGATACCCCGGCAGGCCCAGGCAATGTTCGCAAACGACCTCGGACCATCCGGCCGACCTGCCTCGTAAGCGTCGCGCACGGCGGCATCGGTGCGCGCCCGTTCTGTGGCCCCGAGCGCCATCACATACTTGCCGAGCGGCCCTTCGCCTGCGGCAATCGGCGCCCAGTAGTCGTCGAAATTCTGGTAGTCCATACGGATCATGAGCTGGGTCTCCGAAACGTCGACGAGGCCCTGCTCCACAAAAGTTCTTTTCATTTCACCCGGCTGCATCATCGGCTGAAAGCAATAGCGCTCGCGGAGCTGGCGTCCGCCTTCGCCGAGTGCGGCCACCGTGTCGACCATCATCCGCATGCCGGGCATGCCGCCGAGATGGTCCCACACAGCTGCCGCGACGACGCCGCCCGGCCGCACGACCCGGCGCATCTCGGCGACTGCCTTGTCGGCCTCGGGTACGAAATGAAGCACGAGCAGCGCCAAAGCACGGTCGAAAGTCCCGTCCTCGAAGGGCAGGGCGCAGGCATCCGCCTGCCGGATCTTTACGCGCGGGTCGGTATTGCGCCGGCTCGCCTCCTGGACGAAGACGGGCGAATAGTCGATGGCTGTGATCTCGGCGGGACCGGCGGTTCTCGCGAGCGCAAAAGTGAGGCTGCCGGTGCCGCAGCCGACGTCGAGAACCTTTTCGCCGTCGGCGAGCCCAGAGAACTCGATGAATAGCGGCGCCAATCTCTGGCTCCAGCGCCCCATGAGCTGTTCATAGCCGGCCGCATCATGGACAGTGAAGTTGGAAGTCATCAAAGTCTCCACACGTTGAGCGTATGGTAGACCTCGACCTGGCGATTTGCCAAGCGCGAGCAGTCCGTTGTCGAGGCAGCGTCAATCGCATGACGGTCTTGCAAAGAAACGGTGAAATGATCTACAGCGCCTCGCCTCCTATGAGACGCGCAAAGGACGCAATAGCACTTTGCGTCGCAGTGGCCGACGTCCGATTCCCGCGACATTGCTAATGCAGGTGTCTCAGCTTGTCGGGGTTCCGCATCACATAAATTGCAGCGACCTTGCCGTCCTCGATTTCGAGCGCGGTTGTCTGGAGTTCGCCGTCTGCCTCGAGCGTGACGAATCCGGGCAGTCCGTTGACGAAACCGGCTCGAACAAGTTTCGAGCCGTTCTTTTGGAACAGAACCGCCAGTTGTTCGTGGACCGTCATCACGGCATCAAATCCGATGATCGGCTTCATTGCCGCGGGACGCTTGCCGCCGCCGTCGGCATGGATGCTGACGTCGGCTGCCAACATCGCGCCGAGCGTCGTCATGTCGCCGCTGCGCGAGGCGGTGAAGAAAGCTTCAGCGATCTCGAGGCTTTTCTGTTTCTCGATCTGGAAGCGAGGTCTCGCCTCGCGGACATGGGTGCGCGCGCGGCTGGCGAGCTGGCGGCAGGCAGCGGGGTCGCGCTGGATGGTCGTGGCGACTTCTTCAAATCCCAGCCCAAAAACGTCGTGGAGCAGGAAGGCTGCGCGCTCAAGTGGAGAAAGGCGTTCCAGGGCAAGCATCAAGGGCAGTGTGACGTCTTCCTCCTGCTCCTCTTCCACGATCGGGTCGGGAAGCCAGGGGCCGACATACGTCTCGCGCTGACGTCGTGCTGATTTGAGCTGATCCAGGCAGAGCCGAGCGACCGTACGGCGCAGGAACGCCTCGGGCTCACGCACCGCGGAGCGGTCGGCCCCCATCCAGCGGATGAAGGCCTCCTGCACCATATCTTCCGCGTCGGCGACGGAGCCGAGCATGCGATAGGCGACCCGCATGAGCTTTGGACGCAGCGGATCGAATCCCGCCGCTGCGTCCTCGTGATTGGTGTTCGTCATCAGGCGGCTGCCTGGGCAGCGGCCCTTGCCGCGGCCGGATCGACCCACAAGCCGAAGCCAACCGCAAGGCGGTTCCACCCATTGATGACATTGATCATGAGCGTGAGCTTCACCTGCTCCTCCTCGCTGAAATGAGCTCTCAGGGCCTCAAAGGCGCGTTCGTGTGCATGGCCCTCCGACAGCCGCGTGAGAGCCTCGGTCCAGCCTAGCGCTGCGCGCTCGCGATCGGAATAGCAGGGCGCTTCACGCCACGCCGGCAGCAGGTAGATGCGTTGCTCCGTCTCGCCTTTTTCCCGAGCTTCCACCGTATGCATGTTGATGCAGTTGGCGCAGCCGTTGATCTGGGAGGCACGGATCTTCACCAATTCGATGAGACTTGGCTCGAGGCTGGACTCGACGGCGACCGACGTGCTCATCCAGTTCTTCATCAGCGACGGGGCAGCGGCGAAAAGATCAAGTTTGGCAGTCATGATTCAGTTCCTTCTGTTGGCTCCGACACCATGACGAGACAGGACCTGCGAGTGTGACATGAGCGTAGAAATTTCTTATCGGGGCATGCTTTCCTGCGGGCAGGAGACTTTGGCCGACGCGCTTGAATATCCCGACGCCTAGAGCATCCCGCTTTCAAGTGGAATCGCTGAAGGCGGATAAGATGCTCTAGAATCAAAGTGCTAGAGCGTCCTTTGTGCGTTCACTTGAACGCACGGCGCTCTCGGCAATCACTGCCGGAGTGGTTACCGAGCGAGTTCCCGCTGTTAAGAGGCGACTTCGGAAGCTGCCGACATCAAGTCTTCGGGATTGAGTGCCCGGCACACATTTCGGCCTTCGTCTTCAACTTCTGTAAAGCTCCAGCGCACGACACCTTCTCGATCGAGCAGGAAATGACCGACGAGCTGCATATAACCGGGGACCCTCACCTGCTGATCGGCTTCTGTGATCTCGTACCCGTCCTTCGTGTTGAGAAGGTCGCCTGCTGCGTCCGGATTCATCGGTTCAGGCAATTCCCCGGGCCGATCGACCCGCATTGTCGTGACCACATCCATTCCAACTTTGTGTGGCCAGTCGGTCTCATTCTCCGTGATCTCAAGGAGAGATAAGCCGAAGGCGCGGTGTGAGGCTCGCTCCGGATCGGATGCAGCAAGAAGGCCCGGTATCGGATGATAACGGAAGTAGAGTCGCGCGCGTTCGACTGGGGTATTTACCACCGCAAGAGAGTTCACGCCTTTCTCACGCAGTGCCGTGTTGAGCTGTGCCATCGCCGCGACATGGCGCCGGCAGAACGGACACAGCAGGCCTCGAAACAAACCGATCAACAACGGGCTGCGACCGCGAAAATCATCAAGTGCGATCGTTCCCTCGCGCGAGATGGCATCCAGCACAATGTTAGGTGCCCGGTCGCCCGGTTGTAACGGATGGTCGGCATGGGGCGCAGACATAGGCAACCTCCTTCCCCGGGTCAGTCGAGAAAAGGCAGCACGGCAAGTGCTTCGAGGTCGAGCTGGCGTTCCAGGGCGAATAGGGTTCGGCCTTACAGCCAGGATATGCCCTCAGAATGGCCCCACATTGGCCCACGAGCAAGCGGTAAACAGCGGACCGGCCCCTTGGCCTTTCCGCCGTTTCGTTCCATGGCGCGGAGCCGGCGCCGTGCTTACATCGCCTTGCCGTCGGCGCCGAAGACATGGCAGCGCGAGGGATCGAAATAGACGGCGAGGTTGGTGCCGCGCTCGACTTTCTGCTGTCCCTCGAGCGCGACGGTGATGTGCTGATGATCAGGGGTGATGCCGTAGAGCATGGTTTCACCGCCGAGGTTTTCAACGAGCTCGACATTGATCGGGGCGAGCGTGATGCCATCGTTGTGTGCGGAAAGATGTTCCGGCCGGATGCCGAAAGTCACGTCCTGCCCCGGCGCTGCGCCGCTCAATGCGCGCGGCAGGCGGATGGTGCCGCCGCAAACCTGGATCGCGGTCTCCGCTTCCCCGATGGCCGCGATGCGCGCCTTGAGGAAGTTCATTTTCGGGCTGCCGATGAACCCGGCGACGAACCGGTTGACGGGATGGTTGTAGAGATCGAGCGGCGCGCCCACCTGCTCGATCCGCCCCGAGTTCAGGACGACGATCTTGTCGGCCATGGTCATGGCCTCCACCTGGTCGTGGGTGACATAGATCATCGTGTTGCCGAGATCGCGGTGAAGCCGCGAGATTTCGACGCGCATCTGTACGCGGAGTTCGGCATCGAGGTTGGAAAGCGGCTCGTCGAAGAGGAAGATGCGCGGCTCGCGCACGATCGCCCGGCCGATCGCCACGCGCTGGCGCTGACCTCCGGAAAGTGCCTTCGGCTTGCGGTCGAGCAGCTTCTCGATCTGCAGGATCTCGGCGGCGCGACGCACCTTGGGCTCGATATCCGCCTTTCTATAGCCGGCCGTCTCGAGGCCGAAGGCGAGATTCTTATAGACCGACATGTGCGGGTAGAGCGCATAGGACTGGAACACCATGGCGATGCCGCGCTTGGCCGGCGCCACCTCGTTCATCCGGTCGTTGTCGAGCATGAGCGTGCCACCGGAAATCTCCTCCAGGCCGGCGATCATGCGCAGCAGCGTCGACTTCCCGCAACCGGACGGACCGACGAAGACGGCGAATTCGCCGGGATCGATGGTGAGGTCGATGCCGTGGATCACGTCGAGCGCGCCATAGCGCTTCTCGACCTTCTGAAGAACGACGCTGGTTGCCATTTCGAGTTCCTCCCTGCGGCCTTTGCTGTTACCGCGTGTTCGCACGCCAGTTGGCATATTTCGGGCTTTCCGGTCCGATCGGAAGCGTTATCTCGCGACCTGTGTCGGCGGACTGATAGATCGCCGTCACCAGTTCCAGCGCCTGCCGCGCATCCTTGGTGGTGACAGGAAGCGGCCCCTTGCAGCTGAGAAAGGCGTGGAAATGCTCCATCTGCGTGGTGAAGCGCGGGGAGACCGGACGCCAGTCGCCGATCACGTCGTCGATCTCAGCCTGAACCGTCTCGTTCGCGGCAATGATCTTCCAGGGATCCTTGCCCGGCGCGTAGGGTTCATGGCTGCTTTCGAAAGTAACGTTCTCGAAGTGCAGGCGAAGGCGGCTGATCTGCTCTTGCGAACCGAGCGTGCAGGAGAGCGACACGAAGGCGCCGTTCTGCATGAGCAGGCTCGCCGAGGCGCAGTCCTCGACCTCGATATCGTTGACGCGTGTCGCGACGCGCCCGAACACCCTTGCGACCGGACCGAGGAGATGAAGCATCATGTCGTGCAGGTGAAGGGCATGGGTCACCAGCACGCCGCCAAGTTCCGTTTCCCATTTGCCGCGCCACGGAACGGAGTAATACTCTGGCGTGCGCGACCAGAAGGTTTCGACGGAGCCCACATAGGGTTTGCCGGCGATACCGGCGTCGATTATGCGCTTCGCCTTCTCGATACCGTCGCCATAGCGATACTGGAAGATCGGCATCAGCACGCCCCGGGCCTGCTTTTCCGCCTCCATGATCCGGTCGACGCCCTTGAGCGAACCGGTGAGCGGCTTCTCGCAGATCACGTGCTTGCCCGAGGCCAGCGCATCGAGCACCTGTTCGAGGTGAATGCCGGGTGGCGTGCAGATATCGATGATGTCGATGCTGTCGTCGGCGAGCAATTCCTTGAACGAAGTCGTTCGCTTTTCGATGCCGAACTCGTTGCCGACTTCGTTCAGCCGTTCCTCGTTGAGGTCGCAGAGCGCGGTCACCCGGAACTTGTCCGGATGCGGCAGATAACCCTCGACGATGTGCGACCGACCGATCCCGCAGCCGATGATGGCAACTGTCTTTACGCTCATATCAGTTCTTTTCCTGGTTACGCTCGGCGATCGCTTGCGCTGAAAGGGCAAGCTCCATGGCCTTGAAGCAGCGTTCCTGCGGCATGGCGGTTTCGGTTCTGTCGCGGATGTCGGCGAGGAACTGGCGGCCGAAGGGCAGGTCGACGCCCGAGCAATCGATGTGTTCGACGCCGCTGCGACCGGCAAGAAACAGGTGGTTGCCTCCTGCGCGCCCGGCGAGATCGACCGTCTTGCGCACCTCGATCGTGCCGGTCGTACCGACGATGAAGAGCCGGCCGTCGCCCCAGGTCGGCATGCCGTCCGGGGTGAGCCAGTTGACGTGGATCATCCCGGTCGCCTTGCCGGTCGAGAGATGGATGTTGCCCGTATCCTGCAGTTCCGGGCTGTCGGGAACGCTCCGGTTGTCGACGCTTGCCGAGAGAATGGTGGCGTCGCTGGCGCCGGCGAAGAAGAGGAACTGCTCGCATTGGTGCGAGGCAATGTCGGTGAGGATGCCGCCGTAGTCCGAACGGCGGAAGAACCAGTCGGGGCGGCTTTCCCTACGCAGCCGGTGCGGTCCGAGGCCCACCATGTGGACGACCTCGCCGATGGCGCCGGCGGCGGTCAGTTCTCCGGCTTTCACTGTCGCTGGGCTTTCGAAATGCTCGGAATATAGGATCGAGAAGATACGCCCCGTTTCGGCCTGAACCCGGCGCACCTTGGCGAGCTGGTCGAGGCTCGTCATTCCGGGTTTGTCGACGAGCACGTCCTTGCCGTGGCGCATGGCGCGGATCGCGAGTTCTGCCCGCTCTGCCGAGATGGCAGCGGAGGTGATGAGCCCGATGGCCTCGTCCTCAAGAATCTGCTCGAGTGTCGCGACACGCGGTACATCCTTGTAGATGGCCGAGAATTCCGCGGCCAACGCATCGCCCTTCTCATGGAAGCCGACGAGGCGGGCGCCGGCCCTGAGAAGACAATTGACCTGGCCGTAGATATGGTTGTGGTTGAGCCCGACGGCGGCAAAACGCAATTCGTCCATGGGTAAACTCCAGCTCCCTCGATCAGCGCTTCATGCCGGTGGTGGCGATGCCTTCGATCAGAAGGCGCTGGAAGAACAGGAAGAAGAAGAACACGGGCACGAGCGACAGCGTCGACATGGCGAAGAGACCGCCCCAGTCGGAGGTGCTGCTCGAGTCAACGAAGGTCCGGAGGCCCAGCTGGATCGTGTAGGTGTTCATGTCGTTCAGGTAGATCAGCGGTCCGAAGAAATCGTCCCAGGTCCAGATGAAGGAGAAGATCGCGGCCGTTGCGAGCACCGGCAGGGAGAGCGGCAGCATGATCTTCCAGTAGATGCGCCAGGCACCGCAGCCGTCCATCATCGCCGCCTCGTCGAGTTCGCGCGGGATGCCGCGGAAGAACTGGACCATCAGGAAGATGAAGAAGGCGTCGCTCGCCAGGAATTTAGGCACCACAAGCGGCAGGAAGGTGTTCACCCAGCCGAGATTGAGGAACAGCACATATTGGGGGATGAGCGTCACGTGATAGGGGATCATCAGCGTCCCCAGCATGGTCGCGAACCAGAAATTGCGCCCGGCGAAGCGAAGACGCGCGAAGGCGTAAGCGGCGAGCGAACAGGCGACGACGTTGCCGATCACGGTCAGCACGGCGACGACGAGTGAATTCCAGAAGAAGCGGCCGAAGCTGACGTCGAGGCCGAACCAGCCGCGCAAATAGGAAGCGAAATCGATCGACGACGGCCAGAGCGACGTCGAGGCGAAGATCTCATCCTCCGGGCGCACCGACGCGGAAATCATCCACAGCAGTGGATAGAGCATCGCGATCGACGCGGCGATCAGGCCGGCGTGGACGAGGACCGACCCCAAGGGGCCGCGGCGGCCGAGCGGTGCCGATGGCGGGGCGGTTACCAGGTTCATGGTCGCGTCAGTCATCGTAGTGCACCCAGTAGCGAGAGGTCAGGAAGGAGAAGGCGGTGAAGAGCGCGATGATCAGCACCAGGATCCAGGCCAAGGCCGAGGCATAGCCCATGCGGAAATTGCCGAAGGCTTCCTGATAGAGGTAGAGCGTATAAAACAGCGTTGAGTTGATCGGGCCGCCGGTGCCGCCGGAAATGATGAAGGCGGGGGTGAAGGCCTTGAAGGCGTCGATCGTCTGCACCACCGCATTGAAGAAGATGACGGGCGTCAGCAGCGGCAGGGTGATCTTGTAGAACTGCCGGAACTTCAACGCGCCGTCGAGGCTTGCGGCCTCATACATGTCGGTCGGGATCTGGCGGAGACCCGCGAGGAAGATGATCATCGGCGAGCCGAACTGCCAGACGCTCAAGACGACCAGCGTCCAGATCGAATAGTTCGGATGCGAGATCCAGCTCGGACCCTCGATGCCGAACTGGGCAAGCAGGCTGTTGATGAGACCGTCGCCGGCAAAGAGCTGCCGCCAGAGCACGGCGATCGCAACGCTGCCGCCGAGCAGCGAGGGCAGGTAGAAAATCGCACGATAGACGGTGAGGCCCCTGACGCCGCGATCGAGAAGGATGGCGACCAGCAGCGCGAAGGCGAGCTTGAAGGGCACCGAAAGCACGACATAGAGGAACGTCACGCGCATCGCGGCGGCGAATTTCGGGTCGGCGGTCGCGATGCGCACATAGTTGGCGGCCCCGACCCATTCCGGCGCGCGGATCAGGTCGAAGCTCGTAAAGGAGAGATAGAGCGAGGCAATCGCAGGCCCGAGCGTCAGGCCGAAGAAGCCGATGAGCCACGGCAACAGAAACATGTAGCCGGCTCCGTGCTTCGCCCAGATGGAGGCCCATCGGCCCTGTGCGGCGGGGCGCGCCTTGGCGCCCGCACCGACGACGACAGCGGTATCCTGCACGGCCGCCATCTCCTTAACCTCGCGACAGGATCTGTGTGACCTCGTTCACCAGCGTCTCGCCGCCCTGCTTTGCGTCGAGCTGGCCGAAGGCCACCTGCTCGGCGACGCTGCGCAGAGCCAGCTCCGCCTCGCCGGCACCCGACGGCGGCGGTGGCGGCAGATCGCCGGCGAGCGCTCCGAGCCCCGAGACATAGTCGAGTGCTGCCCGCCCGAGGTCATCGAGCGACGGAGCGAGCGCCTCGCGTACGGACGCCGATTCCGGCACGCCGCGTTCGACGCCGAGGATTTTGGCGGCTTCCGGATCCTTGACGAAGAAGTTGACATATTTGGCGCCGAGTTCCGGATCGCTGCTCTTGGCCGACACCGAGAAGAACATCGATGGCTTGCGATAATGGCCGCCCTTGGCATCCTTGCTGATCAGCGCATGGCTGCTGAGCACGATCTTGTCTTTGTTGATCGCTTGATAGCCGACGAGCTGGTTGGAATGGGCATAGGATGTCGCCGCCTTTCCAAGCGACAAGGGGCTGGTCTCGATATTGAACTGATCGAGAGCCTGTATGTCCGCCGGTACGCAGGCCTTGTCCTCGCGCATCTTCTGCCACATGGCAAACCATTCGGCGCCGTCGTTCGCGCCGTAGGCGATCTTGCCGTCCGCGGTGAAGAGGGCCTTGCCGCGCTGGCGGAGCCAGTTTTCGAGGAGCGGCTCGACGCCGCTGCCGTCCGAGAGGCCGTAATAGCCCTTGCGCTTGCCGGCCTTGGTGATCTCTATACCCATGCGGGCGAGGTCGTCCCAGGTGGTCGACGGCGTCGGCAGGTCGACGCCTGCTTCCTCGAAGGCGACCGTGTTGACCATCATCGCCGTCGAGTTGGCGCCGAGGCTGATGCCGTAGAGCTTGCCGTCGACACTGCCCCCCTTGATCTGCACCTGGTCGAAATCCTCGACCTTGAGCACCGAACCGAGATAGCTGTCGAGCGGCGCGAGCGCTCCGCGTTGGGCATATTCGACGATGTAGCGGTAATCCATCTGGATGACGTCGGGCGCGTTGCCCCCCGCGACCTGGGTCGCAAGGCGCGGCCAGTAGTCGCTCCAGCCGAGGAACTCACCGTTGATGGCAACCCCCGGATTAGCTGTCTTGAAAAGCTCGCTGACCTTGTTGGTGCGGTCGGCGCGGGTCTGCGATCCCCACCAGAGCAGGCGCAGCCGCGCCTCCTCAGAAAAGGCGCGCGGCGCGAAAGCCGCATATGAAAGAAGTGCTGCTCCTCCTGCAAGCACACTGCGTCTGCTGATGCGATGCGTCATTTGCTCCTCCTCCCTCGGAGCGCCTCCACAACGCTCCGTGTCATCGTCGTCTTGTTGAGTCCTCTTGCAATAAATAACTAATTGGTTACAAACTAGGGGCAAGCAAAGATCGTGTCAAGCAGTTGTGTGAAGTGCTGTCATTATCTTGTAAATTTTCTTTACGATGTCGCATCGAATGCCGCCGAAGGCAAGAGGTGCCGGAGGTGGAGTAATGGAAAAGCCGCAAGCGGACGCGAGAGGAAGGAATGCAAACGGCGAGCGCGCTGAGCGCTCCGCGCAGCGCGATCCCGAGCGGACGCGCGCATCTATCCTCGCGGCCGCCACTCAGGAGTTTGCGGAAAACGGCATGGGTGGGGCGCGAGTCGATGCCATTGCCGAGCGTGCCGGCATCAACAAGCGCATGCTCTATCATTACTTCGGCGACAAGGAGCAACTCTACCTCGCCGTCCTGGAAGAAGCCTATATCGGCATAAGAACAGCGGAAAAATCCATCAATCTCAGCGACTTGGAGCCGGAGCAGGGCATCGCCGAGCTGGCGATGTTCACATGGAGGTACTTCCTTGAGCACCCCGAGTTCCTGAGTCTGCTCGGCACGGAGAACCTTCATCGCGCCCGGTGGCTCCGGCAATCGACCCGTCTCAAGGAGTTGCATTCGCAACTCATGGGCAAGCTTTCCGACCTGCTCGACCGGGGCCGGGCAAAGGGCCTCTTCCGGGAGGATGTCGACCCGTTGCACCTCTATCTGACGATGGCCTCGCTCGGTTATTTCTACCTCTCGAACCAGTACACGCTCTCGACGATCTTCGGCCGCGATCTCGCGGAACGAGACAATCTCGAGGGCTGGGAGCGTCACATCGTCCATGTGACTTTGGCCTCGATCAGGCGCTGAATCGCTGACATGTCGTTTTTTTTGTTGACAGGTGCGCTTTTTCTCTGCCACAAAGTAACTGTTTAGTTACTGGCTTGGGAGGGCTGGTCCGCTCCCACGAGGCCTGGCAGGGAGGAGATCGCATGCCACGTTTGGGGATCATATTGCACGGCGTGACCGGGCGGATGGGCTACAACCAGCACCTGGTGCGCTCGATACTGGCCATTCGCGATCAGGGCGGGATCGTGCTCAAGTCCGGCGAGCGGCTGGAGATCGACCCGATCATCGTCGGTCGCAACCGCGATAAGATGGAGCAATTGGCGAAGCGTCACAATATTGCACGCTGGTCGACCGACCTCGATGCGGCGCTTGCCGATCCGAACAACCAGATCTTTTTCGACGCCGGCACGACGCTGATGCGCGCCGACCTCATCGGCAGGGCGCTGGACGCCGGCAAGCACGTCTACTGCGAAAAACCCGTCTCCGACGACTTGAGAACGGCTGTGAAGCTGGCGCGAAAGGCGCGGGCCTCCGGGCTCAAGCACGGCGTCGTCCAGGACAAGCTGTTCCTGCCCGGGCTTCGCAAGCTGGCTCTCCTCAGGGACTCCGGTTTCTTCGGAAAGATCCTCTCGGTGCGTGGCGAGTTCGGTTACTGGGTCTTTGAAGGCGACTGGGGCGTGCCCGCCCAGCGCCCCTCCTGGAATTACCGCAAGGGCGACGGCGGCGGAATCATTCTCGATATGCTCTGCCACTGGCGCTACGTGATGGACAACCTTTTCGGCGAGGTCCGCGCCGTCTCCTGCCTCGGCGCCACTCATATTCCGAGCCGCGTCGACGAGCAGGGCCGAACCTATAATTGCGATACGGACGATGCGGCCTATGCCACTTTCGAGCTCGAAGGCGGCATCATCGCGCAGATCAATTCCTCCTGGACGGTGCGGGTGCGCCGCGACGATCTCGTGACCTTCCAGGTCGATGGGACGCATGGCTCTGCCGTCGCCGGCCTGACGAAATGCTGGACCCAGCACCGCGTCAACACGCCGAAGCCGGTCTGGAACCCGGATCAGCCGCAGACGATCGATTTCTACAAGACCTGGGACGAGGTGCCGGACACTCAAGGGTTCGACAACGGCTTCAAGGCGCAATGGGAAATGTTCCTGCGGCATGTCGCCGAGGATGGTCCCTGGCCCTACGGGCTTGAAGCCGGCGCCAAGGGCGTGCAACTCGCCGAGCTGGGGCTGAAGTCCTGGGCCGAGCGCCGCTGGCTCGATGTGCCGGAACTGGAGTTCTGAGCCATGGCGAGCATCAATCTCCCTCTTGAAGGCAGGCTCGCCCGTTACGAGCTTAGCGGTCGGCCGGTTCCCCTGCAAAAGCGCACGCCGGCCGACTTCCCGCGAGTTACTTTTGCGGCGGCGCATGTCGTCGCCAACCCGCTTGTCGACAATGATCCATGGTTGACGCCGGCGATCGATTGGGAGCGCACGCTCGCCTTTCGCCACCGCCTTTGGGATCTCGGCCTCGGCGTCGCGGAGGCAATGGACACGGCCCAGCGCGGCATGGGCCTCGGCTGGCCGGAAGCGCGCGAGCTCATCCGCCGTGCGCTTGCCGAGGCGCGCGGGCGCTCCGGCGCGCTGATTGCCTGCGGCGCCGGCACAGATCACCTGCCGCCGCGCCCCGACGTCTCGATCGACGATATTCTCAAGGCGTATGAGAGCCAGATCGAAGCGATCGAAGCCGAAAACGGGCGGATCATCCTGATGGCGAGCCGGGCGCTCGCGTCAGCGGCGAAAGGGCCGGAAGACTATATCCGCGTCTACGACCGTATCCTTTCGCAGGTGAAGGAGCCGGTGATCATCCATTGGCTCGGCGAGATGTTCGACCCGGCACTCGAAGGCTATTGGGGCAATGCCGACCACATGGAGGCGATGAATACCTGCCTTGCGGTCATCGAGGCGCATGCCGAAAAAGTCGATGGCATCAAGATTTCGCTGCTCTCGAAGGAAAAGGAAATCGCGATGCGCCAGCGGCTGCCGAAGGGCGTGCGCATGT
This sequence comes from Sinorhizobium chiapasense, assembly GCF_036488675.1. Lineage (NCBI taxonomy): Bacteria > Pseudomonadati > Pseudomonadota > Alphaproteobacteria > Hyphomicrobiales > Rhizobiaceae > Sinorhizobium > Sinorhizobium chiapasense. The sequence continues at coordinate 313,782 of NZ_CP133152.1, forward strand.
ATACCGGCGACGACTTCAATTATGCCGAGCTCATTGCCGGCGACGAAAAAGGGCACTCGGACGCGCTGCTCGGCATCTTCGATGCGATTGCGCCGGTGGCCTCGGCGGCACTTGAGGCGCTCGGTGAAGGGCGCAACGGCGAATTCTTCGAATTGCTGGAGCCGACCGTGCCGCTGTCGCGGCACATCTTCAAGGCGCCGACGCGCTTCTACAAGACCGGCGTCGTTTTCCTTGCCTATCTCAACGGCCTGCAGGATCATTTCGTGATGATCGGCGGGCAACAGAGCGCGCGCTCGCTTGCCCATCTCGCAGAGCTCTTCCGTCTGGCCGACCGGGCGGGCGCCCTTGCCGATCCGGAACTGGCGGTTTCGCGCATGCGGCGCGTCCTCGCCGTCCACGGCATCGACTGAGGCCGCCATGACCGAGGCTCCCGTCGTCAGGCTCGTCGAGGCAGACATCTTCGAGCGACAAGTCGGCTTCCGCTTTCCTTTCCGCTTCGGAGCGGCGCGCGTCGAAAGCGCGCCGCAGGCCTTCGTCCGGGTGAGGATCGCGGACGAAAGCGGCCATGAGGCCACCGGCTGGTCAGCCGAAATGATGATGCCGAAATGGTTCGACAAGAACCCGGCCCTTTCGCCGGACGACAATGTTGTGCAGCTTCGCGCGTCGCTGCATCTGGCGTGCGCCGGGTTGCGGGCGGCCGGCGCAAGGACGCCCTTCGGGCTGCATGCCGCCGTCGAGGCCGATCATCACCGGGCGGCCGCGGACCGAGCCCTCCCGCGGCTCGTCGCTTCTTACGGCCTGGCGCTCATCGATCGCGCCATCATCGATGCGCTGTGCCGGATGAAAGGCGCCAGCGCAGCCGACGCCGTCCGGCACGACCTGCTCGGCATCACCAACGCCACCGCACCAGACCTTGCAGGCTTCGATCTGGCCGGCTTTTTCTCACGGTTGGAGCCTTCGCCGCGGCTTGCGGTCCGCCATACGATCGGGCTCGCCGATGCGTTGACCGCCGCCGATCTCGCGCCGGAGCAGCGGCTCATGGACGGCCTGCCGCAGACGCTGGAAGAGGTGATCGCCGCCTACGGCCACCGCTATTTCAAGATCAAGGTTTCGGGACGCCCCGCCGAAGACGTGGAGCGCCTGATAGCCATCGCCGCGGTGCTCGATCGCACGGTCGACGGTTATCGGGCGACGCTCGACGGTAACGAGCAGTTCGAAGGCGCCGATGCGGCGGCCGACCTTCTCGATCGCCTGCAGAAGGAGCCGCGCCTTTTGAGGCTGCGCCGATCCCTTCTCTTCTTCGAGCAGCCGATCGCGCGCGCGGAGGCGCTGTCGAAATCGGTCGCCGGGCTCGCGCAGCGAATTCCGCTCGAAATAGACGAGTCCGACGGCGATATCGGCGCATTCCCGCGGGCACGCGAACTCGGCTATGCCGGCATTTCCTCGAAATCCTGCAAGGGTTTCTACCGGGCGCTGATCAACCGCGCGCGCGTCGAGGAATGGAACCGCGAGGCAGGTTCGTCGCGGTATTTCATGTCCGCCGAGGACCTGACGACGCAATCGGGGCTGGCACTCCAACAGGACCTCGTTCTCGCGGCGCTCGTCGGCGCCGGCCATGTCGAGCGCAACGGTCACCATTACGTCGACGGCATGGCGCAGGCCCCCGCGGGCGAGCAGGCGTCCTATCTGGCCGCCCATCGCGATCTTTACGATGGGGCGTCCGGACGGGCGCGACTAGCAATCAAGGGCGGCGAACTCACTTTCGGAACCGCTTTGCAGGCAGTCGGTCTCGGCTCGTCAGTTGAGCCGGACTGGGCGTCGATGACAGCGAGCTAGTGACGACGACAGGCACAAAACGAAATCTGGGAGGTGAACATCATGCAGGTCGAGGGCCTTTCCATCAATCTGGCGACGATCCGCGAGCAGTGCGGCTTTGCGGAGGCCGTGGACCTCTGCCTGAAACATGGCATCACGGCAATCGCTCCCTGGCGCGATCAGGTGGCGGCGGTCGGGCTCGATGAGGCGGTCCGCATCGTCAAGTCCAACGGGTTGAAGCTGACCGGCCTCTGCCGCGGCGGTTTCTTCCCGGCGGCAGACGCGGCCGGCCGGGAGAGGGCCATCGACGACAACCGGCGCGCGATCGACGAGGCGGCCGCGCTCGGCGCCGACTGCCTGGTGCTGGTCGTCGGCGGCCTGCCCGGGGGATCGAAGAATATCGATGCCGCCCGTCGGATGGTCGAGGACGGAATCGCCACGGTGCTACGGCATGCGCGAGCGGCCGGCGTTCCGCTTGCGATCGAACCACTGCATCCGATGTACGCCGCCGACCGGGCCTGCGTGAACACGCTCGGTCAGGCACTCGACATGTGCCAGGCGCTGGGCGCCGGTGTCGGTGTCGCGATCGACGTCTATCACGTCTGGTGGGATCCGGATCTTGCCAACCAGATCGCTCGGGCGGGCGAAATGAAGGCGATCCTCGCACATCACATCTGCGACTGGCTGGTCCCGACCAAGGACATGCTGACGGATCGTGGCATGATGGGCGACGGCGTCATCGATTTGAAGGGGATCCGGCGCCGGATTGAGGCAGCCGGCTTTCATGGGGCGCAGGAGGTCGAGATCTTCTCGGCCGAGAACTGGTGGAAGCGGCCGGCCGAGGAGGTGATCGCCACCTGCGTGGAACGCTATCGAAGCTGCTGCTGAGATGGATTGCTCGATCAAGGTTCTTACAAGTTTGTGACGGAATCGGCGGCTAAACCCTTGACGTTTGCCGATTTCGACCACTAACATGTATGTTGAGTTTACATGTTGTGCCAGTATTGCCGCCGGTCGCGCGGCTTCACTCCAGACAGGATTGCGTGAGGAAGATGGATAACAAACGTCGTTTTGCGCTGGTCGGTACCGGCAACCGCGGCACCACGATGTGGGGCAAGGATCTGCTCGCCGGCTGGCGCGGCCAGGTGGATCTCGTCGCCATAGCCGACACGAATGCGCTCAGAGCCGAACGCGCCCGCACGATGATCGCCACCAACGCGCCGATCTACGGCAATGTCGACACCATGCTTTCCGAAGCGCGACCCGATCTCGTGATCGTCTGCACGCCGGATAGCACGCATGACGACATCGTCGTCCGCGCGCTTGAAGCCGGTGCCGATGTCATCACCGAAAAGCCGATGTCGACAACCGTTGAAAAGATCCGCCGCATTCTGGATGCAGAGAAGCGCACGGGCCGGCGCGTGGACGTCTCGTTCAACTACCGCTTCGCGCCGACCGCGGCGCGCATCAAGGAACTGCTGAATTCCGGTGAGATCGGGCGAGTGACCTCTGTCGACTTTCATTGGTATCTCGATACCAAGCACGGCGCCGACTATTTCCGTCGCTGGCATGCCTACACGGAACGGTCGGGCAGCCTGTTCGTGCACAAGGCGACCCACCATTTCGATCTGTTGAATTGGTACCTCGACAGCGATCCGGATGCTGTGACTGCTTTTGCCGACCTGCAGATGTATGGGCGCAAGGGCCCCTTCCGCGGTCCGCGCTGCAAGCTCTGTCCTCATAAGAATGAATGCGATTTCTACCTTGATCTCGAAGCCGATCCGTTCCTCGACGCGCTCTATGAGGACCCCTCGGAGATCGACGGCTACTTCCGCGACGGCTGCGTCTTCCGCGAGGACATCGACATTCCCGATACGATGGTCGCGAACATACGTTACCGGAACAATGTCCACGTCTCCTATTCGCTGAACACCCTCCAGCCGATCGAGGGCCACCACATCGCCTTCAACGGAACGAAAGGCAGGATCGAGCTTCGCCAGTACGAGGACCAGCCATGGGAGATGCCAGAGGAAGACGTCATCCTGCTTGTCCGCAATTTTCCGAAGGGCCGCGCGGGAGCCGAGCGCATCGCCGTACCGCATTCGCCCGGCGGGCACTATGGCGGCGACGACCGTTTGCGGAACATGCTTTTCAAGCCAGACGCGAGGGACACGCTGGGACAGCGGGCCGGTGCCCGCGCCGGCGCGATGTCGGTTCTCTGCGGTATCGCGGCGCTGCAGAGCTCGCGCACTGGCAAGCTGGTCCGGCTTGCCGATCTGATGCCAGAGCTCTTCGAGGAAAAGTTCGGCTCCGTCCCAGGGGCCGCGGCGCAAATCTCCGCCACTGCGGGCCGGCGATGAGTTTCGTTCGCCCTCTCGCGTAGCCGCAAGGCTCACCGCCTTCCGCGATCTGGAGGGTTCCCCATCCGCGCCCGCATCCATGCATTTGACGCATGGGTGCGCTGACGCATGAGCGCTGCAATCCCCCGAAGTTAGGCACTATATGTCGCGCATCGAAGCAAACGAGGCGCCACGGACTGGCAGCCAGGCTTCGAAAGCCCATGAAAGGGGGATCAAAATGAACGTAGCACGCTCTTTTAACAACTGGCGCAAGTATCGTCAGACGGTCGCCGAACTGGGCCGCATGTCGACCCGCGAACTCAACGACCTCGGCATCAACCGCGGCGATATCCATCGCGTTGCTCGCGCCGCTGTCGGCCGCTAAAGGCTCGATCGACGGTGCGCCACGTCGGAACTGAAGTAGATCTGTCCAAGCGCCTGCACCTCCCAGCGGGCGCTTTTCTTTTGCGCCCGCGTGTAGGGGACCGATCGCTCGCTTCTGACTTAGCTAAGCCCGCGCTTAGAGCGCCGTGCGTTCAAGTGAACGCACAAAGGACGCTCTAGCACTTTGATTCTAGAGCATCTTATCCGCTTTCAGTGATTCCACCTGAAAGCGGGATGCTCTAGTCAATGGGGCCAAGCGAAAGCTGACACTGCCTGCAAGACCTTGTCCGGGATTCAACGCAACGAGGCCACCGGCTTCGTTGGGCATGTTGTGAGCATTGGGCAGATGCGTCATGGGTTCGAAACAGAAGAAGTCTGCATCCGCACCCGGCGAATAGATCATAAAGCACCCGAACGCCCCTTGGGTTTCAAGCTTTAGGGCAAGCTGACGTTCGGGCCATTCGATCGCAGCTTCTCCGTCCCAGCCGTCATAGGCATTGTTCACCCAGTGAGCGGGGAGCGTATTGCTCTCGGTGAAATCGAGCGTGCGGGGAATTGGGCCGGGAAAATCGGGGAGGTGTCCGGTCCTCTCGCCCCAGATGCGTTTTGCTCTCGCCTCGAGCCGGGTCCCGGCCGTGCGTGGAAAGAAGGGGTGATGCCCCAATCCAAAGGGCAATGGGCGAGCCGACATGTTGGTGGCCTTCAGGGAGACAACCACCGTGCTGCCCTCCAGCCGCACATCTTGCACGGCCTCATAGGCATAGGGGCTGCCGGCCCGCTCGGCGTGCACGTAGGAAAGTGTCGCCTGTTCTCCGCTGTGCGATTTCAGCTCCCATTTGGCGAGCCATCCATCCCCATGCAGGCAGAGCGGGTCGCCGGATGTATTCGGCTCGAGGAAGAAGCGCTCCCCATCGAAGGTGAAGCTGTTGCCTTCGATCCTGTTGCCGAAGGGCACGAGCGGAAAGCTCGACTCGGCGCCAAAGCGTTGCGTCGCGATCCCGGCAGTCGCAGTCGGCTTCAGGAACGGGATGCCGCGCCAGGTGGCGGCGATGAGCGAGCCGCCGAAGCGGCTCAGCTCTATCGAGAGCTCTTCATTCCGCAGATGCAGGACGTCGTCTGGCATCGCCCGATCAGGCACGCTGTCTACCTGCGACCGAACGCAGATTGTCGAGGAGGACCGCCAAGAGCAGGATCAGGCCGCGCACGACGTACTGATAAAAGGCCTGGATGTTGAGCAGGTTCATCACGTTCTCCGCGATGCCCATGATCAACACGCCGACGATGACGCCGGTCATCGCCGCGCGGCCGCCGGCCAGCGACACGCCACCGAGCACGCAGGCCGAGATAACGGAAAGCTCCAGTCCCGTCGCGGCATTTGGCTGGCCGGAGGTGATGCGCGACGCGAGCAGCACGCCTGCAACGGCGCAGACGATGCCTTGCAGCGCGAAGATCCAGATGCGCATGCGGGCGACGTCGACGCCCGCGAGGCGCGAGGCCTCCGGATTGCCGCCGATCGCCAGAGTGTTCTTGCCGAAGACGGTTCGGTTCAGCACGAAGCCGAAGACGATGAAGAACAGGCCCATGACCCAGATCGGTGTCGGGATGCCGAGGAAGCGCGACAGCGCGAGCTGGTAGAAACCGGGGTCGTTGATACCGACCGCCCGGCCGTCCGAGGCGATCAGCGCGAAACCGCGGACGATCTGCATGGTGGCAAGCGTGGTGATCAGCGCATTGATGCGGAAGCGAGCGATGACGACGCCGTTGATTGTGCCGACAACGGCACCGCAAAGGACGGCGGCCAGCAGCCCGACCGGGATCGAGCCCGAGGCATTCGAGGCCATGACCGCCACCATGCCGGAAAACGCCACCGTCGACCCGACGGAAAGGTCGAAATCGCGCGAGGCGAGGCAGAACATCATGGTGCAGGCGATGATGCCGATCGTCACGACCGACTGCAGCAGGCCGAGCATGTTGCGTTCGCTGAGGAAATTCGGAACCGTCAACGACACAATGACGAAGGCGACAGCGAAGATGACGACGAGGCCCTGTTCGCCGAGAAGGATTTTTTTCAAATGGGTCATCGTCACCGTACCTGTGTGAGGGAAATGTCTCTGCTGTTCTTGATGTCGGGAAGGGCTGCCGCGAGGATCCGCCGCTCGTCGAATGCTGAGCGCGGCAAGTCCGCCGACAGCCGCCCCTCGCACATCACCATGATGCGATCCGTGATACCCATCACCTCCGGCAACTCGCTGGAGATTACGACGATCGCCATGCCCTGCTCGGCAAGCCCGTAGAGGATCTCGTAGATCTCGGATTTCGCGCCGACATCGATGCCGCGCGTCGGCTCGTCGACGATGAGAACCTTGATACCTTCCTCGGACAGCCAGCGACCGAGAATGACCTTCTGCTGGTTGCCGCCCGAAAGGTTGACGATGTCCTGACGGCGGGACGGCGTCCGCACGCGAAGCTTGGCGATGAACCTGTCGGCGAGCTCGCTTTCTTTCTGCGGGTTGATGATGCCGAAGGGAGAAAAGTGGCGGCGCGCGGAGATCGTCATATTTTCCTCGATCGACCGTCCCTGGACGATGCCGTCGAACTTGCGATCCTCCGGGCAGAGAACGATGCCGGCCCGGATCGACTTCGGCGGGCTGTCTGCCGGCACAGCCGTGCCATCGACCGACACGCTGCCCTGGCTGCGCGTATCGGCTCCATAGACGAGCCGCGCCATCTCGCTGCGGCCGGCGCCGATCAGGCCGAAGAAGCCGACGATTTCGCCACGTCTGACGGAGAAGCTCAACGGAGCCTTCAGTTTCGGTCCGGCGATATTTTCGACCCGCAGCCGTTCGGCGCCGAAGCTGCGTCCCCGCCAGCCCCAGATGTTCGCGATTTCACGCCCGACCATTTCGGAAATGATCTGGTCGCGCGTCACTTTGGAAATCTCCGGATGATGTGCGGCGAGCTTGCCGTCGCGCAGCACCGTGAGGCTGTCGCAAAGCCGGAAGATCTCGTCGAGGCGATGCGAGACGTAGAGAATGACGGTGCCGTTCGCGCGCAGGCGATCGATGAGGGCAAAGAGGATTTCGCTCTCGCGGGAGGACAGCGAAGAGGTTGGCTCGTCGAGAGCGATGACGCGCGCGTCGAGCATCACTGCCTTGGCGATTTCGACCATCTGCCGCTCGCCGATCGAAAGCGACGCGACCTTGGCGGCCGGGTCGACGTCGATGCCGATTTCGGCCAGCTTTTGGGAGACGACGCCGATGAGTTTCCGCCGGTCGATCACGCCGCCCTTGCCGGGGAAATGGCCGAGCCAAAGGTTCTCGGCGACCGTCAGCTCCGGCACGAGCTGCAGTTCCTGGTGAATGACGATGACGCCCGCATGGAAGGCGTCGCGAACGGAGCGGTAGCGCTGTACCTCGCCGTCGATGCGGATCTCGCCCTGGTCGGCGGACTGGTCTCCGGACAGAACGCGGATCAGTGTCGACTTGCCGGCGCCGTTTTCGCCCATCAGCCCGTGGACGGCGCCCTTGTGCACGGCGAAGGAGACATCCGAGAGCGCCTGGACGCCGGGGTAACCCTTGGAAATGGAACGGAATTCGAGGAAGTCTTGCATGCACTGCTCCGAAGCGGGATGCCCGGCAGTCCGAGGACCGCCGGGGCTCGAGGACGTCATCAGAGACGGTTACTCGATGCCGAGTTCCTTGCGGACGGCTTCGTAGTTGTCGCGGAGCGCCAGCTGGCCGGCGGTCAGGATCAGCTTTTCCGGCTCCTTGTCGTTGGCAATCCAGTCGTACATGTTGAGCGCGGTTTCGTAGCCGTGACGCTTCGGCGAGATGATGACGGTACCGAAGAAGCCGGTGGCAGCAGGCTTCTTGAACTCGTTGATCGCCGACTCCGCGCCGCCGATGCCGACGCCGATCATGCTGTCGGGGGCAATGCTGACGGATTCGGTCGCGCGGACGGCGCCAAGCACCGCTTCGTCATTGAGGCCGACGGCGACCCACTTCTTGATGCCGGCGTTCTTGTTGAGCACGATCGTCGAGGCGTTGAGCGCGGCCTCCGTGTCGGTCTTGGCCTGCGGCGCGTCGAAGATGTTAGCTTCCGGGAAACCATTGGCCTTGAGAACCGAAAGCGCGCCTTCGACGCGGTCGACCGCGGTCGGCAGCTGGTCGTAGGAGACACGGACCGCGCCAACCTCCTTCATGTCCCAGCCGCGCTTCTTGATCTCGTCGACGATCGCCTGGCCGACGGCCTCGCCGATCTTGGTGGCCGAGATCCCCATGTGCGGAACGTCTTCGATCGGGCTGCCGTCGGCGTTGACCAGGCGATCGTCGACGGTCATCAGCTTGAGATCGTTGGCGGCAGCCTTTGCGACGATGCCCGGGCCGAGCTTGACGTCAGGCGTGCAGACGATGAAACCCTGCGCGCCCTGGGCCCCGAGATTGTCGATGGCCGACTGGACCTTCTCGCCGTCTTCGGCGCCGATCTTGACCAGCGTGAAGCCTTTTTCCTTGGCGGCGGCGTCCGCGAATTTCCATTCGTCCTGGAACCATGGCTCCTCGGGCTGCTTGACGATGAAGCCGATCTTGACGTCGGCGGCGAATGCCGAAGTGGCGGTGAGTACGGCGACGGTACCGGCCAGAATGGCTGCCTTGATGAAGCGCATGATGTCTCTCCCTGGTGAACTGCCTCCTGCAGTTGGCATTTGTGTATGATGAATCATCATATTCGTCAATTGCCATTGTATGATGAATGCGATAGTGATGTATGACAATGAAGGCGTGCGCTTCGGCGCGCTGTCGCCAGCCTCGGCGATCTGCGCTATGGAGCATCGACTTGATCAGCGTGGGGAAGCCGATGGCAGCGGAAGGGCAGGAGCACCAGGGGATTGTGGCGGAACGGCCGCAGCGCCGGCCGCGCGTCCAGAAGAACATTACGCGCGCCATTGCCTCCGACATCTGCGCCGAGATCTTTCCGGTCGGCACGCTCCTGCCTCGCGAAAACGATCTCTGCGAGCGCTATGGCGTCAGCCGGACCGTGATCCGGGAATCGCTGAAGATCCTCGAATCGAAGGGCATGGTGCGCGGCCGCTCCCGCGTCGGCACGGTCGTCTGCAACAAGGAAGAGTGGAACATTCTCGATTCGCAGGTTCTCGAATGGATCGGCGAGCGCATCTTCGAATTCGATCTGCTGAACTGCATACTGGAAGCGCGCCGGGCGATCGAGCCGGCGGCGGCAGAATTTGCGGCCGAGCGCGCGACAGTACAGGAAATCGCCGACCTCGAACGCGCCTGGCGCGATATGCGTGACGGCGAGCGCGATGTCGCGGGCTTCACCGAAGCCGACGTCGCCTTTCACACATGCCTTCTGAAGGCGAGCCACAACCAGGTCTTCCTGCAGCTCGTCGGCATCATTCAGGCGGCGCTCAAATTCTCGCTGCACGCTTCGAACGAAGCCGCCGAACGCCGGGACGAGGCCATCGACATCCATGGCGAACTGGTGGAGGCGTTGCGCATGCGCGACAAGGCGGCCGCGCGCGACTGTTCGATGCGCATGCTGAACCTTGCGGCTCGCGATCTCGCTGCGGCCGTCAAACGGCACCGGCCCACAGGGCCGGTCTCCTGAACAACTCGTGAAGCGGGCAGCCCGCCCGTTTGCTCTTCCCCCAATGGACATCACGTCATGAAAATTACCAAGCTCACCACCTATATCGTTCCGCCGCGCTGGCTGTTTCTCAAGATCGAAACCGACGAGGGCATTGTCGGCTGGGGCGAGCCGGTGGTTGAAGGCCGTGCGCTGACCGTCGAGGCGGCCGTGCACGAGCTCGCCGACTACCTTGTCGGCAAGGATCCGTTCCTGATCGAGGATCACTGGAACGTAATGTATCGCGGCGGCTTCTATCGCGGCGGTGCCTTGCACATGAGCGCTCTCGCCGGCATCGACCAGGCGCTCTGGGACATCAAGGGCAAGGCCCTCGGCCAGCCGATCCACCAGCTGCTCGGCGGCCAATGCCGCGACAGGATCAAGGTCTACTCCTGGATCGGCGGTGACCGGCCGAGCGACGTCGCGCGCAATGCCAAGGACGTCGTCGCCCGCGGCTTCAAGGCGATCAAGCTCAACGGCTGCGAAGAACTGCAGATCGTCGACAGCAACGAGAAGATCGACAAGGCCGTCTCGACTATCGGCACCATCCGCGACGCGATCGGCCCGCATGTCGGCATCGGCGTCGACTTCCATGGCCGCGTGCATCGGCCGATGGCCAAGGTGCTCGCCAAGGAACTGGAGCAGTTCAAGCTGATGTTCATCGAGGAACCGGTGCTGTCGGAAAACCGGGAGGCGCTGAAGGAGATCGCCAATCATTCGTCGACGCCGATCGCGCTCGGCGAGCGCCTATATTCCCGCTGGGATTTCAAGTCGGTTCTTGCCGATGGCTATGTCGACATCATCCAGCCCGACCTTTCGCATGCTGGCGGCATCACCGAGTGCCGCAAGATCGCGGCGATGGCGGAAGCCTATGACGTGGCGCTCGCGCCGCATTGCCCGCTCGGTCCGATCGCGCTCGCGGCCTGCCTTCAGGTCGATGCCGTCAGCTACAACGCCTTCATCCAGGAGCAGAGCCTCGGCATCCATTACAACGCCGCCAACGACATCCTCGATTACATCTCCAACAAGGAGGTGTTCCGCTACGAGGATGGTTTCGTGTCGATCCCGCAAGGGCCTGGCCTCGGCATCGATGTCGACGAGGCCTATGTCATCGAGCGTGCCCGGGAAGGCCATCGCTGGCGCAACCCGATCTGGCGCCACGAGGATGGCAGCGTCGCCGAATGGTGACGCGACAACGGGCGGACCGAGAACGAGGAGGACAGTATGGGCAACCGGCTCGATGGCAAGCGCATCGTCATAACGGGCGCAGCCCAGGGCATTGGCCTTGCCATGGCCGAGGTCTTCCACGGTGAGGGCGCCAGCCTCTTTTTGATCGATCGCGATCGGCCGCTCTTGGATAAGGAAGCAGCAAGACTCCGGGCCGAGGGCGGCACGGTTTCCTCGGCGGTCGCCGACATTGCCGATGCCGACGCAATCGCTGCGGCCTTTGCTCTGGCGGAGAAAACCATCGGGCGCCCCAACGCGCTGGTCAACAATGCCGGCATCAACGTCTTCGCGGAGCCGCTGGCGACGAGCGAGGAGGACTGGCAGCGCTGCTTCGATGTGAACCTAAAGGGCGCCTGGAATTGCTGCAAGGCCGCACTCCCGGGCATGATCGAGGCGGGCGGCGGGGTTATCCTCAACATCGCCTCGACGCATGCCTTCACCATCATTCCGCACACCTTCCCCTATCCCCTTGCCAAGCACGCACTGATCGGCATGACGAAGTCGCTCGGGATCGAATATGCATCGAAGGGAATCCGGGTGAACGCTTTGGCTCCGGGCTACGTGCGGACCCAGAAGGCGGTCGACTACTGGAACAGCTTCCCCGATCCGGCGGCGGCCGAAGCGGAAACGATGAAGCTGCACCCAGGCGGGCGTATCGCGACCCCTGACGAAATCGCCCGTGCCGCCCTGTTCATGATTTCCGATGAGTGCACCTTCATGAATGCCACCTGCGTGACGGTGGATGGCGGCCTCAGCGTGCTGCATCACCCAGCCTGATTGGCGGTTCCCTGCGTCGCGGCGCCTACAGCGCCGCGCGTCTTATCGGGTGCGCAAAGGATCGCGATCCCGCGGACGACGCAGGGCGGCCAATCGCGTTCGAGCGCTGCGATGCTGATGCCAAAGGAACGCGTTCATTCCACGGGCCGGTATCCATTGTTCCCTTCCTCGGGCGCTTGACCTCCAAGGATCGTCAGAAAGGCCTCCCGCGACGCGCAAATGAAGGCCGCACGTGCTTCACTCGGGCTTTTCTGGCGCTTTAGCGCCGCCTCGCAGGCGCGCATAGCATAGCTGTAATAAGCGCCACCTCGAACGGGCCATTCGCGCTGCAGACATTTCATCGCGTCGAGCGGACCGACGACCGTGCGACATTTCCCGTCCAGCATGCTGATACTGACCGGCGCTGCCCATGGAATTTCGTACATCGCTTTCCTTTCCTGTCCCCGAGCGGGGGCATTGGCGCGGGGTGAGGAACGAGCGAAGTGGGATTCCGCTGACCCGCGTACTGGATAGGTTCGGGACGAACGCCTTCGGACCGGCTGGGTCCGAATCACTCCGAACGACTTTCGACTTGTGGCATCATGTTTCCCGAAAGATTGAATCCGACTTTCGGGCTGATGCTCTTGTGGGCGGAGCCACAGGCTTCCGGGTTGCGAATGCCTATTGACTCCGTATGGAGAGGTGCGCCTCTTCGGCAGCCTTGATAAATGCCCTGCGAGCCTTCTCGGTCTTGACCTTGCCCTCGAGGGCCTGCAGGCAGACGCGTTTTGCGGCGGCAAGGGCACGCCCGTTCTGATGGGGCCAGCGCAGCATCAGGCACTCGACGGCCTCGCGCGTGCTCTTTACGTCGCGGTATTTGCCTGCGTTATCGAGTTCCAACTGGACACTCCTGTCCCACCAGAAACTGTGCATGGCGCGTTGCCTCACAGGGTCGTTATCGCTGGAATTCAAACCCGTTGGAGCCGGCTTTGGTTCCATCCGTAACGCCAGAACGGTGTGATATTATCGCGCAATTGCCGCTTCTGTGCACGCCCTTTGAGAAGGCGAAGTGGCGTGCCGGTCGCGCGCCCACCTCTTGACGAGACGCTTGGCGCTGCTAAGTAAGATGCGGTCCCGCCTTTTAGACATCGAACCGCGGGACGAACATTGGTGCCGGGCCCCTCTGGCGAGAGTTTTACGGCGCTCTCGTGATGTCGGTACCGCCAGCAAATGAGCCGGCGGGTTAGCTACCATGAAAACTCAACTCATGCCCAACGCATGCGCCTATTCGGCTGTGCGCTTTTTTCCTGCACGAAATCTTCCGTTTGTAATCGCCGAGGCACATCGTGCCGCGGAGGGTCGTCCATGACCCAGCCCCGTTCGCACACGACCGGCCTCGGCTATTTCAAGTGGGCCTTCATCGTTACTGGCCTCGGTTTACTGCTTGGCGTCTGGCTCGGCTGGCAGTCGACCGGTACTCTCAGCGGCACCATGACCGTCTTCTTCATCTGTGCGGTGCTCGCTGTCCTTGAAATTTCGCTCTCCTTCGACAACGCCATCGTCAACGCCAACAAGCTCAAGGACATGACGCCGGCCTGGCAGCATCGGTTTCTGACCTGGGGCATCATCATTGCCGTCTTCGGCATGCGTATCGTCTTTCCGCTGCTGATCGTCGTCATCGCCACCAATATCGGACCGATTGACGCGGTAATCCTTGCGGCGGTTCGCCCCGAAGAATACGCCCGCATCATGAGCGACGCCCATCTGCCGATCGCCGCCTTCGGCGGAACGTTCCTGATGATGGTCGGTCTCAGCTACTTCTTCGATCAGGAGAAGGATGTGCACTGGATCGCCTGGCTCGAGCGCAAGATGGCGCGCTTCGCAACGATCAAGGGCATCGAGATCGCCTTTGTCCTGAGCGTCATCCTGGCGTTCTCGACCTTGCTCGAAGCCCAGCACGTGCACACCTTCGTCTATGCCAGCATCTATGGTCTGCTCACCTTCCTCATCGTCGAGGTCGTCGGCGGTCTGCTCGATGCTTCGCAACAGACGATGAGCGCGGCGGCGAAGGGCGGTTTCGGTGCGTTCCTCTACCTGGAAGTGCTCGATGCCAGCTTTTCGTTCGACGGCGTCATCGGTGCCTTCGCCTTGACGCAGAACCTGTTCATCATCGCGATCGGCCTCGGCATCGGCGCCATGTATGTCCGCTCGATGACGGTCATGCTGGTCGAGAAGGGCACGCTCAACGAATATCGCTACCTGGAGCATGGCGCCTTCTACGCGATTCTGATCCTTTCGGTGGTGATGTATTTCCAGACGCTGATCCACATTCCCGAGGTCATTACCGGCCTCGGTGGCGCCGGCCTCATCGGCCTCTCGCTGTGGTCGTCGATTCGTCACAATCGGCGGGAGGCGGAGGCCTGTGAGGATGAGCCCAACGCCCGGTTTCGCGTCGAGGCCTGAGAACGAGGCGAAGCGTTAGAATCGTGGTGGAGAGACGGCCCGGCGGGTGACCCGCCGGGCCGTTTTTGCTTGTCTTGATACCGTATAATTAAGCGATATCTAATACATTGATCTGGGTCAATGTGACTGGCGGCGATGCGGTTAGCCTGAACTGCGAAGTCAACGGAGGTTTTCATGTTCCGCAACGTTCTCATCCCCACCGACGGTTCGCCGCTTGCTACGCTCGCCGTGGACGCTGCCATTGCCTTTGCGAAGGAAGCCGGAGCGAAGATCACGGTGTTGACCGTGACGGAGCCATTCCACCTCTTTTCGATCGATGCGGAGCAGCTCGGCAGCACGAAAGAGGAATATGAAGCCTTGTCCCGTCAGCATGCGGGGGAAATACTTGCCGCCGCCGCGGCGAAATCCGAGCGTGCCGGCGTGTCGTGCGAGACGGACCAGGCCCGCAGCCATGAGGTTTATCGTGCCATCATCAAGAAAGCGGACGATATCGGCGCCGATCTCATCGTGATGGCGTCGCACGGCCGTGGCGGCGTCGGCGCTTTGATCCTCGGTAGCGTCGCCGCGAAGGTGCTGACGCATTCGACGATCCCCGTGCTCATCTACAGGAAGAAGTAGCGCGCGAAGCCGTCAGGACGACACGAATTTTCTCCAGCTTTCCGGCAGGTTTTCCGGCCCGGCGTCTCGCGACGCCGGGTTTTTTTGTCCGCTGCCGGAAAAGCGTCAAAGTTTCGCGTGATGGGGGGCGTGCCCGGTCGACGGCTGCGGGGGTACCGATCCGTTCGACCTCCTGCATGTTTCCTTAAATCGTAGCCGATCTAAGGATAAAAACATGCAGCCATTCAAAGTGCTACAGCGTCCTTTGCGCGTCTGATAAGACGCGCGGCGCTGTAGGTCGGCAGTCATGAAACGGCAGGGAGGGATGTCCTTGAGCGTCAATCCGAACGATCTTGCGCTTCTTGCGGTGATGCGGCGCTATTTCCTGGTGAAGGATGAAGTCAATGTCCTGAAGGCCCGTCTGGAGGCCGCCCGGAAGGACGTCGCTGAGGAAATCAGCCACTTCTACGACCCGCGCACGAATGCGATCCATGCCGAAGACATTCTGGCGTGGCACAAGCTCAGAAAGGAGATGGACGAATTGATGAGCCTTGCCGCGATATGGGGCAGGGGCGGCAACATCGAAACCCAGCAGCTTGCATTGGAATCGTCTGCGGAACCGGCTGCGGCCAACATCCCCTCTTTTCTCGATACCCGGCCGTCATTGGATTGAGGTGAAGGGCGATCACTTTATCGGTTCAAGGCAGACCGGACGTCTTCGATCACGGGGAGCGCTGCGATGAGCATCAGGGGCGCGGCGAGAAAAAGCGCCGCAGAAACGCCCAGTTTGTTGAAGAGAAGAGCGCCGCAAACCCCGCCAACCAGGAAAAGGCCGATCAAGGACATGAGAAGGCGCAACTTCCGGCGGTCGGCGCGGACATGCAGTCTGGAGCTCTTGGCGCTGTCGCGGTTCCAGTAGAGCAGCTTTCCGAGCTCGATGCCCGTGTCGGTCACCAGGCCGGTCACATGGGTGGTGCGGATTCTCGCGCCGGAGAGCTTCGTGATGATGGCGTTCTGCAGTCCCATGATGAAGCAGAGAAGCATTATGGTGGCCGATACGGCGAGAGCTTCATTGAGGTGGAAGAACGCTCCGCTTATTGCGAAGCAGATGAGCAGGAACGCCTCGAACAGCAGCGGAAGCGCATATTCCGCCTGCAGTTCCAACCGTCGGCCCCAGTTGATGAGGATAGCGGAGGTGGCGGCGCCGGCAACGAAGGAGAAGAGCGCGGCAAGGCCGGCCACAACCAGTGCAATATTGCCAAGGACGATGTTGTCTGCGATCGCCGAGATGATGCCCGACATATGTGACGTATATTGATTAACGGCCATGAAGCCGCCAGCATTGGCAGCTCCGGCGACGAATGTCAGGTAGAAGGCGAGATGGCGATCGGTCGCCTCATTGCGTTCCTTCGCAGTCAGGTTGCGGAGATAGTATTTCATGTTCGGTCGATGGTGCCGAAAAGTATCGGATTGGCGGACGGGACGTGCGATTCATCCGATAGCACAGGATCGGTGCGGCTGTCCGAGCAATCTTGCGTTTGGTATGGTGGTGTCATGGGCGTGCTCGCGCGGCGGGGATATACTAACGGGGCGCCTTGTGGGCGATACCAGGTCGTATCCACCAAGACCGAAGAACGGCCGTCGAGCGGTGGGAGTGACATGCGCGTTATCACGGCGGAGCGCGGGCATGCACCCCGGTCCGACAGCAGTCAATATTTAAGCTTTCGAAGGGATCATTGTTTCCCGGGGAACAACTCTACATTGCTGCCTCTGAATAGATCGGTCAGCAGAGTTCAAGCGGCCCGAGGGGCCGACGCGGAGATTTCAATCAGTGCCTAAGTCAAGAGCAGCATCAAATCGAAAGAGCATCGATCCCGCGGAAGCGTTGCGCGACTGCCGCGCGGCCTTCATCGGCGTTGGTGTCGCCAGTGCGCTCGTCAACGTTCTCTATCTCACCGGCTCGTTCTTCATGCTTGAAGTCTACGACCGGGTTCTGCCGAGTCGAAGCATTCCCTCGCTGATCGCGCTCTCCTTCCTGGCACTGCTGCTCTACGGCTTCCAGGGCGCGTTCGAGCTGATCCGCGGCCGCATGCTGGTGCGTATCGCCGGCGCCCTCGACGAAACGATGAGTGGGCGGATCTACCGGGCGCTGGTCAAGGCACCCTTGAAGCTGAGGATGCACGGGGATGGTCTGCAGGCGCTGCGTGATTTCGATCAGGTGCGGTCCTTCCTGTCGGGCGCCGGTCCGGCCGCCCTTTTCGATCTGCCTTGGTTACCCTTCTATATCGCCATCTGCTTTCTCTTCCATCCCGTCATCGGCTTCATAGCGATTGGCGGGGGGCTGATCCTCACGCTTCTGACCTACCTCACCAATAGCGGCACCCAGGCGCCGGCCAAGAAGGCTGCAGAGGCGGGGGGCCTGCGCAATGCCTTCGCCCAGGCATCACAGCGCAATGCCGAGGTCGTCCAGGCCATGGGCATGGCCGGGCGGATGACCGACCTCTGGGAACGGCGCAACGAGGAATTCCGTCTCGAAAACCGTCGCACATCCGATATCGGCAACGGTTACGGCGCGGTGTCGAAGGTCTTCCGCATGGCGTTGCAGTCGGGTGTGCTGGCGGCGGGCGCGGTTCTGGTGATCAAGGGCGAGGCCTCGCCGGGCATCATCATCGCCGGCTCGATCCTGACGGCCCGCGCGCTTGCGCCGGTGGAACTCGCCATCGGCAACTGGCGCGGTCTTGTCGGCGCGCGGCAGAGCTGGCAACGGCTAAAGGAACTGCTCAAGGCGCTGCCCGAGGCCGAGACGCCGCTGGCATTGCCGGCCCCGCGCGACCGTCTGAGCGTCGAGGGACTGGCGAGCGGACCGCCGGCCGCCCATCGGTTGATCTTCTCCGACATCAGTTTCACCGTTCGTGCCGGCAGCGCGGTCGGCGTCATCGGTCCGAGCGCGTCGGGCAAGTCGTCGCTCGCCCGTGCCATCCTTGGCGTTTGGCCCGCCTATCGCGGTTCCGTGCGGCTTGACGGCGCGGCCCTTGACCAGTGGGATAGCGATGCTCTCGGCAAGCACATTGGCTATCTGCCACAGGACGTGGAACTTTTCGCTGGAACGGTTGCACAGAATATCTGCCGGTTCATCGAAGACGCCACGCCCGAGGCGATCGTCGCGGCTGCCACGGCGGCGCGCGTCAACGACCTGATCCTTCGCCTTCCGAACGGCTACGAAACCGAGATCGGCGAGGGGGGCACCGCGCTGTCCGCCGGACAGCGCCAGCGCATAGCGCTCGCCAGGGCGCTTTATGGAGATCCCTTCCTCGTCGTGCTCGACGAGCCCAATTCCAACCTCGACGCCGAAGGCGAGCAGGCGCTCGGCGAGGCGATCATGAGTGTTCGTGAGCGCGGCGGCATCGTCGTCGTTGTCGCGCATCGACCGAGCGCGCTTGCAAGTACCGACCTCGTGCTGATGATGCAGGACGGGCGCATGCAGGCCTTCGGCCCGAAGGATGAGGTGCTGGGCAAGGTGCTGCGCAGAGAACGCGTGCAGCAGGCGGAGCGTTCGGCGCCGCTCAAAATTGTCGGTGACGGTCAGGAGGTTGCGAAATGAGCGACGGGAAAAAGCAGGTGTTGAGCGCCCGCCGCTCGCTCGGGCGCCACATGGTCGCCGTCTCCACGCTGGCTATCGCCCTTGTCGCCGGCGTGGGCGGCTGGGCGGCGACGACGGAGCTGTCGAGCGCGATCGTTGCCGGTGGCGTCGTCGTGGTCGACGACAATGTCAAAAAGGTCCAGCACCTTACCGGAGGGATCGTGGGCGAACTCCTGGTCCGCGAAGGCGACCGGGTCCATGCCGGGCAGGTGCTGATCCGTCTTGACGGCACCACGGTTCGCGCCAATCTGGCGATCGTCGAAAGCACGCTGGCGCAACTCTATGCCCGCCGCGCCCGGCTTCAGGCCGAGCGGATCGGTGCCGTCTCGTTCGAGGTCGATAAGGATCTCGACAAATTCATCTCCGGCGCCGCGGCGACGAAGCTCGTCGACGGCGAGCAGAGGCTCTTTGCAAGTCGCCGGTCGGCGCTCATCGGCATGAGAGACCAGCTTGCCTCCCGAAAGGCGCAGTTGGCCGACGAGATCGAAGGACTGACCGTCCAGTTGCAGGCAATCGAAGACGCGCTCAAGCTGATCGCGGAGGAACTTACCGGTGTCGATTCGCTTTACGGTCAGGGCCTGGTGCCGATGCAGCGTGTGACGACGCTGAAGCGCCAGCGTGCCGAACTCGAGGGTGACCGCGGACAACGCATCGCCGCCCGCGCCCAGGCGCGCGGCAAGTCGAGCGAGATCGATCTGCAGATCCTGCAGCTCGACGAGGATCGACGGACGGAAATCTCCAAGGATCTCACGGATGTCGAGGCGAAGATCGCCGAATACGAGGAGCGGCGGACCGCCGCATCCGACCAGTTGCGCCGGCTCGACATTACCGCGCCGCTTTCGGGCCGCGTCTATCAGCTCGCCATCCACACCGTAAACGGTGTGGTCAATCCGGGCGAGACGCTGATGCTCGTCGTGCCCGAGGCCGACGACCTGACGGTGGAGGCACGCGTTGCCACCCATGACATCGACCAGATCCATGTCGGCCAGCCGGTCGAAATCCGCTTCAGCGCCTTCAATCAACGCACGACGCCCGAGGTCGAGGCGGAGGTGGCAACGATCGCGCCGGACCTCGTAACAGACGAGCGCACCGGCACCAGCTACTATCCCTTGCGCATCCGGCCGAAGAAAGAGAGCCTCGCCAAGCTCAACGGACTCTCGCTCTATCCCGGCATGCCGGCCGAGGTGTTCATCAAGATCGCCGACCGCACGGTGATCTCCTACCTGACGAAGCCGCTCACCGACCAGATGCGGCATGCGTTCCGGGAGGATTAGCCTAGAGCATCCCGCTTTCAAGTGGAATCACTGAAAGCGGATAAGATGCTCTAGAATCAAAGTGCTAGAGCGTCCTTTGTGCGTTCACTTGAACGCACGGCGCTCTAGTCTGCTGCTTTTGCGCCGTTCAAGTGAAGAGCGAAGCCGTTCGCATTCGGATCACCCAGACCGGGTCGAAGCTGAAGGCTCGGGATCACATAGTCTCCGCCGTTCTGCCGCCGGTAGGGGATGGGCGGCATGGAGCCGAGCGTCCGCATCCTCTCGCGCAGGCGTTCGGCCACGACATGGAAGCCGGGCTCATCGAGACGATCAACCCTGTAGGCGACGAATGGCGGAAGCACGTCGTAACCCGGATAAAAGAGGATCCCGTGATTGATCGGGAATAGGAGGTCGTCGATCGGCCCGTTGATCCCGCGGGCGGAGTAATGCTCCTCCCAACCGCCGGTGGTCACGAGCAACATCGCGCGTTTGCCCGCAAGAGTTCCTTCGCCGAAGCGGTTGCCCCAATATTTGTCACTGTGCTCGCCGACACCATAGGCGAAGCCGTAGGCGTACACGCGATCCACCCAGCCCTTGAGGATCGCCGGCATGCTGTACCACCACAGCGGGAACTGCAGGATCAGGACGTCTGCCCACAAGAGCTTTTCGTGCTCGGCTTTTACGTCTTCGGTCAGAGCGTTGGTGGCGAAAGCTTCTCCCGAGGCCTTGGCCACCTTCAATCGTGCGTCCGGCGCGCGCGACCGAAAGTCGGCATGATTGACTTCGGATTTCCAGCGGTCGGCATAAAGGTCCGATATGCGCACCTCGTGGCCTTGGGCCTCCAGTTCCTTGATGGCGATATCGCGAAGCGCGCCGTTTAGCGAACGCGGTTCGGGATGGGCGAAGACGAGTAGGACTTTCATGGCGTCGGCCTCCAATAGCAAAATCGATCCCTACAGCGCCGTGCGTCTTTTCAGACGCACAAAGGACGCTGTAGCACTTTGAATTGCTGCATGTTTTTGTCCTCAAATCGGCTTCGATTTAAGGAAACAGGCAGTAGGTAGCCAACGCGATAGATATCCGCTAGATGTGGGTAATGGATATGAATCTGCCGAATAATGGATAAGTCTGACGTCACGCTGGAACGCATGCGCACCTTCGTCCGGGTGGCCGAGCGCGGGAGCCTGTCGGCTGTTGCGCGAGAGTTCGGAGTGGGCCAGTCGACGGTCACGCGGCATCTCAGGGAACTCGAGGAGGCAGTCGGGGTACCTCTCATCAGCAGGACCACACGGCGCGTCACCATGACCGATGAAGGCAGCCGCTATTACGCGAACAGCGTTCAAGTGCTTCGCCTCGTCGAGCAGGCCGTGGATGAGGCGCGCGGCACGCGTGGCGCGCCAGCCGGTACGATCCGTCTATCCTGCACGGCGGCCTTTGGTGTCATGCATGTCAGCCGGCTGATTTTCGCTTTCCAGGATCGCTATCCCGACATCGGGATCGACCTCAGCCTCACCGACGAGCGGATCGACCTCGTGCGCGAGGGGGTCGATGTCGCACTTCGCCTGGGTCCGCTTGCGGACAGCTCCATGAAGCTCAGAGCGCTCGGTCAGTCCCGGCGTCTGCTGGTGGCGGCGCCGGGCTATCTGGCGGCGCGCGGCGTGCCGGCCGTCCCGCAGGATCTGTCTGGCCATGAGGGTATCCGGATGTCGAACGTGGCGGGAAGCGACATCCTCACCTTGCAGGGGCCGGACGGAGAGATCCACGCGGTGCCCTTTGGCGGACGGTTTCGCGTCGATCACGGACTTGCCGTGCGCGAAGCCCTCGTCGCTGGGCGCGGCATCGCGCCCGCGCATCGATGGCTGGTCGACGATCTCTTGGAGACCGGACGGTTGGCGGTGATCTTTCCCGACTATTCGCTTCCGCCCGTTCCGCTGAGCATGCTGATCGTTCCGGAGCGCGCGGGCATTGCGCGGGTGCGGCTGCTGGTCGACTTTCTCGTCGAGCAAATAGGCTTTATCCCGGGGATCGAAAAGCCAAAGCCAGTTCGACTCCCGACTCGAAGAACCAGCCGCGAGAAATGACCTCAGTTGGTCCGGAAACAACGAAACGCCCGCCCCGCTTTCGCGGGACGGGCGCATCGTCGAGCCTCTTTGCTGGACGAAAGCTGCTCAGAGGAAGGAGAAGTCGCTCGTCGAGAGTGCCTTGACGTTCTGCAGGATCGCGACCAGTTCGAGATCCGCTGTCGCGGCGTTGCCGTCGGCATCGTACCAGAGGCGGCCATTATCGGTCTCGAACAGGAACGTGCCCTTGCTGCTTGTCGCGACGGGGTCGGTGCCAGTGACCAGGGTCACGGTCGTGTCGCCGGCGGCGATGCCGAAGGCGGCGCGATCGATGACGAGCTTGTCCTGCCCGCGGACGAAGTCGGTGATGACATCGCCTTCTCCGTCGCGTCCTTCGCGGTCGAAGACGAACCGGTCGTTGCCGGCTCCGCCCGTCAGCCAGTCGTCCCCTGCGCCGCCGACCAGGGTGTCGTTGCCGTCGCGGCCATCGAGGATATCGTCGGCGCCCTTGCCATGGAGCGTGTTGCCGTTCGCATCACCGTGAATTTCGTCATCCGCTGCGCTGCCGATGATGGTTTCGAAATTCTTGACGGTGAGGCCGAGCGCCAGCCCCTTGTTCTTGGCCTGGGCCTGCAGGTCGAGTACGACCGACGTCGCGCCTTCAACGAAGCTCAGCGTGTCGATACCGACGCCACCATCGAAGAGGTCCTTGCCGGAATGTACGGTGCGGGTGAGAACATCGTTCCCGGCGTCGCCGAAGAGCTGGTCGTCACCGGCGCCGTCGCGGAGCGTGTCGTTGCCGTTGCCGCCCCTGAGGACATCATTGCCGGCCATGCCGTCGAGGATGTCATTGAGGGCACCGCCTGTAACCGTGTCCTTGCCCTTGCTGCCGACATAGTCGAGCGCTTCGAAGGCGTTGAAGGATGTCGCCGTATCGACATTGACCGTGCCGGTAGAGAAGTTGAACGCGATGTCCTTCGTCTGCTCCGAGACGTTCAGCCTGATCACGTCCGTGCCCGTGCCGCCGTCGGAGCGGTCGCCGATACCGGCATAGACCTTGTCGTTGCCATCCTCGGCGTAGATTACATCCCTGCCGCCGCTGGTGGTCGCAGTGTCACCGTAGATGGTGTCGTTGCCCGTTCCGCCCCGCAGCGTATCATTGCCCGCATCGCCGGACAGAAGATCGTTGCCCGCTCCGGCGGTGAGACTGTCATGGCCGGCGCCGCCGCGCAGATCGTCATTGAGGCTGCCACCGACGAAAACGTCGTTGCCCGTTCCGCCGACGAGCGCGACCCGTTCGACGTTTTTCACCGTGACGGGCGCATTCGTCGCCGTCACCAATGCAGCAAGCTTGAAGGTGATGCCCTGCGTGTACTTGCTGAAATTGATGGAGGCGAAGTCGGTGCCTGTCCCACCGTCGACGACAAGCGTGCCCGTCGAGGCGCTGCGCGTGAAGCTGTCGTTGCCGGTTCCGAGATTGACGGTGTTGTAGCTGGCCGCTCCCGTCGCGCTGTCGCCGACATTGACCACGTCATTGCCGTCTCCGGCAGTGATCGAGTTCTTGCCACCAAAATCGCGGATGACATCGTTCCCCGCGCCCGAGTTGAGCGTGTCGCTTCCCTCTCCACCATCGAGCGTGTCGTTGCCGTTAGTGCCGATCAGCGTGTCATTGCCGCCGTAACCGTAGAAGGCAACGCTGAGCGCCGAGCCAACGGACTTCACGACGTCATTACCCGAGCCGAACTCGACGCGATAATGCTCGAAGTTCTTGAGGCTTGTCCCGTCGGAGAGCGTCGCCGTGGCGCCGGTCGCGGAGAACGTCTGCGCGGTTGTCAGCGAGCGACGGTCCACCGCAGCCGTGTCGGTGCCGGTGCCACCATCGCCCTTGTCGGCGCCGCCGTCGCCCAAGGTGACGGAATCGTTGCCGATGCCGCCATTGACGGTATCGCGGCCGATTCCGGCGAAGAGCGTGTCGTTGCCAGCACCGCCGTCGATAATGTCGTCGCCAGCGGCGGCGTCGACATAGTCATTGCCGCTGCCGGTCACGACCTTGTTGACCGCGGAACCAGTCGCGTAGATCGAGTAGTGTTCGATGCCCTTGAAGGTCGTCCCGCCGGCAAGCGTATTGACGTCGGTCGGCGCCTTGGCGGTGAAGTTTCCGGTGAAGTTGCGAATCACCAGCCGGTCGCTGCCGCTTACGTCGGTGATCGTGTCCTTGCCCTCGCCGTAGTTGTAGGTGATCGTGTCGTCGCCGGCGCCGCCTTCGAGGCTGTCGTCACCGAGACCGCCGTCGAGCATGTCATTGCCGGCATCGCCCGCCAGATTGTCTGCGCCTGCACCGCCGATGAGATTGTCGTTGTCGTTTCCGCCCGACACGAGATCGTTGCCGTTCCCGCCAAAAAGCCAGTCGCCGTCGTTGCCGCCATAGACCTTGTCGTCACCTTCACCGCCATTGAGGTCGTCGGCGCCGGCTTCGCCGGAAAGCACGTCATTGCCTGCGTCGCCTCGCAACACGTCGTAGCCGTAGCCACCCGTCAATTTGTCGTTGCCGTCTTCACCGAAGAGGACGTCAGTTCCGCGGCCGCCTGAAAGCCTGTCATCGCCGAGGCCGCCCATCAGCATGTCGGCATAGTTACCACCGGTTATGACGTCGTTGAAATTCGTGCCGTTGATCGTGAAAGCCTCGACATTCATGGTCTGAAGGCCGCCGGTCAGCGTTTGCGGCGTAATCCAGTCCTTGACGGTGAAATTGATGGCGGCCGTGTGGGCCGAATAGTCGACATGAGCGGTATCGGTGCCGGAGCCGCCGTCGATCACGTCGCCGGAGGCATCGTCAAGCGTGGAGCCGAGAAACCTGTCCCTGCCGCTGCCGCCGTTGAGCGTGTCGGCGCCGGCGCCACCGGTCAGCAGATCGTCCCCGCTGTTGCCGTTCAGCGTGTCGTTGCCGTCGCCGCCCATGAGGTTGTCGTATTGGAACGAGCCGTTGACGGTGTCATTCCCCTCGTCTCCGGTCACCGTATCGCTTCCCATGCCGCCGTTGACGATGTCGTCGCCGGCAAGCGCTATGATGAAATCGTTCTCAAGATCGCTGCCGGTCAAAACGTCGTTGCCGGCAGTTCCGAAGGTAGTCGCCATAGTTGTTTCCTTGTTCCTTTGCATCGGGACATGCGTCTCTGTTCGCCGCGGTGATCGCCTCGGCGTGGTGATTACTGGATTTTTTGGAAGAGGCGCCCATGACGGGCGATCGCTCATGGTCACGAGCGACATGGCGTCGAATAGACTAGAGCGCCGTGCGTTCAAGTGAACGCACAAAGGACGCTCTAGCACTTTGATTCTAGAGCATCTTATCCGCCTTCAGTGATTCCACTTGAAAGCGGGATGCTCTAGATGCGGTGCCGTTTCATGGAATGTCTCCCCAGTCTAACCCCTTGCAAGTCATGCGGTATTGCGTGACTTGAAGAACGTTCCCTGCCGTTCTCGCTGCCATATATTGACGAGTTCGAGAACATTTTGTGTTTCCGCGGGAACAGACCAAACGGGTAGATTCTCGGATCGATACACAGATCTATGGTTGCAAAAAAAGGACGCCCGGATGGGACGGTCACAGCCTTCTGTGGGACTGGGTCAACGACAGCGGATAGCGGGTCGGATGGTAGGCGGCGGCGCTCACATTGACCGTGCGGTTGTGCGTGTCGTAGGCGATCTGGTCCAGCGTCAGAACTGCTGCCGGAAGCTCGAGCTGCAGGAATGACGCCTCGACGTCGGTGGCGAGCCGGGCACTCAGGGTCGATTGTCCGCGCGACGGAAGGATGCCGTAGCGGTTCTCGAGCTCTGCATAGAGCGACCGGTTCTCGACCGTCCAATCGATGTCCAGAATGCCCGGTGCGAGCGAGGCGGAAAACCAGTCCCGCTGGATGACCACCGGAACGTCATCGAGCAGGCGCAACCTTTCAAGGAAAACGACGTCTGCGCCCGTCGGCAGGGACAGTGGCCGCGCGACTTCCGCGTCGGCGCGGATGATCTTGCCGCTGAGAAGGCGCATGCCGGGCTTGCGATTGTTCGCATAGGCCGTCTGGGTGAAACTGCGCACGATCTCGAGTTCATAGATCGGCGTTGGTTCGGTGACATAGATGCCCTTGCCGGGCCGTGTCTGCAGATAGCCGAGATTCTCGAGGTCCTTCACTGCCTGGCGCACCGTAATGCGGCTGACGCCATAGGCCGCGACCAGTTCCCGCTCGGACGGAAGCTTGTCGTTGACCGCAAGTTCCCGTCTTTCGATCATGCCCTTGAGCAGGTTTCGCAGTTGCACGTAGAGCGCATCCGGATGGTTGCGATCGATGGAATTCTCGTCCGGAAGATTTGCGTGTCGTGCCATCAGTCGTTCGTTTCAGCCGCCAGTTGCCGGATGCCCTTCTGCATTGCACCTGGCAAGGTTGAAGACAAGAGCCAGGGCGATTTCCGTCCACCTTGCGTTGTCGCTCACACCGGATTCGGCCACCTGTGGATCGCGAGAAAGCTCTTGCAGATTGAGTTGACATAACTGGTTATATCCAGTAGCGATAGCACGATCGGAATGGCGGAGTAAAGAATGAAACTGACCTTGATTGGCGGCGGCGGAGTCCGGGCACCCCTGTTTGTCGGATCCGCCCTCAGGCGCGCGGAGAGAAGCGGTCTGACCGAGATCTGCTTGCAGGACATCAATGAGCAGAAGCTCGATCTCTTCGGGCGGATCAGTCAGGAGCTGGCGCGGCGCATGCAGTCCCCGGTCAGGATCACGATGTCTGCCGATGCCGAGCGGGCGCTGGACGGGGCAAGTTATGTCGTGACCACGGTCCGGCCCGGCAATGAAGAGGGCCGGATCAAGGACGAACGCATCGCGCTTGCCCATGGCGTACTGGGTCAGGAGACCACCGGTCCGGGCGGCTTTGCGATGGCGCTCCGCAGCATTCCGGTCATCCTCAAATACGCGGAAATCCTGAAGAAGGTCAGCCCGGACGCCTGGCTGTTCAACTTCACCAACCCTGCCGGCTTGGTCGCGCAAGCGTTGCAGAATGAAGGCTATCACCGCACTGTCGGCATTTGCGACGGCGCGAACGGCGCGCAGGAAGCCTTGGCCCGCTGGTACAAGGTGCCGCAGAACGACGTGCACGCCGAGGTCTACGGCCTCAACCACCTTTCCTTTACGAGGGGCGCGAAGATCGATGGCAAGGAAGTGCTCCAGCCTTTGCTTGACGACGACGCCTTCATCCGCGCGACGTCGCAGCGCATGTTCGACAGCAAGCTCATCCGTCACCGGCGCAACTGGATCAACGAATACCTCTATTACTACTACTATGCGGAAAGGGCCGTCGAGGCGCTCAAGTCCGACGAGCGCACGCGCGGTGAAGAGGTCAAGGACCTGAACGCGGCATTGATCGCCAAGCTAGGCACGATCGATCTGGAGACGGACGCCGAGGGTGCGCTGGCGGCCTATTATGCCTACGAGCGGCGACGCAACGCGACCTATATGCATTATGCGCTTGCCGATGCGCCAAGCATGGAAGAGGCCGACAAGTTTGTCGACAGCGTTGCGGTCGGAGAGACCGGTGAAGAGGGCGAGGGCTACGCCGGCGTCGCCCTCAACCTTGTCGATGCGCTGCAGACTGGAAAGCCTTGTTACACGGGTCTCAACGTCCGCAACGAGGGCGCGATCGACGGCTTGCGTGCCGACGACGTGGTGGAGGTGAGCTGCGTGGTCGACAAGAGCGGCATCAGGCCGCTCAGGATGGGCGCCATGCCCGAAGCCCAGGCGCAGCTCGTCCAGAACGTCAAGCGCTACGAGCGGCTGGCGGTCCACGCGATCAAGGAGCGGAGTCGCGAACTCGCCGTCGAGGCGCTGATGGCGCATCCGCTCGTGCTCTCCTATTCGCGCGCGGTGCCCCTGGTCGACGAATATCTTGCGGCGCATGCGCAATATGCAGGTGACTGGTCGTGAGTGAGGCACCTGGCTCCCGCTACGACGTGATGGTGGTTGGAGAGTACTACTTCGACCTGATCTTCCGCGGTCTCCCGGAGGTGCCGAAGATCAGTGCCGATCTTTGGGCCGAAGAGTTCGAGTGGGTGCCAGGTGCTGCCTATTCGACAGCGTTGGCACTTGCCCGGCTTGGAACCAAAGCGGGGTGGTGGTGCACCTTCGGCAACGACATCTTCAGCCGCATGATCATCGATGAAGCGGGGCGGGAAAACATCGATGACGGCCTCTTCATCCACCTGGACAAGCCGTTGCGCCGGGTGAGCGCGGCATTCTCGTTCGCGCATGACCGCGGCTTCATCAGCTATGCCGAACAGCCGGAACCGCTGCCGAAGCCTAAGGATCTCGACCGCGTCAGGCCGCGCATCCTGCTGCTTCAGGGGTTCTCGCTCGACGAGGAGCGGCGCGCGCTCATCCAGGCGGCGCGCGACCTCGGCATTATCGTTTGCTCCGACTTGCAGCACGTGGACTACAAGCTCTCGACGCCCGGCATCGAAGAGATGCTGAGGTTGATCGATGTCTTCCTGCCGAATTCCAGCGAGGCGAAGGCGTTGACTGGCGAGGACGACGTCGAGCGCGCGCTCGCCTCGATTGCCCGTTTCTGCCCGACTGTCGTCATCAAATGCGGCGCTGACGGCGCCGTCGCCTCGTCCAAGGGAGAGATCTGCCGCGTGCCGGCGCTCACCGTGGATGTGTTCGACACAACCGGTGCCGGCGACTGCTTCAACGCCGGCTTCGTCCACGGGCTGCTCAACGAGCCGGATTTGAGGGGCGCGATCGAAATCGCCGTCATCTGCGGATCGCTCGCGGTGACGGGCTATGGCGGCCGCAATCTGCCTTTCCAAAAAGATCTTACGAAATATCGGCGGCGGGAGGCCGCGATATAGCGACGTTCACAATAGAACGAGTGAGGGAACGACATGAAACACAAACTGAAAATGCTGGCAGGCATGGCCGTGGTGGCCTTCGCATCGGCGCTCCCGGCGAGGGCCGAAACGGTCTCGATGTTCTGCTCCGCGACCGACTACGAATTGTGTGAAAAGGCGGTCGCGAAGTGGTCGGAAAAGACCGGCAACGAGGTGAAGCTCAACCGGATGCCGCAGAACCTCGACGATGCGATCCCGATCTACCAGCAGCTCTTCGCGGCTCAATCGTCGGACATCGACGTACTCTATATCGACGTCATCTGGCTTGGCATGTTCAAGGATCATCTGCTCGATGTGACGTCGATGATCCCGGAGGATGAGGTGAAGGCGCATTTTGCCTCGGCCACGGATGCCGCGCGCCTCGACGGCAAGCTTCTGGCGATGCCCTTCTATATCGACACGGGGCTGATGTTCTATCGCAAGGACCTGCTCGAGAAATACGGCAAAGAACCACCGAAGACCTGGGAGGAAATGACCGCGACCGCAAAGGAGATCCAGGACGCGGAGCGCAAGGCCGGAAACCCGGATATGTGGGGCTATGCCTGGCAGGGCCGCAGCTACGAGGGTCTGACCTGCGATGCGCTCGAATGGATCGCCTCGGCTGGCGGCGGAACAATCATTTCCGACGATGGTGAGGTCACCATCAACAGCCCTGTGACGGAAGCGGCGCTGACGCGTGCGCGCGGCTGGATCGGCACGATTTCGCCGGAGGGCGTTCTCAACTACGACGAGGAAAATTCGCGCGCCCTCTTCGAAAGCGGCAATGCCGTGTTCCACCGCAACTGGCCCTATGTCTGGGGCACGTCCCAGGCGGAAGGCGGCAAGCTCGTCGGCAAGGTCGGCGTCTCCGCCCTCCCGCTCGGCGCCGAAGGGCAGAAGTCGAGCGGAACGCTCGGCACGGCCTATCTAGGGGTCTCGAAATATTCTGAGAAGCAGGAGCTTGCGGCTGACCTGCTGCGCTACATGGTCGGCTCCGAGGACCAGAAGATGCGCGCGATCGAAGGCGGCTACAACCCGACTGTCGCGGCACTTTACGAAGATGCCGACGTACTGGCGAAGATTCCCTTCCTCGGTATGGCGAAGACGGCCTTCGAGGAATCGGTTGCTCGTCCGTCCGCCGGCACCGGCAAGAACTACAACCGAATTTCCCGCACGTTTTACCGGGCTGTTCATGACATCATCTCCGGCAAGGACGATGTCGCCAAGGAGCTCGCCGATCTCGAACGACGCCTGCAGCGCGACGTGAAAGCCGGCGAATGATGAAGGCGGCACCTCCGGGTAGCCCGGAGGTGCCTTTCCGCAAACATGCACTTCGACCCGACGAATTGCCGATAGTCTTCGACCGGCCCGATGAAATGGGTTCCTACGTTGCCGAGCAGCTCGGCGCGGAGCTGAACACGCGTGATCGAACTCGCGAACGACACCCGGCGTGATAACCTTCAGACCTTTCCGGCATTCGCTTCGATCGACGAGGTGCCGACGCATGGGATAAGTGTCGGGCTCAGGACGATCAGCGAGGCGCGCAAGTGCAGGCTGCTTTTGAGCGGCGGCGGTAAGCAGGAGGCTCTGAGGCGCATTACGACGGCAGGCAACTTTGACGCCGGCTGGCCTGCGACCATCGTGCTCGAATGCAGCGACAGAGAAATCCTGGCCGACCGCGCCGCGGCGGGCCTTTGAAGGACAGGGCAATGGCTTCAGTCACCTTGAAAAACGTCAGCAAGACCTTTGGCGCCTACGATATCATCCGGTCGATCGATCTGGAAATCGCGGACGGCGAGTTCATGGTATTCGTCGGCCCGTCGGGCTGCGGGAAGTCGACGCTCTTGCGCTTGATCGCCGGGCTTGTCCCGGTCTCCGAAGGTGACGTCTTCATCGGTGGCGAGCAGGTGACCGACGTCCCGGCATCGAAGCGGGGGCTTGCCTTCGTCTTCCAGTCCTATGCGCTCTACCCGCACATGAACGTGTCGCGCAATATCAGCTTCGCGCTCGAGACAGCGCGCCTCGGCAGGGACGAGATCCGCCGCCGCGTCGCAAAGGTCGCGGAAATGCTGAAGATCGGCCATCTGCTCGACCGGCGCCCGCGGCAGCTTTCCGGCGGCCAGCGGCAGCGCGTGGCGATCGGCCGGGCGCTAGTCGGCCAGCCCGAGCTTTTCCTTTTCGACGAACCGCTGTCCAATCTCGACGCCGATCTGCGCATGGAAATGCGCTTCGAGATCGCCAAGCTGCATGCCGACGTGAAGACGACGATGATCTATGTGACGCATGACCAGACCGAGGCGATGACGCTCGCCGACCGGATCGTCATCCTCAATCAGGGGCGCATAGAACAGGTCGGACGGCCGAGGGAGCTTTATGATCGGCCGGCGAACAGATTCGTCGCCGGTTTTCTCGGCAGTCCGCGGATGAACTTCGCGCCGCTCGACCGCGCTGGCTCGTCGGGCAGCATGCTCCGGGGCGTTGGCGGCTTTTATCACGCCGCCGAGCTCGCCGGCGCCGACAGCCCTGTCGAGATCGGCCTCAGGCCCGAAGCCCTCAAGCTGGTGAGCGCCGAGACCAAGGGCGCGATCCGCGGAACATTCGAGCGCATGGAAGACCTCGGCTACGAATATGTCTGTTATGTGCGGCTCAGCGAAACGCTGGTCTGGACGGTGCGCTCGACTGGAAGCCCGCCTGCATTCGCAGAAGGCCAGTCGGTGGGCCTCGGCTGGCAGCCTGAAAGCCTCTACCTATTCGGAGAGGACGGGCGACGGATCGATCATGGTAGCGCCGTCCAGCTGGCATCGGGAGCTTCGCTGTGAGTGCGGCCGAGAGGATGCGGCGCCAGCAGAACCGCACGGCGTGGCTGTTTCTGCTGCCGCTGATCATCGCGCTCGTCGGCGTCGCGATCTGGCCGCTCGCACGCAGCATATTTTTTTCCTTCACCGACGCCTTCCTCGACGCACCGGCGAACTACGGCTTTGTCGGGATCGACAATTTCATAACCGTCGCCGAAGATCCGGTGTTCTGGCGCGCGGTCAAGAACACGCTGTTTTTTACGGTCATATCTGTCGGTCTTGAGACGCTTCTGGGGCTCGCAATCGCGCTTTTGCTCCACCGAGCCTTCGTCGGCCGGGGCGTCGTCAGGGCTGCCATCCTCGTGCCCTGGGCGATGCCGATGGTCGTCTCGACACGGATATGGGAATGGATGCTCAACGACCAGTTCGGCCTCGTCAACAAGCTGTTCGTGACGCTGGGCCTCGTCGAGAAGGGGATCGCCTGGACCGCCGAACCCTCGCTCATCCTCTATACGGTGATCTTCATCGACGTGTGGGTGACGACACCGTTCATGGTGCTCCTCATCCTTGCCGGGCTTCAGTTGATTCCCGAGGAGATCTACGAGGCGGCGGAGGTTTCCGGCGTGCCGCACTGGAAGCGCTTCTGGTCGATAACGCTGCCGCTCGCGATGCCCGCGATCGGCGTCGCGATGCTGTTTCGCACGCTCGATGCGCTCCGGATGTTCGACCTGAGCTACGTGCTCGCGGCAAACAATGAAAACACCATGACGATGTCGATCTATGCGCGCGACCAGTTGATCAGCTTCCAGGACCTCGGCCTCGGCTCGGCGGCCTCGACCTGGGTCTTCATGATCATCGGGCTGATCGCGATCCTTATCGTCGGCGTCCTGCGCCTCGACCGGACAACGGGGTGACGAAAAATGGCAATGACGACGACCGCCTCTGCAAAACGCTATTCCAACAGCACCTACCGCACGATCCGGCGCGCGAGGACTTTCGGCCTCTATGTCGGCGTCGCAGCCGTGCTCGTCTACATGCTCTTTCCCTATTACTGGGCGATCGTGTCGTCGACCAGATCCGGCCAGGCGCTCTACCAGTTCAGTCTCGCGCCATCGCTGGATTTCAGCAACTATTGGCAGTTGTTCCACAACCCGGTTTTCATGGGCGCGCTCATAAATTCCGGTCTCGTCGCTTTCGCGAGCACGATGATCTCGCTGGTGATCGGCATTCTTGCAGCCTATGCGCTCGGGAGGCTGCATTTTTCGCCGGGCCGGATCATCCTGATCGCGGTCCTGATGATCTCGATTTTCCCGCAGGTGGTCGTGCTCTCGGGTATGTTCGAAGTTATCGGCTGGCTTGGGCTCTATAACCGTCCGTCGGCGCTCATCGTCTCCTATCTTATCCTCACGCTGCCATTCACCACCTGGATCTTGACGAGCTTCATTCGCGATCTGCCGACCGAACTCGAGGAGGCGGCGCTCATCGACGGTTGTTCGCGGCTGAGGGTCCTGACCCACGTTCTGCTGCCGCTGATGGGACCGGCGATCGCCAGCACCGGGCTGCTCTCGTTCATTCTGGCGTGGAACGAATTCCTCTTCGCGCTCACCTTTATCCTGACCGACGAGAACCGGACCGTGCCGGTTGCGATCGGCCTGCTTACCGGCAGCAGCCGTTACGAATATCCGTTCGGCCAGATCATGGCCGCGTCGGTGACGGTCACGTTGCCGCTGTTGGTGCTGGTGTTGATTTTCCAGCGCAAGATCGTCGCTGGCCTGACATCGGGTGCCGTGAAAGGATAGCTGCGTCGGCCACAAGCGGGCGTCGCCCGCAATTCGTGCAGATGATCAAAAAATAGGCCGTGGCTTCGAGCTAGTTCAGCTTGCCCGGAATGCCTGGATGCTCTTTGGCTTCGGCGCGAACGGCCTCTTCGTGGTACCAGCAGCCGTCTATGGCGGCGGCGCAAATGTCTTGCGCCTCGAGATCCGGCATTTCCTCGCGGCGATTCTCCGCCCTTCTGAAGGGCTTCGCGGGGAACGGATATATCGTCGCCGACCTGCGGTATAAACTCTCGGCCATCGTCTGGTCTCCCTTGAGTTCTGAGAGGGAGCATAGCGCAACGCATCCGATTTGCACATGGTTTGCGCGAAATGATGAAAACTCAATCAATTGCGTGCCGTATTTGTGGGCACGCGCTTTCGCGCGATGAAAATTTAGCCGCGGTCGTTGGAATTTTTACGGCTGGGCAGATCTTTCGCATGTGATCCGACTTCGCGGGGCATGCGGTTGGACGGCGCTAGTTTGACGCGGCAAGAGAGGGGCCGTGATGGGAGGCGGAACCTGAACCACAATCGACTAACCGATTGACTCTATTTACAGCGTTCCAACGGCCCGAGCGGCGAGTGGATGGTTCCGCGCCCAGGCAAGCATCCGGCGGTCGATCAATTCTTTCACTACCAGCGAGCCGGTGATGGCCGAACTGGCACGCAAAATGCTTGAGCACTTCCGGATCCCTTGGCGGTCGGCGCTTCGCAAGCGTGTCGTTCCGTTAGGATTTGCTCAAAGCCTCGCAACACCACGTTATGAGAGATTCGCAATGACAAAGTATAAGCTCGAGTATATCTGGCTCGACGGCTACACCCCGGTACCGAACCTGCGCGGAAAAACGCAGATCAAGGAATTCGATGCATTCCCGACGCTCGAGCAGCTCCCGCTCTGGGGCTTCGATGGTAGCTCGACGATGCAGGCCGAAGGCCGCAGCTCCGACTGCGTGCTGAAACCGGTCGCGATCTATCCGGACCCGGTTCGCACCAACGGCGTACTGGTCATGTGCGAAGTCATGATGCCGGACGGCAAAACCCCGCATCCGTCGAACAGCCGCGCGACGATCCTCGACGACGAGGGCGCCTGGTTCGGTTTCGAGCAGGAATATTTCTTCTACAAGGACGGCCGCCCGCTGGGCTTTCCGGAGCATGGCTACCCGGCGCCACAGGGCCCGTACTACACCGGCGTCGGCTACAAGAACGTCGGCGACATCGCACGCCAGATCGTCGAAGAGCACCTCGACATCTGCCTCGCTGCCGGCATCAACCATGAAGGCATCAATGCCGAAGTCGCCAAGGGCCAGTGGGAATTCCAGATCTTCGGCAAGGGTTCGAAAAAGGCTGCCGACGAAGTCTGGATGGCTCGCTACCTGCTGCAGCGCCTGACGGAAAAGTACGGCATCGACATCGAGTGGCACTGCAAGCCGCTCGGCGATACCGACTGGAACGGCTCCGGCATGCACTGCAACTTCTCGACCGCCTATATGCGCGAAGTCGGCGGCAAGGACTATTTCGAGGCGCTGATGGCTGCCTTCGAGACGAACCTGCATGAGCACATCGCCGTCTACGGCCCGGACAATCACCTGCGCCTGACCGGCAAGCATGAGACGGCGCCGTGGAACAAGTTCAGCTATGGCGTTGCCGACCGCGGCGCATCGATCCGCGTTCCGCACAGCTTCGTCAACAACGGCTACAAGGGCTATCTCGAAGACCGCCGCCCCAACTCCCAGGGCTGCCCCTACCAGATCGCTTCGCAGGTGCTGAAGACGATCTCGACCGTTCCGACCGAAGGCAGCGTCGCGAAAGTCGCATAAACACTCCCCACGGCGCCGACGCGAATGTCGGCGCCGTGTCTCTTTCCCTGGTCGGTACCGCTTCTCTTCCGGAATCGGTAGCGATCGGTAATACCCATCGCCGCTTTCAGCGCATTCTTGCGTCGATGATCCAGTCGACCGCTTCGGAAATATCGCGAAGCGTCGCGGTCGGTGCCGGCTCGAACCGGCTCTCGTCGCCTTCCCGGTACTTGCCTGTGCGCACCAAGAGGGCGTGCGCCAAGCCTGCCTGCAGGGCCCCCGCGACATCTGTTTCGGCGTCGTCACCCACCATTACGGCTTGCGTGTCCGGACAATTGATCGTCGCGAGCGCAGACCGGAAGAAGGGCTGCGACGGCTTCCCGAGCACGATGGCGCTCTTCTGGCTGGCGAATTCCAGTCCTGTTACGAATGCTCCGGCGTCGAGGCTGAGCTTCCCGTCGGAATCCATGAAAGTCCGGTTCGGGGCAAGCGCCAGCAATTCCGCGCCATCAATCAATTCTCGAAACGCCGCGTTGAGCGCCCGGTAATCGAAAGCTTCCCCCGCGTCACCGACAACAACGGCCTTCGGCAGACCGCGTGTCAGATCGTCGAATTCCTGTACGAGATTGGGATGGACGAGCAGATGTGGCGATCGGCCATGTTCGGTGAGCCATTGGCGCGCCGCCTCAGCCGGCGTGAAGACTTCGTCGGCCGCCACGGAAAGGCCCAGCCGCGCGAGCCGGTCGAGAACGGCCGGCTTGGTCGAGCGGGTGGTGTTGCTGACGAAGCGGATGGGAAGGCCTGCTTCGCGCAGGCGCAGAACGGCCTCCGTTGCGCCGGACACGGCCACGTCGCCGTCATAGATGACGCCGGCAAGATCCAAAAGCACACCGCTGATCATCGTCGCAGCATGACACGGAGGCGTTGTTGGTCAAGTTCTGCAATTTGGCATGGTGCCGCCCGCCTGCACGCTGGGGCTGCACCATTGTCGTAAAGCGGCGATAAGCCCGCGATCGTAGCCGCCATCCGCTCGATTCCGTGCCCATTTTCTTGTGGCATCTCAAGCCACTAGAAATTGACTTCGATTCCCGTTTGCACGCATATTGCGCGCGGGGATCAGGGGCAGACAAATTCGCTATGCGCAATCTGAAATTCGCCGTTGCCGCTTTCGCGGTGCTGGGAAGCGTGCTGCCGTCGGCAGCCGAGATCTTTCCGCGCGCCTCATCCCCGGAGGGCTCGGTGATTGCGCGCAAAGCCGGCGAGGAAATCCGCTTCATCGACATAGACGCCTGGCGCACGGTCGAGGTCAACCAGGACCTGCTTGCCGGTGATGTGCTGCGCACCAATGCAACCGGTAACCTGGCGCTTTTGTTTGCCGACGATACGCAGATGCGCATGGGGCGAAACACGGCCCTCCTTGTCAAGAAGATAGGTCAGGACTCAGACAGCCAGCTCAGCCTTCAGTCCGGGATCATCTGGGCGCGGGCCAAGCGTGGCGGCAGCGGTCTGACCATCGAGACACCGGCGGCGACCGCGGCCATTCGCGGCACGGATTGGACGCTCCGGGTAACCGGCAATGGCGACACGACGCTCTCCGTGCTCGAAGGCAGCGTGGAGCTCAAGAACGCCCAGGGGTCGGTGACCGTCAATCAGGGTGAGGGCGCGCTTGCAGCAATTGGGCAGGCGCCGCGCAAATACATCCTCGTCAATCTGGAGGAGCGCGAGCAGATCCTTCTCTACACCGAGCTGCGCGGAGCTTTCGCCGGTCTGCCTGTGAGTGGGCTGCGTGGTCGCGAGACGCGCGCCAGGCGTGATGTCATATTGGCCATGGAGCCCGCACGGCGAAGCAACGAAGATTGGGTTGCGCTTGCTGAAGCATTGCTTTCGAGCGACGGGCGTGCGGCCGCCAAAGACGCGCTTGTACATCTCCGCCGCCCTTTGCCGGCCAGCCTGGAGGCGCGGGCGAAACTCGTCGAAGCGATGATTGCGGGACAGGAGCTGCGCTACGCCGAGGCGAGCCGCCTGTTTGCTGCCGCTATGCCTCATCTGCCGCAAAACCGCCGGGCGGCCGCAGCCTTCGGCCAATGGTTCGCCGACGCCTTGGCACATCCCGATCGCGAGACGGCTCCACCGGCGGCCGACGCCTATGCCGATGATCCGGTCGCTGCGATGGCGCGGGCCACCGCCGCCTCTCACGTGCTCGGACAGGCGGAAGCGATCAAGATCCTGAAAGCGGCCGAAGACCGCTTCCCGAACGATGCGCGACTGCCGGCGATGCGGGCCGATCTCGCTTTTCAGCTCGACCGTCGCGACGAGGTGAGGGAGGCTCTTGCCCGCGCGAGAGCGATCGATCCGGAAGAGCCGGCCTATCTCCTTGCAAACGCGCGCTTCCGCGCGACCCTTTCCAGCGATCTCGACGGCGCGCTTACGGACCTGAAGCGTGCCACAAAGATCGCGCCCGGCGACGACGCCGCCTGGAACGAGCTCGGCATCGTTCAAAGCGACCGCAATGCGATCGTAGAGGCGGATGCCGCCCATCGTCGCGCGATCGAGCTGAACCCGGAAAATGCGATACTCCACGCAAACTATGCGCGTTTCCTGATGGATAACGACCAGATCGCGGCGGCGAAGGCGGAGATCGATCAGGCGGAGGCGTTGGATCCGCGTTCCTATGCGGTTCTCGCTGCCAAAGGCCGTTATCTTTTGCGGATCGGAAAGACCGAGGAGGGCGAGAAGACGCTGCTTGAAGCCTCTGCCGTCAACCCGACTTATGGGGATAGCCTTATCGGTCTGGCGATCGGCAGCTACCAATTAGGACAAGAGGAAGAGGCCGCCCAGGCGCTCGATAATGCGGACAGGTTCGATCCGGACAATCCGTCGATTTCGTTGATCCGCTCCGGCATAGCCCTCGACCAGTATCGGGCTGACGAAGCGATCGCCGAGGCGCGAGAGGCGCTGCGCCGCCGCCAGGCGCGCGGAGGATATTACTCCGGTTATGACGCGAACCGGCAGGTTTCCTCCTTTCTGGGAATTGCACTCGACAATGTCGGCCTGAACGAATGGAGCCAATATTACGCGGACCGCTCCTACGATCCTTTCAGATCCACGACCTATCTCGATGAGGCTGCGGCCGGCCGGGTCAGTCCTTTCGAGGGATTTTCGCCCTTGCTTTCGCCGAGCGAGCGCACCCAGGTGGGAAGTTCGTCCGTTTCTTCCAACTTGCAGGCCCTCCTGCTTGATCCGCTCGCGGTCGCGTCGCCGACGATCCGCAATCCGCTGGAGCGAACCAGCTTTTTCGAAGCGGCTATTGGCGGTGGCTTGATCTTGCAGGATGGCGAGCTTGGCTGGAAGAGCGATATCCTCGTACAGGGCACGAGCTACGCGTCGCCGCCCATAAGCTACTATCTGCAGGCAGACGTATTGCGGCCCGATAGCCCGCGCACAAACGATCGCGACGACATCACCGGCGCGAATTTCGCGGTCGGCATACATCCGAGCTTGGAGGACAATGTCTACCTGTTCGGCAATATCATCGATCTCGATACAGGGTTCCCGGGACAGACGTGGTCGCCGACGCCGTTCGACGCGAGAAAAACGCGATTCTCCGACCTTGGGGTCGGCTGGAGCCACACGTTTGGCGAACGCAATCTTTTGCAGGCGTTCGGAGTCGTCGGCGACACGGAGCTGGACCAGAGCGTCGATTTGGTCGACAGGATCGGCCCGTACCGCGTCGAGCAAGAAACGGAAGAGGAAACCGCAATCATCGGCGTCAGCCATCTCTACGGTCTCGGACCCGTCACGCTTCGCTACGGCGCTGAGACTGGCCGGTTCCATACACGCGACGCCGCGATCTATACGGATCTCCCCACGGGAAGCGTGTTCTTCGTCGATCGATTTTCTGACAAGGGCAATGCAACGCGCGCCTATACCGACGCCACATGGGACGTGTCGGACGATCTCCAGTTTCAGGGTGGCGTTTATGTGAATTGGTTGGAGGATGTCGCCGACGATTGTCCTTGCGTCGATCCGCGCATCGGTGTCGCCTGGTCACCGGTGGAAAATCACTGGCTGCGGGCCCTATATCGCGAAGATACACGATTTTCATCGAAATACACGCTCTCCCCCGTCTCGACCGTCGAGTTGACGCCTCTTGACCTGCCCTTGTTCATTGGGGGCAGCGCGAAAACCGCGGCGCTGCGTTGGGAAGCCGAATGGTCCGAGCGCTTCTTCACCTCGGTCGAATACCAGCATCAGCGCTTTGACGGCCTTTCTCTGGACGTCCCCGAGTTGCTCGGCAGCTTCGACACGACGAGCGGAGAAATCGATCGTGTCCATGTCAGCGCCAACTATTGGATTGGCGAGGGGCTGGGTACCTTTGGTTCGTTCACCTGGAATCATAGTGTCGATCTGACACCTGGGAGCGGGGGAGAATTCCAAGTGCCGCTTGTGCCGGATTATCGCGCGCAAGTGGGGCTGACGGTCGTTCATCCGTCGCGCATCAAGGTCACGATGGCTCAGACGTTCGTCGGAGAACGTGTCGGTGCGCCCTTCGGCATCGAATTGGAGTCATATGCGACTACTGATGCCGCGATCACTTGGGAGTCACCCAGCGGACATCTGGAACTCGGCTTGCAGTTACTAAACGCGTTCGACAATAACTTCGAACTGGCGCTTGGCATTCCGGGGCCGGGCCGCACGATCCTGGGCTCCGTCAGGGCAAAATTTTAGCGGTCTCAATCGAGACCGCTCCAAGGTCGTGCTTGTGTCTGCTGCCACGCGCTGTTAGCTGCGGCGGATGTCCGGAAAGTTTGCCGGGTCGATACCGAGGGTACGCAGGTCACGCGCATTCGGGCGGCGGTGGCCTTCGACGGCGGCGGCGGCAGCGTTGGCAGCACCCAGAACGGCGAAGGCGCGGCCAATGAAACCCATGCGGTTCTTGCTGGTGGCAGTCATCTCTTTGCTCGCTTTCGTTTCTATTCGATGAGCAAAAGATGGGCCTGAGCAGGTGTTTTTGCAATGCACAAAACCTCACCCCAGCCATGCAGTGCGAGCAGGCCCTAAGCTGGAGCGGGAAGAAAATTGGAGCGGAAAGAGGGCTGCCCCTCCCTCTTCCCGCTCCGTGAAGCGCCCTGGGAGGCGGAAGGGTCAGTCCTCGCTGGCTGCGAGTTGCGCAAGCACCTGGCCGCGCCCACGCGCTCTCAGGATGAGCGGCACGATGAGGGCCAAGGCGGCGATTACCAGAAGCACCGCCGCGATCGGCGAGGTGAAGAGCACGGTGATGTCACCTTGGCTGATCGAAAGCGCCCGGCGCAGCTGTTGTTCGGCGAGCGGCCCGAGGATCAGGCCGACGACGACCGGGGCGATCGGATAGCCGAAGACACGCATGACGTAGCCGAGCAGGCCGAAGGCGAGCAGCATGCCGAGTTCGAACACGGACGGGTTGGCGCCGATCGTGCCAAGCGTCGCGAAGAGAAGAATGCCCGCGTAGAGCCATGGCTTCGGGATGGTCAGGAGCTTCACCCAAAGCCCGATCAGCGGCAGGTTCAGGACCAGCAGCATGAAGTTGGCGATGAGCAGGCTCGCGATCAGACCCCAGACGAGCTGCGGGTTGGTGGCGAACAATAGCGGTCCGGGCTGGAGGCCATATTGCTGGAAGCCGGCCAGCATGATCGCCGCGGTCGCCGTGGTCG
Source organism: Sinorhizobium chiapasense (assembly GCF_036488675.1). Taxonomy (NCBI): domain Bacteria; kingdom Pseudomonadati; phylum Pseudomonadota; class Alphaproteobacteria; order Hyphomicrobiales; family Rhizobiaceae; genus Sinorhizobium; species Sinorhizobium chiapasense. The sequence continues at coordinate 354,969 of NZ_CP133152.1, forward strand.
GCAGGCCGAGCGTCAGCAGCGGCACCAGCGTGCCGGCGGCCGAGGCGTTGTTGGCGGCTTCCGGGCCCGCCACGCCTTCGATGGCGCCATTGCCGAACTCTTCCGGATGTTTGGTCAGGCGCTTTTCGGCCGCATAGGATAGAAAGGTGCCGATCTCGGCGCCGCCGGCCGGCATCGCCCCGATCGGAAAGCCGATGGCGGTGCCGCGCAGCCAGGGCTTCCATGAGCGTGCCCAGTCCATCGCGCTCATCCAGACCGAGCCCTTGACGGCTTCCACCTTGTCCGGGCCGCGATCGCCCTGGGCGGCGATGTAAAGGGTCTCGCCGATCGCGAACATGGCGACCGCAAGCGTCGTCACTTCAATGCCGTCGAGCAGGTCGGGCACGCCGAAGGACAGGCGCGTTTGGCCGGTCAACTGGTCGATGCCGATGCAGGCGAGTGTCAGGCCGACGAAGAGGGAGGTGAGGCCGCGTAGCGTCGAGTCTCCGAACGCCGAAGAGACCGTGACGAACGCAAGCACCATCAACGCGAAATATTCACGCGGGCCAAAGACGAGCGCGAGCTTGACGATGTAGGGCGCGATGAAGGCGAGCGCGAGCGTTGCGATGAGACCGGCGACGAACGAGCCGATCGCAGCAGTCGCCAACGCCGGACCGCCTCGCCCGGCGCGCGCCATCTTGTTGCCCTCGAGCGCTGTGACGATGGAGGAGCTTTCGCCCGGCGTGTTGAGCAGGATCGAAGTGGTCGATCCGCCATACATGCCGCCGTAATAGATGCCGGCGAACATGATCAGCGAGCCGCCCGGATCGAGCTTGTAGGTGACCGGCAGCAAGAGCGCCACGGTCAAGGCCGGACCGATGCCGGGAAGGACGCCGACGGCAGTACCGAGCGTGACGCCGATCAGCGCATAGACGAGGTTCATCGGCTGGACAGCAACCAGCAGGCCCTGCAGCAGGAAATCAAAAGTACCCATGGGCGTCGGCCCTTTCAGAAGAACAGGCGTTCAAGCGGCCCTGCGGGCAGCGACAATTGCAGGAGCTTGGCGAAGACCAGCCAGACGATGAAGCTGAAGGCGATGCCGACCGGCACGGTGAGCCAGAGCATACGCTTGCCGAAGCCGCGCGCCGTCATGGCGAAGAGAATGCCGGTTGCAATCGAAAAGCCGAGTGTGTTGAGCAGCAGCATCTGGGCGGCGAGCCCACCGACGATCCATAGGACCGGCCCGAACTCCTGATGCTCTCGCTCGGCAAAATCGCCCCTGAGCCCCTCGATGGCTGTCCAGAGCGCAAGGCCGATGAGACAGAACGCGATCGCGTAAGGGACCGTCGTCGGTCCGACCTGTGAATAGCCGGCAAGCCCGCTCAGACGCGAAACATCCCAGAAGATCAGGCCGGCGATAACCGCAAGAACGGCGGCGATGATGAGCGCCGCCCTGTCAGGGCGACGCGTTTCGACGGAAGGGTGGTTCCCCTTGTTCATTTGACCAGTCCGATGTCCTTGAGGACGGCTTCGGTTGCCGAAACGTCCTTCGAGAGCTGCTCGTTGAAGGCGTCGCCGGAAAGATAGGTGTCCTGCCAGCCCTTCGTCTTCAAGACTTCCTGCCAGCCCGCGGACTTGGTGAGCTTTTCGATGTCGGCGGAGACGGCGGCCTTCTGCTCATCCGTCAGGCCCGGAGCGGCGGCGACCATGCGCCAGTTCTGGACGACGACGTCGAGCCCGGATTCCTTGAGCGTTGGTGCATCAATGCCCTCGATACGCTCGGCGCTGGTGACCGCCAGCAGCCGCAAGGTGCCCGCCTTTACCTGGGATTCGAATTCGCCATAGCCGGAAATGCCTGCGGTCACCTGGCTGCCGAGGATCGAGGCCAATGCTTCGCCGCCGCCGGAATAGGCGATGTAGTTGATCTTCGTCGGATCGACGCCGGCAGCCTTGGCGATGAGGCCGACGGTGATGTGGTCGACGCCGCCGGCCGAACCACCGCCCCAGGAAACGGCGCCCGGATCCTTCTTCAGAGCTTCGACGAGGTCAGCCATGGTCTTGATCTCGGAAGCAGCCGGAACGACGATCGCCTCGTATTCGCCGGTCAGACGCGCGATCGGCGTTACGTCCTTGAGGGTCACCGGCGAATTGTTGGTGAGGATGGCGCCCACCATGACGTAGCCGCCGACGAGGAGGGCGTTCGGGTTGCCCTTCTGCTGGCTGGCGAACTGTGCAAGCCCGATGGTGCCGCCGGCGCCGGGAACGTTCTGCACCTGGACATTGCCGGAAATGCCTTCCTGCTGCATGACGGTCTGCAGCGAACGGGCCGTCTGGTCCCAGCCGCCGCCGGGGTTGGCCGGCGCGATGATCGTATAGTCGGCGGCATATGCCGGAAGCGCCAGGGCTCCGGCGAGAATGGATGCCAGGAAGAAGTGTTTCAAGGTCGGTCCTCCGTAGGGCGCGTTTGATCGCGCGTGCGTTGATTATCATCGCGTACGGGAGAAGCACGTGGCTGGTTTTTTGCGCGCCAGCCGCTGACCGTGGTGGTGATTTCCTCCCGATGCGCTGCTGACGGCCCGCCTCCACGGATCATCAGCGTTCCCTAAGGCACCACAGAAAGCTGACATTAACCTGACATCAAGTCGGTCTTGCGTAAATGGAATGTTCGACTCGCCGAAATTTCAGTGGAGTCTGAGCACCTCGTTCCAGCGCGCGATCAGGCGGGCGCGCTTGACCTGGTCGAGATAGACCATCAATCCGGGGCTCACCGGAACGGGCCGCAATTGCCCGCCGAGCATCTCCTGCATGGTGTTGGCCGTGTTCTCGCCCGCGACCTCCGGGCTGACGGCCGGGATTTGCAGTTCGCGCGCCATGATGGTCTGGCCTTCCTTCGACATGAAGAATTCGAGGTAGCGGCGGCCGAGTTCGGGGGAGGCGGCCGCCTGTGGCACCAGCCCGATGCGCGACATCACGACCGTATAGTCCTTTGGAAGCACGATCCCGACATCGGGATGGCGCGAGGCCCAGTCGGCTGCATAGGAGCCGAGGATATTGTAGCCGAGCACGAACCGACCGTCCGCCACGCGTTCGACGATCGCCTGGCTGGTCGAGTAGAGTTTTACGCCCGCGGCCCCCATCGCCTGGATGACGCTCCAGATGTCTCCGAATTGCTCCTGGTCGCGCGACATGAAGAGGAAGCCGACGCCGGAGCGCTCGATATCGTAGGTGCCGATCCGGCCGAAGACGGCGCTGCCCTGCCGCTTCAGATAGTCGACGAATTCCGCGCGAGTTGCAGGCGGAGGCTCGGTCTTGAAGCTTGGCTTGTGATAGACGAAGACGGCCGGCTCGAAAGTCAGCGCATAGGCCGTGTTGCGCCAGTTCGCCCAGGCCGGCCAGCGGCCACTCATCGGCAGGTCACTGCGTTGCGCGTAGCCGTCGTTGCTGAGCTTGACCTGCAGGTCCATGGCTGACGAAAAGGCGAAGTCGGCCGTTTTCTGGCCGGTATCGGTCTCCTTGACGATCCGGTCGTAGATCTCGCCGGTCAGCATGTCCTCGTAGCGCACCGCTACCTCCGGATTGGCCTTCTGGAAGCCGCGGATCATCGGCCGTGCGAGCGGTTCGTCGAGCGAAGAATAGACCACGAGAACGGGGGCCGCGTCGTCCCCCGAAAGGGCCGGGAAGAACACGGGCGCCGAAAGCGCCAGCCCCGGAAGAAGGAGACAGAAAAGCAGGGAGATCAAGTATCGCATAATTCCACAGTGCCTTACAGCGTCGCACGTCTGTTCAGACACGCAGAGGCCGCCGTAACAGCTTGAAGTGCTGCATGTTTTGCTCCCTAAATCAATTCCGATTTAAGGAATTATGCAGTAGCCGCCTACCGTTCACAAGCAAGCTTGCGGTCGATAAAGTGATCGGGGGAGAGCGACATTGCGAATCTTGCTCGTTGAAGACAATCAGGCGCTGGCGGAGGGTTTATCCGCCATCCTGCGCGGAAGCGGTTATGCGGTCGACGTCGTCAGCGACGGTGCCTCGGCGCACGCCGTTGCTGCCGCCGAAAGCTTCGATCTGGTGATCCTCGATCTCAATCTGCCGGAAATGGACGGTCTCGACGTGCTGCGTGCCATGCGGGCGCGGCAGAACCGGGCAGCGGTCCTGATCCTGACGGCGCGCGGCACACCGGAGGAGCGGGTCAAGGGCCTCGATCTCGGCGCCGACGACTACATGATCAAGCCTTTCGACATTGGCGAGTTCGAAGCGCGGGTGCGGGTTCTTCTTCGCCGCCAGGCAGGATTGCGCGCCTCCGTTGTCAGCTATGGCAATGTGTCGTTGGATCTGACCTCCCGCAGTTTCTCCTCCGCCGGCGCGCCGATCGAAATTCCGGCCCGCGAGCTCGGGCTGCTCGAGCTCTTGTTCATGCGCGCCGGCAAAGTGGTCGCCAAGGAGGCAATCGTCCAGTCGCTCACCGGTCTCGATGACGATCTCAGCGCCAATGCGATCGAGCAATATGTGAGCCGGCTCCGCAAGCGCCTGGCGCCCTATGGCCTGACGGTGCGCACCGCGCGCGGCATCGGTTATTATCTCGACAAGACGGCGAGCCCCGAATGAGGACGGGCGTCTATTCGCTGCGGCGCAGGCTACTCGGCTGGCTCTTGATTTCCACCGCCGTGATCGGGGTGCTGGCGCTGACCGATACCTACCGGGAGGCGGTCAAAACGGCGAACGTCGTCTCGGACCGCGTGCTTGCCGGTTCGGCGCTCGCGATCGCCGAACGCGTCGTGGTTGCCGAGGACGGCTCGCTTCAGGTCGACATTCCCTATGTCGCGCTGGAGATGCTGACGTCCGCAGCGCAGGACCGGGTCTTCTACCGGGTGGACGGGCCGCCCGGTCAGTTCATTACCGGCTATCAGACGCTGCCCTCGCTCGCCGAGGATCAGGACCCGTCGACGACGTTCGGCGATGCCGTCTTCCGCGGCGAGCCCATTCGCATAGCCGCGCTCCGGCGTTCCGCGTCGACCGGTGTCAGTTCCGTTCCCTTTGTCGTCACTGTTGCCGAGACGACGATCGCGAGGCGGCAACTGACGCAGACGATCCTTCTGCGCTCCGCCCTGCGCCTCGGCCTGATGATCGCCGGCGCGGCCATGATCGTCTGGATCGCCGTCACCTTTTCGCTGAGACCACTCTATCGGCTAGGCGACGCCATCGCCGAGCGCAGCCCCAACGACCTGCATCCGATCGGCGAGCGCGTGCCGAGCGAGGTTCAGGGGCTCGTCGACACCGTCAACTCGTTCATGGTGCGTCTGCAATCGGCGCTCGACGCGCTGCGCCATTTCACCGGCAACGCCAGTCACCAGTTGCGAACGCCGCTGACGATCATCCGGACGCAGCTGGCGCTTGCGCAGAGGGCGGGAACGCTTGAGGAAACGCGGGCGGCCGCGCGCAAGGCGGATGAGGCCGTGGCAAACGCAGAGCGCATACTCGCGCAACTGCTGCTGATGGCGAAGATCGACGCGGCGGGGAAGGATGAGGCGCGCGGTTCGGAGCGCATCGAACTCGCCGGGCTTGCGCGTGAGATCACCGCCGACCATGTGCCGGCGGCCGGCGAGGCCGGAATCGACCTCGGTTTTGCCGGCGGGGGCGAATACTGGATCCGCGCCGAGCCGCTGCTTGTCGGCGAGCTTCTGAAGAACCTGATCGGTAACGCACTTCTCTATGCCGGACGGGGCGCCGAGGTCACGGTGCGTGTCGAAGGGCGCAACGATGCTGTCGTGCTCGAGGTCGAGGACAATGGCCCCGGAATCCGACCGGAATTGCGCGAGGCGGTGCTCAAACGTTTTCAACGCGGCGGCGACGAGGCGCCCGGCACTGGGCTCGGCCTGCCGATCGTTGACGAGATCGCCAGGCTTTACGGCGGCACGATGCGCCTGGAGGAAGGCGAGGGCGGGCGCGGACTGAAGGTGGTGGTGGCATTCCCGGTGGGGTGAGGCGAGGGCCCCTGCAACCGATGTGGTCGGCACAGCACCGGCGGAAAGCGCTCGTTGGCACCCCCCTCTGCCCTGCCGGGCATCTCCCCCACAAGGGGGGGAGATCGGCAAGCGGCGAGACGCCCCCGCGCAAGCAATTTCGTTGCGTGCATACCGTTGAATTCGGTGACATCGGCGTTTGCCAGTTCGCTGTCGGGCAGAGCTTTGCTTCTGGCCAATCTCCCCCTTGTGGGGGAGATGCCCGGCAGGGCAGAGGGGGTGTCCCTCGAACAAACGACCTGCCCGACGTTCGCGGGCAGGCCAAGTTTGCGCTATCGCTGATGCGTCCGATCAGAACGGCGAATCGGGGAAGTAGAAGTCCTTTGCATTGTCCTTGGTGACCAGCGTCGCGTCGATCGTGTAGGTGCCGCGAACCGGAACCTGGCCGTAGAAGTTGGCGGCCGTCATTTCGAGCGCGGTGCCGACCATTGCCGGCGGATAAAGAACGTCGACCGGGATCATCTTGTCGCCGTCCATGACCTTCTTGATCATTTCCTTCGAACCGGCGCCGGCGACGACATACTGGATGTCGGTGCGCTTGGCCTGCTCGATCGCCTGAAGCACGCCGACGGCCATGTCGTCGTCCTGGCACCAGACGACGTCGATCTGCGGATACTTGGTCAGGTAGTCCTGCATCACCTTGAAGGCGTCGTCGCGGTTCCAGTTGCCGTATTGGCGGTCGAGGATTTCGACCTTCGAGTCGGCGACGCCCTGGTCGAAGCCGTCCTGCCGCTGCTGGTCGATCGGGATCGGCAGGCCGCGAATGACGACGACCTTGGCTTCCGGCGTCGTGGCCTTGATGTACTCGCCGGCGACCTGCCCGAGCGCGGGGTTGTTGCCGGCGACATAGAGGTCACGCACGCTGTTGTCGTTGACGGAGGGCGCGCGGTCGACGAGCGCCACGAACGTGCCCTTGCCCTTGACCTCCTTGATGGCGTTGACCAACGGATCGGGATCGGTCGGCAGGATCACCAGCGCGTCGATGCCCTGGGTTTCGAGGTCCTGCACGGCATTGGCCTGGCTTGCCGGATCCGGCGACGTCTTGACGATGACGTTGAGGCCCGGATGCTTTTCCATGAGCTGCTTGGCGACACGTTCCGCATGGAACACGACACCGGCGGTCCAGCCATGGTCGGCCGCAGGGATCGAGACGCCTATCGTGACTTTCTTGTCCTCCGCGTGGGCCACGCTCGTCAGTGCCATCATCGCGACGGCAGCAATACCCATTAGTCCCTTTCGCATGTTTTCCTTCCTCCCAATGTGTCAGGGTCTTCGCTGATGTGGCCGGATCGCAAGATCCGGCATTGTCACGATTTGCGTGCCAGCGAGCGCTGGACGAGCATCGCGATAATGATGATCGCACCCTGCATCGCGCCGATCAGGTATTCGCTGATGAAGTTCGACAGGAGCATGATGTTGCCGATCAATTCGAGGATGAAGGCGCCGCAGATCGTGCCCCAGACGCGGCCCGCGCCGCCTTTGAGCGCCGTACCGCCGACGACGACGGCGGTGATGGCCTGCAGTTCCCAGAGAATGCCGGTCGTCGCCGAGGTGGAGCCGAGGCGCGGCACGTAGAGCAGGACGGCAATCGCCACGCAAAGGCCCTGGATCACGAAGGCGATGGTGCGCACCCGGTTGACGGCAATGCCGGAATAGCGCGCAACGTCGCTGTTGGAGCCGACGGCGACCACGTGCCTGCCATAGCGCGTGCGATAGAGGATGAAGGCGGCGACGGCCGTGACCGCGAGAATGATCGCGATCGGCACCGGCACACCGAGGATGCTGCCGAAATAGGCCGGGCGATAAAGTTCCTGTATTTCCGGCTCGCGAAGCGTGATCGCGCCGCCCTGCGAAAGCCACGTCGTGAGGCCGCGATAGATACCCATCGTGCCGAGCGTGGCGATGAAGGGCTCGATCTTGCCGACGGTGGTGATCAGCCCGTTGGCGAGACCGCAGGCAGCACCTGCCGCGACTGCGAAGACGACGGCCGCGGTCAGCATCAACGTCGGATCGGCGATGACACCGGAATTCATGAACAGAATCATCAGACTCGCCACGAAGGCGACCATCGAGCCGACGGAAAGATCGAGGTCTCCAGCCGAGATAACGAACGTTGCACCAACGGCAATGATGGCGATGAAGGCGCAGCGGGTGGCGACGTTGGCGAGATTGTTGAGGCCGATGAAGTTGGGGTTGACGATTGCACCGACGATCAAGAGCAGCGCAAGTGCGGCAAACGGCGCCACGGCCCTGAGATCGACGTCCCGCCAGGTGCGGCGGTGACTTGTGCTTTGGATGCTTTCCTCGTTCACGCTCATGTCCAGACCAACCTCCCGCCCCGAACCCCGGGGAATTCCATATTCCTGCGACTGCCCGTAGAGCCGGTGGCGTGCACCGTCAGGCGGCAGCCATCCTCTTCAGTCCCGCCGCATAGCGCATGATCTCCTGCTCGGAGATCTCGTCTCCTTCGAGCATCCCGACGATGCGTCCCTCGCGCATTACCGCAACCCGCGTGCAAAGTCCGATGACCTCAGGCATTTCGGAGGAAACGACGATGATCGAGCGGCCGTCGCGCGCGAGTGCCGAAATGAAGTGATAGATCTGCTGCTTGGTGCCGACGTCGATGCCGCGCGTCGGCTCGTCGATGATGATGATCTCGGGCTCCGTCTCCATCACCTTGGCGAGCAGCAGTTTCTGCTGGTTGCCGCCCGACATGCGTCTGGCCACCACATTGCCGTCGCGCACCCGAATGTCGAAGCGACGTCGCGCCCTTTCGAGCGCAGCCGCTTCGCTGTTGGGGTCGAGATAGCCAAGGCGGGCATGCCGACCGAGCGATTGCAAGGTCAGGTTCGCCGTCATGCCGGAATTCAGGAGCAGGCCCTTCGCCTTGCGGTCCTTGGTCATATAGGCAAGGCCTTGTCGATTGGCGGCGTGCACGTCGCCCGACGGTACGGCTTCGCCGCGGATTGTCACCTCGCCCGAAAGGCGCGAGCGGAGGCCTGCCACCGCCTCCATCAGTTCAGTTCGCCCCGAGCCGATCATGCCCGAGAAGCCGAGGATCTCCCCCTTGCGCACCTCGAAGCTGGCGTCCTTGACGTAATCCGTGGAGACGGATTCGACGCGCAGGACGATCTCCTCGTCGACGTCGGGTTCTGTCTTGGCGGGGTAGAGGCTCGACATCTCGCGGCCGACCATGAGTTGGGCGATCGATTCGCCGTCGAGGATCGCGGTCGGGGCGGTCTTCACCCATTGTCCGTCGCGCAACACCGTCACGCGGTCGGTCAGTTCGAGGACCTCGTCGAGCTTGTGGGACACGAAGACGAAGCTCGTGCCCTGCTCGCGCAGCTTGCGCACCTGGCGGAAGAGGAAATTGGTCTCCTCGCGCGAGAGGACGGCCGTCGGTTCGTCCATGAAAACGACCCGCGCGTCGCGGCTGATCGCCTTGGCGATCTCGACCATCTGCTTTTCGGCGATCGACAGGCTGCTGACCAGCGCATTCGCGTCGACGCGACAGCCGAGGAGATCGAGAACCCGGCGCGTTTCCGCGCGCATATATTTTCGGTCAAGGACACCGAAGCGTGTGACCTCGCGGCCGAGAAAAAGGCTCTCCGCAACGGTCAGATGTTCCGCGAGATTGAATTCCTGGTGGATGATGACGATGCCGAGCGCCTCGGCGGCGCCGTTCGGGGGGAGTGTCACCGGCTTGCCGTTGAGCAGGATTTCGCCGGAGGAGGGCTGCTCGAAACCAGAAAGGATTTTTACGAGCGTGGATTTGCCGGCGCCATTCTCGCCCATCAGGGCATGGATCTCGCCGGCACGAAGCTCGAAATTGACGCTGAAGAGCACCTGCACGCCGCTGAACGATTTGCTGATGCGACGTGCCTCCAGCACGACGCCCCCGGTCTCGAAGGTTTCCGGATTCATCGATTCCCCCTTGCGGCTCCCATCCGCTTGTACGGGTTATGTAAACCTTTACACACACTATGTAAAGGTTTACATCAGGACGTGCACAGGAATTTGCCGGTCCGCCTTTGACGTTACCGGCAGTGTGTGTAGTGTCCCGCCGAGACGAGACGCAAGGCAGAGCGAGAGTGTCGGAATCCACGCCCGCAACCATCGAAGATGTCGCCAGGATCGCCGAAGTTTCGATCGCGACGGTATCGCGGGCAATCCACACCCCGGAGAAGGTCGCAAAGTCCACGCGACTGAAGGTCAACCAGGCAATTGCCATTACCGGCTATACGACCAATGCCATGGCGCGCAGCCTCAGGCTCGGCCGGTCGAACATGATTCTGGTCGTCGCCCCGGATATCGGCGACCCCAACTTTTCCAGCATTCTCGTCGGCCTGGAAAACGAGGCGCGGTCGCACGGCTATGGCGTGCTGATCGGCCACACGCAGAACGACGCCCAGCGCGCGCTCGAATATCTGAAATTCCTCAACTCCAACCAAGCGGCTGGCCTCATCCTTTTCACCGGCATTCTGCCGTTCGGCCATGAGACAATGACGGCGCGATTGCCGCCAAGTGTCGGGATCTTCGAGCCTGTCTTCAACGGCGGCATCCCCTATGTCGGCATCGACGATATCGAGGGTGCCCGCAAGGTGGTCGACCTCCTGATCGCCGAAGGCCATCGCAAGATCGCCTTTATCGGCGATTCCCGCACACGGCTCGCCTACAAGAGGAGACGGGCCGGCTACGACGCGGGGCTTGACGCGGCGGGCGTGCCGGCGGAGCTTCGGCTCGTCCAGGAGGGCGACGGCACGCTCGAGAGCGGAAGGGCCGCCGTCGAGCGGCTCTTCGTGCGCGACACGCTGCCGACCGCTTTCATGTGCGTCAACGACCAGACGGCGCTCGGCGTGATGATTGGGCTGAAGGCGCGCGGCTATGACATACCCGGTGATTTTTCGGTGACCGGCTTCGACGACGTGCCTCAGGCTACGTTCATGACACCGGCGCTGACCACAATCCGCCAGCCGCGCACGCTGATCGGAAAGCAGGCTATGGCACTCCTGCTTGACCTTCTTTCCGATAGGCGCCCCGCCGAGACTGAGATCCTCCTGAGGCCGGATCTGGTGGTCCGCAATTCCGTGACCGCACCGTCGCGGCGGTGGACGTAAATAGCTAGGATCACCCCTCCCCAACCCCTCCCCACAAGGGGGAGGGGCTTTGGCGTCCGCCGCATCGCCTGCCGCCATTTCGAGACCTCCGAGCGCGTCGAAGCGATAAGAATGAACTGAGCGGGCGCGGCATCTTAAGCCCCTCCCACCTGTGGGGAGGGGTTGGGGAGGGGTTTTCTCGGGGCGCCTTTGGGTCGTTCAACCCAAAATCATCGTGATCTAAGCCACGCGCCTCGCCGTGCGCTCATATTCCTTCACCTGAAAGCGGCCTGCCATGCGGTTGAGGTCACCTGCCTCGCCGCTCAGCTCACGGCAGGCTGCATTGGTCTCCTCGGCCATCGCCGCATTCCGCTGCGTCATTTCATCCATTGTATGGAGCGCCGCATCGATCTCGGACAATGCAGCCGACTGCTCGGTCGCGGCAGCCACGATCGCCCCGATGAGGTCGGTAACCTGCTGCACGTGCCCCACTATCCCGATCAACGCCTCACCGGTCTGGTTGACGAGCTCCACCCCACCGGCGACTTCGCGTGTCGACGCCTCGATCAGCATTTTGATTTCCTTGGCGGCGCTGGCGGAGCGACCGGCGAGTTCCCGCACCTCCTGGGCAACGACGGCAAAGCCCTTGCCGGCTTCCCCCGCACGCGCAGCCTCGACGCCGGCATTGAGCGCCAGAAGATTGGTCTGGAAAGCGATCTGATCGATGACGTTGATGATCTGCTGGATCTGTCCTGAGGATCGCGCGATGCGCTCCATTGCGGCGACTGCGTCGCGCACGACGATCGCGGATCTCTCCGCGCTGTCTTTCGCCGCCACCATCACCAGACTCGCCTCTCGCGCCCGCTCCGAGGAATTGTGTGCCGTCGCCGTGATCTCGTTGAAGGCGGAGGCGGTCTGTTCGAGCGAGGCCGCCTGCTGCTCGGTCCGTTTGGCCAGGTCATCGGTTGCCCCGGCAATTTCCGAAGAGCTCGTGTTCAGCCTGGCGGTCGCATTGAGGACACTGGAGATCGTTTCAGCGAGCCGTTCGACGCTCGTATTGAATTCCGCTCTCAATTCCTCGTACTCTTGCGCGATATTGTCGTCGATGCGGACGGAGAGATCGCCGGCAGACAGGCGTCCCAGTCCGCGGGTGAGATGCTCTATGACTTGCAGCCGGTCTTTCTCCTCGATCGCTTTCCGTCGTGCGTGGGCTGCCTCCTGTTCGTCCCGCAGGCGGCGCTCCTCATCCGTCCGCTCCCGCGCATTGCGGCGCTCGATTGCCGCCTCCCGGAACACCGAGACGGATCTTGCGACCATGCCGATCTCATCCGGACGCTCGGCATAGGGAACCTCGCGGTCGTAGTCGCCGGCGGCCAACGTCTGCATATAGGTAGACATGGTGGCCAGAGGCTTCACCGCGCGATGGCGGAAGAACCAAAGGCCGGCGAGCAGCAGAAGGACGGACAACGCCGAGCTCAGGGTGGCGGCCCACGATAGGGTTGCCGTGTCTGAAGCTGCACCTGCTTCCTGCTGCTTCAGGAACGTGTCTGCCATCGCGACCAATTCATTGACCGCGACTTCATGGTGGTGGAAGCTTGCCTTCAGTTCGCCCATCGCCTGTGCCGCGGAAACCGGATCGCCGTTTCGGAGCGGAGCGAGGAACTTTACTTCCATCGCGGCCCAATAGGTATCGGCTCTGCCGATAACATCGTTCTCCAGCTTTGCCTTGAGCGTTTCGGGAGCCGTCGACGCTTTCCAGTAGGCGCGCCGGTCGTCATAGGCCTGTTTCAAGGTTCCGATCTTGTCGAGGTTGCCTTTGGCGAGTTCGGGATTGGATACCGCCTCCATCGCCAGCATGTAGGACTCGACCGTGTACAACGGCGGCGGCAGGATGTCGGCGATCAGGTCCTTTCCGTAGACCACCTGCGTATAGACGGGGCCGTTTACCCTGAGCTTGTCGAAGGCGTATGTCTTGATGCCGATGGAAATCATTAAGCCGGCGGTGACGATCGCCCCGAAGATCGCCAAACCGCGCGCAATAGATAGTTTCATGCAATCTCTCCCACGGAAAATCCTTGCCACGCTGACGCGTCTGGACTTGACGGAACCTCCTGAAGAGGCCGCAAGCGAGTAATAAGTCATGAAAAAAATTCCGGACTGACCCGGCGCGGAACGTCCGCATCATGCATCAAGCCTTCCACTCAAGGGGATAGACCTGGCAACGCTCTCGTATAGCGAGCAGAATTATATGATAATTGTTACTGCGTAATTAAGCGCGCGCCGACCCTACGTTGCGTGTCTAACGAGACGCGCAATGTAGGGCCGGGCCGGTTCGAACGGTGGGAGTGCGGGCTTTATGCGTCAGATCATTTCATTGTTTCTATGAAACAGTGAAGTGATCTAACTCTTTGAAATTACGCAATTCCGGACGGAAAACCGTTACACACTTTTCCTGGAATTGCTCTAGCGGCCGCGGCGGCCGAAGAGGGAAGCTGTTTCGCGGGTCTGAACCCGAAGCATCGCGTTCCAAAGCTGAAGAACGAAACGCGGCTGGAACTGGCTCGCAGGCTTGCGCTGCGACAACATGATAAATCTCCGGTGGTTTTGGATGGAAGCGATATAGTGTATCGACGGTGCTTTTGCCAGAGCGGAGTCTACGGGGCTGCCTTGCAAGGCAAGCATATGTCGACGGACGAACAAATCGCTTGAGTTTGGTAGTACAGGCAAAGAAAAGACCGGAACGGCTTGCGCCCTTCCGGCCAGTCACTTCCTTGGGAGGACAAGTCTTCTTTTCTGGAGCTTAGGCTTTCTTTCTGCCCTTCTGGCGATAGACGTCGACGACGACGGCCGCGACGATGATCACGCCCTTGACGATCTCCTGGTAGTAGGCGTCGACCCGGAGGAACGTGAAGCCGGAGGTCATGACGCCGAGGATCACCGTGCCGATGACGGTCCCGGTGATGCGGCCGACACCGCCGGTCAGCGACGTGCCGCCGATGACGGTCGCTGCGATGGCGTCAAGTTCATACATGACGCCCATGCCGGCCTGTGCGGTCTGGGCGCGAGCAGCGGTGACCACACCTGCAAGGCCCGCCAGCATGCCGGCAATGGCGTAGACCTTGATCAGGTGTGCCTCGACATTGATACCGGAAACGCGCGCAGCCTGCACGTTGGCGCCGATCGCGTAGGTGAACTTGCCGTAGCGGGTGTAGCGCAGCGCAATGTGGAAGATCAGCGCGACGACGAGGAAGACGATGACCGGCCAGATACCCGTGCCGATGAAGTTGAACTGGTCGGTGAGGCCGGAGACCGGTTGGCCCTTGGTGTACCACTTGGAGACGCCGCGCGCCGAGACCATCATGCCGAGCGTGGCGATGAAGGGGGGTATCTTGGTCTTGGCGATGAGCTGCCCGTTGATATAGCCGGCGAGGAGACCGATGCCGACGCCGAGGCCGATCGGCACGATTGCCGGAAGGTCTGTGAGCGAGGGGTAGAGGGCGCGTGGCCAGGTGGAGGCCTGCGCGACGCTCGCCGAGATCATCGCCGTCATGCCGACCACCGATCCCGATGAAAGGTCGATGCCGCCGGTGATGATCACCTGCGTCACGCCGACGGCGATGATGCCGATCACCGAGACCTGCAGGATCATGATCGTCAGCCGCTGGGAATTCATCAGGAAACTCTGGCCGACGAAGATCCAGCCGAGAATTTCGTAGACAAGCGCTATCCCGAGCAGCACCAGGAAGATGTTGAATTCGGGCGGCATGCGCCGCCTTGACCCGACAAGGGTCGTGCTCGTGCCATGCGCGGCGACATTGGTATCCATTTTTCTGTCCTCCCTGCGGTCGGCATCGCGCGTTCAGCGCGCGGCAAGTTCCATGACCTTGATCTGGGTCGCTTCGGCTCGGTCGAGGAAGCCGGTGACCCGGCCTTCATGCATCACCATGATCCGGTCGCTCATGCCGAGCACTTCGGGCATTTCCGACGAGATCATGATGACGGCGACGCCGTTGCGGGCGAGTTCGGTGACAAGACGGTGGATTTCCGCCTTGGCGCCGACATCGATGCCGCGCGTCGGCTCATCAAGGATGAGAATGCGTGGATTGGTCAGAAGCCAGCGGCCGATCAAAACCTTCTGCTGATTGCCTCCCGACAGGTTTTCGATGCGCTCCTGCAGGTTCGGAGTCTTGACCCTGAGCTTGCGGCTCATCTCCTCGCAAGCGGCGGTGATCGCCTTCTCGCTGACGAAGCCGCGCTTGACGAACTTGTCCTGCAGCACCGCGATCTGCATGTTCTCGAGAATGTCGAGGATGAGCAGGCAGCCGGTGTCCTTGCGGTCTTCCGTCAGGAACGCCATGCGATGGCGGATTGCCGTGTTGGGGTCGTCGATCACGACTTCCTTGCCGTCGATCGCAAGCGTGCCCGAGCTTGCCGGCGTGACGCCGAACAGCGTTTCCGCGACATTCGAGCGGCCGGAACCGACGAGTCCGGCGACGCCTAGAATTTCACCGGCGCGCACATCGAAGGAAACGTCGCGGAACACGCCATCAAGCGTGAGGTCCTTGACCGACAGCACGACATCGCCGATCGGCACCTCCTCCTTCGGGAACATCTGGGTGATCTCGCGGCCGACCATCATGCGGATGATGTCGTCGCGGGTGACGTTGCTGGAGGCGTGCGTGCCGATATATTTGCCGTCGCGGAACACCGAGAATTCGTCGGCGATCTCGAAGAGCTCGTTCATCTTGTGGGTGATGTAGACGATACCGATGCCTTGCGATCTGAGGTCGCGGATGATCTCGAAGAGGTGCGCGACCTCGCGCTCGGTCAGCGCCGATGTCGGCTCATCCATGATCAGGACGTCGGATTCGTAGGAAACCGCCTTGGCGATTTCGACCATCTGACGGTTGGCGACGGAGAGGTGGCGGACTTCGATCTCCGGGTCGAGATTGATCTTCAGCCGCTCGAACAGTTTGGCGGTCATGCGGCGCATTTCGCCGTGATCGACGAAGCCGAACCGGTTCTTCGGTTCGCGGCGGATCCAGATGTTTTCCGCGATCGTCATGAAGGGCATCAGGTTCAGCTCCTGATGGATCATGGCGATGCCGTTTTCGAGCGCGTCGAGCGGCGATTTCAAGCGGATGTCGACGCCCTTCAGCTTCACCTCGCCCTGGTCCGGCTGGTAGATGCCGGCGAGTATCTTCATCAGGGTGGATTTGCCGGCGCCGTTCTCGCCCATCAGCGCATGTACGGTGCCGCGCTTCAACTTGAACTCGACGTCATCGAGCGCGACAACGCCCGGAAATTCCTTGCGCACGCCTTCCGCGGAAAGAAGGTAGTCGGCGTTCGGTACGGCGCCACTCGCACGCACGGCTGCCATGGTTGTGGGACTGAGCGTCATTCTCATAGCCTCCCGGTTCCGGCATCGGCCGAAAAGTCCCGCGGCGGGCGCATACGCCTTCTCATTGAGCCCTGCCGTCAGGGCTTCGTGCGGGGACCTGATTTCAGGAGGGAGCGCGGCTCTTGTCGCGCTCCCAAGCGAACGATCAGTTCTTCGCCTGATATTTATCCAGGTTTTCCTTCGTCACGAGTTCGAAGGGGATGTAGACCTTCTTTTCGACCGGCTCACCCTTGGCGAGCTTGAGTGCGGCGTCGACAGAGCCTTGGCCCTGGCCGGCCGCGTTCTGGAACACGGTCACGTCGAGGTCCCCGGCCGCCATGGCGGCAAGCGCATCCTGGGTGGCATCGACGCCGCCGATGACGACCGAGTCCATCGAACGGCCCGCAGCCTTCAGTGCCTGGATGGCGCCGATCGCCATCTCGTCGTTGTTCGAAATGACGGCATCGAACTCCACGCCGGCGGAAAGCCAGTTGGTCACGAGGTCGGCGCCCTGGGTGCGCGACCAGTTGGCCGTCTGCTCTTCGACGATCTCGATGCCCTTGCACTGTTCGGTGGCAAGCACATCATGTACATCCTTCGTGCGCATGCGGGCAGCCTGATTGGAAAGCTCGCCCATCATGACGACAGCCTTGCCCTTGCCGCCGAGGATCTTGCAGATCTCCTGGGTTTCCAGCGTGCCGGATTCCATTTCGTTCGAAGCGACGAAAGCCTGCTTGTCCGGCAGGGTGTCGACGTTGACCGGTTCGCGGTTGACATAGACCAGCGCAATGCCTGCATCGGCGGCGATCTTCGACATGGCGGCAGTTGCATCGGTATCGACCGGGTTGACGATGATGGCATCGACACCAGCCGCGATGAAGTTCTGGATCTGGCTCTGCTGTTTCGCGACGTCGTTCTGCGCGTCCTCGATTTGCAGTTCGACCCCATTGAGGGTCTTGGCGTAATCGGACATGCCGTTGCGCAGAACCGTCAGGAAGTTGTCGTCGAACAGCGCCATCGACACACCGATGGTCTCGGCATGCGCAGCTGTCGACATCATGACGGCCATCGCGGCGCCCAGCACAAATTTCTTCATTTCTTTTTCCTCCACATTCGGTGCCCGGCGACACCTTCTCCAGCCGGAAGTGCGACCCTTTTCGCAGGTCGAACCCATCCCGAACCGAAAGCCGCACTCCCGCTGCTCTTTCGGTCAAAACGGAATAAACGAACCAGTAAATTGCGATTACGGAATATGTATTCCATTTTATCCAGGCGCCGTCAAGCCTGTCTTGCGGCGCCCGAGCCATTTTCGGTGTTTTCCTGCGAGAGGATGATCAGGCCTTGGCCTGCAGATAAGCCATGCTTTCCTGAAGCGCCTTTGCTGGATCGGCGAGCTCGTGCACCGACAGGGCGAAGGGCTCGAAGGAAAACACGCCCTTGTATCCCTGATCGGTGAGGCGGCGAATCTGCCCGGCATTGTCCAGCCGGTCTTCCTGATCGATGAGAACGCGATGCGGGTCGCGCATGTCGGCGACCCTGACCGCCTTGTCGCTGACGCCGGAAATATGCACCAGCCCCGTAAGCTCCGGGAAAAAGGCGTCCTCGCCGGCAAGATGATGGTGGAAGGTGTCGTGCACGAGACGGAATGTCGCCTCGCCGCCGACCTCGCGGATCGCCTCGACGGCTTCGGTCTTGGAACGCAGCGAGCAGATCTCGAAGCCGAGCGGCTCGACAAACCCGGTAACGCCCGCGGTTTCCAGCAATGGCTTCAAGGCTTTCAGCGCGGTTCTCAGGTTTGCCTGGCGCTCGCCATCTTTCTGGCCGCTGCCATCATTGACCGGCACCAGCACCAGCGCCTTGGCGCCGCAATCGCGCGCATAGGAGATAAGCGCGCGTGCTTCCGCTTCGCGCTCGTCGTTCCATTCGTTGAAGCGTTGCAGCGCGTTGATCGAGATGATCGTCAGCCCGTGCTTTTCAGTAAGCGCCCTCACGGCATCCGGGCTGGTGCCGTCAAGGATGGCATTGCCGGAGAGGTCGTTGCGGATTTCCACGGCGGAAATGCCGAGCGACTTGGCGAGCGCGAAGAACGCATCAAGCGGCAGACCGGGTGCCGCCATATGGTTGAGGGCGAAGGGAAGGGCGGTCATGGCAGGTGTATCCTCCAGGAATGTTTGGAATGGCTTTCACCTGAGCGGAACGTTTGTTCCATTTCAGGTCTGATGCCACAATCATCACTTGGGAGGCGTCCGTCAAAGCGATAGGTGGGCAGTCGTCTTGCATTTCTGCAAGATTGCATTTTGCTAATGATGGAATCCTGTCATGGCGTCGCTGCAGGAGGCACTCGCCGCGGATCAAGTCTGCAGCGTCCGGGTCTTCTTGGTGTGCTGTCAGGCCTACCGCGTGAGCCGACGCTCGAGGAAACTCTGCATGTCGCGTCGACCGTCGACGACGCAGTAGACCACGACACTCGACCCGACCATCCGATAGATCATTCGCTACGGCTTGTGGTGCAATTCACGATATTCGGAGATTCCAAGAACTGCCAGTTCCTTGGGGATGTTGCCACGCTCGGGGAACTCGGAGAGGCTTGCGCGGGCGTCCTCAAT
This sequence comes from Sinorhizobium chiapasense, assembly GCF_036488675.1. Lineage (NCBI taxonomy): Bacteria > Pseudomonadati > Pseudomonadota > Alphaproteobacteria > Hyphomicrobiales > Rhizobiaceae > Sinorhizobium > Sinorhizobium chiapasense. The sequence continues at coordinate 374,050 of NZ_CP133152.1, forward strand.
TTCGGCAAGTATGCGTTCGGCGGCCGCTTCGCCGTCTTTGGCTGCAATGTATCGAAAGAGGTCCTCGAGATCCTGTCCATCGCCGGCAAGGAGCACTTGAACGTCATCAGGGCTGCGTCGCGAGTCTGCGCCGAACGCGTGCAAATGCTTCGGCAGCAGGCCGGACCTTGCCGTCCTGGACCTCTTTGTTGGTGAGCGCCAGAACTTTCAGAAGCGCCAGCGTCTCCTGGGTTTCCTCATATTGCGCCTGAAGCACCGCTTTGGCCTCGCCGTGTAAAGTGATCACAACCGGCTGCCCGTCCTCACCAAGCTTTCGAATGACTTCGGGCGCATGCGCTCTGAGATAACTGATCGGTTTGACTTGTTCGGATAATTTCATGCCATACTCCTTCGACCGAAATAGACCAATAAAGGACTAAATAGAAGCGGCCGGAGCGACGAACAGGTTGGAGGGCTAGGCCTGCGGAGCACGGTGCGCTAGGCGGGCCCCTCCGGTACAGTGGTTGACGACGCGATTCATCTGTTCGCTGCGACTACTTGATCCCGTTCGCCTCGGCGATGAAATCGGACAGCATCGGCACATAGTCTTCGCCGTGGCCGGTGCCGACGGCTTGCGCGAAGGAGTTGCGGACCGCCGCACCGATCGGGTTGGCGGCGCCGGAGGCATTCGCGAAGGCCGCGAGATAGCTCATGTCCTTGAAGGCGTTGCGGATGGCGAACTTGTGCGCATTCGGGTCGCGCTCGAGCACCCAGCGGAAGAAGGTCTGGTAGAACGGGCAATCCATTCGCCCGCCGCGGATGACGCTGTCGAAGACCTGCGGCGTGAGGCCGGCCTTCTGCCCAAGCATCAAGGCCTCGGAATAGAGCGCGGCGTAGCCCATCGCCAGGAAGTTGTTGAGGAGCTTCATCGTGTGGCCGGTGCCAGTCGGGCCGGTATGAACGATACGGCCGGCAAAGCATTCGAGCACCGGCCAGACGCGGCGGACATCGTCGTCAGCGCCGCCGACCATGACATCGAGCGTGCCGGCGGCGGCATCGGCCGGCGTGCGGCTGAGCGGCGCGTCGAGGAGCGTGACGTCCTTTCCGGCCAGATCCTCGGCGAGTTTCAGGGTGACGGAGGGATCGGAGGTAGAGCAGTCGACGATGGTGAGCGGCTTGCCTGCCGCCGCGATGCCGTCCGCGCCTTCGACCACCGAAAGCACCTCCGGAGAACCGGTGACGCAGAGGACGATGATGTCTGATCGTTCCGCCATCTCGCGCGGCGTTTTGACTTCCGTCGCGCCCTCGGCGAGGAGCGCTTCGACCGGCGCCCGGTTGCGATGCGCCATCACCGCAAGTGGCCAGCCCTTTCTCACGACGTTTGTCGCCATGCCTTGACCCATGAGCCCGAGCCCGATGAAACCCACATTCGCCTTCGTCATTGGTCGCCTCCCTGCCTTGCGATATCCGGTCGTCGTTATCCTGCACGATCGAAGGCCGATCGCCAACTTAACCCTCTCGATTGTCGATCCCGGATTGTTCGGGAACCTGGAGTCAGTCTCGCAACGTGATCCACACCGGAGCGTGATCGCTTGCGCCGTCGACGCCGCGGACGTCGCGGTCGATGCCTGCACCACTCAGTCGGCGTGCGAGCTTCCGGCTCAGGAGAACATGGTCGAGACGCAGCCCGGCGTCGCGCTGCCAGCGGTTCCGGCGGTAGTCCCAGAATGTGAAAAGTTGCTCTTCCGGATATATCGCGCGCAGCGCGTCTAGCCAGCCCTGGTCGAGAAGGTGCCGGAAGGCGGCGCGGCTTTCGGGTTGGACGAGGGCGTTGTCGTCGTAGGAGCGGGTCGGGTAGATGTCGCGCGGCTCGGGCACCACGTTGTAGTCGCCGGCGAGCACGACCGGCAGACCGGTCGCCAGCAGTTCGGAAGCATGCAACCTCAGGCGTTCGTGCCAGGCCAGTTTGTAGTCGAATTTCGGTCCGGGTTGCGGATTGCCGTTCGGGGCGTAGAGCGAGGCGATCAGAACGCCGTTCACGGCCGCTTCGATGTATCGGCTTTGCGCGTCGGACGGATCGCCGGGCAACTCGGCCCGGGTCAGGATCGGCTCGCTGTCGCGCGCCAGGATCGCAACGCCGTTCCAGGCCGCCTGTCCGCGCCAGACGGCACCGTAGCCGGCTCCCTCGATCGCTTCCCTCGGAATTTGGGTGTCCGTTGCCTTGAGTTCCTGCAGGCAGACGACATCCGGTTCGGCTGTTGCGAGCCAGGCGAGCAGGTTTTCGAGCCGCCGGTTGATACCGTTGATGTTGAAGGTCGCGATCTTCATGCGCTCAGCGCACCAGCCGGCCGGTCCAGGCGGCAACTGTTTCAGCCACCGTCTTCAGATGATCGGCGGCGGAAAAACCGGATACGCTCTTGCGCGGTTTGAGGTCATGGTCGCCGTCCTCGAGCCACAAGATCTCGATCGCACCGGAGAGCGTGTAGCCGGCAACTTCCTCGCGCGTGCCGAACTCGTCGCGTGTCCCCTGGCAGATCAAGGTCGGCGTCTTCAAGTCGGCGAGATGCTTCGTACGAAGCTGCTCCGGCTTGGCTGGCGGATGAAACGGGTAACCGAGACAGACCAGCCCGGCGATTTTGCCGCCCGAGCGAAGCTCGTCGGCGATCATGCTCGCGACCCGCCCTCCCATCGACTTGCCGCCGATGACGAGCGGGCCGGTCGCGCCAAGCGCGTCAATGGCGGCCTCATATTCGGGCTTCAACGTCTCGGCCCGGGGCGGGGGCTTGCGGCCTTCCGAGGTCCGACGAGCCGCCATGTAACCGAACTCGAAGCGGGCGACGCGAAAGCCGGCGGCGGCAAGCGCCTTCGCAGTCGCGGTCATGGAGGCCGAGTCCATCGGTGCGCCGGCGCCGTGCGCGAGCAGAATGGTGACGGGGGCATCGTCCGGTCCGTCGAACAGAAATTTTTCGCCCATCTCAGCCGGCCGTCCTTGGAAGGAGATGGAGGTCGACGAACTGCACGCCGCGTTCGGCAGCCCGTGCCCATTCGGAATGCGTGTCGAGTTCGAGATAGCGCCTCCACCAGCGTCGCGCCTCGGCGAGATTGTCCGCGTCGAATTCGAGTTTCGCCAGGTTGAAGACAGCGTCCGCATAGTCGCCGTCGAGTTCGATGGCTTTCTTGAGGTACCGGCGGGCAGCATCGATCCGTCCGCGTTCGTTCATGAGCCCGGCAAGGTTAAACCAGGCCTCGACGAAGCTCGGGTCGAGCTTGACCGCGCGTATATAATCATGCGCCGCTTCCACCTGCCGGCCCGCTGCCTTCAGGCAGTTCGCGCGGTTGAATGCGGCGACGGAGTCCGTCGGATCGATGGCGAGGCAACGTTGATAGTAGGCCGCCGCTTCCTCGTAAAAGCCGTCCTCCTCCGCAGCTTCCGCCCGGGCGAAAAGCTCTTCAAGCTCCGCATCGGTGGACGCTCCAAGGTCGAACAGCAACTGCCCGTCGAGTTCGCTGAGGCCCTCGGAGAGGCGAGCGTAGATCGTGTCCGCCCCTTCGTGATGGAGCGAGAGCGCGGTGAGCGCCGCTACGGATCCGGAGCGATGAACCGATCGCGCGATCGCACTCCAGGCGGCGCCGCTTTCGATCAGGCCGGCATATTTCCGGGCGAGGATCAGGTCCCGGAAAGAATAGGGTTCGCTGTCGTGCTCGAAGGCGTCGAACAGCGAAAGAAGGTCGAAGGTACGTGCTGCAAGCCGCGACTGATCGAGCAGCGACTGCCGCGTCAAGGCCGATGCTTTCGGCGCCGTCATCAGTCCCAGCAGCCGAAGAAAGCCGTTCTCGCTGAGAGGAAGTCTGTTCTGGTGTATCTCCGAGTCGAACCGTGTTTCGATTTCCGCCTCGCTCGCCCTTGAAAGCAGGCTGCGGCCGAAGACGAGGTGCGAGGTCTGGCGCGTGATGCCGCGCCTCAAATGGCCGAACTGACGCTCAACCTCGCGCGCCGCCAATCGGCGGGGAAACGCGGCAAGTGCGCCGACGATGCCGAAAGTCTTGCGCGCAACCGCCATCAGACTTTTTTCTTGGCCGCCGGCTTGCCGCTGGTCGTTGCCGCCTTCGCGGTCCGCTTGGCCGCCGGCTTGCTCTTGGCCGGCGGTTTCGATTGCGAGAGGCTCGCCTTCAGCGCATCCATGAGATTGATGACGTTGCCACGCTCGGGCGCCGCCGCGATGATAGGCTTGTGGCCCTTGAGCTTCTCGCGGATCATCTGCATCAGCGCGATCTCGTAGCGATCCTCGTAGTTCTTCGGATCGAAAGTCGTCAGCTTCTGCTCGATGAGCGCTTCCGCCAGCTGCAGCATTTCAGGATCCGGGTTTCCGACCGGAATATTGCCGAAATACTCTGCCGTGCCGCGCACCTCGTTCGGGTTCCTGAGCGTGCACACGAACATGCCGCTCTCGCGCGGACCGATGGTGATCACCCGTTCTCGGCTGGAGAGCACGAGGCGTGCGATCGCAATCTTGCCAGTCTTGCGCAGAGCCTCGCGCAGCACGATGAAGGTTTCCTCGGCCATCGCGCCGTCCGGTGCCAAATAATAGGGCGCATCCTGGTAGATGACATCCACCGATCCTTCGTCGACGAAGGCCTCGATGTTCATTGTGTGGTTGGATTCGATCTTGACGCTTTCGAGATCAGCGTCCTCGATAATGATGTATTTCTTGTCCTCGTATTCGTAGCCCTTCACCAGGTCGGAACGTTCGACCAGCCCCAGCTCCGGATCCACCGGCTTCATGTTGATCCGGTTGTGGGTGTCCTTGTGAAGCTGATTGAAGCTGATGCGCTCGCTTGAACTGGTGGCTGGGTAGAGCCTGACGGGACAACTTACGAGACTGAGTCTGAGATAACCTTTCCAACTTGCCCTGGGGGCCATGATCGTCTCCTGCGCGGCAACACGAACTACTTCCCCGCCTCGGACAACAGCGGCAGATCCCTCGCGAAAGCATCTATTTCCGCCCATGGATCGCCGGACGTGACCAGGAGGTCAGGCAGCGAAGAATAGTTCAAATCCTCCGGGGCGTCGATAGATTCGAGATCGCCCCAGCTTACCGGGGTTGAAGCCGGCAGATTCGTTCTCGCGCGAAGAGAGTAGGGGGCCGCAGCGGTGTGGCCGCGCGCATTGCGGTGGAAGTCGATGAAGATGCGCTTCACGCGCTTGTCCTTGCCCATAGTCGTCGTAAAAACCTCGGGCGCGGTTGCGGCCAAGCGTGTGGCAATAGCGCTTGTTGCCTGATGCACCTTTTTCCAGTTGTGCTTCGGCGCGATCGGCACGACCACGTGGACGCCCTTGCCACCCGATGTCTTGACGAAGGGAACAAGATCGAGCGCCTCGAGCTCGCCGCGGATGTGGACCGCGGCCTCGACCACCTCGCGCCAGGTGATGCCTTCGCCGGGGTCGAGGTCGAAGACGACGCGGTCGGCCTTTTCAAGCTGCTTGCGAACGGTACCCCAAGTGTGAAATTCGACCACGCCGAACTGCGCTAGCGCAAGATATCCCTTGGCGTCCTCGACGGAGAGGTAGGATTTCGTTTCGCCTTCCGAGTTGATTGATTGAAAGGTTTCCACCGAATTGGGCATGCCGGTGAAAGGATGGCGCTGGAAAAAGCAATCCTGCGGTTTTCCGGTCGGACAGCGTACCAGCGAGACCGGGCGGCCGAGAATATGCGGCAGCATGAAATCGCCGACGAGCGCGTAGTAGACCGCGATGTCGAGCTTGGTCGGTCCGGACCTGCCGAAGAGCCGGCGTGTCGGATTGGTGATCGAGATGCTGGCGAGATCGGCATCCGAAATCAGCCGCTTTCGTTGCGGTGTGGCGGGCGTCGACAGTTCGACTTCGCGAAGCCCCTTGAATACGGCATGGCGGAGCAGATTGTCCGCGGTGCGGTTGCCATAGTGGATATGCGCCCACAACACGGGCCGGACCCAGACGATCTCTTTGGGCGCGCCGTCGAGCTTCGCCGCACCGGCGCGCAGCGGCTCCAGCCGCGCGAGCAAGTCTTGCGCCGTGTGCGCGTCGAAGCCGGTTCCGACCTTGCCGCGATACTGCAGTTCGCCCTCGACCCATTCGCCGAGCGCAAGCGCGGCAAGTCCCTCCGCCGCCTCGGAGGTGGTGTATCCGGCGATCACGAAGTCGTCCGGCTGCAGCGCCTTGGTCTTGGTCCAGGTTTTCGACCGGCCGCTCTGGTACGGCGCCGAGGCACGCTTGGAGACGATGCCTTCAAGCCCCAGTTCCGAAGCCTGGTCGTAAAGCGCTCGCCCGTCGCCAGGGACATGATCGCTGAACTGGATGGCCGAGCGCGCCGAGACGTGTGTGGACAGCAATTGCGCCAGCAGCGCCTTGCGCCTTTCGAGCGGAACGGCCAGGAGATTCCACCCATCGAGGTGCAGTAGATCAAAGGCATAGAATACGAGTTTGTTGCCTGCGCCACCCGAAAGAGCCTCCTGCAACAGGCTGAAGCGGCTGATTCCCCTGTCGTCCGGAACGACGATTTCGCCGTCGAGGACGGCATCACGGCATGGCAGCCGCCTGAAGGCCTCCGGCAGGTCGCCGTAACGCTTCGTCCAGTCGAGGCCGCCACGGGTGATAAGACGCACCTCGCCGTCAGAGACGTGCGCCATCGTGCGGTAGCCGTCGAACTTGATTTCGTGCAACCAGTCGCCACCCTGTGGAGCGCTGCCGGGCGGTCGGTCGACAGCGGTCGCGAGCTGCGGTTCGATGCGGGTCGGCGCTGCGCCCTTTATGGCACCGGGAAGTGCGCCGGGATTGAGCTTGACCGGTTTGGCCAGCGGTTTCGGCTTCTCCACCAGTTCCTCGATCCGCCGTCCGGATTTGACGCTTTCCGGGCGAGCGGCGAGGATATCGATGGCGGCGTCGGCGGCGAGGTCGCGTTCCTTGAACAGGAGCCAGTTTCGCTGGTCTTCCTCGCCGGGCTTGGGTTTCAACCGCGCCAGCATCCAGCCACCACTGAGCTTTTCGCCGGCGAGGCGGAACTTGAAGGCTCCCGTCCGCAAGCTCTTCTCGATGTCGTCCATCGGCGCCCACACGCCCGTGTCCCAGACGATCATCGGGCCGCCGCCATACTCGCCCTCGGGGATGACGCCCTCGAAGTCGATATACTCCAGCGGGTGATCCTCCGTCTCGACTGCGAGCCGTTTGTCCGCCGGGTTGAGCGATGGCCCCTTCGGAACGGCCCAGCTCTTGAGCACGTTCCCCACCTGCAGCCTCAGGTCGTAGTGGTCGGCGGTCGCATGGTGCTTGTGGACAACAAAGCGGTTGCCGCTCTCGCCGGCAAGGCTGCCGGGCGGCTCCGACGTTTTCGAAAAGTCCCTTTTCTTGCGATAGACCTGTAGCTTCGATGTCGCCATGTCCCTACGCTATGGCTTATGCGGCGAGCCCGCAATATGACGTTGAAGTCAACGCGGAAAGGCGTGTTGAACATTAGGAAGGGGAGGGCAGAGATGGGAGAAAACCATCGCTGGTTGAATGTACCGGCAAGCTGGGAAGGCGACGAAAGGGCGCTGTCGCTCAAGACGGACGGCAATACGGATTTCTGGCGTGAGACCTTCTATGGGTTCGTCCGGGACAGCGGCCACGCCTATCTCCGATCGGTTTCCGGCGACTTCACCGCCTGCGCCACGATCACGGGCGCCTACGAGCAACTCTACGACCAGGCCGGGCTGATGTTGCGGCTCGACGAGGAGAACTGGATCAAGTGCGGCATCGAATATACCGATGGGCTGATGCATTTCAGCGTCGTCGTCACGCGCGGCGTTTCGGACTGGTCGGTGATCCCTCTCCATGACGCGACGCCTTCCGACGCGATCGAGGTGCGGCTGACGCGCCATGGCGACGCGGTCCGGGTGCAGTTCCGCTTCGGCGATGCGCCCTGGCAGATGGCGCGACTTTGCCCGTTTTCAGCGGCGGATGCCGAGATCGGTGTCATGGCCTGCTCTCCGGAGCGCGCAGGCTTTGAGGCAGGCTTTCGCGACTTCACGGTCGGTCCGGCGATTCTCCGCGCGCTGCACGAGGATTGACGGCTGTGAAGAGCATCGCGTGAATGCGAATGCACTTTATCTCTTTTTCTCGGGCATGCCGTGGTGCCCAAACCTCCGCGCGCTTCGACATGCGCTGGAGCATCCCGGTTTCAAACGGAATCATTGAAAGCGGATAAGAGCGTCCTTGTGCGTTCGTTTGAACGCACGGCGCTCTACGCGATCGCGCGCGGTGTCAGACTGGTCGGCCGGCAGGATTCGCGGATCATCAGGCGCCCCTGCAGCACGAGCCGGCGCGGCGTCGCCGGACTCTTGCCTGAAAGACGGTCGAGAATGAGCTGTGCCGCCTGCTCACCGATCGCCTGAACCGGCTGGGCGATCGTCGTCAGATGCGGTTGGAAAACATCCGCCCAGGGGAAATCGTCGAAGCTTGCGACGGACACGTCTTCCGGGCACTTGAGGCCGATATCGCGGATCGCCTTCATCACGCCGATGACCATCAGGTTGTTTGCGGAGAAGATCGCAGTCGGTCTCTCGGCGCTCGCGAGCAGTTGCATCGTAGCCTTGTAGGCGTCCTTTTCGCGGAAGTTGCCGATCCGCACGAGGCGGTCCTCGTAAGGTAGCTTCGCCGCTTCCAATGCGGCCTTGTAGCCCGCCAGGCGCTCTCGTCCCGTCGACGTATCGAGCGAGCCTGAAATATAGCCGATGCGGCGATGGCCGAGGCCGAGCATATAGAGGGTCGCATCCTGAACCGCACGGCGGTTATCGAGCACGACGGCATCGGTATCGACCCCGTCCAAGAGCCTGTCGATCAAAACCGTCGGCAGATTGGCGCCGGCAATAATGCGCTTCAGCGTCTCGTCGTCTCCCGCGGGCGCGATGATCAGGCCGTCCACGCTTCGATCGATCAAGAGCTCGATCTGTTCGTCCTGCATCTCGACGTCCTCGTCGTTGCAGCAGAGCATCACCGCGTAGCCGGCGCGATGGAGGACATCCTGGATCACCGCCACGACGTCGGTGAAGAACGGGTTCGTGATGTCGGCCACCATCAGGCCGACCGTACGCGTGATGCCGAGCTTGAGACTGCGGGCGATCGCATTGCGCTTGTAGCCGATGACCTGGATCGCCTCTTCGATGCGGGCGCGCAGTTCGGGGCTGACGGGAGCGGACCCGTTGATCACCGCAGAAACCGTGGCCACCGAGACGCTCGCGGCCTTCGCGACGTCGAGCATCGTGGGTGCGGTGGATTTTCGTAAACGGCGGCGCTGCATCTTTGATCAAAACGTTTCGAAATTCGATTGGAAAAACCTTATGTGAGCCGGTGAATTTGTGCAATAGCGGGCGTCGACTCGGTTTCCTGGCCGCTTGACACACTCGAAACGTTTAGAATAGGCTGCGAAAGACATGCGAAATGATCGTCGGATATCGGTGGTGGGGAGGCCGCCAATGTCATGCGCGATGATAATGCAATCTCGCCTCATCCTGATCCGCACAGCGATCACCGGCGCGTCGTTCTGACCGCCGAAGGCGTTTCCAAGTCCTTCGGGGGTGTTGCTGCGCTCAAGGATGTGCGCTTCGATCTGCGCGCCGGCGAGATCCATGCCCTCATGGGCGAAAACGGCGCCGGCAAATCGACGCTGATGAAGATCCTTTCCGGCGTCTATGCGGATTATGACGGCCTCGTGCGTGTCGATGGCGCGCCGGTGCGCTTCTCGACAGTCAGGGATGCAGAGGCGGCCGGGATCGCCATCATCCATCAGGAGCTCAATCTCGTGCCGGAGCTCCGTGTCGCCGACAACATCTTTCTCGGCCGCGAACGCGTGATCGCCGGCCTCTTCGTCGATCGCAAGGCAAGCCTCGATGCGTCGCGCGTGCTGCTGCGTCGTCTTGGCATCGAACTTGATCCCGAAGCGCGCGTCGGTCAGCTCCGGGTCGGCGAGCAGCAGCTTGTCGAGATTGCCAAGGCGCTCTCGCTTGAGGCGCGCATTCTCATCATGGACGAGCCGACCTCTGCGCTTTCGCCCGGCGAGTGCGAGCGGCTCTTCAAGATCATGCGGCAGCTCGCCGCCGATGGCGTCGGCATCATCTATATTTCCCATCGCATCGACGAAGTGATGCACTTGAGCGACCGCATCACCGTCTTTCGCGATGGTCGCCATGTCTGGACCCGGCCGAGGGCTGAACTCGACGAAGACAAGGTCATCGCCGCCATGGTCGGGCGCAGCCTGCTCGACGCGCAGCGGATCGACCGATCGACGCGGGGCGACCCGGTGTTGTCGGTGCGTGGCCTCTCGCTTTCGACGTCCAGCCGGCATGGCTGGCGCGATGTGCTGAAGGGTGTGAGCTTCGACGTGCGCGCCGGCGAAATCCTCGGCATCGGCGGGCTGCTCGGTGCCGGGCGCACCGAAATCCTGGAGACGATCTTCGGTTCGAGCGATGGTCGGCGCGGCGGCGAGGTCAGCCTCGATGGCACGCCGGTCGACATCCGCTCTCCGCTCGATGCCCGCCGCCTCGGCATCGCGCTGGTGACGGAAGACCGGAAAACCCAAGGGCTGCATCTCCACGACTCGATCACGGACAACGTGGCTCTGCCGCTGGTCGGTCGGCTGGCGCGTTTCGGTTTGCGGTCGTTCGATGCCGAGGGTGCGCTGAGCAGGAAGGCTGTCCAGACGCTCGGCGTGCGCTGCGGCAGCATCGACCAGATCGCCGGGACCCTCTCGGGCGGAAATCAGCAGAAGGTGGTGATCGGCAAATGGCTTGCCACCGGGCCGCGCGTGCTTCTGCTCGACGAGCCGACGCGCGGCATCGACGTCGGCGCGAAGCGCGAGATCTACGACCTTATCTTCGCGCTCGCGGGGGAGGGGCTGGCGATCGTGGTGGTTAGCTCCGAATTGCCGGAGCTGCTGCATCTTGCCGACCGGATCCTGGTGATGGCGGAGGGCCGTCAGACGGGCCTTATTTCCCGGGAGGAGGCGAACGAGGAGCGCCTCATGCAGCTCGCCGCGCCGCGGGGCGGTGCGCTTGGAAGGGCCGTTGCATGACATTCTTAAGACTTTTATCGCAGACGAAACTCTATTGGGGCCTGATCGCCATCTTCCTGATCGGCGTTCTCTCCTCGCCGGTGACCTCGTCGGGCAGAAACATCTTTCTTTCTTCCGGCAACCTTCTCGACGTGCTGCGGCAAGTTTCGACGACGGGTCTTGTCGCCACCGGCATGACGGCTGTCATTCTCACGGGCGGAATAGATCTCTCCGTCGGTTCGCTGATGGCGATCTGCAGCGTCGTTTGCGCCATGCTTTTGACCGTACCCGGCGAAACGCCTGCCGTTTTCCTGGGGATCCCGGCTGTCGGATTGGCGTCGCTTCTTATCGGTGCGGTCGTCGTTCGCTTCATTTTCGTCAATATCGAAAAGACGCGAAGCGGCATCGCCAATATCCGGGACGTGCACCTCGATCGTATGCGCGGCACGCTGCTGCCCGCCGTCGGCGGTGTCATTCTATGCGCCCTCGTCTTGAGCTTCCTGCTGCCGCAGGTGCAGACAAAGTTCGGCGTGCTCGGGGTGCTTCTGGTCGCGTCAGCGGTAGGCTTGCTCTTCGGGGCGATCAATGGCGCGATCATCGTTGTCGGCAGGCTGCAGCCGTTCATCGTCACTCTGGCGATGATGGTGACGGCACTTGGCATCGCCCGGCTGACCGCCGGCCAGAACAATGCGGTACTGCCCGTTTATACCGGGAGCAACGCCACCGCGGATTTCGACGTGCTTCGCCAGCTCGTCTTCGGCATCGTACCGATGCCGGGCATCTTCTTCATCGCCGCGATCATCCTTTACAGCGTCGTTCTGCGCTTCACGCCCTTCGGCCGCTACGTCTATGCGATCGGGGGCAACGAGGAGGCGGCGCGGCTCTCCGGCATCAATGCCGGGCGGGTAAAGATCGTCACCTACGCGATCTCAGGGCTGCTCGCCGGCATCGCCGCGGTTCTCTACGTGGCACAGTATCGGCAAGGCAAGCCGGATGCCGGGGCGGGGCTGGAGCTCGACGCGATCGCGGCTGTGGTGATCGGCGGCACAAGTCTCATGGGCGGGCGCGGAAGTCTCGCCGGTACGTTCTGCGGCGTTCTGATCTTCGGTCTGCTCTCCAATATCCTGCAGCTCCACAACATCAACTCCAATCTTCAGCTGGTGCTGAAGGGCGTGATCATCATCGGCACGGTGCTCGTCCAGGAGCGCAACGCCTACGATGTGCTCGCCCATTTGCGGCTGACAAGCCGCCGCCCGGCGCAGCGGGAAACGGCCGCGGAGGAGCGGGCGTCAAGAGAGACCTTGTCTCTAACCATGGGAGGAAAGGAAGAATGAAACGTCGTGACATCATGAGACTGGCGGCCTTTGCGGCCGTTCTGGCTGCCACCACCGCCCTCTTGCCGGGCAAGGATGCGCTGGCGCAGGACAAGAAGTGGCGCATCGGCTTCAGCCAGGCGACCACCATCGAGCCGTGGCGCGCGCAGTTCAACAAGGACATCATCGCCGAAGCGGCGAAACATCCGGAAGTCGAGCTCATCGTCACGGACGGCGAGGACAAGACGGAGAAACAGGTCGCCGACGTCGAGAACCTGATCCGTCAGGAAGTCAATGCGCTGCTCATCTCGCCGAAGGAATCGGCCGGTCTGACCGGCGTTGTTCAGCAGGCGATCGACGCGAAGATCCCCGTCTTCGTCCTTGACCGCAACGTCGAGACCGACCAGTACACCCAGTTCGTCGGCGGCGACAACAAGCTGATCGGCCGGGCGGCGGGCGAATATGCGGTCGAGCTTCTCGGCGGCAAGGGCAAGGCTCAGGGCAATGTCGTCGAGATCTGGGGTGGCATGGGCACGCAGCCGGCGCATGATCGGCACGATGGCTTCCACGAATTTACCGACAAGGAACCGGGCATCAAGAACCTGCTCGACCAGCAGTCCGGCGATTGGAAGCAGGACCAAGCCTATAACATCATGGCGACGGCGCTCCGCAACAACGAAAAGATCGACCTCGTCTACGGCCACAACGACCCGATGGCCTACGGCGCCTATCTGGCGGCGAAGGACGCCGGCCGTGAGAAGGATATCAAGTTCATCGGCATTGACGCCTTGCCGGGTGAAGGCGTGACCTGGGTCAATAACGGCGAACTCACAGCGACCTTCCTCTATGCGACGCCCGGTGCCGAAGGGCTCCGTCAGGCGATCAAGTTCCTGAACGGGGAAAAGGTCGAGAAGACCGTGACGCTCGACACGATGAGGGTCACCAAGGAGAACGCTGGCCAGATCATGAAGGACAACGGCCTGTAATCCCTTTGCGCCCGTGCGACCTCAATCTCCCCCCTTGTGTGGGGAGGATGCCCGGCAGGGTGGGGGTGCCACCCAGGGGCCTTTCGAATGGCTGCATGTCTTCAATCGGTTCCGACCGAGGGAAGCATGCGGCAGCGGGCGGCGGGAGATGGACGAGGGGCACCCGCCGCCCCCTTTATCGCATCATCGCGAGCGCGGCGGCAAAGAAATCGTCGCCGCCGAAATTACCCGACTTCAGGGCGAGAAGCATGTCGCCCTGGGGATTGCCGACCGTTCGCAGCACCGGCACGCCCGGCGCGATTTCCGGACCGATCAGGAACGCCGGAATGGCAAGCTTGTCCACCGCCGCACCGGAGGTTTCCCCGCCAGCGACGACGAGCCGCCGGGCGCCTCGTGCCACCAGTTCGGCGGCGATCGCCGAGGTGGCGGCCTCGATTGCGCGCCCCGATATTTCGCGCCCATAGCGCGATTGAAGTTCGGAAACGGCCTCCGGCGTGGTGCTGGCGGCAATGATGATTGGCCCTGCCTCCATTCTCGCCTCCGCCCAGGAAAGTGCGGCTGAGATTTCGTCCGGCGCGGCGGTGAGCAAGCGTTCGGGATCGAGCCTCAGGACCGGCATTGCCTGTTCGGCGATGGCAAGCTGGCGAAGGGTGGCGTTGGAGCAACTGCCGGCGATGACGGCTGCATGCCCGCCGACGGGGCGGATGGCATCGGCCGTGCCGCTGACCCTCGACGGGACACGACCGGACCGCACAAGTGCGCGTGCCAGACCGAGACCGAGGCCGGAGGCGCCGCTCGACACCGGCGTTCGAAGCGTCACCTCGCCGAGGGTCTCCAGGTCGCGGTCGAAGACTGCATCGGCGATCGCCGCGCTGGCGCCGTCGGCGCGCAGGGCATCGAGCCGCGCCTTCACCGCATCGGGTCCGGCCGCCACGGCCGACAGGTCGATGAGGCCGATCGCGCCACGCGACTGGCGGGCCATGACCCGGACGAGATTGGCGTCGTGCATAGGATTAAGCGGATGATCCTTGAGCGGGCTTTCGTCGAGCGGCTGGCCGTTGACGAAAAGGTGACCGAGATAGACGGTGCGCCCGGTTTCCGGAAAAGCAGGGGTGACGAGCACGATACCGCCGCCCGCAAGCTCCGCGAGCGCCTCCGTCACCGGGCCGATATTGCCCTTGTCGGTCGAATCGAAGGTCGAGCAGATCTTGTAAAGCACGTGCATCGCTCCACGCCCGCGCAGCCAGCGTTCGGCCGTGCCCGCGGCGGCCACGGCCTCACCGGCCGCAACCGAGCGGATCTTCAGCGAAACGACCACCGCGTCGACATCGGGCAACGGCAGCGACGGATCGGGAATACCGACCGTCTGCACCGTGCGGAGCCCGTTCTTTGTCAGGGTATTGGCGAGGTCCGAGGCGCCGGTGTAGTCGTCAGCGATCGATCCGAGCAGTATGGTCATCGGTCAGCTCCGGGCAAAAGGCTTGAACCAGTCGAGGCCGTCGAGCGTCCGGCCACGCGGAATATATTCGCAACCGACCAATCCATCATATCCGAGGCGGTCGATTTCCTCGAAGAGATATGGATAGTTCAGCTCTTCGTTGTCGGGTTCATGGCGGGAAGGGACGCTCGCGATCTGGATGTGGCCGATCATGGGCAACAGGCGACGGAGCGCCATGACGATGTCGCCATGCAGGATCTGGCGGTGATAGATATCGAACTGAAGCTTGAGGTTCGTGAGGCCGAGTTCGGCAATAAGGCGCTCGGCCGCGCCAAAGTCGTTGAGGAAGTAGCCCGGCATGTTTCGTCCGTTGATCGGCTCGATAAGCAGATCGATGCCGCTTTCCGCGAGCCGTTCGGCCGCGTAAACGATGGAGCGCCGATAGGAGGATGCGGCTTCCGGGTCGGACGGGTCGGCGAGGCCGGCCATCAGATGCAGCCGCTTGGCCCCCGTCGCCGCTGCGTAGTCGAGCGCCCGTTCGACATCCGATTTCAACGCATCGAAGCGGCCGGGGAGGGCGGCAGTGCCCCGTTCGCCAGCGGCCCAGTCGCCCGGCGGTAGGTTGAAGAGCGCCTGCTCGAGCCTGTTGCGGGCAAGTCGTTCGCCGATCGCCTCGGGCGGCGCCTCATAGGGGAAGAGATATTCGACGGCCGTGAAGCCGGCCGCCGCTGCGGCCTCGAACCGGTCGAGGAAAGCCCACTCGGTGAACATCATCGTCAGATTGGCGGCGAAAACGGGCATGGCGTCGTCCTTATGCTTTGTGCGGCTCTTTGTTTTGGCCGGGCAATTCAGCGCCCGAAAGCTGCGCGTAAAGCCGCGCGAGCGAGGAATCGTCGTCGCGCCCCATGCCGGCGCCGGACGCGGCGAGATACATCTGCAGTGCAGCCGCCGCCAACGGCGCCGGATAGCGTTCGGCGCGCGCCATGTCCTGGACGATGCCGAGGTCCTTGATGAAAATCTCAATCGCGCTGAGGGGTGTGTAATCGCCCGCGAGCACATGCGGTATCCGGTTTTCGAACATCCAGGAATTGCCGGCTGAAGCGGTGATCACCTCGTAGACCTTCGTGAGATCGAGCCCCTGCTTGGCAGCGAAGCTTATCGCCTCGCAGGCCGCCGCGATGTGTACGCCGGCAAGAAGCTGGTTGATCATCTTGACGGCTGCGCCGGTGCCGGCGGTATTACCCAGCTCGTAGACCTTGGCGGCCATGGCATCGAGCGCAGGACGCGCCGCGGCGAAAGCTTGCTCCGACCCGGACGCCATGATCGTCAACTCGCCCTTCGCCGCCTTTGCGGCGCCGCCGGAGATCGGCGCATCGAGATAGTGGAGACCGAGCGCTTCGACCTGCTCCGACAGGCTGCGCGCGACCGCCGGATCCATGGTTGCCGAAGAGACAAATACGGCGCCGGGCTTCATCGCCGCCGCGACCCCGTCCGGGCCGAACAGCACGGCCTCGGTCTGAACGGCGTTCACGACGACGGAGACAACGATGCCGGCATCCCGGACGGCCTCTCTTGGCGTCCCCGCGCCGCGGCCGCCTTCCGCCACGAAGCGCTGCACGGTGGGCTGCACAAGGTCGTATCCGGTGACGTCGAGGCCGGCGCGTTTCATCGACTGGGCCATTCCAAACCCCATCGAGCCGAGGCCGATTACGGCTACCGTCTCGTGTCCCGGATTTTCAACATGCGCTGACATAGCGGTATGCTCCAGTCTTGTGTGGTCGAGGTGACCCCTCCGGTCGCCGTGGCCGGAGGGAGGCGTTTTTAACGGTTGGCCATCTTGGCCGGAACCGTCAGCACGGCGAGCGCGCCGACAACGAGAACGGCGGCGAGGAAATACATGCCTGCGCTATTGCTGCCGGTGAAGTCCTTCAGATAGCCGACCATAAACGGTCCAAGGAATCCGGCAAGATTGCCGACCGAGTTGATCCAGGCGATACCAGCTGCAGCACCGGTGCCGGCGAGGAAGGCCGTCGGAAGCGACCAGAAGAGCGGCGCGCAACTGATGGCGCCGGCGGCGGCGAGCGAGAGGCAGATGATGGCGACCGCCGTGCTCGTCGCCATCGTCGCTGCGACGAAGCCGCCTGCGGCGATGATGGCCGGGACAACCAGATGCCAGCGCCGTTCACGCAACCTATCCGAGGAGCGCCCGAGCACCAGCATGGCTATGAAGGTGCAGACATAGGGAATCGCAGAAAAGAGGCCGATCTGCAGATTGCCTGTCACGCCGGAGGCCTTCACCATCGTCGGCATCCAGAAATTCAGGCCGTATTGCCCGAGCACGAAGCAGAAGTAGATCAGGCACATCAGCCAGACGCGAGGGTCGGTCATCGTTCCGACGATCCCGTGCGGGCTCTCTGCCTTGGCCCGGTTCTCGGCCTTGATGTTGACGGACAGCACGTGTTTTTCCTCGTCCGTGAGCCAGTTGGCATCGACGATGTTGTCATCGAGATAGAAGAAAGTGACGACGCCAAGCACGACCGCAGGGACGGCTTCTATCAGGAACATCCATTGCCAGCCGGAAAGACCATGGCTTCCATGGAAGCTGTCAATGATGAGGCCGGAGAGCGGATTGCCGAATATGGCCGAGATCGGGATTGCGGACATGAAGGTCGCAATGATCTTGGCGCGGCGGTGCGCCGGATACCACGACGTCAGGTAGAGAATGATACCGGGGAAGAACCCGGCCTCGGCGATGCCCAGCAGGAAGCGCAGGACGTAGAACACCGTTTCCGACGAGGTGAACATGAAGGCGGCGGAGATGATGCCCCAGGTGATCATGATGCGGGCGATCCAGATACGCGCGCCGACCTTGTTGAGGATGACGTTGCTCGGCACCTCGAAGAGAAAATATCCGATGAAGAAGATGCCGGCGCCGACCCCGTAGGCCGCTTCCGACAGGCCGAGTTCGCTCGACATCTGCAGCTTGGCGAAGCCGACATTGACGCGGTCGAGATAGGCGACCACGTAGCACAGCATCAGGAAGGGAACGATCCTCCAGAAGACCTTGGCATAGGCGCGATCCTCGACCGCCCGTTCCATGTAAGCGCCTTCGGCCGGCGCTTGCGTTTGCAGCGTCATGATTTCCTCCTCAAGGTTGTCGGGACCCGTTCTCCCTCCCCGACGTGGCTCTGCCGAAATTGGCAGCGCTGCCATTCGCATTGCTAATCCATTTTGGCAGCGCTGCCAATCAAAAAATGGTAGCGCTGCCAAAATTTGTTGTTATTGAATCGGATGGCAAACCTCAGGGCCGGCTGGCATCGACGTCTTGAGGTGACGGCAGACTGTCAGGAGCACGCGAAGGTGACTTTGGAATTCAGGCAGCACCCGGCGGTGACCCTTGCCGAGGTCGCGGAAGCAGCGGGCGTCGGCGAGAGCACGGTGTCGCGGGTGCTTCGCAATCATGGCTCCTTTTCCCGCGAGACCAGAGACCGGGTGATGGAGGCGGTCGAACGGCTCGGCTATGTGCCGAACCGGATCGCCGGGACGCTCGCTTCCGCCGGGTCGCGCCTTGTGGCCTTTGTAATTCCCTCGCTGTCCAACATCGTCTTTCCGGATGTGCTGCGCGGCGCGAGCAGCGTTTTGGAAGCAAATCAGCATCAGGCCGTCTTTTCCGTCACCGACTACGACGCGGAACGGGAGGAGGCGCTTGTCGCCGCGATGCTCGCCTGGCGGCCGACGGCAGTCATGCTTGCAGGCTTCGAGCATACCGAGGGCACGGTGAGGAGGCTGCACGCGAGCGGCTGCCGGGTGGTCGAAATGCTGGATCTCGACGGAGCGGCGCTGGATCTGGCTGTTGGTTTCTCGAACCGTTCAGCCGGGTGCACAAGCGCCGATTTCCTGGTGAAGCGCGGTTATCGCCGGATCGGGTATGTCGGGCACGATCTCACGCGCGACACCCGCGCCCGCAAGCGCTTTGACGGCTTCTGCGAGGCGCTCGGCTCGGCCGGCTTTGCGCTCGTCGACCGCGAAATTTGCACCGGCGCATCGTCGGTGGAAAGCGGACGGCTCGGGCTGGAGCGCCTGCTTGCCAGAAAGCCGGATCTCGATGCGGTCTATTTTTCAAACGACGACATGGCGCTGGGCGGCTATTTCCACTGTCTGGCACATGGGATTTCGGTTCCCTCGAAACTGGCGGTCTTCGGGTACAACGGTCTCGATATCGGCCGGGTCACACCACAGCCGCTCTCGACAATTCGCACACCCCGCGTCGAGACGGGGCGGGTGGCGGCTGAACTTGTCGTGACGGATGCACCGCCGCAGGTCGTCGATCTCGGATTCGAATTGATCGAAGGGGCGACCGCCTGACAGGAAAGGGATTGCAAATGTCCGAGAACCGTCTGCGTGAGGAAATCTGCCGATATGGGCGATCGCTTTTCGAGCGGGGCCTGACACCCGGCTCTTCGGGCAATATATCGCTGAGGCTTGACGACGGTGGCTGGCTGGTGACGCCGACCAATGCCTCGCTTGGCTTCCTCGATCCCGCGCGCATCTCTCGGCTCGGCGCCGCGGGGCAACTCATCTCGGGTGACAAGCCGACCAAGGAAATTCCGCTTCACTCGGCCCTCTACGAAACGCGCGGCAGTGCCCGTGCGATTGTCCATCTTCATTCCACCCACGCCGTAGCGCTCACGATGCTGCCGGAGATCGATCCTCGTGCCGCTCTGCCGCCGATGACGCCCTATTACCTGATGCGGGCCGGTGAAACCGCCCTCGTTCCCTACTATCGTCCCGGCGACCCGGCGGTTGCCGAAGCGATCCGTGGGCTTGCGGGCAAGTACTCATCGGTGCTGCTCGCCAATCACGGCCCGGTCGTGGCAGGCGACAGCGTCGAGGCGGCCGTGTTTGCCACCGAGGAACTGGAGGAAACCGCGAAGCTCTATCTGCTGCTGCGCAATCTCAACCCACGCTATCTCAGCCCGCAGCAGGTGGATGACCTTGCGAAAACCTTCGGGCTCGACCTCCCATCCCGTAGCGATCATCAAGGGCACGATCACGGCTGAACCTACTGGCGAAACAGTGTGTTAGCCGCGTAGGGGGGCTGGGTTTCCCCGCGTTTTTTCCTTCGGAAAACGTCTCGCAATCCGCGTGCGCCGCACAAGATGTTTGCGCATTTTTGATGCGCTGCGGCGATGAACTGCCCTTGACCGCCTCCTCCTTTGCGGGATCTATTTGCATCACTGATCCGGTGGACCAACCAGTGGATCAGTTGGAGGTGCGCCGCAGTGAATGGCAGTCCCATACTCACGCAAATGCCGAAGATCGGGCGGAGCCTCGAACGCCGCACCGCGCGTGAGGTGATTGCCGACAAGCTGATGGTTCTCGTTGCGACCAACATGCTGCACCCGGGCGACGAGCTTCCGGGCGAGCGCGAGCTCGCCAATGTGCTCCATGTCAGCCGGGAGACGGTGCGCGGCGCCATCCAAACACTTGCGGCGCGTGGCATCATCGAGGTTTCCCAGGGCAGCCGCAGCCGGGTCGCCAATGTCGACCTCAGCGACGTCACCGTCACGATCGCCTCGCCGAACGCCATCGACAGCTACGACCTCGAGGCGGTTCATGCCGCGAGGCTGCATATCGAGCTGAAGGTCGTGGGTGATGCCGCCGAAAACATCGATGAGGATACGCTCAGCAAGCTGGAGAGCCTGCTCGAAGCGCAGCGGCTCGGCGGCGACGATGCCATGCGATTCCTGATCTGCGATCGCGAGTTCCATGTGGCGATCTATCGGGCTTGCGGCAATCCGCTGCTCTCCGACTTCGTCACCGACCTCTACACCTACATGATGAATTACCGGCGCAGCGCCATGTCGCGGCCCGGGGCGATAGCCGCCAGCTACAAGGATCACAGCGAGATCGTGGCTGCGCTCGCGCGGCGTGACCGCGAAGCCGTCGTCGCGGCGTTTCGCCATCATCTCATGCGAATCTACGAGACGACGAAGGAACTGCTCGCCGAGCACGGGCGAGCGGAAAAGCCGGTAGGCAAGGGTGGAAAGACACGCTGAACCCGGGAATCCCGGGCCGAACACGGAGGTTCGCCGCGAATGCATGTCATGGTCATAGGTGCAGCCGGAATGATCGGCCGCAAGCTGGTCGAGAAACTCGCCGCAGAGCCGGATGCCCTCGGCTACGAGATCACCCGGCTCACGTTGGTAGACGTGGTCGAGGCACCGGTGCCGGCGACACTTTCCGCGACTTCGACCGCGTCAGCGCTCGATCTGTCGTCCGAAGGCGGCGCAGAACGGCTCATCGCGTCACGGCCGGATGTCATCTTCCATCTGGCGGCGATCGTTTCCGGCGAGGCGGAGGCCGACTTCGACAAGGGCTACCGCGTCAATCTCGACGGCACGCGTTCGCTCTTCGAGGCGATCCGCCGGGAGGGGCAACACGAACCCTATTTTCCGCGCCTCCTCTTCGCCTCGTCGATCGCCGTCTTCGGCCAGCCGTTCCCGGAAAAGATCGGGGACGAATTCTTCACGACGCCGCTGACGAGCTACGGCACGCAGAAGGCCATCTGCGAATTGCTGCTCGCCGATTATACGCGCCGGGGCATCTTCGACGGCATCGGCATCCGCCTGCCGACCATCTGCATTCGGCCCGGCAAGCCCAATAAGGCCGCGTCCGGCTTCTTCTCGAACATTCTGCGCGAGCCGCTGGTCGGTAAGGAGGCGGTATTGCCGGTGGACGAGAATGTCCGCCACTGGTTCGCAAGCCCGCGCTCCGCGGTCGGTTTCTTCGTCCACGCAGCACGCATGGATACGAACCAGATCGGGCCTCGGCGCAACCTGACCATGCCGGGCCTGTCGGCACTGGTGGGCGAGGAAATCGCCGCGCTCGGCCGGGTTGCCGGCGAGAAGGCCGTGCGCCTCATCCGCCGCGAACCGGATCCTGTCATTGCCTCGATCGTCTCCGGCTGGGCCACGGATTTTGACGCCCGCCGAGCGCGCGAACTCGGATTTGCAGCGGAAAGCAATTTCGACGAGATCATCCGGATCCACATCGAGGACGAGCTCGGAGGAAATATCTGACATGACGCAAGCGAAAAGATCGGGCGAAGGAAAGATCGCGCTCGTGACGGGCGGCGGCACCGGCGTCGGTCGCGGGATCGCCAAGGCCTTGAGCGCCGAGGGCTACAGCCTTGTCATCACCGGCCGCCGGCCCGACGTGCTTGAGGGCGCGGCCGACGAAATCGCGCGGGAGACCGGCGGCACTGTGCGGGCGATCACCTGCGACGTCGGCAATCCGGCTGAGGTCGTGGCGCTGTTCGGGGCAATCCGCGATGACTTCGGTCGGCTCGATTTACTTGTCAACAATGCCGGCACCAATGTGCCGCCGGTTCCCTTGGAAGAGGTGACCTTTGAGCAGTGGAGCACGATCGTCGCTGCGAACCTCACGGGCGCATTCCTCTGCACACAGCACGCCTTCCGGCTGATGAAATCCCAAAACCCGCGCGGCGGACGGATCATCAACAACGGCTCCATTTCCGCGACGACGCCGAGGCCGAATTCCGCCCCCTACACCGCGACCAAACACGCGATCACGGGGCTGACGAAATCGACAGCACTTGACGGGCGCGCGCACGACATCGCCTGCGGCCAGATCGACATCGGCAACGCGGCGACCGACATGACTGAGAAGATGAGCAGCGGCGTGCTGCAGGCCAATGGCGAGATCGCGCCCGAACCGACCATTCCGGTCGCGCACATCGCAGAAGCCGTCGTCTACATGGCGAGCCTGCCGCTGACGGCCAACGTGCTCACCATGACGGTCATGGCGACGAAGATGCCGCTGGTCGGACGCGGATAGGAGAATTCCAAAAGGTCGGTTGCGGACGGACAGGGGGATAACCGGACGCAAGCGACCAGCATGGGCAGATATTGGGAGGAACGCATATGGCAGCCGTGGACTTCGTCGATGTCAGGAAATCGTTCGGTGCCGTTCCCGTCATCAAGGGCGTGAACATCGAAATCGAGGACGGTGAGTTCGTCATCCTCGTCGGCCCTTCCGGCTGCGGAAAATCCACGCTGCTGCGGATGCTGGCGGGACTTGAAAACATCTCCGCGGGTGAAATCCGCATTGGCAATCGTGTGGTGAATGCGCTGCCGCCGAAAGAGCGCGACATTGCCATGGTGTTCCAGAACTATGCGCTCTATCCGCATATGACGGTCGCCGACAACATGGCCTTCTCGCTGATGCTCGCCGGCTCGCCCAAGGCGGATATCGACAAGCGCGTCGGCGCGGCAGCGGAAATCCTCGGCCTGTCCAAGCTGCTCGACCGCTATCCGCGCCAGCTCTCCGGCGGCCAGCGCCAGCGCGTCGCCATGGGCCGGGCGATCGTGCGCGACCCTCAGGTGTTTCTCTTCGACGAGCCGCTGTCGAACCTCGATGCGAAGCTGCGCGTAGCCATGCGCGCCGAGATCAAGGAACTGCATCAGCGCCTCAAGACCACCACCGTCTATGTCACCCACGACCAGATCGAAGCGATGACCATGGCCGACAAGATCGTCGTGATGCATGACGGCATCGTCGAGCAGATCGGCGCGCCGCTCGATCTCTACGATAACCCTGCCAATCTGTTCGTCGCCGGCTTCATCGGCTCGCCGGCGATGAACATGATCAAGGGCAGGCTCGATCCGGCCAATGGCAATGCATTCGTGACAGAGGATGGCACGGCGCTGCCGGTGGCGCGCGCGGCCACGGCAGCCAACGGACGGGAACTGGTCTACGGGCTTCGGCCCGAATACATGGCCTTGGATCCGAACGGACTGCCCGCCGAGATCGCGGTGATAGAGCCGACTGGCTACGAGACGCAGATGATCGTCCGGCTCGGAGGCAGCGATGTCACCTGTGTTTTCCGCGAAAGAGTGAATGCGAAGCCGGGCGACACGATCCGCCTGTCGATCGATGCCGCCCATGTTCACCTGTTCGACGCCGAGAGCGGACGACGATTGTTCGATTGATGCCGCACGGAGAGGCCGCCGAGGGAAAGAGGAGCCTTCGGCAACCTTCGCGCGGAGATGTCCGGCAGGGGCCGGGCATCATTGCCGCCGCATTCGCCAAGCGGGACGGTGAATGCCGGGAAGGATCTGCTCCCGCTTTTCAGGAGGAGTATTATGCCAATAAAGAGACGTGACTTCCTTGCAGCCTCGGCCGCCCTTGCCGGTGTGGCGGGCCTTTCGCCGCTCGGCATCCGCCCGTCCTTCGCGCAGGCCGCCGAGCCGAGCTACAAACCGGAGGAAGGCGCAAGCCTTCGGCTTCTGCGCTGGACGCCGTTCGTCAAGGGCGACGAGGATGCCTGGCTTGCCAATACCGCGAAGTTCACCGAGGCAACCGGTGTTCAGGTGCGCATCGACAAGGAAAGCTGGGAAGATATTCGCCCGAAGGCTGCGGTCGCCGCGAATGTCGGGTCGGGTCCGGACATGGTGATGTGCTGGTTCGACGATGCACATCAATACCCGGACAAGCTCGTCGACGTCACCGAGCTGGCCAACTATCTCGGCAACAAATATGGCGGTTGGTATGACGGCCTGAAGGGTTACGCGACCCACGACGACAAGTTCATCGCCATGCCGCTGACGGCGATCGGCAACGCCGTCTGCTACCGCGACAGCCACATGAAGGCGGCGGGCTTCAGCGAATTCCCCAAGGACACCGCAGGATTCCTCGAACTTTGCAAGGCGCTGAAAGCCAAGGGAACGCCGGCCGGCTTCCCGCACGGTAAGGCGGTCGGCGACGGCAACAATTATGCCCACTGGCTGCTCTGGAGCCATGGCGGCAAAATGGTGGACGAGTCTGGCAAGGTCACCATCAACAGCCCCGAGACATTGGCCGCGATCAACTACGCAAAGCAGCTCTACGAGACCTTCATTCCGGGAACCGAAAGTTGGCTCGACATCAACAACAACCGCGCCTTCCTTGCGGGCCAGGTGTCGCTGACGGCCAATGGCGTTTCGCTCTACTATGCGTCCAAGAAGGATCCGGCGCTCGCCGAGCTGGCAGCCGACATCCGCACCACCAATTTCCCGGTCGGTCCGGTCGGCCAGAGCGTCGAGCTCCACCAGACGAGTTCGCTGCTGCTTTTCAACCACACCAAATATCCGGAAGCGGCCAAGGCCTACATCAAGTTCATGATGGAGGCCGACCAGATGAACGCCTGGATCCAGGGTTCGAGCGCCTATTGCTGCCAGCCGCTGAAGGCCTTCGCCGACAACCCGGTCTGGACGGCCGATCCGATCCACGCGCCCTATGCGCGCGCTTCGGAAACATTGCGTCCGAACGGCTATGCCGGGCCGCTCGGCTATGCCTCCGCCGGCGTCATGGCCGACTATGTGCTGGTCGACATGTTTGCCACAGCCGTGACCGGGCAGATGACGCCGGAAGACGCTGTCACCGAGGCCGAACGGCGGGCAAACCGTTACTATCGCGTCTAACCCTATCGGGCGGCTCTTGATCGAGCCGCCCGAAGCCGGGATGGCGCCGGCAAATCTTGCCGGCGTAAACTGCGAGATCACCCGCGGAGAAGTTCGATGCCCACTGTACCGTCCGGAAAGCCGCCATCCTTCATGGCTTCGCTCATGCAGAACAACAACGTGCTCGGCTTCCTGTTCATGTTGCCCGCCGCGGTGTTCCTGGTGTGCTTCCTCACCTATCCTCTCGGGCTCGGCGTCTGGCTCGGGTTCACCGACACGCGCATCGGCCGCGACGGCATCTTCATCGGTCTCGAGAACTATATCTTCCTTGCCGAGGACGCGGTCTTCTGGCTTTCGGTCTTCAACACGCTGCTCTACACCTCGGTCGCCTCGATCCTGAAGTTCGTGCTTGGCCTGTGGCTGGCCCTGCTGCTCAACGAAAACCTGCCGTTCAAGTCCTTCTTCCGGGCGATCGTGCTGCTTCCCTGGGTTGTGCCGACCGTGCTTTCGGCACTTGCCTTCTGGTGGATCTACGATTCGCAGTTCTCGATCATCTCCTGGTCGCTGATGGAGCTCGGGCTCATCGACGGACCGATCAACTTCCTCGGTGATCCGACCAATGCGCGGATTTCGGTGATCGTTGCCAATGTCTGGCGTGGCATTCCATTCGTCGCCATCTCGCTGCTCGCCGGGCTGCAGACGATCCCCGCATCACTGCAGGAGGCGGCCTCGCTCGACGGCGCGACCAACTGGCAGCGCTTCCGCTACGTGACCCTGCCGATGCTGACGCCGATCATCGCCGTCGTCATGACCTTTTCGGTGCTCTTCACCTTTACCGATTTTCAGCTGATCTACGTGCTGACCAAGGGCGGTCCGGTGAACGCCACCCATCTGATGGCGACGCTTTCTTTCCAGCGCGGCATCCCGGGCGGTCAGCTTGGCGAAGGGGCGGCGATCGCCGTCGCCATGATCCCCTTCCTGCTTGCCGCGATCATGTTCAGCTTCTTCGGACTGCAGCGCCGCAAATGGCAGCAGGGCGGCCAGGATTAGGAGTTTTCCCTTGAACACCACCACGAAAATCCCGGACGACGTCCTTACCGACCACGCGGAGGGCATGAGCTATCTCAACCGGCTGCCGCGCCGGATCGTCGTGCTCTACCTGCCGATGGCAGTCTTCGTCTTCGTCCTGCTATTCCCGTTCTACTGGATGGCAATCACCGCCGTGAAGCCGAATGCACAGCTGACCGACTACACCAATTTCAGCCCGTTCTGGGTCGTCGGACCGACGCTCGACCACATCAAGTATCTGTTCTTCGAGACGTCCTATCCGGGCTGGCTGTGGAACACGATGCTGGTTGCCGTCGGCTCCACGATCCTGTCGCTCGCAGCCTCGGTCTTCGCAGCTTACGCGATCGAGCGCGTGCGCTTCACCGGCTCGCGGCCGGTCGGGCTGATGATCTTCCTCGCCTACCTCGTACCGCCGTCGATCCTCTTCATCCCGCTCGCTTTCATTGTGTTCAAGTTCGGGATCTACGATTCCAGGCTGGCGCTGATCTTCACCTATCCGACCTTCCTCATCCCATTCTGCACTTGGCTGCTGATGGGCTATTTCCGCTCGATTCCTTTCGAGCTGGAAGAGAGCGCGCTCGTGGACGGTGCGACGCGCTGGCAGATCCTCGTCAAGATCATCCTACCGCTCGCCGTGCCCGGGCTGATATCGGCGGGCATCTTCGCCTTCACGCTCTCCTGGAACGAATTCATCTATGCGCTGACATTCATCCAGTCGTCGGAGAACAAGACCGTACCCGTCGGCGTGTTGACCGAGCTCGTGCGAGGCGATGTGTTCGAATGGGGCGCACTGATGGCGGGTGCACTGTTCGGCTCACTGCCGGTCGTCATCCTCTACTCCTTCTTCGTCGACTATTACGTTTCGTCGATGACGGGGGCGGTGAAGGAATAGCGCGTGCCAGCGTCCTTTGTCGGCCATTTCTCTAAACGGGGACAACCGAGAAGAAGCGCGGTCGAGTGGGGAGACGAGGGAAGGGTTGGGCGAGGCCTGCAGCGATTTTAAAGATCGACGGCGCAGGCCCCTGACCGTCAGCTTTTCCAAACGGCTGGACAGAAATTTACCACCAGAGCGGGAAAACGGCCATTCGCCAAAACGGCTTACCACCGATGTGCGAGCGATCGCACCCAAATGGATGCGCCGCTTTTCGCGACCAATCCGACGGGGCGGCGCGTGCCGACAATTTTCAGTCGTCAGTGCGTGCTTCCCATCCACTCGGCCGCGGCGATTGCCGAGCCGAGCAAAATGACCGGCAGCAATAACGCACCGAAGAACCTGATCATCTGAATGCGGCGCGAACGCCTGTCATGCCGATCGTGAACCACCTTTTCAGCCCCTGGCTGCATGGCAAGAACAGTTCCGGCGCTATGAAAACATCATTGGAGTTGGACGGTCGAGTCCCCAAGGTAACACCGGTCGGCCACCAGGCTTCTTGCCGCGCGGGAAGCCGCCCGAGCAAGAGACTCCGAACACGAACGTATCGCCGCGGCGGCCACCAAGGTCATTAGGGATTGATGAAGCCGAGAGGGCGGTCACCAAGCCGAGAAGGCCACCATGACTACTGCGGCCCAAAATAACGCTGACAATTCAGCCGCTAACAGAAACCCGAAAGTGGTGTCGCTCATGTGATCCTCCTCTGGCAACCTCCATTACCAGGGGAAACTATAGGGGGCTACGGCCGGTTCCGCTACAAAATAAGACGTACCCCTCCATTGGATCACGTGAGCAGCGAGTAAATTAGAACGCCGACAGAACCCCAGAAGCCAACCAATACCAGCGACATCGCCACAACGAAGATCTTAGTCACAACAAAAACTCCACCACCTTTTCACAGGCTAGCAAGACTACCGCAGCACTAAAAACTGGGTATCGGCACTTAGTCCGAGAGGCATAGGACTATGGTCTGACGTTGGAGGGCGCCGGCCAGAAATCTAACGCGCGGAAGCTCTTGGCCCGTTTTTTGCGATCCCTGCCGCCGGTTTAAGTCAGAAAGCCGATTCGGTCGTAAAAGTCTGCAAACGTTCACCTGGCAGGCCGATCAAGGCCATTGCGTTTTCGCGTCCAAACTGGTTCTTGAACGTACAGTGAGAAAGCGATCGGCGCCGAAGCCTCCCGGAGATGGGGTGCCGGAGATGAGGTGCCCCGAAAATGAGGTACTTGTGCTAAAAGCCACGGACAGCTTGCCTGGCGCGACCGACAAGAGCTGGTACCCGCCGGAAGGAACCACGCTCGGCGCGACATTCTTTGTCCGCAGCGCGTTTCCATGGCTCGGTCACTATTTTGGCGGAATTGCTCTCGGCTCTACTCTCTCTCCCGGGATCGACGGAATAGTCTCCTGGGGCGGACGCATTCCGGCAAAAAGTGCCATGGCCGCTGCTCGCTTGCGGCGATTGCCGCATTGGCACCTCGAAGACGGTTTCCTGCGCTCCGTCGGCCTTGGCAAGGATGGAGCCGCGCCCGTCTCGATCATCGTGGACGACCGCGCGCTTCCAGTCGACGGCGGCAGGGCGTCGCGCCTGGAACTACTGATCGCGGCCGCGGCCAATGGGGGCTGCGACAGCCTTGGAGAGCGCATCCGTGAACGGATGATCGAGCACAAGCTGTCGAAATACAACAACCTGCCGCACAAACCGCCGTCGATCGAACAGAGCACCCGGAGACGTATTCTGCTTGTGGACCAGGTCTTCGGTGACGTCTCGGTGGAGCGTGCACTCGGGAGCCGTCGCTCCTTCGACAGGATGCTCGACGATGCCTTGGCAAGCGGCGCGCAGTGCGTCGTGCGCACCCATCCGGACGTTATGGCCGGCTACCGAAAAGGCTATATGACCGAGCGCGCGGCAAGGACAGCCGGTGTCGTTCTGCTTGCCGACCGCGTGTCGGTCGCTTCGATTCTCGACGTCGTCGACGAGGTCTGGACCGTTTCGAGCCAGGTCGGATTCGATGCCTTGCTGCGAAAGATACCCGTGCGCTGCTACGCCGTACCGTTCTACGCGGGATGGGGACTGACGGATGATCGGGCGAGCGGCGCCGCCGACGCCGCCTTGACACGGCGCGCCAGCGCGAGACCCTCCGTCGATCAACTCACGGCAGCAACGCTGGGGCTCTATCCCACCTATCGCAATCCGAAAGACTGGCGGCCGATGGACGTGTTCGCGGCGATCGATTTCCTGGTCGCTGAAGTTGAGGCTGCTCGCCGCGCTTGACGGTGGCCGGTCCGTCAACGACTGGAAGCGTCTTCAGTTCTCTTCCACCGAAACACCATCCTGGCCTATCCTGATCTCGATGCCCGGCTTGTTTTCTTCGCGGTAGACGTAGATGCCGAGCCCGATCGCAACGACAGCAAGAACTGCGATAATGAGATAGAGCCCGTTCCGGTTCATCGTGCCATCCTTCCCATGATCGGGGTGTGCTCTCGCCCGTCGGGAGGCTACCGCCCTCGGGCGAACGCGCGATTTTATTGCAGCCGTAGCTCAATCGGCATCGCGTTCGCGCTTGTTGGTGAAGTGGGCGTTGCCGAGGCCCGTGCCAATCGTCAGAATTCCCCAACCGGAGACGTCCAGCATGAAAGATACCTGCGAAAGGCCCTGCACGACGGCGTCGTTGTGCATGATCACGAAGGTCTCATGCTCGCCGATTTGCGGAATGGCCTCCTTGATCGCGGCGGGCAGGTTGAAGTGCTCGCTTTCCCAATTACCGCCTGGCAGGTTCTGACCGCCGCGCGCGATCGATCCATCGACGTCGATCACGCCGGGACAGGCGACGCCAATCACGGGGGCCGGCGAGAGCCGCGCCTTGTCTGCCTTGGCAATAAGTCTTTCGACCATCGTGATGAGACGCGCAGTCGCGGTGGTCCGACTGGGCTTGTCGTCGGCATGTCGCCAAATATCGGACTTCCAGACCTTGGCCTTTGAGAGGTCAGTGCCTTCCTTCTGGCGCATCTCGACTATGCCCACGCGAATATTGGTGCCGCCGATATCAATGGCCAGGATCGCCTTGTGCCCCTTTAGCATCCAGGGCGGGATGAGGTGAGCCGCGCCGATAAGCCCCGCATCGTCCGGATGGTGGACGATCGGCGTGAGTTCTATCTTGATGCCTTTGGCCTTTAGCAGCACCATCGCACGGGCAATTGCAAGCTCGCCGACGACGCGCTCTCTGAAGCCGCCGCCCACCACGACACGTTCGGTTTTCTTCCAGCTCTTCTGGTCCAGCAATTTGGCGAGAACAGCGGCGAGCTCCTCGGCGAAATCGTCGACCGCTCCCATGACCATGGCGGCTGCCTCCTTGTCGTCGCCAACGAGAAGGGCATCGACCTGCTTTTTCGACAGCTCGCTGGTCGGCGTCTTCCCGAGCGGATCGTCGCCACCCCGGCGAACTCGCTTGCGCCAGGCCTCGAGCTTTTCCTGAAAAGCATATTTGTTGGCCTTGTCGCCCAGAAAGCCGTCGGAGCTTCGCAATTCGATATTGTAACCATCGACCGTGACCGACGGCAGATCCTCGCCACCATGCGTGAGGAGGGCGCCGTTTGACTTCTCGTTCGCGGATCTGCTCACGCAACCTCCCGTATGCCGCTTCACCTGAACTGATCCGAGACCGGAGTGAGGGATATAACGTGAGCGGCGCGGCGATGTTCCGTGAGGCACCAAGTCCCGAGAGAAGTCGATGGAGACGCAGAGGCTGAAGCGTCCGCCAGGCGACGGGGCGCGGATGATCTCGACCGTGGCGCACGTAAGGTGTGGCAGCCGGATAAAACCGGACTTTCACCGAATCGACATTTGCTTGACCTGATCCACGATTGCGGATGGCTTGGTCCGGCACTGGGCCGAGCCCAAGCTACTCGGCGATGTCACGGCGGCCCAGCAGCCGCGCCTGGACGCGCTGCAGATGCAGCCGCATGCCGCTTGCGGCGGCAGCAAGATTACGTTCCTCGATCGCATCCACGATGGCGTCGTGATCGGCAAAGCTGTGGTGATCGGCGGGAGGGCGTGGAAGATCGTCCCGAAGCCGGCCCCATACCACCGTCCGGCGCACAGCGTTGATCGTGTCGAAGACAGCCAGGAGCAAGGCGTTTCTCGATGCTTGGGCAATGGTCCGATGGAGCCGGTTGTCCCAATTCTCATACTGGCGCCATGTCTCCGCCATGCGGGCGCTTGAGGCGCAATGCCTTAGGGCTCGGACGTCGTCCGCTGTGGCGTGAAGCGCCGCCTCCCGGGCCAGCTCTGGTTCGATGACAAGGCGGGCATGCATCACCTCGGCGGGGCTCGTCTGGTTGGCGATGTTGGCAACGGATGACAGGTCGCCCGCCGGACGAGCTCCGATGAAGGTGCCCTTGCCGACATGACGCCAAAGTTCGCCCTGGTCTTCCAGGATTGCGAGCGCCTTGCGCAGGTCGCCACGCGAAACCCCCAGAATTTCCGCCAGTTCGCGCTCCGGCGGAAGCCGCGTCGTCGGCGGAAACTTCGCTTGCGCCAGATATGCGCGAAGCTGCACGAGCGCGCTTTGCCCGCCGCCCAGATCGGTTTCTGCTGCGGTCGCCAAGTGCAGTCTGTCCTCGGTAAACACCGTCATATAAATCCAGCTTCCATCCTGATCAATGCTCCCTTATATCGTGACCAATCGCACATTGGCAACGGATTGGTTGACACTGAGATGTGTTGGGCACACAGTGCTGAGAATGAAATAAAGGGAGGAAACCGATGACACTGTGGAGCAGGATAGCGGGCGCCGTCGTTGCCGGCGCTGTCATGGTGATCAGCCTGGGCGCGCTTGAGACGGCCGCGGCGCAGGAAAAGGTTCGCGTCGCCCTGGGTGATGTCGTTTCAGTCGAGACTCTCGCCTTCCTCATCGCGCTCGAGCGCGCCAAGGAAAAGGGACTAGACTGCGAGCTGACCTCCTTTGCAGAAGAGGAATTGGCGATCCAGGCGATCGTCGGCGGTCAGGCGGATGTCGGCATAGGCACACCCTATTCCATCATTCAGAAGACGAAGGTGCCGTTGCGGAATATCTTCCAGGTTTCTACTCTGGTCTTCTTCCCTGTGGTCTCGACCGAGTACAAGACCTGGAAGGATCTTGATGGCGAATCCTTTGCCTTTCACGCTCGCGGAACAGCCACCGAAGCTTATGGAAATGTGATCGCAGCGAGGGAGGGGATCACATTCGGGCAGCGCTCCTATGTGCCGGGATCGGAAAACCGGGTCGTCGCCATGCTGAATGGAACCATCAAGGCGACGATCGTCGATCTGTCGAACAAGAACCTGCTCCTCAAGCAGGCGCCCGACCGCTTCCACGTTCTTCCCGGGATTGAGGAGAGGGTCTCCGACGAGATTCTGTTCGCGAACGAAAATTGGATAAAGGATCATTCAGACGCAGCGACCATCCTGACGCAAGAGCTTCTTACGCTCTGGCGGGAAATGAATGCGGATCCAGCCGTCATCGAGAAAGAAAGGGCGGCCAGAAAGCTCCTCTCCGATCAGCCGGCAGAAGTGCTTGCCGAGGTCGACAGCTACTACAAGGAGGGGGTCGAAGCAGGACTTTGGAACCCGGAGGGAGCAAGCGAGAAGATCGCCAAGGATGACTTCGCCTTTTACACTTCTTCCGGACAACTGGAAGGTCCGGCCGAAAATCTGAAGATTGAGGAATTCTGGGACTTCGGCCCGATCGAAGCGGCAAAGGCGAAGATCGGTGGCTGAGCATCGAATGGGGGTCGAGGCCGAGCCTCAGGGCCTTCGCTTCTCTCGCATCTTTCCCTTTCAGGCTTCGGGGAAAGCGCTGCGGGAGAAACGCCCAAACGCGGTCGCTTCCTTCGCCACACATCACCTCACGCTCAGCTTTCTCTCGGCCGCCGCTCTTTGCGGCGCCTGGGAATGGGCCGGGCTGGTTCCGATCAGTCCTGCCTTCCCGACCTTTCGCGAAACTATGGCCGCCTTGTGGTCGATAAGCGCGGACGGTTCGCTCGCTGCGGCGTATGCCGTGACGCTCCAGCCGCTTGCGCTCGGGCTCGTCATCTCGATGGCCCTCGGCGTGGGTCTCGGTGTCGCCATGGGCCTCAGTCCGAAGACCGAATGGCTCGTGTCGCCGATTTTCGTTGTGGCGCAGTCGGCTCCGCTGGCTGCCCTTATCCCCCTGATTGTCTTCGCCTACGGCATCGGCATCACGTCGAAGACGATCGTCGTCTGTATAATGGCGATGCCGGTCATCGTCCTGAATTCGTTTGCCGCGGTCCGCCATACCCCGAAATCACTCATCGAGATGGGCGAATCCTTTCTTGCAACCCGGCCCAAGGTGATCACCCAGATCATCCTGCCGGCGGCGAGCCCCGTCATTTTCGCGGGTCTCCGTCTTGGCTGCGCATCGGGCTTTATCGGTGCAGTGCTGGGCGAGTTGCTGATCACGCCGACCGGCGTCGGCGACCTGATCACCTATAGCCGCTCCATTGCCGATTATCCGACGATGTACGCCGCGATCCTTTCGATCATGGCGTTCTCCGTGCTCTTCATCGAGGTGCTCGGACGCGTCGAAGTCACGATCTTCAGACCGGAAAAGCGAGCCGTCTCATGACCGCGACGGCACACCATTTCTTTGCCGACCCCTCCCCGGTCACCGATTGTGCGGTCAGCGTTCTCAATGTCGGCAAAATCTATGCCGAGGCGGTCACGGCACTTGAGAATATCAACGTCGATTTTCCGCGCGGCCAACTCACCTCCCTGCTGGGTCCATCAGGGTGTGGAAAGACGACGCTGCTCAAGATCATCGCGGGGCTTCTGCCGCCATCCTCAGGCGAAGTGCTTGTCGATGATCGTCCCGTAGCCGGCCCCGGGCCGGAACGCGCCTTTGTCTTCCAGGATTTCGCTTTGCTGCCCTGGGCAAATGTGCTGCGCAACGTCGCCTTTGGCCTCAAAATGCGCGGCATCGCAAGAGGCGAACGCGAGGAGATCGCCCGAAGCTATATCGCCCAGGTCGGCCTTGCCGGGTTCGAAGCGCGCTATCCGCACGAGCTTTCCGGCGGTATGCGCCAGCGCGTCGGCCTCGCGCGGGCACTGGCGGTGAACGCAGATGTTCTGCTGATGGACGAGCCGTTCTCGGCCGTTGACGAACAGACCCGGCGAAAATTCCAGGAGGATCTTCTCACCCTCATCGCCAGGGAGAAAAAGACCTTTATCTTCGTTACGCATTCCATCGAGGAGGCGGTCTATGTCTCGGACCGGATCGTGCTCCTGTCGCCGCGACCGGGCAGGATCGCGCAGATCATCGAGCCGGCGATTGAGCGCGGCGGCGATCCAGACGCGATCCGGCGCCACCCCGTCTATCTTGATACGGTGGATGCCATCTGGCAGTCGCTGAAGACCTATCTCGAATGAGGCGTGCCATGATCGCTTTTGGGCATCGCATTCCTATGACCGGTTCTCTCCTCCTCTGGGGGCTCGTTTGGGAACTCGTCGGTCAGCTCAAGCTCACGATCCTGCTGCCGCCGCTCTCCCGCGTCGTCGTGCGGGCCTTCGAGATTGTGCCGACGGAGACGTTTCTTTCAGCCTTCGGAGTGACGGCCTCCGCCTTTGTGGCCGGAAACCTGATCGCGGTCCTGGTGGGCGTGCCGCTCGGCATCCTGATGGGCAGTTCGGTTGTGGCCGACCGAATCTTTCTGCCTTGGGTCAACCTGTTTCTCTCGGCACCCCTGACGGCCCTCGTCCCAGTGATCATGGTGCTTTTCGGGCTTGGCCAGACGACGATCATCCTCACGGTCGTCCTCTTTGCCATCTGGATCATCGTGCTCGACACGCGGGCGGGCGTGCGTTCGATCTCTCCTTCGCTCATCGAAATGGCAGCAAGCTTCGGCGCCGGCCGCTGGCAGACGTTTCGCCAGATTTGCGTTTGGGCGGCGCTCCCCGAGATCCTGGCGGGAGTTCGGCTCGGCGTTATCCGCTCGGTAAAGGGCGTCATCATCGGTCAGCTTCTTGTATCCATCGTCGGCTTCGGCGCACTGTTCAGGCTCTATGGCTCGCGGTTTCTCATGGAGCACTTCTGGGCGGTTCTCATCGTTCTCTTCGCGCTGGCCTTCGTGCTTGCCGAGGCCTTCGCCTGGCTTGAACGCCGTGTCGAATTCTACGCCGCAACCCGCGGCTGACTCGATCTCGATCCTATGCAAAGAAAGGGTACTTCCTCCATGTCCTACGCCTTCAGGCCCGCCGCGGTGACTGCTCTCCCGATCACGAATACATTGGACTTGTTCCCACTCCGACGTGTCTATTGCGTGGGTCGGAACTATGCCGACCACGCGAAGGAGATGGGTCATGACCCTGACCGCGAACCTCCCTTCTTTTTTCAGAAGAACCCGGACAATCTGGTCCTCGACGGCGAATTTCCCTATCCGAGCCGGACATCGGACGTGCATCACGAGATCGAGCTCGTCGTTTGTCTCGGCAAGGGCGGCGAGAATATTCCGGTCGACCGGGCGCTGTCGCACGTTTACGGCTATGCGATCGGTTTGGACATGACGAGGCGCGATCTGCAAAGCGAGGCGAAGAAAATGGGCAGGCCCTGGGAGGTCGCCAAGGCGTTCGAGAAGTCC
The DNA here is from genome assembly GCF_036488675.1 of Sinorhizobium chiapasense. Taxonomy (NCBI): domain Bacteria; kingdom Pseudomonadati; phylum Pseudomonadota; class Alphaproteobacteria; order Hyphomicrobiales; family Rhizobiaceae; genus Sinorhizobium; species Sinorhizobium chiapasense. The sequence continues at coordinate 409,917 of NZ_CP133152.1, forward strand.
GCGCCCGTATCGCCGATCGTCAGGGCAAGCGAGATCGGGCATTTGGAAGCGGGCGCTATCTGGTTGAAGGTCAACGGCGAGCTGCGCCAAAACGGCGATCTGAACCAGATGATCTGGAAGGTGCCGGAGGCGATCTCGTATCTCTCAGGGCTTTTTCAGCTGGCCCCGGGCGACATCATCATGACCGGAACACCTGCCGGCGTCGGTCCGGTCAACCGTGGCGACCGCCTTGAAGGCCATGTCGACGGGTTGGGGGAACTCACAGTGATAGTCGTCTGAGAGCGTCGTCGGGATATCGCCTCGCGCGCCTGTTCGCTTGGACGGCAAATATCCGCTTCATGGAAACTCAGGGTTGGCCGATCGCGGACTGTGACATAAGTATGGGGGCATGTCACATCGGAAGCAGTTTCTCAGCGCCTCGAAACCGGACGCGGTTTCAGCAGAGGACTTCATTCTCGCCGCTCTCTCAACGGATCTGCAAGGCTGGGCCCTGTTCCTCGATATCGATGGTACGTTGCTTGACCTAGCCGAAACGCCGGACGCAGTAGCCGTTCCGCCTTCGCTGCCCGGGAACCTCGATGCCTTGTCGAGAAAACTCGAAGGTGCTCTGGCACTCGTGACTGGTCGTGGTCTCGACTATGTCGATCAGCTTTTCTCTCCATTCTTTTTTCCAATCGCAGGTCTTCATGGTGCCGAGCGCCGCGATTCGGACGGCCGTGTGCACAAAGCCGCCGAAACGGCGGAATTTGAGCGGCTGAAGGCCGATCTTGTCGCCGATACAGCCAACTGGCCTGGGGTTCTGATCGAGGACAAGGGAGCCGCAGTCGCCGCGCACTACCGGCTTGCTCCGGACAGAAAACTCCAACTTGAGCTGCTGATCGAGCGGGCGTTGATCCGGGCAGGGCCAAGCTGGACGATCCAGCATGGCAAGATGGTGATCGAAATCCGTCCGGCCCGCGCCGACAAGGGCGAGGCAGTCGCCGCGTTTCTGGCGCAGCCAGCTTTTGCGGGAAGACGTGCGATCGCCATCGGCGATGACGTGACCGACGAAGCGATGTTTCGCACGGTCAACCGGCTCGGCGGCTACTCGATCCGCGTCGGATCTCCGTGGCCTGCGAGCGAGGCGCTCGGCTCCGTCCCCTCTGCCAAGGCCCTGCGCGGCATCATCGCTGCGTTGGTCGCGTGAATATTTGAGCACCTGACATATTTTATTCCATGAAAGGAGTTCGGGATGAGCCGTCTCGTCGTTGTTTCCAATCGCGTACCTGTTCCGGACAAGGGTGGTATTGCGCCCGCCGGTGGGCTGGCGGTTGCGCTGAAAGTCGCCCTCGAAGAGCATGGCGGCTTATGGATGGGCTGGTCGGGGAAGTCGAGTGGAGAGCACGAGCCGCAAACGCTTGCACAACTGCATCAGGGCAACATCACCTATGCACTGACGGATCTGACCGACACCGATGTCGAGGAATATTACCAAGGCTTCGCCAATCGGGTTCTTTGGCCGATCTGCCACTACCGGCTTGATCTCGCCGAGTACGGTCGCAAGGAAATGGCCGGGTATTTCCGCGTCAACCGCTTCTTCGCCCACCGGCTTGCCCCGCTTGTCAAACCCGATGACGTCATATGGGTGCATGACTACCACTTGATCCCGCTCGCGGCAGAGCTGCGCGAGATGGGCTTGAAGAACCGCATCGGTTTCTTCCTCCACATTCCCTGGCCGCCCGCTGACGTGCTCTTCACGATGCCCGTTCATGAAGAGATCATGCGTGGCCTGTCCCACTACGACGTCGTCGGCTTTCAGACCGACCATGACCTCGAGAACTTCGCCGGCTGTCTCAGGCGGGAAGGCATCGGTGACGAACTTGGCGGAGGTCGCTACAGCGCCTATGGTCGCGTATTCAAGGGCGATGCCTATGCAATTGGTATTGAGACTGCGGCCTTTGCCGAATTCGCCAAGAAGGCATCGACCAACAAGACGGTCAAAAGAACGCGTGAAAGCATTGGAAACCGCAGCCTGATCATCGGCGTCGATCGCCTCGATTATTCCAAGGGGATCACGCAGCGCATCGATGCGTTTGAGCGCTTCATCCTGGACAATCCGGCCCAGCATGGGCATGTGACCTATCTACAAATCACGCCGAAGTCCCGCTCCGAAGTGCCGGAATACGAATCCATGCAACGCATGGTTGCCGAACAGGCCGGCAGGGTGAACGGCGCTCTCGGTGCCGTCGATTGGGTGCCGATACGCTATATCAACCGTTCGATCGGCCGCCACATTCTTGCTGGGCTTTACCGGCTTGGCAAAGTTGGCCTCGTGACCCCGCTTCGAGATGGGATGAACCTCGTCGCAAAGGAATATGTGGCCGCGCAGGATCCGGACGATCCCGGCGTGCTTCTGCTTTCGCGTTTCGCCGGAGCTGCTCGCAAGCTGAACGGCGCGCTGCTCGTCAACCCGTACGACATAGAGGGCACCGCGAACGCCATGGCGCGGGCGCTGAGCATGCCGCTGGAAGAACGGAAGCAGCGCTGGAAGACGATGATGGATCACCTGCTGGAACACGACGTTACGCGCTGGTGCCAGGATTTTCTCGATGATCTGACGGGGAGACCAAATCAGCCTGGAGAGCACTCAAATGGAGGGCAGGCTGCGTATTCCGCCAAAACCGGGATAGAAGCGAGCGACTAAATACGCGCTCTCGCAGGTCGTACTTCATCCTTGAAATTCACCGGCCCGTCGACAGAATCAGATATTCTCCGGTGTGAAGATGTCGAAAGGCAGGAAGGTCTGTCCCGGCACGCCGGCCGCGCCTCGATCGATCGCCCCGATCATCAGACTGATGGTTTCTCGCACGAGTGCGGGAACAGGCGTCGCGATCGCCATCGTGATCGCCTCGTCGGCGAGCGCTGCGCGTGACTCCGGTGTGAATTCGTTGACGACGACCAGCAGCTTGCGCTCGAGCTTTTCCTCTCGGATCGCCGAAATCGCCCCCTCCATCCCGCCGCCGCAGACATAAAAGCCGATGAGGTCCGGGTGGCGCCGCAGCAGATCGAGTGTCGCCTCGTGGGTGATTTCGGCCGTATCGAGGTTGACCATCGTGTCGAGCACTTCGAATTCGGGCGCGTTCTCGCGAAAATAGGAGCGAAAGGCGATTTCGCGCAGTTCATGCCCGTGGAAGCGGTGGCTGCCGACGAAGGCCGCGACCTTTCCGGGGCGCTTGGCTGCCTTGCCGATCATCCAGGCCGCGGTTCGCCCAACCTTGTGGTTGTTCAGGCCGACATAGCCCTCACGCACCCCGGCTGCGAAATCGGAAAGCAGCGAGAAGACCGGAATGCCACGCTCCTTCAGTTCTTCGATCACCGCGGTGACGGCCGGATAGTCCGGTGCGACAAGCGCGATCGCCTGATTGCGCGCCGCCATCGCCTTCAGCTTTTCGGTGACGCCGGCCGGGGTCGAGTTGGCAACGAAGTCCACCTGAGGGAGTGCGCGAACGTGGGTCAGCGACAGTGCCGTGTTCTCGATCTCTTTCGCAACGGCCTGATAGAAGGATTGCTGCGGCTTTTGCAGGAGAAAGCCGAGACGATATTGCGGAAGGTCCTCGAACACGCGTTGGCGAAGCAGGCCGACGGCGTGATAGCCGATCGTCTTGGCTGCGTCATAAACCCTTCTCGCCGTTTCCTCTCGCACCGGATGACGCCCGTTCAGGACGCGATCGACCGTGGCAACGCTCACGCCCGCCGCCTGTGCAAGATCCGCGATCGTTGGCCTCCTCGTCATGAGCTTCCTCCCTGAAATTATCCTCTCAAGCATGACGTCGATGTCATGATGGAATTTGATAGAATATATCATGACTGCATTGAGAATTGTCAAAAGTCAACATACCCTTCTCTCATCGAATTTGAGGCGCAGTCGGGAGTGCGCTTCGGGAGGGCGAGATGACGACGGTTGCCACGAAAAGAGATTACAGCCTGCTCGGGCGCGACGCCGCCGCGGCAGTCGCCAATGGCCTTTCCGCGGCGGAGTGGTATCACACCGATATTCCGCGCAAACAGATGAAGGAATTGATGAAACGCGAGGATGGCCCGGCTATCCGCGACACCTTCCTCTGGCTAGGCAGCATGGTGCTTGTCGGCGGGCTCGGCATTTATTTCTGGGGCACGTGGATGGCCGTGCCGTTTTTCCTCGCCTACGGCGTGCTCTACGGCTCGGCCTCCGACAGCCGCTGGCACGAATGCGGCCATGGCACCGCGTTCAAGACGATGTGGATGAATGATGTCGTCTATCAGATCGCCTGTTTCATGATCATGCGCAATCCGGTGACCTGGCGCTGGAGTCATACCCGCCACCACACCGATACGGTCATCGTCGGCCGCGACCCGGAAATCGCGGTCATGCGCCCGCCGGACCTCCTGCGCCTCATTCTCAACTTCTTCGGCATCATCGACGTCTGGCATGCCGTCATCGACATGGTGCGAAACGCCTTCGGCGTGATCAGCGCCGCCGAAAACACCTTCATTCCCGAGATGGAGCAGCCGAAGGCGATCCTGGTCGCCCGCACCTGGCTGGCGATCCATGTCGCGACGATCGCCCTGTCGGTCTATCTCGGGTCCATTCTGCCCTTGATGCTGATCGGGCTACCCCGCCTTTATGGCGCCTGGCATCACGTGTTGACGGGCCTGCTGCAGCACGGCGGGCTTGCCGACAACGTCACCGACCACCGGCTGAACAGCCGCACGGTCCATATGAACCCGGTGAGCCGTTTCATCTATTGGAACATGAACTATCACGTCGAACATCACATGTTCCCGATGGTGCCGTATCACGCGCTGCCGAAGCTGCATGAAATGATCAAGCACGACCTGCCGGCGCCGAACCCGTCCATGCTTCACGGCTATCGCGAAATGATCCCTGCCTTCCTCAGGCAGCTCAAGAACGAGGACTATTTCCTGAGGCGCGAATTGCCGCCGACGGCAAAACCCTATCGCGAAGAGTTCCACAACGATCGGGTCATTCACGCCGCCGAGTGAGCGTGGGAAGCGACTTCTATCAAGAACCTTGCATTGAATGGAGGAAACCCATGAGCTCGAACTGGGTCGAGGTCTGTGCGGCCGATGAGATCGATGAGGAAGACGTTATCCGTTTCGATCACGAGGGGCGAACCTTCGCCGTTTACCGTAGTCCCGATGACGAATATTTCGCGACCGATGGGCTCTGCACCCATGAGCACATTCATCTCGCCGACGGTCTGGTGATGGACGACATCATCGAATGTCCGAAGCACAACGGTCGCTTTAACTACAAGACCGGCCAGGCCAGGGGCGCCCCCGTCTGCGTCAACCTCCGGACCTATCCGGTGAAGGTTGAGGCCGGCAGCGTCTTCATCGCGATTTCCTGAAGACATTTGCCTTAGCGCCGAACCGGCGGAGGGAGGAGAAGGCATGACACATATCGTCATCGTCGGCGCCGGCGAGTGTGGCGCGCGGGTAGCGTTTGCGCTGAGAGAAAAGGGTTTCGACGGCGAGGTCACGCTGATCGGCGCCGAACCGCATCTTCCCTACGAGCGCCCGCCGCTTTCGAAGGACGGCCTTGCAGCCCCCATGCCCCCGAAATATGTGGCGGCGGCAGAGCGCTATCAGGAGGCCGGGATATCGGTGCTGACAGATACCCCCGTCGACAAGATCGATCGTGAGGGTAAGGCGGTGCGGCTGTCGGACGGCCGATCGATCCGTTACGACCGGCTGCTGCTTGCGACCGGCGCGCGGCCGCGGGCCTTTCCAGGCGCTGCGGAAAACTCCGAGCGGATCCGAATGCTGAGGACGCACGCCGACGCGCTGTCGATCCGCCAAGCGCTTGCACCGGGCCGAAAGATCGCCGTCATCGGCGGCGGCTTCATCGGCCTCGAACTGGCAGCAACGGCGCGTAAGCTGGGCGCCGAGGTCACTCTTGTCGAAGGGATGCCACGGTTGCTCACTCGTGGTGTGCCGGAAGAGATCGCCACCGTCGTTGCCGAAAGGCATCGGCATGAAGGCGTTGAAATCATCTGTAGTGCGAAGATTGCGGCGCTCGAGGATGGCGGATGCGAGGCGCGTGTCCTCTTTGCCGATGGCGGCAGTGTTTCCGCTGATCTGGTCGTCGTCGGCATCGGCGCAATACCCAACACGGAACTGGCGGAAGCGGCCGGCCTTGCGATCGACAATGGTATTGCCGTCGACGAGACGCTGCGGACGTCGGATCCCTACATCTACGCCGCCGGCGACTGCTGCTCTTTCCCGCTGTCGCATTACGGCGGGCGTCGGGTGCGGCTCGAGGCGTGGCGCAACGCCCAGGACCAGGGAACGCTGGTCGCCGCCAATCTGATCGGCGGGACCGAGCCCGTCTCCAGCGTGCCGTGGTTCTGGTCGGATCAATACGACCTGACGCTGCAGATCGCCGGCCTTGCCGACGGTGCGGCCGCGACGGTTCGGCGCGACATGGAGGAGGGGGCGTTCATTCTCTTTCATTTGGATGACGAAGGCCGGTTGATCGCCGCAAGCGGTATCGGTCCCGGCAATGCCGTTGCCCGCGACATCCGACTTGCCGAAATGCTGATCGCTGCCAGCAGCCGGCCGGACCGGCAAGCGCTCGCTTCTCCGGACATCAAGCTCAGGAAGCTGCTGGCGGCGTGAAAGCCGCCAGCACAACCATTCATCACTGCATTCCCAGGGAGATCTCGATGAGACATCGCCGCCCGACTGTTGCCGATCTTTTGTCGATGAAGGGCCAGAGGCAGCTTACGATGCTGCGCGTCGTCACGCTTGAAGAGGCGGAAGCCGCGGAAAGGGCCGGCATCGACCTCGTCTCGGTTCCTCCCGCGCTGCTCGGCCCTGAATTCAGGGAGGCAGCCCCCTCCGTCTTCGCCTTCCCGGGCCTCGAATATGGCGACCATGTCACGGCCGACGACTATATCCGCGCCGCCTTCAAGGCGCTGAAGGCAGGCGGTGATGCCGTCTACTGCGCCGCGAGCCTTTCGACCGTCCGACGCATGCGCGACGAGGGCATTCCCGTTTGCGGCCATGTCGGGCTCATCCCCTCCAAGGCGACCTGGACCGGTGGCTTCCGCGCCGTCGGCAAAACGGCGGAAAGCGCGCTTGAGGTCTGGCGGCAGGTGAAGGCGCTCGAGGAGGCCGGAGCATTCGCGGCCGAGATCGAGGTCGTTCCGGCAGAGGTGGCGACGGCGATCTCGAAGCGGAGCTCGCTGTTGATGCTTTCCATGGGCGCTGGCGCCGGATGCGATGCGCAATATCTTTTCGCGGAAGACGTACTCGGTCAAAATCGAGGTCATTACCCTCGCCACGCGAAGGTCTACCGCAATTTTGCCGCCGAATATGACAGGCTGCAGCAGGAGCGCACCGCGGCCTTCCGCGAATATGCCGAGGACGTCCGTTCCGGTGCCCATCCGGAAAAGGCGCATATGGTTGGCATCGAGCCGCGGGAGTTGGAGGAATTCCTCGGCAAGCTCGATGCGCAGGAGGAGACGTCCTTCCGCGCAAGGTGACAGCGACAGCGCCGTTTCAGACGCAAAACGTCGCTGCAGCACTTTGTATCGCAGTAGGTTTATCTTTTAATCGGCCCCTTTAAGGAAGCAACGCAGTGAGACCGGGTGCCTACAGCGCGGCGCGTCCAATCGGACGCGCAAAGGTCGCTGGACACTTTGAATGGCTGCATGATTTCTTAAATCGATTCCGACTTGAAGAATCAGGCAGTAGACACGACAGCAAGGACGAATGATGCACACTTACGTTTTGACGGTATCCTGCAAATCCACCCGCGGCATCGTGGCGGCGCTTTCCGGCTACCTCGCCGAACAGGGGTGCAACATCATCGATAGCTCGCAGTTCGACGACCTCGAGACGGGCCTGTTCTTCATGCGCATCAGCTTCATTTCGGAAGAAGGCGTCGCCCGCGCGGCCCTCGAGGAAGGGCTGAAGCCAATTGCCGCGAGATTCGCAATGGCCACCGCTCTTCACGACCAGTCGGAGCGTACCAAGGTGCTGTTGATGGTGTCGCGTTTCGGCCATTGCCTGAACGACCTGCTCTACCGCTGGAAGATCGGCGCACTGCCGATCGACATCGTCGGCGTCGTCTCCAACCACTTCGATTACCAGAAGGTGGTCGTCAACCACGACATCCCGTTCCACTGCATCAAGGTGACGAAGGAGAACAAGCCGAAGGCCGAAGCCCAGCTGCTGGAGCTCGTCGAGCAGACCGGTGCCGAACTGATCGTGCTCGCCCGCTACATGCAGGTCTTGTCCGACGCGCTCTGCAAGAAGATGTCGGGCAAGATCATCAACATCCACCACTCGTTCCTGCCGAGCTTCAAGGGCGCGAACCCCTACAAGCAGGCCTATGAGCGCGGCGTCAAGCTGATCGGCGCGACGGCGCATTATGTCACCGCGGATCTTGACGAGGGTCCGATCATCGAGCAGGACATCGCCCGCATCACCCATGCGCAGTCGGCCGAGGACTATGTCTCGATCGGCCGCGACGTCGAAAGCCAGGTGCTGGCCCGTGCCGTGCACGCCCACATCCACCACCGCTGCTTCATCAACGGCAACCGCGTCGTTGTCTTCCCGCCGAGCCCGGGAAGCTATGCCTCGGAGCGGATGGGGTGAGCGGGGGTGACAGGGGTGGCAGCAGGGATGTCGATCGAGAGATGCGCACTCGATGGACATATCTGCCCGGAAAAGGACGACTTTTCGGGAGAAATAATGGACCGCCTTCTTCGGCGAACGCGAGTGCGGTTGAAGGTGGGGTTTTGAGTTCACCTCCCAGTGGGGCCGCCTGGCCGCCTTGATCGAAAATGATCAAGGCGGTCTCTCTTCGCAGGGTCGCACGCGGCGCACCTGGAGCAATCAGCTAGCGATCTGCGGTCAGCCATCAGTATCGGTGCTTGCGTGCCAATAGCTCGCTTCCACTCACCGAGCTTGCACGTTATCAGCTTCTGCCTGCCACAGCGCCGAGCACTACTTAATTCTGTTCCGTAGCCGCTGAGTCGCATTGGGAATGGACGAGGTTGCACGGGGAGTTGCTGTCGCTGCCTCATGCTGGAGAAACGAGGCGATATCGTTGAGCAGCATGAGTTCGGTCGTGGCGTAGGCGGGGTCACCTGAGAGATTCGTGGTTTCCTGTCGGTCGGTCTGAAGATCGTATAGCTCTCGTTCGCTCGAGCCGTTGCTGCTGTAAAGTGTGAGCTTGAACCGTTGGTCCCGTGCCATGGTCGCCTGCATCGATGGATCCCAAAAGCTGCCGCTCTCGTTTACGCCGGAGTTGCGGTAGGCACAGATTGCGCTGCTGCGCCTCGTTGTGTTCTGCGATGCCATGGCTACGAGATCCTCGCTCTGCGGGCATGATTGCGTGCTGAGGCCCGCTGCGGCGAGGCATGTGGCAGCAACGTCGTGGCCCTGGGCAAGCGCGGTGCACCGGGTTCCGGCGGCGATGCGGCCGGGCCAGCGCAGTAACAACGGCACGCCGACGGTAGGCTCGTAGAGCGCCACTCCCTTGACGAAGAGCCCATGGTCGCCAAGCTGGTCGCCGTGGTCGGACAGGAAGATGACGAGTGTGTCTTCCGTCAAACCCGCATCGTCCAGTGCGCTTAGGACGCGGCCGACCTGTTCGTCGAGGAATGCAATCGAGACGGCATAGCCGCTCCGGATCTTGCGGATTTCTTCCGGCGAGAAGTCCCCGAGACGCCCGAGATAGGAGCCTTGCTGCTCGCGCACAACGCATTCGGGTTGCTCCGTGCGCGAAACGACCGGATCAGGAATCTTCCCTGCATCTATTCGATCCCGAAACGTCGACGGGTAATCCTCATAGGGATCATGGGGATCGAAAAGGCTCATCAGACAAAAGAACGGCTGCCGTTCCGCCTTCATCGACTGAATGAACGCGATGGTCCGATCGGCCGCCCACTTGCTCATGTGCACGGCCTCAGGGTGGTGAAGCTCGCCGCGACCGTTGCGTTGGAGCGCAGCGAGGAAGTCCGGTGCGGTTTCGCGAAGCCAGGCGGTATAGCCGTTGAACGGGCTTCCTATCGCGACCGACGGTTCCAGGCACCATTCATAGATATCAAAACCGTCATGCGGGTGCCGCTCGTGTTCTTCCTTGAGACGGCTGCTAACGTGGAGTTTGCCAAAAAGCGCGGTTCGATAACTCGCTTCCCGTCGCAGCCGCTCAGTGAAAAGCACTTCATCCGGGGGCAGATTGTCATGCACCCGCTCAACCCCGTGACCCGGCACGGGCTTGCCTGTAAGGATGCTGGCGCGCGAAGGGGTGCAGATGGGGTTGTCGACAGTGCAGCGCTCAAAGACCGCGCCGGCCTTCCCTAACCGGTCGAGATTGGGCGTAGGGATCCAGTCACAGCCGTAGACGCCAAGCGTATCCCGACGTTGCTGGTCCGTCATGATCATCAAAATGTTCGGCGGCGTCATGATGCTTACCTCAACAGTCACAGCATGATTTCGGGGAGGGCGGTTCTGGCTGTTTCTCGCAACCCCGGCACGATCTGGGGATCGAGCCAGCGATACGGCCGACGCAACCGGGTGCCGACGTCCGCCCATCCCCCGATCGCCGCCAGCAACTTGTCCAGTGCGGCATTCGAATAGCCGTGCACTTTGGCCAGGGGTGTGATGTGGTCTTCGAGAAAAGCGCATAGCCGTTGCTCCACCTCGAGCGCCCGCTCGATGTCCCTGCCCATCGATGCGGTCCATCGCTGCGCCCCGAATGGGCTCAGGCAGGCGACATTCGAAAATGCCCCAACCGCGACGTCTAGTTTGACGCCCGTCGCAAGGTGGTGTCCCGGAACATAGATTCCCCACGCGCCGAGGTGCTGACGGGCTTGCTTGTACCAGCTCAGATCTCCGTCTGCGAGCTTGACGCCGACGACCTGCGGTACAGGTGCAAGGATCGCGGCCAACTCAACCGGAGCAAAGACGCGCTTGGCATGCGGCGGATGGTAGAGGACCAGCGGTATCGAGCCGGCCGCCTCCGCTGCCATCCCAAGGAAATCCGTTGCCTCCTCTGCCGTCACGGGCCACCAGTCGGGCAGGATGACCTGGATTGCCTCGGGCTCGAGCCTTGCCGCCCGGCGCACACGTTCCAGGGATATCCGGGGATCAGCCTGGCAGGCCCCGATGATGAAAGGCATCGCCGCGGGCCTACAGCGGTCTGCCAGTAGTTGCTGAATGGCGTCGAACTCCTCCTCTGTCTGATTGTGGAATTCGCCCGCAGTGCCGTTGGAGTAGATGCCGTCCACGCCGGCTGCGATCAGGTGCTCGATTTCGTCGGCGAGGCGCGCGAAATCGATCGAATCGTCGTCATTGATCGGCAAGATCAGCGTCGCCCAATTTCCGCGAATACGGCCCCAGCGACCATCCTGTCGTTCGAACTTTGTGACTGCCACACCTCACCTCCCTTTGCGGCCTCGGGATTTCAGCGCAACTTCCGGCAGCGCCGGCGGCTCAATCCACTCGCTCCTCATTTATAGACTTGCAAGATATCCTACAAGTCGATATACCTCAACCATGTTGGAAGCCAGATGACAGGGAGCAATTCTTGGCCAAGCCAATAAAGCCGCTAGCGCGTCCGCCGCTTCTGCACGTCAGCGTGCAGGAGAGCCTGCGCAGCTATATCGAGGACAATAAGCTTGCGGCTGGCGCAGCTCTGCCACCGGAGACTTTCCTGGCGCAGCAATTGGGGGTCGGGCGCAACTCCGTGCGCGAGGCGATCAAGGCGCTGGAATCGGTCGGCGTCCTCGAGACGCGACGCGGCATCGGGGTTTTCGTCAAGGAATTCTCGTTTGCGCCGTTGCTGGACAACCTTGCCTACGGTCTGCAGGCGTCGCTGCGCGACGTCGAGGAGTTGCAGGAGATCCGTCGCGTCCTGGAAACCGGCCTGATCGACAGAACCATCGAGATGATCGGCGAGGATGATATTGCCGAGCTCCGCAAGCTTACCGATCGCATGCGTCAACGCGCTGAACGTGGCGAGAGCTTTGCTGAGGAAGATCAGCAATTTCACCAGCTTCTGTTCCGTTGCCAGAACAACAAGATGCTGAGCGCGCTGATCAACATCTTCTGGTCCGCTTTCTACAAGGCTTCGGATCTCACAAATCTGACCAACCCGACCCCTCTGGATACCTGGCGCGATCACCACGAAATTGTCGAAGCTGTCGCGGCCAGAGATGTCGAGGCTGCCCGCAGGCGTCTCGGAGATCACTACTCTGGAATCAGGAGGGTTATCGCGTCGAACCGGCCCGGGGAGGTCGAGCCGGTCCAACAATAAACCGAATAAAAGAGGAGGAGAGCATGCATCGACGGAATTTCGGCCGCCTTCTGGCGGCGGCAGCCTTTGCTTTTGCCAGCGCCACCGCGATGGTGTCCACGCCGGTTCTGGCGCAGGAGGAAAAGACAATTGTCGGCGGCTTCGACGTGGGGCCGGGCGGATTCCCGGGCAACTTCAACCCGCTTACCGCCACCGCCGGCTTTACCTGGCTCAATACCTATTTCGAGCCGCTGGTCATCTATACATCCGATCTATCAAAGCTCGACGGCGCGCTCGCGTCCGAGTTCACCGTGAGCGAAGACAGCCTGTCCTACACCTTCAAGCTGGTCGACACGAAATGGCACGACGGCGAACCCTTCACCTCGGTGGACGTCAAGTTCACATTGGAACTCGCCAAGAACGCCGATAGCGGCAGTATTTTTGCCGCCCGTCTCGCAGACATCGCGTCGATCGAGACTCCTGACGAGCATACGGCGGTCGTCAAGCTTAATAAGCCCAACTCGGCTTTCCTGTCCGTTCTGTCGCAGGTGATGATGCTGCCGCAGCACGCCTTGTCGACGATCGACATCAAGGAAGTCGCCAAGAGCCAATGGTGGTCGACAAAGCCTGTCGGCACCGGACCGTTCAAGTTCGCGAAGTATGTAAGCGACCAGTATGTCGAAATGGCTGCCTATGACGGCTATCGCGGCGGCAAGCCGAAGGTCAATCGCCTGATCAATCGGTATTTTGCCAATGCAGCTGCGGCCGTCTCGGCACTCTCGGCGGGAGAGATCCAGTTCACCTTCGCCGAGCCTGATGACGCCAAGACCTTCAAGGGCAATGACAACTTCCGGATCATCGAAGGCGACTCCTATGTGGTGAACTACATCGGCTTCAATCACAAGGCTGGAATCTGGAGCGACCTTCGCGTGCGTCAGGCGGTCATACACGCCATCGATCGAAACGCCATCATCTCGAGCTTGTTTGGCGGAGCGGCAAAGCTCGCCAACTGCGGCTACGTCGCGCCGCGGCTCGTTCCGAACGGTCTTCACGACTATGCCTACGATCCGCAGAAGGCGAAGGAACTGCTGGAGGAGGCGGGTTGGGACGACATCAACGGCGACAAGGCGATCCCGTGGCTGACCTACTATAACACGCCGCAGGTCGCCAACGTCATGGCGGCAATCCAGGCCATGCTCGCGCAGGTTGGCATCAACGTGGTTCCGCGCGCCCTCGACGTCCCCAGCTACAGCGGCATCGTCCGCAGTGAAAAGTTTGAGGAGTTCCCGCTGGTCTATGCCGGCCTGCAGAACGGCCCCAACCCGGCTTCGCTCAACATCGGGCTGAACGCCGCGCAGATACCGCCGGCCGGCAACAACATCATGCGTGTCGAGATGCCTCAGCTCACCGAGGCATTAAACACGGCGATGGCGGAGACCGACCCGTCCAAGGCGGACCCGAAGTGGCAGCAAGTCTGCAAGGAAATGAACGCTGAGCTTCCCTGGAGCCCGATGTGGGTCGCGAGCCGCTACGGGGTCGCGTCCAGCAAGCTCAAGGACTTCTTCTGGACGCCTGCTCCGGCCGGTGGTCCATTCGTCTCCCACCCGGAGAAGTGGGATATCGCTCCTTAAAGGGGCTGGGCCGAGGGGCGGCCGGATGGTCAAGTCCGGCTGCATCCCCTGCTGCATGTTTCCTTAAATCGTAGCCGATTTAAGGACAAAAACATGCAGCAATTCAAAGTGCTACAGCGTCCTTTGCGCGTCTGATAAGACGCGCGGCGCTGTATGGACCATGTTGGTGAAACATGCTGCAATATATCCTCCGCCGCACGGTCGTCGGCCTGCTCATGCTATTGGCCCTGACCGTCCTCATCTTCACGCTGCTGCGGCTCACGCCCGGCGACCCTATCGATGCCTACATCAACCCGTCGGTCCCGATGTCAGCCGCCGACCTTGTGGCGCTGCGGACGCGCCTCGGCCTCGATCAGCCACTGCCGGTGCAGTATTTCGCCTGGCTTGGTGCGGCCGTGACTGGAGATTTCGGCTATTCCATCCAGCGCGGCGGCGAACCGGTGCTGCCGCTCGTCCTCGGCCGCATCGGACCGACGATCCTCTTGATGTTCAGCGGGCTTGCCATCTCCGTGGTCGTGGGGATAGCAGCCGGCATCCTTGCCGCGGTCCGGCGCAACCAGTTCGCCGATCTCTCGCTGTCGACGGCGGCCTTCGTCGGCATCTCGAGCCCCGCCTTCCTGACGGCCCTGTTGGGACTATATGTGTTTGCGGTCGTCTTGCGGTGGGTGCCGGCCGGCGGCATGCTGACACCGGGCGCTCCCTTCTCCGTCGGCGACCTGCTGGCGCATCTCATCCTGCCGGCCGCCCTGCTGTCGATCGGCCATGGTGCGCTGATCATGCGCTACATGCGCTCCTCACTGCTCGAGGTGCTGTCGCAGGAATACGTGCGGACGGCGCGCGCCAAGGGCGTTCGCGAGTTCTGGGTCATCGTCAAACATGCCGTGCGCAATGCCCTGCTGCCGGTGATCACGGTGATCGGATCCACGATCGGTATCGCCATCGGCGGCGCCATCTTCATAGAGAGCGTGTTTGACTGGCCGGGAATGGGCCTGTTGATGATCAACGCCGTGGTCCGGCGCGACTATCCGGTCATCATGTGTGCGACGCTGCTCACCGGCGCCTGCGTCATACTCGTCAACCTCTTGACCGACATCGCCTATGCCGCTGTCGATCCGCGCATCAAGGTGGCGTAAGATGACCAGCCTCACGAAGACGCGTTCGGCCGGCCCCATCCGTCGCGCGATGTCGCGCTTTCTCGACAACGGTGCGGCCGTGACCGGCGCGGGCATCCTGATTCCGATCCTGCTGTTCACCCTTACCTATGATCTGTGGTGGCCTTACAAACCCAACGACATCGATCTCCTGGCGATGAACCAGGGGCCGTCGTCAGCCCACTGGCTTGGAAGCGACGGCGTGGGGCGGGACATCATGGCGCGGCTCATGCAGGGGGGGCGGATCTCGCTGCTCGTGGCCACAGCGTCAATGGTGATTTCCTCATTCATCGGGTTCTTCATCGGCGCCGTCGCCGGCTTGGGAGGGCGCCTGGTCGACAGTGCTACGATGCGGTTCGTGGACCTTGCCATGACCTTGCCGCCGATCATTTTCCTCCTAGTGCTTGCCTCGATCGTCGGTAGCGGCATCGTGCCGACGATCCTCGTGATTTCGCTGCTGTCATGGCCGGTGCTCTCGCGCATGGTCCGGGCCCGGCTGCTGGAGCTGCGCGAGCGGGATTTCGTCGTGGCATCGCGTGGTATGGGCGCCGGCCTGTGGCACCTGCTCATTCGCCATGCCCTGCCCAATACGATCGATATTCTCGTGGTCTATGCCACGCTGCAGGTGGCGAACGGTATCCTGCTCGAGGCAGGCCTCTCATTCCTCGGCCTCGGCGTCACGCCGCCGGAAGCGAGCTGGGGCAACATGCTGAACGCCGCTCGCGCCACGCATGTGCTCGAAAATTATCCCTTCCAATGGATGTTCCCCGGCGCGGCGCTCGTCGTGACCGTTCTTGCCATCAACTTCGTGGGCGATGGGCTTCGTGATGCCTTCGACCCGCGCTCCGAACTCAAGTGAAAGGTCTGCAATGCCCCTCTTTACCGGCGTCATTCCCCCTGTCGTCACTCCGCTCACCACGACCTTCGAAGTGGATTACCCTTCGTTCTCACGTGTCATCGACCATCTCATTGACGGCGGCGTGCACGGCCTGTTCGTGCTCGGTTCGACGAGCGAGGTCGTCTTCCACGACGAAACCACGCGGCGGCGCATCATCGAACATGCGGTCGAGCAGGTGCGCGGTCGCGTGCCGATCCTAGTCGGTGTGATCGACCCTACGACCGATCGTGTCATCGCCCACGCACGGGCAGCGCAGTCGGCAGGTGCCGACGCGGTCGTCGTGACCGCCCCGTTCTATACGCGCACCAATCAGTCCGAGACCATCGACCACTTCCGCTACATCCGGGACGCTGTCGACATACCGGTGATCGCCTATGACATACCGGTCTGCGTCGGCACTAAGCTCGAGCGCAAGACCACCGTTACGCTCGCGCGTGAAGGCACCGTCGTCGGGCTCAAGGATTCAAGCGGTGACGATGGCAATCTTCGCTACGTCATGACCGACACTGCCGATCTTTCCGACTTCTTCGTCATGACCGGATCCGAAATCGTCGCCGACAGCGTCGTGAACATGGGCGCACATGGCATCGTTCCCGGCCTCGGCAACGTCGATCCGCACGGCTATGTACGCCTGTGGAATTTGTGCCAGGCGGGCGATTTCACGGCTGCACGCCAGGAACAGGAGAGGCTTTGCCGGCTTTTCGAGATGGTCTGGGTCAGCCTGCCGCGGACCAGTGCAGGGTCTGCGGGGGTGGGCGCCTTCAAAGACCGCCATGCGCCGGCTCGGCGTTATCGACACCAATATCATGGCCCGTCCGCAACGATCCCTCAATGACGAGGAGGCGGCAATCATCGACCGCATTCTCCGTCAAACCGGCCTCCTGGACTGATGATGAGTGTAGAGCCGATCCTCGAAATTTCCGGACTGACCACGGTTTTTCACATCGGCGATCGCGAGATCGTCGCCGTGCGCGACCTCAATCTCACCGTGGCGACGGGAGAAACCGTGGCACTGGTCGGCGAGTCGGGCTCTGGAAAGTCGGTGACGAGCCTGTCGATCATGGGCCTCCTGCCGCGCGGCGTCGGCCGTATCGCCGCCGGAACGCTTCGCCTCAGACGCAAGACGGGTGAGGTCGTCGACCTTCAAACGATCGGCGGCGAGGCGCTGCGCCGGGTGCGCGGCAACGACACCGGTATGGTCTTTCAGGAACCACTGACCAGCCTCAATCCGGTCTATACTGTCGGTGAGCAGATTGCCGAGCCGATCCGCATCCATCTCGGCAAGTCCCGCCGGGAGGCTTTGGCGGATGCCATCCAGCGGCTGGAGGATGTCGGCATTCCCGATCCGCGCCGGCGTGCCGGACAATATCCGCACGAATTGTCGGGCGGCATGCGGCAGCGGGCGACGATCGCCATGGCTCTGGCATGCAACCCGACGCTGCTGATCGCCGACGAGCCTACAACAGCCCTCGATGTCACCATTCAGGCGCAAATCCTCGACCTGCTCGGCCACCTGCAACGGGAACGCGGCATGGGCATGCTGTTCGTCACCCACAACCTCGGAGTCGTCGCGGAGATCGCCGATCGCGTCGCAGTCATGTACGCCGGCTCGGTCGTCGAGACCGGTAGCGTGGCGCGGGTCTTCGCCCATCCGCGCCACCCCTACACCAAGGGGCTGATGCGCTCGGTGCCGCGGCTTGGAACAGCTACACGCCTCAAGGAAGCGGGCACGCCGCTGCCGACGATTGCCGGATCGGTTCCAAGTCTCATGAACCTGCCTGAAGGCTGTCCGTTTGCGCCGCGTTGTCCCTATCGGATAGAGGCCTGCTCTGAGGCTTACCCGCCGCTCGTCGAAACCGGCGACGGCCAGTTCAGTCGCTGCATTCGCTGGCAGGAGATCTAAACGATGTCAGATGAATTGCTCCTTGAGGTCAGCGGGCTGACCAAAGATTTCGCCCCGGTGGCGTTCGGGCGCGGGCCTGTCGTCCGTGCCGTTCAGGACGTCTCGTTCAACATCAGACGCGGCGAAGTCGTCGGCCTCGTCGGGGAATCCGGTAGCGGCAAGACGACCATCGGCCGCATGGTCGCGCAGTTGGTTCCGCCGACCTCCGGTGGCATTCGTTTCGACGGTGTCGAAACGACGAGCCTTAGCCGCCGCGAACTTCGACGTCTGCATGCGCGCGTCCAGTATATTTTCCAGGATCCCTTTGCGAGCCTGTCGCCGCGTATGACCATCGGTGAAATTCTCACCGAAGGGCTGGATATTCAACGTATCGGCAGCAAATCCGAGCGGATCGCCAAGGGCGCCAAGGCCCTTGCGTCGGTGGACCTGCCGCCCGATGCGATTTCTCGCTACCCGCATGAATTTTCCGGCGGTCAGCGCCAGCGTATCGGCATCGCACGGGCGCTGACGCTTGTACCCGAGCTGATCGTCGCCGACGAACCGGTATCGGCACTCGACGTCTCGATCCAGGCGCAGATCGTCAACCTGCTGCGCGACCTGCAGATTCGCCTGGGCCTTACCATGCTGTTCATTGCGCATGATCTTGCGGTGGTCGAATACATCGCCGATACCGTGATCGTGCTCTATCTCGGGCGGATCATGGAAATGGCGCCCAGCCGGGAGCTCTATGCCCGCCCGCAGCATCCTTATACGCGCGCCTTGCTCTCGGCGGTCCCGTCGCCCGATCCTTCGAAGCGGTCCAGCCGGCAGATTCTCAAGGGCGATATACCGAGCCCCGCCAATCCTCCCAGCGGCTGCGTCTTCCGCACCCGCTGCCCGGTCGCGATCGAGGCCTGTGCCAGCATCGTGCCGCCCCTGCGAGAAACGGCGAAAGGACACTTCAAGGCTTGTATCCGTGACGACCTCGACTGATCCAAAGGAATAGGGAGGGGATCTCGACCATGAAGAACCTGCTCTTCATCGGCGTCGATCAGCTTCGATGGGACTGCCTCGGGCCGCGCAAGACTGTGCCGGTCAAGACCCCGAACCTCGATCGGCTGATCCAGAACGGCGTGAGCTTCGATCGCGCCTATTGCACCTCGCCGCTCTGCACTCCTTCGCGCGCCTCGATGTTAACCGGCGATTATGCCTTCACCCACGGCATGGGCACAAATTGCGACATGTATCACGCGCTCGCCCGGGAGTTGGCGCGGCCGGAGCGGTTGCTGCACAATGATCTTCGTCGCGCCGGCTATCGCTGCGGCTTTGTCGGCAAATGGCACGTCGGCGTGGAGAAAGGCCCGGGTGACTATGGTTTCGAGGGCGAAGCACCGGCCGGCTACGGCAACATCGTCAAGACCAAGGTTTTCAAGGATTATCTCGCGTCGAACGGTTTGAGCTACCGCATCGATCCGGAGCTCTACTTCAATCCCGACCAGCAGACCATGGCGGCCGGCCGATGGTGCGGCCCTCAGGCGTCGACGCCCTGCCATTTCCTGACCGACCAGATCATCGGCATGCTGCAGGGTCTGGCAGGTGGAAGCGAACCCTTCTTCGCCACGGTGCAATATTGGGATCCGCATGGGCCACACGTGATCTCAGACGATTTCTACGGCGTCACCGACCGTACGAAGATTACGCCCTGGAGCAATTTCTCGGACGATCTTTCAGGCAAGCCGCGACGCGTGCTGCGCGAGCGTGATGATTTCTACCGCAACCATCCGAGGACCGAGGAGGAGCTCGTCGCGTATATCGGTTACTACTGCGATCACGTGGCCATGCTCGACTATGAGATTGGCCGGCTGCTCGACTATCTCGATCACAGCGGCCTGGCAGAAGAGACGCTTGTGGTCTTCACGTCTGACCATGGCGACATGACCGGGGCGCACGGCGGTCTCATCGACAAGGGCCTGCCCTATGACGAGGCCATGAGGGTGCCACTGATCTTCAGCCATCCATCGTTGCAGGGCGGAAATCGGGACGGCCTAGCGCTCAATATGGACATCATGCCGACGGCCCTGTCGTTGCTCGGCGTCAGTTACGCGCCCAGGCAAGCGGAGGATCTCTCGGCGCAAGTCCTTGGGATAAGCGAGCAGGGTAGGGACTATTTGCTCGCCGAATATCACGGCCTGCGGTTCCTTTATTCCCAGCGCATACTCGTGTCGCGCGACAACTTCAAATACGTATTCTCGCCCGGTGACATGGACGAACTCTACGATCTCGACAGCGATCCAGGCGAGATGCGGAACCTCGCCGCCGTGGCCGACTATGCGGATGTACTCGCGCGCATGCGATCCGCACTGATCGACGAAACTGCCAGGTACCAGGACCCGCTCCGCGATTGCGTCGCGAAATTCAACGGTCAGTGGCGGACGCATTCGGGCCAGTTCGATGTCACCAGCGCCTATCTGAGCGATGCAGCTTCCGGTCCACCCTGAGCGAAAATGGTCAGGGCGGTCTTTTTTGTGGGAAGGCCGCTTGTGCTCTCGTGTCTGCCAAAGATTTGCCAGGAAGCGCCGTTTGTGGAATATGCCGGCCCGAAGCCCATATCGCAGACCATCGAGGCGAGACGTGAAGCTCATCGAGCAACATTTTAGAGTGACTGCGGCGCTGATCGTGCGCGAAATGTCGACGCGCTACGGTTCGAAGCCGGGCGGGTATCTCTGGGCGATCTTCGACCCGGTGGCGCATGTCGCGATGATGACGGTGATCTTTCAGGCGATTGCCCGGATGCCGGCGCTGGGCTTGAGCTTTCCGCTGTTTTTTGCGAGCGGTTATCTGCCGTTCACTTTCTACCAGCGCATGTCCTCCTTTATGGCTGGCACGATGAAGGCGAACAAAACGCTGCTCTCCTATCCAGTCGTCTCACCCTTCGATGCGATCATCTCTCGTTTCATCCTGCAGTTCATGACCGATGCGTTGGTGGCAGCCATGATCCTCTTGATGATCATCGAATTCGGGGGTGTCGCCATGCCAATGTACATCGCCGGCATGGTTCAGGCTGCAGGCGTGGCTGCGGTGCTCGGTCTCGGCATCGGCACGATCAATATCGTCATGTTTGCCCGTTTTCCCCTTTACGAGCAGATCTTCGGGATCATCAACCGACCGCTCTTCATGGTCTCTGGTGTCTTTTTCCTGCCCGAAACCCTGCCAAACCCATTCCGTGATTTCATCCTCTACAATCCGCTCGTGCACATCATCATGTGGTTCCGGAGTGGCATATATTCGGAATATCGCGCCGACGGGCTCGACAAGGGCTATGTCATTGAATTTGCGCTCGTGTGTTTTGCCCTAGGCCTGATGCTGCTGACTGTGTCAACGCGCGAGATTCGGGAAGACCGGCTTTGAGGATCCCATATTGCATATGGTTCGGCAAACTCGTCGGTTTTTTGGGCGGTCGGAAGACAAAGCGGACGACGGCCGCTGAGTCGGCGCATGGATTAACGGTTCAACCGGTTCGGTGAACTCGACGGCTCGATCAATTCCGTGCGGGAAGAGATCACAGAGTTCACGCCGATCACTGAGCGATGACCGCGACAGATAATTGATGGCGATCGGGGCGTCGTCGACGTAAGTGGTGTAGCGCTGGGCATACTCTTCGGCAATATCATCGAACGATATTGATGTTGAAGGGTTGGCAAGGAGGATTGGGCCGGGGTGTTTCCAAGCCGCGGTTGCTACGGAAGCACCGCTTGCGTAAGTCGGTTCTAACAATAATAACGGAGACGCTTAGTGAAGGCGCAGGCAAGCATGAGACAGCACGTCGAGATGTGGCGAAACGACAGGGCGGATCAAGAGGAGAACGAAGCGCTCCGAAATTGGGATGTTCTATCTGATTCCGAGCGTTTTGCGCTTCTCTGTCTCATGCGACGGGGTAGTCCGCACTTCAGCGAATGGTCTGACGACATCCAGGGGTTGTTCAGGAAGAATGTTGTATTCCCCATTGACGATAATCATCAAGTCTACGCGGTACGTGGAAACATTTGGGCGGCAAGGGAGAAATATATGAATGCACACAACGATGAGAAGACGCCCGAGTAATTTCTCTGTTGAAGACCTATAGGTGACGGTTCCCCATATCCGTCGGTGCTGTGCGCACTGTCTATCCTGCACCCGGTGCGACTCTAAAGAAAGTTTGATGCGACTTCGAACCAGCGACTATTTCGTAGTTTGTCGTCAATTGAAGCGTTCAGTTTTGCAGAGACTAGGAGCGAAGCGCTCTTCCCCAAGCTGCGTGCCCTGCGTCCACGACACCACGGTCTGCTTTCCTCGGAAAAAACCTTCAGTGCAAAAAAAATCTGAAGCGTGATCCCCGGATCCAGTACTTTGTTGGACGCGACGGGTAGTGGCTTGGCATCGCTTTTTTGCTCCACTTGCTTGTCAGAAACGATTCCTCTCAGTAATTAGGCCCTCGAGATTTCGGCCTCCTCCATGGGGGCTGTACCATTGGTGCGAGATCAGGGGATATCCAATGACGGGTTCGCCATGCGCATGGCGTCCGAGACTTTATCGGGCCCCACCGCAGGCTCGGGTCTAGCTTTTGCCAGTGCGGGCCAAGCAAAGGACGTGTATGCAGCGTCAGAGACCGGCAACTGGCTCGAGAGCGGGCGGCTTGCTGTGGCGATAAATGAGAATAGTTAGATGAAGCGATGCCTATCTCAGCAAATTTGCCTGATAAATTCGCTTAAATATTGAAGGAGATGGGAATGATTTCTGGCAGCACCATACTTGTTACGGGCGGCACAGGGTCGTTTGGAAATGCGTTCGTCCCAATGACGCTCGCCAAGTATAACCCTGCAAAGATTATCATATACTCTCGAGACGAGATGAAGCAGTGGGAGATGGCGAAAAAATACGGAAACGATCCGCGCGTCCGCTTCTTCATCGGTGATGTTCGGGATCGTGAGCGCCTTTACCGAGCTCTGGACGGCGTGGACTACGTGGTTCATGCGGCTGCGACAAAGATTGTGCCAACGGCCGAATACAATCCATTCGAGTGCGTGAAGACGAATATCAATGGCGCCATGAATCTTATCGATGCCTGCATTGACAAAAAGGTGAAGCGGGTCGTCGCCCTGTCCACTGACAAGGCGAGCAGCCCGATCAATCTCTATGGCGCGACGAAACTGGCGTCAGATAAGCTGTTCGTTGCCGGCAATTCCTATGCCGGCGCACATGAAACTCGATTCGCCGTGGTTCGGTACGGCAACGTTATGGGATCTCGTGGATCGGTCATTCCTTTCTTTTTGTCTATCAAGCACAAGGGAGTGTTGCCGATTACCGATGAGCGGATGACACGCTTCATGATCTCGCTCGAGCAGGGCGTTGAGTTGGTCTGGCACGCCTTCGATGACATGGAGGGGGGAGAGATATACGTCAAGAAGATCCCCTCGATGAAGGTTACCGATCTTGCCCGTACGATCGCGCCGGAGGCCAGGCTTGAAATTGTCGGCATCAGGCCTGGCGAAAAGCTTCATGAGCAAATGATTGGTGAGGAGGATGCCTTCCACACCTATGAGTATGAGGAGCATTTCAAGATACTCCCGGCCATTCATAATTGGACGGCATCGGAGGCTCGCATCAAGGATGGCAGGAAGGTTCCGGCCGGCTTCAGCTACACAAGCGACAACAACAGTGCGTGGATGACCTCGGAGGAGCTTCGAGCCTGGGTCGCCGCCAATGCCGAAAAGATTGGGAGCGTCTGAGCGATGATCCCCTACGGGCGCCAAGACATTACGCAGGCTGACATCGACGTCGTCATAGACGTGCTCCGCTCAGATTTTCTTACGCAAGGCCCAATGGTGCCTCGTTTTGAGGAGGCTCTTATCGAGCACACGGGCGCCAAGTTCGCATTGGCGGTAAACAGCGCGACATCGGCGCTTCATATTGCCTGTCTGGCGATGGGGCTGGGACCTGGCGACTGGTTGTGGACGACGCCTCTTACTTTTGTGGCGTCTGCCAATTGCGCGCTATATTGCGGAGCAAGGGTGGACTTCGTGGACGTGGACCCGCGGACTTACAATCTTTCCCCGGTCGAGCTTGAGCGGAAACTGGTGAAGGCTAAACGCGACGGCTTGCTGCCCAAGATCGTGGTTTTGGTGCACCTCAGTGGCCAACCTTGCGCCCTGGCGGATTTCCATGAACTTGCAAGGCGATATGGGTTCAGGATCATTGAGGATGCTTCCCACGCTATTGGCGGCAAATATCAGGGTGAACCGATCGGCAACTGCCGTTACAGCGATGTTACCGTCTTCAGTTTTCATCCGGTGAAGATCGTCACCACGGCGGAGGGGGGCGCCGCCCTGACGAACAGTAAAGAGCTTGCCGACAGGATGGCGCTGTTTCGCAGCCACGGGATCACACGCGATCCCGTGATCATGACGCACGAACCGGACGGCCCCTGGTACTATCAGCAAGTAGACCTTGGGTACAATTATCGTCTCACGGACATACAAGCGGCTTTGGGATTGAGCCAGATGGCTCGCCTTAACGAGTACGTCGCACGGCGCCATGCTCTGGCGCGGCGATATGACGAACTGCTTGCCGATCTCCCGGTGGTGACACCGTGGCAGCATCCCGACGGCTACTCTGGTCTGCACCTCTACGTGATCCGCCTGGAACTCGCGACGATTTCGAAGACCCGCCGCGCAGTATTCGAGGGGCTTCGAGCGCGGGGTATCGGCGTGAACCTGCATTATATTCCGGTCCACACTCAGCCCTATTACGCGAGGATGGGATTCCGCAACGGCGATTTCCCTGTAGCAGAACGGTACTACGATGAAGCGATTACATTGCCGATATTCCCGACCATGACGGAAGTGCAACAAGATGAGGTGGTGGCGGCCCTGGAGGCGGAGCTGACAACATGAAGCTCGCCGTTATTCCAGCGCGAGGAGGAAGCAAGCGGATACCCCGCAAGAATATTAAGCAGTTCGGTGGGAGGCCTATGATCGCTTGGTCGATCAGCGCGGCAATTGAAAGTGGATGCTTCGATCGCATCATCGTATCCACAGATGACCAGGAAATCGCCGAGATTGCACAGCAATCAGGGGCTGACGTTCCATTCCTCCGGCCCGCCGAACTGTCTGACGACCACGCAACGACAAGTGAGGTCATTCGCCATGCAATCAGCTGGGTAGCCGAAAACTATGCGACTCCGGAACGGGTGTGCTGTATTTACGCAACAGCGCCCTTTCTGCGAGCGGACGACATAGCTGGGGGATTCGACCTACTCAAGTCAAGCGGGTTGGATTTTGTCTTCTCGGCAACGAGCTACGCCTTTCCAATCCAGCGTGCCATCAGGCTGACGGCGGAAGGACGGGTCGAAATGCTTATGCCCGAGCAGTTCAACATTCGTTCCCAGGACCTCGAGCCAGTCTATCATGACGCAGGCCAGTTCTATTGGGGACGGTCCGAAGCCTGGCTTGCAGGCAAGCCAGTCTTTTCAAACTCTGCAACTGCCGTCATTCTGCCCCGTTATCGCGTGCAAGATATCGATACACCCGACGACTGGTTGCGGGCAGAACTCATGTTTAAGGCTCTGTATGAATCTGGTGACACCTTCTCGTAGATGTGACGTGCTTTTTCGAGCCGATGCGTCGATTGACATCGGTACCGGTCACATCATGCGTTGCCTCACGCTCGCCGATATGCTGTCGGAGGCGGGCTTCGAATGCGGCTTTGTGTGCCGTGCTCATCGCGGGAATTTAATCGGACTCATCCGGCATAGGGGCTTTCCCGTGGCGGAGCTTCCCTTGGAGGTTAACGGGGAAAAACCGAATGACGGGAAGCTCGCCCACGCTCACTGGCTCGGTGTCGATTGGCAGACGGATGCGCGCCAAACTGTGGCAGCAATCGGAAATGTGCGTCCGGACTGGGTGGTCGTCGATCATTACGCACTTGATATTCGCTGGGAGCGGTTTCTACGCTCGTCCTGCAGATACCTCATGGTGCTAGACGATCTCGCAGATCGTGAGCATGATTGCGATCTGCTGCTCGATCAGAGCCTTGGTAGGGTGGCGAGCGACTACCAACCGCTGACACCGGCGAACTGCCAGATTCGGGCGGGGGCACACTTCGCACTCCTTCGACCTCAGTTTGTGCAAAGGCGGTCCGATAGCCTCGCTCGGCGTCGGCAAACCGTTCCTTGTCGGCTGCTGGTGACGCTTGGAGGGGTAGACAAGGACAATGTGACCAGCCGGGTGCTCAGTGCCCTTGAACGATGCACGCTACCCGACCGCGCCGAGATCACCGTTGTTATGGGGCAGCACGCCCCATGGGCGAATGCAGTGCGTGAAAACGCCGCACAATTGCGATGGAAGACGCGTGTCCTGTCAAATGTTGACGATATGGCGAGTCTGATGGCCGAGGCTGATCTCGCTATCGGTGCGGCTGGAAGTACATCCTGGGAGCGGTGTGCTCTCGGTGTACCGACAATTCTGATGGTTCTTGCGGAGAACCAACGCGAAGTAGCGCAAAGGCTGGCTGCTGAGGGTGCGGCTGTGCTGGCGGAGCTCGGATCCGGTTTTGATTCGACGTTCGGTGGCATCGTCGAGGGTCTTATTTGGAACAAGGCTGCACTTGAAGCCATGTCGTCGCGCGCGGCAACCATTTGCAGTGGCGAGGGAGGTCTTGAGGTCGCCCGAGAGGTCGCTAACCGCCACCTGTCTAGTGCGAGGTCCATCTAATGGCGAACGGTGTTCATGGCTGCCTGCGTCGTGCCACTGACGACGATATCACTATAATGAGAATGTGGCGCAATATTCCCGCAGTGCGCGAGAAGATGTATACTTGGCATGAGATCTCTGAGGAAGAGCATCAGCGGTGGTGGGCGCGAACAAGATCTGCAGATAATCATCGATACTTCATTTACGAACATCGACGCGTACCCCTGGGCGTCGTTTCGTTCAATAACATAGATCAGGAAAACCGAAACGCGAGTTGGGCATTTTACGCATCGCCTGATGCCGAGCGGGGTACAGGTTCAAGAATGGAGTTCTTGGCCTTGGACTACGCCTTTTTTGACTTAAATTTGCACAAGCTTTTTTGCGAAGTTCTGGACTTCAATGCAGCTGTCATCAAGCTCCACAAGAAGTTCGGCTTCGTGGAGGAGGGCATCTTTCGCCAACAATACCTGCGCGACGGAAAATATTACAATATCCATCGACTTGGGATGCTGGCAAATGAATGGGCAAGTAAACGCAACGACATGCTTGCGAGCATTCCCGTATCTAGAGGAGAGTAAATTGAGCAGAGTTCTCACGATCGCTGGGCGGAAGATCGGGCCGGATTTCCCTCCTTATGTCATTGCCGAGATGTCCGCTAACCACAACGGTCGGATCGAGACAGCGTTGTCGTTGATTGACCGTGCGAAGGAAGCGGGAGCTGACGCCGTAAAGCTTCAAACTTACCGACCGGACACAATAACATTGGACAGTGATGCGGAAGATTTCCGGATCGAAGGTGGGCTTTGGGGCGGGAAGACGCTCTACCAGCTGTACAGCGAGGCCTATATGCCGTGGGAGTGGCATGCGCCGCTTTTCGATCACGCCCGGAAGGTTGGCATCACGATATTTAGTTCCCCCTTCGACACGACCGCAATTGATCTGCTTGAGGACCTAAATACGCCAGCGTACAAAATCGCCTCGTTCGAGGCAGTGGATCTTCCGCTGATTCGCTACGCCGCGAGCACCGGCAAACCGATGATCATTTCCACCGGTATGGCGGACGATGAGGAAATCGCGGAAGCAGTCGGCGCCGCGCGGGAGGGCGGATGCAAGGATCTTGCCATTCTCCATTGTGTGAGCGGTTACCCGGCACCGGCTAGTGATTACAATTTGCGCACGATACCTGATATGATTGAGCGCTTTGGTCTGCCAACAGGGCTCTCTGACCACACGCTCGACAATACAACAGCCATCGCCAGTGTCGCCTTAGGAGGCTCCTTGATTGAGAAGCACTTTACTCTTGATCGAAGCGGTGGTGGTCCCGACGATAGTTTCTCCCTTGAGCCACAGGAGTTTTCGGCTCTTTGCCGCGATGCGAAAACTGCTTGGCAGGCTCTTGGCAATGTCGATTATGGCCATAAGTCGAGCGAGACAGGCAATGTGAAGTTCCGGCGATCGCTTTATTTCGTCAAGGCCCTTAAGGCGGGTGATGTTGTCACGGAGGATGCCGTCAGGAGTGTCAGACCGGGCTTCGGACTGGCGCCTAAGCACTTTGATCGGATCCTAGGTAAAACACTGACGAGAGACGTCGAAGTTAATACACCGGTGACGATTGATGCGGTCGCGTTGTGACGTCTGGCCCCTTTGCGGATGTCTTCTTGCTGCAAACGAGTCCTCGGGCTTCGTGTCGGGAAGAGAGATATGGAACCTGAGCTGTTAGGGTTGTCCGCTCACTAAAGCGTGTCGCGTTTAATCGAGCCTCATATCCGACGGCCCTGAAGTAGTTGCGGCCCTCCGTGGGGGAGAAGAGACTGCGGATGTCGCCGAGGGCGTCGGCGATGGTGACGAAACTGCGGGCGGCACGTTTTCGCAGAAGCGCCTTGAGTTTGTGGAAGGCCATGTCGATCGGGTTGAGATTGGGTGAAAAGGGCGGCAGGAACAAAAAGCGACGCGCCTTGACCAGTGCGTCGGCGCGCTCGCTCCTATATGGAAGCCGACTTTGTCGAGAATGACGACATCGCCCGGAGACAGGATCGGGGGCGAGTTGCGTTTTGATCGAGGTCTCGGAGGGAGCCGGCTCATCGGCGCATTGACGATAAAGGGCGCAACCATCGTATGCGATCTAAGACCGGCACGAAGGTGCCCGTGTTTCCCACGACCCGAAAGGCGCGTGACTGCGGTAACGCCGTCCTTTTGGTGACCTCCTGAGCGCTTGGTCAGATTCGTATGGGTCGATGTCTCATCGATAAAGATCAGCCACGCCAGTACCTTGTGGAAGAGTTGAAGAAGCGCTGGTGTGGGCGGGTCCTCAGTATCCCTCCGGCGGGGACCGCCTTGCGAAGTTCCGCTTATCCCGTGAGTCTGCGCTCTTAAGAGTGGACTTAAGAGCGCACTGAGCAATTCATGGGACATGCAGTTTTGCTGACCGGACCAGAGCGGCGGCGGCGGTGGTCGTTGGAAGATCGCGCGCAGATACTGGCAGAGGCTTTCGCCCCAGGCGCGGTTGTTTCCGAAGTTGCACGCCGCTTCGAGGTTTCGACCGGCCTGATTTACACATGGCGGCGGCAGGCTTTGGTCCAAGAGGCCGAGCCCGCCTTTGTGCCGGCAAAGCTCGTTGACTCTGCCAGCAGTGACGCAGTCGAATTGGCCATGGCGGTGGACTTCCCGAACGGCGTCAAGGTGAGAATTGGCTCAGCAGCGCCATGCGACCTGGCAGCCGCGATCATGCGGGCGCTCAAATGATCCCGATCAGTTCCGGGGTGCGGGTGTGGATCGCGAGCGGTCACTGCGACATGCGCAAGGGCATGCAGGGTCTGGCTCTGCTGGTGCAGGAGGGCCTCGGTCGCGATCCGTTTAAGGGCGACGTCTTCGTCTTTCGCGGTCGTAGCGGCCGACTGATAAAAGCCCTTTGGCATGATGGGATCGGCCTATCGTTGTATGCGAAACGGCTCGAGCGCGGCCGCTTCATCTGGCCGGCGACGGAGAGTGGCGCAATCGCGCTGACCGCCGGTCAGATGTCCTATCTGCTGGAGGGGATTGATTGGCGAAATCCGCAGCAGACATGGCGGCCGACGAGTGCCGGGTGAGCCGCCCGAACGCGAATATTCCGGGGCAAGTCCTTTGAAACACTAGGCAAATCAGGACTTCTGTGATTCACTTCGGGCATGGAAAACAGCCCTGATTTGCTTCCCGACGATGTTGCCGCCCTGCGGGCAGAGCTCATCGCGGTACGCGCCAAGGGCGCACAGATCGAGGCTGAACTTGCCGTTGCCAAGGCCAAGGCGTCGGAGGATCTTGCCGTCATTGCCCGGCAGAAGCTGCGCATCGAAAAGCTCGAGCGGCAGCTCTATGGCCCGAAGGCAGAGCGTCGCGCCCGGCTGATCGATCAGATGGAGTTCCAACTGGCAGAGTTGGAGATGGCGGTGACCGAGGACGAACTCGCGGCCGAAATGGCGGTCGCGGCCACCGTCAATGTCGCCGGCTTTACCCGCAGCCGGCCGGCGAAGAAGTCTTTCCCCGATCATCTTCCGCGCGAACGCGTCGTCGTGCCCGGTCCCGTGAGCTGCCAATGCTGTGGCGGCGACCGACTGCGCAAGCTGGGTGAGGACATCACCGAGACCCTCGAGGTCATTCCGCGCCAATGGAAAGTGATCCAGACGGTGCGCGAGAAGTTCACCTGCCGCGATTGCGAGAAGATCAGCCAAGCTCCGGCCCCTTTCCATGCCATCCCGCGCGGATGGGCCGGCCCCAATCTCCTGGCGATGATCCTGTTCGACAAGTTCGGCCAGCATCTGCCGCTCAATCGTCAGGTCGAGCGCTTCGAACGCGAAGGCGTTTCCCTCAGCCTGTCGACGGTGGCCGATAGCATCGGCGCATGCTGTGCCGTACTCGATCCGATCATCAAACGGATCGAGGCCCATACGTTTGGGGCAGATCGATTGCACGGCGACGACACGACGGTCCCGGTTCTGGCGGCAGGAAAGACCGATATCGCCCGAAGTTGGGTCTATGTCCGCGACGATCGACCGTTCGGCGGCACAGCCGCACCGTCGGCGATGTTCTACTATTCCCGTGATCGCGCGGGCGAGCACCCGCAGGCGCATCTTGCCGGCTATAGCGGCATTCTGCAGGCGGACGCCTATACCGGCTACACCAAACTCTATCTTCCGGATCGACGGCCAGGCCCGATAACGGAAGCAGCCTGCTGGGTCCATGCGAGGCGGCCCTTTTTTGCGATGGCCGACGTCGAGGCGAATGCGCGCCGAAAAGCGCAGGGCAAGAAGGCGGCCGTCATCTCGCCGATCGCGCTGGAAATGGTGGAGCGGATCGATGCCCTGTTCGACATCGAGCGCGAGATCAACGGTCAGAGCGTGGAGCTCCGCAAGGCCGCTCGTCAGGATCGGAGCCTGCCTCTGGTCCTCGAGCTGGAAGCATGGATGAAGGCTCAGCGTGCCAAGCTGTCTCGCAACGATGATCTCGCCAAGGCCTTCGATTACCTGCTGAAACGCTGGCCTGCCTTCACCCTCTTCCTCGACGACGGGCGTGTCTGTCTGTCGAACAATGCCGCCGAACGCGCCCTGCGCGGCATAGCCTTGGGCAGGAAATCCTGGTTGTTCGCCGGATCGGACCGCGGTGGCCAGCGCGCCGCCGCTATGTACAGCTTGATTGTCTCGGCCAAGATGAACGACGTCGATCCGCAAGCCTGGCTCGCCGACGTGCTTCACCGCATTGCCGGTTATCCCGCGCATCGGCTCGATGAGCTCCTGCCCTGGAACTGGAAGAGCGCGTCGCCAGTGGCGCACAAGCTGGCAGCCTGAAGATGCCGGCTTCTCTGGTCCGCCTGAAGATCACCCTCGACCACGTCGAACCGACGGTGATGCGGCGCGTTGTGGTGCCGTTCCGCATCAAGCTCCATCGCCTTCATGAGGTGCTGCAGGCGGCGATGGGCTGGAGCAACAGCCACCTTTACGAATTCCGCATCCGCGACGTCGGCTTTGGTCTGCCTGATCAGGACTGGGGAGATGGCCCGCTCGATGCGCGCAAGATCTCGCTGCTGGCGGCAGTCGAAGACATCGGCGCGAAATCGTTCAAGTACCTTTACGACTTCGGCGACGGCTGGACGCACAGCATCAAGATCGAGCGCACGTTCCCCGTCATCGGCCCTGCGGAGCCAATGCTTCTCGAAGCAGCCGGACGTTGCCCTCCCGAGGACATCGGCGGGCCATGGGGCTATCAGGAGTTCCGCGAGGCTCTCGCCGATCCGACCCACGAGCGGCACGCCGAGCTCGTCGAATGGTGGGGCAGCAACGAATACGATCCGGACCAGGGCAACTTCGCCGAGCTCAACAAAGCCGTCGATGATCTGGCGGCAAAGTGGGCCCGCAAATCACGCCGAAAAATCTGAAAGTCCTTCAGCCTGCGGTCTTTGCCGGATGCTTACGGTCCTCAACTCACGGGAACGCGCGATTTTGCTGGCGTCGATGCTCGCTAGCTCGCGGGCTTTTTGTAAGCGGTGACGTGAGGCCGTTACTTCTTGAAGTTCCAGGGCATCAGAGCGTCGAGATCGCTTGATGGCCAACCTGCGGCGATACGCTCAAGCGTCTGCGTCAGCCAGGCCAGCGGATCAACTTCGTTCATCTTGGCGGACTGGATGAGCGTAGAGAGTGTGGCCCAAGTCCTTCCGCCCCCTGCATTTCCGGCAAATAGGCTGTTCTTCCGAACAATTGCCTGGGGTCTGATTGCACGCTCAACAATGTTGGAGTCTATTTCGATGCGCCCGTCATGGAGGAACTGTTCGAAGGCTTCCCGTCGATGAAGGGCATAGCGAATGGCTTCGGCGAGCTTTGATTTTCCAGAGATGCGGGGCAGCGTGTCCTGCCAGAGTTTGTAGAGATCGGCAACGACTGCAGCGGAGGCCTCCTGGCGGGCGGCTGCGCGAACATCGGGGCTTTGTCCGCGCACCTTTTCCTCAATCGACCAAAGTGCGCCCATCTTTTCGATTGTCGCCGTTGCCACCTTGGAACTGTCGTTCGCGTGCAGTTCGTAAAACCGACGGCGACCATGCGCCCAGCATCCTGCCAATAGAGCGCCGTCGTTTCCGCGGTCGGGGCGGGCAACACGGTTATAGGCAGTGTATCCGTCGATTTGCAGGATACCGCGATAGCCTTCGAGATGCCGCGCGACACAATCGCCGGATCGACTGTCTTCAAAACGATAGGCCACCATCGGCGGACCACTGCCGCCGAACGGTCGATCGTCCCGCGCGTACGCCCATAAATACGCTGTCTTTGCCGACCCCGATCCGGGAACAAGTGTCGGTAATGTCGTCTCGTCGGCGAATATTCGTTCACCTCGTTTGATCTGGCTGAAGGTGTAGTCCGCGAGGATCTCGAGTTCGAACCCGAGCTTACCCATCCACCGCGCCATGATACCGCGCTCGACCTCGACATGGTCGCGCAGGAAGATCGCCTCCTGTCGATAGAGCGGCAACCCGTCGCCATATTTGGAGACCGCGATATAGGCGAGCAGCGCTTCCGTCGGAATGCCGCTTTCGACGATATGCGCCGGGGCTGAGGCCTGGATGACGCCGTCTTCGTTCTTGAAGGCATACTTCGGGCGATGGGTGACGATCACCCGGAACTTCGGCGGAATGACATCAAGCCGCTCGGAGGTATCTTCCCCGATCAGGACCTTCTGTTTGCCAGCGTGTTCGGGCAGTTCGTCCGGCTCGATGACTACATGGACCCGCTCCAGGTGCGGCGGGAAGCCCTTGCGCGGGCGCGGCGCACGCTTTGCAGCGCCTGGATTGCGGCCCTTGGAAACCAGCGCCTCAATCGCGGCAATGCCAATGTCGATTTCTTCGAAGACAAACGCGCCCTGTTCGTCCAGGTCTGCCTCGATGGACTTGCCCTGCTTTTCCGAACGGCGGCCATACCTGTATCGATTGAAAGCTTTGAGGATCAGCTTCAACTTGGCGATCTGTTCGTCCGCGTCCGTATTGCGGGCCTTCAGATCAGCGACTTCGTCTTCCAGAACATCGGCGCGCGCAGCCTTTGCTGCCATCGCCATGACCATGGCTTTCAGCGCATCAACGTCATCAGGAAGCTCGAGATCGGCTGGTTTCATGCCCTTATGTAGAGCATGTTTCGGCGAGATTTACCCTCAGTTTCAGCCGCCTGATTCACTCTGCCGCAGGGCTTTTACCCAACAAATTCCGGTCGTTTCACCGTAGCCGAGCGGACCCGTTTCCAGTCCATGCCGTCAACGAGTGCAAGCAGTTGCGCGTGATTGAGCTGCACGCGGGCCGGTCCGATCTTCGGCCAGACGAACTGATTTTTTTCGAGCCGCTTCGAATATAGGCAGACGCCTGAGCCATCCCACCAGGCGATCTTTATTCTGTCTGCTCTTTTGGCGCGGAAAACGTAGAGCGAGCCATTGAAGGGATCACTTCCAGCATCACGCACCAGCGCCAAAAGACTGTCTGGACCTTTGCGGAAGTCAACGGGATGACTGGCCAAGAACACCTTCGTACCAGCCGGTATCATGCAGAGCGTACCGCGCGGATCAGCCTGACGAGATGTGGCTCGTCGATCGCGACATTCACCCGGATCACAGCGTCGCCGATCATGATGTCCGCGGTGGAGCTTTCGCCCCGAGCCGTATCAACAACAGCCTCCGCTTTCAGTCGGGCATTGCGCCGCCACGTGAACAATTGCGATGGGTCGATCCCTATGCGCCTCGCTATCGCAGAAACGCTCGCACCTGGCTCCATGCTTTCGGCTACCGCCTGAGCCTTCAACTCATTTGACCAACGTCGAACCTCTCGCGGCGCGCCCTCCAGGCGACCCGCAACGGCTTCGATCATATGGAACGTTCTATGTTCGGACATAGGTTCAGACATAGCAATTCATACCAAGCTCATTCCCTGAGCTCACACGAATAAACCCGATCCACCGCTATCGCCAGACGGGGTCAATGCACCGCTTACGGCTTTTTTATGGCTCAGCCCCCGAACCGATGGAGAAGACGGCCGACATTGGAGCGGTGCGCGCTCTACGGCGCTTCTCCCGTCGTCAAACAAAGGGAATCACAGCTCCAATGATTTGAAAATCCTGAATCTCAAAACCGCGACGCGCTTTAGTACGGGCCGATCTGCGAGAAAACTGCACCATCAAAATCTGGACAACGTTCAAACATTGCGTGCCGGAACCGGTGAACGCGCCGGAGAAAGGTGCCTATGCTCGATCCCGAATATTGTAGTAGCTCATCACGCCAATCCCCCACGCGAATAACAGCCCAAGGGTTACCAGAAACACATTTAGCAGCCGGCTAGGATATTGCGCCATCTCAGAAAGAGTCGGTTCGATAAAGAGTGCCAAATAGCGCTGACGGTTGTTTGCCTCGAGGCGTGCTTTTTCGAGAGAAGTCAAAGCCGCCGTATAAGCGCGCTCCGCGAACTCGCGCTCGGTTTCCAGTTCCTCGAACTGCGCGATTCGCCCAGCGACGTCTTGGGCGCTCGTGTCTCGAGCGGTCGATACGCCCGCATTATCACCTGTGCCGAGACGCTGGCGTTCAACCGCGATCTGCTGCTCCAGGCTTTCGATACGCGTCTTAAGCACGCGGATGCGCGGAGTGTCGTCGCCCATCTGGCTCTTGGCAGTCGCGAGATCGGCGTTCAGTTGCGTCAACTGCTGCTCCAGAGAGCCGATCAACTGCAGCGCGATCTTGGCGCCTTCGACCGGGTCGACTTCCTGCGAGCGGTCGCGGTATTCACGCAGTCCGGCACGCGCTTTCGACAGCCGGGCCTCACCCGCGAGTACCTCGTCCTGAGCGGCCCGCAGCACGTCGTTACGCGCCGCGAGCGAAAGGCTATTCACTAGATTGTCGCTCTGGTCGACAATGAACTGCGCCATCTCCCGCGCCTGCTTCGGATCGAACGCCTTTACAGTCACTTGCATGATACCGGACGCGTGGTCGAAGCTCACCGTCACCATATTGCGCCAGTATTCAAGCTTGTCCTCGATCGGGATCTCGGAGCCGATGCCATAAAAATAATCCAGGCCGCGGGTGGCATACATGTATTCGAGCTTAAACTTGCGATCCGCTACCTCGACCATGCGTTCGCTCAGGATATAATCCATGAGGATATAGCTGTCGGAGATCGTGCTGCCAGCGGAAGCTTGGGTGAACATGCCCAAGATATCGGACGAAACACCGCCCTCGATGCTGCGCACGGCGAAGGACGTGGAACTGTGATATTGGTCTACGGCGATAAAGGCCATGTAAAGCGAAGCGAGTGTCGCAGGGATGGCAACCAGGCCGAGGAAAGAGGCGCCGATGATGGCGTGGCGCCGGCGCAGCTTGCTCAGCCAATGTGTCTTCCAGTCCGCGTTTTTCGCGGGTTCAATCTTGTCGGGTAGCTCCGGAAGCGGAATGACGGGCGCCCTGTGCTTGTCTAGGAGACCTTCGAGAACCGCGATACCCTTGCTTCTCGTAACGCCTTTGGCGGCTGGGGCATCCTTGTCGGCGGCCTGCGCGGAACCAGGCTTGTTGACTGCCGCGTCTTTGCTTGCCGCCATTTAGTTTTCCTTCATATTCTTGTCGTGCGCGCGGATCGCGTCCTCGACGTCTTCATAATAAGTCAGCACGCCTTTTTCCAGTACAACCCCGCAATCGCAATATGCGCGGATCGTTCCGGTGCTGTGCGAAACCATAATCACGTCGGAATCTTGTAACTTGGTTTCGAAGACAGCGTGGCACTTTTTCTTAAAATTTGTGTCACCAACGGCAGTGATTTCGTCGACGAGATAATAATCGAAGTTGACGCCCATACTCAAGCCGAAGGCAAGACGCGCCTTCATGCCGGAGGAGTAGGTGCCGACCGGTGCCTTGAAGAAGGGACCAAGTTCGGCGAAGCACTCCACATAGTCTATGAGCTGCTCGGTTTCGACACCATAGATGCGGGCGACGAATCGTACATTCTGCTCACCAGTCATCGACGGCTGAAAGCTGCCCTGGAAGCCGAGCGGCCATGATATCTTGCCCTGGCGAATGATCCGGCCCTTGTCGAGCTTGATCGCGCCAGCGATTAGCCGCAGCAGCGTCGACTTGCCGGCGCCGTTGCGACCGAGCAGACCGACGCTCTTTCCTCGGTTAAGTGTGAGGGAGGCGTCTTCGATGATCGGCTTCTTGATGCCCTTGGTGCGGGCATATTTGGTCGCCTGTTCGAATCGGATCATTCGTTTCTCAGCGTCTTTGACGAAAGGGTGAACACAAGCATTCCGGCAAACAATGTCAGAAGTGCGAATACATAGAGATATTCCATATCGAGACCGGCTGCCCGGTATTCCGGATAGAAGCCCTGACGGAAACCCATTATGACGTGAACTAAAGGATTGAGCAGCACAAGATCATGATAGGGCGCCGGGATCGAATCAGGCAGGAAGATCACACCAGATATGAGGAAGAGTGGTCGGTTAACGATGTTGAACACCTGCTCGTAGAGCGGATATTTCAGAAACAACACGCTGTTGACCATCGCCACTCCGAGACCACAAAGACAAGCCATCGCTACCGCTTCAAGGATCGCCGGCCAATGCAGGCTAGTCTCGACACGCATGGTCGCAACGACCGTGCCGAGGACGACGAACGCGACGAGCGTCGTCGTCCCCAGCTGCAGGATGAAGCGTGCGACGACTGTGTCGATGGGCGCGACTCTGGGGTAGCTCAGCAGCGATCTGTTGGCCCTTACGGCGCTATTGAGATAGCTGGTCATCGCTTGGTAGAACTGGAAGGCGATGTAGCCCGTTGCGAAAAACAGGGCAAAGCTAGTGCCGAGTGCCGGCGCGCGAGCGATAGCACGGAAGATTAGGGTCATCAGCAAGATGTGCGCTGCGGGATCGAGCAACGCCCAGACATAGCCGCCGGGCTTCGAGCCGAAGCGCGTCGACATCTCGCGCACCAAGAGGGCGCCTACGACACGAACGTGAGTGTAGAGATGGCTCACGCCAATCACCCGAGTGGAAGAGACGGTTTCAATTTTACGCAACGTAGGACGAGATCTCTGGTTGAGCAAGCTGAACGGTTTGTGCGTTAGAGCGTTTCATTGCTTAAGTGAATCGGATGGGATTCCCGGCAAGTCGGTTTTGTGATTCAAGATGCTGGCTGGGCGGAGGCCAGCATCTGATGACACGAGCCCTTTCGAATGATCTTCGCGAGCGTGTTGTTGCGGCAGTTCTGGCAGGCGAGAACTGCCGTTCGGTTGCGTCGCGATTTGGCGTATCGGTCTCATCCGTGGTGAAGTGGTCGCGGCGCTATCGGGCGACCGGTTCTGTCGCACCGGGCAAGATGGGCGGCCATCGCAAGCGCATTCTGGAGCCACATCGCGCGTTCATCACCGAGCGGCTCACCCAGAACCCGCAGCTGACCCTGCATGGGCTGAAGGCTGAACTGGCGCGGCGCGGTGTGGCTGTTTCGCACAATGCGGTGTGGCAGTTCATCCGGCGCGAAGGGCTGCGCTTCAAAAAAAACGCTGTTCGCCCTTGAGCAGGCCCGCGCCGACATTGCCCGCCGACGTCAGCGCTGGAAGGCATGGCAGGCTGGTCTCGATCCCAGACGGCTGGTGTTCATCGACGAGACCTGGATCAAGACCAACATGACGCCGCTGCGCGGCTGGGGTCCGAAGGGCAAACGCTTGCGCGCCTTTGCCCCGCATGGTCACTGGCGCACGCTGACATTCCTGGGCGCACTGCGTTGCGACCAGCTCACCGCACCCTGCGTCTTCGACGGGCCGATCAATGGCCAATGCTTCCGCGCCTATGTCGAGCAACAACTCGTGCCCATCCTCAAGCCTGGCGACATTGTCATCATGGACAATCTCGGCAGCCACAAATCTGCCGCCGTCCGTCAGATCGTCACAGCGGCCGGCGCAAGGCTTTGGTTCCTGCCGCCCTATTCCCCCGACCTCAATCCGATCGAACAGGCCTTCGCCAAGATCAAGCACTGGATGCGCCATGCACAAAAGCGAACAATCGAGGACACCTGGCGACACATTGGCTCTCTCGTCACGACAATCCAACCCGGCGAATGCAGCAACTACTTCGCAAACGCCGGCTACGCTTCCGTCAAAACATGAAACGCTCTAGCGTAACGAGCATAGGTCACCTTCCTGCTTGTGCTAACATCGGCAGGCCTGCCGATGTTAGGGTGAGGCTTGCCAGGCAAGCACATGCGGAGATGCAATATGAAGCGACGCTGCCGAGGCCGGATACACCAACGGCGGCGCTGCCTATCACCATCCGGTTAGCAGGGACAAGGAATTCCGGATCGGCTACTTGCGGCCGGGGTTGAGCTTCGGCACGATCGAGGCGATCTATCGCGCCCGTAGCCGCGGATCGCCGGGCCAGGGAAGTTGTCCACGGCATAGCCTCAAGCGGATCTTTGTTTCTGTCGACCCTATCTGCCGAGAGCCGGAAATTTTCACATGATTCCGTCGACAATGAGTCCATCGCCTGGGATTAAGGTTAGCGCCGAGCGCGCCGGTCAATGATACTCGTCGCTCGTGCGAGTTTCTTATGCAACAGCTCAAAGCTTCGCGCAGACTCTAGCGTTTTATCACTGTGTTCCACAGACATTGGTGCGGATCATACATAGAAATCCACCGCGAAACGCAATCTGCCCAGCAGCATGAACCAATCGGCATCCTTTGCCGTTGTCCGGCGACAGGGCGCGGGCCCCCTCGGGTCCATATCTCAGTAGCCGCTGAAAAGCGTCGAGGCGATCCTTGACGAGGCGGAGCGCAGCTAGGTAGTGATCGAAACCTCTTAGGCTAGGGTTCTTGATTGATTTTAAGGCAGTGCAACGCCGCGAGACACAGCGCAATTTGCGGGTTGCATGCCTGAAAGTAAGGCCCATCGTCGATTCTGGCGGTGCCTAGACCATCGCTCCAGGAGCACCCGCCAACGTTGTTCGGTGCGATCTGCTCTGCCAGTTCAACGGCATGTTTGAGGTTGCTGGTATAGAAAGGCATTTTGCCGGCGTCGTCTGAGTTCGGAACGATCCAGACTGCCACGTCCTTCATCTGCCCTGTGGTGTCGGGTATCTTCTTGACTGATTTCCGCCATCCAATGGCGGTGCCGATGGCAACATCCAAACTTCTGGCCGGGTTTGTTGCCGTCTGAAGCAATTGCATAGTTCGCTCTAAAGACATGGGTGTGGATGATACACGCGCCTTTTTGGGAGTCCATCGCGGAAACGCCGCCCTGCCGTGGAGCGGGGACTTTATTACCTATAAGGCAGACACCTCCGTCAACAGCAAGGTAAGCAATATTCGGGAGGCCGTCTCCCTCGAAGTCATGTTCGGGATGAGGGCGGCTATTCCAATATGCAGGGGATTGAACTCGTCCAATGCAGACCAATTCTCTTCGGGGTTCATCACCGGAAGGGTGTTGCCACGCGTGCAAACGCATCGGCGTGATCCTGGCGGTAGTGGTGTGAGGATCGGCCTATCTAGCGTTTGACATCGATAGTTATCCTTGGTTTAAGCCAGCCCTCTGGAACATGATGTGATCGGGGGGCGGCGTGCATAAGGCCTTTTCACAAGTCAAAGTCCTTGCCAAGGGCCTGTACAAATCACTGAAAAATCATTCCGCGAAGCGATTTTATAGAACGAGGCAGTTCGCCTACTCTTATCATATTATTTCGCATGACAAAATTTCCTGCGAAAGCGAAGGGCTAAAAAAGACAACGTTGGTTGGTGAAAACTGGCGTGCGAGTCGAGCAGATGGTGTTCAGCCAATCATGCTGATGATGGGCTTTAATTCGTGGAAATTGGGTTTTGTAAGCGCGTACCTACTCGACTATCGCACCGCTTTCCTGCCGAGGAAAATGCCTGCCCTCATGGCCGCGAGAGTTCTATGGAAATGTCGGGAACTATCGCAAGACCTGATGATCTGGGGCTACAACGAAGCACATCCGCTAATAACCCGCCTGGCGAAAAAATGGGGATATACGATTCATAGAATGGAGGATGGATTTGTGCGCTCTGTCGAGCTTGGCGCTAACCACTCCACGCCTTATTCGCTTGTAACGGACAAGAAGGGACTTTATTTTAACCCGCTTGAGCCATCCGAACTTGAAGATATCCTAAATACGGATTTGCGTCTCCAAGACCAACAATTCCTCGCGACGGCTGAAAAGCACCTGAATTTCATCATTCACAACAGCATTACAAAATATAATGGCCAGCGAGGGGCGGGTGAGGAGTTCGCACCGGTCCGGCAGAGGCCCGCAGTTCTCGTGATCGGTCAGGTTCCAGGCGATGCGTCGCTGAAGTTTGGTAATCCGGACCGCTGGACAATTCACACTCTGATCTCGCTTGCTCGCAACGAGAACCCGGGATGCGAGGTGATTTACCGTCCCCATCCTGACGTCTATAACAAGCCTGCCCGCTATAAGGAAAATCACGAAGCGATCGCAAAGCTTGCAACGATCGTGCCGCCGTCCGTCGGGCTTCTTGATCTTATGGCCTCGATGAGGCGTGTGTATACCATTTCGTCTCTCGTCGGGATGGAGGCGGTCATGCGGAATATACCCGTTACGACAGTCGGGCTGCCATTCTATGCAGGCTGGGGAGTAACTGATGACAGGTGTTCCATTCAGATGGGGAAAGCGACCTTCAGTCGTCGCACTGCCAAACTGAGCGCTTTGCAATTGTTTGCCGGCGCTTATTTGCTCTACGCCAAATATCTCGCCAGCCAGGATAGTGATGAAGGACTAACGGCGGCGTGCATGAAAATCATTGGCGAACGCCAATTGAAACGACCGCCAGTGAAACTCCCAGTTGCTCAAGCGAAAAGAAAAGAATTGCTGGAGAACATCGCTAGATCAGATGACTGGGCAATGGCATTCAGTCAAGCCGTACTCGCGAGGCTCGATGCCCGCGATCTGACAGTCTTTGTTCGAAGTTTGGATCTCTCTAAAATTTTTGTCGACCAGTCCGCTCACACGTTTCAAGTGGCGTTTATATGCAGAATTGTCGGCCTATTATCCTCTTGGAGTGACATCGAGGAATTTCTTGGAAGAGCCCGGCTTGCTGCGTCGGGTGACGTTTTCTCATCGATCCTCGACCTGCCTTGGGGCAAAGAAAACGCCGAGAGGTTAGTTCGCAGCGAGACGTCTCGCAAGGAGACGGGCACGGCGACGCAGCGATGGGTGGGGAGGCTGGCGGCCGAGACGCAGAACGAGGTGGGGAAAGTTTCAGAAGAGCAGGCGAATTCAACCCTATCCTCGGTGCAGTCTTCGTTTCGTACGCGTCAACTTAATGAGGTTCTTTCTGGGTGTTTTGAACTCTTGCTCAGCAACAGGCATACTGAGGAAGCCATGCAGTTGCTGATCGAGGCGTCAAGCTTCAAGCTTGAATTTTCTTCAGCTGCAATGCTCGCAGAGTTCGACTTCCGAACCGGAGATCTAAAATATAGAAGCCGAAACTTAGCGAGAATGATTACAGCCTTGCGCTATGTTTACCCGTTCAATGCTGAGAAATTTCTCTGGGCAGTAACTGCAAGAGCCGTCGTTTCTCCAGAAAGTATCTGGGAGACGATGGAGATTGCAGAGCGCATGAAGGCCGAATGCGATGTCGACAGCTTCGAAAATATCTTTCTCGCAATGATGCTGCTCGACAACGACATAACCCTTGGAAAG
The DNA here is from genome assembly GCF_036488675.1 of Sinorhizobium chiapasense. Classification (NCBI taxonomy): domain Bacteria; kingdom Pseudomonadati; phylum Pseudomonadota; class Alphaproteobacteria; order Hyphomicrobiales; family Rhizobiaceae; genus Sinorhizobium; species Sinorhizobium chiapasense. The sequence continues at coordinate 452,196 of NZ_CP133152.1, forward strand.
GCTAAGGGTTGGATTTCACTCGAGCGACCAGAGAAGGCACTTCCAATTCTGATCGATCTGCATACGGCCAGAGGAGAAACCGTACCCCTGCTTGTCGCGTTGAGCCAAGCTTACTCGTACTCAGGCGACTTCCTAAAGGCCCGCGAGATTTGTCTTCAGGGGCTCTCACGCTATGGTCATGTAAACCTCTTTAAGGAAGCCATGAGGGTCGCGATCACTTCGGGTGATATAGCTTGGGGAGAGGATTTGCTTGAAAGCGCTAAGGACCGGGGCGTAGCGGTTGGCGAGATATCCAGGAGGAAGATTTTCTACGGTGCAAGACGGATCCAAGAGGCCCTTCACTGCGCGAGAGAGATATCGCTGCATAAGGAAATCAATACGTATTATCCCGATCACTACATCGATCCTGATATGGCGGACGGCGATTTCCGCTCGGAAGACGTTTTTTTTCTAAACGTTTTCGGTCCCGGTGATGAGATACGGTATGCGCAGATATACGCAGATATTGCGGAAGACCCAGATTTCGGGCGCTATTCGATCGCGTGTGATCCGAGGCTGGAACAAATTTTGCAGCGATCGTTTCCGGGGGTGCATTTTGTTCCGGTCAATCGTGTTGCCCAGCGAAGTGCCGTTCGCGAGATCAGCCGATATTCGCGATTACCCTCTTTTGAGTTGTGCGAGATACTCGACAACAATGGTCATAGTCACCTGCTAAATTCGGATCGCGCCCTTCTAATTGTTGATTTATTGGCGAAGTACCGTCGGTCCTACGCGGATTTTCGCGGAGATAGTTTTTTGAGGGTGGACCGAACGAAATCTGAAAAGTTCCGGTGCAGGTTGCCGCAGGATCGTTTGCTGGTCGGCATAAGTTGGCGCAGCAGCATCTCGAAATTTTCCAGAAACCTCCATTACCTTCGGGTGGAGGAACTCGCCTCCGTTTTTGGAATTGATGGCGTGCAGTTCGTCAATCTTCAATACGACGAATGCAGGGAAGAACTTGCGTGGATCGAGGCTAGATTCCCGGGGAAGATAGTTGATTTTGCTGACCTTGACCAATTCAACGATTTCGACAGCGTGGCATCGCTCATGTCGGAACTGGATTTGGTCATCGCTCCGGCTACCACGGTCGCAGAGTTAGCCGGCGCCTGCGGTGTCAAGACTTGGCTCCTGTCAAATACGGTTGAACTTGATGGGCGAAAAGTTGATGAGGACAGCCTTGTCGACGTTTGGCACAGCAACATGACCCACGTCGAAGGTGCTATACGGGGCGATAAAATGTCCTTGGTCGCATCGCTTCACGATGCGCTCGTGGATTTCGTTAAAACACATCGAACTGCTCGCATAGGTGAAATGCGGTAAAACTTGGTGTGGCGTTGGTGCAGGGGATTATTGATGATCGACACTCGCAGGTACTTAGGATTAACAGTCAGTACGTTTCCGCGATAGCGGGGTCAACCGCGCGCCTTGTCGTTCGCGTAGAGTGGCTTGCTGTGCGAGAACCAACTCACGGCAACCTGCCAAATCCAGGCCATGTTGATCTCCTTTCCGTGTTTGCTCTCATCTCCCTATCGTGTATTGGTGCCCCTGCCTATCCGAAACAGAGTTGTTGAGAATGTTCCGAACGGTTCTGGCGAGCATCGCTAGCGTCTTCCACGGCAAGCGCAAGAGAGCTGCCGGCAAGAAGCCTAAAAGGCCGAATACGAAGCCTGACTACGATTCATACCTTAAAGTTGCAATTCTGGCATCCGTTGCGAGCAAGGCGCACCCTAAGTCGGTGGGGGCAGTGGCAGATATATACGCGGCTCTCGGGTTGCCATTCAAGTCGATCGAGTGTTTGGAACAAATACCTGTCGAGTCGAGGCCAGCGGATATTTGGCTCCGGCTTGCCGTTGCGTTCTCCAAGGCGGGTGACAGTGAGAGGTGCGAGCAAAGCATCGGCAAGATTGACGCCAGCCGCTTAACCGGGGGGCAGGCTATCAAGTTTCATGTGCTGCAGTGCCAACTACTTGCGGACCGCGGCGACTTTGATGGAATACTGTCTTACCTTGGCGCATTCGAGCGTGCACTACCATTCGAATTGGAGCAACAGCGGTTGGAGGCCATTGCCTCCCTGGGCCAGCTTGACGAGGCCTCGGCAGGTTATAGATCTCTTATAGAGAAACGCGGAATCAAGCTTGGCTTCGTCAAGGCTGCGATCAATCATTTCCATCGCATCAACGATCATAAGACGGCGCTCGCGATGACGATGGAAGCCCAGCTTCGGTGGCCGAAAGATCTGAGCTTACAGGCCACGCTCTGCCGAATATATTGGTCGATGGGCAATTCGACGGACTTCGTTGATTCGGTCAAGAAAGCTCTTTGCTTTAGGTCCATGGTCTCTGGACCCGTGATGAACCATGCTCTTAAGGCGAGGAAGCTGGACCCTTCTGTCGATGATTTCATCAACGCAGCGATTGAGCGGGTAGAGGTTGCGACAAAGAATAGAACCGCCTTCTGGTCTCTCGATTATGCTCATACCGTCCTTCTCGCAGGACGCCGCGATCTCGCGGAGGACATCGCGATACGATATATCCAGGGGGGCGGAATTGCGCCACTTGCGCGGTATGTTCTTGCCCTCTGTAACCTAGCAGACGGGGAATTCCGCGCCGCTTTGACTGAACTGAAGGAGGTGTTGCAGGTTGCGCCATACTTGGACGCAGCCTATCACCAACTCTACACGGCAGCCGCAGCAAGCGAAGATATTGTGAGTGAGATTGCTGATGTCATACGATCAAGGCGCGGTAACGTCCCTCGCTTCCGGCAAGTTGACTCCCATGGTCGCACGCTACATCAGAACCCCGACCTTATCGCTCTACACTACATCAACGGCGAATTCGAAAGCGGGCTTCGAGAAAAAGTAAATCGTCGCGCTCTCAACTCGTTGACCTATCTTAGCCCGAGAAACCGTCCACCAGGTTTGGATTTCGATCTTTCTTGGGGCGGGGAGTCGCTGTTTCTAATCGCCGACGATGGGGTTAGCGACGAAGTTCGCTGGGCGCAGCATCTAAATCGGTTCGCCCCGCGCTTTGGCCGCGTGGAGGCGACATGTGAGCCTCGTCTACTAGGCATCATGCAACGGAGTTTCCCGGATATCAAATTTCATGCGGTCAACCGAATTTGGGGAGAGTCGCCAAAGCGGTTCACCGATCTACGGGAGGATGTCCCAAGCTGGGAACTCGCGCATTATCTCGACGGGAAAGCACTGTGTACCCTGAAGGAGTTCGAGAAGGTCGTTTTTACCAACGAAATGGTTCTTGCGACGGTGAAGGAGCGCGGAACCTTAATCCCTGACCAAACGCCCGGTGGATACCTTCTGCCTGATCCCAGCCTTAGACATTCTTGGGGAGAGGAGATATCCAGAAAAGCTTGCGGCCGAAAACGGATTGGCGTCCTGTGGCGCAGCAGCGTGGTGGATCGCAAACGAGGACGTTTCTATTTCCAGCTTGAGTCGCTCCGACCTCTGATGGAAATGGCGGGTTGCGAGCTGTATTCGCTACAGCACGCCGCAAAGCCTGAAGAGATTGAGTGGTGCCTCGCGAACGGTATCAACATTTTGGATGTCGATCTTTTTGAGGACTTCGAAGGGATAGCCGCCATAGCATCTGAGATGGATGTCGTGGTGGGGCCAAGCACGCTTCCGTTGGAAATGGCGGCAGCGGTCGGGACACCAGCCATCATTCCTGGCGTAAATTTCGAAACAGTGGGGATTCGGCTGCACAAGGGAGCTGGGGCTGCCTGCCGTCACACAAAAAACTCCTTCGTTGCCTGTGATCCGCAAGGCTATTCAGATCCCGACGCAGACCAGGTCGACCGCCTGAACCGTGTCATGCTGCGTATCGCAGATGAGATAAGAACGGCTCGCTATGGGTCCGGGCTCAGTGGCTACTAAATAGGCGCGGGAGATATGGATTTTTCTAACATTCGACGCGGTTCAACTGTACTGCTTCACAGTTCTTTTTCAAGAATTCATCGCGAGCATCGCTGGCGGCCGGAGCAATTCATCGAGAAGCTCTTTGAAAGACTCGGTGGCGAGGGAACCTTATTGCTGCCGCTATTCAACTTCGACTTTCCAAAGGGAGTGGCTTTCGATATCCGAACCACTCCTAGCCAAATGGGGGCACTTACAGAGGCGGGGAGACTTTGGCCAGGGGCGGTGCGCACCGGCCATCCAATCTATTCGTTTGCAGTCATCGGCGCCAAGGCCGATCTATTTAGCGGGGTCGATAACCAATCGGGCTACGGAGATGACTCCCCATTCGCACTGCTGCGGCAGATGGACGGCGATATCGCCGTCCTAGATCTTCCAGATCTGCATTCGATGACGTTCTACCATCACGTCGAGGAAATGCTCGAGGTCGATTATCGCTTTCACAAGGAGTTCACTGGCGCCTACACAGGGTGGGATGGCGTGCAGAGGGAGAAGACGTACTCGATTTTCGTCCGCGATTTGGGCCGCGGAGTTCTCACAAGCGTCGATCGAATGGGTGAATTGCTGTGGGACAAAGGACTGTACCGCGGCGATCGACCGAAACAAGCGTCTGGTCTGCGGGTAGTCTCAGCCGCCGCTCTCTATGACGAGGTCGCCTCCGTTATCCGGGACGGGAAAGCGAGGGAATACCTATACGATGTTGAGTGATTTCAAGGCTCCGGGTAATGCGTCTGTTGGCGAATGGTGTTTTTCTCTCGCTGAAGAATTGTGGCCCATAAACCGATCTCTGACCGGCGAAGGCGTTAGAACGACCTTGGCCCGCATCAAGGACGAATTGCCGGCCCTCGCTGTGCACGAGGTGCCTTCCGGCACGGCGGCTTTCGATTGGGTGGTGCCGGATGAATGGACTGTTCGCGGAGCGTTCATTGAGGATGAAACCGGCAATCGCGTAGTCGACTTCCAGGACAACAACCTTCACTTGCTGGGATATTCCGAGCCGGTCGACAAGTGGCTCGACTTGGAAGAATTGCAATCCCACCTGTATTCGCAACCTGATCAGCCCGAGGCGATCCCCTATGTGACGTCGTATTATAAGCGCCGATGGGGATTTTGCCTTTCGGAGCAGCAACGGCACAGCTTGCCGCCTGGAAGGTACCGCGCATTTATCGACGCTGATTTGAAGCCGGGCGTGCTGAACTATGGCGAACTGTTGATACCGGGAGAAACTGGGAAACAGATATTCCTCTCAACTTACGTCTGCCACCCGTCTATGGCAAACAACGAATTGTCAGGCCCGGTGGTCACAACAGCGATCGCCAAGTGGCTGCTAGCCCAGCCAGCCTTGCGGTACAGCTATCGGATCGTGTTCATTCCCGAGACGATCGGCTCTATTGTCTATCTGAGCCGCAATTTAGATGAGCTTCGGAGCCGGGTGTTTGCAGGCTTTAATGTCTCCTGCATTGGCGATGACCGCTGCTATTCGTTTCTGCCGTCTCGGGCGGGGAATACGCCTGCGGATGTCGTGGCGCAGCATGTGTTGAAGCACATCGATCCCGATTACAAACGCTACACCTGGCTGGATCGTGGAAGTGACGAAAGACAGTACTGCGCGCCTGGGGCGGATCTGCCAGTGGCAACGATCATGCGTTCCAAATATGGCCAGTATCCAGAGTACCATACGTCATTGGACCGCCTAGGCACCGTTGTTACTGCTCAAGGCTTGGCGGGCGGATTTGGGGCTCTGCGGGCGGCTCTGAGCGTTCTTGAGAACGATTTCGTCCCTCTCGTGACAACTACAGGAGAGCCGCAGCTTGGAAAGCGCGGACTGTACCCGGACCTTTCGCAAAAAGGTTCCGGTAATAGCGTCCGCGACATGATGAACATGATCTCGTATTGCGATGGGACGCGTACCTTGTTCCAAATAGCGGAAACCATTGATGTTTCCTTTGGCCGTCTCCTCGAGTTGGCGGCGCCACTCCTTCAGGAAGGTCTTTTGATCTCGGCTGTCGGCGAGACCGCAGAAAGGTTGTGAACACTCGAATGGACATCTACTGCGACGCAGAATTTCCTTTGAATTGGTCGGAGCGCTCCAAGCCTTCATCTGACGTGCCGGCCAACGCGATCCTTGTCAGGGGCCTCACGGAGAATGGCGGGGCGCCAGTCTACCATCGGCATTTCGGCGGCATAGCGCGTCTTAGTAATGGACGGATATTAGTTATGTATCGTCGAGCCTCAGGGCACGTAGTCTCTTTCCCGGGGGAGATTTGCGCTCTGTTTGTTGAGCCCGATTACGCGTCGAGATCCGATGAGTTTGTGGTAGTCGAACACACAGATGGGATCGATCATAGAGACCCGAACCTCTGTGTCACCCCGACAGGTAGGATTGTCTGCACTTATACAGACGCGGATAGTGCGGGCGGAACCCTTGCCGAGTTGAAGGCGATATATTCAGACGATGGGGGGAGCACATGGTCTGCCCCCGTAACGTTCTCATCGAAGTTCGATGCTCGAATGTATGGAGCGATCAAGTGCGTAAAGCACGCCGCCGGGTGTCGTTTGATCTCGTCGGCATACTACTTCGACACGGATGACGGGACGAAGAAGCGCGTTGGGTACTTTTATTCAGACGACGATGGTCTGTCTTGGGTGGAAGGGACGCCTGTCTGGACCGGTACAGATGCCAGCGAGCTTTCGGAGATGGAGATCGCGTGGCTCAGCGCGGACATCGGTTTTGCTGCGATCCGGAATTCTGGCGTCGGTCTTCACTGGTCCGTCACTGCGGATGGAGGAGACAATTGGTCGGCGCCGGTTCGAGCCTCGTGGAGCAGGCCTGCTGACGTGGCGCCGTCACTGGATGTGATATGGTCCAAAGGAGAACCGCACCTTTTGCTTGGTTATTGTGATCGTCAGGCAGATCAGACGATCTGGCGATGGGCAAAAGCGACAAGCCTATCCACGAGTGCAGACCCGATGGAAGCCAACGCGGCAGTTGCGTCGCCATCGGACATGGTGGGTGCATCAGGTTACCAACGGACTGTAATGTACCCAGACGGGAATATGCTGTTCGTAGAGTTCAAGGAATACGAATCCGTCGGGGGCATCAGCGCACAAATGGGAACAGACGTTCGTTTAGTGCTGGCGAACCCTGGCGGCTGGATCTCTGGAACCTGATCCTCGCCATCGCCGCTCCGGGGCTGCGGTCGTCAATAATACGCGACGGACTAGCGGCACACGTATCGCGCTCATGCTGTGGCATCGGCCCTGTCTTGGTGATTTCTGACCAGCTTCAACAGCCGCTGAACCCAATTTCCTGTCTTGGGTGCGGCGCCTACCTCTTCTGGCTGTGGTTGCGGCGGATCCAGCTTGGCGACAGCTTTAACGAACAAATCGTTCTCGCGGTGTTCGTCGCATATCAACTGGAAAGCCTGTCGAGCTTCGTCATTCCGGCCAAGGCTTTCCAGCGCCAGCCCTTTCGCCCACAGAGCCATCTGCCGGTGCTCTCTGCTCGGAAGAAGTCCGTCTGCCAGGGAAACCGCCCGATCATGTTGCTTCGTCGCTTGGGCGCATTTGAGGAGCAGAGCCCTTGCCTCGATGTTGGCGGATACGCTCGGATGGGCGTCTTCCAAAAGAAAGGCCGCCTCCTTTGGCAATCTTCTCGCGACCAAGTCTTCGGCAATGCGCAGAACCATCCGGCCATAGCCGGCCTTTCTGACATGAAACCGGACGTACTCTAAGAGGACGGTGAAATCATAGTCCCTGCCGTAGAACAGCGGAACGAGCTGGTCGATTTGTGGATGCTGTAACATGTCGAGAATGGCCGATCGCCCCTCGACGAGCTCGGCAATGATACGATCCAGCAGACCGAGGTTGCTAAGTTCGGCACTGGTCCCATGCGCCATCCTGGGGATGATGAAACAGTTGCTGTGGTCGTCGTTGAAAAAGTTTATCGAGCAAGCGAGATCGGATGGGGAAAGACCGCCGGCAACGGTGACGTACCGGCATTCTCCTCCTGCCTTGATCGTAGGCAGGGGCGTTCGTTTGGTGAGGTCCGCAGCAGAGAAGCCACCGAAGCAGTTGAGTGAAAGTTCGGGCCCAAACAGAATGGCGGTATTTGCTCCTATCATCGGCGCATAGTACGAGGCACCCCACGCACCCATAGAACTACCTATTGTGGTGATCCGCTTCGCCTTTGACTGATCGATCCGCTCTCGTAACTCGCCTACGGTTCCATCGATGCCGTCGCGCCCCGGCAGCCCGTCAAGATACCAGTTCGGCTTGATCGAGTTTACGTAGATGTTCGAGGATCCGGGAGGAGTGGGGAATCTGTTGAACTGTCCCGCCGCCCCGTTTCGGGCGGTGAAGTGGATGCAAAGATCGGTTGCGCCTGGATTGATTTCAGCGCTGAGTGCTGCCCGAGCTCGGTCTTGTTCCGTCATTCTGATTTCTCATGAGGGCATCTAGAGCAGCAAGACAGAGTGCGATCGCTGGAGTTGCGGCCTGAAAAGACGGGCCGTCGTTTATCTTGGCGAAACCGGTTCCACCTTCCCACGAGACACCCTTGCGACCTGGTGCGACAAAATCAGCCAAATCCATGGCGTGCTGTATATCGTCGGTATAGAAAGGAACCCTATCCGCCTCCTGATGGGTCGGAGATATCCAGACCTTAACAGCTCGTCCAGGGGCCGCTTTTCCGATGCCCCTACGCCAACCGATCGCGGTTGCTATATCTGCGTCAAGGTTCCGTGACGGGGTTTCGGCTGATTTCAGAACTTCTATGATTTCTTCTAGAGACATGGAGGCCGATCATACACACGGCTTGGAGGAAATCCATCCTCCTTCGTGTCACCCTATAGTTTCGGCACACTTGAGGCCAAGAACCGGTAACCCTCACCGCTGAGATGGAGGTTATCCTTCACGTAGTTCCGGCAGCCGGTCATCTTGCCGCCGCATGTAAGGACATGCTCATCCAAATCCAGAACGCGCACAGGCGTATGATCGATAAACCGGCGTCGCAACGCCGCATTGATGAAGGCTCTATCATTCTTCCTGAAGGCGTAGCCGTTCCCTCTGGGAAGGATTGGCACGAGAGTGACTGCGGCTGTGGGCCACCTGTCTTCGATCGAAGCGACGGCAGCGAATATGCCAGCCGCTATCCCACAGGCGGTGGCCGTCCTGTCTGACAGGTTGTTCGTGCCGATAATGAGAATGATGTGCCGCGGGGAAATGTCTGGGGAGTGGTGTTGCAGGCGCCATAGAAATTCCTGCGTTCTTTCTCCCCTGACGCCGAACCAGTGAGCCCTGCGACCGGGGAGGTCTCTATCAGCGAATTCCTGCCAGCCAGCAGCCAAGGAATCTCCCGCCACCATGACATCGACGTCGGGAGCGTTCGCAATACCTGCCTCGATCGCAGCCTTTAGCTTTCCGGGACTCTGCTCAATCACAGGCGTGGTGGAAACCGCGACCTGAATGGCGTCGCACGGTGTTTCATGTCCGTGCGCGGTCGAGCCAAAGGCCAGTGCAGCAAAAAACAGCGCAGTGAAGTTAAACGACATGGGCGCGAATAATACATGCGCCTTTCTGAGAATCTACGCAAAACGAAAACCAGCCCCGCCGTCGAGCGGGTTTCTTCCTCAACAGCAAGGTGAAAACATGGCTCTGGAAACTCTTCCCGTCGCCCTCGAACGGCGCATTCCATTACCTCCGCCGAGCCGACCTTCGTTCCCGCCTTGGCTATTGCCTGGATGGTCTGCACCGCCATCCCGTGGGCGAGAATGGGCATGGACCTGTTTGAGCAGACCAGGATCGAGCTTGACCCCCCGGGGCGAGCTCGACGTGGACGCCGCCGTCCCGCACTTTGATTTCGGCGCTGTCGTGGCCAAAGTCCGCGAACGAGCGGAACTCGTTGATCGTGAAGAAGTGGCGCGCGCGGTCGCTAAGCTTCTCAACCACGTGGCCAGCACCGTCTGCGAACGCCTTGCCCGTGTCGCGTGACTGCCAGCCGCGCTTGTCCTGCGGCGCCTGCGACAGGTCCCAGCAACTGCGCGTCGGGAACGGCTCGATCTCAGCGTCCGCCAGCGGGCTGCAGAAGCAGTCCCCTCATATTTCAACAGATTTCCGGTCGCTTGTCCTGTTGATGTTGAGGCCGCGTCCGCGCCGTCACATTCCAGCTGGCGTTTTATCATGGCCTGTTCTTTGCCCATAGCCGTCGTGCACTAAGGAATAATCCGCCGATGACGTCACAGCTTGAATTTTTCGCCCGCGAGGAATTCGAACTTCCAGGATGCATCTCGCCGACATCATACGCTCTGGGCTCGCGCCGTGTCTCAGTGGGCGCGCCATTTCGGACCACGGACGAAACAGGCGAACGATCATCACCCGCCAGTCACCACATTCGCCCCGATATCGTTCGTAGGATCATCATTTCGGATGAGGCTTTCTGAGCCGTCCTTGAGCTTGTTGTTGCGCACTATGTTGTGCTGGGCGAAGTCGAGATTGCTGGCGCTGCTGCCGAAGGGAGAAGCCGGCTCGTCGGAGCAGTAGCTTCGGTTGCCGTTGCGGGAGTTCAGCCAGACAGCCGGCTGGGTCGGGAAAGTCGATCCGTAGCGGAATGTGTTGCTGGTGATCTGATTGAACTCAGGTTTCTGATGGCGGATGACACCGCCTTCTCCGCAGTTGCGATAGACGAATATTCCGCCGTTCTCGGGGTGTTCGAATGTGTTGTTGGCAATCCTGTTGTTCGCCGAGCCGTCGATGGCGATCAGTTCCCGGCTTTCCGTCGAGATTGCGAAGACATTGTTGCTGATCGTGTTGTTGGCGGATTCCGCGTCGAGATAAACCGCGACGGACGTCGACTTGCCGTTAATTCGCGAGTCGACGAGGGCCGCCCCGGTCACCCCGGGTCCAATGTAAAGCGGTATGCCGGCTGGCGCATTAAAGGTCACATTTTCCAGGCGGACGTTCTTCGGGGCCGAGGCTTGTGCGAATGCCGTGTGGTTGGCGTTCAGCGAAGATGCCTTCATGATCTCGCCATTGGCGTTCTCCCCAAGCCCATAGACGCGTACGAAGCCGTTGATCCTGCAGTTGCGGATCGTGACGTTCGATGGCGCTGACCACGCGCCGGAGCCGGCCTTGCTGGACCGAACGACAACCGCCGTTTTCTGCTTCCGGGATGTGCCGGCGCTGACATCGATGGTTCCTCCGCCGCAATCGAGGACAGATCCGGAGGCGGTGGCGCCTTCGAAGACGAGGGGATGGGTGACGACGTCTGTCGGTGAAAGGCGGATGCTGCAATCGAGCGCAACGGCATTCGTACCGGGGGCCTTCAGCTTGGCATGCACGTCAGCGCCGCAGGCGGGCTTTGGCTCCGTTTTGTCCGGGGCCGGCGCGGGCGGGACCGCCGGCTGCTCGGAGACGGGTTGCTGCTCGATCGGAGGCCTGGGCGGCTCACTGAAGGCAGCGTTGGCCACCATCGCCAGATCGCTTTGGCAACTCGCCAGGGCCAGGCTTGCCAGGAAAAGGCTTATGGTCTTTGTTGGATGCATCATCAGCTCGAGTCCTGGGTCCGTCTGAATCAGAAGAAGCGTTTCGCCTGGCCGTTCCGAATCGCGCGATCGGGTGCTGCCCTTTTCTGCCATTTTGGGAATACAATTGGCAACGGCGATGGAAGCCGGGGCGGGCTCGAAGCGGCAGCGCGATGGCGCGTAAAAGCATCGACTGGGCGCGTCCGATCTGCGCCCGGATCGTGTGCTAGTGGCCGATGCGGGAAGCGCCTTGGTTGCCTCAGACCTTGGTCTTAAACGGGCCGGACGAACGTCTGAGCGAGTCGGGTCAAAGGTCCGGGGCAGCCTGGGTTTTCGGCGCTCGGAGTTGACGGCGGGATCGAAGCGTGAGCAAAGATTTCATTGTGTTTCCGCTTCGGGCTCGTCGCGTCAATGGCACCTGTCCGCCGCCCGGAGATGACAGGCATCGCCCCCGCGCATGTTACAATACCGTCGTCGAGGTGAACGAAGCGCCGATGGAGGTTGTTAAAGGACTGAAATGATGGAGCGTCGAAAGTTCCTCACCGTGTTGTGTACCGCGTCGATCGGCTTCGCCATCGCGGCCCTCCCGTATAAGATCACGGTGTCCGGCTCCACGCTTGATCTCGCCTCCCAATCCGCCCTCGCCAAGAATGGCAACAACGGCGGTGGCAATGGCAACGGCGGCGGAAATGGAAGCGGCGGCAACGGCGGCGGAAACGGAAACGGCGGCGGAAGTGGCAATGGCAAGGGTAGCGGCGGCTCGGGCAACAGCCGGTCGAGCAGCAGTCCGACCAGGTCGACCGCAACGAGCACGACTGTCCGAGACAACGGCTCGGGGCTGAGTGTTCGCCATTCCGACGGATTAAGCGAGGAAATCAGGGGCGGCCGCTACATCATGAAGGACTCGCGCGGCCGTACGATCGTCAACCGGCGCGCAACCTCGGCAGATGAAAAGCGGCTTCAAGCCTTCGCTGATTAGAGCGCTTTCGTTGATGCTGCGACGTCTGGTTCTTGGACGCGACAAAACCCGCTCTTCGTAGTGCACCAAACCGGCTGGAATGCTGGAATGCGCCTTCGCCGTGATGCGACGGCATCCTCCGCCGCGGAAATCCTTGCGCCTTCACCTGGCAGCCGCGCCGCGCCCAGGCGCCACGCCAGCGCCGGAATGAGGGGAGAGGATACGATACGATACGATACGATACGATGAAAACCAAGGGCGTCATCGCCGCCGACGGGCCGATCAGGCCAGGCGTTGTCCCCTGCCGCTCCAGGATGAAGCTGAGCAGGGGCGCCACGGCGAACACCGTGACGGTCGCGATGATGCCGGCCATCGCGGCCCATGGGATCCGGTCTTTTCGCAGTGATGTCGTGCTTTCGGCAGTCATGCGGACTTCGAAGCAGGGCCGGCGAACTGCTGCGGCAGGCGGAAACTGGCAATCCGGTGTCATTGCAGCATTCGCCTTATCGCCGCCAGAAGGGCTTGGCGATCTCTGCCTCGACCTCATCTCTCGTCAGACCGATATCGTCGATCAAATGGGGATTGGCCCGCGACTTTTGCTCAAGGTCCCAGCGAAAACGCATCCGCTTGTCCCAGGTCGCGATAGTGCTTCGTAGGGTCGCGAGGCTGTAGTGCCGACGCGACACTTCCGCCGGCCCCACGGGCGTTCCCGTTCCCGCTGCCTGATGCCGGGCCAACGCAAGGATGGGAGTATCGTTCATAGCGGCCTCCATAGGGATTGAGGGCCCCAGGGCGCCTCGACCAGAACGAGGATGAATTCTGCAGGACACGGACAGCGTCGTAATTAAGCCCTCCCAAATTGTTCTCAAAAACTTCCAAACGGACTACAGCGCCGTGCGTCTTTCAGGACGCACAAAGGACGCTGTAAGTTTTTGAATCTACGCATCGTGCTTTCCGAAAATCGATTCCGATTTTCGGGCCGATGCGCTAAGAGCCCTTCAGGGTTAAATGGAAGCAGTTCTGCCGGAGCAGGTTTTCGTCAGGCCAGAGGCGATTGGCGAAGGACATACCCGGATGTACGTCCGAGCCGATCGCCTCTGATCCTGGCGGAAAAATGCCCGGCCCTTCGGGTTGGCTGAAACGGGCCGCTTGATCGACCGGCCGGCTTGGCCGTAGAGCTTGGCTACGCCGCGCTCCTTTTGAGCCAACAGAACTGTTTCCATTTAACCCTGAAGGGCTCTATAGGTACGCCGCATGCAGGGATCGCGCTTTGCCTTTGGCCCGTTCGTGCTTGATCCGGGTGCGGGAACGCTCCTTCGGAACGATGATCCCGTTGCCGTTGGCTACCGCGGGCTGAAGCTGCTTGCGGCGCTCGCCGAACGGCCCGGCGAAATCCTTGCCAAGGCCGAGTTGATGGACGCAGCGTGGCCGGGCACGGCCGTCGAGGAAGGCAACCTCACGGTCCAGATCGCGCAGCTCAGGAAGCTGCTAGGTCCGGCCGCCGACGGCGGTGAGTGGATCACCACGGTTCCGCGCGTCGGCTACCGCTTCACAGGCGCCGTCGAAAAACTAGGTGACGCCAAGCGAAAACCGCCGCCGCTGCCCAGCAAACCATCGATAGCCGTATTGCCCTTCGTGAATGTCAGCAACGATCCCGAGCAGGAATCGTTCGCGGATGGGTTGACCGAAGACCTGATTACCGACCTGTCCAGGGTCTCCGGCCTGTTCGTCATCGCGCGCAACTCGGCCTTTGCCTACAAAGGAAAGGCAATGGACGTGCGCGGGATCGCTGAGGACCTTGGCGTGCGGTACCTGCTGGAGGGCAGCGCAAGACGCGCCGCGGGGCGCGTGCGCATCAACGCCCAACTGGTCGACGCGGTGAGTGGCGACCATCTGTGGGCGGAACGCTTCGATCGCAGCCTGGAAGATATCTTTGCCGTTCAGGACGAGGTCACCGGCAAGATCGTGGAGGCGTTGCTCGGCCGGCTGCGCGCAGCGCCGCCGCGCAATCGGCCCAAGAATCTCGAGGCTTACGATCTCTGCGTGCGGGCGCGCAAGCTGATGGATGATTCGCCGCAGTCGGCGCGGGAAGCGCATCTGATGCTCGCGCGCGCGGTTTCGCTCGATCCGGGATACGCCGAGCCCTATCGCTGGCTTGCCATGAACCACTGGATGGGATGGGTGCATTCGGGCGGACCCACTGAAGCTAATCGTAGCGTTGCTTTGGAACTGGCACGCAAAGCGGTCGCGCTCGATCCCAACGATGCTGGCTGCCACTGGGTCCTGGCTTACCTGCTTGCCTATGAACGCAGCTTCGCCGAGGCCGATGCGGAATTTGCCAAGGCGATCGAGCTCGACCCGAACGAGGCCGACGCCTGGGCGGCACTATCCGACATCGCGGTCTTGGACGGGCGGGTCAAGGAGGGTCTCGAGCACATTCGCAAGGCGTTTCGGCTGAACCCGTTTCCGGCAAGTTGGTACTATCTGGCGCTAGGGCAGGCGCAATATGCGGCCGGCGAATACGAAGCCGCCGTCGAGACACTGCGCAGGGAGGAGACTTATCATACAAGCTCACGCCGTTTCCTGGCGGCAAGCCTTGCGCAACTTGGCAGGATCGACGAGGCGCGCGCAGAGGTTGAACTGTTCCTCGTCGGCAACCCGCATTTCTCAACCCGCCACTGGGCCGCGACGGAGCCGCTTCGCGACGCTGCGACGCTTGAGCACTTCGTTGATGGCTTCCGCAAGGCCGGTGTTCCGGAGTGACGCGCCGGCGGCGCCGTCCTCAAGTATCTGGTCGTCACGGCGCCTGCGCAGCGTCCGTACCACCTACTCCTCGAAGCGACTCGTGGCGTCACGATCGCGCTCGTAGCGTCTCTTGAGCGGAAACGGCGGCAACCAGGACTCGCGACGGACGGTCCACAGTTCGTAGGTTGGCATCAGTTGGTCAGGGGCGTCCAGGGATCCGAGGTTCACTTCGATTTCGTCTGCGGTGCGTGCGAAAACGGGCGAGCCGCAGCGGGGACAGAAAAACCGCCCGGCATAGTCGCGTGTTTCGCCATCGATCGTCACCGCATCCTGAGGGAATATCGCAGACGCGTGAAAGAGAGCCCCGTGATGCTTGCGACAGTCGAGACAGTGACAGAGGCCCACCCGGTATGGGAGTCCCGACGCCAAAATGCGCACGTTGCCGCACAGGCAACCGCCCGTGAATCGGTCCATGTTGCGTCCTCCTCCAAAATCAAGCGACGGAACGTTTACGACAAACAGCACTGTCATCGCAATCGCCCGCCGCGGGCCGAGACGCATCGTTCCTCCATAGCGGGCGCTAGTTAGAGCGCCGTGCGTCCTTTTGGACGCACAAAGGGTGCGCGTTTCTGCATTCGCTGGCCGGAGGTGGGGACATCCATCGTTTCGGAGTGTGCGAACCAGCCGAATCGTTCAGCCAATTCTCGGCAGGCTCGCTGACGGGCGGATTCCCTCGTTCAGTGGTTCAGCAATAGCGGGAATACTTCTTTCAGCCGCCATGGTGTGGAAGGCGCGAATACCGAAGAACAGGTAATAGCGCGCCTCCAGCCGCTCCATCGTCAGGCCAGTTCCTCTGCCTGATAATCGGTGGAGAAGGCGATTTCCCGCTGGGCTTCGAGCTCGTTAAGCCGGGTGGAAAGCGCATCGCGAACAGCATGGTAGGACGTTTTGCCGAGCACAAGACGCAGCGGGGGTTCAGCTTGGTCCACAACCGCGATCATCGTCGCGGCCATGCGCTCGGGGTCGCCGGTCACAATCCAGTCGCCGCTCAGCAACGCGTCCCGCGTCTGGTGGGCGGGAGTGCCGTCATAAGCTGCAATCGGCTCCGGCTGCACCAGGCCGCGGCCGAAATTGGTGCGCGCTGGCCCCGGCTCGACGAGAGTGAAGCGGATGCCGAATGGCGCCATCTCCTTCGCCACTGCCTCGACAAATCCCTCAATGCCCCACTTGGTCGCATGATAGAGGCTGAAACCGGGATAGGCGATCTGCCCGCCCTCGCTCGAGACCTGCAGAACCCGTCCTCCACCCTGGGCTCGCAGGTGCGGGAGTGCGGAGCGGATCAGCACGATCGATCCACTGAGATTGGTGTCGACGATGTCGCGCAGCTGCTCATCTGTGGTTTCTTCGGCTGCGCCCAGAACGCCGTACCCGGCATTGCTGACGATGGTGTCGATCCGTCCAAGCTCGCTGAATGCGTGGTCGACTGTCTCCCGCACAGCGTGCAAGTCCCGCAGATCCAGAGCCTCAACCCACAGCCGATCGGCATGGCGTTCGCGAAGGTCATCGAGCGCTTGCGTGTTGCGGCTGGTTGCTGCCACCCGGTCGCCGCGCGCCAGTAGCTTTTCTGTCAGCGAGCGCCCGAAGCCTGAGGACGCGCCGGTGATTAACCATGTCTTGCTCATGAGAATGCTCCTTTCTGTTTCGAGGCAGATTTTGGAGCTTTCGATTGGAAAGAGAAGAGCGCCAGTTTAGGATGGCGTGGTGAAGGGAATTCACCAATGGCGAAACCAACTCTGGCTGACCTGGAAGCGTTTGCGGTGGTGGCCGCCGAACGCAGCTTTCGGCGGGCGGCCGACCATCTGGGCGTATCCCGCTCGGCGCTCAGCCACCGCATGAGAAAGCTGGAAGAGCAGCTAGGTCTGCGGTTGCTGAACCGCACGACCCGCAGCGTCTCCCCGACAGACGCGGCTAATCGATTACTTGCCCGGATCGGCCCGACCCTGAGAGACCTGGACTCGGCACTGGATACGCTTGCGGAAGACCGGGGTAACCCCAGTGGCGTGCTGCGGATCAATGCCGGCAGAGGAGCGGCCCAGCTGCTGCTGCGCCACGTCGTGCCGACTTATCTCGCGAGACACCCGGACGTCGAGGTCGACCTGGTCAGCGAAGGGCGGCTTGTCGATATCGTAGAGCAAGGGTTCGACGCGGGCGTCCGGTTCGCAGAGGCGGTACCCCAGGACATGATCGCGGTGAGGATCAGCAACGATCTCCGATTCCTCGCCGTTGCGGCCCCGGACTATGTGAGCCGTTTCGGCAAACCCGCCGTTCCGGACGATTTGCTTCGGCATCGCTGCATTCGCCAGCGCCTGCCAAGCGGCAAACGCTACCGCTGGGAATTCGAGAAGCGCGGGCAGGAAATTGCCGTCGATCCTTCAGGCGCGCTGACGCTTGACGACAATGAACTGATGGCCGAAGCGGCCGCCAATGGCCTGGGCATCGCCTATGTGCCCGAAACCGCCGCGGGTGATTTCCTTGCCGCTGGTCGCCTCGTGACAGTGCTTGAAGACTGGTGCCCGCCGTTCTCCGGATTGATGCTGTACTATCCCGGGCACCGTCACGTGCCTGCGGCATTGCGCGCCTTTATCGACCTGCTGAAGGAATCGGACACAAAGGCGGCCATGACCGCAGCTCCCGGTTAAGACAGGATTCGACTTCCTTTGCCGGTTCAGAGGCGCCCGAAAGGCTCGATCGCTGGGCGTCGAAGAAACCGTGACAACACAACTCCAACCAGCTTCCGCCAGTGGTGCGAGAAAGTCCTTCGCCGCGCGATCCTTGGCTGAGAGGTGATATGAGTGGGTCACCTGGCCTTGGTCGCGGGCGTCGGGGATCAGCGCGGCGAGCCGGTCGGCGATCCCGCAGCGCTTGTCGGCTTTGGCTCAAGAGCAGCACGCCGCCGTCGGACGTAGCCTCCGTCGAAGCCGGCTGTGACTTTCTTGCGCTCCCCGGCTGGGTGGCGATCAGGTCTCGACACCGAGTCCCTAACGCATTCAGAGAGTTACGCTACGCCCGCCAAACCCGGCAGCGTGACGTCGCGAATAATCCGGGCTAGCGCGGGATGAGGAAAACTCTGTAACGGTTTCCCGTCCGGAATTGCCTAAGGTCAAAGGGTTAGACCACCATTTCAATGAATCAATGAAATGATCTAACCGGAGCGGCCTTCGATTGCGTCGCGCAGCACCATCGCCGCTTCCGTCCGATTGGCGGCGCCAAGTTTCGTCATGATCTGCGTCATGTGATGCTTGACGGTCTTCTCCTGGAGATCGAGCTTTCTTGCGACCTGCTTGTTGCTCATGCCGGAGGCCACAAGGTGCAGGACCTCTTGTTCCCGAGCGGTCAGTTCCGCGATGAGGTCGGATTTGTTCGCAGTGCTCGGCGAAGGGTTCGAGAGCAGCTTGGCAGAGAGCGTCGGAGCGACATAGCTCTCGCCGGAGGCCACTGTCCGTATGACGTCCGCCAGCGCCCTCGACCCGATCCCCTTCAGGACATAGCCCTTCGCGCCGCCATTGAGAGCGGCCGTGACGTCGTCGCCGGCCTCGGACACGGTGAGCATTACGATCTTCTGCAGCGGTACCAATTCAAGGATAAGCGGTATCGCGTTCAATCCGCCTCCCGGCATGGAAATGTCGAGTAGCATGACGTCCGGGGATAGGTTCTGGGCGATTCTCAGCGCGTCGTCGCGCGAGCTTCCCTCGGCAACGATTTCAAACCCGTCGATCTCCGAAAGACTTCTCGTCACGCCCTCTCTGAACAGAGGGTGATCGTCGATTACCGCCACGCGTATCGCTGCAGTCATGCCTGTCCAATCTCCTCGATGCCAAGTGACATCCTAACGATGGTGCCGGGGCCGGCGCCGTCGACTTCAAACGTGCCGCCCAGGCTCTCTATCCGTTCCCTGAGCCCGGCCAGTCCGAGGCTTGTCGGCCGTATGTCTTTGGGATCAAAACCCTCTCCTCCGTCGGTAACCGCGATGCAGACCCTGTCGCCTTCAGTGCTTTGGGCCACACGTTGCCCGACACCGCCGCCGTGGCGGTAAGCGTTGTTGAGCGTTTCCTGCACGAAGCGGTATATGCATATCTTTGCGGAGGGAGAAAGGCGCTCGGGCGGATCGGACAACGATAGCTCGACAGTTGACCCGGTTCGCTGTTCATGGGCGCGAACGACACGCTCGAGGAGTTCGGGCAGGCTGGCCGTCTCGATCTGCGGCAGGACCAGTCCGCTGCATATCGTTCTGATCTCGTGCATCGCCTCGTCGAGGCTTGCCTTGATGGCTGTGATTTCCCGTTCGCGTACCGCGGCGGAAGTCGATGGACTGACCAATGCGTTGCTGTCCAGCCGCAACGAGGCGAAGGCGACGAGCTGTGCCGGACCGTCATGCAAATCGGCACCGATTCGGCGCAGCATGTTCTCGTTCAACGCTGTTGCGCGTTGCGACGCGTGCTGCAAGCGCCCACGCAGGGCCTCGTTCTGCGAGAGCAGCGCCGAAAGCTCGTCCACACGCTGCTTTAAGGCATGGCGCTGCCTTTCGATGGTTCTGCTGCCGCGCATGACGATTGCCGAAAGCATGATGAAGAAGGCCAGCGTGAAGCCCGCGACGGCCAGCCAGGTCAGAAAACGGGCCTGAGTCAAGCTGAGTTCGAAGTCGTGGGCGATTTCATGGAATTCCGAAACGGCGACGACCTGTCCGGACCAGGGCTGGAGCACAGGATTGTAGATTTCGAGCAGCGGCTTGCTCGCCCGCTGGTTCGTCTCGTCCGCGGTGTCGTCGACCGGCTTGAACTGAGCCACCATCTCGCCGCCGAATGCGGTTCTCAACTCATCGCCGAGCTCGAAACGCCGGCCGACCATGTTCTCTTCGTTCGAGTAGAGAATGGTGCCGTCCGAGCGCCACAGGCGAAATGCCAGCAATCGGTTTCCGAGAGCCCCTTGTCCAAGCGTCTCGTCGAGCGCGCGCGCAACCGTGTCGTCGAGAACCTGCGTCGTCTGCATGTCGGGCAAGAGCGGTGCGATGACGCTGTCGACGTATAGTGCAGTCGCCGCTGCCGAGTTTCGAGTAACAGCGCCTTCAATGAGGCTGGTGACGAAAGCGCCGACTACCAGCATGGCGGACATTGCAACGATGCCGCCGATCAGCAGGAACTGCTTCGCCAGCGGCTGCGCGTTCCATCGTTTGATCAGGTCATTGGCACGCAAGAGGAATCTCGAAGTTATACGCTCGACAAAGCAGCTGGACGTCGCTCGCAGTCGCGTCGGTAAAACTAATGCGCCCAGACAGCCGGTCAATGCCATGCGGTCTTGGTCATGTCCATCGGACTTTTGATGGCGGGCCGATCAGACCTAAGTCCGATCCACCAACGCAATGGTCCGGGGACGGTGGTGTCCTCCTGCGGCGCAAGTTAACGTTGCACCAATTCGAATGCGGTTCGGGCGACGCCGTCATCATAGGCGGCGCGAACATCAAAAGACATGGAGACATTCATGACCATTTCGAAAGTAATCGGACGAAGCTTCGTCGCACTGGCGATTTCCATCGCTCCCGTGGCAGGCGTTACCTTCGGCGCATCGACTGTTGCTTTTGCCAAGGGCGGCAACGGCGGTGGAAATGGCGGCGGCGGTGGAAATGGCGGCGGTGGTGGAAATGGTGGCGGCCACGGTGGCTCGCATTCCAGTTCGGGCAAATCGGGAACGTCCAAATCGGGAACGTCAGGGACGAGCAAGAAAAGCAGCAATAACCACGGTACGTCGAAGCAAAAGTCCGTCATCACACACAAGAAATCCGGCGCGGCAGTCAAGGCGGCAAACGCCGTGAAAACGGAAACGGTGACCGTAACCACGCCGGAGAACACGGTTTCCGATACAGCAAAGCTCAGTTCGCTGAACCGGAACTATCATGCCTATTTGAACTCCAACGACCCCCGCATGGCGGCCATTTCCGCCTATGCCGTCGCCTATGCCGAGTTCGAGGCCGAGAACGGCCCTGACGCCATTCCGACGGATCCGGCCCTGAGCGATGAAGCACTCCGCGAAGCGCTGGAGAGCTTCACGAAGGACGGCATTGTGACCGACGACACCCTTGCCGACGCCAAGGACATCCTCGGTGTCGGTCCGGCGTTCGGTAAAATCGACGAGATTCGCGAGACGCTCCCGGAGCCGGAACCTACCGATCCGGAGTTGGAGCCTGACACGGCCGATCCGGAGGCGGCGACGGCCGCAGATGCGGAAACAGTGACCGTAACCGAGCTGGAGAACACAGCTTCCGACACGGCAAAGCTCAGTTCGCTGAACCGGAACTATCATGCCTATTTGAATTCCAATGATCCTCGCATGAAGGCCATTTCCGCCTATGCGACCACCTATGCCGAGTTCGAGGCTGAGAACGGCCCAGACGCCATTCCGACAGATCCGGCCTTGAGCGATGAAGCGCTCCGCGAAGCACTCGAGAGCTTCACGAAGGACGGCGTTGTAACCGACGACACCCTCGCCGACGCCAAGGACATCCTCGGTGTCGGACCGACATTCGGCAAAATCGACGAGATCCGCGAGACGCTTCCGGAGCCTACTGATCCGGAGCTGGAGCCTGAGACAACCGATCCGGAGTTGGAAACCGTAAACTGAACCTACTGCATGCTTCCTTAAATCGTAGCCGATTTATGGATAAAAACATGCAGCAATTCAAAGTGCTACAGCGTCCTTTGCGCGTCTGATAAGACGCGCGGCGCTGTAAGCCTGGCCGGCAGTGGCGGTAACCGCTGCAGCCGGCCTTAAGCCGAAGGGGACGGGTCGATCCATGAACCTGGAGAAATTCAGCAGTGTCGTTCGCCATGTGACACAGGCGATGCAACATGGACGGATCGGTTTTTCGCTCCAGCAAATCAATTCGGTCGACGACCCAGGCCAAGTTCTCTATTCGGAATGCCTGGGAAGGCTCATCGAGCCTGACGGCACAATCAGGACCTGCGGCGAATTCATAGCCTTTCTCGAAGCGTCGGGGCGCGCTCCCGCTTTTGACCGGCACGTGGTTGATCTCGCATTCGACTGGTTGGCCTGCCATCCAACGGCTTCTTTGGGCTGCAACATTTCGGCGGAAAATCTTGCCGACAAACAGAATTGGGCTGTTCTGTACGATCTGCTTCACAGGCATCGAGCGATGGCTCCGCGCCTGGTTCTCGAAATAACGGAAAGCCTGCCAGTTGCGACGCTCTCTGCCGCCGCTGAGTTGCTTCAGAGTGTTCGCGAACTGGGATACAAAGTCGCGATAGACGACTTCGGCACCGGGTATTCGACGCCCGAAACGCTTTTGTCCCTTCCCGTGGACATCGTGAAGATTGACGCCTTTTTCATACAGCGCCGCGGCGATAAAGCGGAGCGGTTCCTTCACCACATGGTCGGTCTGGCGTCCTGCGCGGCATCCACCGTGGTCGTCGAAGGCATCGAGACATATGCCCAGCTGGAGGCTGCGAAAGCAGCCGGGGCGACACATGTGCAGGGGTTTCTCCTGTCCGAGCCGACCCTGCCGCCCGTCCATTGCGGACAGGTGAATTCCGCCCGGCACGCGGTCGCTTCCAAATGGATGATGTGAGGGCAAGGGGACGGTCCGCTTATGCGGCTCGGACCGCTTTCGCCGAGATGTTCCCACAGCGCCATCCACCGGCGGACGCTGATCTTCCTCCGGTGAGGCAGACGTTGCTCGTTTAAGTCTTTCCCGATTTCCGAATGTAGTCGACCAGTGCGCGGAGCTTCAGCGGCTGCCGGTGGCGTGTGGGGTAGTAAAGATAGAAGCCGGCGAAGGGAGGACAGTAAGCTTCCAGCAGCGGCACGAGTTCGCCGCGCTCGATATAGGGCTGGAATGTCTCCATCATCCCGAACGTGATGCCCGCACCGGCCCTGGCCAGACGGATCATCATTCCCATGTCGTTGGTCGTCACGGCCGGATCCACTGAGACATCGAAATCTCGACCATTTTCCGTGAATTCCCAGCGGTAGGGCGCGGTGTCCGGACCGGGCCGCCAGCCGATGCAGACATGCATCGAAAGGTCGCGCGGATGGCCGGGGCTGCCGTGTCGCTCGATATATCCGGGGGAGGCGGCGGCGCATTGTCTCTGCTCCGTCGATACCGGCACGGCGATCATGTCCTGCTCAAGCACTTCGCCAAGGCGCACGCCGGCATCGAAACCGGCCTCGACAATGTCGAACTCTTCGTCCGTGATCGTCAGGTCCAGTCTCACCTTCGGAAAGGCCTCGATAAAACCCGCGAGCAGCCTGCCTGACAGGAAGCTCTCTGCGACCGACGAAACGGCGATCCGCAGGCGCCCGCTCGGATGGGCTTCGATCTCCCGCACCGTCTGTACTGCCGCGCTGACCTGGGCGGCCGATGAACGCACGCTCTCGTAGAAGAGCTCGCCTGCTTCCGTCAGCCTAACGCTGCGCGTCGTGCGCTGCACGAGAGCTACACCGATGCGATCTTCCAGGCGCTGAAGTGCTTGGCTTACTGCCGAGCGGGTGACGCCCAGTCGCTCACTCGCGACGCGGAAGCTGCGCGCTTCGGCTATCGCCAGAAACACCGAAATGCCTTCGAAATCATCGACCATTGGTTAGAAATTCTAACTAAGACATCCGGGATTGGCAACTCGATCGCGACATATCAGGCGCATACTCTGCGATTGTCATCAGAGCCGCACCTTCATGAGAGGAAACATGTCCACCACCTTTCCCAAACACCTGGCGCTCGGTCCGGCCGTTACCTTGCTTGCGACCTGCGCATCAGTGAGTTCCGCCTCCGGTGAAGCTGAGATCCACGATCCGTCACCGCATCCCTATGTCGGGATGTGGGTGACGGACGACGGATACGTCCGGCACGAACTCCTCGGCAACGGGCGCTATGATGAAGCCCGTGGCACCCGGCAGAGCGCCTACGAGGGACGTTACGAGGTGTTCGGCAATCACATCGAATATTGGGACGATACCGGCTTCACCGCCGACGGCGATTTTGTGGACGAGAACACGCTCCACCACGGCGGCATGATCCTTCGCCGCCGATGACGCCCCCAGATTCGACCGCGAAAGAGAAAGCCGCACGCGGCTGGACACCAGGTCGCGGCGCGCGGTTTCGCGCAGAATGTCGAGCCTTTTCAAACAGGAACCCCTCGCGCCGCGCGAGGCGAATATGGAATGGAGCTAGAGATGTCGGATATTCATGAGAAAGTCGTCGCGATCACAGGAGCCAACAGCGGTATCGGTGAGGCCACGGCACGTGTTCTGGCGGCTGCGGGTGCCCATGTGCTGATCGGCGCCCGGCGCGCGGATCGGCTGGAGCGTCTGGCTGACGAGATCGCCGCTGCCGGCGGATCCGTCCGCATGAGAAAACTGGACGTGACCAGCCGAACGGATGTCGAGGCGTTTGCGCGTCACGCCCGATCAGAATTCGGACGTCTCGACGTCATCGTCAACAACGCGGGCGTCATGCCGTTGTCGCCGATGGCCGCGCTCAAGGTCGACGAGTGGGACCGCATGGTCGACGTCAACATCAAAGGCGTCCTCTACGGCATTGCGGCGGCGCTGCCGATCATGAGCGAGCAGGGGAGCGGGCAGATCGTCAATCTCGCATCGATCGGCGGTCACAGCGTTTCGCCGACCGCCGCCGTCTATTGCGCTACCAAGTTCGCCGTCTGTGCCATTTCCGATGGCTTGCGGCAGGAGACCGACAAAATCCGCGTTACCGTCATCTCGCCCGGCACAACGACGTCCGAACTCGCCGACACCATTACGGACCCGACGGCCAGCGACGCGATGAAGGCTTACCGCGCGATCACGATCAGTCCCGAAGCGGTCGCCAACGCGATCCTTTACGCAGTCAGCCAGCCGAAAGACGTCGATGTCCGCGAGATCATCATCCGACCAACGGCGAGCCCCCACTGAACGCGGCGTATCGGGCAGTCCGCCGATGATCGTGACCGCGCCATTTGTCGAATTCTGATGACGTACAGGAGAGACCAGCAACGGCGGTCACAGCCCGTCACCGCCGTTGCCATGATGATCGCGGGTGAATCTACACCGGCCGTACACCGGCCAAAGTTGCCTGGTTTCTGGCCTGGCCATTTGACTGCAAGCTCAAAGCGAAGGTCACGAGCGCGATCAACGAGAACATAGATTTGGATACCAAGCTAACCAGAAATATCGTTCGATAGGCAGGTTCGATCAGGATGCTCGTCTCAAGCAGAATATAAATCACGATGAATATTGCTGCGAAGCAATAAAGGGGGAGCCTGAGGCCTTCAGATCTTCCCTCGTTCTCGGTAACGCAATCCGTTATCACACAGATGCCGACGCCATACATTGCCGGAATAAGAGAGCAGATTGCGTAATACCCCGTCAGCACAAGAATTCCTCCTTGGCCGATGCGTAAAAGCGCAGTCACGCTGTCATATCTCCACTGATACAAAATGACCCAAATGATGGCTGTCGCGAAGGCGCAAGTCATCGCAGCGAAGACGACGCCGCCATACTGGGAAAGTGGGAAACTCCGAATATCCGAGAAGGGTACCCATGAACCCTGATCTATCTTGTGGGTTCGTATGAAAAGGGCGCAAATCCCGGCCGCGAGGAAGCTCGTAAAGAGTGACGCTGATGTGAAGAAAGCCTCTGCGAACGGCCCTACGCTCAAAGCGCTGGGCAAGAAGACAGCATGTATTTTGTGATATGCGGTTAGCAGCATCACGCAGCCTACAAACGCGGTGAAGGTCGACAGCAAGGCTGCATTGTTCCATGGCCGAGGCTTGCTGCGGCTCTTTCGTACGAGCAACAGCAGCTCTCTCAGCACGACGTCGAGCGACCGGGATCCTTGATCGGGATGCAGATATGCCTTCATCACTCTCGAGTCGTTGAGAGCGATGATAGCAAAGAGGGCACTCAATCTGCGGTTGGATATGCCGATTTCCGTTGCTTTCGCGCGCCACAAATCCGCAAGCGTCAGATAGGACCGAATATCCTCATGCTGCAAGGAGGCAAAAGACGACGCCGGATTGGCGAGAATTTCGGCGGAAATGGATTGAATTCTTTGCGAATCGCCGTCCCTGATCGGGACTTCTGGTGAAGTGTTGCTTTTTTCGAATATGTATCTCACGACAGGTGACGCTAAGGTCTTTGAAACAAGTTCCTTTACTTCCTGCTTCAGGCTTTCGGACTTGGGCCTGAGAACATCCAGGACATCGCGGTATTTGTCGAATTCTCCCGCCGACCAAATGTCCTGGCCGTTGATCGTCCATCTGGCAAACAGTTCCGCGCCCACCGTCCGCCTTGCGACTTTGTCAGCCTCTTCGCGCGAGCAGCCCGCGTAAAGAGCAAGACTTTGAATCTTGCGAAACCGTTGGAGGTCCGGCTCATAGCGGGGATCCCTTCCCACATACGCTTCGATCTCGCTCTGGGAGAGCTTGGTGACACGCTCGAAAAACTCATCGGGAATGTTGGATACGCTATGGGCCATGCTGCGCAGGGACAGCTCGATCTGGGCGAACAATGGGGTGGACGGGATGACGCCTATCACAATAAGGGCCGCACCAAGCGGCCATGCCGGTCCTTCAAAACCATCGAGTTTTCCCTCGGCGAGGACGCGTATGATCGGCTGTGATGCGCACATGAAGAAATAGAGGATTTCCAGTGACACCGTGTAGATGAGGTAGGCCTTGCGGAAAACGCTCTTCCCGACAATTGCCGGCAGCGAAAGAAGACGTACGAAGTCGAATTCCTCGCCTCTGGGCGGCGTTATCAGGGACTCAACCCGCTTCCTTGAATGAAAGGCGATAGTCAAAGCCCCGAACAGGAACGTCAGGCTTGTTGGGTCACGCAACCAGTCGAGCGAAAGCAACGCGCCCATGGTGTGCACTCCTCAGCATCGATTGATTTGCGGGTTACATTGTGCGTTCGCGTCCCACGATGCAGCAGGAACCAGCCCGCATGCTATGGCGGCCGTCAAAAGCAGGCTCAGAAGGAATTTCTTTCGCATGGCCAGCTCCACGAACAGGATCTCGCGGCACATTTCAGGCGTGAGATGGTTGAGTTTCGATACAAAGCCACCCTGGGAAAGAATAATCGTCTTCTGATGCGGAGGCGGCCTGTAGATATTACATGATAGCGCGCGTTGATCGCCGCACCTGTTACATTTGTTACACTATGGCTTCTTCGGCTGTCATCAATCCAAGTATCGTTTTCGTGATGCGAGCTTGCGAAGCGGCGAACTGCATCGGCGAGCCGATGGCGGCCCCTTCCACTGACATTATGGGCAGAGGCGGCTCCCTCGTCGGGAGCCGACTGGGCACCCCTGCATCCTTTCAGCGACCTGCTCGGAGATGATCAGATCGCAAAGGGCGTCTGCGCATCGTAAATCGGGTTCCTCGGTCCGACCTGCCAGTGGTTGGGGGTTTGATCGGGTGGCAATTTCATCATGATGGCCCGGTGGAAGGCGGCATAGTCGCGATTGAAGCGGCCATGGTTCCAGGTGGAGATCAACGCAGCGGTAAAGGCGCCATTGCCGATCCCGTCAAGCGAGACCTGATTGTCCTGACATCCGGAAATCAGGCGGACGCTGCACGAGATTGGAGACGTGATCTCGCGGGTCAGATTGCGTCCTTCGCCAAGTGACATGGACGCGCCCAGCCGTGCATAGAAGTCGCGGTTCTGGCGGAACGTCCGCGTGGCGACATCGATGGGCATAGCGCGTGGTATTCCCGCGGCTACCGCGTGACCGTTCGCCAATGCATGTCCGTCGGCGACGGTGGCGCGCACCACGGTGCCGCTATGACAACTGTCCGAAACGACCAGCACGCGGACGCCCGCACTGAATTTGGACCAGAGGCCATAGAGCTCGTCATCGACAAGCTGGCCGTCATAGAGGCACCAGGTTTCGTCGGTGGAATCGTCTTCATCGTTGTTGAAATCCGGGAGCTGCCCGCCGTGACCCGAATAGCTGATGAAGAAGATATCGCCCTCCTTGAGATCCCTTGCGGCTTTCTTGACCTCGCTGATGACGTTTTGCCGCGTCGCCTCCTTGGTGAGGAGCGACTTGGTCTCGTATCCGAGACCGTCGGCGATTTCCTGCATGTCGCTCGCGTCGAATTCGCATGCGCGCAGCGGTCCTTCCCAGCCCGCATAGTGAGTGGCGCTGACCATATTCAGGCCAATGTGGAGCGACATTCCGGACGGCCCGTCGGTTGCCCGCGAACTCGTGGCCGCCGGGCGGGAAGGCGTTTCGAGGGCCGCTGTTGCGGCGGATGGTGCCTTGGCTCTCCCGGCGCGCGCCTTGCTTGCTTTGTGCTCGACCTCGCGCGCCTTCGAGGCGAACTGTTCGATCAGAGCCGAGAATTTTTGTGCCACCTTGGCATAGCCGTTGTCCGTCGGATGCAACTCGTCGAACCACTCTGTTGCGTTCACCGTGTTGCGGCAATTGATGTAGTTCAGCCGCGCCGATGAGCTTTGCAGCAGCGCCAGGCGTTCATTGAAGCGATCGATCATGACGCGTGCAATCGCTCGCTGGAAATCCGGGTCCTTGATACCTCGCGATTCCATCGGCTTGCCAAGCCATGTTCCTTTTGCCGGGATCGTGTAGTCGTAACCGTGGCAAAGGATCTGCACTTTCGGAAATGCCTTGGCGACCTGCCGAACGAGCTTGCCGTACATGCCGATTGCATCGTCCAGCATGGTCTCGAACGAGGGCCTGAGATGTCCCTCTGGCGGCAAGGCCGCATCGAAATCGAAGAGATGCGCGGCGAGGTTGCCGCCCGCCACGACATCATTGCCGCCGCCGCTGAACAGGAAGATGGATGCTCCCGTGTTTTCGATCGCGTCCATGTATTCGGCTTGTCTCAGCATGTTCGACAGCGTGTCGCCAGCGGCGTCCAGGCTGAAGATTGCATAGCGCTTCGTCAATTGGTCGATTACGTCCATCAGACGGAAGGGATACTGAAACCAGCTGTCGCCCTCGGAGACGATGATCGGCCCCTGGTAGTCTCCGCTGCCGATGC
This sequence comes from Sinorhizobium chiapasense, assembly GCF_036488675.1. NCBI lineage: Bacteria > Pseudomonadati > Pseudomonadota > Alphaproteobacteria > Hyphomicrobiales > Rhizobiaceae > Sinorhizobium > Sinorhizobium chiapasense. The sequence goes on from NZ_CP133152.1 coordinate 481,455, forward strand.
GATTGTGGAAGGCGGCCTGGCGGCGAAGGCGCGAGATGAAGTTCGCGCTGTTTAGAAGTGCGGCGCTGCGGGCCCGTCCTTCCGGCGTCGCGGGCACGGTGACCAGCTCGCGATTGATCTCGAGCACCGGGTTAAAGGGCCCCGACTTCTCGTCATCCACGAGGAAGTATTTCTGAAGCTCCTGCTCGCTCAAGCTGGGATCAGCAAGCTTCCTGTTCAGTTCCTCCAAAGATATTTTGCTGCTTGATGTCATAACGCGTCCTCCCTCTTTGCCGGTCGGGAGCATCCGACACGGGCGCGATGCGGTTGAGTATCTGGGCGAGCAGGTCGGTCTTCAGCTGAAGATCTTCTTGCTGGAGCAATTCTCCGAGACGGGGCGGGATCGAGATTTCGTTGATCTGGATCTTCGAGAAGGCGGGGTGATCTTTCCAGATCTCGACGATCCGCGTATTGCGAAGCGACTTGCCAATGAAGACCGTCGGCGGGCCGCTCGAGCGATCGGAGAAGGCTTTCTCTATGAGATCGAGTACGGATTTGGAGTACATGCCGACTGTCAGCCTTCCATCCGTAGCGGAATCAGGGACGTGGAGTGCGACAGCTCGCGCACTGGTTTGGTCTGTGGACAACAGCGCCGATATCAGCTGCGTGAAACCGTCAGCAAAGTCCTTTGCGCCAATGGTCGGCGTAATGAAGTCGAGGCTGGCGAGACGCCTGGCGAGCAGACGGAACGACGCGACGCGATCACGTCTCCATCTCTCGATGAGGTCGCGAAAGAGAAGGACGCCGGCACCGTCGCAAATAATGTGCAGGGAATATTGATCCAGCGACAACAGGCACGCCAGAACATGATCGACCGGACCGTTCCTTGCCGCCGACTTCCTGCTGGCCGACTCGACGTCCCGCCAGAACGACCGGCCGATCCCATGTGCAAGGTCCTCGATCAGGTGGTCCAGCCGATCGCTGCGGACGTCGATCTGCTTTGTGGCTTCCGTGAAAAGACCGGAGAGGACGGCTGTGGTCTGGTCGACGAAGTCGTTGCACCAGGCGATCGTCAGCGGGTAGAGGCCGTGCTGTTTTATCGCATTCTTTTCTCGCGCGATCTGCTGGGCGGTCGGGCCGAGCCCTAGCAGACTGCCGCCGAACCGCAGGAGAATTCCGCGGTAGCCACGATTTGCCGGGCCGTTCTCCGGCTCCCAGACCGGCGCGACGGGTTCATCGTCCTGGCTATCCCGACTGAGGAACCTGACGGTCTCGTCGAATGTCTTGGCGGTGTACGGATAAGGCGCCCTTTTGACTTCTTCCCCATCGTCAAGGTGGATGAGGTGGCCGAGCACCTCGTAACCCAGCACACCGGCAACGCGGGCAGGCTTGCGAGTAAAAAAGATGCCCTGTTCTCCGATTGAGAGGTCGAAGGCGCCGGGGGTGGAAACGCCTAGCCGAAGTACCCAGCCATCGAAGATGTTGTCGGCCCAGCCCTGGTAGGACCAGTGGCCCAATCCGTTGCAGCCAAGATAGCCGCCCCACTCCGTCCCCCACGAATTCAGCACTAGAAAACCGGTGCTATCGTAGCCGACGACGACAAAGGCATGGCCGCCCCCGTCTCCGGTCGACTGTATGATCTTGCCCTCATTCGCGCGCACCGCTTCGATATTCCAGCCGCCGTGCGTCGCGGCGGAAACAAGGACGGGGCCAACTTCGTTCAGCGCTGCGTGATAGTCGTTGAGGCTCGGCCGCAGGCGATAATAGGCGCCCAACGACACTTCGCGTGCCGCCTTGGCACGCCTTACGTTCAGCGTCCCGCAGGAATTGCCTGGTTCGTACTTCCAGAGATCGTCGGAGCAAACGCCATGGTGGTAAAAGCCCTTGATGACCTCCCGAAGAGAAAGACCCTCATTGCCGTCAGCTGCTTCGCGCAGTCGAGCCATCTCGTAAAGCATGCGCGCGCTAACAGGCATGTTGGCAGCCGCATCCTGGCAATTGAGCACTCTCTGGAGATCGATGAGACTGGCGAGCGCCTGGGCGCTGCACGTGCCCTCCGCGCCCTGGTTTCGCGGCAGCCAGTATAGAGGTTCGGCGCTTTTCAGTGCATCAAGGACGAGTTCTGCCGGCGACAGTGCCGGAAGGAGCGGGCGAAGGTTCGGCGTGTAGATCTGATCGCGCAAATCTGTCGGATCGCGCGGAACATTGCGCACCATCTCCTGCCGCTTGCGAGAAAAGACCTGCATGGTAATAAGCGCCCAAAACGCCATGAATAGATTTCTGATCGGGTGACGCCCGGCGTGGAATGCCGGGCGTCACCCTCATGAACTATGCGGCGCGGGGTTCCGCTTCCTCACTGCCTTCGAGGTACTCGGCGTCTGGGTCAGCAAGCTGCCGGCGGCGAGACAGGTCGTCGGAGTTCGAAAGGGCAAAGTAAACGTCCGCAATCAGTTCAGATATCTTGGAGGGATCGAGCTTGTTGTTGCTCACGAACCCGGTCACGATCTCGGCGGTCATCTGCAATATCGGATCCGGCTGTGCCGCGTCATTGTCCATCGTCCCGACAGGGAGCAACGGAGCCCTGGGTGTCTCCGTGAATTCCGAGTCGCCGTCATAATGGGCTGCGGCGATCGGGAACGCCGAACGCGCGCCGATCCCTGGCACAAGTTCTGGCGCTAAGGCAGCCTCCAGCCCGCCTCTGACGGGCACAACGAGCCTGAGGGCTCCAAGAAACCTTCCGTGATACCGCGCGATCGCTTCCGCAATCCCCGGTTCGTACCCGTTGATGATGGCGCGCGCTCCAACAGGGTCGTTTACGTTGTGCTTGAAGTATCGCGCCAAGCTATGCCGACCGCGGCTGTCGCCTCGAAACCAACCTTCCCCCATGCCAATAAACATGATGGCAGCTGCATAGTCCGGCCGCAGAGCCAGATCGGGGTTGCCGACCAGATTGTCGCCGACATGCTCTCCGGCGCTGCGATAGTTATCCCGCCAGGTTAACTGGACATATCCACGCCCGTAGTAGGGATAGTAACGAAGGTTGCGCCGTCGCCAGGCTTCGGAGAGCCAATATGCCTCCTTTACCGGCGTCATCTGTCGGGCCGTTTCGTGGAATGTCGTGGCAAGCATATAGGCCAGCCAGCGCGGGTCGCCGTCGGGCAGTCTCTGCTCCCACTCGTCGAGTATGGCCGACATCCCGTCCACTTGACCTTGAGTCAGCCGGCCTCCGAACATTGGCCGAACCTGATTGAAGAAGAATGTGCGATCGAATGGCATTCGTGCCTCCTATGTTCAAGGCTCACTTGAGAGAACAGGACATCGGTGATTGGAATCCGAATGCGTTGAGCGTTGCGCCCAATGTCTCGCGGTTAATGACAATGGCGGCGGAGGTTGGTTGAAGACCGGGGTTGTTGCCTCGGAGCCGGTCCGAGTAGGCGATGATATGGCCCTGGGAAGAAATGATGCTGTCGGCTTTCCCTTCCCAGCACCCGCTATATGCACATACCGACATATCTTTGGTGCTGGTATTGACCACACCGCCAGCAGGCGTGAAGTCCTCCGAACTCTCGCATTTGTCGGAGTTGCAGTGGATTTCGAACTCTCCGTTGCTGCATGAATAGTCGCCCGATGCCGCGAGGGCATCGAGAGGCGAAAGTAATACGATCGTTGCCGCTAAGTGAACTTTTCGCATGATGACCACCCCAAAGTGTTGTTTCGCCTTGTTCCAAGTGGTCGCGAGTTCTCTCCCGCGCCATGGACTTCCATGCGTGTTCGATAGTCAGGGTTTAAGCATCGAAAAATCAGCGATTAGGCGCGGGAACAAAATGCATTTCGGCCGAAACGTGCGCCGACTTACATCAAGAGTCACGCGGAGCCTGTTCAGCTCCCCGAGCGCTAACCGAACTTTATAAGCTACTAACGACGTGTCTTTGACCGTCGTGTGACCAAATAAATCGCCCAAGTCCTGGTCCAAGACCCGCTCGGCAGTCACCCAAGTATTGTCAGTATTCTTCAACGGTAGCTTTCATCATACCGCATAGACGCTCTGACGCTTGTTACATCTGTAACATCTCCGATCACGGTTGGCGCGAGCATCGTTTGTTCGAGGCTCGTTTCGCCAGGGGCTATTTTCTCATACCGAAAGGAGAGGGCGGGCCGTGACTATGCAACTTGTGCGCGGCAATCCGATGCTCTTGCCGCGGAATTTCTGCCAGCAGCCTTAAAGTTCCGGCGCCTGGTTGCGGTTACGGCCCGAGGCCGCACTCACATGACCAATTGCCCGGCCATGTCCTTGGTTAGCAATTCCTTGTCCTCGCGAACCTGTTTTGCCGTCTCGGCTGCCATGTCCGAGCCGATCTCCGCAATGCGCGCAGCCTCGTCGGAATAGTCGAGAACTGCGTTCTGCCAGAAGCTGCAATAGAGGTCGAAGGTTTCGTTCAAGTGGTCCGGCGAGAGCAAGTCCTCGAGTAGCTTCAGGTCCTGCTCGCGTCGGCTCTTCAGGAAATTCAGCATTTCGACCTGATAACGCAGCGTCATCCTCACGGCCTCTGCCTGGAAGCGCCCCATAGAGAGAAGGTATTTCGCACCATCGGCCATCACCGGCCAGCTTTGCGTCGGTAAGGGGGGCGTGGGGGTTGCGATCATGCTGGGCATCGACACGACTCCTCGTTCTAGGGCTCGTCATTCGTCCGGTCGGCAAGCAGGCCCCGAACGGTCCGCCGCTTTGCCGAAAGAGCGTAGAAGGGACTTTCATCGAGCCATCAGTCTACGTCGAAACGCACTGCGTTTCGAAAAAAAGTTAAGCCGAGGCGTTCTTTCTATCCTTGATCCGTATCAACCTGCCCTACGACCCGGGAGAAATGCCCGCAGGCCGTCGGCCCCAACAGCTTTTATGGCGACGCCGGAGATGCTGTTTTTCCGTCGGATTTTGCGGGGGCACGACTAAGGAGGAGGTCCTGTTTCTGATCGGACAGGCTAGTCGCGGCTCGCCATGCTGGACCCTGCAGCCACCCAGCGATGCCAGTCGTTCTCGCTACCGTGGAACACGTTGAGGTCAATCCTGCCGTCGACGCCGTGCGAAAGGCCGGAGCCGGAATATTGCCAGAAGAGCCATTTCCGTCCCGGATAGACCTTGGACGGGTGAGCGGCCACCGAGCGCAACCAGAATGGATGGTTCGGGAAGGCGCCCTTCAGATTGTCGCGATAGAAGTCCGGCGCGGTGTAGATGATCGGGCGCTGGCCGTAGTACCTTTCCAGCTTGTCCATGAAGACCTGCATCTTTTCCAGGACCCGTTCGCGCGAGGGGCGCCTCTTGCAGCTCGACTCGCCGTTCCACTCGACGTCGATGACCGGGGGCAGGGCGCCGGCTTCCCTCGGCACGTTGCGGATGAACCAGTCGGCCTGTTCGCCGGCCGTCCGGCACCAGTAGAAGAAGTGATAGGCGCCGCGTTTCAGCCCGGCTTCCTTGGCCCGGCGCCAGTTCTTCTTGAACATCGGATCGAGATGATCGCCGCCGTCGGTTGCCTTGATATAGGCGAAGTTCGCGCCCTGCGTCCGCAACTTCGCCCAGTTGATGTCGCCCTGCCAGCGTGAAACGTCGACGCCGTGCACGGCAAGTTTCCTCGGAGACCGCGAGCCGAAATTGATCGGCTTGGCGTCGCGGAAGCGATGGCTGTAGACCTGTCCCCGCGTTGGCGCCTCCTCGATCGCGGAATTTTCCGGAGTGATGAGAGCGATCGGTCTTTCCGAAGGCACGGGCATGCCGGTTGTTCTGGCTACGGGCACGAAGGCCTGCGGCTCTGGAGCCGGCCCCACCCAGGCCAGCATTTCCTGCGGCGGCGCAGTTTGCGAAGCGGCCGTGCCGACATTCGCGGCGGGCATGGGCGCAAGCGGCCGTGCAACGGAGCTCGTCGTTTCCCGTGACGGTTGCTGAGCCGCAACCCTATCCCGATTGGAACTGAATCCGCAGCCCGACAAAACGAGGCCGGCAAGGAGGACCACTGGCACAGTTGAGAGACGCATAGGAACCCGTACGCAAGACTTTCGGTGACAGCGGAACAGCCGTCGAACCCACTGACGGGAATTGCTAACGGAAAATTACCAAAAAAGACTGAATCCGATCTTTGCAGACGTCGGATTTGTCCATGTGAGCGAGACGCGACGAAAACGTCGAGAAAGCGGTCGCCTGAAAACCGGCACGTGAGTTGTTTGCTCCAGCGCAATGATCTTCAAATATCGCGCGCATAAAAGGTGAGAAAACAACTCATAAATAAGAGCCAGCTGGCTCGTTCCCCGGAAGGAAATCGCGCATGAATTGCCTCAAATTGCTCCCGATTGCATCGGCTGGCCTCCTCGTCACGGGAGTCTCGTTGGCGTCGGCGGCAGAATATCGGATCGGCGATCCGCAGTTGCGCCACGGCATGGAGATCGCTGCCGTCTACCTGCAGCCGATCGAGATGGACCCTCCCGGCATGATGCTGCCGGCGGCTGAAGCCCATATCCATCTGGAGGCGGACGTCCACGCCGCGGCCGATAACAAGAACGGCTTTGCGGAAGGGGACTGGGTGCCCAACCTCCACGTGGAATATCGCTTGACCAAGGCTGACACCGGCGAGGAGACGGCTGGATCCTTCATGTCCATGGTGGCGAGCGACGGTCCTCACTACGGCGACAACGTCAAGCTGATGGGGCCGGGCAAATACAGGCTCGAGCTGACCATCCACTCGGAACCGCAGGAAGAGACTGCCCATTTCGGCCGCCACGTCGACAAGGAAACAGGGGTCGCGCCCTGGCCGGAGGCATTTTCCGTCGAATATGAATTCACTTACGCCGGCGTGGGGAAAAAGGGTGGCTACTAGAGCCTGTCGTCCCACGGCGTGAGCGGGGCGGCCGATCGTGACGATAGGCTCCGCGCCCAACTGCCGGGGAGGCCGCGCGAATAGCATCGCCGCGCGGCCTCTTTGTTTCCGTAATAGCAATGTCCGGAACAACATGGCGCCTCTTCTCCAAACTTTCTTGTCTCGCGCCGGGCCTGCGGTGCTGCTCGGAGAAACGCGGACGAACCGGGCGAGGCGGCGGCACGTCGCATGACCACGACTGTCTTCTTGTCGCGGCCACAGAGCGATGTCTGGCAGCGGATCGGTGACTGGCTGGCGCAACATCAACGGCAAATCCGCTGGATCCAGTGGAGTGTCGTCGCTGTCTATGCGGTGCTGCTCGTCGTGCCGGTGTTTTTGCCGATGCCCGGCAACGCCGCGCATATATGGGACGATTTGACCCGCTTCGCGCAGTTTGCGTTCTGGGGCATATGGTGGCCAATGGTGCTGTTTGCGACGGTGCTTGTCGGACGCGTGTGGTGCGGGCTTCTTTGTCCCGAGGGGGCAATTTCCGAATTCAGCAGTCGGCACGGACGGGGAGGCGGCATACCGCGATGGGTCAAATGGAACGGATGGCCGACCCTCGCCTTTGCCAGCACGACGCTCTACGGCCAGATGGTCAGCGTCTATCAGTATCCGAAACCGGCGCTGCTGGTGCTCGGCGGTTCGACGCTGGCCGCCGCCGCGGTGGGTTATCTCTACGGCAAGGAAAAGCGCGTGTGGTGCCGCTATCTCTGCCCGGTCGGCGGGGTCTTCGGCCTGTTCGCCAAGCTCGCGCCGCTCCATTTCCGCGTCGATCCGGAGGTCTGGCGGGAGACACAGCGCGCAGGGCTGAAACCGGGCCCGGTCAACTGTGCGCCGCTGGTGCCGTTGAAGACCATGCGGGGCGCAAGCGACTGCCATATGTGCGGCCGGTGCAGCGGATTCCGCGGAGCGATCCGGCTCGCGCGCCGGTCGCCCCTTAATGAGATAGTACATGTGGCGGGGGAACATCCGAACCCGTGGGAAACGGTGCTGATCGTCTTCGGGCTGATGGGCGTTGCTCTCGGCGCCTTCCATTGGAGCGTGAGCCCCTGGTTCAACGCGGCAAAACAACGGGTTGCCGAATGGCTTGTCGAGCGCGGCGTGCTGTGGCCGCTGGAGATCTCGCCGCCCTGGTGGGTACTGACGAACTATCCGGAGAGAAATGACGTATTGTCTCTGCTCGATGGGACCATCCTGATTCTCTACGTGCTCACGACGGCGCTCGCCGTCGGGCTCGCAATCACGCTGCTGCTTGCGCTTGCCACGCTCTGCCTTGGTCGCTGGAACCCTGCGCGGTTTCATCATCTGGCGCAAACGCTGATCCCGCTCGCGGCCGCTGGCGTCTTCCTCGGACTGTCTGCGCTGTCAGTCACGCAGCTTCGGATGGATGGGATCGATCTGCCGTGGGTCGCTGAAGCGCGGGCGGCAATGCTCTTCCTTGCAAGCGGCTGGTCCGGCGTGCTCTGCTGGCACGTTACAGGGCTTTATTGCAAGCCTTGCGGGCGCCGCGTGTTGGCGCTCGCGAGCGTCGGGCTCGCCGTCGCGATCACAAACACGGGCTGGTTCCTGTTCTTTTGGGGCTGGTAACCAGACGCCGACTTGTCCCACGCGTGCATGCGGCCCCGCGGCCGACCGAAGTCGGAGCGAAACGGAATCAATTCGAGCCGGCCATCCCGCGCCGGTTCCTGGCGTCAAAGACCGGCGCCGTGCTCTCGCGCACGACGAGTTCGACGGGTAGTACGGTTTCGATGTCGACGCCGGGCGTCTCGGCATTCATCAGCCGCAACAGAATATTCGCCGCCGCCCGTCCGGCGCCGTGCTGCTGGATCCTGACGGTCGTCAGCTTCGGTCGGATGAGTTCGAGAAGCGGCATGTCGTTGAAGCCGGTGACGGAAACCTGGCGAGGGCAGTCGATGCCGCGTTCGCGCAGTGCCTCGATTGCGCCGAGCGCCAGTCGGTCATTGGCGCAAAGCACCGCCGTGAACGGTTTCCCTGAAGAGAGCAGGGCCGCCAGGCATCGGCCACCCTCCTGTTCGTCGAAACGGGTGGCGGTGACGATCAGTTCCTCGTCGACGGCGACGGAAAGATCGTCCGCAGCTTTGCGAAACGCCGCGAGGCGCAACTGCCCGGTCGAAAGCTCCTGGGGGCCGGCGATATGCGCGATCCGTTCGTGTCCGAGCTGGCGGAGATGCCGCAGCATCTGACAGATGCCCGCGTCTTCGTCGCTGATGACATAGGGTATGTCCGAGTATTCCACCTTGCGGTTCAAGGTCACGACCGGAAGCCCGTCCTGGGCCGCCTTGGCGATCGATGGGTCGCTTCGCAACACGGCGGCATGGATGATGCCATCGACACCGCGATCGCGCAGAACGTCCAGGAGCCGTATCTCCCGGTCTCTGTCGCTATCGGTGTTGACAATGATCGAGGCGTAACCGAGTGGCTCCAGTACGCTCTCTATGCCGCGCAGGATCGGCGGGAAGATGAGGTTGGTGATATCAGGGATCATGACGCCGACGCTCATCGTCCGGTTGGTCCTGAGACCCGCCGCAATCCTGTTTGGCCGATAGCCGAGCGCGTCCGCCGCTGCCTGGATGCGCTTGACGACCTCTTCCGTGATGTTCTTGCGCTCGACCGGATCGAGTGCACGCGAGACGGTGGAGACGTGGACCCCCGTCTCGCGCGCTATATCCTTGAGAGTAGTTCTCTTTTTCAGCATTTTCCGTGCCCCGACACGAACGCCATTCTACAGCGGGACGGCAAAGAAGCAATCGATTGCACAATCTTCCTTGACGCTTGACAAAGGTCATGTTAACAGTTCTATGCAATCGATTGCATTCATGTTGCATTCATGCGCAAGCGGTTCGGTTGGCGGACCACGGTCGTTTCTTGCGGGAAGAGGAGTCTTCGCAAGAAAATTGCGGGATGGCTGCCGCCCTTATTTTTTGGCGCCGCGTGCAATCGATTGCAGGCAGTTTCGCGATGGAGAAGGAGGAGCATCAGTGAGACTTGGAAAAACTCTCGGACGGTTTCTGGCGGCAACGACCGCCCTGGCGCTTGCGGCCACGGCCGCTCGGGCGCAAACCCTGAAAATAGGCGCATCCTTGCCGATCACCGGTGGCCTGTCGGTCAGCGGCGAGAAGCATAAGCGCGGATATGAACTCTGCACCAAGCTGATCAACGAAGCCGGCGGCATTCTCGGTCGCCAGGTCGAACTGGTGGTGAGCGATAATCGCTCCGATCCGGCGACCGCGATCAACCAGTACGAGCGGTTCATCAACGTCGACAAGGTCGATGCTGTTTACGGCACGTTTTCGAGCCGGCTGACCTTTCCGGTCGGCAGCATTCTTTCCAAATACAATATGGTCCACGCCGTTCCCTCCGGCGGCGCCTTGCGCATCTACGAGCAGGGATACCGCAACCTCTTTTATTTCCAGGTCAGCGCGGCGGAATACACCGGCAAGGACGTCGTTGCCGTAATCAAGGATCTCATCCCTCAAGGGCAGGGTCCGAAGACCGCGGCAATCGTTTCCGCCGATGACTTCTTCGCCAATGCGATTGCGGCGGGCCTGCTTGGCGAAAAGGTCAAGGATCCGGCAACCGACAAGGAGATTGCCGATCTCGCTCCCGGGTATCTCGCCGACGCCGGCATCAAGGTCGTCATGCAGGAGAAATGGCCGGAAGAAGGCTTCAACGACTGGCTGAATCTCGCCAACTCGATCAAGCGCTCCGGCGCCGAGATGATCATCGGCCTGACAGCGTCAGCCGAGGAGGCGGTGCAGCTCACCCGCAGCCTCAAAACCGTCGGCGCGACGCCGAAACTCGTCTATCTGAGCCAGGGCGCCCAGACGGAATTCATCGAGGGTGTCGGCGAAAACGCCGCCAACGGCGTGATGATCCACACGACCTGGCACAAGGACGTGCCTTTCGAAAGCACGCTTGCCGGCAAGCCCTTCAGCAATGCCGATTTCGTCAAGGCGTTCGAGGCGGAATACGGCGTCGAGCCGGATGAGGACAGCGCCATTCCGTTTGCCGTCTGCCAGGGGATCGAGCAGGCGATCAACGGCGCCGGCACCACCGACAACGCCAAGATGGGCGAATGGCTGCACGCCCGCATCAACGACGATCCGGTGCGCACGGTTCTCGGCCGCTTCACATGGGACGAGCGTGGCCTCGCCAAGGACAAATCGCACATCATGACGCAGTGGCAGGACGGCAAGCTGAACTTTGTCTATCCAACCGGCGAGTTCGAAGGCGTCGTTCCGTTCAACTATCCGAAGGCCGGCTTCTGAGCGCATCGGGACGCGGGCATGAACCCGCGTCCGGACCGCAAGAAATCGTGTCGAGGAAATGGGAGGTCGGGCGCATGCTCGAAGTGAAGAACCTTTGCAAGCATTATGGGGGTATCAAGGCCGTCGACGGCGCGACATTCGCCGTCGAAAGGGGCTCGATCACTGCCCTGATCGGGCCGAACGGCGCCGGCAAGACGACAGCCTTCAATTGTATCAGCCGCACGGTAACGCCGACGTCCGGCGAAGTCTGGCTCGATGGCGCGCGGATCGATCAATTGCGGCCGCACAAAATCACCGCGAAGGGCCTCAGCCGCACGTTCCAGATCTCCCGCAACCTTTCCGACATGACGGTCATCGAGAATGTCATCGTGCAGTCTCGCGTGGACGGCATTCGCGGCATGTTGCGGCCGGCGATGAGCGCGGAAGAAAAAGACAAGGCAATGGCCATCCTCGACTTCCTCGGTATCACCCGCATCGCCTACGAGGACGGCCACAACCTCTCCTACGGCCAGAAGAAGCTGATGGACCTGGCAGCGCTCCTGATGTCGGATCCGAAGATCATCCTGCTCGATGAGCCGGCCGGCGGCGTCAATCCGACCCTGATGGAGGAGATCATCGGCCACATCCGGGCGCTGAACGAGAAGAGGGGCCTCACGGTCCTGATCGTCGAGCACAACATGGACCTGATCATGCGGCTCTCCCACAAAGTCGTGGTCATGGCGCAAGGCCGCGTGATTTGCGACGGACCGCCGGAGATGGTTCGCAAGGACCCGCAGGTGCTTGACGCCTATCTCGGCGGTGTCCTCGAAGAGGAGGCTGCCTGATGACCGAACTGCTCCAGGTCACCAACATCACCGCCGGCTATGGCGACGGACCGGCCATTCTCGACGGTGCGCATCTGACCGTCGAGCCCGGCAAGGTCCATTGCATCATCGGGCCGAATGGCGCGGGCAAGTCGACGTTGCTGAAGTCGATCTGCGGCATGCTGACCATCCGCAAGGGCGATGTGATTTTCAAGGGCAAGCGCCTCAATGGGATGCGGCCGGATCAGATTCTGCGCGAAGGCATCTGCTTCGTGCCGCAGGAGCGGGCGCTTTTTCCCAAGATGACCGTGCGCGAGAACCTGCGCATGGGCGGGTTCATCCTCAATAATCAAAAGGAACTCGATCGTCGCATCGACGGCATTCTGGAGCGCTTTCCGATCCTGCGCGAGCGTGCCGACCAGCATGCCGGCACCATGTCGGGCGGGCAGCAGCAGACGCTCGCCATGGCTCGCACGCTGATCATCAAACCTGCGATCGTCATGCTCGACGAGCCATCGCTCGGGCTGGCACCGAAGGTGATCCAGGAGATGTTCGACATCATGAAGATGATGTCGGCCGAAGGCGTCACCGTACTGCTGGTCGAGCAGAACGCCCTGATGGGGCTCAAGAATTCCGATTGGGGCGTCGTGCTCGACCTTGGCCGCACGCTGTTTGAGGGCCCGGCTGCCGACGTGCTTGCCGATCCGCGCATCCAGGAACTCTACCTTGGCGGCAAGAAGGCCGCCTGAAGAGGGAAATATGGCAGACATCCTTCAGATATTGATCCTCGGCCTGGCTCTCGGCGGCGTCATCGCCCTGATGGGATCCGGCCTCTCGCTCGTCTTCGGGGTCATGCGCATCGTCAATCTCGCGCATCCATCGCTGATTATCGCCGGTGCTTACATCGCCTACTGGGCCTTCAAGGGTCTCGGCATCGATCCGATCGTGATGCTGCCGGTGTCGGCGGCCATAATGGCGGCGATCGGCGTCCTGGTCTACCGCCTGATGTTCGAGAAGGAGACGAAGAGCGCCAAATACTCGGAAATGACGGTGCTTCTGACCTTCGCACTCGCAATGATGGCGGAAGGCGTGCTCGGCGGCCTGTTCACCAACACCCAGCGTGTCACGTCACCCGATTACGCAACGGATGCCTTCTTCATCGGTGACCTCTTCATCCCGAAGGGACAGCTCTATGCGGGCCTCTTGTCGCTCGCCATCATCGGTGCGCTCACGCTTTTCCTCAAATATTCACGGCTTGGCTATGCCATCCGCGCCACCACCCAGAACCGTGAGGCGGCTGAGCTCCTCGGCGTCAATGTCAATTTCATCAGCATTCTCGCCTTTGCGATCGGCATCGGCTTGGCAGGAGCCGCCGGCTCGCTGGTGAGCTTCGTCTTCAGCTTTTTCCCGGCCAAGCATTGGGAATGGGTGGCGATGCTGATGTCGGTCGTGGTGCTCGGCGGCATGGGCAGCATTCTCGGCACCGTTGTCGCTGCTTTGTTGCTGTCCGTCGTGGCTGCCTTCGTCGGCACGTGGATCGGCGCCACCTGGTCGACCATGACCTTCTTCCTCGCCCTTTTCCTCATCCTGCTGATCCGTCCCCAGGGTCTGTTCGGCGAAAAACCGGAGATGGCATGATGGCCGTTACCCTTCAACAATCGAGCGCCAATTCCGTCCTCGAGGCACGTCGTGCGCATAACGAGAAACTTGCCCGCCGTGCCGATCAGACGAGAGTGACCTGGTTTCCCTTGGCGCTGCTGGCGATCCTTCTGGCCCTGCCGCTTCTGCAATTCGTGGGTAATTACAATTACGTGCTCCATCTTGTCCTGTTCACCGCCTCCTACGTGGCGATGGCCTCGGGATGGAACATCCTCGGCGGCTTTGCCGGTTACGTCTCGCTGGGCCACAGCGTGTTCTTCGGCGTCGGAGGCTATTTCGCCGGCATGCTGCTGGCGCGCTACGGCATCTCGACAATCATCACGGCGCCTCTTGCCGGCCTCGTCGCGGCTGTTCTCGGCTACCTGGTTGGTCTGGTCACGCTCAAGGTGCGCGGCCCCAGTTTCATCATCTCGTCCATCGCGCTTCTGATGATCGCCCGTATCCTGTTCGACAACTGGGAGTTCGTCGGCGGTGCCAACGGCCTGACGCTGCCGACCAACGACCTGCCCGTGCAGTGGGCAAAGCTTCCCTATTACTACGCGATGATCGCGATCGCGGCCTTCACCGTCTGGGCGACCTACCGCATCAAGCACTCCAAGTTCGGCCTTGGTCTCAGGGCGATCTCGAAAGACGAGATCAAGGCGGAAAGCGCCGGCATCGACACCCGCTTCTACAAGGTCATGGCTTTCGCCCTCTCGGCGTTCTTTGTCGGCATGGCGGGCGCGGTCTGGGGTGAATATCTGACCTATCTCCGCCCGAATATTTTTCTCTTGATCCTCATTTCGGCAAACCTCGTGCTGATGTGCATCCTGGGAGGCAAGGGCACGATTGTCGGGCCGGTCGTCGGCGCCATCCTGATCGTCGCGCTCAACGAGCTCTTCGTCGCCACGATGGGCGCCTCGGAGGTCAATATTCTCGGGACCGGCCTGGTGATGGCGGTGGGTCTCATCTTCTTTCCGCTCGGGCTAGTCGGCACGCTTGCGAAGAAAGGCAAACTGCCACGCGTGCTCAACTGGGACTGAGCGCCAGCGCCGCCCGAGCGGCCGTTCCTGAACCTCATCGATTGAGCCTTGCCGGAATGGCGAGAGGAGGAAGTCATGTCGGAATATGCACTTTACAACGCGCCGCAATCCACCTGCAGTCAACGGGTGCGCTATATGCTCCATGCCAAGGGGAGGACCTTCGAGGAGCACAAGCTGGACCTTTTCAGAGGCGACCAGCTGAAGCCTGAATACCTCGCGATCAATCCGAACGGATTGGTTCCGGCACTCGTCCATCACGGCGCCGCTGTGATCGATTCCTCGGTGATCATGGAATATCTCGAAGACATCCTCGGCGACGTCGCGCCCCTGCGGCCGGAGGATCCGGTCAAGGTCGCGCGTATGCGGGCGATGATGCGCTACATCGACGAAGTGCCGACGCCGGCCGTGCGCGTGCCGTCTTACAACCTGGCCTTCCTGCCGCATTACCAAGCGATGACGGAGGAGGAATTCCTGGCGGTATGCGAGAGCAAGCCGCTGCGCCGTGAGTTCCTGATGAAAATGGGACGCACCGGCTTTCCGCAATCGGAAATGGATGAGGCGCTCGCCCGCCTGCAACGCGGGGTCGACCGCATGGCGCGCTGGCTCAACGAAAGCGGCGGGCCATGGCTGATGGGCGAAGACATGACGTTAGCGGACATCGCCATCATGCCGGTCATCGTTCGGATGGACGACATCAATCTCGGCCGCCTTTGGGACGGAGCTTCCGCGATCGCTGCCTGGCTTGATCGCATTCGCGCGACCGAGGCCTTCCCCAAGACCTATTACCACGGCTCGCTGCTGACGGAGAAATATCCACATCTCCAGGCCTTGAAAACAGCGGCGGCCTGAACGCCGGCAAACGACAGGAGAAGCAGGATGCAACATGTAACAGTCGAGCCGAAACTCATCGAAACCGTCGCCGACGTGACGCCGACCGTCTTGGCCGCGATGTCGCGCACATCGGACCAACGGCTCAAGCAACTGATGGACTCGATGGTGCGCCATCTCCACGAATTCATCATCGAGACGCGACCGACCGAGGAGGAATTCGAATACGGACTGCGCTGGATCGCGGCACTCGGCCACCACACGCACGAGACCAACAACGAGGTGGTGCTTGCAGCCGACGTGGTCGGCGCCTCGACGCTGATCGACCTCATCAACAATGACGGGATGCAGGGCGAGACGATGTCGGCACTGCTCGGCCCTTTCTATCGCGGGCAGGCGCCGGCCTGCGAACGCGGTGACTGCATTGCGCGCTCCGATACACCCGGTTCGACGCTCTATTTCAGGGGCAGCGTCACGGGCGTCGACGGCAAGCCGATTGCCGATGCGAAACTCGATGTTTGGCAGGCGTCCCCCGTTGGACTTTACGAAAACCAGGACGCGGAACAGGACGATTTCAATCTCCGCGGTGTGTTCCGCACGGACGCCGACGGACGTTTCCACTTCACCTCGGTGAAGCCGGCCGGCTATCCAGTGCCGACGGGCGGCCCCGTGGGCGATCTTCTGCGGGCACAGCGACGCCATCCGATGCGGCCTGCGCACATCCACTTCATCGTCTCGGCACCAGGCCACAAGACATTGATCACCCAGATCTTCTCGGACACGCCGCAGGCGCTGGTGACGGACGTGGTCTTTGGAGCCAAGACCCAGATCGTCGGCAATTTCGTCGAGCATACCAAGCAGCATCCCGACTATCCGGAGACGCCGCTGCCTTTCTATAGCTGCGAGTACCAGTTCAAGCTGGTCGAGGGCGAACCGACCTATCCGGTTCCGCCGATCTCCGGCAGCAAATCGTGAGGGCGTCGATAATGAGCTTGTCTGATGCCCTGACGGGGAAAGTTGCAGTCGTCGCCGGCGGGTCCGGCGGCATCGGGCGGGAAGCCTGCCGCCTGTTCGCCGAGGCGGGTGCTCGGGTCGTGGTCGGTTACCGCTCCGGAAAGGAGCGGGCCGAGGCGATCGTCGCAGCCTTGCCGGGCGAGGGACATCTCGCCCTGCCGGTCTCGATCGAGGACTCCTCGACCATCAATGCGTTTCGGGACAGCACGCTTGTTGCGCTCGGTCGCGCGGATATCCTCGTGAATACCGCCGGCGTGACGAGCCCGGTCGCCCATGCCGATCTCGACGGTCTGACCGATGAACTGATCGACCAGATTTTCGTCAACAACTGGCGGGGCGTTTTCTCGACCGTGCGCGCCTTCGCACCGGCGCTGAAAGCGAGTCGTGACGGGCTGATCGTCAATGTCTCGTCGATCGCCGCCTTTACCGGCGTCGGCTCGAACATCGCCTACTGCGGTGCCAAGGCCGGGCTGGACCTCATGACCAACTCGCTCGCACGTGCGCTCGCACCGGATATCCGCGTCATGGCTGTCTCTCCCGGCGTCGTCGATACGGAATTCGTTCCGGGCCGCGGCCAGGAGTTCAAGGAGAAGGCTGCGGCCGCAACGCCGCTCAAGCGGCTGACGACGCCTACGGACGTCGCAGAGGCGATCCTTGCCTGCGCCACGCATTTGAAATTCTCGACGGGCACCCGGATCGTCGTCGACGGAG
Organism: Sinorhizobium chiapasense; assembly: GCF_036488675.1. Classification (NCBI taxonomy): domain Bacteria; kingdom Pseudomonadati; phylum Pseudomonadota; class Alphaproteobacteria; order Hyphomicrobiales; family Rhizobiaceae; genus Sinorhizobium; species Sinorhizobium chiapasense. The sequence goes on from NZ_CP133152.1 coordinate 498,659, forward strand.
GGAGGCACCTCTGATGCAGCCGAAAGTCATTATTACGTGCGCCGTCACCGGCAATCTGACCACCCGGGAAAACCACCCCGGCCTGCCGGTAACCCCGGAAGAAATCGCCAACTCGTCGCTCGAGGCGGCCGAAGCGGGGGCGGCCGTGGTTCATATCCACGTGCGCGATCCTGAAACGGCAAAACCGTCGATGGAGATCAAGTATTATCGCGAGGTGATCGAGCGGATCCGCGCAAAGAACGACGCGGTGATATTGAACGTCACGACCGGGCCGGGTGGTCGCTATCACCCGAGCGACGAGAACCCAGCGGTCGCCGGTCCCCGTACGACGCTGATGCGCCCGGAGCGGCGCGTCGAACATATTCTCGAATTGAAGCCCGATATCGCGACGCTCGACCTCAACACGATGACCTTCGGCGCCGAGGTCGTGATCAACACGCCTGGCAACGTCAAGATCATGGCCGACCTCATCAATGGAGCCGGCGTCAAACCGGAGCTCGAGGTCTTTGATACCGGCGATATCCAGCTCGCGCAGGATCTTCTGAAGGCAGGCGTGCTCAAGTCTCCGGCAATGTTCACGATCGTCACGGGTGTGAAATACGGCCTGCCGTCGACGACCGACGCAATGGCGCTCGCGGCGCGGATGTTGCCGCGTGATGCGGTCTGGACCGGCTTCGGCGTCGGCCGCATGTCATTCCCGATGGCAGCCCAGGCTTACCTGCTCGGCGGACATGTCCGCGTCGGCCTCGAAGACAACTCATACATCGCCAAGGGCGTGCTCGCGAAAGGCAATGGCGAGCTCGTCGAGCGTGCCCGCGACATCGTCGAGAAGCTGGGCGGGCAAATCGCCAATCCGTTCGAAGCCCGAGAGATCCTGCAGTTGAAGGCCTGAGCGGCCGCATCCATGAAAAGGGGAATGCCATGAATATGCTGACTGATACGAAGGTCGCGAAAGCGCTGCGCGTCTCGCAAGCCTCCGCCGATCTCGACAATCTGCGGATCGACGTGGTCGACGTCAGCGTGCCGCGACCCGGACCGGGGCAGGTGCTGGTCGAGATCGTGGCGGCGGGTGTCAACCCCAGCGACGTCAAGGCCTCGCTCGGCCACATGCCGCACGCGGTCTGGCCGCGCATCCCCGGGCGCGATTTCGGCGGTATCGTGCGCGAGGGGCCGAAATCGATGATCGGGATGGAGATCTGGGGCGGCGGCGGTGAACTCGGCATCAGCCAGGACGGAAGCCACGCCAAATGGATGGTCCTCGACCAGAAGGCGGTGCGCGAAAAGCCCAAGAATTTCACGATGGAGGAGGCCGGATCGATCGGCGTTCCGTTCATCACCGCCTATGAGGGCCTGCGTGAGGCGGGCGGCGTCCAACCGACCGACGTCGTCCTGGTCTGCGGAGGCAACGGCAAGGTCGGGCAGGCCGCGATCCAGCTTGCGACCATGGCAGGGGCCAAGGTTTTCGCCGTCGAATACAACGACCAGCCATTGCTCGGCCACACCAACGCGCCGGTTGAGATGCTGAACAGCAGCCGTGACGACGTGGCGGCGATCATTCGGGAAAAGACCGGTGGCCACGGTGCGGACATCGTCTTCAATACGGTCGGCAGCCCCTATTTCGAGATCGCCAACAAGGCGATGGCGAAACAAGCCCGGCAGATTTTCATCTCGACCTTCGATCGCGCCGTGCCGTTCGATATCTTCAACTTCTTCCGCGGCCGCCACAAATATATCGGCATTGATACCTTGGCGCTCTCCTCGGTCGAAGGCGCGCGCATCTTCGATCGGCTGAAGCCGAAATTCGAGGAGGGCTTGTTGAAGCCTTTCCCGATCAACCCGGCCACCGTCTACGGCCTTGCCGACGCAGCCAAGGCCTATGCCTCGGTGCTGCGCGGCACGCCGGACCGCGTCCTCCTGAAGCCGTGAGGGTTCGCGGATGCAGGTGACCCTCTATCGGGAGGCAAGACCTTACGAGGCAGCGGAGCACTACGATATGCGCTGCCTTCGTCTCCAGGGGAAGGAAGCGACCGACACCGATGCGATCTGGATCGGTCTGTCGCACCTTCTCCCAGGGGCGCGCACGTCGCTGAAGGACGCACCCGTCGAGAAGATCTACGTCGTCCTTGCCGGCGAGGTAACGATCGAGACGCAGGATGAGACGGTAACGCTCGGCTATCTCGACAGTTGCCGCCTTGCGCCGGGCGAGGCGCGCGCGCTGTCGAACCGAACCAATGCCCCGGCATCGGTGCTGCTAGCGATGCCGACGTAAGCTCGACAAGCGGCCGGTTCGAGATGCCGGCTGCTTGCACCCGTCGTCGGAGCCGAAGCAGGGTGGATTACGCGCGCTCCGCCCAGATTTTGGCCAGTTCGACGAGCGTGTTGACGCTTTTCTCCATGTCCTGCCGGCTGATCCATTCGAGCGGTGAATGGAAGGCATGCCCGCCGGCGAAGATGTTGGCGCAGGGTAGGCCCATATAGGAGAGCCGCGAACCATCGGTGCCGCCCCGGATGCTGCCGCGCACAGGTACCATGCCGGCGCGCCGGATCGCCTCGACGGCGTTCTCGACGATCTGCGGATGGCGATCGAGGATCGCCTTCATGTTGCGGTACTGCTGCTTGACCTCGAACGCGTAGCTGGAACCGGGAAAGGCCACCATCACGTCTGTCACGATGTCTTCGAGCATCTTCTCCTTGACGGCAAGGCCGCCTTCTTCGAAGTCGCGGATGATGAAGTCGAGGGTGGCCTTTTCCATCGAGCCAGTCACCCCGATCGGATGGATGAAGCCATCCCTGCCTGCCGTCGTCTCCGGCGCAATGCCCTTTGGCAAGCGGTCGATGATCGCGCCGACGATCTTGATGGCGTTCTCCATCTTGCCTTTGGCGAAGCCTGGATGGATGGCGACGCCCTGAATGGTGATCTCGACGCCGTCGGCCGAGAAGGTTTCGTCCTCGATATGGCCCGCCGTTTCGCCATCCACCGTATAGCCGAACTCGGCTCCCAGCTTCTTGAGGTCGGCCTTGTCGACACCCCGCCCGATTTCCTCGTCCGGCGTGAAGAGAAGCTTGATCGTGCCGTGCCTGATGTCCGGATTGTCGACGAGGACTTGCGCGGCCGTCATGATTTCGGCGAGCCCGGCCTTGTCGTCGGCGCCGAGCAGCGTCGTGCCGTCGGTGGTGATGATGTCGTTGCCGATCTGGTTGCCAAGCTCGGGATTGTCGCTGACGCGAATGAGCTGCTGGGGATCGCCGGGAAGCCGGATGTCGCCGCCGGCATAGTTTGGCACCACTTGCGGCTTGACGTTGGTGCCGGTGAAGTCGGGCGCGGTATCCATGTGCGAGCAGAAGCAGATCACCGGTACCGGCTTGTCGACATTCGACGGGATCGTCGCATAGACGTAGCCGTGCTCATCGAGATGCGCATCGGCAAGCCCGATCGCCAGCAATTCCTCGACCAATATCCGGGCAAGGTTCTTCTGCTTTTCGGTGGAGGGTTGCGTCGACGACTTGGGATCCGATTGGGTGTCGATGACGACATAGCGGAGGAAGCGATCGGTAACGGTGTCGGTCATGGCGGGTCCAATCTGTTCATCAGCGTTCAGACCGCTATAGCCTTCGCCAGCCTTTCCGTGAATGCATTTTTTACCGCACTGGGATTCTGGTCCGGTCCTGGGCGTAAAAGCGACGCCGTCGGGATGGCGTCTGCTGCCTTCACGTATTTGACGATACTCGTCAAAGAGCCGCCGGAACAGGGAATCTTGTGCTCGTTCGCGCCGAAGGAAAGCCGATATCTTGAAGAAGAGTAGGTCGGGTCCACTGGCACTGATTTTCAGCGCGGCGAACTCGTGCGAGATTGTTGCGCTACAATCTCCGCGGTCGCATGACAGGCCGGTATTCTGGCGGCGTCGGGATTTTTCTTTGTGATGGCTCGCGCAAAGCAGGAGCGGAACCATGAACCGCAATTTCATTTATAGCGGCAGTCCCGCTCATATCGTCTTCGGCGAGGGGAAAAGCGCCCTTGCCGGGAAATGGGTGGAAAAAATCGGCTGCAGGAAAGCGCTCGTGCTCTCGACGCCGCGGCAGCAGGCAGATGCCGAAGCGCTGGCGGAGCGCTTGGGACGGCTCTCCGCCGGCGTTTTTGCTGGCGCCGTCATGCACACGCCGGTCGAGGTAACCGAGAAGGCGATGGAGATCGTTGCGAGAACGAGTGCCGATTGCGTCGTTTCGTTTGGCGGCGGCTCGACCACCGGACTCGGCAAGGCGATCGCCTATCGGACCGACCTGCCGCAGATCGTCATTCCAACGACCTATGCGGGCTCGGAGGTGACGCCGATCCTCGGCCAAACGGAGGCCGGCCGGAAGACGACCGTGCGTCATCCGAGCATCCTGCCGGAAGTCGTGATCTACGATGCAGCGCTGACGCTGGACCTCCGGGTCGGCATGAGCGTCAACAGCGGGCTGAACGCTATGGCGCATGCGATCGAGGGGCTTTACGCTGAGGACCGAAATCCGATCTCGACGCTGATCGCTATCGAGGGGCTGCGCGCCTTTAAAACCAGCCTGCCGAAAATAGTAGAAGCTCCGCGCGACATCGCAGTGCGAGCCGAAGCGCTCTACGGTGCCTGGCTTTGCGGCACGGTGCTGGGAACCGTAGGCATGGCGCTGCATCACAAGATCTGTCACACGCTCGGCGGCACCTTCGACACACCACATGCCGAAACGCACGCGATCATGCTGCCGCACACGGCCGGCTACAATGCGGTCGCGGCCCGGGAACTACTGGCTCCGATCGCCGACATCTTTGGTGGGTCGGTCGGCGGGGGTCTTTGGGATTTCGCCAGGGAAATCGGCGCGCCGTTGGCGCTAAGAGAACTTGGCTTGAGCGAGGCTGATCTTGATCGGGTCGCGGAGATCGCCACGGAAAATCCCTACTGGAATCCGCGGCCGGTCGACCGGCGATCGATACGTGCTCTGTTGCAGGACGCCTGGGAGGGCAGGCGACCGCCACGATGAAAATACTCTGGACCAAAATGACGGCGTCAGAACTTGCCGCTTTCGCGTAGAAGCGAGCATCGGCTCCGGAGCGAACTGCCTTTGCGCTCCCTGGCGGCCAGCGACGCCGCGGGTGAACCCGGCGTCAGGTCAAACGTCGACCGTCCGCAGCGAACAGCCGCCGCTGACGGTCATTGACCGAAAGGTCTATTGTGCTGCCCGCATTGATTTCCTGTCCCGAGCGATATTCGGCAATGAGCGGCTGGCCATCGGCAAGCTGGCAATAAAGATACTGGGTGCCGCCGAGATATTCGGCAAAATCGACCCTCGCGACAATGCATTCCTCTCCGCCGTTGGCGACGAAGAGGTGTTCCGGCCTCGCTCCGAAACAAACCTTCTCTCCGATCTGCAAACCCTCGCCCGCGACCGGCACTGACATCTCGCTGCCCGCAACGCGGACGCGTCCGTTGCCTAGCCAGACTGCGTCGAGCAGGTTCATTCGCGGCGAGCCGATGAAGCCCGCGACGAAGATATTGGCGGGGTTTTCGTAGACCTCGCGCGGCGTTCCCGCCTGCTCGATGCGGCCGTCACGCAACACGACGATCTTGTCGGCGAGCGTCATCGCTTCGGTCTGGTCGTGGGTCACGTAGATCATCGTATTGCCGAGCTCGCGATGGAGCCGGGCGATCTCGATGCGCATCGAGACCCGCAGTTCCGCATCAAGGTTGGAAAGCGGCTCGTCGAACAGAAAGACGTCGGGTTTGCGCACGATCGCCCGCCCGATCGCAACGCGCTGGCGTTGGCCTCCGGAAAGCTGGCCCGGGCGACGGTCGAGCAGGTGGTCGATCTTCAGGATCGCCGAGGCGGCTTTCACGCGCGCCTCGATCTCGGCCGTCTCGGTACGCGCCATTTTCAGCCCGAAGGCGAGATTTTCGCGCACGCTCATGTGCGGATAGAGGGCATAGGATTGAAAGACCATCGCGATGCCGCGGTCGGATGGATCGAGATCGGTGACGTTGCGGCCCTTGATCTCGATCTCGCCGTCCGTGACCTCCTCGAGGCCCGCAATCATGCGCAGCAACGTCGACTTTCCGCAGCCGGATGGGCCGACGAAAACGACGAACGAGCCTTCCGCAATCCTGAGGTCGATGCCATGGATGACCTCCAGACTGCCGAAGCTCTTGCGAATGTCCGTCAATACAACTCCGGTTTCATGCATGCCGTCACCGCCCGACTTCACCGGCGCGGACCCAGACGAGCATCTCGCCGGGCGTGCGGTTGTCCCACAGGTGATAGGGAACGAAACGGGTGGTCGCATGGCTCACCTTCGGCGGTGACGTGCGATAGAGAGTGGCGCCCCAATCATCCGCTTTATCGCGGGCGACGGAAATGTCGAGCGCGACAGCCCCTTGCAGCTCCGCGATTTCTGCCGTCTTCGCATTCGAGAGGTCACCGCTGAGCACGATCCCGTTCAAGCCCGCACCGTTGTCGGTTGCCTCTGCGCAATAAACGAGCGGCCCGCGCATGAGCGCGACACGGCCGGTATCCTGCCGCACCTGCGGATTTGCCCAGAGCGCCCGCGGCGTCAGCGGAATATCGAGCTCCACACGGTCGCCGCTTCGCCAATCACGCTCGACGCGCGCGTAGCCGTCGATCGTTACCTCAGAAAGATCGACCGTCTCGCCGTTCAGTTTCAACGCGGCGCCCTCCGCCCATTCGGGAATGCGCAGCGACAGGGAGAAGTGCACCGGATCCTGCGCCGTGACATCGAAGCGGATGGCGCCGTCCCAGGGATAGCGGGTGGTCTGCGCAAGCTCGACCTTCTTGCCGCCGATTTCGAAGTGGCCCTTGCTCTCGCCGTAAAGATGGACGGCGATCTCGTCCTCTGCGACGGCGTACATATAGGAACCGATCGACGCGAGCAGGCGCGAGATGTTCGGCGGGCAGCAGGGGCAATGGTGCCAAATCCAGCGATGATGCTTTCCAGCGCTTTCAAGCGGGTTCTCGTAGAAGAAGGTTTTCCCATCGAGCGAAAGACCGGCCATAGCGCCGTTGTAGAGCGCTTGCTCCATGATGTCGGCATAGCGCCGGTTCGGGCCGCGCCCGAGCATGCGGCTTGCCCAGAAGACGAGGCCGACCGAAGCACAGGTTTCGGCATAGGCGCTCTCGTTCGGAAGATCGTAGTAATCCGTGAAGCCTTCATTCGACGCCGCCGGTCCGATGCCGCCCGTGACATACATCTGCTTGGTCGTCAGGTCGTCCCAAAGGGTTTCGAGCGCCGAGGTGAGGCTGTCGTCGTTGTATTCGGTCGCGATGTCCGCCATCCCGGAATAGAGATACATGGCGCGCACGGCATGGCCGACGACCTTCTTCTGCTCTCGCACCGGTAGATGTGCCTGATTGTATTCGTAGGTCTTCTGGATGAACTGCTTCGGATCGCGGCCGTCGCGGATCGCTTCCTCGGTGAAGAAGTGAGGCTCTCGGCCGCGCTCGTCGATGAAGAACTTGGCGAGATCGAGATATTTCTTCTCCCCCGTGACGCGAGCAAGCTTTACCAGCGCGAGCTCGATTTCTTCATGGCCGCAGTAGCCCGGCAACTGCCCTTCGCCATGACCGAAGACCTTAATCATATAGTCGGCAAAGCGGCACATGACGTCGAGCAGCTTGCGCTTTCCTGTCGCCTGGTAGTAGGCGACCGCGCCCTCGATCAGGTGGCCGGCGCAATAAAGCTCGTGGTGATCGCGAAGATTGGTCCAGCGCCGGCCGGGTTGCACCCGCTGAAACCAGGCGTTCAGGTAACCGTCCTTGTCCTGCAGCTTTTCATACATGTCGACGATGGCATCGACGCGCGCTTCGAGCCTGGGGTTGGGCTTGCGGTAGAGCGAATAGGCAATGGTCTCGATCGATTTTCCGAGATCGCTGTCCCAGAACATCTGCGTCGAGCCCGACCAGGCCTGCAGCGGAATGACGATGCCGGGGCTCGGCTGGCCGACGTCGATCGCCTTGAGCATGCCGGCCTCGACGCAGCGGTCGAGCAGGACTTCGGCGGTGGATTCGCAGATCGCGTCCTGGCGGTCGCCGAAAAGGCCGTGCACTTCAACGCTCGGAACGGGGAGGGGGCGGAACTGGCGATCGTGTCGGGGTTTGTTCATGGTTTCATCCGTTTCTTGGAGTTCATTTCACCGCGCCGGCCATCAGCCCGCGCATGTAGTAGCGTTGCAGAAGCAGGAAGACGACGAGGCAGGGCAGTGTCATGACCGCGACACCGGCCTGAACCGCACCCCAGTTGACCGCGCCGAGGCGACCGGCGCGAACTGCCATCATCAGCACCGGGAGCGTGTATTTCTCGTTGCTCGACAAGAGCACGAGTGCCGCCAGGAATTCGTTCCAGGCATTGAGAAAAGCGAAGATCGCGACCGTCGCGATGCCGGGCAACACCAGCGGCATCAGCACCCGGAAGAGCAGCTTCAGGTCGCGGGCGCCGTCGATGCGGGCCGCCTCCTCGATCTCCTTTGGCACCGCATCGAAGGCATTGCGCATCATGAAAACCGAGAAGGGAAGTTGCAGCGTCACATAGACGAGCGTCAGTCCGAACAGCGAATTGTTGAGCCCGAGCCTCGCGAGGATGATGAAGAGCGGCGTGAGGATCGACTGAAACGGGATCATCAGCGTGGCAATGATCAGCACGAACAGCACGTTCTTCAACGGAAAGCGGTAGCGCGAGAAGCCATAACCCGCGAGCACGCTGACGGCGACGGTCAGTGCGACGGTCGCGAGCGACACGAGCAATGAGTTGAACGTGTGCTGCCAGACGCCGGCGCCGAAGGTGTCGAGCGAGCGGTAGGAATCGAGACTGATTCCGTTCGCGGGCCACGGCGGCAACGGCGGCAGACGGGCCTCGGTGCCGTGTCGGAACGACGCGAGCAAGGTGATGGCGAAAGGCGCCAGGAAGAAGAGCGCGATCGCCACGCCGGTTGCGTGATAGGTCGATTCGGCCCGGAACGCCTTGCGTTCCCGGCGCCGCCTGGAGAGGCTCATGGAGGGGTTCATTTTGGAAAGGGTCAAGGGCGATCCTCCCCGACGCGAAGCAGCCGCAATTGCACGATGCTGATAACCACGAGAATGGCGAGGAGCGCGATCGAGAGAGCCGCGCCATAGCCGAGATTGAAGGACACGAAGGACTGGTTGAAGATGTAGTAGACGACCGAGATCATGCGGTTCTGCGGACCGCCGCTTGTCATGATGTAGAACTGGTCGAAGGCGAGGATCGAGCCGGTTACCGAAATGATCAGCGCCAGCGCGATCGTCCGGCGCATCAGCGGCAAGGTAAGATAGCGAAACCGCTGCCAACGGCCGGCGCCGTCGATGCGTGCTGCTTCGGTCAATTCGGACGGAATTGCCTGTAGCCCGGTGAGCAGGATGATCATCGTAAAGCCGGCGATCTTCCAGACGACCATGACGATGATCGTGAAAAAGGCGCTATCGAAGGTCGCGAGCAGATTGGGGCTCTTCTCGACGAGTCCGAGCGCTCTCAGCGCGGGGCCGATGAAGCCGCTGTCGACGTTCGCCAGCCAGACCCAGAGCAACGACGCCGAGGCCAGCCCGACGACGACGGGCAGGAAGATGATGGTGCGGTAGGCGCCGACGAGGCGTCGGTGCCTCTCGACGAAGATCGCCAATGGGAAGGCGACGGCGAAGATCGCGATCGTCACGATCACCGTGTAGTAGGTCGTGAAGCGGAGTGCCGAGACGAAGCGCGCGTCGTTCGCCATGCGGAAATAGTTGTTGAACCCGATCCAGCGCGGCGAGCCGAGCAGCGGCCAGTTGTGCAGGCTCATCCACCCAGTAAACAGCACCGGCATGACGAAGAAGACGATGACGAGGGCCATCGCCGGGGCGATGTAAAGAAGGCCGCGCCACTGCGAGTGGCGCCGTCTCCTGCGCACGGGCAATGCTTTTCCTGGGCCAGAGCCGGCCATCGCAATTCTCCGCCTGTTCAGAAAGAGGGGCCGGAGGATTGCCCTCCGGCCTGCCTTGAGATCACTGGCCGGTGTCGATGATCGACTGCATTTCCGACTGGGCGTTCGAGAATGCCCCGTCGACATCGTCGCCATAGATTGCCGCATTGGTGAAGGTCGCCCAGGGGCCGTTGGCGCTGTTGATCAGATCGTTGAACTGCAGCGTATAGGGTGTCTTGGCGACTTCGATCGCCTTGATGCCCACCTGCATGCGCGGGTCGAGACCCTCAAGCACCTTGTCGGCGATATCGCCGCGGGTCGGCAGGCTGCCGTATTTCGCCATGACCTTCTGGCCGTCCATCGAATAGGTGTATTCGAGGAATTCCTTCACCGCGTCGATCTTCTTCGTGCCCTTTGTGATGACGAAGTTATCGCCGCCGGCAAAGGACGAGGTTCCGCCATTGACGCCGGGGATCAGCGTCACGCCGAAGTTGATGTCTGGGTTTTCGGTGACCAGCGTGCCGATGGCAAAGGCGCCGATACTTTGCTGGCCGATCTTGCCGTTCGTGAAAGTCAGGAAGTTTACGCCGTTGTCGCTGGCCGAACTCGCCGGCACGAGGTCCTTCTTGACCATCGAACGGTAGACATCGACTGCCTTACGCATTTCCGGCGTGTCGAGCGTCGCAGTCTTGCCGTCGCTGGAGAGAATGTCGGCGCCCGAACCCCAGACAAGCGGGGTGAAGGTGAAGATCATGCAGCCGCCGCAGCCGCCGCCGGAGAAGTAGAAACCATAGATATCGTCACCCAGCGCGCGGATCTTTTCGGCATTGGCTTCGATCTCCTCCCAAGTGGTGGGCGCCTTTTCCGGGTCGAGGCCGGCTTTCTTGTAAAGGTCCTTGTTCCAGGCAAAGATAGAAGTCTCGACCGAAAGCGGCAAGCCGTAGATGCGATCCTGGTAGGTGCCGAGCTTGACGTGCGACGGCGAGAGCGAATTGAAGTAGGGCAGTGCCTTGGCCCAATCGGTCAGGTCCTCAAGCTGACCGGCGGCGGCAAAGGCCGGGGTGTAGATGAGGTCGAGCGAAAGCGCGTCGGGGGCCTGCCCGCCCGCTATTGCGGTCGCGTATTTTTGCACCAGCTCGGAGAACGGCACTTCGGTCATCGCGACCTGGTTCTCGTGGCTGGCATTGTAGGCTTCGACGACCTTCTTGAAGGATTCGCCGATGCCGGAACGAACCCACATTTCGATCTTCTCGGCGGCCGACGCACCGGACGCCAAGCACAAGGTAACGATGCTTGTTGCTGCCAATAGACGCTTGATCATGGCACTCCTCCCGTTGTGGCGCCTCCTCGCGCCGTTTCGTTATTCCGTGGGGCTCATGCCCCCGCACGATTGCCGGACAACCAACCGGCACGGCAATTTCCTCACGCCCGGCTCGACCCGTCGCCCTTCTGCGAGCGCGAGCACAGTCAGGCCGGCCTCGCGGCCAAGCTCCTTCAATCCCATGTCGACGGACGTCAGCGGCGGCCGCGTTTGTGCCGCGACGATTTCCCAGTTGTCGAAGCCGACCACCGACACGTCTTCAGGCACCCTGACGCCGCGCTCACGCAAGGCGTCGACGACGCCGCGGGCGATCTGGTCGTTGCCGCAGAAGATGGCGTCCGGCTTTTCGCCGGGCCGGCTCCAGATCGACCCGACCGCCTCATGTCCCCAGCTCTCGGCCCAGATGCCGTAAAGGACCGGCTCGACATCGCCGGCGACCTCCCGGTAGGCGCTGGCGCGCTCCCGCACCGAGAAGAAATCCTCAGGCCCGGTGATATGCGCGATCCGGCGGCGTCCGAGCTTCGCCAGCCATTCAACTGCAAGACGCGCGCCCTGCGCATCATCGGAGCGCAGCGTGACACTGTTCTCAGTGCCTTCGGTAAAGGCATAGACGACCGGCACCGGCAGGCTCGACAGATCGACCGGCAAACGCCGGTCCAGGCGCTTGCCGGAGGCGATGATGCCGTCTACCTGCTTGTCGAGCATGGCGTCGACATGGATCTGCCCCAGCGCCGGGTCGTCTTCGATGGCGCACAGGAATACCGAGACACCGTGATCGACCAGTGCTTCGGAAATTCCCGCCATGACCGGCAGGGTAAAACGTCCGTAGGTGTCGTTCGTCAGGAGCCCGATGGTGAAGCTGCGCTTGCTGAGCAGTCCGCGCGCAAGCGCGTTCGGCCTGAAGCCGATTTCGCCCGCGATGCGCTTCACCCTTTCGCGCGTCTCGGCGCCCATGCGGCCAGTATTGTTCAACGCCTTCGAGGCTGTTGAAATACTGACGCCTGCCGCCGCAGCCACGTCATGAATGGTCACGCGTCTGTTGGCCGGATTGTCCAGTGCACCCTCCAATGTTAGGTAGAGAAAACCTTTTCGCACGCGATCTGTCAACAGAAAAAGGTTTTCTCATCATCGATCACTGGGCATGGTTCGGGAGCGGACAGCGGTCAGCAGCAAAACCGCGACAAAGACAATCGAGGCAAGCGGGACGACTGCGCCGCGATCCTCCATGGCCAGCAGAGTCATGCCGCTGAACGCGCACCACAGGAGCGGGATGGGCAGAAGCAGCAACAGGCGTCTTCCTCTGATCGCGAGCACCGTGCCGAGCGTCGTAATCGCGGTCGGATCCGGCATCATGCCGAACGTTTCGGCGGCGGCAAGCGAACGCGTCGCCAGCAAGGCGAGAAGGGGATGAACCAGGAGCCCGAACAAGGCAAGAACTGTCCCGCCGTAGCGGCGCCATCGGCTCACGGTGATGGCATGGCTCGTGTTAAAGCTGAGAAGCACAAGAAGTCCGGCCTGGAGAAAGAAGGCGATTGCGGCATAGGTTGCACCCCAGTTTATGGTCGAATAGCGAAGCCAGAGGAACTGCCATGCGCAAAAGGCCCAGGCGACGGCAAATGCCGGCAGAAGCGCGGCCCTCGCGGACCGTACCGGCTTAGCCGCGAGAACCATGATCGCCAGCACCCCGATCACGAAGGCGAGCTGAAGCGGCCAGAATTCCTGATTGTAGCGCTCGATGAGCCGAAAATAGACGCGCGGCGAGAACATCAGGATATCGCCAGGCGTGTAAGTCCACCACTCCGACATCGACCTTCACCGCTTATCCGTTCGGCGCAATTCGATGTGGCCGGGGCTCACAGCGCCTCCACATAGTCGACCATGCGCCGCCGCATCGCCTCATCAGGAAGGACGCCGCCGCCGGCTTCAAGATTCTCGCGCACGTGGTCGACGCGGGTCGTCGCCGGTATGGCGCAGGTGACTGCGGGATGCGAGATGATGAACTTGAGCAGGAACTGTGCCCAACTCCGCGCACCTGTCTCGGCAACCCAGTCGGGCAAAGGTTCGTCGTCGAGCTGCCGGATCAGGTTGCCCTGGCGGAACGGGCGGTTGACGATGACCGCGATGCCTTTCTCCCGCGCCAGCGGCAGGATCCGCTCCTCCGCCTCGCGGTCGAAGATGTTGTAGGTGAGCTGTACGAAATCGATCGGCTCGCTCGACATGACGCGCTCGATTTCCCGATGCCTTCTCTCTTCCGACGTGGTGATGCCGACGTAACGCAATTGTGCCTTTGCCTTCATCTCAAACAGCATCGGCAGATGGTCTTCCCAGGCAAAGAGATTGTGAACCTGCATGAGATCGAATCTCTCAACGCCCCAGTAGGCGCGGGAAGCTTCAATCTGCTTCGCCCCGCTTGCCGGATCGGAAATCCAGACCTTCTCGGCTGAAAACAGGCGATCGGGGTGTTTCAGTTTCTGAAGGCCATAGCCGATGGTCTGCTGCGAGGAACCGTACATGGGCGAGGAATCGATCATGCGTCCGCCGCCTTCGAAGAAGGCGGCCATCACGGCAGCGCACTCGTCCTGAAGCACCGGGTCATCGCCGACGTTGAAGGTGATCCAGGTACCGAGTCCGATCGCCGGTATTTCCTCGCCGCTCGAGGGGATCGTCCTGCGCATGATGCCGGTGACCTGGGCATGGGATGGTTGCCCTACAAGCGGCAGAGACGCGCTCAATGCAAATCCCTGAAGGACCCTTCGTCGTGTGAACCTCATCGAGGCACCTCCTTTCAGCGCCCGAGAAAGGTACCGTACCCGTCAGATCCGGCGAGATGATGAACCGTTACAAGCCTGAGGTCACGAAAGTCGCGATAAGCGGGTCCATCCGCCGGTGGCGTGTCGGGACTTTCCGCTTGTTCGGAGCGGTGCAAGTCCTTATTTGACGTTGACCGTCACGGGCTGAAACGAAATGGTGCAGGAAACGGCTTCGTCAAGCGGTCCGGCTTCTGGCCGTGTAGCTGCTGTCTTTTGAGCAATGGAACAGATCGCCAAGGCGCCGAAAAAAGAGATCGGATGGGGCATGCCGACGTCGGTTGCCCTGCATCTGACCGTCGCGTTCCTGTTGCTTTTTCGGCTGCCCGAAGCACCGCCGGAACCGGAAAAGGAACAGAGCGTCAACGTCGAACTGGTTCCACCGCCGCGCCCGAAGGCGGAGGAAAAGCCGCCGGCAGAACCAGCGAAATCAAGCGCCAAACCATCCGCCCCGCAGCCGCAGGCCTTCGAATCCGCTTCAGCACGCGCCGACGTGAACGAAGAGCTACAGCCGCCGCCGAAGCAGGGCGAAATACAAGACGCTCCGAAAGCCGTCGAACAGCCGAAGCCGACGCCATCCGGGGCAGAGACTGCTGCGCGCGAAATGCCGGAAGCCAAACAGGCGCCGCCAGTGCTGGCAACCCCTCAACCTAACGCGGCGACCCAGCAGGGCGAGACGGAATCGGCCTCCCTTGAAAGCGTACCGGTTCCCGCGCAACGGCCGCCGCCGGAAACTGCGGAGAAACAGCAGTCCCCGGAGCCGGCAGGCGCCAAGGTCGATCAGAAATCCGACGAGCTTGTGCCGGCAAAAGAACTCTTTTCGCCAAATGCGCTGTCGAACCCACGCGTCAAGCAGGCGCTCGGGAAGCTCCCCACCAAGGCACGCATCGCGCAGATCTGCAGCATCGAGGCGCTGGAGCAGATCCGTAATCAGAGGCCGGGCGCTTTCCCGGATATGCTAGGCCGCGCCGGGACTATTTCGAACTCCGCGCTCACTGCGATGGGCAGCGCGTTTCGCAGCAAGGCGAAGTGGTACAATATCGACTTCAAGTGCGAGGTCGATGCCGAGGCGACGGCCGTCATTTCCTTCAGCCTTGCGATCGGTGGCGCAATTCCGAAAAGCGAATGGAAGATGCGCGAACTGCCGTTGAACTGAATGGCACGCGGCATCGCACGCCTAGATCTTCCTTACCGCCCGGCCGATCGGCCGCGAGGCGTCGAGGGCGGGGCGCTTGCGCTGTTTGCCGACATGCTGACCGGGACACGCGGAGTAGAAGAACAGTAAACCCAAAGATTGGCTCCCGCGACCTCCCGATTGTGTAAGACGTCATCTAAGTTGTCGCTAATGTTGCGCTTATGAGGAAGGCGCGCAGTGTGATAAAATCACAGTTGGGAGCAATTCCGGCCTAGGGAGGCGCCGGAGAATTTCAGTTTGCCGTAACGCTCTTCGAAGCAGCGTCTCCGCCATGCCGGATAGGGTGAGGTCCTCCTGTGAAAAAGCGGCCTCTGAATAACAACTCGGAATGGGAGGTGTATGATGGTTCGTAAACTGTTTCTCACCTTGGCTGCCGCGGCGTCCGCGCTCGCGATCAGCGGAGCCGCATGGGCCGATATCACGGTCCTCGTGCCATCCGGCAGCGAAGGCGACGGCCTGAGAGCCGCGGCCGCAGACTACGCAAAGATGAAGGGCACGAAGGTAGAAACCGTCCAGGCGCCCTATGCCAATGTTTTCGAACAGGGAGCCAATGCCGGTGCCACCAAGTCCGGCGTCTTCGATATCGTCCTGATGGACGATCCGTGGATTCCGTTCTTTGCCGAAAACGGGCATCTGGAGGACCTGACGCCATTCTTCAAGAACGCCGGATTGGAGGGGCCGGACAACGATTTCCTGTCGAAGTCGCTGGCAATCTGCCGCAACCCCTACAATTCCGGGCCTTATGTCTGCCTGCCCTATGTGGGAAACGCGCAGATGTTCTTCTACGACGCCGCCAAGTACAAGGAAGCCGGCGTCGAGGCCCCGAAAACCTGGGACGACGTGCTGAAGGCGAGCAAGGCGCTCACCGAAGGCGGCGGCGGCCGCTATTTCGGCTATGTCTTCCGCGGCGGTCAGGGCAACCCGGTCGTTGCCGATTTCATGCCGATCTTCTGGTCGTATGGCGCCGATCTCTTCAATGCCGATCGGAGCAAGGTTACGATCGACACGCCGGAAGGTGCCGCCGCCATGAAGACATTCATGGCGCTGCGTGACGTCTCGCCGAAGGGGGTCGAGAGCTACAATGCCAACGAAGTCGGCACGGCGCTCGCCGCGGGCACCTCCGCTTCATCGATCAACTGGCCGAACTGGGTCGCGACCTTTGAGGATCCGAGCCAGTCGAAGATGGTCGGCAAGATCTCCTATAGCCCCATTCCAGCCGGAACCAAGCCGGGCAGCTCGGAAATCGGCCATTGGACCATGGGCATCATGTCGGCATCGAAGAACAAGCAGGAAGCCTTCGACTTCATGCTCTGGGCGACCTCGCCCGAACAGATCAAGATTTCCGCCGAACGCGGCAATCCGCCTGTCCGGGCCTCGGTCTTCACCGATCCGGAACTGACCAAACAGGAGAAGTTCCGGCACTATCCAGTGCTGATGGAGGCGATCCAGGCTTCGACCCCGCGTCCGCGCCATCCGAAATGGCCGGAGATCGAAAATGCCTTTGGCATCGAGCTTTCCAAAGCCGTTGCAGGCACGATCACGCCGGAGGAGGCATTGAAGAACTCGCAGACCGCGGTCGAGCAGATCACCGGCCTCAAATAGCCGGCAATCCGATGCGAACGGGGCTTTCGAGCCCCGTTCGCATCTGGATCGAGATCGACAAGGGGTCTGCAGGGAGAGACAGATGTTGAAGTCCGCGAGCGACGGCACATCTTCCACGCAGTCTCGGCCAGGTGGCGGGCTCGAGCAGTGGGCGGAGCGCCATCTGCGCTACCTGATGCTTGCGCCAACGGTCCTGATACTGCTGGCGCTGACGATCTTTCCGAGCCTCTACATGTTCTACGCGGCGGTTCACAAGATCAGCCCGAACCCCGATCTTCCGTGGGAGTTCGTCGGTGCCGGCAATTTTGCGCGGCTTCTGTCGGATGCGCAGTTTCACGTCGCGCTCCGCAACACCATTGTCTTTACCGTGGTGGCAGTCACGATCGAATTTCTTCTCGGTCTCGGTCTGGCCCTGCTTCTCGACAAATTCATCCGCCGGCTGACTTTTCTGAAGACCGTGCTGATGGTGCCGATGATGCTGCCGCCGATCGCGGTCGCCATCACCTGGAAGCTGATCTACGAGCCTCAATTCGGCGTGCTCAACGAAATCATGTACCGCCTCGGTCTTCCCTTGCAGGCATGGGCGGGCGACGTGAATCTCGCGATGTTCTCGATCATCGTTGCCGATGTCTGGCAGTGGACGCCGTTCATATTCCTGCTGATGCTGGCGGGGCTTGCGAGCCTGCCGGTGGAACCCTATGAGGCGGCCGCGCTCGACGGCGCCTCGTCCTGGCGACAATTCTGGGACCTGACGATCCCCTTCCTGAAGCCGGTCATCGCGATCGCTCTTCTCCTGCGGGTCATGGACGCGCTGCGCCTTTTCGACCTGGTTTTCATCTTGACGGGCGGTGGCCCCGCCGATCGCACCAAGGTGTTGAGTCTTTACATCTATCAGGTCGCTTACCGTTTTGCCGACCCTGGCTATGCGGCGGCGATATCGCTGTTCGTGCTGTTTGTGACGATCGTTCTCAGCACCTGGTTCATGAAGCGCATGCGGCTGGCGGATTGAAGACGATGGCGACAAGGATCCTCCACAGACGCAGCCGCACCAGGGAGGTGCTCACACGCCTGTCGGCCTACCTGGCGATCCTGGTCGCGTTGATCCTGACGCTTTTCCCGATCTACTGGATCGCCGCCAATTCGTTCAAGTTCGATATCGACATCTTTGCCGTGCCGCCGGAATGGTTGCCGCGGAACCCGACGTTGAAGCATTACGAGGAAGCCTTCATCCATCGTCCCTTCCTTCGTTACGCGCTGAACAGCTTCCTCGTCGCCGTCGGGACAACAGTCGTTTCCGTAGTTTTCGGCACCATGGCGGGATATGCCCTGGCGCGATTCAATTATCCGTGGCAGTGGCGCAAGCAGATTTCATTTTGGATTCTTTCGACACGCATGATGCCGCCGATCGTCAGCATCATTCCGCTCTACCTGTTCTTCAACTACTTCCAAATGCTGAACACGAAGTCGGCGCTCGTGATCGCCTACACCGCCTTCAACCTGCCGTTCGCGACCTGGATGATGAAAAGCTATTTCCAGGACCTGCCGGTTGAACTGGAGGAGGCCGCGGTCGTCGATGGCGATACGCGCTGGGGCGCTTTCCGGCATGTGGCCTTGCCCCTTGCCCGGCCGGGGCTCGCGGCAACGGCGATCTTCTGCCTGATCATTTCGTGGAACGAGTTCCTGCTGTCCCTTATCATCACACTGACGGAGCAGTCGCAGACGCTGCCGATCGGCATTGCCGGACGGGTGACGCAGTACAACACCTATTGGGGCGAGATCAGCGCCGCCGGGTTCATGGCTTGCGTTCCGATCGTCATCTTCGCTTTCATCGTCCAGAAGCATCTTGTCCGGGGGCTTTCCCTTGGGGCTGTCAAGGGTTGAGCCATGGCCTCAGTCACGTTCAAGAACGTCTCGAAGAAGTTCGGCGAATTCGTCGCCGTCACGGACTTCAATCTCGAGATCAGGGACGAGGAGTTCCTCGTCCTGCTCGGACCTTCCGGCTGCGGCAAGACGACGACCATGCGCATGGTCGCCGGGCTCGAGGAAGCGACATCGGGCGACATCTACATCGACGCGGACCGCATCAATGGCGTGTTGCCCAAATACCGTGACGTGGCGATGGTCTTTCAGTCCTATGCGCTCTATCCGCACCTGACTGTTGAGCAGAATATCGGCTATCCGCTGAAAATCCGCAAAGTGCCGCCGGCCGAAAGCAAGCAGCGGATTGTCGAGGTAGCGCGGCGCGTCGAGCTAGACAGCCTGTTGTCCCGTCTTCCCAAGGAGCTTTCCGGCGGCCAGCGACAGCGCGTGGCGCTTGCGCGCGCCATCGTGCGCACCCCCCGCGTCTTCCTGATGGACGAGCCGCTCTCTAATCTCGACGCCAAGCTCCGCACCCAGATGCGCTCGGAGCTGAAGCATCTGCAGCACGAACTCAAGGTCACGACGATCTATGTCACCCATGACCAGATAGAGGCGATGACGCTCGCCGACCGCGTCGCGGTGATGAACAAGGGCGTGATCGAGCAGCTCGGCACGCCGAGGGAAATCTACAACGATCCGCGCACGCTTTTCGTCGCCGGCTTTATCGGTTCGCCTTCGATGAACCTTATCCCCGGGGAAGCGCGGGACGGCGTGTTTGCGAGTGCTGGTCTCAGGGTCGGCGGGCTCGGCCGCGTCAGCATTTCGCGAGCCGTTCTCGGCGTGCGTCCGGAGGACGTCCATGCGGCTCGTGTCGACGATCCCGACGTCAATCTGGTCGCGCCGATCTATTCGGTCGAACTCACCGGCGACAGTACGCTCGTCAGCCTGCGGCTTGGTCCTCGACTCATGACGCTGCGGGCCGACAAGAATTTCGCCGGCCAGATCGACCAGCGGATCGGCGTCAAGGTTGCGGCGGATCGTGTGTTTCTGTTCGACGGGGAGACACAAGCCCGTGTCGATGTCTGATCTTTACGCGGCGGCGATCGTCGTGGCTCTCACATCTCACGCGGCTGCGGCCGAGACCGGGCCGATCGCCGACAATCCGCTGATCGACATCCCCGCCGGTCCGTTTGTCTTCGGTCGCGATGATGGTCCCGAAAACGAGCGCCCGCGCCGCGTGCTCGACGGACAGGCGTTCGCCATCAACCGCACCGAGATCACGAACCGCCAATATCGCCGCTTCATCGAGGCAACCGGCCATCGCGCGGCGTTCTACGCAAATCACCCTGCACTCGGCCTGGATGACAGACCCGTGGTCGGCGTGAGCTGGGGAGATGCCGTAACTTTTTGCCGTCACTACGGCCTTTCACTGCCGTCGGAGCAGCAATATGAGAGGGCTGCGCGGGGTTCGAACGGGGCCGCGTTTCCCTGGGGTGAGCACGGCGGCAAGGTAGTCCCGGCGAATTTTGGCACGGATCGCTGCTGTTCCGGCGACGCGCGCGACGGCTATGCGATGACTGCGCCGGTGGACGCCTTTGTCGATGGCGCAAGCGAGGAAGGCGTCCTCAATCTTGTCGGCAACGTCTGGGAATGGACGAGCGACCTCTACGCGCCTTACGAGGGGCAGGCTGTGGCGGAGAACGCCGGGCGATACCGCGTGCTTCGCGGCGGCTCCTGGAACAGCGATCCAAGCCACCTTACCACGACCTATCGTCTCGCCTATGATCCGGAGTTCCGTTTTGCAGCCAATGGCGGCTTCCGATGCCTTCGCTCCGAACCTTGATCATCGCCACCGGTCTCCTGTTCCTCGCAGCCGGGGCTGCCGCCGACCCGGTGGCCGCTCCCGGCTATCGGCTGGAAACCGTCAGGAAACCGGGCGCGGCGTTTTCCGGCCTTTCGCGCGACGGGGAGGCTCTGCTCGTCACCGATCTTGCCAGCGGGCGGCTGCATCGACGCGGGGCTGACGGTGAGTTCGTCGCCTTCGGCCCGGTGTTTCCTCACGGCCTCGACGTGATTGGCGACCCGACCGGCCCCTATCGCGTCGTGCGCGTTGGCGATGCTCTCATCGTCGCTCAGGGCTGGACGCCGGTCGATGCCGGCGAAGGCCCGCTTGACCATGCCCTAGTGGCGGTCGGCGACGACGGCAACACTCATGTGATCAGCAGCGATTTCTGGAATCCATTCGACTTCGCCGTCGCGAATGGAAGCTACTACGTGATCGATGCCGCGCGAAACAGTGTCGAACGCATGCAGCCGGACGGCCGCAAGCAAACGATCATGACCTTTCGCCGCATGAGGCAGGAAACGACGGCAATGCGGCAACTCTCGCCGACGGAATTCACCGAAGAGGGCGGCTATGAAGTGGACGCAGTGCCGACCGGCATTACCCTTCGCGATGGGCGCATCCATGTGGCGCTGTTCGGCGGATTTCCATTCCTCGACGGCGCGGGAAAGGTCGTTTCAGCCCCGGAGACGGGCGGAACGGCACCGCCGCGGATCGATGTCGACGATCTGAACGCGCCAGTGGCAATCGGCTTCGACATGGATGGCGGGATGCTGGTCCTCGAGCATGGTCGTTACGAACAGAAGGAAGGTTTTCTGAAGGGCAGCGGCCGATTGCTCAAACTCGATAAGGCGACGGGCGCCCGGCAGGCCATTCTCGATGGGCTGACGCGACCGGTTTCCGTTCTCGTCTGGGACGAGCGGCGGCTCGTCGTTTCCGAACTCGCCGGCAATCTCCATTTTTTGATGCGGGAACCGACGCGGTGACGGTGACGAGCGTTCAGGCTTTTCTTGCCTGATCGGCCGTAAGCGCCTGCTCGCGCGTGCCGGAGACGATGATCTCCAGCACCTCATGCTCGTCCGTGTTCTTGATATAGCGGTCGCCGACATATTCGCCGCGCTTGAGCACCATGACGCGATCACCGACGGAAAAAATGTCGACGAGGCGGTGGGAGATTATGATCTGGGCGACGCCTTGCCTCTTCAGCTCCAGCATGGTCTCCAGCAGTCGCTCGGTCGCCATCACCGAGAGGTTGGCTGTCGGTTCGTCGAGGATAACCACGCGCGGCTCGAACGAGATTGCACGGGCGATCGCCACCGATTGCTGGCGGCCACCCGACAGGCTCTCGACCCTCTGGTAGACCGAGTTCACATCCACCTTGAGCCGTTTCAACACGCTGTCGGCTTCCGCGTACATGCGCCGCCGGTCGACGAAGAACCCGCGGCGCGGCCAGCGGCCGAGAAAGATGTTCTGGCCGACGTCCATGTTTCCGCAAAGAGCGAAGTCCTGGTAGATCATCTCGATGCCCGCCCGGCGGCTTTCATGCGGGCTCTTGAAGTAGACTGCTTCGCCGGCGACGAAGATCTCGCCCGCGTCGCGCTGGTAGGCGCCTGTCAGGATCTTCATCAGTGTCGATTTCCCGGCAGAGTTGTCGCCGACGAGGCCGAGGATCTCGCCCGGGTAGAGGACGAGGTCGACGCTTCTAAGCGCCTGCACCGCCCCGAAGGCCTTTTCTATGCCACGCATCTCCACGATCGGGGCGTTTTCGGGGCTATCAGGCATGGCTTGTCTCCGGCGCTCTTTGGCGCGCCAAACGCTCGCGCAAACGGCCAAACAGATTGGCCTGGCGAACCCAGATGTCGACCAGTACCGCGACGATGAGGATGCCGCCAATGAAGACGTTGATCCAATGCTGCGGCATGCTGAAGCCCTGCACATTCAGCTGCAGCAGCGCCCGAACAAGCGTGATGACGCCAGCGCCGGCGAGCGCTCCGATCATCGTGCCGTAGCCGCCGAAGATCGAACCGCCGCCGATGATGACCGCGGCGATCGCGTCGAGCTCACGGAACTGGCCGGCCACCGGGTTGAAGCTGCGGAAATAAGCAACGTTGATGATCCCGGCCATGGTCGCGCAGAGGGAAGCCAGTAGCAGCGACAGGAATCGCACGCGGTTGGTGTTGATGCCGGCATAGGCCGCGGCGCGGATATTGCCGCCGGTGGCATAGACCTTCTGGCCGAATGGAGTGTAGGCAAGGACGATGCCGGCGACGAGCGCGACGAGAAGCATCCAGATCGTCTGTACGCTCACGACCTGGGCGACGGCGCGTGAGAGTCCCTCCGGCAACACGATCTGCATGTGGAGGAGAATGTCGTTCACCTTGCGGCCGATGAGGTTGTAGCCTTCGGGCCAGCCGGTCAGCTGCTGGCCTGCGACGAACCAGGCGGCGAGGCCGCGGGCGATGTAGAACATGCCGAGCGTGGCAATGAAGGCCGGCAGCTTGAAGCCGACGGTGACGACCGCATTGACGAGGCCGGCAGCCATCCCCGCCATGAGCCCCATCGTCACGGCCGTGAGGGGGTCGGCGCCCAGCACCTTCAGAAAATAGGCCGCAGTGCTGCCGGCGAGCGCGAGCACCGCGCCGACCGAGAGATCGATATCGCCAGCGGCGATGACATAGACGAGCCCGACCGTGATCAGTGCCAGCTCGGTATAGTTGAGCAGGATCGCGAAGGTGTTGGAGAGATGCCACCAGTAATCGGGGCGCAAGGCAAGGCCCGTCAGCCACAGGAGGACGGCGAGGATGATGGCAAGCGCATCGCGGCGGGCGAAGAAACGGCCGAACGCCGTCGCCGACACCTCGATGTCCGTCGCCATCGCACCCTTGGTCTGCACACCCTCCAGAGCCACGCCACCGATCTCGTAAGCCGGCGGCGGTGGCTGGCGGCGCAGCCACGCCCAGAACCGGGCCGCCAACTGACGACGAATGAGATACGGCTCGATCAGCACGGCGATGACGAGGAGGAGGCCGAGGAAGACAAGTACAGCGCCCGCCGGCAAGGTGTATCGGGCGTTGACGGCAATGCTCTCGCCGTCGATCACGACCGTGCGTGTGATCGACCAGCCCTCACGCAGCACCTTGTCGATCAGGACCACGACGGCGGTGCCGAGGCAGGAGCCGATCACACGGCCGCGGCCACCAAGGATCGACGCACCACCGATGATGACGGAGGCGATGACGGTGAGCTCCCAGGTGACGCCGTAGAGAGGGGTCACGCCCTTGTCCTGGGCGGCCGACAGGAGGGCCGCAAGAGTCGCCGAGAGCGACGAGATCAGATAAGCGCGGATGCGCACCCAGTTCGTCGGGATGCCGGCGTAGACCGCCGCCTGCTCATTGCCTCCCGTGGCGAAGGTCTCGTAGCCCCAGCGGGTCTTGGCGAGCACGAAGGCGCCGACCGTGGCGACGACAGCGAAGATGATGATCTGGTTGTTGAAGCCGAGGACGTTGCTCTCACCGAGGTGGAAGAAGAGCGGGTAATCCTTTGCTTTGCCTGAGTAATAGATCGCCTGACCGTGCGTCAGCGCCAGCACGAAACCGCGGCCGATAAAAAGCATCGTCAAGGTGGCGATGAATGCCGGCACCTTCAGGAGCGTGACGAGTGTGCCGTTGACGAGGCCGATCAGGGTGCCGAGGAGCACGCAGAGGATGACCGACGTCGCGATATCGAGATCAAGGAAGCTCGGCGCAAACAGCCGGGCGAAGATCACAGCAATCAACCCGTATGTCGAGCCGACAGAAAGGTCGAGATCCTTGTTGGCGATGACGAAGGTCATGCCGACCGCGATGATCCCTACGCGGGACGTGTCACGCAAAAGCGCGTGAAGGGCCCCTGTCGACCCGAAGAAGGCCGGATTGACAAGCGCCCCACCGAAGTAGAGCAGGGCGAGAAACAGCAGGAGGCCGACCTCCCAGCCGCCGATGATCTGTGGCGGCGCGCGGCCGAGCGATGTCGTCGTCATGAGCGCCATGGGTTCCTACGCCGATCCTTGCCATCGCTGGGCGGAAGGACTCGCACCCTCCCGCCCAAATTCAATCGCCTCGACGATTAGTTCTCGAAGCGCTTGCCGACCTTGGCGACCGTATCCTTCGTCACGAGCTGCGCGCGCGTGTCGAGATTGGCGGCCGAGATGCCACGGTCGATCTGCAGGTAAAGCTGCATCACGGGCCAGAAGCCCTGCAGGAAGGGCTGCTGCCCCAGCGAGCCGGTCAGGTTCCCGCCAGCGATGCCTTCCTGCTGGGCCGGCCCGAGGTCGAAACCATAGGCGCAGAACTTGTTCGTCCATCCCTTCTGTTCAACCGCCTTGACCAGCGGCGGCGTGAAGACGTTGTTGGCGGTAAAGGCGCCGACGACGTCGCCGCGCGACTCGAACAGCGACACGAGCGCGTTGACCGGATCGTTCGGGTTCGTGTCGATGCCGACATTCTCCGGACCGGCATCGACCTTGAATGCGTCGAGCTTGCCGGCATCCTTCAGCGTCTTGACGATTGCATTGAAGGCGGAAGTGACGCGGTTGTTGACCTCGATGTTCCCCATCGCCGTCGACGACGGCAGCAGGATCGAGCCTGATGTGGCGCCGCTTGCTAGCACGCATTTGGCCAGCGCCTCTCCGCCGATCGCAGCGGCCGAAGCGTCCTGGCCGGTATGGCTGATGCCGCTGCGGTTGACGATGGTGCCGTCGAAGGAATTGGTCGTGGCGACCGGAATGCCGGCGGCCTCGGCGGCTTTAACGATGTCGTTGTATGCCCCGGCCTGCGGCGTTGTCATGATGATCCCGTCGATCGTCGGATCCTGCACGATCTGGTTCAGGATCTCGATCTCGCGGGCGGGATCGTCCACCGGCGATTCCGAGCCAAGCAGCAGGATGTTCGCGCCGATCATGTTGCCGGCGACCTTGGCCCCGACATAGACCGGATCGAAGAAGCCGTTGCCGGCGGTATGGGTCACGATGGCAAAAGTGAGATGGCCGTCGGCCGAATGGAAGTTCTTCGTTTCTGGCGCTTCCTTGGCGGCTTCATCGAAGTTGTAGCCGCCGACCGCCTTCTCGACGCTGCCGGACTGGGCAAAGGCGTTTTGGGCGCAAAGAGCTAGCGCCGCGACCGATGCCGCGTACAAAAATACTCGCCTCATGTTGGTCCTCCCTTGTGGTCAAGGGGCGGAAGCCGTTCGGGCGCATGTAACGAGAGGGGTCCGAAAGCTTCCTCCCATTTGCCAAGATGCTAATATTCTGCACATTCTGGTCGAAGTAAATGGTGGACTCACCGTATTGTCATATTTATTGAGCCGACAAGCGTCCGGTGATCGGCCGTGGACGATAGACGCTTTCGCGCTGTCGACGCCGGCGCTGGGTCGCCCCATTAGCCAGCGTCGACTGCCCCTCAAACTTCATGCCCTGAAAGCCCAAAGAGCGCCTCTGCATTGCGGAAGCAGATCTTTTCGAGATCCTCTCTGGGCAGGTCGAGGGTGTTCAGGATTTTCAGCGTGTCTCGGATATAGCCCGGGCCCTTTTCCGGATCGAAAGGCGAGTCGGAAGCAAAGAGAATCCGGTCGCTGCCGTAGAATTCCAGGCCGCAGAGCGTCGCGGCGCGCGAGCCGAAAACGGCCGTATCGGCATAGAAATCCTTGAAATAGTCCAGTGGGCGCCGCTTCAGCCGCTTGAGCACGAGCGACAGATCCTCGTCCGAGGTCCGCTTGCCGAGCTGGTCCCAACCGGGGCCGACACGCCCTTCGAAATAGGGGACCATCGCTCCCATGTGATGGGCGAGAACCTTGAGGCCCGGAAGCCGATCCATGAAGCCGGAAAAGACGAGGCGGGCCATGGCGGCACTGGTCTCATAGGGCCAGCCGAAGGTCCACCAGATCTCGTATTTCGATTTGTCCTCCGTCGCATAGTCCGGCATGGACGAGGTCCGTGACGGGTGCAGCAGCACCGGTTTGCCATGACGTGCAGCGGCTTCGAAGATCGGAAAAAAGCGCTCTTCGTCGAGTGGCGCGCCGTTGACGTTGGTGTGGATTTGCAGGCCGTTCGCGCCGAGTTCGGTGAAGGCGCGCTCGGCTTCCCTGACGGCCGCTTCGGGGGCGTTCATCGGCAGTGCGGCGACGAAGCCGGCGAAACGCTCCGGGTGTTTCTCGACGAGCTCCGCCAGGCCATCATTGCCGATCTTGGCAAACTCCGTCGCGAGCCCCGGACCGCCCATGGCTTCGAGCGGCGGCATGCCGAGCGAGAGGATTTGCGTATAGTCCCTGAACTCGTCCATGACGCGGAAGCGGGCCTCCAGGTCGTGGACGCAGGGAATGCCCTGCATCCTGCGGCCGATATCCTTGCCAGCCCCATCGAGCTCTTGGATCCTTTGCCACAGCGCCTTTGGGAAAAAGTGATTGAACGCATCGATATAGTGCATCGTCTTCCTCTTGGTGCGATTTGCTCGTGGTGCCGATGGTCAGCCGCGCTTCAGGCGCCGGACGAGATAGGCGAACGTGGCCTTGAACATTTCTTCGCGGAACATGTGCCGGCGCTTGGCCTTGATATCCTCCGGCTTGCCGAGCGCCTTGGCGCCGCCCGCCGCCTCGACCCAAAGCTGCATCATGCAGGCGGTTTCGAGCGAAAGCGCCAGGTAGATCGCCTGCTCGATGCTCGCCGCGGCGGTGACAATGCCATGGTTCTGCAGCAGCATGGCGCCATGGCCGCCGAGCGTCGCAGCGACCGCGCGGCCGCGTTCGGCCGTGGTGATCAGTTCGGTCGTTTCGGAAAAGACCGGCAGTCCTTCCGAGAAGATCGATCCGGCGTGGCCGACTGCCTGCAACGGCTTGCCGAGGGCCGAGAAACTGACGGCGTAGGGCGCATGCGTGTGGACAACGGCGTTGACGTCGGGCCGCGCCTTCAGCACCTCTGAATGGATGTACACCTCGTTGTGGCGGCCGAGATCGCCGGCGATCTTCTCGCCATCGAGACCGATGGTGATGAGATTGTCGAGCGTGATTTCCTCGAGGCCGATCTTGGAGGCCTTCATGTAGAAGCGATCCGGCGCATCCGGCACGCGCACGGATATATGGCCGCGCGTCCAGTCGCCCTGTCCGGCCTGTTCGAGAATTCTGCCGGCCTCGACCATTCTCTGTTTCACGTCCTCATGCATCGTCTTTTGCTCCGATGCCTCATTGCGCAGGAAGGGATTGCCGACCGAGAGGGTACCGCCCCTCGAGTCTT
Organism: Sinorhizobium chiapasense; assembly: GCF_036488675.1. Lineage (NCBI taxonomy): Bacteria > Pseudomonadati > Pseudomonadota > Alphaproteobacteria > Hyphomicrobiales > Rhizobiaceae > Sinorhizobium > Sinorhizobium chiapasense. Next base: position 526,495 of record NZ_CP133152.1, read on the forward strand.
GTACGTCGCAGGCGCTACACACGGTGCTTGTCTCCCCGCTTGCGGCCTTGCGAAACGTCGAGGAAAAGCTCGGGAAGCGGCACGTTGCGATCGATCAGGCCCTGTTCGTGCGCATAGCCGACGACGGTTTCGAGCGTCTTGCGGTTCTGGTCGTCCAGGCCGTAGGCCCACGGATCGCCGCCGAGAATTTCCTGCTGCTCCTCCCAGGCCTCGCGGTACCAGGCGAGCGGCACGATGCGCGGATTTTCCATGCGCCGCATGGCGATGCGCTTCGCCTCGTTGAACGCCTGAAAGAGATTGATCGGCACCCAGGAATGACGCTCGACGATCTCCGGTCGGATGCCGAGAACATGCATGATGGGGAAAATGCCGGTCCGCTCGTAATAGGCGATCTCCTCCCGCTTGTAGTCGGGAAAGAGCCGGCCGACGCGGGCATCGCGCCTGACGATGGGCTCGATCAGGTCGGGATGGAGGAGCGCGTCGATCTCGCCGTCGAGCAGCATCTGCTCGACCGACTTGTCGTCCGGAAGTCGATGAAGCCGGAGCCCTTCCGGCGGCGTGAAATCGACGTCCTCGTCCAGCTCGGCATACCAGTCGATCGACTTGTGCGGGACGCCGTACTCGCTTTCGAGCAGCCCGCGCAGCCAGAGTGTCGCGGTGACGAGATAGCTCTTCACGCCGACCTTGCGGCCGATCAGATCTTTCGGTTCGCGGATTCCGCTTTGGGTGTTGGTGAAGATGAAGCCGTGGCGAAAGCGTCGGTGCAGAAAGACCGGGATCGCCGCGAAGGGCAGCCCCCGCGTCTTCGCTGCGATGTAGGAAGACAGGGAGACTTCGGCGACATCGAACTCGCCGTTTCTCAGAAAGCGCCAGTGACGCGTCGTCGAATCCATCTCGGTCAGGATCGTGAGTTCGATCCCGTCCGGCCTCACATCTCCCTCCTTGAGCGCCCGCACGATCTCGTAATCGCCGCAGGCGAGCGTCAGCTCAATCTTTTTCGTCACCTGTTCCTCCCACCTCATGCGAGCCGCCCTGCGGCATCAGCGAACGCACCATGCGCCAAACGCGATTGGAATGTCCAGTAGAAATTCACAATTTCGCGTAATATGAGATTTCATGAAAATCCGTTTGACGAATGAAATGATCTGACAGTACAAGTTCGTCATCCCTATCGAACAACGCCTCCGGCACCGTGGCTGTGAGTGAAGCTGGTTCGCTAGGTTTGATTGGTCGTTAACGAAAAGGTGATGGAATCTTAGCATGCGCGAAACGGATGTCCTTATTGTCGGTGCTGGACCTGTTGGGCTGACGCTTGCGATCGATCTCGGCCAAAGGGGCGTGCGCTGCACGCTGATCGAGAAGAAGGCGGCGCCGGAGTTCCTGCCGAAGATGGAGCGCTGCAACGCGCGAACAATGGAGATATTCCGGCGTATGGGGCTTTCCGAGCGGATCAGGACCGCCGGCCTCGATGCCTCGATCCCGATGGACGTCTATGTCGTGCTTGCGATGAACGAGCCGCCACTGTTGCGGCTGCCTTACCCGTCGGTCGCCGAGTCGCTGGCGGAAATCGCGCAGAGCACCGATGCCTCGCAACCGCTCGAAGCCTATCAACTCATCTCGCAATATACGTTGGAGCCGCTGCTGAAATCGGTCGCCGAAAGCCTGCCGAGCGTCACGGTGCGTTATGGCTGCGAGTTCCTGTCGCTCGAACAGGACGAAGGAGGCGTGACGGCACGGACCGCCGATGCGAAAGGCGCCATCGAATATTTCCGCGCCAAGTATCTGGTCGGGTGCGACGGCGGCGCGAGCCCGGTGCGCAAGCAGCTTGGCATCAAGCTGCGCGGCGAGGGCAACCTTCTGCATCTGCGCCAGGCGCTGTACTGCAGCGAGATGCTTTATGACCGCATTCCGATCGGGGATGGCCCCGGACGTGGGCGGCACTATCATGTCGCCGACGGGCAGGCGACGTTCCTCATCATGCAGGATTCGACCAAACACTGGACGCTTCATGCGGTCGTCGAACGCGACGAGGACATGGCGCAGCAGTTCGAGAAGGCTGTCGGTGCACCGGTCGACTACACGATGCTCTATGTCGGGCAGTGGAAGCAGAACCTGCTTCTGGCGGACCACTACGGCGCCGGGCGGGTCTTCCTCGCAGGCGACGCGGCGCATCTCGTCATTCCGACGGGTGGCCTCGGCATGAATACCGGCGTCGGCGACGCCGTCGATCTTGGCTGGAAGCTTGCGGCGGCGCTGCAGGGCTGGGGCGGACCCAACCTGCTGCGCTCCTACGAGATCGAGCGGCGACAGGTGGGCGATCGGAATGTCGGTGCGTCGCGCTATGCCTCGCTCGGCCGACGCAAGTGGCGGTCTCAGTACCGCCCGGACATCCGCGACGCGACGCCGGCGGGGCAGGCGACGCGCGACAATCTCGCGCGCGTCGCAGACGTCGAGCAACGCAAGACCAACGAGATGATCGGCGCCGAACTCGGCTATCGCTACGTGGGCTCTCCGATCATCACCGACGAACCCGGTGGGCCGGAGCATCTTTTCCGCGAATACCATCCGACCACCTGGCCCGGTGCCCGGCTGCCGCATCTCTGGCTCGACAACGGCGAGCCGGTGCAGGACCGCATCGGCCAAGGCTACACGCTGTTGCGGCTCGGTGGCACGGGCGCCGACGGCGGCGCCCTCGGCAAGGCCTTTCGCGCGCGCGGCGTGCCCTTCGCGATCGTCGATATCGCGGAGCAGCGGGCGCGCGACATCTACGGCCACAATCTCATCCTCGTGCGCCCCGATATGCATGTCGTTTGGCGTGGCAACCAGGCGCCGGACGATGTGGCTGCGATCGCGGCCATGGTGACAGGCCACTGAACGAGAAATGCCGCGAAGCCTCCGGGGCTTCGCGGCAGGCACGAACAGCGGTCGGTTGCTGCTTTCAAGCGCGGTCGAAAGCTTCATGGCCGAGACCGAGGCTCGGGAAGACCAGCGACTTGATCACCACCGGCACCGCGCCGGACGTCTCAAGCATGGCGCCGATGTCGATGAAATCGAACTCGTCGAGCTTGATGCCGTCTATGGAGACGAGCTTCGCGATGCCGGCTTCCTGTTTGCAGTGCATTCCGACAAGACCGCCTATATCGCCTTCACCGACGAGGATCAGCGGATGACCGCGGTGAAGGATCGGTGCAAGGCCTTCGACAATACCGCCGCAGAAAGCGTCGAGGCGTCGGTAGCTCGCCGATCCCTCCCATTCGTAGCAGACGGCCACCGCACTCTCGCCGTCGCTGAGATCGAGCCGTGCGAGGGCTTCCTGCACCGCTTCTGCGATGGCTGTTGCATCGATGTCCTCACCGAAGACGAGCGCCGGCTTGATGACCGGCACGTTGCGCACCGGCAGCATGTCGAGCGGATCGACGAAGATCGTGCTGCCGCTCACTTGCACCGTATATTGCGAGGCGCCGACGACGGTTGCGCGGATGCCCTGCTGCGGGCGCTCCAGACGCGGCGACCAGTTCGCCAGGCGTTGTCGAAGTTCCACGGCAAGAAGTGGACCGAGATCGCTGAAATCCTGCTCCGCATCTGTGTAGAGGAATTCAGAAACACCGCCCGAGATCGTCACGATGTCGGGCGCTGGACCGGCCGGCAAAGGAGGCAACCGATGGAGATCCGCAGTCTCCCGCCGCATCTCGCCGCCGTGCATGGCCTCGAACAGCACATCGACCATCGATGCGGCGATGCGGCGAGCATCCTCGGCCGTCAACAAGGCGCCGAGTTCGATGGCGACCCCTGCGCGACGTGCAAAATAATAGCCTGCCTCCTCGATCCGGGTGATGCGGCGGTCGGCGGCGAAGGCGATTACACGTGCGCCGATATCGATGGCGCTGATATGGCGGATTGCGCCGTCTTCGCAAAAAGCGAGCTTGGACGTGCCGCCGCCGATATCGACGTTCAGCACCCGTCCCGCTTTGCCCGAACGCGCGACCGCGCCGGAACCGAACGCGGCGAGCGTCGTTTCCAGCCCGTCTCCGGCGCTGACGACGACAAACTTTCCGGTTTGTGCGGAAAAGATCGCGCCGATCACCCGCGCATTGCGGCGACGGACCGCAACGCCAGTCAGGATAAGTGCGCCGGTGTCGATAGCCTCGGGCTTGAGACCGGCCGCCTCGTATTGCTCGGCAATGAAAGCGCCGAGCGCCTCCGCATCGATCTTGTTGTCGCCGGCATAGGGCGTCAGCAAGACCTCGGATTGATGCAGCAGCGTGCGCTCCACCACCATGTAGCGCGTATCGAGCCGCTCGAGCACGATGCGCGAAAAGGCAAGGTGGGATGTCGACGAACCGATGTCGATGCCGACGCTGGTCAGCCGGATCTCGTCCTCGAGTTCCATGCTGCGGCCGACATTCGAAAAGAATATCCGGCCGCCCTGTTCTTCTTCCTCTGACATCGCTTCGCCAATCAGACGACCGTCGACATCTTCTTGGTCGTATCGGCCGGCTTCTCGTACCATTCCGGCTTCATGCGGATCTCAACTCCGTTCCGCCGGAGGTGGGCCTCGTATTCGTTGCGGATGAAGGGATCTTCCATCCAGTAGGGGATGGCGGTGCCGCCTTCATTGACGTCGATCGCCGTGTAGTCGGTGTGCTTTTCACCGGGTGCGCCCGGATCGCGGCCCGGGTTGTGCGGGCCGAACCAGGCCATCAGGCGGAAGGGCTCCTTGGAGACACTGAAGTGCTGGTGGTACCAGCGGGCGCCGCCGGGGGCCGCGGTCACCATGCCGAACGGGCCGTAGTCGAGGCGGCGCACTTTGTCCGCGTGGCCGTCCTTCCAGGGGTTGACGCCGTATTGCTCGGGCCAGGTGTAGGTATAGCCTTCGCCCTTCAGGCAGATCAGGATCGCGGCCGAGGTGTGGGCGTGCGCCTTGGAATAGCGCCCGTTCTCGTGCTGCCCGATCCAGTAGTAGAAGGTGTTGTTGGTCATGAAGGGCTCGACGCGGCGGTAGCCGGGCGAGCGCCGGTTGTCGAGCGGCAGTTCGCAGTTGACCGCGTCCGGCAAGAAATTCGTCCGGCGCATGGCGAGACCGCGCACCGGATCGGGCTCGATCTCTTCGCGATATTTGTAGAAGTCGTCGGCGCCCGAAAAGCGATCGCGGAAGACGTAAGGGTTATTGAAGACGGCGTCCGCATTCTGGAGTTGGTTGAGCACGTTCGGCGCGGTAGTGCCGCCGAGCAGCAGCGCCGGGCTGTTGGTGGCGTTGACGATGCGGTGCCAGGCATTCATCGGGATGGAGAACATGGAGCCCTCCTGCCACTCGAAGACATGCTTGCGGCCCTCGCCCTCGAGCCAGACCTCGGTGGAGCCGCGTCCCTCGACCACGATGTAGATCTCCTCGTACATGTGCTTTTCGGGATTGAGCGCGCCGGCGGCGGGAACCTCGACGAGGTGGCAGCCCCACTTGGTTTCGGTGCCGTAGAGCTGGATATAGGTGCCGTTGCCGCCGGTCCGCTTCCACGGCTTCAACGGCAGGTTCTTCACGCTCGAGACGCCGAGATCGCGAAAGACCGGAATGCCTTCCTCTTGCATGAACTGGTCATAGGGCGTCGGCTGCTTCTTGAACTCGCCGAAGCCTGCCTTCTTGGTGCCGGCGGGCTCGTGCCAATGCGTGCCGGTGCCGCCGCCAAGTGGGTCCTGATGCATTCCTGTCTCCTCTTGGTTGGTCCGCAGTTGGGCAGGGCGAGCCGAGCTCGCGCCGTGCGAGCGTTCCGCTTCGCATTGCCCGTTTCAGCCAAACGCTAACAGACGGGGGGAATGACGGTAGTGCGTTTTCGGAAAGGCCTCCTTTCCGATCCGATCGAAAGTCGGCAGGCGCTCGGCGAGCCAGCGCGGGCGCGAAGAGCTTCGTTTCTCAGCTGCGGGCGACGGTCTTGGAAATGATGCCGGCACAGAACACGACGCGCTCGGCGACATCCTCGATCATTTTCGAGTTGGTGCGGGAATCCCTAAGCGTCAGGCTGAGGCTACCGAGAATTTCCGAACGGCTGTCGAACACGGGGGCCGCTACGCCGGTCACGCCGGGGGTCACGTCTCCTGTCGTGCTCACCCAGCCCCGCTGTCGGTGCTCCCTCAGCGTAGTTTTAACTTCCTTCAGCGTCGCGCCGAGGCCGGCACCGGCGAATTGTTCGGGTACCAAGCCATAGAACTTGCGCAGCTGGTGGTCGGGCAGGTAGGCGAGGATTCCGAGCGATGCGGCGCCGTGAAGAAGAGACCGCCTGCGCCCGCGCTCATAGTTGCTGTGGATCGTATCCGTGCCGCTCTCCTGGTGGACGCAAAGAACGTCGAAGCGATATCGGCGGCAGAGGAGGGCGATGCCGCGGAACTGGCTGGCGAGCTCTTCCATCACCGGCCGCGCCGCCCGGATCAGCACGTCGCCCGTCCGGATCTTGTAGTCCAGTTCGACGATCCGCGGGCCGAGCATGTAGCCGACCGAGGGCAGCGAGGTGAGAAGGCCCGCGTCCGTCAGTGTTTTCAGGTAGCGATAGAGCGTCGAACGGGTGTAGCCGAGTCGTTCATGCATCTCGTCGAACGTGACGGCAACGGCGTCCTCGCCGCTGTCGAAAAGATCGAGGATGCCGAGCATCTTCTCGTGGCTGTTCACGCGACGGTCTCCCGTAGCTCAGCCGGGCGGAACGCGGAAAAGAGGGGAGATCGCGAAGACAGGCCGATTGAAGGCGACATCGATACTTGCACTCGAAGCTTCTAGGGCGCGGTGCCCCGTTCTGCGCGACTGACCGGAGGTTGCCGGTCCGTCAATGTGGGATTCGCGCATATCTTGTGCCAGCCCATCGCTTCCATCAAGCAACAATTTCAGAGGCCGGTCGCCCGGCCTCGTCGATGTTCGTCAGCGGCGGTTGCTTCAGGCGGCCGCGTTCCAGGCTTCAGGAAAGATACCGTCCCGGATGGCGCCGCGCGCATAATAGTTCCAGAGCTTGCGGATGTGATGCCCGCGCCTGAAGCCGTGCGAGAACGACTCGATTTCGGCTTCCGTCAGCGGCTTCACCTTGCCGATTGCGGCGGCACGATAGGCGGCCTCGGCGTTTTCGACGAGATGCACCGAATCGATGAAGACGCCGCGCACCGTTTCGGCGGTGACGATCTGTCCGTGTGCGCGGATTTGCATCGCGTGGTGCGGTCCAAGCGTCGCGACGACATCCCTTCCCCTCTCGGCGTCGTCCACGTGCGCCGGGTCGGCATGAACCGGGATGCCGCTCTTCCAGCGTATCGCGTGGTTCTTGAAGGGCAGCAGCGGCACGTCCTCGACAAGTGTGAAGACGTTGGTCACGTCGTGATGGAAGTGAGCGATCGAGTTGACATCCGTCCTTGCTCGGCAAATCTCACAATGAAGGAAAACTTCGGAAGGAGGCTTGACGCCTGACGGGCCGGACACGACCTTACCGTCGAGGTCGCAGACCAGGAGATCGTCGGGAGAGACCTCCGCGCGACTCTTCTCCTGCGGCTGGATCAGAAAGGTCACGCCCCCGGGCGACCGGGCGCTGACATGGCCACTATACTCCAGTATTTTCAGGCTGTTGAGCAGCCGCGTGCTCATCGCCACATCGAGGCGCGAGGACGCCTCCGATGGCACGTCCGTTGCCTCCACAGCCGACGCGCCGTCGCCGCTTTTTCCATGAACCTGCATGCGTTCCTCCGTGAGATTGAATAAATCCCACATTATACGACTTTATCGTTTCCGCAAGCGCGCCGCCGCGCTTGAGACGCGAGCTGTCAAACCTCGATCGTCACGTGCTCGTCCTCGATCACCACCTTGTAGGTCTTGATCGGGATCATGCAGGGCGGCGTGACCACTTCGCCCGTGCGCACGTCGAACGCGCCGTTGTGGAAGTCGCACTCGATGGTGTGGCCGTCGAGATAGCCCTCGGAAAGCGACCCCGGGCCGTGCGTGCACAGGTCGTCGGTGACGTAGAACACGCCGTTGACGTTGAAGACGGCGAGGGTGAGGTCGCCTTCCTCAACCCGTATCGCGCTGTCCCAGTCGACGTCGCTCGTGGAACACAGCCTAATTCTGGTGCTTGCGTCGGCCATTCCTGGCTCCTCCTTCGGTGCGTTGCAGGCCCGCTTGACGGGGCGGTGATCAGATTGTACGTTGCTTAAAAAGAAACAGCGTTCCGCATAAAGGAACACAGAAAAGATACCTGATCGGTCGAGAACGTCAACCCGGAATTCGGAAAAGCCGCGAGGCGGTCGAAAAAAGGGACGTGGCGATGCAAATCCGCGCACCGCGCAAGCGGTCCGCAACCTGGAGGAAGTGAGAATGCTCAGGAAGGAACAGAACGATCTTCTAACGCAGACGGGCCCGGGCACACCGATGGGCGACATGTTTCGCTGTTATTGGATCCCGGCGCTGCTCGCGGAGGAACTGCCGGACAACGATTGCGCGCCGGTCCGGGTGAAGCTCCTGGGCGAGCGACTGCTCGCCTTCCGCGACAGTGAAGGGCGCTACGGCCTGATCGACGAATTCTGCGCCCATCGCGGCGTTTCGCTGTGGTTCGGTCGCAACGAGCAAGGCGGACTGCGCTGCCCCTATCACGGCTGGAAATACGACCACACCGGCCAGTGCGTTGAAGTACCGTCGGAGCCGAAGGAAAGCGGCTACTGCGGCAAGATCAAGCTGAAGTCCTATCCGCTGATCAAGATCGGCGACATCCTCTGGACCTATATGGGTCCGGCGGAAAAGCAGCCGCCGCATCCCGAATGGGAATTCGCGCTCGTTCCCTCGGAACAGACATTCACGTCGAAGCGCTGGCAGGAGTGCAACTGGCTGCAGGCCATGGAAGGTGGCATCGATTCCAGCCACGTGTCCTGGCTCCACAGCGGCAATCTCAACAGCGACCCGCTCTTCAAGGGCGCCCGCGGCAACAAGTACAACATGTCCGATGCAAGGCCGTTCTTCGAGGTGACGGACAACGAGGGTGGCCTTTTCATTGGCGCACGACGCAACGCCGAGGAAGGCCACTACTATTGGCGCGTCACGCCCTGGGTGATGCCGTCCTTCACGATGGTCCCTCCTCGTGGCGACCATCCGGTTCACGGCCACTTCTGGATCCCGATCGACGACGAGAATTGCTGGGCCTGGAGTTTCGACTATCACCCCGTTCGTGCGCTGACGAAAGAGGAGCGCCAGGCGATGATCGACGGCAAGGGCATCCATGTCGCCTATGTGCCGGGAACCTACCGGCCGCTCGCCAACAAGGATAATGACTACCTCATGGACCGCGAGGCCCAGCGCAAGGGCATCACCTATTCTGGTGTCGAAGGCATCGCCATGCAGGATGCCTCGCTGCAGGAAAGCATGGGTCCGATCGTCGACCGCAGCAAGGAAAACCTGGTGTCGACCGACAACGGCATCATAATGGCCCGCCACCGCCTGATGAGGGCCGCTCGCGCTCTGCGCGACAAGGGCGTCGTTCCTCCTGGTGTCGATCCGGCGCATCACCGCGTCCGCTCGGCCGCGATCGTGTTGCCCGTGGACAAGTCCTATGTCGACGTCGCCGAGGAGGCGTTGACCGTGATCGAAGGCAAGGCGCAAACGAGCGTCTGACGCTGCAGTCACCACGGTGGCCCCGGCGCTGTGCGTCGGGGACTTGGCAGCCGCTTTAACGAGGAGAAAAGCCATGCAACTCGGATTGAGCGAAAGTGCGCGCTTCGCCAGCGCGGAGGAAGCACGTTTCCGTATCGCATACCCGAACTCCAGCCCGCGCAAGTCGCGTGTCATCGCCCTGGACGAGCCGGGTCTGGCGCTGCTGCGCACTCTAGCCGACATGCCCTGGAGCGGCGCGCATTTCCTGCGCTACGTGAGCGCGAAGGGTGCCACCGATTCGCTGCATATGCTGCCGGTCGACGCGGTCTTGGAGGACCTCGAGGGGAAGACGGTCAGCCTCGCCGACGAGATCGCCGACGCCGACATCATCGTCATGATCACGACAGCCGGCACTGCAGCGGACGCCGCGGAAGTGATCGGTAATGCCTGCTTCGTCCGCAACAAGCTGACGACTGGCCTGGTGCGCAACGCCGAAGGAGCCTCTCCGGAAGATCTTGCACGGACGCTGACAACCATGCGTCCGTTCGCGGCGATGCTGGTGATCTCCAATGGCGACGAATATGTCGGCGAAATGCTGAGCGCGCTCAGGGTTTGAGGCAAACAGGGTGGTGATGTGAGACCATGACAACTGTGTTATGGACGAGCCGTAACTCTCGCGATGAAACGGACAATCACGCCATGAACGCACCCACCAAACCACCCGCGCGCGGAGGAAAAGGCCCCGCCGGCAAGCGCAACCGCCTCTCTTCGGTCACGACGGCGATCCGTCTCCTGAAGGCTTTCTCCGAGGACGAGGCCGAGATCGGCGTCAGTGCGCTGGCGCAAAGGCTGAAGGTCGCAAAGAGCACGGTCCATCGTCTGGCGGTGACGCTCGTGACCGAGGGTTTGCTGGAGCAGAACCCGCAAACGGAGCGCTATCGCCTCGGGGTCGGCCTCTTCGCTCTCGGTACGCTTGTGCGCCGGCGCATGGATCTTTCCAACGAGGCGAGACCCTATCTGTTCGACCTTCGCAAGCTGACGGGCGAAACGATCATTCTGGGTGTCCCTTCCGATGGAGAGGTGATGCACGTCTACGATCTGGAAAGTCCGCAGGCTCTGGCGATGAAATCCGACCTCGGCGCGCGCAAGCCCGCCCATTGCAGCGCCGTCGGGCGCGCAATTTTCGCCTTTGCCCCGGAACAGGCGATCGAGCGGTTGCTGGCCGGTCCGCTGCAGCGGCGAACGGCGAAGACCATCACCGATCCGGTGCGTCTGAGAGAAATGCTCGCCGAGACCCGGCAGCGGGGCTTTGCCATCGAAGACGAGGAAAGCGAACCCGGAATCCGGGGCATCGCCGCCCCGGTACGCGATTCGACCGGTGCCGTCGTTGGAGCCGTCGGCATCGCAGGCCCACTACAGCGGCTGTCGCTGGAGGCGCTTGAAGGCTTTTCGCCTGCGCTTCTCGATGCGGTCGCAGCCATTTCATCCCGCCTCGGTTACACGGCGGCCTTTCGAGAGAGATACGACTTAGGGAGTTGAACATGCCGGCAATTGCACTCAAGGGAAGCGACGTCCAATGGACTTGCGCAGATGACGACACGATCATGCGCTCGGCGTTGCGCGCGGGTCTCGGCTATCCCTATGAATGCAATGTCGGCTCCTGCGGCAACTGCCGTTTCGATCTCCTCGAGGGAGAGATCGAGGAATTGCGACCCGATGCGCCCGGTCTCAGCGATCGTGATCGTGACCGCGGACGGCGCCTCGGCTGCCAGGCTCGGCCGCTGACGGATTGTGTCGTAAACCTCCGGCTGATGCCGCAATATGAAAGCCGCTTCCCGCCGGCGCGGCGGGAGGCGGAACTGATCGAAGTGCGTGACATCACCCACGACATCCGCGAGTTTCGCTTCCTGCTGGAAAAGCCGGTTCGCTTTCTCGCCGGCCAATATGCCTTGCTGGGCCTTCCGGGGGTCACGGGCAGCCGCGCCTATTCCATGGCTAACGTCGAAAACGAGGCGGGCGAATGGCATTTCCAGATCCGCCGCGTGCCGAACGGGGCGGCGACGGGAAAACTGTTCGACGGCCTCTCGATCGGCGATCGCATCGGCGTCGATGGTCCCTACGGCACGGCTTATCTCAGAGCCGAGTCGGACCGTGATATCATCTGTCTTGCCGGCGGTTCCGGCCTTTCGCCGATGATATCAGTCACCCGCGCCGCCGCGGCGACGCCGCTCTTGGCCCGACGCCGGATCGACTTCATCTACGGCGGGCGCACGGCACGCGATATCTGCGGCGAGGACATTTTGGCCGAGCTTCCCGGCTTCGGCTCCAACATCCACTACCATCCCGTCGTTTCGAACGCGGACGATGACGGCTGGGGCGGCCATCGCGGCTTCGTGCACGAGCTGGCGGGAAAGCTCTTTTCCGATCGCCTTCCGGAATGCGAGGTCTATTTTGCCGGTCCTCCGCTGATGGGGCAGGCGATCCAGAAGATGTTGATTGACCTCGGCGTCCCGCCGGCCCAGGTTCATTTCGACCAGTTCTACTGACCGGTGAAAGGCGCGCCTCAGAAATGCTTGGACATGCAATGAAGCTCCGCCAGCTTGCCTACTTCGTCAAAGTCGTCGAAGTGGGCAACATTACGCGGGCGGCCGAGCAGCTCAACCTCGCCCAGACCGCGCTTGGCATCCAGATCCGCAATCTCGAGGACGCCCTGCAGATCCAGTTGCTCGACCGCCATTCGCGCGGCGTGAGTGCGACGCCCGCAGGCATGCTGCTATACGAGCGCTCGATCGAAATTCTGCAACGGCTCGAGGAGACGCGCCGGGACCTGATCGCGCTCGGCGGCGAGCGGGTACGCATCCGGTTTGGCGCAACGCCGAGCATTCTCAAGCTGATCGGGACGGAGCTGCTCGTCGCCGCCAACGCGCAGCTGCCCGGAATCGCGCTCCATGTCGTGGAGGAGTTGAGCTTCGTGCTGGCCGACGCCCTCGAACGCGGCGAACTCGACTATGTGCTTGCCTACGACATAGAGGAAAACCCGGGTATCCGGCGTGTCGCGCTGATGGAGGAGGACCTCCTCCATGTGTCGGCGGCGAACGGCGGGGAGCAGGGCGGTGATATTTCCTTCCGGCAGGCGGTCGCCGGCGATCTTGCCCTGGTTTCGAACCGTGACATCATCTGGCGGCGGGTGCACGAGACAGCCTCGCGCCTCTCCGTCGACGTCAAGATCACCTACCAGGTTCAATCGAACGAGGCGATCAAGGCGCTGGTGCTGCACGGCGTTGCGCAAAGCATCATGCCCTACGGGATCGTCGCGGAGGAGATCAGGACGGGCCAGATCATCGGGCGGCGCGTGGACCGGCCCGGCGTCAAGCGGACGCTGTTTCTCGCTCATCCGGCCCATAGAGGGGTCGCGGACGAAAAGCCTTTCCTTGCGTTCATCGACAAGATGGTCGACCGGCTGATGGCCGAGGTTGGGCCTTACGCGCACCCGATCGATCGCCTGGTTCCCATGGAGCAAGCGGATTCTCTTTGAGCAAGCCAATAGGTTTTATCTTGGACATTTAGGACCCAGCATTCGATGATCGCAGCAGATTGGAGATGTAAAAGGGCGGGAAATGGCGGAGGAGCCGTCCAGGATTTGCGCTTGTAAGTCGCGGACTTGCGCTCGACCAACCCAAGCTTTCCTGACCCCCCGGTACTGCTAGGGAGACTATTCTGACTTCGTCGCTTCGTTTGTCGTTCGGTTGTTGGAACTACGACCGGACACGCCCCCTCATGGACAGAACGGTCGCGCCTGACGGGATCGATCTCGTCTATCTCAATATGCCGGTGGAAGAGACTTTCTTTCGCATGCTGCGCCATCGGGAATTCGACATCGCCGAGATGTCGCTTTCCTCCTACGTCATGTCCTGCTTCGCCGAAACGCGCCCTTTTGTGGCGATTCCGGTCTTCCCGTCCCGTTATTTCAGGCATTCGTCGATCTACGTGAACGCCGCATCGGGCATTCGAGAGCCGAAGGATCTGATCGGCAAACGCGTCGGGACGCCCGAGTATCAGATGACCGCGCCGGTCTGGATACGCGGCATCCTTTCCGACGAGTATGGCGTGAAGGTCGACGACGTCACCTATTACGCCGGCGGCGAGGAGCAGCCGAACCGGCCGGAAAAACTGCCGCTCGACCTGCCGGGCCACATCCGTGTCAACCGCATCGGCCCGACGCAGACGCTCTCGGCGATGCTGCGCGACGGGGAGATCGACGCGCTCTACACGGCCAGAAAACCCTCTTCCTACGAGGGGCCGACCGGTCGTGTCCGGCGTCTCTTCGAGAATTTCGTCGAGATTGAGCGCGCCTATTTCAAGCGGACAAGCATCTTTCCGATCATGCACACGATCGTCATCCGGCGGGAGGTCTACGAGGCGCACCGCTGGATCGCGCAATCGCTCTACAAGGCGTTTGCCGAGGCGCAGTCGCGCGTCTATCGCGACCTCGAAGAGACGGCGGCGCTGAAGGTCATGCTGCCCTGGCTGAACGCGCACGTCGAGGAAGCGCGTCGGCTCATGGGTGACGATTACTGGAGCTACGGCTTCAAAGAGAATCGGGCGACGCTCGAAACGTTTCTCCGCTACTCCTACGAGCAGGGGCTGTCGAAGCGGAAGCTTTGCGCGGAGGAAATTTTCGCGCCGGAGACGATGGAGAGTTTCGTCATCTAGAACCGGGACGATGTCCGTTTGGTGAAGCGGGCCGAACAGAGCTTTGTTGAACCCGCGTAAGGTGTTAGCGGGGCTTGGAGGAAACTTACCCTGCCATGCGGATGCTGCATGGCAGGGCTGTTGGCGTTGATCTTCTTGTTGTTGCAAAGCAGCATTATATGCAGTGCGTATGCAACGGAGAGATGATTGAAATGACAACGCTCGCAGCACGTCGTCCCGCAAACGCACAGTGGGTTCGCAGCATGTTCGGCGGTTTCATGGAGGGCATGAGCCTGGTCAGTGCCGCGCATGAATGCGCGATGGCGACCAGAGAGCGCCGCCACCCGTCCGCCGCTGCGCTGCAGACGCTCGGCATCGACGCGGGCGCCTTCGGCCGCGCGCTCAAGCGCCGCTGACCGCGGTTAGTACAAGCCGGTTTCTACAGCGCTGTGCGTCTGATCAGACGCACAGCGGACGCTGTAACACTTTTAAGTGCTGCATGTTTTTATCCTTAAACCGGGTACGATTTAAGGAAACATGCAGTAGCGCAGCACGCATTTCCCAACATATGAACGGGCCGCTCGTAAAGCAGCCCGTTTTTTTCTTGCCTAGATAGACGTTCCGCCTCTGCGGGAGCCGTCCTTAGAGGACGCCGGTCATGATGCCGAGGCCGGCAAGCGCCATGGCACCGCCGCCGAGACGCGCTGCGGCGTGGGACTTGACGCCGACGCGTGCAAGGGCGAGACCCAGTGCAATGCCGGCGACATGCAGCAATGCCGTCGCACCCATGAAGCCGAGCGCGTATTGGACGCCAGACGCGTCCATCGGCATTTCAGCGCCATGGGCATGGCCGTGGAAGACTGCAAAGAGGCTGACGACGCCCATTGCGACGGCAGTCGGCGGGTTCCAGCGAAGCGCTATCGCAAGGCCAAGCACGATCACGGATGCCGCGATGCCGATCTCGACAAACGGCACGGCGATGCCTTCGATCCCCAGGGCGCCGCCTGCGGCCATCATCAGCACGAAGCTTGCCGGAACGAGCCAGAGGGCGCGACCGCCGAGAATGGAGGCGAATGTGCCGACGGCGACCATGGCGAGGATATGGTCCAGGCCGCCGACCGGGTGCATGAAGCCGTGTGCGAGGCCGCCTGCCGCGCCGACGCCGGTGTGGGCATGGGCTACGGCCGGGAGGGCTACGGCAGCCAATGCCAGCAGACCGCTTTTGATTGCTGCTTTCATCTTTCAGTTCCCTTGATGTTGCGAACGATTCTGCAGATGCCAACCGCTCGGTACCTGTGCGGATCTCATTGGGGGCGAACCTGCTACGTTGAAAATCAACCATCCACGCACGAAAGTAAATTTTAATCTCTTTACGTGCGCGTTAAGTTTTTTTATGCTCCCCGTATGAAAAATATCACGTTTCGGCAGTTGAAGTCGATACGAGCGATCGAGGCGCACGGCAAGATTGTCGGCGCTGCGAAAGCGCTTGGATTGACCGCTCCGGCCGTCACCTTGCAGTTGAAGCAGATCGAGGCGGAAGCCGGCGTGCAGTTGTTCGAGCGCATGGCCCACGGGATGTTTCCGACGGAAGCCGGACACGCGGTCCTGGCTGCCGCGCGCGATATCGAGGAGCGCCTTTCCCTTCTGGAAACGGAGCTCGACGCCTTCAAGGGCGTAAAGCGCGGGCGCATCGCCGTTGGCGCGGTTTCGACGGTGAAGTACTTTGCGAAGCCGATGGTCGCGGCCTTTTCGAGCGCCTATCCCGACATCGACCTCGAGCTTTTCATCGACCGCCGCACCGAAACCGTTGAACGGTTAAAGAATAGAACGATCGACGTCGCGCTGCTCGGGCGCCCGCCGCGGGAGTTCTCGGTGCGCGCGGCAGTCTTCGGGGAGCATTCGCTGGTCGTCGTCGGTGCGCCCAATCATCCGCTTGCCAAGCGGCAGGGTATTTCAAAGGCGGAAATAGCGCGCGAGCATTTTTTCCTGCGCAGTCCGGACTCCGCGACACGCAACTTCTTCGACCGGTTCATGAGCGAAATTCCGGGAAGGGCCGATGGCCCCAACACGGAGATGGAATCGATCGAGGATATTAAACGGGCGGTGATGGTGGATACCAGCGTCGCCTTTCTTGCCGCGCACAGCGTCGCTGCCGAGGTTCAGGCAGGCGAACTGACGATCCTCGATGTCGTCGGTCTTCCGATCCGCCGGCAATGGTTCGCCGTCAGCCGGACCGATCGCGCAATGACGCCGGTCATTGCAGCCTTCGAGGACTTTCTCGCCACCCAGGGGAAAGAATTCCTCCCGGACCTCTTGGCCGCGGAGGATGCGGCCCCCTGATCGTCAGGGACCGCTTTGGCAATTCTTATCGCCCGTTCCGCGACGCTTCCGTCTGGAGGAGGAACTCGATCACGCGCGCGTTGGTGGCGGCAGACGTTTGCTCCGAGACGGGAACGTCCCAATAGTGCGATCCGGGGATGCATTCCTGGAGATACCTCGCGGCCGATGTGGCGTGGGAGGCGTCGGCCCCCGGAACGATCAGTGTCGGGATGTTCAGGCGCAGCAAGTCCTCCGGTTCGGCGCCGGGCGAGGTGTCGCGATCGAGCAGGGTTTTCGGCATGCCCGCGAGGATCGTCTTGTAGTGATCGACATTCTGCCGGACATAGCGTGCCGTGAACTCGGAATCATGCCTGAGAACCGAAACCCAGGGGCCGCCTCGCGGATCGGCGCCAAAGGCCTTGTTGCTCTCTTTCGCCAGTGCGACGACCGCCTCCAGGCCGTTCTGGTGGACGAAGGCCAGGTGCTCGGCGAAGCGCTGATGCCCCGCGATGCGGTAACGGGCGCCGCCGACCGGCCAGAAGAGCACCATGCCGAGCACGGATTCGGGAAGCTCGGCCGCAAAGGCGGCGACGACGCTGCAGCCCATGCAGCCGCCCATCAGATAGGCCTTGTCGATGCCGAGATGGTCGAGCAGGCCCTTGCCCTGCTTGACGTAATCCGACCAGGTCACCCGCTCGACGCGGCCGCCGGATTGACCGGTCTCGCGCCGGTCGAAGGTGATGCAGGTAAAATGCTCCGGTAGTTGTTCCAGGAACTGGATCTCGGCATAGATGCCCTGCGTCCGCCATTTCTCGATGGTCGCATCGAAGCCGCCGGGCGAATACATGAGCAGCGGTGGCCCCGAACCCAGTACCTCGTAGCGTGTCGCGATGCCGTCGATCGTTGTCATTGCCATGTTCATTCCTCCTCGAAACGGCGCATCATCCTTTTCAAAGCCGCTTGGCATGCGCGCCTCGGACCGTGCCTTGGAAGGCACGGTGACGCGTCGGACCAAGCGGCTCCTGAATCGCGCCCGGCAGGGCGCTTCAAACGCCCTCGCAGCCGAGCTTCTTCAGGCTTTCGTCCACCCAGAGCTTGGGGTCGAGCTTGCCGGCGAGCGTGTTGGCGAGCGTTTTTGCCTCTGCCTCGTTCTTGGCTTTTGCCTGGGCGTAGATTTCCTCGACCTGGTCGAACGGTACGCAGACGAGGCCGTCGTCATCGCCGAGCATCAGATCGCCCGGCTCGATGATCATTCCGCCAAGGGAGATCGGAACGTTGATCTCGCCCGGTCCGTCCTTGTAGGGGCCGCGATGGGTGATGCCGGCGGCGAAAACCGGGAAGGTATTGGTCTTGATCCAGCCGTAGTCCCTGACGGCGCCATTGATCACGACGCCGGTGACCCCGATCGCCCTCGCATGGGAGAGCATGAGCTCTCCGACGAGAGCGTTGGTCAGATCCCCGCCGGCGTCGACCACGATGACGTCGCCGGGACCGGCCATCAGCAGCGCCTTGTGGATCATCAGATTATCGCCCGGCCG
The DNA here is from genome assembly GCF_036488675.1 of Sinorhizobium chiapasense. Lineage (NCBI taxonomy): Bacteria > Pseudomonadati > Pseudomonadota > Alphaproteobacteria > Hyphomicrobiales > Rhizobiaceae > Sinorhizobium > Sinorhizobium chiapasense. The sequence goes on from NZ_CP133152.1 coordinate 544,639, forward strand.
CGTCTTCACGGTGAAGGCCGCGCCGGCGAGCACGCCGGAGGCGTGGAGCGGCCTGAGGGCTGCCCCGCCCGCCGTCATGCGGGACATGACGTCGCTGACGTTGGCTACCGGCAAGTCGAGATACTTTTCGACCATCGCCGCACTGACGCGCCGCCGGCGCTCAAGGATCCTGAAACCCAGTGTCATCTTCCTGTTCCTCCCTTGATCGCTCGGCTCACATCCAAGGCATCAGCGATGCGTGAATGACATCGGGCACGCCCTGTCCGCCGACGGACTTGATTGCCAGGTCGGCGTCCTTGAGGCCAAAGCGATGCGTGGTGATCTTTTCGAGCGGGAAGCGGTTCGACGCGATCTGCTCGAGCGCCAATTCGCAGGCGAGATAGCTGTGACCGCGCGCGCTTTTGATGGTGATCGCCTTTGTCGTCACCTTCTCGAGCGGGAAGTTCGGGAACTCCTTCATCTCGCCCTGAACGAGGATGGTGCCGGCCTTGCGCTTCAGTGCCTCGACACCAAGGAGGATCGGAATAGTTCCGGCGCCGGCCGTGCAGTCCAGCGATATGTCGACGCCCTTGCCGCCGGTGATCTCCATGATGCGTTGAAGCGGATCCTCCTTCTGGACGTCGATCACGTAATCGGCGCCAAGGGTCTTCGCGACCTCCAGGCGGGCCGCGTCCTTCGAGGTTCCGGTGACGATGATCAGCGATGCGCCGGCCTGCTTGCAGACGACAGTCTGCGACAGGCCCTGTTGGCCCGGCCCCTGGATGAGGACGGTGGAGTTGTAGCCGACGCCTGCGTCGAAGAGCGACCATTCCACGCCATTCGCCATCGGCGTGACGAGACCCGCGAGTTCCGGCGTCACGCCCTTCGGCACCCGGTGGACGACGGCGTTCCATGGCAGATAGACATATTGTGCGAAACCGCCCCACAGGTGCGGCGCGCGTTCGGCCGAGGTGTAGCCGTAACGGATGCCATCCGGATTGTTACGCCAGTCGGTGTTCTCGCAATGGCGATACTGCCCCTGGTGACACCATTGGCACTTGCCGCACATGACATAGTGCTCGACGAAGACGAGGTCGCCTTCCTTAAAGCCCTTGCGACGGGTGAACTCGCGGCCGGCCTTGGCAATATAGCCGATGTTCTCGTGGCCCATGATGGTGGGCGCATTATTGGGTGGGGTCTTAAAGAGCTTCACGTCCGTGCCGCAGATGCCGGCAACTTCCATCTTCAGAAGTGCCGCGTCCTCCGGGATGTCTGGCATGGGAAATTCCCTGAGTTCCATCTTGCCCGGACCGGTGCGGACCGCCGCGAGAACCTGTTCCGTCATATCGTTGTTCCTTTCGAGTGCTGTCGGTCCGGCCGCGTGCATGGCATGGCGTTCCGGTCCGGCTGGTTTTTCCGAATTCGTTTTTGACAGGCGCGACCGCGGCGCCCTATGTAGAGAGGGATCGCCCCAGGCCTTGGCGCCGGCGCGACTGGTTCAAAATCATGCTCAAGACTGCCGCTTCGAAACCAGAACAGCTCGCCGCCATCCGCCAGGTGAAGGCCTGGACGCGCGAGCGTTTCGCGCTTGCCGACGATGTCGCGATCATGGTGTCGGAGATCGCCTGCGGCCTGCCAGGATGCCCGCCGCTTGAAACGGTGGTCGCCTTCTGGACGGCGCCCGACCGGCGCCATCAGTTCAAGGTCTTCAAACGTGCCGTCGAAGTTCGGGAGGACGATCTGCCGCCGTCCTGGATGAAGAACGCGATCATCTCGGACGACGACGCGTCCTGCTGCTGAAGCGACCCGACTTTGGGCCGACGGACAGCGGTCGATGATGGCTGAAACGCCCCCCATGACGTGTCAAGCTGCCCGCGCCGGTCGCCCGCGCTTTGCGAGCTGGGCATCGAGCCGCGGATAGACGCGGCGGGCGTTGCCTTCGAAGATCTTGTAACGGCTTTCCTCGTCGAGCTTTTCGAGCTGGTCGATGTAGCGTTTCGTGTCGTCGTAGTGGTGGCCTGTCTCCGGATCGATGCCCTTGACGGCGCCGAGCATTTCCGAGGCGAAGAGGATGTTGTCGACCGGGATGACCTTGGCCATCAGCTCGATGCCGGGGAAGTGATAGACGCAAGTGTCGAAGAAGACGTTGTTCAGAAGGTGTTCCGAGAGCAGCGGCTTCTTCATCTCCTGGGCAAGCCCGCGATAGCGCCCCCAATGGAACGGCACCGCGCCGCCTCCGTGCGGAATGACGAACTTCAGCGTCGGGAAATCCTTGAACAGATCGCCCTGGATCAACTGCATGAAGGCGGTCGTGTCGCCGTTGATGTAGTGCGCGCCGGTATGGTGGAAACACGGGTTGCACGAGGATGTCACGTGGATCATCGCCGGTACCTCGAGCTCGCAGAGCTTCTCGTAGAGCGGGTACCACTGCCGGTCGGTGAGCGGCGGATCGGTCCAGTAGCCGCCTGATGGATCGGGATTGAGATTGACGCCAACGAAGCCAAGTTCGTTGACGATGCGCTCAAGCTCGGGAATGCAATTCTTCGGCCGTGCGCCCGGATGCTGCGGCAATTGTCCGACCGCCGCGAAATTGTCGGGCAGCAGGCTGCAGATTCGATAGATCAGGTCATTCGACATCGCCGACCATTGCATACTGATGGCCTCGGTTCCGACGTGATGGGCCATGCCGGCGGCGCGCGGCGAGAAGATTGTCAGATCGCTTCCGCGCTCCTTCTGGAACTTGAGCTGCGGTTCGACCGATTTCAGCAGCATTTCGTCGGTGATACCGAGGTCCGACGAGAGCGGCCGGCGCATCGGGTCTGCGAGACCGGCGAGTTGCTTGTCCCTGAACTGGTGGAGCGCCTGCGGCTCCGTCGTGTAGTGTCCGTGAATGTCGATGATCATGGCGGCATCCTTGTGCTGCAATGGGCGAGGGCGGAACGCGTCCGCCACTTCCTCAAGCCTCAGATCGAAGGGAAGAGTTCATCCACGTCATAGACGCGGGGCGTGATCTGCTGCTCCGCCGAATAGGCAAAGGCGAGCTGCAGCGAGCGGCGGTTTTCTTCCAGCCCGTAGGGCGGAGGCGGTGCCGCGCCGTCGGCTTCGGCGACGCGCCGCGCCTCGTCGAACAATTCCATCAGTTCACCGGCGAGCCACGGGTGCTCTTCCGTCAGGGCAGTCTTGACCGTCAGCACGTGGTTGATCGGAACGATGCCGGTCGCGCCAATCCAGTCCTTCGCGGCCTTCTCGGCATCGGGGATCACACTGCGGATCCCTGCCGGATCCACCTCGCGTTCACCCATGATGGCCGAAAGCTCGCCCGCGAGCATCAGCGGCCGCAGGGCCATCTCCGATGGATTGCGTACCGCGATGGCCGGGTCGTCATATTCTTCGAGATGCGCATCCTCCATGGTGACCCAGGTGATGCTGTTGAGGTCGACGCCGTATTCATGCTGCAGGATGCCACGGACCCAGACGCCGGACGTCTGCGCATAGGCGCGCACCCCGACCTTCGTGTTTTCCAGGTCGCGCGGCCCTTCGACCGTCGATTCGACGGGACAGACGAGGTTGGTATGTGGCAGCCGGCTCCAGAGCGGCACCGCAAGCCCGGTGATCGGCTTCCCATAGTGGTGTGCAAGGAGATGCGTAACGATCGCCATTTCCGAAAGATCGAGGTCGCCGCCACGCACCATCGTGCGAAACGCCTTGGGCAGCGGATCGAAATCCTGGAACTCGAGCGTTACCCGGCTTGATCGCACCCTGCCATCCTTCAGGGGCTTTACGTGGTCGTGTTTCCCGACCGCGGTCCGCAAAACCAGTGGTTCGGCCATTTGCGTTCTTATCCTCTCATTTCATGTTCCGTTATACGGAACGATGTTCTGATTTAAGTATCATACTGTGAATCACCCTCTGGTCAATCGCGCCCTGTAGATTTTTATCTTTCGTCAGGTTCCGGGGTGATGGAGCAGTAGCCTAGTGCGGACGGCCGACAGCCTCGGTCGCAGCCGGTGAGACCACGACACGCGAGCGCATCGGCTTGCTTTGGGTTCAGGCCATTCCGGCGAGGCTCAGCAGAAAATAGCTGACACCGACAAAGGCAAGGACGGGATAGGGGCCGGTCTTCGTCGTCAGCAAGACGGCAACCGCACCGAGGGACGTTACCAGTTCTAGCGGCGTGAACCTGGCCGACTGGCCGACCGCAAAAACGCCGGCGAAAATCAGGCCGACGGCGACTGGAGCGAGGCCCTTCTCCGCCGCAATCGCCCAGGCGGAGCGACGATGGCGCTGCCAATAGCTGCCCAGAATACAGAGCAGGATGGACGAGGGAATGAATATTGCGAGCGTTGCGAGAACTGCCCCCCACAGGCCGCTGACCTCCCATCCGATCAACGCCACGATCAAGGTGCCGGGGCCGGGGGCCGCGCGCGAAATAGCGTAGAGATCTGTAAACTGCGGGCCGCTCAGCAGATGCAGGATATCGACTGTCTGATGCTGAAGGCTCGCCACGATCGTCTGGCCCCCGCCGAAAGAGACCAGGGACAGTGGGATGCAGAGCAGGATCAGGCCGAGCAGCTTGTCGTCAATCACGCGATTTCTCCCGCTCGATCCAGAATGTTGCGGCGATGCTGACGGGAATGGTGCCCGCGACAACGGCGACGAGCGACCAGCGCAGAACCCCAACCATGAGGAAGACGGCCAACGCCATCAGAATTGGCAGCGCATGTCTTTGGAGCCGGCGGGCGGTTTTGATCCCCATCGTTAATGACGAGGCGATGCCGACGCAGGCGAGTCCCCGCAGCACCGCCTGTGCCTCCGGATGGGACCTGAGTTGCTGATAGGTGACGCTCATCGCCAGGATCACAGCGAAGGCGGGCAGCACCATGCCGAAGAGCGCGATACAGGCGCCGGCAACCCCGCGCAGTTTGAGGCCGATATAGACGGCGAGGTTGACCGGATTGGCGCCCGGCATGATCTGGGCGACCGTCAGTGTCTTGAGGAACTCGTCATCGGTCAACCAGCCGCGGCGTTCGACGATCTCGCGGTGGGTCCAGCCGGCCATGCCCCCTCCGAAAGAGGACGCGCCGAGCCGCAGAAACGAAGCGAGCAGCGCAAGAGAGGTCACATTCTCCTCCCTCTCCATGCCGATGTCGCCGACGGGTTTGTCCATTGGTACTCCGATAGCCGCAAGCTCCCCTCGGCTGTCCGAAGCCGCGGGGAGAGCAAATGATTAGAGGTGCGATTGGCGCGGCGCGCTTGCCCTGCGCGCATGTGAGCATCGGTATGCTAGTGGCGTAAGCCACGGAAAGTCCATGCCATTTCGTCTTAGCGGCGTAGTAAGAAAAATTTATCGACGCGATTCATCTGTGCAAGGCATGTCCGGCGATTATGCCGGTTGAAGCCCATCTCGCCCCGACCGCGTCACAACCAGAGAGATCGCAGAATGGCCAGCCCAACGCGTATTACTACGTTCTAAACAAAGGAAATAGCCGTGATATCAATTACATAAACGTATGGTTGCGCATGGCTGCAACGGAACCCTTGATGACCGTCCCAAATTCTGTCCGCGCGAAAACTGTTGGACTAAGCATAATTTTTTGCTTTGGACAAAGGTCACGGCGATGGCACTAATGAAACCACGCGACAGACAGGGCCAGCGCAAATGATGGCAATCGCCCTGTTTGCAGGAGGAGTTCGCAAGTGATTGCCCGATGGAGCCGCGATCTGATCGGCGGGAGCTCCATTCTACGGGAGGATTGGAACCAGAAATGATCGAGACTATGTTCGGGGCGCTCTTTAATCTTGTGAGCACCCCACACACCATGGGTCTCATGCTGATCGCGGTCGTCTTTGGACTGCTCGTCGGCGTGACGCCCGGCATCGGAGGCAAGCTCTCCATCGCCATGGCGATTCCCTTTGTCTATGGCATGGACATGGTGGCAGGCGCCGTTTTCCTGTTGACCATGCACGCCGTCAACGGCACCAGCGGTCAGATATCGAGCATCATGTTCGGCATCCCCGGCGACGGTGACGATGCGGCAACCACGCTTGACGGCTACCCGCTTGCCAAACAGGGGCAGGCGGCGCGCGCGCTCGGTGCCAGTATTACCGCCTCCGGTGTCGGCGGCATCATCGGCGCGGTCGTTTTCGCGATCATGATTCCGGTGTTGGAACCGGTCATCCTGATGTTCAGCCCTGCCGAGTTCTTCCTGATTGCCCTTCTCGGCATCAGTTTCATCGCGTTCCTGGCGAGCGGCAGCAAGATCGTCAAAGGCCTGATCGTCGGCTTCTACGGTCTCATGCTGTCGACGATCGGCATGGATCCGATCACCGGCACGCCGCGCTATGCGGGCGATATGCTTTTCCTGTGGGACGGCGTCAGCCTCGTCACCGCGGTGCTCGCGATGTTCGCCGTACCGGAAATGCTTTCGCTGGCCACCAAGGGCGGTTCGATCTCGGCCGTGCCGATGGACAAGGCTTTCTCGTATCGGCAGCTGCTTTCCGGCGTCATGGAAGTCCCGCGCCATTGGTGGCTCGTGGTCCGCACCTCGGTCATCGGCTCGGTCATCGGGATGATTCCAGGCCTTGGCGGCTCGACTGCGGCGTGGCTCTGCTATGGCCATGCGGTGCAAAGCTCGAAGACGCCGGAGCGCTTCGGCAAGGGCGCGATCGAGGGCGTTATCGCACCGGAGACCGCCAGCAACGGCAAGGAAGGCGGCTCTCTGCTTCCGACCCTCTTCTTCGGCATCCCGGGCAGCTCCGGCATGGCCGTGTTGCTCGGCGCCTTCCTCATCCTCGGCATCCAGCCGGGCGCGATGATGGTCACCAAGCATCTCGATCTGGTCTGGACGCTGATCTGGGCGCTGGTCGTGGGCAACCTCATTGCCGTTGCCATGCTGCTCGTCGTTTGTCGCTGGCTCGCGGTTCTGACCTTCGTCAATGGTCGAATGCTGGCGCCCTTCATCCTCGTCTTCGTGACGATCGGCTGCTTCGTCAGCGATGTGCAGTGGCAGAACCTCGTGGTTCTCGTGCTCTTCAGCGCGATCGGCTACGGCTTCCAGCGGGCCGGCTGGCCGCGCTCGCCCTTCGTTATCGGCCTCGTTCTCGGCGGCCAGGCGGAAGCGTCGCTGCACCAGGCGCTGCAGTTGTGGGGTTACTCCTTCTTCCTGCGCCCGATGTCGCTGGTCCTTATCGGCATGATTGTCGCGCTGATGGTCTACGCCTTCTACCGCAATTTCCGGCCCGGCGATCGCCAGCCTAGCGTGGAGATCAATACGTGAAGAACCTTTCCTTCAGCACTTGGCTCACCATCGTCATGCTCGTCTTCTTCGTCGTCATGGTTGGCCTCTCGATGGAATTTCCAGCTAAGGCGCGCTTCATGCCCCTGATCGTCGGCCTGCCGGCCATCGCGCTCTGCCTCGTCCAGCTCGGCATCGATTTGATGCCGTCCTCGAAGAGCGCATTCCACGGTGCGCCCCGTGCCGGTCTGGCACAGCAGACCGGTCAGGAGCCGGACCTGCCGGAGTTCGGGCCGCATACGGTCTCGCAGGAGCTCCTGATGTGGACCTATTTCGTGGCCTTTGTCGCCGGAATCCTGGCCTTCGGTTTCTATGTGAGCGTGCCCGTGCTGCTGGTCACGTTCCTCTGTCGGGAAGCTGAAGCGTCATGGCGGTTCGCCCTTTCGTTGGCGGCAGCAGCCACGCTTGTGCTCTACCTGATGTTCGGCGCGCTGCTGCACATCCAGCTCCATCCCGGCTTCGTTACACCGTGGCTGGTACAGACGGTCGGGGCAGCCTGATCGGGATCCGCGGGGAGGCGGGTTGAGAAAAAGCGGGTGCCCTTCGGGGCGCGCGCAAACGAAACAGCAAACGCATTGCGAGGATGGCCTTCACGTTGGCAGCGCCACCGTGAGCGGGATTGGCTTGCCGCTTGCAGATGTTGTCGGAAACCAGATGCTCGCCGCGAGCGGGCGGCTTACGCCGAAAGGCAATGGGAGGAAACAATGGCAATTCAAACACTTCGCATCGCGGTATCGGGTGCTGCGATCTTGTCGGCACTGTGGCCAGGTCTCGCCTTGGCCGAGGACGGTGTCGAGTTCTTCAACGGTAAGACCATCAACTACATCGTCGCGACGGCGCCGGGCGGCGTTTACGACACCAACGGACGTCTTGTTGCGCAATACATGCAGAAATACCTGCCTGGCTCGACCTTCGTCGTGCAGAACATGCCGGGCGCCGGCCATCTGCTGGGCACGAACTATATCTATGCCTCCGAACCGGACGGTCTGACCTTCGGAACCTTCAATACCGGGCTGCTCTACGGTCAGCTCAGCGGCGATCCGAATATCAAATTCGACCTGACGAAGATGTCCTGGATCGGAAAGGTCGCATCCGACCCGCGGATCATTCTCGTTACCAAGGAATCCGGGATCGAAAGCTACGAACAGATGAAGGCGCTGAAGGAACCGATCAAATTCGCGACTGCCGGAAAGGGAAGCGCCTCGATGATCGAGGCGACGATGTTCGTGAAGGCGCTCAAACTGCCGATCCAGGTGGTTTCGGGCTATAACGGCAACGAGGATCAACTCGCGATGATGCGCGGCGAGGTCCAGGGTGTGATCGGGTCCCGGTCGGAATTTCAGCAGTTCGTCGATGAGGGCAAGGGTCGCTTCATCGCGCAAGTCGGCGGCACTGAAACAGACGTACCGCAACTCGCCTCGATGGTCGACGACGCGACGGCAAAGGAAGTCGTCGGCCTGATCGAGTCGCAGAGCGGGATTTCGCGGCTTTCCGCCGGCCCGGCCGGGATCCCGGAGGATCGCCTGAAGGCTCTCCGGGACGCATATAAGGCCGCCACAACCGATCCGGAATTCATCGAGAAAGCGCGTGCACTCGGTCTTCCCGTCGATCCGGCGGTCGGCGACGAGGTCGGAACGCGGGTCGAGAAGGCCTTGGACCGGGCCCCGGAGGTCATCAACGTATTGAAAGAGGCGCTCAGCGAAGGCTGATGCGCGCGAGATCACGATGACTTTGGGTCGAATCGACCCAAAGTCATATACGTGATCGATTCTAATAAGTTAGAGCGGGATGCGGGCGGAAAACCGCGCACACTTTTCCTCATCCCGCTCGGCCGAATCTTCAAGCTTCAACTGGGAGGAAAATCAATGAAATGGCATTCAATTCGCATGGCTGCTTGCGCGACTGCGGCTTTGCTTACGATCTCGACGACCGCCGCCTGGGCGCAGGAAGGCAAGGAGTTCTTCAACGGCAAGACGGTCAACTACATCGTCGCGACCGGACCGGGCGGCGGCTACGACACCAATGGCCGTCTCGTCGCGCAGTTCATGCAGAAGTATCTGCCGGGCTCGACCTTCGTCGTTCAGAACATGCCCGGCGCCGGCCACCTCATCGGAGCGAACTATATTTACGCTTCCGAGCCGGATGGCCTGACATTCGGTACCTTCAACACCGGCCTCATCTACGGACAGCTCGGCGGTGACCCCGGCATCAAATTCGACCTCGCGGACATGTCCTGGATCGGAAAGGTCGCCTCCGACCCACGCGTCATTGTCGTGACCAAGGAATCCGGCATCGAGAGCTACGAGCAGCTCAAGGCTCTGAAGGAGCCGATCCGGTTCGCGTCCGCCGGTGTCGGCAGCGCCTCCACGATCGAGACCACGATGCTGGTCAAGGCGCTCCACCTGCCGATCCAGATCGTTTCCGGCTACAACGGCAGCGACGACCAGCTTGCCATGCGCCGGGGCGAAGTTCAGGGGATCATCGCCTCGCGTTCCTCCTTCCAGCAGTTCGTGGATGAGGGCAACGGTCGCATCATCGCGCAGATCGGCGGTTCGGAGACGGACGTGCCGCAGCTCGCTTCGCTGGTCGACGATGAAGACGCCAAGAAGGTCATCGCGCTGGTGGCCTCGCAAAGCAACATTTCTCGTCTGACGGCAGGTCCGACCGGCATTCCCGAAGATCGGCTGAAGGCGTTGCGCGACGCCTACAATGCCGCCACGTCCGATCCGGAATTCTTGGAGAAGGCCAAGTCTCTCAGCCTGCCGGTGGATCCGAAGGTCGGCGACGACGTGGCGGTTACGGTCAAGGCGGCACTCGATCAGAAACCGGATGTCGTCGAGTTCCTGAAAGAGGCCCTCCTGTCGCGGAATTGAGCCTTGCGGCTTTGTGGGCGGCGGTCTTGCCGCCGCCCGTTTACCTAGCAACGCCAGAACGAGCGCGCCATCGGCGCCATGCGCGATGTGCCGGCGCCTTTCCTTGAATCAGAGCCGATGGAAAAATTATTTGCAGTTCAAAGGGTTGCACGGGATCTTTCACGCCCGAGAAGAGGCGTGGCGCTGTAGCGCGGCAAACAAAATCCTGAGGTGGACGTGAAAATCGGTGTGGTTGGAGCGGGAGAAAATGGGGTTCACGATGGCGGGCCACATGCTGGAAGAGGCTTCACGGTTTCGGCTTTCGACATCGGCGACGAGCGGCTCACCGCAGCCGTGGTGCGCGGCATTGCGGCGAGGCCTATCCTGGGCGCAGCGGGATAGCGCTCGCGCCCTCTGAAGGCGGCCTCGTCTCACGGCAGTTCGCCCTTTCGGAAGACCGCGGGCGACCGGCAGGGGTATGGTGTCGGGAAAACGCCTTTTCCGAAAACACACTACCGATGCCGGCACAAAAGACTCATAGTTCGCGCCGAATGCGGGAACGACAAAGCGAAATGAAAGTGAACCAGATGGCCAGTACAGTCGATACAACGCCGCTCAGTGGTGAACCGGTTGCGGTTCCCGATCCCGGCAACAGCAAGTTCCTTGTCGATCCCTATAAGGACTGGTCCAAGGGTGAGGGCATCCCGATCCATTTCGATCTCGGGCACGATCTGCTCGCGCTCGAAACCGGCCCGTGGGATCGCTACGACGCACGCGGCTGCTTCGCCCATACCCATGGCATGGGCGACTTCATGGCGAACTACGTGATCGAAGTGTTGCCTGGCCGCAAGACGCGGCCCGTCAAGCACCTCTATGAAGCGTTCTTCTATGCCCTGTCAGGCTATGGTTCGACGACCGTATGGCTTCCGAACGGCGAGGTCCGCACGTTCGAGTGGGGGCCGAAGGCGCTCTTTGCGATCCCGTTGAACTGCCTCTACCAGTTCAACAATGGGTCAGGTGTCGACACGGTCCGCCTCTCCTGCACCAACAACGCGCCGCTGACCATCAATCTCTATCACAACCTTGATTTCGTCTTCGACAATGACTTCGCCTTCAAGGACCGCATCGGCCAGGCCAAGCATTTTGAAGGCGAGGGTGCGCTTTATTCCTATGGCTTGGAATCGGCGCGAAAGGTCCAGAACATCTGGGAGACCAACTTCGTCCACGATCTGACGAGCTTCAAGCTCTACGAATTCGAGGGACGCGGCAAAGGTTCGCTCAACGTCAATTTCGTGCTGGCCGACGGAACGATGCATTCCCACGTTTCGCAGATGCCGGTCGGTCGCTACAAGAAGGCGCACCGCCACGCCGCAGGAACGCACGTGCACGCCGTCGACGGCGAGGGGTACTCGCTGATGTGGTACGAGGGAGACTCCGAGTTCAAGGAAATCCCGTGGCGCCACGGCTTCATGTATACGCCGCCGTTCTGGATGTACCATCAGCATTTCAACACCTGCGATCAGCCGGCGCGCTACGTCGCCTGCAGCCTCGGCAGCCGGCGCTACCCGTTCATCTCGCTGCGGCGCAAAAGTGCGGAAGGCGGCGGTGCGACGTCGGTCAAGGACGGTGGACGGCAGATCGAATACGAGGATCAGGATCCGCGCGTACACCGTAAGTTCCTTGAGGAGTTGCAGAAGACCGGTGTTCCCTCTGCAATGGGCGACATCTTCGACGAGGCGGCGATCATGGCTCTGCCGAAGGAAAGCCTGACGGGCGTCATCCAGACGCCGATTCTTGCCGGTCCGGCCACCTAGGCGGTGCGGATCAGTACGGCCGGGTGGGTGAGGCCCGGCATCACTGCAAGATTCCTTAAACCGGAACCGCTTTAAGGACAAAATCATGCAGCATTTCATAGTTCTACAGCGCCGGCGCGCGTCTGGCGCGGGCGCTGCAGCGGCAGGAGGAGTTGCGTGCACGATCTCGATTTCGACCACGAGCATGACAGTCTGTCTGACAGCGAACGTCAGCAGATCGCGGACTGGCTGTGGAAGCAGGAAACCGTCGATCTGTTGACGGTCGGCATCGATATCGGCAGTTCCACGTCTCACCTGCTGTTTGCAAACGTTGTCCTGCGGCGGGAGACGGACGATCTTTCCAGCCGTTTCGTCGTCGTCGACCGGCGGGTGGTCTGGCGCTCGCCGATCCTGCTGACGCCGTTTCTGCCGGATGGAACGATCGATGCGCACGAGTTGCGGCACTTCTTTCAGCATTGCTACCACGACGCGGGTTACAAACGCAGCCACATAGACACCGGCGCCGTCATTCTGACCGGCGAGGCGATCAAGCGAAAGAATGCGCGCGCGATCGATGAGATCTTTGCAAACGAATCCGGACGCTTCGTTTGCGCAACCGCCGGCCACAAGCTCGAATGCATGCTCGCGGCTCATGGTTCGGGCGCGACGGCGCTGTCGAAGAAAAGGGACGCCTGCGGCTTGCACGTCGACATCGGCGGCGGCACGACCAAGCTTGCTTTGATCGACAAGGGAGAAATCGTAAGCGTTGCGGCCTTCGCCGTCGGCGGGCGATTGCTGGCACAGGATAGCCAGGGCACCTGGTCGCGCATCGACGATTCAGCCAGGATCGTTGCCGAGGAACTTGGCCTCGGCACGGATCCCGCGACGATTGCCGACGCCGAGAACCGCCGTGCCATTGCAAAGCGCCTGGCGGCGATCGCCGTCGATGAAATTCTCGGCGAGCCGCTCGACGCGCTCGGCCAGCGCCTCCTCCTGACGGAACCTCTCGAACGCACGGTCCAGCCGGCCTACATCACCTTTTCCGGCGGCGTCTCGGAGTACATTTTCGACTACGAGCCGAATGACCATGGCGATATAGCGCGCGATCTTGCCAACGAAATCGTGGCGCAGCTCAAGCCCCGCATCGATATACCGATCGTCGATGCCGGGCAACGCATTCGTGCGACCGTCATCGGCGCCTCGCAATTCACCGTGCAAGTTAGCGGCAAGACGCTCTACATGAACGGCGCGGACGCTCTGCCGAAACACAACATCCCTGTGGTCCATCTCGGGAAGACGCTTTCCGAAGATATCGATCCGGAGGAAATCGCCGCTGCATTCCGCGAGAGTGCCGACAGGCAGGATCACGATGTTTCCGCGATGACGGCGCTCGCGTTTTCATGGACAGGGCCGCCGGACTACCAGCGCCTTCTCGCGATGGCAAAGGCGATCAAGATGGTTGCCGCGCCGGAGGGCGAGCGCAAGGAGTTGCTGGTGCTGATGATCGATGGCGACGTCGGCCAGACGATCGGCCGGATCCTCGACCGGGAGCTTGGTATCCAGTCTCACCTGATCTCCATCGACGGTGTGCGGCTCAAGGATTTGGATTTCGTCGATCTCGGCGAGTTTATGAACCCGCCGGGGGTCATTCCCGTTGTTATCAAGTCGCTGCTCTTTTCTTGAATTGTCCCCGGCGCAGAGTTGTGCCAAGACGCCGGAGATGATCAAGTCTTCCGACATGCCGAGATCGAGCTTTGACGGGCTCGATCTCAATGACATCGTGATCTTCACACGCGTGGTGCAGCATGGCAGCTTCACCACGGCGGCAAAGCTCTTTGGGAAATCGCCGTCCTACATGAGCAAGCACGTCTCCCAGCTCGAGGAGGCGTTGAAGCTCACCCTGCTTAACCGCTCGACCCATGCCGTCTTTCTGACCGATGCCGGCAGCGTCTTCTTCGATCATTGCACGCGCATCCTTGCCGAGATCGACGCGGCGAAGGCGGATGCGAGTGGGCTCAGCAGCGAACTGATCGGCACGCTGCGGGTTCACAGCACGCCGGGCGTCGGCCAGGCGCTCGTTGCGCCGGCGATCGTCGATTTCACCGCGCGATATCCTTCGATAAAGGTCGAGCTCACCGTCAGCGCCTACTCGGTGAATCTCATGGAACGCGGCGTGGACGTCGTGATAGGCAGCCGCGATTTCGATGACGACGAGTCCTTCCACACCGGTCTCTTCGAGCGCAAGCTCGGGCCGGCGCCCTATGTCATTTGCGCCGCGCCTTCCTACTTTGCCGAGCGGCCGAGGCCGCGCAAGCCGGCCGACCTTCGAGAACATAACTGCCTGATCCACACGACGCAGAAGCCCGATCCGCGGACCTGGAGCGCGCGCTTCGATGACGAAGAGATCACCGTGCAGGTGGACGGCACGTTCCATTCGAATTTCGAGAGCGCGATCTTGCTAGGGGCGCTTCAGGGCGCGGGCATTGCCCGTCTTCCCCTTTACAGCGTCGTCGAGGAAATCCGTGCCGGCAGGCTGCTTTCAGTTTTCGACGGCGAAATCGTCTCGCACCGTGTGATCAAGGCGTTCTATCCACGCAGCCGCTTCGTGCCGAAGAAGCTTCGGGCATTCCTGGCTATCCTGGAAGCGCGGCTGAAGGATGCGATGCGGCCCGGTGCGGAATGACTTCGGGACTGAAACGATAGGGGGTTACCTTGGCTGAGAAGAAACCGACCGTCCTGATGATCCTGGACGGATGGGGCTGGCGCGAAGAAACGGTGGGCAACGCCGTCCTGCTCGCGAGGACGCCGAACTTCGATCGCTTGTGGGCGACGTGTCCGCATGCGTTCCTGACAACCCATGGCCCCGCGGTCGGCTTGCCCGAGGGGCAGATGGGCAATTCCGAGGTGGGACATCTGAATATCGGAGCGGGGCGCATCGTGATGCAGGAGCTGCCGCGTATCGATGCCGCGATCACCGACGGCACCCTGCGCGTTCTGCTCGCCGAAAGCGGGATGCCGGACACGCTGAAGCGGTCGGGTGGCGCATGCCATATCCTCGGACTCGTTTCTCCGGGCGGCGTGCATTCCCACATGGACCATGTCGCGGCGGCCGCCCGGGAGCTCGCGAGCCTCGGCGTGCGGCCGATTATTCATGCCTTTACCGACGGCCGTGATACGCAACCGGGGCAGGCGGCGGCGTATCTCCGCCAACTCACTGAGAAGCTTCCGGACGGTGCTACCGTTGCCACGGTCAGCGGCCGGTTCTTTGCGATGGACAGGGATAGCCGCTGGGACCGGGTCAGGCTCGCCTACGAGTCGATCGCCTCGGGCCAGGGCGTTCGTGCCGGTACGGCAGAGGAGGCGATCGCTCTTGCCGCCGCCGAGGGCAAGACGGACGAATTCATTCCGCCGAGCGTCGTCGGCGACTATGCCGGTATTCGCGACGGAGACGCAATCCTCTGCGCGAACTTCCGTTCGGATCGTGTGCGCGAGATCCTGGCTGCCCTGACGCTTCCGGATTTTGATGGCTTCGATCGGGGCCGGAGGCCCGAACTGTCGGCCGCCGTTGGAATGGTCTCCTATGGATCAGAGCTCGACCCATATATGCCCACCTTGTTTCCCCCTCAGCGTCTCGATGACGGATTGAGCGAGACGGTCGCAAAGGCGGGGAAGACGCAAGTCCACCTGGCGGAAACGGAAAAGTACCCGCACGTAACGTATTTTCTGAACGGCGGGCGCGAGGCGGCATACCAACACGAGGATCGTATCCTCGTACCTTCGCCGAAAGTGGCCACCTATGACCTGCAACCCGCCATGTCGGCCCCGGAACTGACGACAAAGGTCGTTGCTGCGATCGAGAGCGGGGACTACGACCTGGTGGTCGTCAACTTTGCCAATCCCGACATGGTCGGCCATACCGGCAAGCTCGATGCGGCCATTCTCGCCGTGGAGACGGTCGACAGGGCACTCGGTGAAATCGATGCGACCGTTGCCCGTGCGGGCGGGTCGATGCTGGTCATCGCCGACCACGGTAACTGCGAGACGATGATCGATCCCGAAAACGGGGAGCCGCACACGGCCCACACCGTCAATCCGGTGCCAGTCCTGCTGTCGGCCGCGTCACCTGGCGCGCGCCTGCGCGACGGTATTCTCGCCGATGTCGCTCCTACCATTCTGGCGCTCATGGGGATCCGGCAGCCAGAGGCGATGACGGGCCGTGCGCTCTTTGCGGATCGATGATCTTCCTCGCGGAAAAGACGTGGCGGCGCAGCGGCGAAATGAACTCCGCGCGGGCCTGTTTGCGCTGAGGGGATAATACCAGTATAGCTCCAGCTGGCGTTTGTGGACGAAATCCACAGGCGGTTCGATTTGCATGGAGCGGCAATGGAAACCGATATCTTCATCGAACTGGTGGGCAAGGAACTTGCCGGCGCGGCGCCCGGTTCACCGCTCTACAAGCGATTGAAGTCGGCAATCGAGGCCGCAATCCGCTGCAACGCTCTGAGAGCGGGTGCAGCCCTGCCGGGAGAGCGCGTTATTGCCGATGCATTTTCGCTCTCCCGCGTGACCGTGCGAAAAGCGCTGGCGCTGCTTGATGAGGAGGGGCTGCTCAATCGCCGGCATGGCTTTCGCACGGAGGTTGGATCGCGCGTCGAAAAATCCCTGTCGACGCTGACGAGTTTTTCCGAGGACATACGCGCACGCGGCTTGACGCCCGGATGCGTCTGGCTTTCCAAGCAGATAAGCCGTCCGTCGCCGGCCGAGATGATGGCTTTGGGGGTTGCCGGCAACGTCAATGTCGTTCGCATGAAGCGGGTGCGAACCGCCGATTCCGTGCCGATCGCCGTCGAGATTTCCGCGGTGCCAGTCCGCTTCCTGCCGTCGCCGGATCTCGTCGGAGATTCCCTCTATGAGGCATTGGAGGCGCGTGGCTTTCTGCCTCAGCGCGCGTTCCAAAGAATGCGGTCGAGAGCAGCCAGCGAGGAAGATGCCCAGCACCTCAACTGCGACCCCGGCGCGCCGCTGCTGATGACCGAGCGGCGCTGTTTTCTGGGGGACGGTCAGATCGTCGAATATTGCGAGACGCGCTACAAGGGCGACGTCTACGACTTCGTGTTCGAGCTGCAGCGGTAATACCAGTCATAAACTGGTTGTAATCTGGTATTTTCCATCTATCGTGATGCCGAAGGGGAGTGTCACGATTGCAGCGCGAAGACTTGAAGAACGGCCTGATCGTCTCATGCCAGCCGGTTCCGGCCGGCCCGATGGACAATGCCGAATTCGTGACCGGATTCGCCAAGGCGGCGATCGATGCCGGCGCTCGGGCGCTTCGGATTGAATCCGTCGCCTATGTCAGGGCTGTACGTTCCGCCGTAACCGTGCCGATCATCGGTATCGTCAAGCGCGATCTTTCCGACAGCCCCGTGCGCATCACGCCGCATGTCTCCGACGCCGAGGCCCTTGCAGATGCCGGTGCGGACGTCGTTGCTTTCGATGCGACGCACCGGGTGCGCCCGGCCGGGATCGAGGAACTGGTCCGGGCCATAAAGGCGAAGGGCAAGCTGACGATGGCCGATTGCGCCTCGCTGGAGGATGCCGAGCACGCGCTCGCTGCCGGTGCAGACTTCGTCGGCACGACCCTCTCCGGATATGTGGGCGGCCCCGAACCGGTCGATCCGGACATGGACCTCATTGCGGCCATGCGGAGGTTCACGCCTTATGTCATTGCCGAGGGACGCATCCGCTCGCCGGAACAGGCGGCTGCCGCCGTCAAAGCCGGTGCCTATGCCGTCGTGGTCGGGTCGGCCATAACCCGCACGGAGCACGTAACGTCGTGGTTTCATGAAGCTTTGGCGAAAGCCTACACCAGACAGGAAGGAAGGTCGGCGGAAACCGTGCTCGCTGTCGACATAGGCGGCACGAAAACGATGGCGGCACTGGTCAAAGGCGCCGCCATTGTCGACGAGATCCTCATCCCGACGGGGCGCGGCGCCGGGCCTGACGTATGGCTCGGCGCTATTGCCGAGAAGACGGACGAATGGCGCGGCCGTTATGCCCGCATCGGCTTTGCAGTCACCGGGATCGTCAAGGACGGGCGCTGGTCGGCACTCAATCCGGCGACGCTCGGCATTCCCGACGGCTATCCCCTGGTCGATAAGGCGACACGCCTTTTCGGCAAACCGGTCTTCGCCATGAACGACGCGCAGGCAGCCGCCTGGGGCGAATACAGGTACGGCGCCGGCTCCGGTGAAAACCTCGTCTTTCTGACCATCTCGACCGGCATCGGTGGCGGGATCGTCATCAACGGACGGCCGCTTCCGGGGCTTGCAGGTCATTTCGGTCTCATTCGCGGCCCGTCGCAGGGGCTGTCGCCGTTGGAAGATGAGACGTCTGGCCGTTGGATCGCCGCCGAGGCGCTGACGGCCGGCCATGAGGCGGACGCCACCGAGGTTTTCGAAAAAGCGAGACAGGGAGAGCCATGGGCGCGAGCGATCGTTTCGCAATCGACGTTGCGCGCGGCAACCCTCTGCCGCGACATCCAGTTGGTGCTCGATCCGAACCAGATCGTCATCGGCGGCGGCATCGGGCTTGCTGCCGGCTACATCGCTGAGATGCGCGAACATCTTAAGGACGTTGAACCGCGCCTCGCCCCGCGTCTTGTCGCGGCCAAGCTAGGCAGCCGCGCCGGCATCATCGGCGTCGCCGACCTCGCCGGAGAGGGCGGATAGCGACGCTGCTTCGCATGCATTCGAACCGCCAAAATATAAGAAAGGGAACAACGATGAAACTGAACAGGACGTCTTTTTCGGCTGCGGCCGTTCTTCTCGCAAGCGTTGCCCTGCCGGGTATATCCCATGCAACGGTCACAGTCCTCGGTTGGCCGGGCGGTTCGGAGGAGACGGCCCTGCGCGCGACAGTCGAGGCCTATAACGCCCAGTCGGGCATTGCCGACGCCGACAAGGTCGAACTGCTCTTCTTCAACCGCGACGGCTTCTTCGACAAATTGCAGGCGGACATGGCGGCTGGCTCCAACGCCTTCGATGTTAATCTCGTCGCGACCTATTCGGTCGGCCGCTACGCGCCCTACATGGAACCGGTCGATCTCGGCGCCGATGCGGGCAAGGTGTTCGGCGAGTCCGTGCTGAAGACGATGCAGTTCGATGGCAAGCAGTATGGCGTGCCGACCGATCTGTCGCTGCATTTCATGTATTACCGCAAGGATCTCGTCGACGCGCTGATGCAGGACAATGCCGCCAAGAAGAAATATGCTGAAATCGCCAAGGAACACCTAGGCAAGGATCTGCAGCCGAAGGATCCGGACAGCTGGACCTGGGACGATTGGGCGGCGACGACACTTTATTTCAGCAAGCAGGTGAATTCCGAAAGCCCGGTACGCTACGGCACGGTGCTGCAGATGAAGAACCTGCTTTTCAACATGATGGTCTTCCAGTCGCTGCCGCGCTCCTATGGTGCGGACTGGATGGACAAGGACGGCAACGTCACCGTCGATTCCGACGCGTACAGGACCGGACTGGAACTTTACAAGAAGCTCTATGACGCCGGTGCCTCGCCGAAAGATTCGCTGAGCTACGAATATGCGGAGACAAACGCGGCCTATGGTGCCGGCCAGGCGGCGACGGCGCTGCAATGGAATGCCGCGGCGGCTGATTTGACCAATGCGGAAAAGACCCCTGCGGTTGCTGCAGTCACCGGGATCGTCGCGCCTCCGGCCGGCCCGAATGGTCGCGCCGACCATATCCACGGCCTCGGTCTTGGCCTCAACAAGAATGCCAAGAACAAGGAGGGCGCCGTCAAGTTCCTGAAATGGCTGGCCACCGAAGATGCGGCTCTGCTCTATGCCCGCAGCCGCGGCTCGCCGGCGCTTGCCCCCGATGTTGCGGCCAAGGTTTCAAAGGAGCGGCCGGACCTCGTCAAGCTCGGGGAATTCGCCAGCCAATACGGCTACGTGATGAATGGCGCCACCTCGGCAAATGCGCTTTCGATCTACGAGCTGCAGGCCAAGGAATTCACCGGTTACTGGGCCGGCCAGCAAAGTCTCGAAGATGCGCTGGCGCACACCAAGACCGGGATGCAGGATCTGCTGAAGAAATAATTCCAGCCGGACGCCGGGCAAAAGCCTGGCGTCCGGTGCATCTGGCGGATGGAAATGGCTATCGTAAACCGCGCCGAAGGCAGAGCCTATCTCACACCGCTCGTGGGTTTCCTGCTGTTTTTTCTGGGTTTTCCTGCGGCGGTCAATCTCGTCTATTCGATTTCGACGGTCTCCTTCGAGACATTGCGCAGTCCGAGCCTCAGCGGCTTCGGCAATTACGCCGCGGTGCTTGCCGACCGTGAATTCTGGGGCGCCGTCTCCTTTTCCATGCGCTTCGGTGTGCTGACGGCCGTTGCAGAATGCTTGATCGGACTTTTTCTTGCGGTCTTCCTTACACCGCTTCTCGCCAAGCGCTCCTATCTGATGGCTCCGTTGATGCTGCCGCTGATGGTCGCGCCGGCGATGATCGGCCTCATGTATCGGCTTGTCTTGCACGAGTTCGCCGGCCCGGTGCCCTATTACCTGTTCGAATGGTTCGGCGACAGCCCGGCCTTCCTCGACGTCGAGAACGCCTTCCGCACGCTGCTTGTCGTCGAAATCCTGCAGTGGACGCCATTCGCCTTCCTGCTCTTTTACATGGCCTATGCCGCGATACCGCTCGAGGTCCGCGAGGCCGCCTCGCTCGATGGCGCGTCGGCTCTGAAGGCGCTCTGGTGGATCGAACTGCCATTGATGCTGCCGACGCTGGTGATTGCCTTCTTCATCCGTTTCATCGACGGCTTCCGAGTCTTCGACAACGTCTATGCACTCACCGGCAGCGGAGCGGGCGGATCGACGACCTCGCTCTCGATCTACATCTACCAGGCCTTCTTCAAGGGCGGGGCGATCGGCAAGGCTGTTGCGGCATCCGTCGTCCTATTCCTGGCGTCGCTCGCCGTGCTTTACGGTCTCAACTGGATAACCGGCCGCGGGAGGCGCTGACCGATGCTCAATCTCATGCGCTGGCTTGTCTTCTCGATCGCCGTGCTCGCGATGAACTTTCCCGTCATCGTCACGATGATCACGTCGTTCAAGAGCGCGCGCGAACTATCGTTCAATCCCGGTTTCTGGATCGGCGAACCGACGCTTGAGAATTACACGCGGGTGCTTGGCGAGACCGATCGGTTCAACATCTACGGCTATCTCTTCAACAGCACCGTCGCCTCCCTGATCGGTACGGGCGTGGCGATCGCGCTCGCCTTTCCGGCGGCCTACGCCATCGCTCGCAGCGAGGCGGGGAAACGCACGCTGCTGCCGCTCATCATCAATTTGCGCGCCGTGCCGCTCATCATTTTCGCGATCCCTCTCTATATGATGTACCAGTGGCTGGGGCTGCTCGACACGCAGCTCGGCCTCGGCCTGATCCTGACGATCGTCAACACACCGCTGGCGCTCGTCATCCTCGTCAATGCGATCTCCGACGTGCCGTCCGAACTGGATGAGGCGGCAAAAATGGACGGCGCCAGCTCCTGGCAAGTCATGCTGATGATCATCCGCCCGGTGGTGCGCCCGGCGCTCGTCACGACGTTCATCTTCGGGTTCATCACGGCCTGGAACGAATTCCTTTTCGGCCTGATGCTGACGACGAGCCGGGCGGTGCCGATGACGGTCGGAGCGTCGTTCTTCTTCGCCGCGAGCGGGGGCGGCGTGCAGTGGGGCACCGCCTCCGCCGTCATGGTGCTTGGGGCGCTGCCTCCCGCCTTGCTGGGCCTGTTGATGTATCGGCAGATCTCGGCTTCTTTGACGGGTGCGGTCAAAGGTTAGGCCGGCGACTGCGGTGCGGTACTCGACTGCTCAGACCGGATCGGCGCCGATTGCCTTCAACGCGGCGCGTGCCACTTCGAAATCCTGATCTCCCGTGCCGGAACCGACGCCGATGGCGCCGGCGAGTTTCCCGCCGAAGCGAATGGGCAGGCCGCCCGCAAGATGCGTCACGCCGCCCTGCGATGCGATCCCGGCGGCAACACCGAACTCGACGGGCATTGCGCCTGTCGGTGCGTTGATCGACGCTGCGGTGCGCGCCTTGGCGCGGGCCGTATGCATGCTCAGATATTTCGCGCCGTCCATGCGGATGCTGGCGATCGTCTCGCCGCTCGCGTCGACGATGAAGACGCATTGCGGAACGCCGATGCTTTCTGCGTGGCGCACGGCCGCCGAGAGCGCGTCCATTGCGCCTTCGTGTGCAAGGCTGATCGTTTCTCTGTAGTTTGCCATCGTTCTATCCCTGTTTCGCCGTGACACTACAACGACAAGCGAAAGTGAGAATGCTCGTGTTCGGCGAAGCACTTTTGCTGCCGGGGAACAAGTCAGAGTGCGGCGATGGGCTTGGCGAACGGAGACTGATGTCGCGATCTGCGAGCAAGGAGGTCGCGGCGTTGGCGCGTGGGGCGACAATCTAAAGCATTCGCCGATCAGCCGTCGGGATCGTAAAAATCAGACAGGCGCTATCGATGTCTATCGTTAAATCGTCGCCGATTTAAGGATAGAAACATCTGGCGATTTAAAGTGCTGCGTCCCTTGCGCATCGGATTGCGCGCGCGGCTATTGTGGTGAAAACGAAAGGGTGGGACTCATGACATCGACGGAACAGGATGCGCGACGCCTTGAAATGACGGTTCTGATGACGCCGGATATGGCCAACTTCAGTGGCAAGGTTCATGGCGGTGCGCTCCTGAACCTGCTCGATCGCGTGGCCTTTTCCTGTGCCTCGCGCTTTTCCAAGCAATATGCGGTGACGTTGTCCGTCGACCAGGTGATCTTCAAGGAGCCCATCCACGTGGGCGAACTGGTGACCTTCCGCGCCTCGATCAACTATGCCGGCCGGACCTCCATGGAGGTCGGCATTCGCGTGGAGGCGGAAGATATCCGTGCCGGTACCCGGCGGCATACGAACTCCTGCTACTTCACGATGGTTGCCGTAGACAGCGGGGGCCGCCCGGTGGAAGTGCCGCAGTGGCGTCCCGAGACGGCGACGGATCAGCGCCGACATCGCGCAGCCGAGTTGCGCCGGACGCTGAGGCGCGAGTTTGCCACCCGACTGGAGGCGGTGGCGCAAACCGGTCGCGACGTGGAGGGGGCGGGGGACTAGATCGTTTCATTGTTTCTTTGAAACACAGTGAAATGATCTAACTCTTTGAAATTACGCAATTCCGGACGGAAAACCGTTACACACTTTTCCTGGAATTGCTCTAAGACAATGGCACGGCAGAAGGCGCGATCCCGACGTGACGCTGTTTAGTTGCGCGTTGTGATCGCCGCACGAGCGGTATTCCGTTTGCGAAATGATGTTGGCTTATCTCGCGGGACCACAGCGGCCAATTCCCACTCAATTCCCACTCATGGGGAAATCCCGGGGAAATCCCGCGCGCATGAAGAGGCGGGGCCACAGACGGGCCCCGAACCCAGGAGACCAAACGCTCTCATCCCGGCCGAAGCGGCCGGGTTGATGTAAGTGAGCCAGCCATAAGCATCTGCTTTGCGGTCAGGCCAAGCGGCCAGCCGCTTCAACCATCAGCCCGCAGAGCGTGGCCGGCTGGCCTCAACCGACAAATATAGCGCGCAAACGCGCGAACAGGCCTGTCTGCTTGCCGGCTATCGCCGAGCGGATGTGACGGGCTGCCGTCGCAGCGCTCACCGTAGCGCCGAAGTGGCAATAGCAGATAACCCTGTGCAGTTGCTCATCGCTCAGTTCGAAGAACCGCTTTGCTTCGCCATAAGTGTCATTTTCCATTCCGGCAGCGCGCAGGACGGGATCCTTGAATGCGACCGAGATCGGCGAGTCGTCGCCGCGCATAGTCGCACGCACTCTGGCCGGCTGATACTCGGTCTCGTGCAGCGTCGAGAGGTGTCTGTGCGGGATTTGTTCCAGGAGTTCCGCCCAGCGTTCCAGACGCTCTGCGCGCGTTGTAACCCGGCGCGGGAAGTCCTGTTTGACCTCTGCGACGATCTGCAGTTGCTCGAGTGCATGGTGCTTCATTTTGGCCTCCATTCAGACGATAGTTGCTCCGCCCCAGTTCCGAATTCAGCCCGCTATAAAGGTGACTCTTGCGGGTCCCGAAGTCCAATCACGATGTGTGCTGGAGGGCCGCCTTCACCAAAATGTGCAGCCTTAGCAACGGCGTGGCCGTGTCGCGCGTCCATTTTGTGCGTATCCGGGGTTATTGCCGACACGCCACGACCCCGTGCCCGGTCGCAACCGCTGCACGGGGCAGGATCGCGGCGCCTTAGGCGCCAAAGCCGCCGTCGATCGTATGAAGCGCTCCGGTCGTGAAGCCGGCTTCGGGGCCGGCGAGATAGGCTGCAAGACCGGCGACTTCCTCCGGGCGGCCATGGCGCTTGATCGCCATGAAGCTGTGCATGAAATCGCTCATCGGCCCGTCTTCCGGATTCATGTCCGTCGATGTCGGACCGGGCTGGATGACATTGACCGTTATGCCTTTGGCGCCAAAATCGCGGGCGAGACCACGGGCCATGCCCTGCACGGCCGACTTGGTCAGCGCATAAGCGGCACCGCCGGCGAAGGGCATTCGGTCGCCGTTTACCGAACCGACGATGATGATGCGACCGCCTTCGGGCATCTGGCGCGCGGCCTCGACCGCCGCGTGATAAGGTGCGCGTACATTCACGTCGATCATCCGGTCGACGGCATCCGCATCCACCTCGAGCGGATCGCCGAGCACCAGGGTCCCTGCGTTCACGACGAGTACGTCAAGCGCGCCTTGATCCTTCACGACCTTGATGACGGCATCACGGTCCGCGGCATCCGATCGGATTGCAGTCGAGCCCGTTTCCGAGGCGAGTACCTTTGCCGCGTCGGTTGCCCCAGCATAGGTGAACGCAACAGTTGCGCCTTCACTGGCGAAGCGCCGGACAATCGCCGCACCGATCCCGCGGCTGCCGCCGATGACCAAGATTTTCTTTCCATTGAAATTTGCCATTGTTCGCTCCTTGAGAAAAAATGTAGTAAGCACTACATAATATGGGCGGGAAGCGAATGCAAGGAATTTTGTAGTGATTGATACAAAAAATGCCAAACCGCGGGGGCGGCCCCGTGCCTTTGATGTCGACGAAGCCGTTGGCAAGGCACAGGCGCTGTTCCATCAACGGGGGTACGACGCCGTCAGCCTCACGGACCTGACGGGGGCCCTCGGGATCAATCCGCCGAGCTTCTATGCCGCATTCGGCAGCAAGGCCGATCTCTACGGGCGTGCGCTGGAGCGCTACGCGAAGACGGAAGGCCTGGACTTCGAGCGTTTGCTCGCGCCGGAAAAGTCATTGGAGGACGCGCTGGCGGCGCTGTTCGAAGCTGCAGCGGTGGCCTACACGGCACACCCTGACGCAACCGGTTGCCTGGTCATCGAAGGTGCGCGGGGCGGGACGGATGCCATCGCTTGCGACAAGGTAAAGACGCTCTGGCGTCAGAGCCGGCAGGTGGTGCGCGATGCGATCGCCCGCCGGGAGACCGACCGGCCGGATGAGATCGCGGACTATGCGATGGCGGTGCTGGCGGGCATCTCTGCAAGTGCGCGTGACGGTCTCGACGTTAACCGCCTGCGCGCGATCGGGCGCACCGCATCGCGGGCCTTCGTGCACGAAAGGACATAGGCGCTTCGCCGTCAGTCGTGCTCGACCTAAATCGCGGCGACCAAGCGCTCGCGTGCGCGAGCGCGTCGATGGCGCGTTCGCCGAGTTCGCGGGCAACGAGATTGAGAGGGCCTTCGCAGAAGATGCTGCTACCGGATGGCGGGACCGCAGCCGCGAACGCCGATCTGGTCCGTATCGCCGCAGCGGCTCTCCGGTCCCCCGGCGGGCCCGTGCTCGACAGTGCCGGCTACCGGCAGTCAGTCTTGGCCTGAGGCCCGGCTACTTTGTTGACAGACTGGCACCGCTGTCCGATACAATGCCAACATTCCGAGGGGAGCACCGGGCGGTGCTGAGATGGCGGTGAGCCGGACCCTTGAACCTGATCCGGGTCATGCCGGCGTAGGAACGGGAACAGCACCTTTGAAGGCGCTTTCGCCACGTCTCCGCGATTTCCTGGATTTCCGTGATGTTCCAATCGGGAGACCGACCATGATGCGCTATTTTTCGTTTCTGCCGCTTTTCGAGGTGAAAGTCCGATGACGGCGATCGCGCTGACCATAGCCGGCTCCGATTCCGGCGGTGGGGCCGGCATTCAGGCTGACCTCAAGACATTCTCCGCCCTCGGTGTCTATGGCGCCAGCGTCATCACCGCCGTGACGGCGCAAAACACGAAGGGCGTCACCGCCGTTGCCGATCTTTCACCGGAAATCGTGACGGCACAGATCGACGCGGTCTTTTCCGATCTCAACGTCGCCGCCGTCAAGATCGGCATGGTCTCGCGCCAGGAGACAATCGCCGCCATTGCCGACGGGCTGCGCCGCTTCGGCAAGCAGGCAGTTATCGATCCGGTCATGGTGGCGACTTCCGGTGACCGGTTGCTGCGGCCGGATGCGGTGGCGGCGCTGGTAGAAGAACTCATGCCGCTAGCGCTGGTCGCCACCCCGAACCTGCCGGAAGCCGCACTGCTGACAGGCCGTTCGATCGCCGAGGATGAAACGGAGATGGCGCGGCAGGCCGAGGTCATTCTCAAGACCGGTGCCCGCTCGGTGCTGCTCAAGGGCGGCCATCGGCAGGGCAGCGAGGCAACCGACCTCTTCTTTGACGGCAACACGCTTGTCCGCCTCCCGGCAGCGAGGATCGAGACGGGCAACGATCACGGCACGGGCTGTACGCTTTCGGCGGCCGTCACTGCCGGCCTCGCGCTCGGACGCCCATTGGTTGACGCAGTGCGCGAGGCGAAGACCTACCTGCATGCTGCGCTTTCCGCTGCGAATGCCCTATCTGTGGGCGAGGGACGGGGGCCTGTGCACCACTTCCACCGTTGGTGGTAATGCGGCATCCGCGGGGCGTGATCAAAACCGTGTCCCACCCCATCGTATCTCACGTCGAACGCGAGCCGCCGCCTCGGTGTTGCCACTGTTGCGACGCAACATGTTTTCGTCCATGGTTAACGGACTGCTGCATGTTTCCTAAATCGCAGCCGATTTAAGGATCAAAACATGCAACAATACAAGGTGCTACAGCGGAATTTGCGCGTCTGATACGACGCGCGGCGCTGTGGTCGGTTCCACGAAGGCAGCGATATATGCAGTTCCTTGCTCGTCGTCTGGAAGCTTTCAACCGAGACGAACTGCCGGATTGGCGTCGGTCGCCGACTGTTTTGGGTCGCGCGCTGCGGCTTGTTCCGAGCCTCTTGGAGTTTTTCCTGTTTTATGTCCTGGCGCTTGCCGTTCTGGCGGGCGTGGTCGCACTGATGGTGCTGGCCTGGATCGTCAGTGCCGATCGAAAGCCGTCGTAAGGGCGTTTCGCCCAGAATGGCGGAATTTCAAAGAGTTGGATCATTTTCTTGCAGTTCAACGTGCTACAGCGCCGTGCGTCTGATTAGACGCGCGGCGCTGTATGGCAGATGCGGGCGCCAGCCATTGGCTCAAGCTGCGGGTCGGTCGCCGCTGATCGAATGCTCGACATAGTATTTGCCGTAACGGTGTCGATATTTCTCGACGCCGCCGAAGTCGCTGTACTTCGAAAGCTCATCCATGTCGGTCTTGTTGAGGATGACCCCGAGCACCTTGGAATTGATTTGCGGCTCGGAATGCAGCACGTCGCGCACCAGTCGGGACGGCGTTTTTCCCCATTCGACAACGAAAATGAAACCATCAGCAAGCGGAGCAAAGGCCTTCGCATCCACCACAGGCGCCAGCGGAGCGAGGTCGACGACCACGTAGTCGAACGAACTGCGTGCATTCTCGATCAGGTTTGCCATGGCAGCCGAGGCGAGCAGT
The DNA here is from genome assembly GCF_036488675.1 of Sinorhizobium chiapasense. Taxonomy (NCBI): domain Bacteria; kingdom Pseudomonadati; phylum Pseudomonadota; class Alphaproteobacteria; order Hyphomicrobiales; family Rhizobiaceae; genus Sinorhizobium; species Sinorhizobium chiapasense. The sequence continues at coordinate 572,515 of NZ_CP133152.1, forward strand.
TCGTGGCTCTGATGGGGTTGATGGTTGGATGCCCCGCCGCCGACAGGGAAGATCGCAAGTTTGGTGCGTTGGTCGACCTTGATGCCGGCGGGCCAGGTGGCTTCACCGATCAGCGTCTCGACGAGCCCCGTGCGGGGGGCGGGCGTGATCATCTGGGTGAGGCCGGGTTTGCGGATATCGCCGTCGATCAAGAGCGTCCGTTTTCCGCTCGCGGCCAACTGCGCCGCGAAGTTTGCTGCGACGACGGATTTTCCCTCGTCCGGAACCGCTGACACGATCCCGATCACGCGGCTGTCGTTGCCGTGCAGCATGTGATCGCAGGCAAGCTTGGCATTCCGGAAGGTCTCGGCAAAAGAGGATTGTGGCGCTTCGAGCACGATGCGCGACAGGCGCTGGAAGGCGACCGTCTCCTCGCCGAGTATTTCCGGTTGCCTGTCGGAGGCAAAGCGTGTGCGCACGAGTTCCGCACTCTTCTTCGTCCGTGTCCCGATCAGCGGCACATAACCGAGCGACTTGTGACCGAGGATCGTGCGCACATCGTCTTCAAGCCGGAAGGTTCTCTCGCGGAACTCCTGGAAGGCGGCGAAGGCGCCGCCGGCCATCAAGCCGAGCACGGCGGAAAGTGCAAGCGTCAGGGTCTTTTTCGGGCTCGACGGGGCGGTGGGAACGCCGGCTTCGGAGATGACCCGAGCCTTGGCGATCGGGAACGAGCGTTGCTGCGCGGCCTGTTCGTAACGGCCGAGATAGGACTCATAAAGCGTTTTCAGCGCCGCCGCCTTCTGCTCCAGGTCCCTCAACTGAACGAGCGACTTGTTGGCGTTCGTGTTTTTCCCCACGACTCCTTCGATGCTTTCACGCAGCGACTGCTCGCGCGAGCGGGCGACTTCGTATTCGTTCTTGTAGCTTGCCGTCAGTTGCTGCAGTTCCTGGTAGATCTGCCGTCCCATGTCGGCCTGCTCGGCCCTCAGTGATACCGCCTGAGGGTGGTCCTCGCCAAAGTTTTGGGCGACCTCCTGCTCGCGCTTCACGACAGCGAGATAACGCGCCCTGAGATCGCGGATAACCATGTTGTCTCCCTCTTTGGGAGAAATGGTCGCGTTGTTGACGGCTGTCTCCGGCCCCTGGTCGACAATCGACTTGAACTGGTTGTAGCGCGCCGAGGCGCTGGCCGTGTCGGCCTGGGCGACTATGAGCTGGCTGTTGAGATCCGACAATTGCTGTTCGGACATCAGCTCGCCGCGCGCGGCAGTCAGACCGTTTTCGCTTCTGAACTGCTCAACCTCGAGTGCTGCTGCCAGAGAGCGCTGCCGCAAATCCGTGAGGCGTTCCTGCAGCCACACGGAAGCACGTTCCGTCGCTTCGAAATTGGCGTTTAACTGATCGGTGAGGTACGCCTCCGCATAGCCACGCACGACGGTTGCGGCAAGCAGGCGGTCGTTCGACTTGTAGGAGAGGGCCACCACGGAGCTTCGCGATACGCGCTCGACCGTCAAGGCCTGCTGGATCAACGCTGCCGCCGCCAGTCGCCGGTTTTTGCGTGCTACCTCCTCCGAAACCGTGGGACCGGACGAAAAGAGGCCGGTCGCTGTCCTCACCCAATCCTTGACGTACGCAACCGGCGAACGCGGCGGATTCATGATCGTAGCGTTCTCGGAAAGATTGAGCTTGTCGACGACCCGCAATGCAAGCTCGCCGGACTTCAAGATCTCCACGGCACTCGCGATCTGCGTGTCGAGCATCTGGCTGTTTACCGGTGTCGGCTCTTCCTCGGCAAATTTGGACAAATTTTCGTCGAGCAGAATTTGCGTCATGGACGTGTATGTCGGTGTCGCAAACAGCAGGTAGGCAACACCCAGCATGATGAAGAGGACAACAAAGGCCGCAACCAGCTTGGCCCGGCGGGCGGCAATCGCCAGGAGCCGATCAAGATCGATAAAGCCGTCGGATTCTTCCTCGCGGGGCACGATGCTCAAGGGGACACTTCTCTGTTTCATGGGGGCCGCTCTGTTCATTTTTTTCTCCGGTCCGTGCGCCGGCGGCTCTTGGAGCCGCCGGGAAACATTTGCTTATGCCGCTCGGATGCGGCTTTCGTGAGACAAGACGATCTCGCGAACGGATTCGAAGACCATGTCGCCAATATCCGCCCGGTTAAGCGCGAAGGCGACGTTCGCCTCGATGAAGCCTTGCTTCGAACCGCAGTCGAAGGTTCTGCCCTCGTAGGGATGGGCGTGGAAGGGCTGGTTTGCCGAAAGTTTCAGCATCCCGTCGGTCAGCTGGATTTCGTTGCCCGCTCCGCGTTGCTGGTGTGCGAGGATGGAAAAGATCTCCGGCTGGAGGATGTAGCGGCCGTTGAGATAGTAGTTCGACGGAGCCTCGCCTGCGGCGGGTTTTTCCACCATCTGCGTTACCGCAAAACCGTGCCGCACCGTTCCGCCCTTGCCGACGATGCCATATTTGGAGGCGTCTTCGGGAGCGCATTGCTCGACGGCGACGACATTGCCTCCGACCTCCTGATAGAGATCCACCAGGCCGGCCATGCAGCCGCGCGCACCGAATGAAACCATGTCGGGAAGCAGCAGGGCGAAGGGCTCGTCGCCGATAAGATCGCGTGCGCACCACACCGCGTGGCCAAGGCCGAGCGGAGCCTGCTGGCGCGTGAAGCTTACGGAGCCGGCTTTCGGCAGCATGCTTTCGAGCTCGGAAATCTGCGCCTTCTTGCCCGAGCGCGACAGTGACGAGATGAGTTCAGGCGTGTCGTCGAAGTGGTCTTCGATCGCCTGCTTGTTGCGGCTGGTCACGAAAACGATGTGTTCGATGCCGGCCTGACGCGCCTCGTCCACGGCGTATTGAACCACGGGCCGATCGACGATCGTCAACATTTCCTTCGGCACGGCCTTCGTTGCGGGAAGGAAACGGGTTCCATTTCCGGCAACGGGAATTACGGCTTTCCTGACGGTCCTGATACGGTCCATTCTATCGTCCTTTGCTTGTGTAAGGGCTGTCGCCCAGCGGGGATTGTTCGGCCGCCGCCGTCATGGGGGCGGTGTTTGCCGAGCGCGCCGCAAGGCGGCGCAGTCGTACGGCGATCGGCATGTGCAGATGCCGAAGCGCAAGGGGGTCGGCGAGCGCGGTCTTCAGCGCGCCGGCCAACGATCTGTTTTTCAACTGCTCGACGAGGACGAGAAACGAGCGCGCCTGGTGGAAGCCGCGGGTACGCTTGCGCTGCATTCTTTCGGACAGGATATCAAGGGGAAAGCGGCGCAGGAACGCTTCGTCCGCGGACATCATGGCGTCGATATGGTCGAGCTTGAGCACGCGCGAGATGGAACCCTCGCGGATATGGTAGACGTAGCCGGCCGAAGGCTCGATGGCGCAGCGGCCGCCGGAGGCAAGGGCGGAGGCAAGCAGAATATAGTCCTCGCCGATCCGGAGCGCTTCATCGAAACGAAGGTCATGTCTTTCGAGGAAGCGCCGCTCGAACACGGGCTTCATGTAGCCGAAGTTGTGCTGCGAGCGGAAGATCACGTTCGACTCGATGAAGGCGGGGAGTGTGAGAAGCGGCTGCCGAGCGAGTTCGGCCTCCGGGAACATTCTGATGCTCTGCCCGTCGAGCGAGACGACGTCGAGATTGTCGACGACGACCTGCGCTCCGGTCTTCTCGGCGCGTTCAATCATGCGCACCAGCCGATCCGGCCTTACGGTGTCGTCCGAATCGAGAACCGCAATCCACTTGCCGCGCGCCGCCGCCAACCCGGCATTGCGGGCCCCGCCCGGGCCGCGATTCTGCTCGAGAGCAATCAGGCGCACCCTCAGATCGGCCAATGTCGAAAGGATCTCGACCGTGCCGTCCGACGACCGATCGTCGACGACAACCACCTCGACGGTAACGCCTTCCTGACGAAGCGCGCTCTCGACGGCGCGGACGATGGTGTCCGCGGCATTGTAGGCAGCGACGACAAAGGTGACGTCCGGAACGAACCCGCTCATGGCGACGTCACCTCCGTTGCTCCGTATTGTTGAAGTTCCTCGTGACCCAGGAGCCCGCTCACGACGCCGGCATGCATGATTGCGCGGAGCGCAAAACGATGGCGATGTACGGGCGAGGGCAGGCAGAGTACGGCCGCCAACGCGCAGTAGGCCGATTTGGCCGACGCCACGACCAGATTCCACGGCTGCCGCGAACGGGTTGATTTCTCCGCCAGCAGCCGGCCGTGCGTTTGGCCGGAGCGAAAGCGTCGCTTCGAAAGCCACGAGAGAGAGGCCCGGTTTTCCGGCACCGGTTCATGAATCCAGGCCTCAGAGGCGAAAGCGATGGTTCCTCCTGCCTCATGCATCGCGGCGAAGAAGTCCGTATCCTCGCCGCCGCTCTTGCCCAGCGCGAGCCTGAAGCGACGGCCGGTCACCGCCGGAGCTCCGAGCTTCAGCAGAACGTTGCAGGTATAACCGGTGCGAATTTCACCGCCGACCCATACCGGTCGCGTCGAATGGAAATCGCCGCGACGCATCCAGGCGGGCGCCGACGTCTCATAGGCCGCACGGACGGGTCCCAGGACCGCGTCGGCACCGGTCGTTCGCGCCGCTTCCAGGAGGGCTGCCAACCACTCCTTCGAAGCGGTCTCATCGTCGTCGATGAAGGCGAGAAAATCGCCTGCGCTGTTGTCGAGGCACGCGTTGCGCGCGAGCGAGATGTTCGACGCCGGGCAATGGACATAGGTAACGTCGAAGGGTATCTCCGGACGGAGAGCCTCGACATGAGGCCTTGCGCTGGGTTCGATGTCGTTGTCGGCAACGATGATACGGATCACCGCGTTCGCGGGCACTGTGATCTCGGCGAGCGAACGAAGCGTCTCGACGAGCGCGGGCCGCCGAAAGGTGCACACGGCGATATCGATCCGCATCGGTCTCCGGGATGTTTCGTTGGTTGCAGCCGTCATGGGATCACCCGAAACCGTCGCAAGTCGAGAAGCTCGCGCCAGAAGCCGGCCGACCAGGCGAGGTGCATGACCATTGCCGAGATGGCGGCCAGCGGCCCATAGGGATTTCGCTGGCCGAGCGCCATCCACGCGCCATAGCCAAGGCACGCGAGAGCCCAGACGCCGAAGGGAATGACGGCGACCCAGTTGACGACCGCAAGCAGTGCCCCGACCGCCACGGGTGCGACCGCCAGCGGCAGCATCTGCCGCAAGCCGGGCATGGCGCGATGCTTGAGGAAGTTCTTTGCTCGGCCGCGGCCATAACCGAAATATTGCCGGAAGAGCGGACCGACCTTTGCGCGTGGGTAGTAGACCATGTTTGTCTTGTCGGTCATCCAGATGCGGTACCCTGCTTTCGCCAAGCGATAATCCAGTTCGGCATCTTCATTGTGGCTGAAGGTCTCGTCGTAACCTCCGACCGCCTGGAAAGCGGCGATGCGCATGAGCGCGTGGTGCCCGTGCTGGGCCCAGTGACCGGCCGCGCCGGCCCGATGCTTGGAGCCGCCGTTGCCAAGCGTCGAGTTCTGAGCGAAGGCAGTGGCCTTCTGAAAGGCGCTGAAGCCGACCGTCTGCATCGCCACAACCACCGAGTCGGCGTTGGTCGCCACGGCCTCTTCGACGAGACGCTGGCAATAGTCGTCCGGGTAGCTCCCATGCGCGTCGACCCGGATCAGGTAGTCGAAGGAGGACCCAAGTTCCGAAACGGCCCGGTTGATCGCGGCGCTCTGTATGCGTTTCGGGTTGTCGAGGAACAGGACACGTTCGTCCTCGGCAGCAAGGCGGCTCGCGATCTTGCGCGTGCCGTCGATGCTGCCGCCGTCGACGATCGCAATCTTTGCGTTCAGCGGCTCCAGCGACAGGCGCAGCTTTGCGACCAGCGCCTCGATGTGCTCGACCTCATTGAGGCAAGGAATGACGATCAGGCTGGAGCTCAAACGGTTCGTATTCATCGCAATCCACCCTCGTTGTGGCGGGGCTCCGGTATGGCCGGAGTCGGCATGATTTGCGGTGTTTCGACAGCGAGTGCCGCGAGGCGGCGGACCAGCGCCTCGCAGTCCGTGCGGTCGAAAACCCAGGTTCCGGGGTTGCACTGGGCGACGCCGTTAGCCGCTTCGATGTATCGATCTGGAGTCATCGATCCGGTCAGAGTGGCCAGGCTCTCTGCGTTGGCCTCTTCCAGCACCAGTCCGATGCCACGCACCGAGAGGAAACGTGCCGTCTCCGTGCCCTTCATGGCGATCGGCACCCGTCCGTATCGGCATCCCTCATAGAGGCGGTTCGGCAGCAGCCATGCGGAATTCTGGCCCTCCTCGAAGAAATCGATCGCCCATGTGAAGTGGACACCACCATAAATGTCGGCGAGGTCTTCCGGATTGCGGTAGGCACCATCGAAGCGCATGAAGGGCTCGTTGCGGACGAACGCGTCAAAATCTTCGAATTCGGAGTAGGCGGGCCTGCCCCGCAAGACGATTTCGAAGCGGCCCTCCATCTTTCGGGAGAACTCGGCCAGCAGCGCGAGGGACTTGGCGCAGCGCAGGGCCCCGAACCAGCCGATCTTCCATGGAGGACCGGGCACCGGGCATTGCGCGGAATCGGCGATCCGATCCGCAGGGCCATCGATCTCCAGGACCTTGTTTTCGAGAAGCAGCGCCGGTGCGTCGAGCCCCGAGAGCGGCCGAAAATAGTGTTCGATGAAGGCTGGCGAACTGGTGATCAGCCAGCGCGCGTCGCGTCCGAGGCGAGCCTCGGTGGCACGCAGCGCCCGCCCGACGACGTCCTTGCGCAGGAGCAGCCGGTGTATGTCGAGGCACTCGTAGACAATCGGAACCTGGCCGCCGAAAAGCGTCACGGCCCGTTTGGCAATGGCCAGCATCTCGAGATTGCGCGCGATGATCAGGTCGGGTTTGCCAACATGCGTCAGCTTGCTCTTCAGCGAAAGGCAGGCGGCGGCTACCGCGCCGATACGCTGAGCGAAGCGACCGTCGGCCGTAACCCCCAGTTCGATCGGCTCGATGCCATGCATGGCGGCGAGCGAATTGGCGTCCCGGCGGAAGCCGGCAATTATCACATTCGCCCCGCCTGCGACGAGCGTCAGAATCCGGCGGCGTACCGCAGGATCGGCAAGGTCCTGTGCCAAATAAAGTATCTGCAGCATGAAAACATCCGTTTCCGTGCTCAGCCCCAGCCGAGCTTAGTTCAGTTTTTTGTGCATCGCAACAAAATGCTACATATGCTCAATTGTTGGTCAAATGCTCGGAATCCGCTCAATCCATGCGGCAGGCGACTGACTCGGCGAACTGGCACTCGCCGCCAGGAGCCGTGAAGGCGACGCGATCGACCTGAAGGGTCGTCGGCTCCTTGTAGGAAAATGTGCCCATCCAGTCGCTGAGGGTGTCCGTTCCCCAAAGGCTGAAGAAAATCTTCTGCGCGTTCGACGGGATCTTCGTCGGATCCGTGACCTCATGGACCAGTTCGCCGTTGACGTAGTAGCGGATCCGGTCCTTCTCCCAGACAAAGGCGTAGTCGTTGAAGCCCTGGTTGGCGCCCCCGGGAACATCGGCAAGATGCTCGTTACCGCCCTTGGCCGAGACATATTGATTGACCTGGACTTTCGCCGGATTCTTGCCGAGCACTTCGAAATCGATCTCGTCGTGCGGCTTCTTGTCGGCCGGACCGATGTAGGTGAAGAAGGCAGAGTTCAGCCCAGACCCGTCCGCCGTCTTGATCCGGGCCTCGTACGTGCCGTAGCCGAAGCGCTTGCGGGTCTGAATTTCACCGCAGGCGAAATTGCGTTCGCCCTCCTTTCGATGCTCGAAGGCAAGCTCCAGAATGCCGTTGTTTATCTTCACCTGCTTCTTGGACCAGGTGCAGTTCTGGTGGGCGCCATTGTTCCATCCGTCCGAGACAAACCAGAAGCGGGTGTTCAAACCGTCGAAATCGTCCATGAAGGACGCGCCACTGGCGCCCGGCTGGGCCACTGCCGTTCCAGCGAGGCTCGCGAGCGGAAGCGTGACAAGTGTAAGGTGGCGCAGGCGCGCATAACAGTCGGATATCATTGTCATTACCTTTGTTGCGGCGAATAGCTCGCATGTCCGCCAGCTTGTGCCGGAAGCGCCATTCGCCCTGTACCTGCCCGGCTGCCCGTGAGGGCGCTGAGCAGGTCGGGTGCCAATCGCCTCATGAGATCGTGGGAAGCGACTAGGATTGCGATCACCAGGATCGGCATCGCGAAGTAGAAGAGGGGGTCGTACGTCAGCCCGCTGCGGTTCCAGAGCGTCCAGAACAGCACGCGAAGCCAGTCGAGAAAGCCATAAGCACTCAGGAACGGGCTCGTTTGCGGATCAAACAGGATGTGCACGAACACGATGCCGGAAACCAGCACGATGCGCGTCAGATCGATCCGCGACGAAACATTCGCGTCCATACCCACGATGTCAGTCACTCCCTATCTGGCAGCGCCTCGGCGGCAGCCGTTTCAACAGAGCAGTCTTGAGCCCGTAGGAGATAATCTAGGGCATCGGCGAAGACAAAATATGGCGGTGCAGCAGAAAAATGAAACGAATCATGCTGCACTGCACCTAAGCGGCGAACCTGTGAAAAACCGGCAGCGACCGCCTCATGCGTGCTTCTTCGAAAAACCTCGGTTTCGTCGGATGTTGCAGAAATTGTGCCCCGCAAAATTCTGGGGCAAGCAGAGGTTGAGTTACAGAAATATGATTTTTTTAATCGATTGTGTTTTTCGGCGGCCAATCGGGCGTCGGAGCGAAGACGCGACGAATTGCGGCAAGGTTTGGGCAGCTTTTCGGCGTTCGATCGAGCATAGAATCGGCAAACGGCAAAGCCGTTGAACACGCTCGGATATTTGGCGTCGCGTCCAAGCCGGCTTGACCGGCGCCTTGTTGATTGTGATCCCTAGGGCACGGCTGGATTTCAATCGTTGAGCAGCGACCGAGCGCCCGCCGTCAGTCGGCGGGCCTTTGTTGCCAACCCCACTCGCGCGGCGTCTGTCGCGTCAGTCGTTGTCGTGCTTTGCGGAAACGGTTCGCGTCTCGCTCTCCAGCAGTGGTCTCGCGATCTCCTCCGCGTCTTTGCGCTTCTCGGCGACCGCCTTGTCTTCTGATTTCAGCGAGGGCATCAAAAGCGCAGCGATGATGCCTATCGGGCCGAGTACACAACCAATCAGCAACCAGCGAAGACTGTGACCACCCCTGAGCGCGGCCACGACCGCGGTCACGATGCTGCATAGGATCCAGATTTCAACAATCATCGATTTCGCTTGCTGCCTTCAACACGTCGGTTTTCGGTTCACGCGGCCGGGCGCTGCCGGACATGACTGGTCGAACTGGCTGCGCCAAATGCCGGCGCCGGACGAACGGGCGGTCGCCTGCGCGTCAGCATAGACACCCTTACTGTGCTCTTCCCGGTCGATTGCATTACCGGTCTCCACCAGCCAGCGGTTCACGTCTTTGCCGTCGGCGCGAAAGCACGTACCGACGAAACGACCGTAGCGATCGCGCTTGACGAGTTCGCAGCGCGTGGGGCGGGAAGCCGTCAGAAACGCATCCAAAGCGGAAGCCGCTTCCTTGCCGCATCGGTAATCCAGGCCCTTCTCATCCAAGCAGACTTGCCAGCCTTCCGGTGCGTCGACGCCACTGAACTGGATCCGCTCGCCAGCGATTTCAATGGTATCGCCGTCTACAACCAACGCGTCACCAACAATCGGCTCGGCCCCTTGCGCGGTGTTCGCCGTCATCAGCAGAACCAGGAAAAGCTTAAATTTCCCCTTCGTTACTGGAGACCAGGCGACGTTGCAACTCGATATTGTTCGGGGCTGGGAGGAAGAAAGCCTGTCGCCGAAAGCCGTTGCCGCGATCCCTATGTCGATCATGCGCCGTTCCCATCCAGCCTCAGTCGCTGTCAGCGTAACTCAGGCAGCCCCCCGTTCGCATCCTGCAAAACTTGGGGTGAATGGCCGGGTTAAACGCTTAGGGCCGATTGAGTCTTCAGGCGCGAGCCCAGGATGTGAAGCGGAAGCGGTCGGACAAGGCGCTCAGAAAACAAAGCTCAATGCCAGTGCCATCACAACAGGAAAGACGTGCCATCGGCGCGGAACACCACCAAGGAATAGCCGATCAGCGTATCCGCACGGAACTTCGGCTATTCCCCCGGCCCGGCCACCGGCGCCTCGAGCAGATAGCGGATGACACCCGAGCCCCCGAGCGCTAGCGGTGCGGACGATTGACGGGGGTGAAAACGTTCAGTCTTGTCGGCAAGGATCCCGCCGACGATCGCCGGAAGCGCACCGGGATTTGTCAGCCCATAGCCTATCGCGCTCATGTAGCCGGTCTGGTTCTTGAGATCGAGAAAATGCCGCAGTTCATAGCGGTCCCGGATGTGGCGCTCATGGCGCCGGATGGCGCTGGCGGCATCGGCGCTCAACGGGCCTTCGGTAAGGATCGCCTGGTCCGCCTCGTAAAGCCGCCTCAGGTCGGCCGTGCGGTGGCTGCCGCTCAACGAATTGCCTCGGACAACGGCGGCATAGCCGCAGCTGTGGATGATCTTGTAGCGTGCGCCCTTCGCAAGCGCTCTGGCATAGAGGTCGTAGTCTTCGCCGAGGCGCAGGTCTTCCTTGTAGCGGAGACGATGGCCTTCGAGGAACGAGCGCCGCATCAGCGGCTTGAGGAAGCCGATCTCCCCGCGGCGAACGCCGCGCCGGGAGATATTGCCTTCGACGAAACCGACGAGATCGAGCAGGCGGGGACTTGCGGTGAAACGGCCGATCCGGCCGTGGGCGGTTTCCGCCTGGCTTGCGTCGATGAACGCGATGTTGTCTGCAATGAAGTCCCAGCCATCCTCTGAAAGCAGCTGGCGAAGTCGACCCGGAAAAAAGAAGTCATCGGCATCGAGTACGCCAAGAAGTGGGGACTGCGAGATCGCGATTGCATGATTGCGTGCGGCGGCGGGACCGCGGTTTTCTTCGAAGCGGATCACGTTCAATCGGCCGCTTCCGTCATCTGCGGCGCGTGCTGTGCGGGCAGTGTCATCGGTCGAACCATCGTCAATGACGATGACTTCCGCAGCCTCGGGTTCGGCAAGGGCGGAGGCGATCGCTCTGGTGATCGTGTCGGCGGCGTTCTTTGCGGCAATGATAATGCAGACATTCGTCGGCGCGGCTACGGTCATACTGGGCTCCAGCAGGTGATCGAGATGCGTCGGTGTGATCAAGTTTCCACCGGTCTTTCGAAACATGTCCGGCGATCATGTCGCAAACGCGTCAAACGCAAATTTTTTTGCAATGCGGGAGAAGAACGCCGCCGCTGCTGCATGTTTCCTTAAATCGTAGCCCGATTTAAGGGCAAAAACATGCAGCGCTTCAAAGTGCTGCAGCGACCTTTGCGCGTCTGATAAGACGCGCGGCGCTGTAGGGCCGCGGTCGAATGCCTGCCTTTACTAAAGACAGCCTGCGCAGGGACAAGTATTTAGGGGTTGGAGTGGCCCGGCCGGTTCAAACGGCGAATGGTGACCTTGCCGGATTGTTTTTCGTCGGACGCAGATTCGATCAACACCTTGCCGGGCGACAATTTGCGCCGGCCACTGGCTTCCTTCCAGACCAGGAACAGGACGGCGATGAAATATCCGACTTGCAGCAGTACGGCGCAGATCAGAGTCTGTATCGCGGTCGAAACCAGGGAGCCGTTGAGGATATAGGTTGCGATGGCAAAAGCCACCAACGCGCCGATCATGCTGGCAAGGACGCGCGGCGCGAACATCGCGTTTCCGCCCTTCGGATTTTCGACTGGTGCCGTCATTGGACTCTTAGCCCTCTCCTCCCGCTTCCCCACTATATTAGTGGTCGCTTTTCTCTTCAACATGCAAGCCGCAACTTTGTCGTTACTGTCTTTAGCGCGGGAACCTTTCCGTCGGCTTGACCGGCGAGCGGGGACAAATCACTTCGGAGTGATCATGCGCAGGAATTCAATTAAAGATGGAGTTGTGACAAAAAATACAACAAATGCTCGGGGAAGCCGGATTTCTAATGGCTCGTTTGCCGGCCCCCTAAATTGAGAGGGGTAAATGCGAACTCATTCTGATTGCTGCATCTTTCGGCTTAAGCGAAACGCCTTTTTCCGATCAACTTTTGTTACAAGTTTATTGCAGAAAGGCCCAGGAAAATGTGCACTGCAAAATGATGATGCAATGCAAAAAGCTGAGCCGGAATTACCCCTTGTCAATTTCGTGCCGGCGCCCCCCTCGGCCGGCGGAGTGAAACAAGGATACGTTTCCTGTAATACTTCGCGATCCGAAAGCATTAAATCCCGCGGATGTTTGAACGTGGCAACCGTGTAACAAACTATCTTAGTTATAATTTTCGAATCGTTATAATTAAATTTTAGTAATAGTGTGCGCGCCCAGCTGGTCAAAACGCTTTGGTGACGGAGCGCACCGAAGCGGCCTTGATTTCGCCTTCAAAAAACAAATTCTCACCATACACTCGCGCTAGATGACCCGCGTCCTGCGGGACCGACAATCGCAAAACGTAAATGGAGTCACCTCTATGAAGTCCGCGACTCGCTCGGCCAGTTCGCCGTTTTTTATCGCAAATGAGACCGGGGTATTCCGGCCGATAGGAGGCATATCGAAACGAAGTTTTGACATTGCCGCCGCGTCCTTGGCTCTCGTGTTCTTCAGCCCGCTCTTCCTGCTCATCATGGCGCTCGTGAAGCTCTCTGATGGCGGGAGTGTTTTCTATGGACACCGCCGTATCGGCCACAACGGTCAGGCCTTCAAGTGCCTGAAATTCCGGACGATGATGGAGAATGGCGATCGCGTGCTGCAAGACTATTTCAAGGAGAATTCTGACGCCTACGAAGAGTGGCGCACGACCCGCAAGCTGCAGGATGACCCCCGGGTAACCGCGGTGGGAGCCGTGTTGCGCAAGCTCAGCCTCGACGAGCTGCCGCAGCTCCTCAACATCATTCGCGGCGAAATGAGCGTGGTCGGTCCGCGCCCGGTCGTAGAGGACGAGCTCGAGCTTTATGATTCGGCTGCCGTCTACTACCTGCGCTCCCGGCCTGGTCTGACCGGCCTTTGGCAGATCAGTGGCCGTAACGACGTATCCTACGCCGCCAGAGTGGCCTTCGACACGCAATACGTCCAGAACTGGTCGCTCCTTGCCGACCTTGCCATTGTCGTCAAGACGATTCCTGCCGTCTGCTTCTCCCGCGGCAGCTATTGAAACCCTGACGCTGACCCTCAGGGTCAAGACAGTGTCAGGCATCAGGACATCACGAAAATGCAACCTATCAAAACTTCGGGGACGTTTGACGTCTCCAAAAAGCTTTCCTGTTTCGCCCGTGTCGCGCTCATCGCGGTCATTGCCGCGTCGGGGGCGACCGCCGCACAAGCCGACGAATATCGGCTTGGCGTGATGGACAAGCTTCGCGTGCGCGTTGCCGAGTGGCAGACGGCCGAGGGCTCCGTGCGCGACTGGTCGGCGGTCAGTGGCGAGTACACGGTCGGCGCGTCGGGTAATCTCTCGCTGCCTTTTGTCGGTGACCTGCCTGCCTCGGGCAAGACGACAACGGAAGTCGCCACCGAGATCGGCATCCAGATGCAGAAGCTTTTTGGCCTGCGCGACCGGCCGTCGGCGTCCGTCGAAATGGCGCAATACCGTCCCGTCTATCTTACCGGCGAAGTGGAGACCCCTGGGGAATATCCCTATGTCCCGAAGATGACGGTACTCAAGGCCGTCAGCCTCGGTGGCGGACTGCGCCGGGCCGAAAGCGGCGGGCGTTTCGTCCGGGACTACATCACGGCGAGCGGCGAATCCGCCGTGCAGGTCGCGGAGCGCAACAGGCTGCTCATTCGCCGCGCCCGGCTCCAGGCTGAAATCGGCAAGCGCAACAAGATCGAATTGCCCAGCGAACTCAAGAACGTCGAGGGCATCGACAACCTGCTCGCCGATGAGACGGCTTTGATGGAGTCGCGCGACAAGCGACAGGAGCGACAACTGGACGCCCTTGCCGATCTTAAATCTCTTCTTCAAAGCGAGATCGAGTCGCTCGGGAAAAAATCAGAAACGCAGGCCCGCCAGCTTGAACTCGTCATTGAAGATCGCGAGAAGGTCGACAGCCTCGCCGAAAAGGGACTGGCGTTGAGCCAGCGCAAACTCGCGCTCGAACAAAGGGTTGCGGACGTGCAGTCTCAGCTGCTCGACATCGACACCAATTCGCTCAAGGCAAAGCAGGATTACAACAAAGCGACGCAGGACGAGACCAATCTCCGCAACGATTGGGACGAACAGCTCGCTCAGGAACTGCAAAACACAGAGGCCGAGCTCGACACGCTTTCGCTGAAGGTCGGCACCAATCGCGACCTCATGGCCGAGGCTCTGCTGCAATCGGCAGAAGCGGCTCGACTGGAAGACCAAAAATCCGAGGCGAACATCACCTACTCGATCATCCGTGAAAAGGATGGCAAGCCGACGGAGATCGCGGCGAACGAGAACACCGAGGTGCTGCCCGGAGACGTCATCAAGGTAAGCGCAGCACTGGCGATGCGGTGAGTTCCAGCATGCGGATTTCGAAGGCGAGCCTCGTCAGCCCCGGAACGAATCAGCTTTACGGCACTTTCGCCGTGGCGCTGTCGTTGTTCGTCTTCGCCTATTCGCCGCGCTTCGGACAGGTTTCGATCCTGTTCTACTACGCTTTGTGGCTGCCTCTGGTTCTCGTCGACTACCGCAAGGTTCTAGGCAGTTACGGCAAGTATATCTGGATCCTCGCCTTCACTGTCTTCGCCTGCGTCTCCTTCTTCTGGTCGGCGGCGCCGGGGATGACGATGCGCACCGGGGTGCAATATCTCAGCCACGTCGTCTGTGCGCTGATCGCCATGCGGACGATCGACATCCCGACCCTGACGCGCGGAGGGATCGCCGGCGTCGCCATTGTCCTTCTCTATTCGCTGCTTTTCGGCGTTTATCACTACGATCCGCTGGACGGTACGTTCAGTTTTGTGGGCGCCTTTTCATCGAAGAACCAATTGGGCTTCTACGCTTCGCTGGGCATCTATTTCGCCTTCGTTGCCGTTTTCACCCTTGGCGAGCGCGGCGTCTGGATGGCTGCGGCGGGCGTCTCCGGGTTGATCGCTGCCTACTCGCTGCTGGCTTCGCAGTCGGCGACTTCGGTCCTGACGACCGCTGCAATCATTGGCCTCTCGCTCGGCATGCGGGTGATATCCGCCCTGCGGCCTTCGAACCGCAAGGGCCTCTTTCTCGCCGCGGCAGTGTTCGGCGTGGTCGCCGCCGTTGCGATCACCTACAGCGGTGGGATCGATGTGGTGCTCGGCGCATTCGGCAAGAATTCGACCCTTACGGGCCGCACCTATCTGTGGCAGCAGGGCATCGAGGCGGCAAGTGTTTCCCCGATCGTCGGGGTCGGCTACCAGGCCTATTGGATCCAGGGGTTTTCCGAGGCTGAGCGGCTTTGGGAAGAATTTTACATCACCGCGCGCTCCGGCTTCCATTTCCATAACACCTATATCGAGGCCATCGTGGAAACGGGGCTGATCGGCCTCCTGTTGCTGACCATGGTACTGGTCACAACGGTCTTCGGCCACCTGAAGCGGTTGCTTTCCGAGGATCGCGATCCGGATTCGATGGTGCTCTTTGGTATAGCAATTCTGCTTCTCATCCGATCGTTCGTCGAGGTCGACATTCTCAACCCGTATCATGTCGGGTCGTTCTTGCTGTATTTTTCGGCGGGCAAGCTGACGATCAGGCGCACGCGACCGACCATGAACTGGCTGTGGCCGGAGGAACGGCGTTCTACAGCCTACAGAGTTCGTTTCAGCGCATAATACTGCGTCGTGGGGGCGCCTGATGAAAACGATCCACGGGATCCAATACCTGCGCGCTGCGGCCGCGCTGGCGGTGGTGATATTCCATGCCGCAGAAAAGACTGGCCATCATTTCGCGATCGGCGCCGCCGGCGTTGACGTCTTCTTCGTCATCAGCGGCTTCATCATGTGGGTGATCAGCGATCGCCGGCCCGTCACGCCGGCGCGATTCATGGTCGATCGCATCCGCCGCATCGTGCCCATCTATTGGCTGGCGGCCATGGTCATGGTCGCCGGAGGGATCGCGGGGCTCTTCCCGAACATGGTTCTATCCGTCGAGCATGTGCTCGCTTCGCTGTTCTTCATGCCAATGCGCTCTCCGAGCAACGGTGAGATATGGCCCGTTCTGGTGCAAGGCTGGACGCTCAATTTCGAGATGCTTTTTTACGCTGTGTTCGCGATCTCGCTGTTGCTGCCCCGAAAATGGCGCCTGCCTTCGATCGCCGGTCTCTTCTTCTTCCTGGTCGTGGCCGGACTCGTGACCAGCTTCGACAATCCCTTGATGCTGACTTACACTCGGCCCATCATCCTTGAATTCGTGGCAGGTATGGTCATCGCCGAGTTGTGGCTGAAGGGGAGGGTGCCGCCGCTCGTGGCCGGCGTGGCGCTGATCGCTTGCTCGTTCGGCGGCTTCCTGCTTATCGGTATCCTTCACCTGCCATTCGATGAATTCACAATCGGTCCGCTTGCGGTGATGCTGGTCGTCGGCGCCCTCTCGATCGAGGCGCACGGACATATCCGTTCGCTGCAGTTGCCGAACCTTCTCGGCAATGCTTCCTACTCGATCTACATCTGGCACACCTTCGCGATTTCCGTGGTCGCCAAGGCTGCTTCGATGGTCGGGATCGATGCCTGGATAGCGTTGGCTGTTTCGGTGCTTTCCGGAACCGTGATCGGTATTGCCGGCTATGCCATGCTGGAGCGTCCGTTGCTTTATCGAAAGCGCATGCAACCGGCGGCCGAAAGCGTGGCCGGGTAGGCCGGCATTGAAGCGCTTGCCAGCGTCGGCGCGGTTACCCTGGAGTGTATGCCCGCCTGTTTAAGGCGAGACATGCTTTTGGAGGGACACACGTCTACAGCGCCCGCTTTTTCTAACGCATGGCGCTGTAGCGCTTCGATATTGCTGAAGGTTGGTATCCTTAAATCGGAGCCGATTTAAGGATACTCGTAGCAGATCAGACGCCTTGATTTCTGCGTGAATGCCAGTTCCAGGCGGACTCGGTGATCGCCGCGAGGTCGTATTGCGGCTCCCAGCCGAGCACCGCGCGCGCCTTGTCGTTGTTGGCGACCAGGGTGGTCGAGTCGCCTTCGCGCCGCTCTGCATAGCGGATATTGAGCGGCCGCTCCGCAACCTTTTCGATCGCGCTCAGAAGCTCCTTGACCGTCGTACCGGTGCCCGTACCAAGATTGAGTTCGACGCTCTTGCCGCCTTCCAGCAGGTAGTCGACCGCCCGCACATGGGCATCCGCAAGGTCGAGGACATGGATGTAGTCGCGCACGCAGGTGCCGTCACGGGTATCGTAGTCGGTGCCAAACACATTGAAGCCTTCCCGGCGGCCAAGGGCCGCGTCGATCGCGAGCGGTATCGCGTGGGTTTCCGGCTCGTGCCATTCACCGATCCTTCCTTCGAAGTCGGCGCCGGCGGCGTTGAAGTAGCGCAGGATCACGGAACGCAGGCCCTTGTACAGATCATAGTCCTTCAGCGCCTGCTCGCAGACCCATTTCGTGCGCCCATAGGGGTTGATCGGCGCCTGTTTGTGCGTTTCGTCCATCGGCACGCTATCGGGCAGGCCGTAGGTGGCACAGGTGGACGAGAATACGAAGGCGTCGATCCCGGCAGCAAGCGCCGCCGACAGCAAGGTGAGCGTGCCGATGACGTTGTTGTCGTAGAATGCGGCCGGATCCTTCACCGACTCGCCGACTTCGATCATGGCCGCAAAATGCAGGATCGCGCGTGGCCGGTATCGTGCGAGAACGTCGTCGAGACGCTTGCGGTCTCGAATGTCACCTTTTTCGAGAACACCCCATTTGACGAATTCTTCGTGACCGTTCGAGAGGTTGTCGTAGACGATGGGCTGGTAGCCCTTGGCGGCCAGTTGGAGACACGTATGGGAGCCGATATAGCCGGCGCCGCCGACGACAAGAATGTTGTTGTTCTGCACAGTCAACCTCGAGATTCGCATCTAGTTTCAATAGGAACCGCTTTACGGTTTGCAACGAATAGCGGCGAAATTCCCAGCACATTGTAAAAGTTCTGCAAAGCGGGCGGCATTTTTAGGCTACGCGGCTATTCTGCGCCGATGGTGGCGGGCAACTGTTGCAAACGGGCTGCACTTGGCCAGCAGCGACACCGAAAATGCAATATACGCGCTTGGCGCTTCGGCCGTGTTCAACTATAAGGGGTCCTTCGGCAATCAGAATCAGGGAGGCTAAGATGACAGTTTTTTCCTTCTCCCTATCGGGCGATCCAATATTCTCCGTATGACACGGGGCGCTTGCGCTTCTGATTGCGGCGTAGGGGATTGGCTTCGTCCGGCGCTCTCCGCCTTGGAGATCGCGCCGATTCATTGATGCCGCACCAGTTCGCTTTTCCTGGCGGCATTCCTTTCGTTACTGGATTTTGAGGCCGGTGCACCCGTCACCGGGCAAATCATATGGCTTTTACTCGTTTCGTGGCGCGCGACCGCGCGTTCCGTAGTGTCTTCCGCTTTTGCTGGGCTCATTGGAAGAGACAGCCGGCGCGGCTCCTGGCGATCCTCGGCGCCGTGCTTCTGTCCACGCTTGCCGATGTGTTGACGCCGCTCTATTCCGGCAGGCTCGTCGACGCTGTCGTCTCGGGCGCAGCGACCGACGAGATTGCCTGGAACGCGGCGGTCTCGGCGTTCCTCATGCTGATGGCGCTGTCGCTCGGCGCCATCGTGCTCAGGCACATGACGTTCATGGGCATCGTCACTCTGACGCTGAAGATGATGTCCGACATCGCGTCGGCCGCATTCCACCACATCCAGCGGTTTTCCAGCGACTGGCATGCCAACAGCTTCGCCGGCTCGACCGTGCGCAAGGTGACGCGCGGGATGTGGGCGCTGGATCTCTTGAACGACACGCTGCTGGTGGCGCTGTTTCCGTCGGTGATCATGCTGGCGGGGTCGACGGCATTGATGGCCTGGTACTGGCCGATGATGGGCCTGATCATCGGGCTCGGCTCGATCGCCTTCATTGCGGTCACCGTCGCCCTCTCGCTCGGCTATGTGGCGCCGATGGCAAGCCTCGCCAACGGTTGGGATACAAGGCTCGGGGGTGCCCTTGCTGACGCGATCAGCTGCAACATCGTCGTCAAGGGTTTCGGCGCCGAGCGTCGCGAAGATCAACGCCTCGCCAGGGTGCTTGCCAAGTGGCAGAACCGGACGCGACGCACCTGGACTCGCGGAACGCTCAACGGCACCGCACAGGGCGCCATGCTGCTCGTGCTACGCGCGGCGGTGATCGGTTTTGCCTTGGTGCTGTGGGCGAGGGGACAGGCGAGCGCCGGCGACATCACCTTCGTGCTGACATCCTTCTTCATCCTGCAAGGATATCTGCGCGAAGTGGGTATGCACATCCGCAACCTGCAGCGGTCGATCAACGACATGGAGGAGCTTGTCGACATCCACGCCCAGCCGCTTGGCATCGAAGACCGTGCCGGTGCGAAGGCGATCCGCATCACCGATGGCAAGATCGAGTTCGCCGATGTGACCTTCCACTACGGCGCGCACCGGGTACCGCTCTATGACCGCTTTTCGGTGACCATCCGGGCCGGCGAGCGGGTCGGCCTTGTCGGCCATTCCGGTTCAGGCAAGACCACCTTCGTCAAACTGATCCAGCGCCTCCACGACCTGAAGGCAGGCGAAATCAGGATCGACGGGCAGGATATCGCCGGCGTGACGCAGGCGTCGCTCCGCCAGCAGATCGCCATCGTGCAGCAGGAGCCGATCCTGTTCCACCGTTCGCTTGCCGAAAACATCGCCTATGGGCGACCGGGAGCGACCCAGCGCGAGGTCGAGGAGGCGGCAAGGCTCGCAAGTGCGCATGATTTTATTGCGGCGCTGCCGAAAGGCTACGGGACGCTGGTCGGCGAGCGCGGCGTCAAGCTGTCCGGTGGCGAGCGTCAGCGCGTCGCGATCGCCCGGGCATTCCTGGCCGACGCGCCGATCCTGATCCTCGACGAGGCGACATCGAGCCTCGACTCCGAATCCGAGGTGCTGATCCAGCAGGCGATGGAGCGGCTGATGATGGGACGCACGACGCTGGTGATCGCGCATCGGCTGTCGACGGTGCGCGCGCTCGACCGGTTGCTGGTCTTCAGCCGCGGTCGCATCGCGGAAGAGGGCGATCATGGCACGCTCATTCGTCTGAAGGGCGGCATTTACCGCGGGCTCTTCGAGCGGCAGGCGCTGGAGCTGACCAAGGGCCTTGTCCTCAACGATGGTTGAAACGGCCGCGTTCACGCAGAAGCTCAAGGTACACGGGCCGCGCGCCTGGTAAGGCGCATGACCCGTGGCGTCGCTTTGATCGGATTTCGGCTGTACGGAGCGGATACGAACTTAGCGGAAGCGAATTGCGCATTCGCTTCCGTAAGATTTGCATCAGGTGTTAGCCCCGTAATCGCGGCCCTCGCCGGCGCCGAAACGGTGCCCGGGCTGGAACGCCACCCGGACCGTGGTGATGGGGCCGAGATCGTTCCAGGTTGTGCGATGCAGGATCAGCAGTGCCTGACCTTGCCTTGTCCGCAGCAGACGCGCGTCGCGTCGGTCGGCGTTTTCGGCTGAAAAGGAAAAATCCGCCCGAAGGTAGGGGGCGTTGCGCACCAGCCATTCGTTGGCATTGAGTTCCCGGAAGCCGGCTTGCTGCAGCCCTGGCGCGGCGCGGGGATTTAGCCAGCGGTCCTCGAGTTGATAGGGCTTTCCGTCCGCGTAGTGCACGGCCCTGAGATGAACCAGGCGCTCACCTTCCGGAAGGCCGAGGCGCCCTGCGATCTGCGCTGGGATCGGGCTAAACCGCTGCGCGACGACGCGATGGCTGTAGGCCATTCCTGCTTCCTCGACCTGCTCGCGCACGATCGGAATTGAGAAGGTCGCCTTGCGCACCGGATTGATCGCCACGCGCGTGCCGGCCCGTCGCTTGCGATCCAGCAAGCCCTCATCCGCGAGCACTTGCAGCGCCTTGTTGACGGTCGCCCGGGCGGCGTCGAACTCGACGGCCAGGTCTGCCTCGTCGGGTATACGCTCACCCTGGCGCCATTTCAGTTCGACGATGCGGCGACGTACCTCGTCGGCGATGCTTTGTGCCTTGGGCATGGTCCGGCCAGTCTGTTTGTCGCTCACATCTCCTCCGCACCTTAGATAGCTAGCGGCGCCAATGGACCCAAGGTTACACGTATCTTCAAAATAAGTATAGACATATAGGCTGTATTATGTTTAGACATTATCCATGTGTCGGCGCCAATCGGGAGGAGGAGCAGATGCACGTTCTCAGCAATGCCATGACTCGTGACGGGGCAGTGCGCCCGGCGTCGGAGGCGCGGGTATGAGCCGGCCGCTGGCGGGGATCAAGGTGCTGGACCTGTCCCGTGTGTTGGCTGGGCCTTACTGTACGGCGCTGCTCGCCGATCTCGGGGCCGAGGTCATCAAGGTGGAACCACCCGCAGGCGATGACTATCGCCATATCGGCCCGTTCAGTCAGGGCGAAAGCGCGCTCTTCACGCTGAACAACCGCGGTAAGCGCAGCATAGCTCTGGACCTCAAGAGCGCGGACGACCTGGCGCTGGCTGAGGCGATTGCGGCTCGTGTCGATGTTGTGGTCGAGAATTTTCGCCCAGGCGTGGCCGCGCGGTTGGGGCTTGGCGCGGAGGCGCTGCGGGCAGCCAATCGGCGCCTCATCTATTGCTCGATCTCGGGCTTCGGCCAGGAGGGTCCATTTAAGGATCTGCCGGCCTATGACCTGGTCGTGCAAGCCATGTCCGGGCTCATGGCCGGCACCGGCGAGGAGGGTGGTGCGCCGCTGAAGACCGGCGAAAGCATCGCCGATCTGTTGGCCGGGCTGTTTGCCAGCTGGTCAATCATGGCCGCGCTGGTGCAGCGCAATACGACAGGGCAGGGTGCCACGCTCGATGTCGCCATGTATGACGCGCTGTTTTCCATGCTGACCACCAGCCACGCGCTGCATCTCTATGCCGGACAACTGCCGCGACGTGTCGGCAACCGCCATCCGCTCTCGACGCCGTTCGGTTGCTTTGCCACCAGGGATGGGCAGGTGGTGATCGCCGTTCTGAACGCCCGACAATTTGCCGCGCTCGCCCATCTCATCGGCGCGCCGGAGGCTGCCGACGATCCACGCTTCGCCACAGATACGAGCCGCACCGAGCATGAACCGGCGTTGAAGGCGCTGATCGAAAGCTGGTCCCGCGCCGTGACCACCGAGGAGGCCGTCGCGGCCCTTTCCGCCGCAAGCCTCCCGGCCGCACCGATCTGGGATATCGCGCAGGCGATCTCGAACGAGCACGCAGCCATGCGCGGGTTGGTCAGCCTGCTGCAGCATCCGGTGCTGGGCGAGGCGGCCACAGTCGGTCAGCCTGTCCGCTTCGACGGCGAAAAACCGGTGGCGATCGCCTCGGCCCCGCGCCTCGGAGGCGATCGCGACGCGATCCTGCAGGAATTCGGATTGGAGAAACGCGGATGACTGACGAATGGCACATGCTGGCCGAGGAAGAGCGGCTGTTCTGCGACGTGCTCACTCGCATTTGCGCGGAGCGCATCGCCCCAAGGGCGGCCGAAACCGACGAAACCTCGACCTTCGTTCATGACCAACTGGCGACATTGGCTGAAGCCGGGATGCTGGGCGCCAATCTGCCCGAGGCATATGGCGGCAGCGGCATCTCTGCCCCGGCGCTGCTCAGGGCGGTGGCGATCGTCGCCGGGGCTTGCGGCTCCACGGCGTCGGCGCTGACGGCACACTATCTGGCGACAGACTCGATCCTCATCGGCGGAACGGAGACGCAAAAACTGGAATGGCTGACCAGGGCCGCGACGGGTGAGGCATTGGGAGCGTTCGGCTTGACCGAACCCGCCGCGGGATCCGACCCGGCCGACATGAAGACCCGCGCACGCCGCACCGACACCGGTTGGCATGTTAAGGGTACGAAATGCTTCATCTCGAATGGCGGTGTGGCGGATTTCATCGTGCTCTATGCGGTGACCGACCCGGAGAAGGGACATCGCGGCATCTCGGCCTTCATACTGCCCAAGGGTACGCCGGGCCTTGAAGCTGGTCCGGCGGAAAAGACCATGGGGCTGAAGGGCGGTCATGTCTTTACGCTGAGCATTGATTGCCATCTCCCCGCGGACGCGCTGTTCGACGAGGAGGGCAACGGCTTCCGCACGGCCATGCAGGTGCTGGACAGTGGGCGTATCGAAGTGGCCGCTCAATGCCTCGGAATGGCCGAGACGGCGTTGAACGCCGCCATTGCCTATGCAAAGGACCGCATTATCGGCGGCCAGCCGCTGAGTGACCGGCAGGGCATACGCTGGATGATCGCGGATATGGGATTGGCCTATCGTTCGGCCTTGCTGGTCGCGCAGGACGCGGCGCGACAACGGGACCTGGCGCACGCGGGCGGGGGACGCTTCTCGCTGGCGGCTTCCATGGCCAAGCTGCATGCATCCGAGGCTGCGGGCCGCATCGCGGATTGCGCGCTGCAACTGCACGGCGGCTATGGATATACTCGTGATTTTCCGATCGAACGGATAAACCGCGATTTGCGGATTATGCGAATCTACGAAGGGTCAAGTGAAATTCAACGCATCATCATTTCCGGCCAGATGCTGAAGTGAACCTACTGCGTGTTTCCTTAAATCCTAGCCGATTTGGGGATAAAAACATGCAGTAATTCAAAGTGCTACAGCGTCCTTTGCGCTCTTATAAGACGCGGCGCTGTAGGGCCGAACCGTAGACAATCCAGTGGGCAATACGCAACAAGGAGCAACTGCAATGAGCATTCATATGACCATCAAAGGCGCGCTTTTCGGGCTGGCCGCGCTTGGCCTCGCCAGCGCCGCCGAGGCCGACCAGCTTGCGGACATCAAGGCTGCGGGCAAGATCGTCACGGCGACCGACATGCACTACGCCCCCTTCGACATGCTGAACAACGGCACCTATGAGGGCATGACCAAGGACCTGTTCGATGCGGTCGCCAAGGAGATCGGTGTCGAGCCGGTGTATCAGGATATTCCCTGGACCGCCGAACTGCCGGGTCTTGAGGTCAAGAAGTTCGATATCGTGATCGCACCGGTGACCATCACGCCGGAGCGGCTTGAGCGCTACACGTTCACCTTGCCGATTGCTGATGCGACCGTCTCTCTGGTCAAGGCCGCGAACAACAGCGAGCTTACCAAACCCGAGGACATCAAGGGCAAGACCGTCGGCGTCCAGCAGGGTACCGCGCAATTCAAGCAGCTTGAGGCCTATGGCCAGAAGCTGGGCGATGTGACGATCAAGGAATACGGCACCACGGACGAAGCCTATGCCGACCTCGCCGCCGGCCGTCTGGATGCGGTTGCTGGCTCGCTGCCGAACCTCACCTATCTGGTGAAGAACCGCGCCGAGACCTTTGCCCTCTTCACGCCGGCCCAGTTCGGTGAGCCGAAGTATTTTGCCTGGGTGCTGCGCAAGGATGCCGACAGCGACGGCTTTGCCAAGGCCATCAACGACGCGCTGTTGAAGATGACTGCTGACGGCCGCGTCAAGGCCATTCAGGAAAAGTGGCTCGGCACCTATGCCGAATTGCCCCGCGAAGTCCCGGCAAACTAAGTTGCTTGCGGGCGGAGGCCACCTCCGCCCGTTCCCTTATACCAAGGTGAGGGCGCATGTTTTCCTTCGCAGTTTTCCTTGAAAGCTTTGGGCCGCTGTTCTGGGCGGCGCGATACACGCTGCTGATCTCCGTTCTGGGTATCGGGCTGGGTCTGGTGATCGGTACACTGATCTGTGCCGCGCGCCTGTCGCCTTACCCGCCACTGCGCCGCTTTGCAGCCATCTGGGTCAGTTTCCTGCGCGGCGTGCCGCTGCTGGTGCAGCTGCTGGTGTTCTACTACACCTTGCCGGTCATCGGCCTGGACGTTCCCCCGATGGTCGCCGCCGTGGTGACCGTGGGCATCTGCGCCAGCGCTTATATCTCGGAAATCTGGCGCGGCGCGATCGCGGCGCTGCCGAAGGGACAGACCGAGGCCGCGGTCGCCATCGGCATGAACCCTCGCGACGTGTGGACCCGGGTGATCCTTCCACAGGCCGTGACGCTTTCGCTGCCGGCGCTGATCAACGAACTTATCTTGCTTGTGAAGGCGTCTTCGCTGGTTTCGGTCGTCGGCATTCTCGAAATCACTCGCGCCAGCCAGGCGCAGGCCGCTACGACCTTCCGTCCGCTTGAGGTCTATATAGCGGCGGCCTGCATCTATCTGCTGATAAACTTGTGCCTGGCGGCGCTGGGACGTTACCTCGAACACAGGACGGCCGTCTGATGGAATGGAGCATCCTGCAGCAATACGGCCCCTCGCTGCTGAAGGGCTTCGGCAATACCGTCCTCTGCTGGGCCCTTGGCACGGTCTTCGGCATGGCGCTTGGCCTCGTCATCGCGCTCATTCAGCGCTATGGGCCGCGCTGGGTCACGTGGATCGTCCAAGCCTACATCGAAGTGATCCGCGGCACGCCCTTCCTGGTCCAGTTGTTCGTGCTCTACTACGGCGGCCCGCTCGTCGGCCTGCGCCTTGATGCGCTGCCCGCGGGCCTCCTGGGACTGACGATCTATGGCAGTCCCTATTTCGCCGAGATATTCCGCTCGGGTTTCCGCGCCGTACCACTTGGTCAGATCGAGGCGGCCCGTGCGATCGGCATGTCCGAACTCAATATCGTGCGCCGTATCCTGCTGCCCCTGGGCCTGGTCTCCGCGTTGCCGGCGCTCGTGAACTTCTCAATCATCCTCGCCAAGGAAACGGTGATCCTGTCGATCATAACCGTTCCCGAGCTGCTTTATCAGGTGCAGCGAATGTCCACCGAGACCTTCCGCTACCTGGAAGCAAACGTGGTATTGGCGCTGTTCTTCTGGGGGCTGGTCGAGGCGATCTCGCGTGTCGGCCACAGATTGGAAGCGCGCATCACGAAACATCTGATCGAAAGGACGTAAGATGCTTGCTGCGTCATCCGTCGAAATCCGCAAGGTCAACAAATACTACGGCAACTTTCATGCATTGAAGGATGTCGACCTGTCGATCCTGCCCGGCAAGGTCACCTGTCTGATCGGACCTTCAGGTTCGGGAAAGTCGACCCTCCTGCGCTGCATAAATTTCCTTGAGGAATATGATTCCGGCGAAGTGCGCATCGATGGTCAGCTGATCGGCTATGACGCGCCGGGCAAGAAGATGTCGGGCCGCAAGCTGCGCGAGATGCGGCGCTCGATCGGCATGGTGTTCCAGCAGTTCAACCTCTGGCCGCACATGACTGCCAGGGAGAATGTCGCCGAGGGGTTGATCCGCGTGCGCGGCATGTCGAAATCCGAGGCGGAACGCCGCGCCGCCGAGGCGCTGGCCAAAGTCGGGCTGGCGGATAAGATGGCAAACCATCCCTCGCGGCTTTCCGGCGGCCAGCAGCAGCGCGTTGCGATTGCCCGCGCGATCGCCATGGAACCCAAGCTTATGCTATTCGACGAGCCGACCTCTGCGCTGGACCCGGAACTCGTCGGCGAGGTGCTGAACGTCATGAAAACGCTCGCCGGCGAGGGGATGACCATGGTGGTGGTGACGCATGAAATGGGTTTCGCCGCCCATGTCGCCGATCAGGTCGTCTTCATGGAGAAAGGTGAACTGGTCGGCGTGGACAGCCCCGACCGCATCCTGCATCATCCGGAAGATGCGCGTATTCAGTCCTTCCTGCGCACCTATCACGAGCGCAACAGCTTCTGAGCGTGAGCGAGCGTTGCGGCGATCAAGGGCGGTATCCGTCGGAAATCGCATGGGCGAAAGGTCTCGACTACAGCGCCGCGCGTCCTATCAGACGCGCAAAGGGCGCTGTCGCACTTTGAATTGCTGCATGTTTTTATCCTCAAATCGGCTACGATTTAAGGAAACATGCAGTAGCGGTGACGGTGCCGCCGCCGTCGACGGGGCTGGTTGACAGTCCTTCGCATTTGGGCGCCGCGGGTATTCACAAGTCGTCCTCTTTGGCCTACAAGGCGCGCAGGTAAAACTCCGGTCGCAGCCTACCCGGTCAAAACAAGGACACCTGTCATGAAAACCATCGTAATCTGCTCCGGCGGATTGGATTCCGTTTCGCTTGCGCACAAAGTCGCAGCGGAACACGAACTTGTCGGCCTGCTGTCGTTCGACTACGGCCAACGGCATCGCAAGGAACTGGACTTCGCCGCCGCCTGCGCCGAACGTCTCGGCGTTTCCCATGAGATCATCGACATCCGCGAGATCGGCCGTCACCTTAGCGGTTCGGCGTTGACCGACGATGTCGACGTGCCGGACGGGCATTACGCTGAGGAAAGCATGAAGGTAACGGTCGTGCCGAACCGCAACGCCATCATGCTCGCGATCGCCTTCGGCGTTGCCGCGGCCCGCAAGGCCGATGCCGTGGCGACCGCCGTACATGGCGGCGACCACTTCATCTATCCCGACTGTCGGCCGGGGTTCATCGACACGTTCCAGACGATGCAGAGCCATGCTCTGGAAGGCTATGCCGACGTCACGCTCTATGCGCCGTACGTCAACGTCTCCAAGGCCGAGATCGTTGCGGACGGAGCGAGGAACCGGACGCCTTTCGCCGAGACCTGGTCGTGCTACAAGGGTGGCGCGCGCCATTGTGGTCGTTGCGGCACCTGCGTCGAAAGACGCGAAGCCTTTCATCTGGCGGGCGTCGAGGATCCGACGGAATACGACGATCCGGATTTCTGGGCTTCGGCTACAGGCGCCTTCTCCGCCAAGGAGGTGAAATAATGTTCCGCATCACCAAGGAATTCCACTTCTCCGCTTCGCATCAGCTGACCAGCCTGCCGCCCGAGCATCAGTGCGCCCGGCTGCACGGGCACAACTACGTCGTCGAGGTCGAGCTTTCGGCCAAAACATTGAACGAACACGGTTTTGTCCGCGACTATCATGAGCTCGCGCCGTTGAAGCGCTACATCGACGAGACCTTCGATCACCGGCATCTCAACGACGTTCTCGGCCACGACCGGGTGACGGCGGAATGTCTGGCACAGCACTTCTACGACTGGTGCAAGGCGCGGCTTCCGGAGACGACCGCGGTGCGCGTCAGCGAAACGGCGAAGACCTGGGCGGAATACCGGCCATGACCTCCGACAGATCTGCCGAGATCCGCGTCAGCGAGATTTTCGGACCGACGATACAAGGTGAGGGCGTGCTGATCGGCCTGCCGACCGTCTTTGTCAGAACCGGTGGATGCGATTATCGCTGCTCCTGGTGTGACAGTATGTATGCGGTCGACAGCCGCTATCGCGACGAATGGCAGGCGATGTCCACGGAAGATGTCTGGCAGGAGGTCACGCGGCTCTCCGGCGGGAGGCCGCTTATGGTTTCGCTCTCCGGCGGCAATCCGGCTATCCAGCCGCTCGGCGAACTCATCGACCGCGGCCATCGCCAAGGCTATCGTTTTGCCCTCGAAACGCAGGGGTCGGTTGCCAGGCACTGGTTTGCCGATCTCGACGTGTTGGTGCTGAGCCCAAAGCCGCCGTCGAGCGCGATGGCAACCGACTGGCAGGCATTCGACGCATGTCTGCGGATGTCTAAGGGCAGGCCGCAAACGGTGCTGAAGATCGTCGTCTTCGACGAGGCGGATTACGCCTATGCCAGGGCGGCGGCCGCGCGTTATCCGCAACTGCCCGTCTATCTGCAACCCGGCAATCACACACCGCCGGCCGCCGATGACGACGACGCGACGATCGACATCGACGGCATAATGGAGCGTATGCTCTGGCTCGTCGCCAAGGTTACCGAAGACCGCTGGTTCGAGGCGCGCGTTCTGCCGCAGCTGCATGTCCTGCTCTGGGGCAACAAGCGCGGTGTCTAGAGCATTTCATTGTTTCTTTGAAACAGTGAAATGATCTAACTCTTTGAAATTACGCAATTCCGGACGGAAAACCGTTACACACTTTTCCTGGAATTGCTCCTAGAGCATGCTGATGTGGGCGGAAAATCGCGCGCTCCTCTTATCAGCCGGCCGATGCCGCACCCGGTCAAGGTGCGCTGGCCACAAGTTCCTTCTCGTGCATACCACCGCCCAGGTGAATGGGTTTGAGGACGGGGCCTTCGGCGTCCTTCACGAGATGGATGACGCGGGGGAACAGTGGTCCATTCCGCGGCGTGCGGCCGATCTTGACGACGGCGGTATCGCGGAGGTCGTCCTCGAAGATGGATAGGGCCCGCTTCATCGCCTCGCCGTCCATCGTCTCGAGCGCCTCATCGATGATCACCCAGCGCGGTCGATGAAGAACAAGCCGTGCGAAGGCGAGAGAACGTTGTTCGTCGTCGCTGAGTTCGCGCTCCCAACGCGCTTCACGATCGAGCAGCGTGGTCAGCTGATCAAGCCCGACTTTCGAAAGGGCTGCGACGAGACTCGCATCTGGGAAGGCGCCAGCGCGCGGATAGGAAAGCGCGTCGCGCAGCTTGCCCCGCGGAAAATACGGGGAGCGTGGGATGAACGCGACCATCTCGCCAGCCGGCATTCCGACGCGCCCGCTTCCCCACGGCCAAAGCCGTGCGAGCGCCCGGAAAAGCAACGTCTTTCCCGCGCGAGGGTCGCCGCTGATGACTACGCGCTGACCCGCGCCGATCTCGATATGCGGTTCGGAAAGCCTGGTGCGTCCGCTCGACGACGCGACCTCGAGGTTGTCGAAGGTCAGCTTGTTTGTATCGTTCTCGACGAATTCGATCCGTTTTTCCGCGTCGTGCAGGACGTCCGTCATGATCATGGCACGCCGGAAGGCGGCAACGCGCAGAAGCGTCGCCCGCCAGTCCGCGATGGCACTGATATTGGCGACGAACCATTTGAGCGATGTGTGAACCTGGTTGAAGGCGCCGACGGCCATCATCAGGCCGCCGAAGCTGATCTCGCCGGCGAAATAGACAGGCGCGGCGACCAGGATCGGCGCGACGACCGTGACCCAGCCATAGCCGTCCTGGACCCAGCCAAGATTGATCTGGGCACGGTAGATGTTGCGCATGGCGCCCAGCACGGTTGCGAGATCGAGTTCCAGACGCCGCCGCTCGCCGGTTTCACCCCCGGCAAGCGATATAGCGTCGATGTGTTCGCTGACGTGCATCAGCGAGAAACGCAGTTCCGCTTCGCGTGCGTAGCGGTCACCGTTCAAGGCGATCAGCGGCCGCCCGACAAGCCAACTCAGCCAAGATGCCGAGCCGGCGTAAAGGATCGCGGCCCAGACCATGTAGCCCGGAATCTCGAGCGAGTGGCCGCCGATATGGAAAACAAAGCCTGCCGACAGCGCCCAGAGTACGCTCACGAAAGACGCGAGCAGGATGGACGACTGCAGAAGGCCGAAACCGAGGTCGGTGGTGAGATCGGCAAGATGGCCGGCGTCTTCCTGCATTCTCTGGTCCGGATTGATTCCCATGGCGCCGGAGTTGGCAAGCCGGAAGGCGCGCAGCGGCCGCATCCATTCGTTGATCAGGTCGAGCGTCAGCCCCTCGCGCAGCTTCAATCGCACCATCTGGTTGAGCCATTGCTGCGTGACATTGAGCACCAGCAGGCCACCGGCGATGAAAACAAACAACAGGAGTTGATAGAAAAAGGCGTCGAGATCGCGCCGCTCGATCGCGTCAAAAAAAGGTCGGTTCCAGCGGTTGAGGATGATCTGTCCGATCGCTGTCGCGATGATGATCGCGAAGCTGCCGGCCGTGAGCCACAGGATTGTCTTCAGCACCGGGGAAGCCATGAAGGCATGGCGCATCATGTCGAACTGGTCTCGGAGAGGCGTGCCCTCCGCGCCCGCGGGCCTAGGTGCTGCGTTTGCTCCGGCTTGATTCGTCATCTTCAGTTCCTTCCCTTCAGAAGGGGCAATCCACCAAAGTCGTTCGGGTGCCTCAGGTGGGGCTATCGTCCAAAGCGGGGCACCACCATCGGATTGGGGGATCTTGCGGCCGCACTTGGCTCGGCGACGGAAACAATTCCGCCGGGTGCCGTGTCCAACCGGCGGAGCCGGTTACAGGGAACGACGGCAACTGTCTGTTCAGTGGAGAACCGAGATACCCGGCCTCATTGCTGCTGTCGCGATGTCGCGTTTCCGTGTCGAGCAGCAGCCTGTGCAAAGCAAATATGCCACTGAAGATCTGGAGGTGCTGAAACGCAGTGAAACTGAAAACCCTCATGAGTCTCAGTCTATGGCCAACGGCGCGCGCTGGAAACTGGTTTTAAGGATAGGAGCAGGATCTCGCCCCCGCGGTGTTGGAATCTCCGTGAGCGCCCACAATGAGGTCCGCAGCGGGATTGCATTCGGATTTGATTGTGCAAGGCGAGCCCGTTGCAGCGCGTTTCGCGGTATGGTGGCTTGTCTATGTTACAGTGATGACATAAAACGTTACCGCCGTCGCCAAGGCGCGTGTCACCCCCCTCAACATCGAATTTCTAAAAATTCAATGCCAAGAGAAGGAGACATTTATGTCCATTTCACTCGAAAGTTTTGACAACAATCAAGCCGCTGCCATCGTCAGCAACGACGTGGCTGCCCGTGTCCGGGCCGCCCGCGAGGCTGTCGGCTACAGCATCGAAGACCTTGCTGTTACTTGCGGCCTCGCCAACGTCGAAATTAGTGAAATTGAAAGTGGCTTGGATCAAAATCCAGCAAAGCTGAAGCGTATCGCATCCGCGCTGCAACTGCCGCTTTCGGACTTCTTGACCGTGGAAATCTGACGGACAAGCCGACCGGTCCCGCCGCGCGGGCCGGTCGGAAGGTCTCGCGGTCTCCGAGCGCCAATTATTTAGGTCATTCCGATCTTTCACAGCAACATCGTCCTTGTCCCGGGTTTCATGACCGACCGCGAGTTATGGTCGGACATGCTCCGTCGGCTGCCGACGAGCGGCCAAATCGTCCATGTCGATCCGACGCGGGCGCAGTCGATCGAGGAAATGGCTAGACAGGCACTGGTCGACACGCCAGAGCAGTTCATCCTCGTCGGCTTCTCCATGGGAGGCTACGTTGCGCGTGAAATGGCACGGCTTGCACCACAGCAGGTGTCGTCGCTTGTGCTGATCGCTACCTCCGCGCGGGGAGATGGGGGAATTCAAGCTCGGCGCAGAGCGGCAGTCTCCGCCTTCGATCCCGCCACGTTCCGGGGGCTTAGCCATGCTTCCCTCCGCACCTCTGTTCACCCGGATCGAGAGAGCGATATTGAATTGATCGATCGGATCCATGCGATGAGCGTTCGCCTCGGTGGCAGGGTCTTCCAGCAGCAGACAATGTTTCACCGCGATGGCGATCTTGAACGTCTCGGCGAGATCCGCTGCGCTACGCTGATCGTAGCGGGAACACAGGACCGCCTCCGCAGCATCGAGGAGGCCGAAGAACTGCGCGATGGCATCCCTGGCGCAGTCATGGAATTGGTCCAGGCCGGGCATATGATCCCGATGGAAGCGCCAGAGGAACTCGCGGCGATCCTAGTAAGCTGGTTCCAGGGGCGCTTGGCTCAATAGGTGGTGAGTGCGCTGGAAAAGCGAGGGTGCGTCTGCCTGCCAGGCGAAGGTGCTCGTTCAAAATCCTGTTGTTGAAATCGTCGCGCGAGCTTTGAGCGTGTCTGTGTCAGGCCTCTTCAGTCGCTCGAGCAATGCTCGGAAGGCCTCCACCGCTCTTCTCGATGTTTCCTGCGGGTCCTCCGAGTTGGCGATCCACAAGGCAGCATGGCTGCTGGCACCGTTGATCAGGCGCGCAGTCGCTTCTTCATCGACGTCGATAATCGCTCCATCCGCCTTGAGTTGGCTCAGGCTCCGACTGAGGGCCGCGATACAGCCGTTGGTGCTTGGCCACTGAGATATGTCGCCGAGGATGGCGGGGCCGTCGCGAAACATGATTCGTTGGATTTCGGGCTCGAGTGCCATCTGAATATAGGCCACGCACTCATCGACGAACCCCTCCCAACGCGTTGGTGCTCGTGACGAGACGCTGTGCAACCGCGCCGTCATCTCGGCATCCAGCTCTTGAATCACGGCCTGCAGCAACCCCTTTTTGTCTCCGAAGTGGTGGTAGAGCGCGCCACGCGTCAATCCCGCGCCTGCCGTGAAATCATCCATTGAGGATTGGGCATAGCCTACCGTCCCGAAGGCGTGCCGGGCAGCGGCAAGCAACTTCGCGCGTGTCTCGGCGATCATGACCGGGCGCGGCTTGCTCATGGAATCTCCTTCTTCACATACGACGCGTATTTTATTTGACATACGCGACGTACGCAACTACCGTCCACATACGCCACGTATGTGAATGGGCGTCCCAATGACGAAGGAACACCTTATGTCTAATCCTTACAGAGAAATATTCAGCGTGCCGGGCGTGAAAGGTTTCTCCGCCGCGGGCTTTTTCGCTCGCTTGCCTATTGCCATGGCACCGATCGGCATTGTCGCCATGCTGTCGCAGACACGCGGGGAGTATTGGACCGCGGGCGCGGTTTCAGCAGCTTTCGCCCTTACGAATGCGCTCGTCTCTCCCCAGATCTCGCGAATGGTCGATCGGCTCGGCCAGTCGGCGGTCATAGCGCCGACCACCGTGGTCTCGGTCCTGGCTTTTATTGCTCTCATGGTGGGAGCGAACCAGGATTGGCCAGCGTGGGCGCTGTTCGTGTCGGCCTTTTTCGCGGCGGCGATGCCAAGCATTCCCGCGATGCTGCGGGCGCGCTGGACAGAGCTATTCCGCGACCGTCCCGAGTTGAACACGGCCTTCGCCTTTGAGTCGGCAGCAGACGAACTGGTTTACATCGCCGGCGCGTCGCTCTCGGTCGGGTTGGCGGTCGCGCTGTTTCCGGAAGCCGGTATGCTGGTCAGCACCATTTTCCTTGCGGTCGGAACAACTGCCTTCGTGCTGCAGCGGTCGACTGAACCGCAGCTACGTCATCTGGAGCGCGGCGTTTCCCAAGGATCGGCAATTCGGCTGCGACCGGTGCAGATCATAACGCTCGCCCTGGTATTCGTGGGCTCGATGTTCGCTACGGCGGAAGTCAGTGCCGTTGCGATCACGAAGGAGCTCGGGCAGCCAAATGCTGCAAGCCTTGTCATCGGCGTCTACGCCATCGGGTCGTTCGTCGTCGGGCTGGTCATCGGTGCCCTGAATCCAAGCATGCCGCTGCAGAGGCAGCTGCTGATCGCGGTCAGCGTCCTTGCCGTGACGGCCCTGCCGCTGCTTGTCGCCGATACGGTACCGCTCCTGGCCCTCGCCGTCTTCGTGAGCGGCATCGCCATCTCGCCGACCTTCATCACGGCTTTTGGCTTGATCGAGCGCCGGGTTCCGGAAACGATGCTGACCGAGGGCGTTACGTGGGTGATGACCGGCATTGGAATTGGCATGGCGCTCGGGGCTTTCGTCGCGGGCTGGGTAGTCGATAATTTCGGCGCGCAAAACGGCTTCCTCGTATCCGCATTCGCCGGAGTGGCATCCGTGGCGATCATCGCCTTGGGTCAGCGGATATTGGCCGGAGGCAGAATGGAGGCCGCGGAGGGGACGCTGCCCCAACCCGCAGAGTAGGAAAGAGCTCGACGCATCGATGACGGGTCATCAAGCTCAGCCGTCCTCCGAAAGTGGGGCGGCAAGCGGTCAGGAGTGGGTGTGTAGGATCGGCAACGCGACGACCGGAGACTGTGCTTCCCGGCGCCTGCAGCCGCCGTCACCTTGCGGCCAGAAGGCCTTCGACCTGCCTGATCAGTTCGGGGCCGTCGAAGGGTTTTGCCAGGCGAGGCAATGCACGAAACCGCTCCGGTAAGTCCGACACCGTGTAGCCCGTCAGCAGCAAGACGGGCACCCCGCGCTCCAGCAGTTCATCGACGAGTGGATAGACAAACTCCCCGCGCAGATTCAGGTCCAGCGTGGCGACTTCGAACTTCTGTTCGCGCGACGCGATGATCGAACCCTGCAACGTCGTAAAAGGGCCTACGACGACGTAGCCCGCCGAGACAAGGTCGTCTTCGATCTGCAATGCCACCAGGAATTCGTCCTCGACGACGAAGACCCGGCATCCCTCGGACCCTGTCATTCGGTTCCCCTGAGATAGGGCACGTCGATCGTGCAGTTCAGCCCTTGCGACGCAAACTCCAGGCGGACATCGCCGCCGAGATCGGAAGCGAGGACCCGTTCGAGAAGCAAGCGGCCGAAACCGTTGCGGCTTGGCGGCGAGACGGGAGGACCTCCCGTCTCGCTCCAGCGGATGCAAAGCCGGTTCTCAGTCGGGTCGACTGTCCAATCGACACTTACGCGACCGGCCTTAACGGACAACGCGCCGTGCTTGGCGGCGTTGGTGGCAAGTTCATGCGCGGCCATACCGAGCGTCAAGGCATGTTTTGGTGGCAGAGTCGTTGGTGGACCGTCGAGAGAGATGTTGTCCACGTCCTCATTTCGATAGGGAGCCAGTTCATCGGAGAATATCGACCGCAGAGAGACACCCGACCATCTCGCTTCAGCAAGACGTGTGTGTGCCTGTGCCAACGCCCGAATGCGGGCATCGAACGATCGCTGTGCATCGCGCGCGTCCGGGTTCGTCGAAAAGGACTGCCGTGCGATCGAGTTGACGGTGGCCAGCGTATTCTTCACGCGGTGGCTGAGTTCAGCGACAAGCAAGTCCCTCTGCGCCTCGGCCTCCTTTCGCTCGGTGATGTCCATACAGATGCCGGCCAAACGCTCACCCGCCGCGCTTTCTGGGGGCGAAAACCTGCCAAAGGCTTCCATCCAGCGTATCGTTCCGTCGAGCAGGCGCATGCGATAGGCGACATGATAGTCCTCGCGGGTCGCGAGGGCTCTCTCGATCGCCTGTTCGACGGCCGGAAGATCGGCGGGATGAATATCACGCTTGAAATCTGCAAATGTCCCCTCGAATGTTCCCGGTTCGAGATGATGAAGCACCTCAAGCCCGGGTGACCAGATCACCCTGCCGCTCTGCAGGTTCCACTCCCAGGCGCCCATCCGCCCTGCATCGAGAGCCATTTTCAGCCGGCCCTCGCTTTCTCGAAGGGCTTCTTCGGTCTGCTTGCGCTCCGTGATGTCGATGAAGGCGGCGACGGCGCCGGTCACTTCTCCGAGTGCGTTTCGCATCGCGGTGGCGTTGCCGAGCAGATGGCACGATTTACCGTCATCGAACCGGATCTCCTCTTCGAAGTTCTCGACCTCTTCTCCGCGTGCCGCGCGCTGCACGGGCATTTCATCGGCCGACAGCATCCTGCCCGCCGAGAAAATCTGGAACCCGGAGGGCTGCTCATCAGCGGGCGCCGAAAACGAAAGGTTCGAACCTGGCGGCAGGTCGAGCAGCTCGTATGCGCTTCGGTTACCGTCAATGACACGGCAGTCAGGCGTTCGTGTTATCCATATGGGGGTCGGCACCGCCTCCATAATGGCCTGCAGTTCGGCTGCGCGTGCCCGCTCGTTGGCCTCGTTGCGTCGCAGTTGCTCCTCCGCGAGATGCCTTGCCCGTTCGGCCCGGATGCGTTGGATGCTGAAACCGAGCTGGCGCGCGATCGTCAGCCCGAGGCTGATCTCCGTCTCGCCAAACACATGAGGCTTGTCGTAATAGGCCATGAACTTGCCGATCAGCTTTCCTCCGGCAATCAAGGGAATGAACCCAAGTGCGGCAATACCTTCCGATGCAATTGTCGCTCTGAGGTCGTCGGAAAGGTCGGCTCCAGTCACGTCTTCAACAAAGATCGGATCCGGATCCCGCACGTCCGGACTCCATGGAGAATGGCCATCGACGGCATGACGGTAATGTTCTGACAACCCGCTCCAGGCGACGAAGCGCATCGTATCGGACTGGTCGAACAACAAGATCGACGCGCGGCTGCAATTGAGGGCCGCTCTGATGGCATCCAGCGCCGCGTCGTAGACCTCTTCTATGCCCTTGGCGCGATGAAGTTTTTCGGTGAGGAGGTAGAGCGAAGCCTGTTCACGCAGGCGCGTTTGCAACGTTTCTTCGGCTTGCTTGCGTTCCGTGATGTTGCGGGCGATTTTCGAGGCGCCAATTATGCGGCCCGTTGCGTCGCATACGGGCGAAACGGTGAGCGAAATATCGACAAGGCTTCCGTTCTTGCGCTGACGTTTCGTCTCGTAGTGATCGATGCGCACACCATTGCGGATGCGATCAAGGATCGTGGGCTCCTCGTTTTCATGGCCGGGCGGCATCAATATCGTGATTGGCTTCCCGACGACTTCGTTGGCGGTGTAGCCAAATAGATGTTCTGCTCCCTTGTTCCAGCTCGTGATAATGCCGTTCAGATCTTTACTGACGATGGCGTCGTCGGAGGACTCGACAATCGCTGCGAGATACCGGGAATCCAGTTCAGCCTGTCGACGGCTTTCGGCTTCGCGCTCTGTCTCCTCGCGCAGGATAGTCTCAGAGCCTTTTCGTTCGCTGATATCGACGAGGAGATTGATTGCCCCCGTCATCGTCCCCGACCTGTCAAAGATCGGTGTTGGGTAAGGAAGGATCGGCACCATCGTTCC
This sequence comes from Sinorhizobium chiapasense, assembly GCF_036488675.1. Classification (NCBI taxonomy): domain Bacteria; kingdom Pseudomonadati; phylum Pseudomonadota; class Alphaproteobacteria; order Hyphomicrobiales; family Rhizobiaceae; genus Sinorhizobium; species Sinorhizobium chiapasense. The sequence continues at coordinate 610,114 of NZ_CP133152.1, forward strand.
ATCCGGCCGCACAGCCACAATCTCGTGCCCCCTGATCGCCCGCTCTTGCTTGAGCGTCTGGGCCATCGGACACTCGTCATGGGGCAGAGTTGACCCGTCTGCGCGTCGCAGCTCCCAACTGACGCACCAACGATCCTTGCCGAGCCTGGGTTCCGTGCCGGCGAGATCCGCGGCTGCCTGATTGAAGTAGGTAATGATCCCGGCTCGGTCCGTGGCGTAGACCGCCATCGGCAATGCGTCCAGCACCGCCCGAAAATCCGTCGAAGCCAAAGCACCGATCTTGCTTGCCAAATTTTTCGGCAGTGCCTCCGCGCTGCACATAGGTCCCTCCGCAAGCGCTCGCTGACACCGGGAAACGCGGCACGGGCAGGTTTGTTCCGGACAGGTACGCGCGCCATCAACCTGCGAACCCCCAAGGTGACACGGTAGATCCGCGGCAAAGCTGATGTTAGGTTCGCCCGCCGGTGGAGTGGAGACTGGCAGTATCCGCGGAGGAGACCGAGTAACTAAATCGGAGATGTTTTCATGAGCAGAACTGTGCTGAACGCCGTGGGCAAGTCGCTGTACTACAGCGGAAGTTCGACGGCATGGTTTTCCGCCACCGGGTCGGGCCCCACACTCTACGGGACAGCCGGCAACGATTCCATCTGGGGCGACAGTTCCGTCAATGTCACCATGATCGGGGGCAAGGGCGACGACATCTATTATCTCTATTCCGGGATCAATCGAGCGTATGAGGCGGCGGGCGAGGGTGTCGATACAATCAGCACCTGGATGAGCTATACCCTGCCGGACAATTTCGAGAACCTGACCGTCACCGGCAACGGGCGATTTGCCCTTGGTAATGATGCCGACAATATCATCACCGGCGGTTCCGGCAGTCAGACGCTCGATGGCAGCGCCGGCAACGATGTGCTGCGAGGCGCAGGTGGCGCCGATATCTTTGCCTTCACGCGCGGCAACGGTAGCGACCTTATAACCGACTTCAACTTCGACGACATCGTCCGCCTCGAGGGCTATGGGTTTACCTCCTTTTCTCAGGTCCAGGCCAATCTCAGGCAGGAAGGCGCCAACTTGCGGCTCGACCTGGCTAACGGCGAGAGCCTTGTTTTCGCCAATACGACCGCCGACCAATTGCAGGCGCAGCAGTTCAGATTGAGTCTCGATCGTTCCGCGCTGACACAAACGTTTTCCGACGACTTCAATACTCTTCAGCTTCATGACGGCGCGAGCGGTATCTGGGACGCCAAATTCTGGTGGGCACCCGAAAAGGGAAGCACACTTGCGGGTAACGGCGAACTTCAGTGGTATATCAACCCGGCCTATCAGCCCACGGCTTCCGCCAATCCGTTTTCCATCAAAAACGGTGTCCTGACGATCACTGCGGCGCCGGCATCTGACGCCATTCAGGCCGAGATCAACGGCTACGACTATACCTCGGGCCTGCTCACGACCCATTCGTCCTTTGCCCAGACTTACGGCTACTTCGAGATCCGCGCCGACATGCCGGACGACCAAGGCGTATGGCCGGCATTCTGGCTGCTGCCGGCCGATGGCTCCTGGCCGCCGGAACTGGATGTCGTGGAGATGCGCGGGCAGGACCCGAACACGGTCATCGCCACCGTCCATTCCAACGAGACCGGCTCGCAGACCAGCATCGCAAGCGCCGTCAAAGTGGCCGACACCAGCGGGTTCCACAAATACGGGGTGCTTTGGACGGAAGAGGAAATCGTCTGGTATTTCGATGACGCCGCGATCGCACGCGCCGACACGCCCTCGGACATGCACGATCCCATGTACATGCTCGTGAACCTCGCTGTCGGGGGCATAGCGGGCACGCCCGCCGACGGCCTTGTCGACGGGGCCCAAATGAAGATCGACTACATCAAGGCCTATTCGCTGGACGCCGACTGGCATATCTGAGTGGCGCCGTCGTCTACTGCGTGTTTCCTCAAATCGTAGCCGATTTAAGGATAAAAACATGCAGCAATTCAAAATGCTACAGCGTCCTTTGCGCGTCTGATAGGACGCGCGGCGCTGTAGGCGGAGGCCGGCAAGGCTGCGGCCTCCGCCGCAATCGTTATTTCTGAATGCAGGTGTCGACGGTATCCTTGGTGCATTCGTCGAGGCCGGTGAACACCGGGTCTTCGACCGGCTTGCCGGCGATCAGGTCCAGCATTACCGCCGGCGCCTTGTAACCCATCTCGAACGGCCGCTGGCCGACGAGCGCTGTTACGAGGCCCTCGCGCGCGATCGCGACTTCGTCGCCGATGGTGTCGGCGGCGCCGATGACGAACTCGTTCTTGGCGATCTTGTCGGCCATCGGCTTGAACAGGTCACGATAGGGTTGTGGTGCACCGAACAACGGCCAGCCGCCCATGATGCCGAAGGCATCGAGGTCCGGGTTGGCCGCCAGGATATCGGTCATAGCCTGGACGCCCTTGGCGCCGTCGTCATTGGTGAAGACCGGGCAGCCGGCGACTTCGGTCCAGCCGCCTTCACCCTTCAGCTCTGCGAGACCCTTTTGGCCGGTCAGAGTGTCGCGCATCCCCTGTGCCCGGCGCAGAATATTGTCCGCGCCCGGATTGCCTTCGATCGTGCAGATCTTGCCGCCATTCGGCTTGGCCTTCTTGATGTAATCGGCGATCCGCGCGCCCATCAGGTAGTTGTCGGTGCCAAGGTAGGTTTTGCGCAGTGCCGAATCCTCGGCGGCCAGGTCGGCGTCAAGCGTCATCACCGGAACCGAAGGGTTGGCGGTCTTCAGCGTTTGGGCGATGAGTTTTGCGTTTGACGGCGAGATGGCAATGGCGGCCGTTTCCGCCTTGCCCAGCATATCCTGGACGATCTGCGCCTCGCCAGCCTCGTCCGACGTCGATGCCGGACCGGTGTAGAAGCACTCATACTCCGAATCCGGGTTTTCGCTGTTCCACTTCTGGCAACCCTGGTTGATCGCTTCGAAGAACGGATTGTCGAGGCCCTTCACGACGATGACGAGCTGTTTCTTCTGGGCCATGGCCGTTCCGGCGCTGAGTGCCAAGACGGCAACGGCAAGCAATAGTGCCTTCCTCATTCCTTCCTCCCTTGAAACAAACGGGCACCCACGTGCCCGCCACACAAATCAACCCGGATACCAGACGATGCGCGGATCATCCCGCGCACGCTCGTACTGCCAAGCCGAGTCGATAAGCCTTTCCGTGTCGTACTCAGGTTGCCAGTTCAGCAGGTACTTCGCCTTGCTGTTGTCCATCCAGTTCGAGTGAAACTGGCTTGCTATGTCGACGGAAGCGAGGCCGCGGGTGCGGGCGAGATATGCGGCGACTTCGCCGTAGTCGACCGGCCTGTCCATTGAGATATTGAAGAGCTGCCGCGTCGCGCGTGGATTGTCGATCGCCGCCAATATGGCGGAGACCAGATCGTCGACATGCACGAAATTGCGTTTGAGCGGCCGCCCGTCGGCATCGCGCAGCAGCGGCACCGTGCCGTCTTTGGCGTAGCGCTCCGCGTCAGCCTGCGGAACGAGGCTCTTCCACACCGGGCCGCCGAAGACGTCGTCGCCGAAAGACAGCGTGTATTTGAAGTCGTCCTTCTCCATGATCCACGGCGCGCGCAGGCAGCAGCCGTTGAGGCCGTACTGGATGCCGAACTGCTCCAGCATCACCTCTTCGAGCACCTTCGACAGCGCGTAGCAGCCGGGATACGCCTGATGCGATACCTTCTCGGTGATCGGCCCGTCGTGGCGGTAGTAGAAATGGCCGATGCCGGCGTCGCCGCCGATGAGGATGAACTGGGATGCGGCTGCACTCGCGCGGAACTCCTCCAGCAGCCAGAAAAGCCCCTTGACCGTGACGTCGATGACGTCATCGGGCGTTTCCTTGCAGGTGGCGAGGTGGACCACATGGGTGACGTCGGCGAGCGCGTCAGACACGACGCGCCGGTCGGCGATGGATCCGCGTGCCAACTCGACCCGGTCGGTTTCCGGACACAGGCGATTATGACAAAGCGCACGGATGCGCGCCTTGGAAAATCGCGGATCGTCAAGCAGCCCAGCAATGAAGTGCCGCCCGACCTTGCCCGTTGCACCGGTAACAAGGATCAGCATGCTCTTGCTCCCCTTTTTAAAGCTAATATCCGCGAGCTTCGCTCGTCAACGAGTATTTGTAATACAAAATGGAATCTTGGCCGCCTGGAGCGACTGAATCGCAGGACAATCGATTGACGGTGCCGTAACGTTTTGCGTAAATTCGCTAAATCGCTCTTCCGGGGGAGGAAATCCGGGAAGCGGGATCGCGACGGCTCCGCATCCGGGGTGAAGGGTTTGGAGCGGCCGCAAGCCTAAGGCTATCGGGAGGATAGAAGGCCGTGGCGGTTCTCGAACTCGCCAACATTTCCAAACATTTCGGCGCGATCCAGGCGGTCAGCGACGTTTCGCTTTCGCTGGAAGCGGGGCAGGTCGTGGGCCTGATGGGCGACAACGGCGCCGGCAAGTCTACATTGGTCAAGATGATCGCCGGCAACTTTCGGCCAAGCCACGGCACCATGCGCCTCGACGGCGCGGAGCTGGTGCTTCACCGACCCGTGGAGGCGCGCAAATACGGGATCGAGATCGTCTACCAGGACCTGGCGCTCTGCAACAACCTGACGGCAGCGGCAAATGTATTCCTCGGACGCGAACTGCGGCGCGGTCTCGGTCCGGTGCGCATTCTCGACCACAAGACAATGTACAAGCGTGCCGGCGAAATTTTCAGGGAGCTGAAATCGGAAACGCGACCGCGTGATCTCGTCAAACAGATGTCGGGCGGTCAGCGACAGGCAGTGGCGATCGCCCGCACGATGCTCTCCGAGGCAAAGATCGTGCTCATGGACGAGCCCACCGCGGCGATCTCGGTTCGTCAGGTGGCGGAAGTCTTGAACCTGATCCGGGAACTCCGGGACCGGGGCATTGCCGTCATCCTGATCAGCCACCGCATGCCGGACGTCTTCGACGTCGCCGACCGTGTCGTCGTGATGCGGCGGGGCCGAAAGGTCGCAGACAAGCCGATTACCTCAAGCTCACCGGAAGAAGTTACCGGACTAATTACCGGCGCGATCGAACAAGTATGATCGGACTACAGCGCCGCGCGTCTTATCAGACGCGCAAAGGACGCTGTAGCACTTTGAATTGCTGCATGTTTTTATCTTTAAATCGGCTACGATTTAAGGGAACATGCAGTGACCGCGAAGAGAGACGAAGGTCGACGATGGCAACAACGCTGGAACCGACGATAGAACACAGGCAGCAAACCTGGCCGGCGGCGTTACTCGCGAGCCAGACGTTCTGGGTGCTGATTGCGGTGATCTTCGCCTGCATATTTTTGTCTTTCGCCACCGACTCCTTCGCCACAGCGAAGAATCTCTACAACATCACCCGCAACGTGACCTTCGTTGCGATCATCGCGCTCGGTATGACCCTGGTCATCATTACCGGCGGCATCGATCTCTCCGTCGGATCCGTGCTTTGCCTGTGCAGCATGGTGCTCGCCGTCGTCATGCATGCCGGCTACAGCATCGAGGTCGGCATCGCCGCTTCGATCGGCACCGCGCTCCTGATCGGCGCCTTCAACGGGGTCATGATCGCCTACCTGGGGTTTCCGCCCTTCGTGATCACGCTCGGCATGCTGTCGATCGCGCGCAGCCTGGCGATGGTGGCGTCCAACAATACCGTCGTCTTCCAGTTCGGGCCGGATCATGACAAGTTGCTGGCGCTTGGCGGCGGCGCATGGTTCCTCGGCATCGCCAATCCGGTGCTCTACATGATCGCGCTGGCGCTGCTTACCGGTTTCGTGCTGCGCTGGACCAAGTTCGGCCGCTACGTCTTCGCCATCGGGGGCAACGAGCAGGCGGCCACGCTCACGGGCGTTCCCGTCAGAAGGATCAAGGTTGCCGTCTACATGATCTCCGCGCTCGCGGCCGGGATCGCCGGTATCATCCAGACCGGCTGGCTCGGCGCCGTCACCACGAACATCGGCGCGGGAATGGAACTCCAGGTCATTGCCGCGGCGGTGATCGGCGGCGCCAATCTCGCCGGCGGCGTCGGCACGGCCTCCGGAGCGCTAATCGGTGCGGCGCTCATCGAAGTGATCCGCAACAGCCTTGGACTGCTCGGCATCAATGCCTTTTGGCAGGGCACGTTCATCGGCGGCGCCACGGTGCTGGCCGTCCTGTTCGACCGGATCCGCAACTTCCGGCAAAGCGAATAAGCGCCGCTTGGCCGGAAGCTGCCGCCTCAGCCCTTCACCAGAATGCGCCGCATCTCTTCCATCGCGGCATCGAATTGGGGATCCTTTCCTGCCGCATAGGGCAGGCTGAATGGCACCGGAATGTCGGGATCGATGCCTCGCCCTTCGAGCCGCAACCCTTCATCTATGACGGCGTCGGAGACTGCCAGTTCCAGCAGGCTGTCGTCGGGCAGCAGATAGGCGCGGCCGGCGAGCAGAGCACCGGCCGTTCGCGCTCCGACCAGCGGGACTCCGTTCGCCTTCAAGGCAAAAGCGAAGAGTTCCAACCCGCTCCTGGCGCCTTCGTCGATGATCGCGACCACCGGCCGACGCCAGCGCACGTTGGCGAGCGTTTCTTTGCCCCCTCGCGAGATCAGGCGGAAGGTCGGCGTGTCGCCGACGAAGAGCTCCGCCGCATCGGCCGGCCCGCCACCCCACCGGCCGCGCAGGTCGACGATCACACCGTCGGCATCCTTGAGGCGCCCGGTTGCAAGCTCGCGGGCCACGATGTCGAGCCCATCGGCCGTCGAGAGCGTCCACAGTCGGAGATAACCGATCCGCCGTCCGTCATGCTCCGTCACCTTTACGCTGCTCTCGATCGCCCTCTCGAAAGTCCGCAGCGGCCTCAGTCGCTCGACGGCAACCTTGACGGCGATCGGCGCCGCGCCCGGCTGACGCCGCAACCGAACTTCGACGCTTCGCCCGACCTTGTCTCGAAAGGATTCGACTTCGCGGTAGGGGGCGCCATCAACCGAGAGGATCTCGTCGCCAACGAGAATTCCCGCGCGATCGGCAGGCGAGCCGTCATAGACATCGGTGACGAACCGCGGGTCATTGCTTTGCGTGACCATGCCGATGCCGGCATAGTTCACTTCGCCATCCGGCGGGAACAATCGCCGCATGTCGTTGCGGACGGCAAAGCGGAATATATCGATGAGCTCGAAATAGTCGATCGTATCGCGTCTGAAGCGGGCGGTATGCGACGCACCGAGGCTGGCGAGGACGGTATCGATTGCCCTGTCGACCTCAACCTGAGAACTCTTGGCGGTTAGCGGCACATCTTCGATCTCCCGGCGCACCGTCGCGACGAACCGGTCGAGCGCCGATGCGTCATGAAAATTGTCGACCGCGAGCTCGACCGCCCGATCGAAGACCGGCTGTCCCGATCGAGGCGGCTCGAGGGCGAAGGCTCGCCCGGATGTGAAAAATAGCAAAAGTATGAGAGGGAGGGAGCCGACCGTCCTTGCGCGCATGGGCCGATTTCCGTTTCTGTTTCGGCCAGTATCGGCGAAACCGCGGCTGGATTGCGACGCCCGCAAACAACATTCCGTGAGTGTCGGGCCAATGCGCCGCGCATTCGGTGGGAGGAGAGCAATGCCCAAGGCGGCCGATGTTCGGTAGTCTGGCGCGGCACCTGATCGACATTCGTCTGCAACCCGTCGCGATATCGAGGAGCAACCGCCACCTCGGCCGTCGCATCGGTTAGAGCGCGGCAGCCATCACAAGGAGGACTAGGCTGATCAAGCCGAATGCCGCCCGTGCGACATGGGAGAACTCCCACCGATCACGCAGATAGGTCCAATCCGGATTGCCGGAATCGCCAGGATCGCGCGAAGCGGCCAGCGAGAAGAAGCCGGCGCTCACGCCCTTCAATTCGACATCCTTGAGCCAGAAATTGTTCACCGGATGGGTCAGGATCCAATAGGTCGCCTGCATGGCCAATAGAGCGATGAAGGCAGAGGCGATCAGCCAGAAAGCCTGCGTGGCGGGAGGCGTCAAGAGCAGGAGAATGGCGCTGAACAACAGGCCGAGAGGCTCGGCCGCACCTCCTATGGTGAAGCCGGGATAGTAGATCGGTTGAACAGCGAGATACTGTTCCTTGGCCAATCTGAGCTTGCCGGGCAATTCGAGCGCATGCGCGAGCGCCAGCGCCATGGCAATAGCCACGACGATGATCGTCAGAACCTGCAAGGCAAGAAACATGGTCGAACCCTATTTCGCTAAAGGGTCGAACGCTTCAGCCCATGTTCGGTTCCCATGCCCTTAACCGCTGAAAAGCTCAAAAGTGGGTGTAATCGCCCTTTCCCCGGCGCAGGTGGCCGAAACGGAAGCTGCCCGATGCGGCCGCACGCACCATCATCATTTCGCCGACCGTCTCATGGGTCATGAGACCGACAAGATGGTCCGAACCGTCGACCACCGCAACGGCGGGAGAACTTGTCTGCTGCATCAGTTTCAGACTCTCTTCGAGGCGCTTGCGATAGTGGATCCGCGGGATGTCGTGGCGCATCGCGCTGACGACCGGCGTTTCGGCCCCTCTTTCCTTCAGAGTACGGATCATGTCGTCGCGCGTCAGCAGGCCCTCGAAGCGGCCGGTGGCGTCGACGACGGGGAACTCGCGTTGCGTCGTTGCAAGCAGCATCTCGATCGCCTCGTCGATCGTCGCCGAGCGGTCGAGCCTTGCGAATTCGGTGACCATGACGTCGGCGATGAGGACACTACCGGAGACGGCGCGGATATGCGCGTTCTGTGCTTCGGCCGTCGCGGCCAGATAGACGAAGATCGCGATGAAGATCAGCAGCGGATTATAGAACAGGCCGATGAAACCAAAAACGAAGGCAAGGCCTTGGCCGATTGCCGCGGCGATCTCCGTCGCCCTTGCCCAAGTGAGACGCGAGGCGAGGGCTGCGCGCAGCACGCGGCCCCCGTCCATCGGAAACGCCGGAATCATATTGAAAAGCACAAGAAAGACGTTGACCCCGGCAAGCCTTGCGAGAAAGCTCCTTCCGGGATCTTCGACCTCGGCCATCTGCTCCATGCCGACCGAGCCGCCGAGCGCAAGAAAGATGAGCCCAGCGATAACGACATTGACGAGGGGACCGGCTATGGCGATCACAAACTCCTCGCGAGGTTCCTCGGGCATGCGTTCGAGCCGGGCCACGCCGCCGATCGGTAGCAGCGTGATATCCGGTGTGTTGATTCCGTAATAGCGCGCCGCGGCGACATGCCCGAATTCGTGCAGCACGACGCAGACGAAGACGGCAATGATGAAGAGGATGCCTTCCCAAGCGGCAGGCGCGCCGCCGATCCGGTAATGCATCAGCCATATCCAAACAAGCAGGAGCGCAAAAGTGACATGCAGCCGTATCGCCGTTCCAGCGATCGTTCCAATCCTGAGAGACCAACCCATGCGCGTCTCGCTCCCGCGTCCTGTTGTCGGTAAGCAGCGATAAACTCACCCGTCGACCGAGGTGCCGACGACGCTATGATAGTCGATCACCCCGGCTTCGCCATGGCGAAGTGCCACAGCGACGGTCTGGCCGTTTAAAAAGTGTTCAATAGGCCCGCGGCGGCACGAACAAACAAATTGTCTTGCTGTGCTCCTCGCCCGCTGCGGAGCACCAATGGTAGAACCCGTCAGGTGAGATGCGCACCCTCCCGTCGGTGTAGGGAAGCACTTCGCCGGTCGCCTTGATGATATAGCCTTGCGGACGTTCGCTTATTGCCGTCTGGGTGACCTGCCGACAATCCAAATTTGAACAGCAGGAGTTTGGATACTTCCATCCGCTAGGGGCGTCATGGGCAAAGGCGGTCGTTGACAAGCCGAAAAGGGCAGGGACGAGGAAAATTCCGCGCATCGCGATCTCCTTTCAGGACGGCTCCGACTGGGAGATGGGCCGAAGCCGACAATTGACCTAAGTCTCCAAACGCCGAAATTGCGGAAATGATCCGTTTGCGGCCGTCGGCAGTTTCAAATTCGGGCGATAATCACGCCAGCCGAAGGAGTGTCTGCGGTTACTCAGCGCTGCGGGACGAGGAACGCATCGCTCTCGCCCTCGACAAGTTCCATGGGCCAGACCTTGTTTGCAGGCGCGTCCGGATAGTGATCTTTGAAGGCCGGCATGGCGGAAAGCAGGGTTTCCGCCAACGCGATGCCGAGATCGCGAAGTGACAGGCGGAAGCAGGTGAGTGGCGGCGAGAGGAAATGCGCGTGCGGGCTGTAGCGCCCGATCACGGCGATGTCGCGCCCTGGCTTGACGCCCGCTTCGGAGAGCGCCTGGTAGAAGCCGATCGCGATCGTCTCGTTGATCAGCACGATCGCCGTCGGCGGTTCATCGAGCGCGAGAAGGTCACGAGCGATCTGGTAGCCGCCCGCTTCGTTCGGCGTTGAGCGGAAGATAAGATCCTCCTCCAGGGTTAAGCCGTGTGCCGCCAGCGCCCGGCGGCAGCGGTCGACGAAGATGTAGCCGAGGTTGATGTCGTCGTGCGGCCGCGTGATGGCGATGCGCCGATGCCCCCGGGCAACCAGCCGATCGATCGATGCCTGCGCCATGCCCTCGAAATCGAGATCGAGCCAGGGCTGGCCCGCATCCGTCAGGCTTCGGCCGAGCGTGACGAAGGGGATGTTGCGTTCGGCCAGGAATTCGATACGGGGATCGTTGCGCTGGGTTGCCGACAGGATCAGCCCGTCGGCAAAGCCGCGCGCCACGACGCGGCGCAGGTAGTCGTTTGGATCTTCCTGCGACGAGCAGAGCAGGGCGACGAGATCGAGCTTGTGCCTGGCAAAGACCGCCTGCACGCCGTCGAAAACGCTCATGAAGAATATGTCGCCTTGGCCGGTGATCTCCGTGCCGGTCTGGATCATGAAGCCGATGATATTGGTCGTGCCCTGCCGGAGGCTGCGGCCCGACTGGTTCGGGACATAACCCAGTTCGGCGGCTGCCTCGAGCACGCGCTTACGCGTCTCGTCGTTGACGTCGGGCTTGCCGTTGAGTGCTCGCGAGACCGTGCCGATGGAAATATCGAGATGTTGCGCAAGACGCCGAATTCCCTTCATCCCGAACCGTCATCCTCCGTCATTCATCCAGCCATCTCCGAATCCCTATTGACATGTTTCGGAAACTCCGCATAGTTCCGTAAACGTTTACGGTAGCCAAAACAAGGCGATATCGTAGACTTGCGGGAGGAGAAACGTGATTTTGCGCGCAGTTCTGTGCGGGTGCGGAGCTATGGCCAAAGGTTGGCTGAGGGCGATCGCCGCAAACCCCGAACTTCAATCATCGATCCGCATCGTCGGGCTCGTCGACGTGAACGTCGAGGCGGCTCGGGCGCTTGCGAAAGAGTTCGATATCGTGGACGCGATCATCGGTTCCGATCTCGATGCGGTGTTGAGCGAAACCAAACCGGATCTGCTCTTCGACATCGTCGTGCCCGCCGCCCGCCAAGAGGTGGTTGCTGTCGGCTTCAGGCATGGATGCCATGTCCTGAGCGAGAAACCAATGGCGACCTCGCTCGCCGCCGGCAGGGAGCTTATCCGCCTCGCGGGTGAGGCCGGCAAGATCCATGCCGTCGTCCAGAACCGCCGCTTTATCTCCGGCGTGCGCCGAATCCGTCGCTTCGTCGAAAGCGGCGCGATCGGCAAGCTGACCGGTCTCCATTGCGACTTCTTCATCGGCGCACATTTCGGCGGGTTCCGTGAAGAGATGGACAACGTGCTGCTGTTGGACATGGCGATCCATACCTTCGATGCTGCGCGCTTTATCGCCGACAAGACGCCACTCGCGGTTTATTGCCACGAAAGCAATCCGCGCGGCTCCTGGTACGCGCACGGTGCAGCCGCGAACGCCATCTTCGAGCTCTCGGACGACGTCACCTTCACCTATCGCGGCTCGTGGTGCGCCGAGGGCGCGAATACAAGCTGGGAGAGCCAGTGGCGGATCATCGGCACCGAGGGCACGTTGCTCTGGGATGGAGCCGAGAGCTTCCAGGCCAACAAGGTCGCCGGCAGCGACGGTTTTCTGCGCGAACTGCTCCCGATCGAGGTCCCGGAACCGGCTGATCAGGCGGAGACGCATGGCCACGCCAGCGTGATCGCAGATTTCGTCGCGGCCATCCGCTCCGGCAAGAAACCGGAAACGGCGAGCGACGACAACATCAACAGCCTTGCCATGGTTTTTGCGGCGATCGAAAGCGCCCGCACCCGGCAGCGCGTGACAATTTGAGGTATCTGATGAGCAATCCAGCCAAATCTATCCGCATCGGCACCATGGTCAGCGCTACGAAAGGCGAGGCCGCCAAACGCATCGGACAAATCGCCGACCTGGGCTTCGAAAGTATCGAGCCGTTCTTCTGGCAGACGACCAACGGGCAGGACCTCGCCGAGCTTGGTAAGCGCTGCAGGGAGGCGATCGGCGACCGCGATATCACCATCTCGACGCTCGGCATGTTCGGCAATCCGCTTGAGGAGACCGATATCGACCTGCAGACGCTGCAGGGCTGGAAGGATTGCATCGACAACGCGCACCACTTCGGCGCGACCTGCGTCGCGGGATTCACCGGGCGCATTCGCAATCGTCCGCTGACGGACAGCCTGCCGCGCTACAGAAAGATCTGGCGCGAACTCGGCCAGCGCGCCGCGGACAAGGGCGTGAGGATCGCATTTGAAAACTGCGCCATGGATGGGAACTGGGCGACGGGGGACTGGAACATCGCCCACAATCCCGATGCCTGGGAACTGATGTTCAACGAGACGCCAGACGAACACTTCGGCCTCGAATGGGAACCCTGCCACCAGATGGTCTATCTGATCGACCCTCTGCCGCAGATCCGCAAATGGGCGGCGAAGATTTTCCATGTGCATGGCAAGGACGCAACGATCCGCTGGGACGTCATCCGCGAGCACGGCATCTTCGGCAAGGAGAAATTCGTCTTCATGCGCACGCCCGGTTTCGGCGACAGCAACTGGACCGACATCATCTCGGAACTCAGGCTCGCGGGCTGGTCCGGTTCGATCGACATCGAAGGCTGGCACGACCCCGTCTATCGCGATGCACTCGAAATGACCGGCCAGGTCCACGCGCTCAACTACCTGAAAACATGCCGGGGCGGCGATTTCATCGTCGATCCGGTCTGACGCATGCCTGACCGCCGGCATGGAGGATGCCGGTCGCGGGATAAACATAGGAGGAGACTATGGATATTCGCAGATTTGCAATCCTGGGCACCGTCGCCCTCGGTACTTCGTTGGCGGCTTTCGCCGCCAGCGCCGAAGATGTGACGATCAGTGTTTGGTCGCTCGATCGAGACATTCAGCCGGCGCCGAACTTGATTAACGATTTCAACAAGCTGAATACCGGAATTAAAGTCGAATATCGCCAGATCCAGTTCGACGACGTTGTCAGCGAGGCCATGCGCGCCTATTCGACAGGACAGGCGCCCGACATCATCGCGGTCGACAATCCGGAGCACGCGCTCTTTTCGTCGCGCGGCGCGTTTCTCGACCTCACCGACATGATCGCGAAGTCATCGGTCGTCAAGGCGGAGAACTATTTCCCGGGGCCGCTCGCATCCGTGACCTGGGACGGCAAATACTATGGTATTCCCAAGGCGACCAACACGATCGCGCTCTACTACAACAAGGATATGTTCAAGGCGAAAGGCCTTGACCCGAACAAACCGCCGCAGACCTGGGACGAACTGGTGGAGACGGCGCGCAAACTGACGGACCCGGCCGCCAATGTCTACGGCCTGACTTTCTCGGCCAAGGCGAACGAAGAGGGGACGTTCCAGTTCTTGCCCTGGGCGCAGATGGCCGGCGGTAGCTATGATGCGATCAATTCGGACGGCGCCGTCAAGGCGCTCGATGTCTGGAAGAGGATCATCGACGAGAAGTTGGCGTCGCCGGATACGCTGACGCGAAGCCAATGGGATTCGACCGGCACCTTCAATTCAGGCAATGCGGCGATGGCGATCTCGGGTCCGTGGGAACTGGACCGTATGATCGAGGAAGCCAAGTTCGACTGGGGTGTCGCGCTCCTGCCGGTGCCGGAGCCGGGTGCCGAACGCTCCTCGGCCATGGGCGACTTCAACTGGGCGGTTTTTGCCAACACCGAGCACCCGGCGGAAGCCTTCAAGGTTCTGGAATATTTCGTCTCGCAGGACAACCGGATGTTCAAGGACTTCGGGCAATTGCCGGCGCGTTCCGATATCTCCATCCCGGAGACCGGCGAGCCTCTGAAGGACGCAGCCCTGAAGGTCTTCGTCGAGCAGCTGAAATATGCGAAGCCCCGTGGCCCGCATCCGGCATGGCCGAAGATCTCGAAGGCGATCCAGGATGCCATCCAGGCGGCGTTGACCGGCCAGATGAGCTCCAAGGAGGCGCTTGATCAGGCGGCCGAGAAGATCAAGGCTGTCCTCGGTTGAGAAGATGCCGCCGCTTGAAGCGGCGGCGAGCATTCACCGGCGGATCGTACATTCCGCTCCTCGTTTCCTCCCGGAGGAGGCGATCTTCGGCTTCGGTCGAGATCGCCTCAGGGGAAGGGGATCGCCATGAAGAGAATTCTATCCAGTGTCACCGACGGCAAGGGCTTCGACATCGGCCTCGTCGTGCTGCCGCTCGGCTTCCTGTTCGTCATGTCCGGCCTTCCGCTCGTCTACAATGTAGTGATGAGCTTCCAGGAGGTCGACATGTTCAGCCTTGGCAGCTTCGCGCGACCCTTCGTCGGTTTCCGCAACTATATCGACCTGTTTTCCCAGCCTGAAACCCGGCCGATTCTCTTCAATACGGCTCTGTTCGTGGTCGCTTCGATCGGCGGACAATTCGCGATCGGCTTCGGCCTCGCGCTGTTCTTCTGGACCAATTTTCCCGGCGCCTCGTGGCTGCGCGGGCTCTTCCTCGTCTCCTGGGTGATGCCGGGTCTCGTCGTTGGCGCCATCTGGAACTGGATCCTTTCGGGCGACTTCGGCGTTCTCAATTTCCTCCTGCGGGAAACGGGTGTCATCGATGGAAATATCTTCTGGCGCTCCGATCCCAATTATTCGCTCTGGGCCGTCATCATCGCCAATATCTGGCTCGGCACGTCCTTCAACATGATCCTGCTCTCCGTCGGGCTCTCGGGCATATCGAAGGATCTCTACGAGGCGGCCGAGCTCGACGGCGCCAATGCCCTCCAGCGCTTCTGGACGATCACGCTGCCGATGATGCGTTCGACGATCGGCGCCATCATCGCCCTCGGGCTGATCTTCACGCTGCAGCAGTTCGACCTCTTCGCCGCGATAACATCGGGAGGGCCGAACAACACGTCCAACGTCACGCAGTATTGGGCCTGGGACCTCTCCTTCCGCCAATACGATTTTGCCAAGGGCGCGACGATTTCGGTGATCATGATCGTCTTCGTGATGTTCGCCTCGGTCGTCTATGTGCGCTCCACCCGTCATGAGGTCAGAGGATGAGCGAGCAATTCCGCAATCGCCTGATGCTGGTTGTCGCACTCGTGCTCGCCGCCATCTATCTCTTTCCGCTCTACTGGATGTACATCACCGCGTTGAAGACCGGTTCGGCCATGTTCGCGACGCCGCCGAAGTTCTTGCCGAGCGAGCCGCAATGGGGCATCTACGCGGACGTCTGGCAAAGCCGGAACATGGGGCGCTACCTCTGGAACTCGCTGGTTATCGCCTTTGGTGCGGTTGCGCTGATCTCGGTGCTCGGCGTCGGCTGCGCCTATGTGCTCGCGCGCTATCGCAATATCTGGGTCGATGTCGGCCTGTTCCTGATCCTCATGCTGCAAGTGCTGCCGGCCTCGCTGATGATCACGCCGATCTTCGTCGGTTTCTCGCAGTTCGGGCTTCTCGACACGCCGCGCTTTGCCGTCATCCTGGCGATCGCGGCCAAGAGCATGCCGTTCTTCGTGGTGCTTGTCCGGGCGACCTTCATGAGCGTGCCGATGGAACTCGAGGAGGCGGCGCTCGTCGACGGCAATTCGCGCATCGGCGCCTTCTTCAACATCGTCCTGCCGCTGGCGCGCAACGGCATTCTGGTGAGCGCGATCCTGATCTTCATGCAGGCCTTCGGCGAGTTCGTCTATTCGAAGTCGATGATCCAGGACATTGAACTGCAACCCGCCAGCGTCGGCCTGAATTCCTTCATGGGGCCGAACACCAATGAATGGAACAACATCATGGCTTACGCCACGATCTATGTGACCCCGATTCTGGCAGTCTTCATCCTCTTGCAGCGCCGCATCGTTTCCGGCCTCACTTCGGGAGCCCTCAAATGACCCTTCAGATCGAACTCAACGGCGTCAACAAGTTCTACGGTGCCTTTCACGCGCTGAAGGACATCAATCTTGCGATAGAGGAAGGGACCTTCGTCGCCCTCGTCGGCCCGTCCGGCTGCGGCAAGTCCACCTTGCTGCGTTCGCTCGCGGGTCTTGAGAAGATCTCGACCGGCGAGATGAAGATCGCCGGCGCGCTTATGAATGATGTTCCGCCCCGCAAGCGCGATGTCGCGATGGTCTTCCAGTCCTACGCGCTCTATCCCCACATGACGGTCGAAGAGAACCTGACCTATAGCCTGCGCATCCGCGGTGTGAAGAGGGCCGAGGCGCGCAGGGCCGCAGAAGAAGTGGCGGCAACCACCGGCCTCTCGCATTTGATGAAGCGTTACCCGCGCGAACTCTCGGGCGGCCAGCGCCAACGCGTGGCGATGAGCCGCGCGATCATTCGCCACCCGAAGGCGTTCCTGTTCGACGAGCCGCTCTCCAATCTCGATGCCGCCCTTCGCGTGCATATGCGCAAGGAAATCCGCGCACTGCATGACCGGCTCAAGGCAACATCCGTCTATGTGACGCACGACCAGATCGAGGCGATGACGATGGCCGACCATGTCGTCGTCATGCGCGACGGCATCATCGAACAGCAGGGCCGACCGCTCGATCTTTATGACCGCCCTGCCAACAAATTCGTTGCGGGCTTCATAGGCTCGCCCGCGATGAACTTCATACCGGCAATCGTCGCGGAGGATGGTGGGCACATCGTCCTCGACTTCGGCAAGACGCAGGCGAAACTCGCACTTGGCAGCCGCCTTGCACCGGGCTCGTCCGTCACTGCGGGTATTCGGCCGGAGCACATCAAGGTCGTTGCCGAAGGGCAGGGTGCTTTCGACGTCCCTGTCGCCATCGTCGAGTCGACCGGCTCGGCGACTTTCATCACGTCGTCGACCAAGCCGGAGTTGACGATCGTCGAAACGGGGCGCGGCGGGGCAAGAAGCGGCGAGATCATCGGCCTTGCGATAGACCCGGCGCAATTGCATCTCTTCGACACCGCGACGGGCAAGCGGATTGAATCGGAAAACGGCCGCGTCGGCATCGAGCCGCCGCGGCACCTGCATCTTGCGGGTCATGCGAGCTAGAGCATCCCGCTTTCAAGTGGAATCACTGAAAGCGGATAAGATGCTCTAGAATCAAAGTGCTAGAGCGTCCTTTGTGCGTTCACTTGAACGCACGGCGCTCTAGGCGATAGTCAGATCAGGGCGGCCGCCTTATCGGAGGAAGCCGTCCTAACCGTTTGTCTTTTGGTGAATCTAAACGTTTTGAGTTTTATGACCCGCTCCGAAGAGATGCCTTGCCTTCCGTAAGGTTAAGCATCAGCCGTTCCTGACCCACACGGATCACGTTTTCCATCGCGCTTCGGGCGCCGTCCTCGTCGCGACGCTGGATCTCCTCGACGATGCGGATGTGCGCCATCGCGACGCGGTCGATTTCAGTATCATCGCGGATTGGGCTCGTGAGTTTGAAAACGCCGATCAACGCTGCTTCGATAAGGCTCCCCACCGTTCGCATGAAGGGGTTGAGCGAGGCTTCGAGCAAATGGAGATGGAATTCGAGGTCGGCTTGCGCCAGCGTCTGGGCGCTGTGCCCGGCATCGCCCATGGCGACGGCAAGCCGCATCATCTGGCTGATGTCCGCGTCGGACGCCCGTCGCGCCGCGAGGCCGGCGGCATAGGGCTCGAGGGCCAGTCTCACGTCGCTCAGGTGATGCAGGAAATCCTGGTCCACCCCGACATTGAAATGCCAGGAGAGGACATCGCCGTCGAACAGGTTCCAATGCGTCCGCGGCATCACGCGTGTTCCGATGCGCGCACGCGGGAAAACAAGCCCCTTCGCCGCAAGCGTCTTCATCGCTTCGCGCAGGACCGTGCGCGAGACATTGAAGCGCGCCGCAAGCTCCACGTCGCCTGGCAGTATGTCGCCAACGGCAAATTCGCCGCCGACGACCGCCTGGCCCAGCTCGTCGACGACGAGCTGGTGGCTCGTGCGCTTCCGCGGTCGTTTGGCGAAGGTTTCCGGCGCCATTCACACGGTCCTCGGCTCACTCAGGCGCGTTGTCGGGCATCGCGCGACAGATGAATGATCCCCTTCTGCAGGAGGATGAAGGCAAAGAGAAGCGCGCCGATCAGGATCTTCGTCCACCAGCTGGAGAGCGATCCGTCGAAGGTTATGTAGGTCTGGATGAGGCCCTGGATGAAGATGCCGACAAGCGTTCCGGCGACAAAGCCTGATCCGCCGGTCAGCAGCGTACCGCCGATGACGACTGCGGTGATCGCATCAAGCTCGACGCCCACCGCAGCAAGCGAATAGCCGGCCGACGTGTAAAGCGAGAAAACGATGCCGGAGAGCCCCGCGAGCAGTCCCGAGAGGGCATAGATCTTGACCGTCGTGCTCGCGACCGGAACACCCATGAGCTTCGCCGTCGCCGTGCCGCCGCCGAGCGCATAGACGTTAGTGCCGAAACGGGTCCGATGAGCGATGAGGATGCCGGCGGCAAAGACGAGCAGCATCAGGCCGCCGATGAGAGTGATCCTCCCTCCGCCTGGCAGCTTGTAATAGAGCCCTTTCAATGTTGCGTAGAACGGATGCTTGATCGGAATGGAATCGATCGACAGCACGAAGGCCATTCCGCGCGCCAGGAACATTCCGGCAAGCGTCACGATGAAGGCCGGCATTTCGAGATAATGGATGATCATCCCCATCAGCGCGCCGAACAGCGTGGTTATGGCGAGGACCAGCGCGAAGGCCACGAGCGGGTGCATGCTTGTGTGTTCCAGGACCACCGCGAGGAAGACCCCGGTGAAGGCGATGACGGAACCTACCGAGAGGTCGATGCCCCCCGAAAGAATGACGAAGGTCATGCCCACGGCTGCAATGCCGAGGAAAGCATTGTCGGTCAACAAATTGCCGATGACCCGGGTAGAGAGAATGTTCGGATATTGGGCCGCGCAAAGCGCATAACTTAATACGAAGATTAAGATCGTTGCCGTAAGCGGCAGATATTTCTGCTTCATTTCGCCTCCTGCTCTGTCGTTTTAGGTGCCCGCCGTGGGATAGCGAGGAAGGCAAAGGCGGTGCGGAAGCGCGGCGATTGGAGCACCAGGATGAAGACGATGATCGCCGCCTTGATGATGAGGTTGAACTCCGGCGGGAAACCGGAAAGCAGGATGCCGGTATTGATCGCCTGGATGATGATCGCTCCGAGCACCGACGCGGCGATGCTGAAGCGCCCGCCGAGAAGGGACGTCCCGCCGACGACGACCGCCAGAATGGCGTCGAGCTCCAGCCAGAGCCCGGCATTGTTGGCGTCAGCCCCCCTGATGTCGGCAGCAGCGATGATGCCGGCAATCGCTGCGCACAGGCCGGAAAGCATATAGGCGGCAATCAGAAGTACCGGAGTTAGAACCCCCGACAGCGTGCTTGCCTGGCGATTGACGCCGATCGCTTCGATCAGCATGCCGAGTGCGCTTTGCCGCACGAGCAGTGCCACGAGGACTCCGAAGACCAGCCACACCACGACCGGCATCGGTAAACCGACAAAGGAACCACTGCCGATGAAGATGAGGCCAGGGTCATTGAAGGTGAGGATTGCGCCCTCGGTGACGAGCTGGGCGATACCTCTCCCGGCAACCATCAGCACCAGCGTTGCAATGATCGGCTGAATATCGAGGACCGCCACGAGAAGGCCGTTCCACATGCCGCAAAGGATGCCGACTGCAACCGTGATGAGGAGCGTTTCAAAGAGGGAATGGCCGGACGTGATGAAGGATGCGGCAACCGCCCCGCAAATCGCCATGACGGCGCCAACGGAAAGATCGATGCCCTTGGTTGCGATGACGACGGTCATGCCGATCGCCAGCAACACGACCGGAGCGCCCCGGTTGAGGATGTCGATCAGGCTGCCGTAGAGGCGACCGTTCTGAATTTCCAGGTTGAGGAAACCGGGAAAGGTCATTGAAATCGCGATGAGAATAGCCGCAAGCGCAATCAGTTGCGGCAGCAAGCGGGCGAGATAGGTCCGGACGATCGATGTCACGATACCCTCCGCTCGTTGGCCGCGGCAATCGCCTCGACGATCTGATCGGCGGTAATGCGCTCTCCGCCGAGTTCGGCGACGTGGGCGCGATCGCGAAGAACAACGATCCGCGTGCTGTAGGCGACCAGTTCTTCGATCTCCGATGAAATGACGATCAGGGACATGCCTTTCTCACGCAACGATTCGATCAGTCTGACGATCTCGGCATGTGCGCCGACATCGATGCCGCGCGTCGGTTCGTCGAGGATCAGGAACTCGGGTTCGGTGGCCAGCCAGCGGGCAAGAATGGCTTTCTGCTGGTTGCCGCCGGAAAGCAGCTTGATCGGCTTTTCCCTGTCGGCCGTACGGATATCCAGGGCCTGGATATAAAGGTCGGCCAGCCGGTTCTGCTCCGCGCGCGAGATTGGCCGCGTCCAGCCGCGCCTTGCCTGCAGAGCAAGGACGATGTTCTCGCGCACAGAGAGATCGCCGACGATGCCGGCGGTCTTGCGGTCCTCTGGGCAAAAGCCGAATTTCTGGCGGATGGCGGCGCGAGGCGACGACAGTTCGACGCGGCGGCCGTCGATTTCCGCGGTGCCACTGTCGGCGCGATGGGCACCGAAGAGGACTTCCGCCGTTTCCGTGCGGCCCGAACCGAGCAAGCCGGCTATGCCAACGACCTCGCCCGCCCTGACGTCGAGATCGAAAGGAGCGATGCGTCCTCGCCGGCCATAGTTTCTGAACCGGTAGCGAGGCTCGCCTTCCGCAGCGGTAGCGTGGGCGGCGTTTATCTCTGCCGCAAGTTCCCGGCCAATCATCATCGCGATCAGATCGCGGCGGTCGAGGTCGGCCGTGCTGCGGGTTCCGACAAGCCGCCCATTCCTGAGCACCGTGATGCGGTCTGAAATTTCGTAGACCTGCTCGAGGAAGTGGGTGATAAAGATGATGCCGAGGCCACGTGCCTTGAGGCGCCGGACGATGCGAAAGAGCATCGCGACCTCATGAGCATCGAGGCTCGCAGTCGGTTCGTCGAGGATCAACACCTTGCCCGACAGGTCGACGGCGCGGGCGATGGCCACGACCTGCTGAATGGCGACCGAATAGCTTGCGAGCGCACGGGTGACGTCGAGCTCGAGTTCGTATTCCGACAGAAGTTCGCGTGCCTTGCGGTTCATCGCCCGGTTGTCGACCATGCCGAAGCGGCGCGGTTGCCGTCCGAGGAACAGGTTCTCGGCGACGCTGAGGTTCGGCAACAGGTTCACCTCCTGATAAACGGTCCCGATGCCCAATCGCTGGGCGTCGAAGGTGTCGCGCGGGTCGACTTCGACCCCGTCGAGCAGGATGCTGCCGCCATCCCGGCGGTAGGCACCGGTGAGGCATTTGATGAGCGTCGATTTGCCGGCGCCGTTCTCTCCGAGGAGCGCGTGAACTTCGCCTCGCTGGAGATGGAAGTCGACCTTGTCCAAGGCCTTGGTTCCCGGAAAACCCTTGTCGATCCGGACCGCCGAAAGAATGTTGTCGCTTGCTTGCATGGATACCGTCTCAGGAACGTCGAGACCGGGGACGAGACAATGCCGCGCCTTGGCGACACTACTCGCTCCGGTCGTGCCTTCTTTGCCGAAGGGCAGAAGCGGCCCGCAACGGATATGCCGTGCGGGCCACTACAGCACCGTGCGTCTCCTCAGACGTACAAGGATCGCTGTAGCACTTCGAATTGCTGCATGTTTCTATCCTTGAATCGGGCTACGATTTACGGAAAACATGCAGCAGCGAGATCAGTAGCCGAGGCCCTTCTTCTCCTCGTAGACCTTCATCGGATCGTCAGCCTGGGTATAAAGCTTTGATTCCGTCTGGATCCATTTTGCCGGCGCCTTTTTATCCTTCAGGTAGGCGGCGAGGGCGTCGAAGGCGGGACCCGCCATGTTCGGGGTCAGTTCGACCGTGGCGTTGGCTTCGCCGGCGGCCATGGCCTGGAAGATATCCGGAACGGCATCGATCGAGACGACAAGGATGTCCGTACCCGGCTTCAGGCCGGCTTCCTTGATGGCCTGGATCGCGCCGACGGCCATGTCGTCGTTATGGGCGTAGAGCGCGCAGATGTTCTTGCCGCCGCCTTCAGCCTTCAGGAAGCTTTCCATCACTTCCTTGCCCTTCGTGCGGGTGAAGTCGCCGGTCTGGCTGCGGATGATCTTCAGGTTGTCGTGACCGGAGAGAGCCTGTTCGAAGCCCTTTTTGCGGTCGATCGCCGGCGACGAACCGGTCGTGCCCTGTAGCTCGACGACGTTGCAGGGCTTGCCGGCGACCGTGTCGGCAAGCCACTTGCCGGCGACATTGCCTTCGTGAACGAGGTCGGAGGTCACGGCGGTCAGATAGAGATCGTCGGATGCGTCGACGGTCCGGTCGAGCAGGATGACAGGAATCTCGGCATCCTTCGCCTCCTGCAGCACTTCGTCCCAACCGGTTGCGACTACCGGAGCAACAAGGATCGCGTTCACGCCCTGAGCGATGAAGGAACGGATAGCCTTGATCTGGTTTTCCTGCTTCTGCTGCGCATCGGCGAATTTGAGGTCGATTCCGCGCTGCTCGGCCTGCTGCTTCGTCAGTGTCGTTTCAGCAGCGCGCCAGCCGGACTCCGATCCGATCTGGGAAAAGCCGACGACGAGCTCCGCGGCCGATGCACTGCCGAAGGTGCAGGCAGCAAGAATCGTTGCACTCGCGAGTGCCTTCGCAAATTTCATGATTTCCTCCCAAAGAACGCTGCTCTCCATGCAGCTGTCGAGAAAAAATCATATAATATTACTTTTGTAAACTCACGTTTGAAATCATTAGGCGTATTCGCGCCAAATTCGTTGGCGGGGCATGCGGCTTCAGTGATGACGTCAGAGCGTCGCCAGCGAGCGGTTCGACAATGTTCCCGGATAGAGCTGGCGGATGCTCAGCTTGTCTTCCAGCGCGATGATGATGTCCTCGCTGAAATCCACGCCGTACAGCGCGGCGATCTCGGGGAGGCCTCCGGGAGTGAAGACATTGATCTCCAGTATCTTGTCGCCGACGATATCGAGGCCCACCATGAACATGCCGTCTTCCACCAGTTTCGGTCGGAGCTTCTGCGCAAGGGCGAGAATCTCCGGCGTTATCGTTGCCGCTTCCGGCTTGCCGCTCGCGTGCATGTTTGAGCGCACATCTCCCTTGGCAGGCACCCGGCGGAGCGCGGCATGTACACCGTCGCGCTCCAGTGGCTGTCCGTTCATGAGAAAAAGGCGGACGTCACCGGCAGTCGCTTCCGGCAGATAGGTCTGGGCGATCAGATACCCTTCGCCGCTGGCGGCTTCGAATATCTGATTGAGGTTGGCTTCTTCCCTCGAACTGATCTTGAAAACGTTCTTGCCGCCCGATCCCTGCAATGGCTTCAGGATCACGCCGTCAGGATGCGCATCGATGAAGTCCCGGATTTCCTCGATGCTCCGGGAGATCAGCGAAGTAGGGCGAACAATTTCTGGGAAGCCTTGCAAATAGAGTTTGTTCTGCGCCCCCCGCAAGCCGGCCGGATCGTTGACGACGATCACGCCGCGATCGACCGCCAGACGCCCGAAATTCACGCCTGCATAGGCTGCCCAGGAACGCCGTTCGGCGTCCTCGGAAGGATCGTTGCGCAGAAAAAGGACGTCGACTTCATTGACGTCGATCGTCTTGATCTTTGCCCGCTCGTCCTTGAGCGCGTTCAGCAAGGTTTCCGGCTTCTTCGGTTTCGGGCCATGCAAGGTCGTGGCCCGGACCAGGAGGCTGTCGTCGGAACGAAGCACGAAGTCCCCGGGCGTGACGTAGCAAACATCGTGACCGCGGGCGAGCGCCGCGAGTGCAAGCCAGGTCGTCGCGTAATAGGTAGCCTCGCCTTCGATGGAGTTGACGAAAAAGGCGATGCGCATGTCCGGCTCCTAACGTTCGACCATGTCGAGCGGTGACATCCCCGCGCGTGCCTTGGCGAGGCGCGAGGATGCTTCCGGGTTGTCAAGAAATATAGGGCGCACGGCCGGCACACCAAGCAGGCCGCGGGCGCTTAGTTCCTGCATAACGCCGAAATGCGAAGCGGCTATCTTTCCCATCCAGAAGGGCTCCAAGGCTCCACCAGCCGCCAAGTGGGCGAGGAGTTGCACAAGGCCGCGCAGGTAGATCGCATCCTTGGCGAGACCCCCGCTGCGATAGACGCGCAAGACGACGTTGAAGGCATCCGCCTTCAAGAACCCATGATCTTGAACGAGCAGTCGATAGGCTTCCGGCAGCGATGCGCCATCGAGCATTGCGGCACAGGCAACGACGCGGGCGGCGATGAGGCGCAGCCGCTCGGGGCTCATGCCGCCCGTCAGAAACTCCGCAAAGACCGCCAACCCCTCCTGCATGCCTTCGTATCCGGCGAGGCCGGAACGGAAAAGGCGCAAGCCTTGCGCCGAACCGTTGAAATAGGTCAGCAGATGGACGCCGATCTCGTGGCTCAGGATCGGTTCGACGCGCTCCGCGTCCATGGCGGTGCTGCGTGCAATGAGGAGGCGGCTGCCCGAGACCAGAAGGCCGGAGGGAAGATCGTCGCGCACCTCGACACACGCGTCAAAGCCGGCATAGCGGCGGCGGTACTCGGCAATCATCGCGCGCGCCTGCTGCTCGACGGAGTAACAATCGGCATGTCGCTCCGCAACGCGCGATTCGGGCGCTGTATCGGTCGCGCCATCGCCGGTCCGTGCAAGGATGTCCTGCGCTGCCCGCAAAAGCTCCGGTTCGACGGGACCGTAGAGGGCGCGGCCGAATTCGATGAATTTTGCGCTCTCCCGGGCCGAGAGCAGCGAAAGCTGAAGGTCGAGTTCCTGCTGCTTCTCGCGATAGAGATGGTAAAGCACCGGATCTTCGAGGTGGTCGAAGGCGATCGAGAACAGCTTTTTCTTCGCCTTTTCGACCTGCAACGTCAACGGTCGGTAGAGAAAGCGCGGGGTTTGCCGGTACTCGCTTGCGGCAAACTCGCTCCAGGCCGATTCGGCATTGATCGGGGTCACGGCGAGCAGGAAATCGAAGGTCGAAGCGACCTCGTCGATACGCCGGTCGGTGCGTACCACGGCATCGATGAAGGCCTTTCTGCCGAGCGCCCGATGCGTCGAGATGTTCATGCATTTGGTAGCCCTGACGAAAGCCGCGAAGGCTTGCAGGCCGGCATCGAAGATGCTCGCGATGAGGCGTTCACGAAGCTGCGGATAGATGTTGCCGGACTCACGCTGCCGATAGATCGGCGCAAACCGCACGCGAAGACAGGGAAACGGCAGGTCCAGCCCTTCGGCTTCACGAATTTCGACACGCGGCGTGCGGAACTTCGCTTCGGTAGCCTCGGCGGCATTGGCGAATGCCTTGGCGGCAATCCGCGCCGGCCCTTCCGGAGTTGCCGTGACCTCGATCTTGAACGGCGGAAGGTAGGGCGCGTCGTCGGTCAACAGTTCGTCGCGCGCGAGTTCGCCGATTTCCATGACCATGAATGCACCGAGACGCCGCTTGAGCAGCCCGCCGACGGCTTCGACGACCGAGACAGCAACATTGGCTTCTGGGGCAATGAGGTAGGAGGCATTCGCCTGAGCGATCTCGCGGGCAACCGGACCTTCGTCGTCGCCGGAGATGTGCAGGCAAAGAAAAGGCAGCGCGCGATCGATATGCAGCCGTCCGCCATCCGGAAGGTCTTTTCGTACAGCCTTGTCGGCCTTGATGCTCGCCAGCGCCTCGGCGAGCCATTCGGGCGTATCTGCCGTATCCCTGGGGGCGGCGGCGGAACGTTTCATCGGTCCACTCCCAATGCGTCGACAAGTGACGGCACGGTCGACGAGAAGAGCTTCCTGAGCGCCGCAAGCGCGTCCAGGTCGGGCTCGCCCGTCCACTCGTCCATGAAGAATTTCTTGAACTCGACGGCAATCGCGCAGCCGGTGTCGGGGAAACGCTCATGGATGAACCGCGTCTGTTGGCCTCTGCCCTGAAACGCGATGTTCTCGCGGACGTCGAGCCGTCGCCCCTGGCAGTCGGCAGAGCGCAGTGCCTCGACAAAGGAATCCACGACCCGGGCCCACTTCACGCGATCCATCGAAAACGTGCCGATATTGACCTCGGGCGCCGCCTCCATTTTGGTCGTTGCCGCTTCGGGGCCGTCGCGCCGGTGGTTGTAACTGTGGACGTCGAGGACGACAAAGCGCCCATGGCGCCGCTCGATTCCAGCGAGCATCCCCTCCAGCATGGCGTAATATTCGTCGTGCATCGCCAGCGACACTTCGACCAAATCGTGCGGGGGCTCGCGGGTCCAGACCTTGAGACCCCAGGCCTGCTCCGGCCGCACGTATATCGCGCCGCCGCGGGGGCGATTGACATCGACCTCAAATCGCGACCGATGAACGACGATCCGGTTCGGGAAGTCGCGGATGATGAACTCGGTGAACGGATCCTCCTCGCGCAGCCGTTCCGCGCCCGAGAGAGCAAGAAGACATTCGACCGCGCTGCGCACCGCGTGACCATTGTGGATGGCCGTAGCGACGATCGGCGAGTCACCGCGATGCTGAGTCCACCATTCGTCGTCGAGAGACTCCGTCAACACTTTGCCTGGGTAATCCGGTCTATCCATGTCAACGCCTTCGCAGCCGCATTCCGCGTATCGGTGACATGCCTACAATTCAGAAACGAACTTTTCTGTTCCGCGCGCGAGCGGAAAAATGCCCAGCTCGCGCCGCGCACGCTGTCGCCAGAGCTAATCAGCGCACTTCGCTCCTCATGCGCGATTGATCGTAGGCAGCAGGAGCTGCACCTCGCGCTGTCTCTCTGGCCCGAGTATTTCGACGTTTTTCCGCCAGAACGCCTCGGCTGCCGCAGGCTCTGGCTCCCAGTTTCTGACCGAGGTCTGGTTATCGTCGATCACCACCCGGCGATGACCGCCGAGGCGCAGATATTCCTCTGCCAACTTGCAAGCGTTTGTTTGTTCCATGGCCCTCACTCCAGGTTGTTCCCGGATGCTCGGCTCGGCGGCGCCTCGCCGGATACTGCATATCCGAAACGCTCCGGGCGCACGGACGTTCCCGAAGGCCTCCGCGCCATGAGGCGCTCGTCCAACCGAAGTCTATGATATTTATACGCGCTTCCAATCGTTGATGCGAGAAGTCGGTTACCCCGAGGCGGGCGTCGAACAAAACATCGCCGTCGGCCTCCCGGCACGAGCTGCATCTTTCTCTTCGCCGCGAACGTATAATTATATTATTGGCGAACCCGTGTGATACCATTCGGCCTTTAAGCGGGCCAGGTGGTGCATGCATCGGAAGCTGGCTGCAATTCTGGTCGGGGACTTTGTGGCCTCCACGTCGGCGATGGAGCTCGACGAGGAGCAGACGATCGCGCGCGTCGTCGATTGCATGACGCTCATCGCCGAAATCGTCAAGAACTTCGGCGGCAGGGTATTCAACACGGCAGGAGATGCAATCCTTGCCGAGTTCTCCAGTCCCGTGAATGCGCTGCGGGCGGCGATGGAAGCGCGTCTGGCGATCGGATCTGTGCCACGCACCTGCACGCATGACATGCGCTTCGGCCTGCACGTCGCCGACGTTGCGGTCGTCGGCGACGACCTGCGTGGCGCCGGCGTGAACATTGCCTCGCGTATCGAAGCCTCCGCCGACCCGGGCGAGATCGAGGTCTCAGAGGCGCTCTACGAGCAGGTCCGCCGGATATCACCCTGCGCCTTCGAATCGATCGGTGAACGGCACCTGAAGGGCGTGTCGGAGCCGATCCAAATCTACCGCGTCGGCGCGGCCATGGACCGCCACCGTTTCCAGGTCGCGCCGACGCGGGCGTCGCCTCCTTCATCGGTCAGACCGAACTCCGTGGCGGTCGCACCGTTCACCACGGCATCGATCGCGGATCAGGACCAGACGTTTCTAGCGGAAGGAATGACCGATGATCTGACGCTCGAACTCAGCCGGCTGAAAAGCCTTTTCGTCACCTCGCGCTCGGCCTCGACGGTGTTGCGGACATCCGATCCGGTTGAAATCGGTAGATCGCTCGGCGTGCGCTATGTCGTGGCAGGCTCCGTCCGCAAGGCCGGCGGCTATGTCCGGCTCAACATCTCGCTCGCAGAGACGGATCAGGGGCATCTGGTGTGGTCGGATCGCATTCAACGCCCCTTCGAGGAAATTCTCGACGTCATGGATGAGATCACCGCCCGTGTTGCGGCAACCGTTTCCGGTCGGATCGAACAGTCGGAGCTCACCACCGCGCGGCTGAAGCGGCCGGAGAGCATGTCCGCCTACGAATACTACCTGCGCGGCCTCGACCATCACCGGCTGGCGGGGGTCGCCGATTTCCACCTTCACGAAGCGATGCACTGGTTCGAAGAGGCGATGAAAGCGGATCCGAGCTTTGGCCGGCCCTTTGCCATGCATGTCTGCTCGTGGAGTTCGCTGCCGAGCTTCGATCTGCACCTCGGTGAACTGCAGACGGCGCACGCGTTGGAACTCGATCCGACCGATCCGGAGGCGCACCGGATCATGGGGTCGATCAAGATGATGCGGCGCGATTTCGCTGCCTCGCGCTTTCATCATGAGAAAGCCATCGAGATGGCGCCGAACGACGCTTACACGATCGGGCGATGTGCCGCGTTTTATCTCTTTGCAGGCGAGCCCGAACGAGCGCTCCAGTTGCTCGACCGTGCGGAAACACTCGACCCGTTTCTACCGGTCTGGATAACGGAGGAGCGCGTCGCGTCGCTTTACGCGCTCGAACGTTACGCGGAGATGTTCGAGGTCTCGCATAAGCTGCCATTCCAGACGCGACGCACCTTTATCTACCGGATCGCAGCGCGGATGGCCTGTTCCGACCTCGACCGCGCCAAGCAGCTCGTCTCGCAGGCGCTTGCACTCGACCCGACGCTCTCCGTCGAGTATTTGCGCAACCAGGAACTTTTCGAGGATGTTGCGATAACCGCGAGCCTGGTTGATCGAACACGTGCCGCAGGGCTCCCGGCGTCGCCCGCAACAGGCGAGCTTGCTCACGAATGCTCTCCGCTCAACGGCAGCGATGTGATCCAAAGCACGGTGGTTTAAGGATCGCCAACGGTTCCATGTGTCATGGCCGCCGAGGCGATACCGCGTTGAGTGGCGTTGGCGTATAGAGAGCATGATTTTTGTATGGTCGGCTGGAAAGCGCGCATCGGTTACTCGACCATGACGCGCACCGTGTGGATTGCGTTCCGTGCCCCTTCGACCGGTTGCGCTGCGCCGCCGGCTTCGATGGCGCGGGCGCAGAGTTGCGCGACGCCCCGATGGCTCGGCCGCCACTGCAGCGAAAAGGGCTGCCAGGCCCAGCCGCGCCTCGGCTCCAGCGTCGCGTGCCTGTAGTTGATGCCGCCATCGGTGCTGACTTGCACGCCAGCGATGCCGCGGAACGACCAGGCCCATCCCCAGATTTCGACTGGCTCGTGGAGCGCGACCGCTGCGTCGGGTGCCGGGGCCACGATGATCGATTCCGGTGCCAGCGCCCAGACCGGCCGTCGCGGCGGCAGGCCGGCCGCGAGGTCGCGTGCATCGCTCGCGTCGTTATAAAGGGTCGTCGTGAAAAGCCCGTCCGCCCTCCGCGCGGCGAGTTGCAGTCGCCACAGCCATTTGACGCTGTTCGTGCCGTAGTAGCCCGGCACGACTAGCCGCGCCGGAAAGCCATGCTCCGCCGGTAGCGGCGCGCCATTCAGCTCGTAGGCGATGAGGACGCCGCCGGCGCTGAGCCGCTCGAGCGGCAGGTCCTTGAGATACCAGTCGCAGGAAGTTCCGGCGAATTCGCCGCCGTCGAGGCCGTAGGACCAAAGGAAGCGCGCATTGGCATCTACGCCAATCTCATTGAGGAGTTCGGCGAGGTCGACACCACCCCAACAGACGTTGGCGACGCGGCGGGTCGGAACTGTCGGCTCCAGCGGACTGCCGCAGCATTGGTGCACCGTTTCGATCGTTTTCTTCGGGCGCGCTTTCAAATCATCCAGGTTCAGGATGTAGGCTCGCCCACGAGCCCGTCGATGCGGAGCGACCATTTCCGGGCGTCGACGCGGGGGACGCCCAGGTGGGCGAGGACGAAGAGATCGTCGGTGGCGGTTCGAGCGTCTCCCATTTCGTGCGGACGCAGCTTGATGCGACGGAGGCCGCTCGGAGGATCCATCGGCGGTCGCTCAGGATCGGCGAAGCGATCTCGGGCCTCATGCCCGTTGGTCTGGATCATGGTTCACCTGCCTAGGAGGTCGAGGTCGCCCGCGCCGCGCCATGGATCCGCTACGGCACCGGCCCAACCGGCATCGTTACTCGGTATGCGGGGGCGCTGCGACCGCCCAGCTCGGATCGGCTCCGAATGGATGATCCATGAAAAACACCCAGGTCCCATCGGGTAGTCGGCGGTGAACCTCCATGCCGTGGTGATGCACTTCGGTCGGTTGGCCGTGCTTGTCGACCCCCTTGATCAGCCACTGAGAACGGGTCATGGCGAAGTCGCCTGCCACCGTCGTATGGTGGGTAACCACATCCATGTGTGGCTTGAGGCCTATATAGGCCGCCATTGTCTTGCGGATGCCGTCGGCCCCGCGAGCAACCTTGGTCCCGCCGTGGACCGCATCGACCTGCACGATCGAGGCATCCGGATGATACATTGCTGCCGCAGCTTCGACATCCTGCGCGTTGAAGGCGCGAGCGAGCCAAAGATTGCAGAGTTCAGGGGAGGGAGCGCCCATGAAAGCCTCCTTTCGTTCGAATTCAGTTGTTGCTCGACAGAGAGGATAGTGGCAACAGGCGTGCAAGGCCCGTTGGCACTTCACAAGTCTTGCTTGCGGGATTGCAAGAGCGCGATGGGACTCAGTTCCTCCGGGATCCACGGCCGCGTGTTAAGGCGGACAGGGCGACTTCGAGCTCGTTGGTGGGTCGTTTCGAAGGCAGCAGCGACAGCCGACCTGTGATTTCGCGTAACGCGCTTGCGTGACCGCAAGTGCCGCCAGTGCTACAAAATGAATATGGACGACTGGAATGCACTCAGGCTGGTGCTGGCGCTGCAGCGAGAAGGCAGCCTGACGGCGGTTGCGAAAAGGCTCGGCATCGATCATTCGACGGCGTTCCGGCGCCTCAACGCGCTGGAGGCGAACATCGGCGTGCGGCTTTTCGAGCGGCTGCCCGGCGGGGCCTATCGGCCGACGACGGCCGGCGAGCGAATGGCAGCTGCTGCGGAGCGCATGGAGGATGAGGCACTCGCGCTTGACCGCGACATCACGGGCCGCGATCACCGGCTTGCCGGCCTCTTGCGCGTAACGTCATCCGAAACGCTCGCCTATCGCGCGCTGACGCGCCACATCGCCGTGTTCCGACAGGCTCATCCTGGCATCGTCGTCGAGCTGGTCATCGACAACCGCGTGCTCAGCCTGTCGCGGCGCGAAGCCGACATCGCGCTCAGGCCGATCCGGCCAAAGGAGGGCGATCTCTGGGGACGCAAGCTTGCCGATGTGGCATGGGCGCTCTATGGCGCGCCGTCCTATTTCGAAGCTCATGGCGGCCCCATCGCCGGGCCGGGCGAGCTCGGCCGCCACGCCATCATCGGCTGGGAGGAGGCGACGGCGGGAATAGAAGCGGCCGATTGGCTTGGGCGGGCAGCGCCGCCCGAAGCCTTCGTGTATCGCACGAACAGCCTGGTCAACCAGCTCGTTGCCGCCAAGTCCGGCATCGGTCTCGCACTTCTGCCCTGCTATCTCGGCGACGACGAACGTGGTCTCGTACATGCGCTGCCGGAGCCGTTGTCGGACCTGTCGGGTGAACTTTGGATCGTCACACACGACGATATCAAAGGCGCAGCCCGCGTGCGCGCCTTCTTCGATCTTGTTGGCGAGGGCCTGGCCCGCGAGCGCGAGCTGTTCGAAGGACGTCGGATGATGGAAGGGTACGCGGTCCGCAGAACCTGAGGTTCTTTTATGCCGCCTAAAGCTGCAGCGGCCAAGGTGATTTGACAGCCCGGATCTAGAGCGCGCGAGCCATGCGGCTGTCAAGCTCCTGTAGCCGCCACGCGAAGCCCGCATCACCCGGTCGCAGCGCTACGACCTCCGCCAGCTTGTCGCGCGCAACCGCGAGTTCGCCATCGCGGATATGGCGGTTGGCGCGATGATAGAGGAAGTTGACCCGTTCGACCGGCGAAAAGCCGCCGCCGAAGCGCCGATGAACGCGATCGGCCCAGACGGGATGGCGGGCGATCGCCGTGACTGCGATCTGATAGGGACGCATGGGGGCATCGACTCGGGCCGAGCGAGCGATGGTGCGCAGGTTGGGGGTGTCGTCGGCACGGCAGGCCTCGATAAGCGAAAGGGCGCGCGTCGTTCCGGTGAATGCCCGGACAGTGCCATGACCCGTCATGTGCACGGGAACGAGGCGTGTATCCGCTTGCAGCGTCGCAATCCGCTCAGCGTGGCGGCGATCGACGACATGGAAGGGGTCGTAAAAAATATAGGCCCGACCGGCAGTGTGGTCGGTTGCAATCGACATGTTGGCGTGGAGGTCGGGCACGTAATGGCGAGTGAACCGGCCGTCGAAAGGCACAGACTTGGGATCTATCGAGAGTTGCGGACAAAAGGCGATCACGACCGTGGCGTCGAAGCGCCGTCGGTAGCGTAGCGCCGCATAGCCGCCCTGCGAATGGCCGTAGAGGATGCGCTCCGACGCTGTGCGAAGTATCGGTGCCGCCGCGCTCACCGCCTTCACGACGCTTGCCGCCGGGAACCAGTTCGGCCGCCTGCTGATAAAGCCGAGCGCAGCAATGTCTGCCTTTTCGCAAAACCGCTGACCCCAGAAGCGACTGCCGTTCGCCTGCATTTCCATTTCATTGAAGGTGACGAGAAGATACTCCGACGATCCGGGGCGATGTATCACCTCGAGGTTTTCGTCGGAATAGATGATCATATGAAGACTCCGGGACAAATTTGGCCGCACCGCGAACTTGTTGTCGCTTCACCCTTCGGGAAACATGACGCGCTTCTTCCCAAGAGGTCTCAGGCGGTCAGCGAGACCGGATCGTAGCGCCCGCCATTCATCGCGCTCCGTTTTTTTCTGAGGAGCCGGCGATAGAGGTCTGCGTGGGCGCGAGCGGCGTCGACATGGCTGGTCGGCGGGCGCAGGCTTGCACGCAGTCGATCCCAAGCCTGTGGCTCGCGCACGACTTCGATGAGTCGATCGGCCAGGTCCTGCGCGCTGCCGGCGCGGAAGTGCAGCCCGTCCCTCCCGTCCCGAACTTTTTCGGCCATGCCGCCGATGTCGGAGCAGATGATCGGCCGACGGTGGTGCAACGCTTCCTGGATAACCATCGGCGAGTTCTCCCACCAGGTGGACGGCAGGACCACCCAGTCGACGGAGCGCATCAGCCGCGGCATGTCCCCGTTTTGATAGGCACCATAGAAGCGCACCCTGCGGCCCGCCTCGTCCATGAGCTTCTTGACCCGGTCCTGGAATTCGGTGGGCTGGCGTTCGAGGTTGCCGCCGAAGATCATCAGGCAGGAATCCTCGCCCCAAATCTCCTGCGGCACGCGTGAAACGGCATCGATGAGCACATCGATGCCCTTGAAGGGCGTCATCTGCCCGAAATAGGCGAAGCGGTTTCGCCGGGCGGTCTGAGCCGGCAGGTCTCGCACGGGCGCGACCTCGCCGGGCACTATCCCATTGTCGATTACGGAGAGTTTCTCCGCGTCGATTCCCCATTCGACATACCGCGTGGCGAGGAACATGCTTGGGGAGACGAAGGCGTCGGCAAGGCCGAGCATCCCGCACAGGAACTGTTCGCGCTTCAGGAAACGGGACACCGGGATTTCGGGAAAGCATCCGTGGCAGCCGATGGGAGAAGCCCTGCTGCAGAGTTGGCCTGAAGGCCGCTTCACCATTTGCCCGTGATTGTGGCAGATCGAAAGATATTCGTGGAAGGTCACCACGATGATCGATTCAGGCAATGCCTCGCGAAGGGCGTAGAGGGCCTCCACTCCCATGCCGATCAGGTGATGGAAGTGAACCACATGGGGGGTGAGATCGCCGACAAAGCGCAGGAGGTCGCGACGGATTGCTTCGGTATCGCCGTTGGAGAGGAAGAAGTGGTCGTAGTCGTCGGCGTGGAAGAGGACTTCATCCGGCGCGAGGCGGTGGCTCATGAGCGCCGACGCACCGTGGCGCGGGACGGGATGGCCGACGCGGGCCAGATAGATCGATTCAACTCCCGGCAACGTGTTCAGGCCCTTGTGAAGGCTATGGGACGCCGTCTCCGCCCCGCCAAGCGACATCACCGGATGGCCATGTGAAACAACGAGAACACGGAGCCGATCGCTCATACGGAGACCTCCTCGAACCAATTGTCTTCGCGAGCCGGAGCCCAGCGGGAAGCAAATATTTTTCGATCGATCCGCTCCACGAGGGGAGCGAGTGCCGCCGTCGTTGCGCCGGACGACTCATCAGCGCCTAGCATCTGCACCGCTGGCAGCCAGTACGAGGATATTCCGGAACGGCCGAGCCTCAGGCCAAGCTCTAGTCCCTTTTGCTGAGAGCCGAGATAGCCGCCGGAAAAGCCTCCCGCAGCGAGGAAGGCCTCGCGCGGCATGATGCAGCACTCGAAAGATGCTGCCGCGACCTGGGTCAAGTTGAGGCCGGTTACGGCGCTCAGAGGGTAGCCGGCATAGCGGCTCGACGCCGGATATTCGGATTGCCCGGCCGGCCAGCTTCCGGCCCAGCGGACTGAATGGTCCTCGTAGGCAAGCGTGGGGGATATGACGCCTCCCTGCGCATCACGGGCGGCGACGAGCTTGCCGTACCAGCCGGCTCGGACCGGCAGCAGCGAGCCGGCAAGCAGCACCACCGCCTCATGCGACAGTGCCCGGACCCCCGCTTCCAGGAGGTCGTAGAGATCGCCGCTCTCCTCAGCCGCCATAAGCTTTAGCGACAGCCGGTAGAATTGCGCGATTTCTTTGATGCGGCTGGCCTGCCGCCGAAAGCGTTCTGCTGGCAGGACGAGTGCGATAGGCGCAAGGCGGGTTTCGGGATCGAGCGCCAGGAGTCCGAGGATGGGCGCAATGTCTCCGTCTTCAGAGTCCTCGGCGGCTATGATGATCGGCGGACCTCCTGCCTGCTCGAACGGACCCGCGTCGACGGTGGCACCAATCCATGGAGAAGTCCTCTCTGATGCGCACAGGAAGGGAACAATCTGGCGATCGACGATTTCTGCGATCCCCCAGCGTTCCGGATCGATGGAACTGAACTGGCGAAGGACGGCCAAGCGCGGCGGAACGCGGACCGGTGTGAGTGGCATGAAGGCGCGACGGGAATCCTTCAGCGTCAGCTCCAGATGGAGGGGGGGCCCCGAATCCCAACCGGGGCTGCTCGCAAAGGCGATGAAGCCGTGGGGATGGCCTCGATGGCCGAATGCGCTCCGGAACGCCGGCTCATCGGTGAACGCGTCCGTCACGTCGGAGCGCTCCAGCCGACTCCAGTGATCGTCCAGCCGCGCTGCTGCCCGTTCGCCACAGAGCTTCACGCTTTGCACGTGCGCTTCGGGGTCAAGCAGCCAGCCCGAGATCAGCAATGCGCCTCCGCTCGCTTGAAAGGCGCTGTCTATTCCCATCCGAACCGGGACAGGGAGCGTGGAGACCGTCTCGCGGCCCTCGAAGCTGTTTGCGGCCGAGCGCAGTTCCAGGAGAACCTGCGGTGAACTGCGGGTCTGAAGCAGCACGGAGCGAATATGCCCCGGTGTGTCCGAAGGGCTGGCGACCTGTCGGTGCTCATGAACCGGCGTATACCGCCAGCCTCCACGCCCGCGATAGACGAGCCCCTCGATGTCACGGCACCGGAGCGGCTCTTTCGTCGAAAGCAGTCCGACGAAGCCCGAGCCTCCCGCCGGAACGTCCTGACGGAGAAAAGTGGCAATCCCACAGTCGCAAGGGACGGGCTTGCCGCTATTCACCACCACGCGGCAGCTACCGGGTTCGATACTGCGGCCCCACCCTTTGACGAAGATCACTCCGTCCTGTGTTTCGCCGAGGAGTTCTACGAAACCGTCGCTCCCCTTTGGGAACTGCAACAGAGCGATTGTCGCGGCAAGCCTTCGCGGCCCGATAGTTCCTTGCATCAGCGCATCGGCCAGCGAATCCAGCGTGTCGCGGAGTTGCTCCCCGGCAAGCTCCGCCAGGATCGCAGCGGCATCGCTCACTGGGACTAGTCGCGGGGTGAAGATGTATCGCTTGCCGGCCTCCTCCTCCTCCCCGAGGCGGAGCGTGGTGAGCGGACGATCGGTGTCTTTCATTTGCAGCAACGCAGCGAACCCATGCGTGGCCGATCTCGAAGGCAAGGCCAAGCGCCAGCCAATGACGGAGGCCGTCACTCGGGTGGCGACGTCGTCGTTGATCTCCGCCAACAGTGTTCCGGCCATTGGTTCGCCCGTACCGATGACGAGCAGAAATCCTTCGTCGACCGGGCAGGCGAGGACTCGTCCACCCTTCATGATCCTGGTAGCAAGCTGCGAAGCCAAAGGAAGTGCCTGTTCTACAGCGACCATGTCGAGCCCTTTACGCGCCGGTGAAAAGCGCGAGGGCAGCGCCGGTGGCAAACCCCACGAGAACGAAAAGCAAGAGCAGCAAAGGTTTCAACTCAGCGTTCGAACGCTTCTGCAAGCCGCCAAGGTTCTTCTCCATTGCCGCCACGACGCCGTCGAGGCGCATGAGGTGGACATCGAGGTCGTCCAGCCTCTGCGCGACCTCGGAGCGGAGGTTTGCTACGGCGTCGCCGATGGCGGTCAATCCCTGTGCCTCGATCTCGCCGCTCTCATCGTTCTGCGTGCGCAGGAGAGAGCGCTGTGACA
Source organism: Sinorhizobium chiapasense (assembly GCF_036488675.1). Classification (NCBI taxonomy): domain Bacteria; kingdom Pseudomonadati; phylum Pseudomonadota; class Alphaproteobacteria; order Hyphomicrobiales; family Rhizobiaceae; genus Sinorhizobium; species Sinorhizobium chiapasense. The sequence continues at coordinate 647,373 of NZ_CP133152.1, forward strand.
CCTGCAATTGTCGCTGCGCTGCCATCAGGACGTCGAGCTTGTCGAGAACCTTCGTCAGCGGCGCGGCAATGAGAGCCTCGGCAGCCTGCTCGTCGGGGCGGGGAACACGCAGCTTCTGCTCCGCGCCTCGCCCATCCAGGGCCGTCACGACGAGGTCGGCCGTACGCGCGGCAGCCGTCTCCGGCAGCGCGATCTCGAAGGCGTGGCTGCCGTCGCCGATGCCGTTGCGCTTGAGGTCGGGACGATTGCGGTCGGCGACGGCCTCGGCGATCACGCTGCCATCGAGGATCACGCGGATGGTGAGCCGCTTGCTGGGCGTCGCCGGATCGAATGCCCAGCCGAAGATGCGGCCCTGATCGATCGCGTCCACGCGGCCATTCATAGGCCGCGCATTGTCCTGTTCCGGGGCGGCACTTGATTTTTCGGCAACAACAGACATCGATTCTCCTCTATGCCGCTTCGATATGCACCGGCCCGATCGCGTCGATCAGTTCGAGATAGCGTCGTGCAGTCGTATCGATGTCGTCAGGCTCGCGGGCGTTTGCGGAAAGGCGCCGTCCCAAAGCCGGGTCTTCCACGAAACGTCGAATGGCGGATGCCAGCGCGCGCGGATCGTTGGGTGCGACAGTGAGGCCGTTGACGCCGCCCTCGATCATTTCGGCCATGCCGCCGATATTACTGACGATGACCGGCCGACCGAGAGCCTGCGCCTCCTGGATGACCAATGGGGCGTTCTCCCACCAGATCGAAGGAACGATCGTGCAGTCGACCGCAGCGATGAGATCGGCGACATCTTCGCGGCGATAGGGGCCGCGCTGTTGCACCACCGGTGCCGTTTCGCCGAACAGCCGACCAATCTCTTCCTTGAAACTTTCGCTCTGGAAGGGGGCGCCGCCGTGAACGCGCAGCTCGAACGGTACGCCCTCGGCAATGAGTTGTCTCGCCGCCTCAAGTAGCACCGGCACGCCCTTCCATGGATTGAGATTGCCGAAGTAGCCGAACACGGGCCGATCTCCGCTAATGCGAGGCGTTTCTGCGCCTACATCTCGACGTGGCAATCCATTCGGAATGACGCTGATCGCATCCTCTTCAAGCCCCCACTCGATGAAGCGCTGCCGGAGGAAGCGGCTCGGTGCAACGAAACGGTCCACTTCGCGCAGCAGGGCTTTCAGATGACTTTCGCGCAACACGAACCGGTCGAGAGCAATGTCCTTGAAGCAGGCGTGGCAGCGGTCGGGAGTTGCTTTGTGGCAGAGTTCCTTGCCGGTCGTACGCACCATCAGGCCGTCGTGATGACAGATGGGATAGTAGTCGTGCAGCGTCATGACGATCCGGCACTCAGGCAGCGTGCGGCGGACGATATGCGGGAACTCCGCGCCGAGCAGGAGCAGGTGGTGGATGTGCACCACGTCTGGCCGGAACTCGCGCAACAGTTCCGCGAGGTCCGGAACGACACCGTAGAGATCGATCTGGCTCATGAAGAACCGGTCGAAGTGACCGGACCACAACAACACTTCATCGCCTGCAGAGCCGATCCCCTGAAAGCTCGTCCCCGGCCGCGCCTGGCGGTGGATCTGGTTCGTGGCGCCGAGAAAAAGCGTTTCGCAGCCTGCCCGCCTATAGGCGCGGAACAGGTCGTGCGCGAAGATCTCGGTGCCCCCGGGATGGAGCGCCGGATGGTTATGGGCGGCAACGAGAATACGCATGCTCAAGCGCCGCTCCCCCGGTGCTCGGCGACGAAAACGTCCTGATAATGATCAGCCGCCTGCCCGCGCCAGGAGCCGAGCGACTTCACGACGGCTGTGAGGCCCGCCCGGCCGAGGGCGCCATCCAGGAAGCCGTCGTCGAAACCCACCGCGGCAAGCCGGGGCAGGTCGGGGACGAACCAGCAGGGCCCGTCGCCATCGCGCTCAAACGCCAGGCGCGGATCGCGCCTGCCTGTCTCATTCGCTGCGGCAACCGGGTCGACAACGAAGGCGGTCATGAACAGGCGTCCGCCCGGCCGCAGGAGCCTGCCGATTTCGCTCAGATAGACGAGGACCTCGTCGGGCGGCAAGTGAGTGACGATCGATGTCATGATGACGAAATCGAAGTGACGATCGGCATAGGGGAGTTTCAATGCCTTGCCGCTGATCTTGCCTTGCGGATTGTAAAGGTCGTGCGCGATGTCGACCCGCTGGAACGCGAAGTTCGGATAGGCGGGAGTGATGAAACGCCTGCACCAGGCGATGCCGCCTTCGACGGGGTCGATGCCGCTGTAGCGTCCCTTCTCGAAGTCCAGATACTGGGTGAGCGGAACCGCCATCCGACCGATACCGCAACCGATGTCGAGCACACGGCTTTCGTGCTGCAACCCGCCCATCCGTATGAAATGGCCGAGGAATTCGGCACCCACCGCCTTGAAGTCTCCATCGCCGACGAAAACGCTGTCGGGGGCCGGTTGCGGCAGAAAGCGGTTGCGCAGGACGCTGCTCAGTAACCACTGAACTCGATCCTCACTGGCGGGAAGCACCGTCGCCGGCACGCTCTCTTGACGCAGCGCGATCTCGCTCATGCCGCACTCCTTGCTTCTGCTTCGCCGCGGAGCGACGCGATTGTCTCATTGCCGCTGCCGGCGGCCATCAGGTCGGCGATGTCGTCGTTCCAGCGCTCGGTATGCAGCCATGAATTGTATTGGCTGGCGACGCCGCGCATGTAATCCTGGCTGCGGCGGATCGACCGGCGTTCGAAATGATAAAGGCACGCCGAGGGCTCATAGCCGACGTCGTAACCGCACCGACGGATCTTGAGGCACAGATCGCTGTCTTCATAATCGCCGATGACATAGTCCTCCGTGTACCCGCCAACGCGTTCGTAGATATCCCGCCGCGTGACCAGGCATGCACCGGTAACGCCGGGAACGCAGCGGGGGACCTGCGCCGGCGCATAGTCGCCCGGCATGCCCTTGTGAAAGTGGTGGTTGAGCCACACGCCGTGCCTGTCGCGCGCAAAGTACAGCCCGGCATGCTGCAGCGAACCGTCCTCGAAGATGAGCTTCGGACCGACGGCGCCGAGCCTCTTCTGTTCCATGAGCGGCCGTATGAGCGCCTGCAACCAACCGGTTGCCGTGGGTACGACGTCGGAATTGAGCATCACGAGCACCGTGCCCCGCGCGAAGCGCGCACCGGCGTTGCAGGCCCGTGCGTAGCCGCCATTGCAGTTCATGACCACGAGCTTCATCGGCAGACCGTGGAGGAGATGGAAGCCACCAAGCAGATGTTCCGTCTCGGCCTGGATCTCCGGGGAATCCAGCACGTAGATGATCTCCGCGTTGCGCGCGAGCCACGGATCGGTCGCCATGCCGGAGAGCTGGAAGCGCAGGAAATCTAGTACCCGGTAAAGCGGCACGACGATCGAGACGATCGGCGTCTTCTGCGACAGGCCGTAGTCCTTCGTGTAGTCGACTTCTATTGTCCCGCCCAATCTCCGTTCCACATCCTGCAGAGCGGGCGCAAGTATTGTGCGGAAGGCTTGGTCGATGGCGTGCTGCGGCGGCACTGCACGCAGGATGCGATTGCGCTGCGCCGTGGGCTCGAAGGGCTGCGGCTTCGGTACGAGGGGCTTCACCGCGCCGGACGCGAGCCGCATCTGAAAGCGCGGCTGGAGGAGTGCACCCAACGGCTCGATCAGCGGCAGCCAGGCAACAAAACCGGTCACGTCGGTTCTCGAGTTCTCGTCGATTCCACGTGCCCAGGCTGGAAACTCATGCCAATTGCCGTCGAGCGGGATCACCGTGCCGTCCTCTTTCAGGTAGTCGATTCCGGCAAGAACGCCTGTCGGGTCTCGCGACCATCCGCCGGCGAGCAGGCCGCCTGAGAGGGCCAGAGCAAGATCGACTTCCGCGGCGGGATGCATTGGCGATTTGCCGACCTGTCGCGCAGGCAACGGGGCGCGAAGCTGCAGGTCGACTGCCATCGCCGCACCACCTTCGGGCACGTCCGACAGTGACCGCACGACAAACTCTCGCAGATCGGGCGCGCGGCCCCGTTCGCTCCACCAGGCTTGGAGGCTCGGATAGCGGGGATTGTCGCGTGCCACTTCCCGGACCGCAATGCCCCTCTTGCCCTGCAATACCAAGGAGTGGGGAAGCCTCGCACATTCGACGATCAAATGGCACGGCCGCAGATTTTTCTCCCCTTGGCCGCCGACAAGAAACTGTGAGGTCATTGGCAGCACGGCGTTCGCGCTCAAGCCGTAGACCGCGCTGATCTCGCCGAAATCAGGACTGATTCCGGTCTCGACAAGGTATCGCCCCTCAGCGACGGGGCAGGCGACCTTGGCGAGCCTCGGCCGTGAGGTGAGCGCGTGAAGCGCGTCCTCGACCACGCCGACGAAAAGCGGGTCCCTGGAAAGTCGGAACGCGCTTCGCCAGGCAGTCAGAAGATTGCTCAGGAACTTGATGCAACCCTCCGGCGCAAGGTCGGCAAACAGGGCCTCGACATCGAAGGGGGGCAGTTCGCCGATGGGCCTCAGGGTAACCGTTTGAAGGCTGCCGCCTTCGGTCGAGATCTGCACGGGGGCCGGTTGCATGCCGGGGCGCATGGCCCAGAGGATGCGATGTCTGCCGGTGGCGAGCGAAAGCGTGGTGCTGACAAGCGGGACCGGTTGCTCGGGCATGACGAGTGTGCACTTGCCCGCAGACGGCAGTCTGGCGGGAACATCAAAGATCAATACGGCTACCTCGGAGCCGAGCCGAAAGGCCTTCGCGTCGTCGCAAACGCCGCTGGCGCCCCTCGTACGGTCGTCGAACGTCACACGTCACTCCTCTGGACGGTTTGCAAGGGAAGGCGCGCCCCGCGGGAGGATGCAGGGCGCGCCCGTTCAAACTCAGTGGACTGTGAAATAGTTTTCGGGATGGGCCTGAATGTCTTCGGCGTCCGCGTCCACCAGCGTCAGGGTGTCGCCATGACCGAGGTCGATCACGACATTGCCGCCAACCTGGGTGATGCGCGAAGCCAGGTCCTCGGGCGCGGCGATGTCCAGGCCGTTGATGCCCTTGGCGATCTGCAGCACGTCCTCGCCGGGGGTGAAGTCGAGGATGACGTCGTTGCCGCCACCGCCATCGAAAACGAATACATCGCTGCCCTGGCCGCCGACCAGGAGATCGTTGCCTTCGCCGCCATTGATGATGTCGTTGCCGGCGCCACCGTAGAGCAGGTCACTGCCCTTGCCGCCGACGAGGAAGTCGTTGCCTTCGCCGCCAAGAAGGATGTCGTTACCCTTGTCGCCGTCGAGCAGGTCGTCGCCCGATCCGCCGACCAGGGTGTCGTTGCCCTTCTCACCATAGAGAATGTCTGTGCCTTCGCCGCCGAACACGGTGTCATTCCCGTCTCCGCCGAACAGCAAGTCGTCACCTCCGTCACCGAAGATGATGTCGTGCCCCTTGCCTCCGTTGACGAAATCATCACCCCCGTGGGCGCGAATGAAATCGTCAAAGCGAGAGCCAAACAGGGCGTCGTCGTATGCGCCGCCTTCCAAAGTGGCCATCTGCTTCTCCTCTGAGTCGTTTGATGCATGCATCATCGGCAGGAAGCCGAGATTGCGTGGCGGAGTGTGCAACGCAAAAAACGGGAACGCAACATCCAGAACACGAATAAGTCCGTGTGGTTTCGACATTATTTTCGTATTTCGAATAAGAGTCGGAGTATGTGCCAATATTGGCACAATATATTTTTAGGAGTTATTATTCACGCAATATCCGTAAATCGCTTCAAAATTCAAAGTAAATTGTGCGATGCAATCCTCGTTGATGAAGTTTTTCATCAATCTTCCCGGAATGCCCGGTTGAAGCTGTCGGTGACCGGGGAAACGAGATAGTCGATTGCCGAACGGGGCTTGTGCACGATCAGCACCTCGGCTGGCATGCCCGGATAGAGGCGGATATCGGGATTGGCGGCGAGGGACTCCGGCGCGAGCTCGGCGCGCGCCACGAAATAGGAAACGTTGGACTTCTCATCCACCGATTGGTCGGCAGCGATATAGGTGATCTTGCCGTCGAGCGGCAGATGGGTGCGCTGGCTATAGGCCGTCAGGCGGATCTGCGTCTTGGAGCCGATCGTTATGCTGTCGATGTCGCGCGTACTGACATGCATTTCCACAAGCAGCGGCTCGTCCTCGGGGACGATGTCGAGCAGCGGCTGGCCGGGGGTGACCGCGCTGCCGGGCGTCCGCAGCTGGATGTTGGCAATGACGCCTGCCTGGGGAGAGCGGATCTCGAGGCGGCGCAGGACGTCCCGCGCTGCGATCATTCGCTCCTCGACGTCCGCGAGTTCGAGCCGCGCCGTGGTGATCTCTCCAGCGATCTCCGACTGGAAGTCGCTTTCTATTCCGGTCAGCGCGAGCTCGGCGCCGGCCATCGCTTTTTCCGCCTGGGCCTTGTCACCGGCAACTTCGCCGCGCGTTGCGGCAAGCTCGCTGAGCCTGGCGTCGATCTCGATGAGCTTCGAGCGCTGGGCAAATGCCTTGTCGACCAGGGTTGCGATTGCCGTGCGCTGCTCGTTCATGAGCTCGATCTGGCGCTCGGTCGCCTGAAGTTGCCCGGCGAGCGACTTGGCCTTCTCGGAATATTCCTCGATGGTCTTGCGCTGGATCTCAATTTTCCCCTTCTTGGCTTCGTGGCGCTTCTCGAAGAAGGCTGTTTCCGCCATGACCGCATCCCCGGCGGCCGTGTCGCCTGTGCCGGCGAGTTCGACGGGGAAGTCGATCTCCGCTGCCCCCGCCTGCTCGGACCGGAGACGCGCGAGCTTTGCTATCAGGCCGACGCGGCGGCTTTGCAGTGCCTGGAGGTCGGAGCGGGCACGCGTGTCCTCGAGCTTGATGACCGGTTGCCCGGCGGCAACGTGATCGCCCTCCTGAACCAGGACACGGCTGAGGACGCCGCCTTCAAAATGGCTGATCGTCTTGCGCTTGGAGTCGACGACGATCGTGCCGCTGCTCACCGAGGCACTGCTGAGCTCCGTCGAGAACGCCCAGCCGAAAAATCCGCCGAACGCAACCAGGATCGTCGTCAGTCCCGCAATGACGAGGCGCCGAATGGGCGAACGGGGGTGGTCCTCCGAGAGGTCGACTTCCGTCGCGGCCGCGGAAAACGGAGCGCCTGCGCGGACCGGCAGGCGGCGTTCCGGATTGTCGGTCTTGACGGGGGGCTGCGCATCCAGACGAACTGGAAGGGTCGGTTCTTTCATCATCAGGCAGTACCTTCGCGTCGTGTTTCGCCCGGCATCATGGAGGCGACAACGTCGGTGCGCGGGCCGAACTGGCTGATCCGGCCGCCTTCCAGCACGAGCAATTTGTCGGCGACCTGCATGATGGCCGGCCTGTGGGCGATGAGGATGACGATGGCGCCGTCGCGGCGCGCGTCTTCGACCGCGCGGATGAGGGCCCGTTCGCCGATCGCATCAAGATTGGCATTGGGCTCATCGAGGACGATGAGGCGCGGGCGGCCGTAAAGGCAGCGGGCGAGCGCGATGCGCTGTCTTTGTCCTCCGGAAAGGGTCAATTGCCCTTCGCCCACCGGCGTATCATAGCCGAGCGGCAGGCGCCCGATCATGTCGTGGACGTCGGCGAGCCGCGACGCCTCCAGCACCTTGTAAGGATCGCTTTCTTCCATGCGGGCGATGTTTTCGCGGATCGTCCCCTCGAGGAGGGAAACGGACTGGGGAAGATAGCCCGCCACCTTTCCGAATGAACTGCGCTCCCAGAGATAAACATTGTTGCCGTCCAGGAAGACGCCACCCGCCGTGGGCTTCAGGATGCCGACGAGCAGCCGCGCCAAAGTGGACTTGCCGGCGGCGGAGGGGCCGACGATCCCCAAAACCTCCCCGGGTGAGAGCGAGAAGGAGATGCCCTTGATGATCGGCACGTCGATGCCGGGAGCGGCGTAGACCAGCTTGTCCACGACGAGGTCGCCTTCGGAGCGCGGCGTCGGCATGGTCTGGCGGATCGCGAGGTTTTCGTTGAGCGCAGCCTCGATCCGGCGCCAGCCGGCGATGGCCAATACCCATTGGCGCCAGTTCTCGATGACGGAATCGAAGGGCAGGAGAAGGCGCCCGACAAGAATGGTCGTCGCCATCATCGCGCCGGGGGAAATCTCCTGCTTCATCACGAGCAGGGCGCCCGCGGCGAGCGATATCATCTGAATGGCAAAGCGCAGGCTACGGGTAATCGAGGCCATCGCCCTGCTTCTGATTCCACTGGCTTCCAGCACACTGAGGGCGTGCAGCTGTGCGGCGCGCCACTTTTTCGCGAGTGCGGGCAGCATCCCCATGGCCTCTATGGCCTCGGCGTGGCGTAATGTCGCACCTATCTTCGAGACTGCCTCAATATTAGCCTGACTTGCCTCTTTCATGAGCTGCCGGGTCAAGAGGTCGTTCAGGAGACCGCAGCAGACAAGCACTGTCACGGAGATCGCGCCAATCATCCCGAAGATCGGGTGGAGCAGAAAAAGAACGCCCAGAAAAATGGGTGACCAGGCAGCGTCCAGGGGAGCGCTGACCGCCGACGAGGTCAGAAAACCGCGCAGCTCGGTCAGGTCCCTGAGCGACTGCGTGGCGCGCGCAAGCCCTTGATCGGCAGAGGCTTGCACCGCGGCGGTGAGAACCGGCAGGTTGAGCCAGCGCACCACGGCACTGCCCATGGCCTGAAAGGTGAGGGCGCGGATGAAATCGAGCACGCCGAGAACGACAAGCGCGCCGAGTGCCAGGATCGTCAGCATCACCAGCGAGTCCATGCTCTGGCTATTCAACACCCTGTCATGTACCTGCATCATGTAGAGCGGCATCGTTAGTTGCAGGAGGTTGATACAGGCGCTTAGCAAAGCTGCATAAAGAAGTGTCACAACGAAAACGCGACGAGCTCGCAAGACTAGCAGCCTTGGGTTGATTGTTCCGTTTTGCACCGGATTTGCACTGATTTGGCCCTTGCTAATCATTTGATTCGGAACAGTATTACGCATTGGCGATTTTCCGGCTAGGAGGTGTATGCGAGGTCGCGATCTGGGTCAGATTCACTCAAATCACAGTATTGCTGTGATCAGTGTGGCACAATAAAGATCGATTGCTCAAGATCAGGAATTCGGGGGCGGGGGCGTCACGAAATTTGCTTCAAGTTTTGAAGTAAATTTCCGAATTTTGAAGTAAATTCCCCAATGGAGAGAGGGATGAATCATAAGATTCACTATCCGTTTGCAAACTTCGCAGACACAGTGGCAGTCCTGCCCGCCAGTGACACGATGAGGAAGACGCCCGACAACCCTGAGAGTGACCGCGACGCAGACGGTCCTCTGATCACCTATTTTGAGCTGGCTCGGGTCATGGAGCGAGCCAGCCGACGGTTTTCCGGCCTGTTGCGCACGGAACTCTCCAAGATCGGTGTCGACGACATCGGGCCCGCGCAGGCGATGGTACTTCTGGCCATCGGAGAGGCGGAGCTCTCGGTGGGGGAACTCCTGGACCGCGGCTACTATATGGGCTCCAACATCTCCTATTATCTGAAGCAGCTCGGCGATGGCGATTACATCGACCGAATCGCTTCGCAGCGCGACAAGCGGTCGGCCCGCATCCGGCTTTCGGAAAAAGGCAGAAAGCTCTGCGCCGGCCTGCGCGAAGCAGCGAAATCCTATGAACGCGCCCTTACCCATGGCGAACAGGACCGGCGGAACCTCGAGACGGCTTTCCAAACCCTGCACCGTCTCGAATTGGTCTGGGGCAATGCCGCCCGTTACGGCATTTGATGCGCCTTACTGCATGTTTCCTTAAATCGCCGATTTAAGGATAAAAACATGCAGCAATTCAAAGTGGTACAGCGTCCTTTGCGCGTCTCATAAGACGCGCGGCGCTGTAGAAGAGTGGTCCCTGTTTTGCGGTTGGCTTGAGAACATGCATGTAGCATTTGTGCACCGGCGCGGCTTTGGCCAGTTCGCGGCCCTCGCTCACCATCTCGTGCAGGCGGGGAGCGAAGTGACCCTCGTGACCGAAACTGTGGATCAACGGATCCCTTCGGTCCGGGTGGTCCGGCATCGCGCGGAACCGGGTCCGCGGGCATATCCGCAAATGGCGCGGCACCTCAGCGCGCCCGACCACCATGTGCGGATCGGCCATCGGGTCGCGGAGACCTTCGACGCGATGGCACGCCTCGGCCAGATCCCCGACGTTATTCTGGGCCACACAGGCTGGGGCAGTATGATGTTCGTGAAGGATGTGCTGCCACGTGTACCCGCACTTGGATATTGCGAGTTCTTTTATCGTGCCGAAGGGGCGGATGTCGGCTTTGCGCCGGATAACGAGCCCGATTCGGAGACCCGCAAGCGATTGCGTCTGCGTAACATCGCGCAGCTCCTGTCGCTGGAGGCGATCGAGGGCGGCATCAGCCCGACCAATTGGCAGAGAAGCCTTTATCCGCCCGACGCACAGCAACGCATTACGGTCTGTCACGAGGGGATAGACACGCGACGCTTTCGTCCCGATCCTGCAGCTTCGCTGAGGCTTCCTGACGGGCGCGTGCTGAAAGCCGGTGACCCGGTCATCACCTTTGTCGCCCGCGATCTTGAGCCTTATCGGGGTTTTCCACAGGCGCTCGAGGCGGCCGCGACAGTCGTCCGGCGGCATCCGGACGCGCTGTTCGTCTTTGTCGGCGGCGATGGCGTGAGTTATGGAGCGCCACCTCCCGGCGGAGGATCGTGGAAGGATCACCTTTTCGCGTCACTGGATGTCCCACGCGACAGGTTTATTTTCCCGGGCGTCGTGGCGCATTCCACGCTTCGCCAGCTTTTCCAGGTCTCAGCAGCTCACCTCTACCTGACCTATCCCTTCGTCCTGTCTTGGTCGGTCCTCGAGGCAATGGCTTGCGGCGCGCTCATCATCGGATCGGACACACCCCCCGTGCAAGAGGTCATGCGCTCGGGTCGCAACGGTCTTCTCGTACCCTTCTTCGATACCGGTGCACTTGCCGATGTCATTCTCGACGTGCTGGAGCGCCCGGACAATTTCCGGGTAATGCGTGCCGCCGCGCGTAGAACGGTCGAACAGAGGTTCCGGCTAGACGATTGTCTTGCGCGGCAAATGACATTGATCGGAAACGTGACCACGCAGCGGACGATTTCTTCGTCTAAGGCGACAAGTGTAAATGTTGCTTCAAGTTTTGAAGTATAATTAAAGATCAAAACCCCAAAATTTCATTGTTGTGCACCGCAAAAATCAAAGATATGGTTTTTGCGATGAGTTTTCGTGAGGAGAATAGTTATTCTCCTTGAGAATCATCATCCGAATAATTCAATTTCTTCTGGGGTCGCTGCGTGCAAGAGTTGATGTCTGCTGGCGTGAGGCAAACGCCGGCTAAGCACAGGTTGGTTGTGGCATCCAATCGGGACCGGGCGGATGTTGAAGGCAGCGACATCGAGCACCTGGTCCATTTCCTGGAGACGGGTACGCAATCCCAATCTCCTCTGCAAAACGCATTCCCGCTGATTGCGCTCGCCTTCTCGAATGAGGGGGAAGCCGAGCTGAGTGAAGGACTTGCGGCGCTCCGCACCCTGGGAACGATTCCTGAAATACCTCTTCAACGAGTTGATGCGACGAGCAGGGAGGAGAGCCTGGCGCTCGTTCGTGCGCTGGTGGAAGGCGGAGTGGGGCGGCTTGCCCGCTTCGCGGCCTCGGTAACGTCCGAGCTCGCCATTCTCAGGCGGGAGCGCGAAGCGCTGCTTGAGAACTACCGCGCGCTCGAGGACGCATTCCAGGCTCGCAACTGGGAACCGGTGACCGAGATCTTCGCGCACGATCCTTACGTCGATCCGAAGGACGAGGGCATCGGGCAGCTGCTTGCAACCGGGCATGTCGAGCAACTCCTGCCGGTCTCCAGCCATGGCGTGGCGGGCGTCGCGCTGCACCTCCACTCTGTCCCAAAGGATGGCGGTGAACTGGTCGTGATGCTCGGCTATGTCGAGAGCGGGGAGGGCGTGGCCGAATGGACAGTGCCTTACGCACAGGTCGCCGCAGGCTGGAATTTCTTCGCGCTGCCGCGGGCCTGCGGAGGCGGGGCAAGGACGCTGCGGCTCAGGGTCTCCACAACGGGTACGGAAATGGTAGGGCTCTCGCTCGGCTATCCGATCGCGAGCGAGCGCTATACCGCCCGCTCCGACGCCGCGCACGCCGATCTCGACCTCAGGCCCCTTGCATTCCGGGTGTTTACGGGGCTGGCCGGCGTCAGGCCGGCGCGCATGCCCAACATGATCGCTCCGACCGCCTTGCTCGAAGGGCATTTCATCGAAGACTATCGTCTGGCGGTCGAGCTCCTGAGCCAGATTGTCGATGTGTCCGTTACGCCGGTCGTTCCGGAGTTTCAGACCGTCCGCTTCCTCGAACACGAGCATGCCGTGGTGTGTCATCCGCTGCCGAGCGGGATTTCGGCCGGCACCATCGGTCGCGCCGTCGAGCCTGGCACGATTTCCTTCTCCGCGAGCGCCGTCATCGACCACCCGCAGGGCGCACCCGCGGCCGTGAGCTTTCTGCTCGCGCCGACCAATTCGAATGCGCGATCGGAGGTGGCGGAGCTGGCGCGCAAGGGGGCCGCCAAGCCTTCGGCATTCTTCAGCGGTTGGCGTGAAGTTACCGCCCAGCAGGCGATCAACATCAACTTTCAGCTGGATAAACCGGTGCGCGAGCCCATGGATCTCATGATCCTCAGTCGCGCGGTAACGGACACGGTCGATTTTTCGTGGCTCAAGGTGTCCGGCTTCCGGTTGGTCAAGCAGTCCGCAGGGGCGTCACATGTCCGGCAGTAGGGACGTTTCGGACCTCATCGCAGTCGCCATGCCGCTCTACGGCCACGCGGCGCTCGTCCTGGAGGCGATCGAATCGGTGCTCGCATCGACGGTTTCCGAATGCAGGATTGCGGTGGTCGTGTCGGTCGACGGCGATCCTCGGCAGGAGACCTTCGACCAGTTGCTCCTCTATGCTGCGGCGCATCCGGCGGTTCATGTCCTATTCGGAGCGAATGCCGGGCCGGGCGGAGCGCGCAACCGCGCGATCGACTATGTGCTCGAAAACCTGCCGGAGGCACGAGCCGTCTACTTCCTCGATGCCGATAACCGCGTCCTGCCGGGCACGATCGAAACCCTCTACCGTGAGCTCGCCTCGAGCGGCTGTGGCTGGGTCTACACCAATATCGACACGTTCTCGGTGAGCTGGCGGGCCCACTACGGCAACCGCTACTCGCGGCTTGTCCACTGCATTACCGACAATATCTGCGACACGGGCTCGATGATCTCGATCGACGTATTCCGTGCTGGTGTCCGCTTCAACGACGACAGGCAGAACGGTTTCGAAGACTGGGAGTTCTGGCTGTCCTGCATCGAGCATGGATTTGTCGGAACGCCGTGCCACGACACAACGTTCGAATACCGGCTGCGCGCGGAAAGCCGCTTCAAGGAAGCCAACCGCGACCGTGCCGCCTCGGTGAGCTTCCTGAGAAAACGCCATAGGGCACTGTTCCAGCGTCCGATGCTCGTTGATTTCGAACATGAGGAATGCCCGCGCTATCTCTTCGCGCGGACGGAAGATGCCGCGATCTCCTTCTTCACCGATCCGACAAAGACACCTCACAAGCTTCGTCTCGACGATATCATCCCGGCCTTCTGGGCGAGCGTCGGGGAGCCGGATAACGTTCATTTCCCGCCGTTCCTGATCGCCGGAAGCGGCGCCACCCTCGACCTCCTGCTGCGCTCGCGCATGCTGCCGAACGTGCTTGCGCATCTGGAGCGCTTGAGCGAGAGGGCCAATGTGGTCTTCGTCCAACTCGGCAACGATGCCGCGCAACGCAAGATCGAGCCGGTCTTCCATGAGGCTGGGGCGCATGTAGGGCACGCCGATCTCATTTTCCTGCCGACCTCGCTCGTCCGGGACGTGATCCAGAACAATGCGCTCGACTGGTTCGCCTCGATCGGCCACCAGCAGGTATGGCCCACATCGGCGGTCCTGAAGGTACGCTTTCCCTTCCCGAGAACCTTGCCGCGCCGTTCGCTGATCACGCCCCAGCAGGTGATGATCAACTGCGTCAACGCCATCGCGACCAGCCCGCTGCGCCGCACGGCCGGCCGCCGCTGGACCTGGCGCCCGGCGCGGCTCGTGCCCTATGCGGAACTCCACAAGGCGCTTCGCCACGAGCTCGGCGGCTCGCCCGTCCTGCCGCTCGGGCATAGCGAGGGAGGCAAGCGTACGGCGGCGCTGCTCGTTCCGAACGCATCGTTCGGCGGCGCCGAGAAAGTCGTCTATGCGGCGGCGCGTGAATTGAAGGCAAACGGCTACGAGACCCACCTGTTCGTGCTTGGCACCTCCAGGATGGACGTGATCGACGAGTTCGACGCGAGCTTCGACTACATACACTTCTGGGACCAGGGCATTCCCGCCTGGGGCGGTTCCGGTTCGTTCCTGGGGCAGGACTTCATAGCCGAGGGCCATGATGTCGATTGGGCGGCGCTAAAAGGTCAGCTTTCCGGTTTCGACCTCATAATCAACAATCATGTGATGGCGGTGCACCCGCTCATCGCGCGCCTGCGATCCGAAGGAACCCGTACGGCATGCTATCTTCACGTCGTCGACAATACGGGGTTCAAAAGGCCTGCTGGACAACCGTTCGCCGCAATCGCCCATGAACATTGCTATGACGCGTTCCTGACCTGCTCGGAACAGCTCAAAATCTATCTGCATAGCTTCGGCGTCCCGCACGAAAAGACCTTTGCGGTGCCTAACGGCGCGAGCTTCTCCGTACCGCCCAAAATATTGGCCGAGGTCCTGTCGGTCAGGCGGATAGAGCGCAAGGACGACCGGCTCCGGGTCCTCTACATGGGCCGGCTCGACCAGCAGAAGGGCATCGACCGCCTGGCTGCCGCGATCGCGGAGCTCAGGGCCTCGCGTGTGCCTTTCGACGCCCGGGCGATTGGTGGCGAGATCCTCGCGGACGCGACCGTATCGTGGACGGATCGGCTGAAGGACCTTAGTGTTGACGTGCGCCCGCCGGTCTTTGCGAGCAAGGATCTCATCAAGGCACTGGGTTGGGCGGATGTCCTCCTGATGCCATCGCGTTGGGAAGGGGCACCATTGATGATCGCCGAGGCGCAGCAGCTCGGCTGTGTTCCGATCGCTACCGCCGTCGGCGCCGTCGACGAGCTCATAACGGATGGGGAGGACGGCATCCTGATCGATGCGGCCGCCGATCCACAGGTGGTGCGGGACATGGCGAAAGTCATTGCCGAGGTGGCTCACAATCGCGAGAAACTCGCGCCTCTCATGGAGGGGTGCCTGAGAACCGCTGCACGTCGCTCGTGGGCATCCTCATTTTCCGAGTTCCTCGGTTGGTGCGACCGCTCCGTGAACAATTCATCCCTCTCGCGCGCGACGGTCATTCGCGGGCGCGAGACGTCCAATCCCGGGTTTGCGGCGGCGGGCTGATCAGCTCGCGCCGGTTTCAAGAAGAAGGGTCTATTGCATGCGTCCAAGAATCCTCGTGACGGGAATTCCTGGTCACTACACGCGCCTTGCCAACGGCGCTCACGGCCTGTCGGTGTCCTATTCGGAGCGGCAGAAACAGCCGGAGACGAAAGAGGAGTTTCTTCAGGAGCTTCGCAATATCAGCAACACCGGTAACTACCTGATCGGCGAAGGGGCGCTCCGCGCGATCGCGCCGCATGCGAAGCAGGTGCCGTTCTGGCATCTTTACAACTGCAGCAAGAATGGTCTTGGTTTGGAAGAGTTCAACGCCAATTTCGACATCTGCGTGTTCACTTGCGCGAACCTCCTGCGCAAGGGCCTCTCCGCCGACGCGGAAGCCGAAGTGTTGAGCAAACTGAAGATGCCGATCGTCATGCTCGGGATAGGTCTTCAGAACCGCCGGGATCTCGAGAACAGCCTGCCTGAGGGTACGAAGCGGCTCCTGGACGTCCTCAAGGAGCGGGAGCACTATTTCCTCACGCGCGGGTTCGAGACCGCAGGCTTCCTGAAGGACCAGGGGTTTTCCTACGTCCAGCCGACGGGTTGCCCGTCCGTCTACTTCATGCCACACAACATGCGTGCGTCGCTGAAGAAGCTGCCGCATGTGAACGTCGGCAAGGCGCGGACGATCTTCTCCGGCTATCTCGGCGCCAATCATGACACGATCGTCGATGCCCAAGCTCTGGCGCCCGAGAGCTCGCGCCCCCAATACGTGATCCAGGACGAGTTCCTGCACTTCGACATGAAGGTGGAGGCGAATGGCGACGGGCGCGTCTATGATTCCGCTTCGGGTTCGATGCTCGGCGAGCTCAGCTATCCGGGCACGGACCGGCTGAAGACGGCCTTCGACATCCGTACCTTCTTCGATACGAACCAGTGGCGTGCCTGGGCTTCGTCCATGGACTTCAATTTCGGGCGGCGCTTCCACGGCTCGATCATCGCCATGCAGGCGGGCGTGCCAAGCCTGATGGTGGCGGTGGACGATCGGATGCGCGAAATGCTCGGCTATACCGGCCTACCCGCCGTGGATGCCACTGATGTGGACAAGGCGGAAAACCGGGCCGAGTTCGTTGCCGATCACCTGGCCGGGCTCAACGCATCCGAACTCACCGACAGATATTCCGATCGCGAGCGCACCTTCCGCTCGGCGCTACGCGAAATCGGCATCGGGCAATAATCCTTCGCGGGCGCGGTCCCGTACTTCAGAAATCAGGTGTTTCGATGCGTGTCTTGCTTACAGGAATCCCTTCATATCTGCAGCGTACCGTAGCGGGCGTATCCGGGTCGGAGGTCCGTCATAAGCCCTATTTCGATGAGGTCAGGACAAAGAAAGACCTCATCGACCAGGTGCGCAAGATCGCCAATACGGGCAACTATCTGATCGGAGAAGGTGCCGCCCACGCCCTGCGTGGACATGACGTCACCTATGTGCCGTTCTGGCATCTCGCCAACAGCCGCAACTCGGACGATGTCTACGAGCACTTCAACGAGGAGTTCGACATCTGTGTCTTCGCCTCGGCCAATCTGCTGCGGCCCGGTTACTCCGCGGATCTCGAAGCGGAGGTGTTCGAAAAGCTGAAGATGCCCGTGGTGGTGATGGGTATCGGCATACAGCGCCGAGAGGGGCTCAAGGAAAAACTGCCGGCCGGCACCCTCAGATTCCTGGAAGTGCTTAAAAAGAAAGAGAGCTTCTTCCTGACACGCGGTTATTTCACCGCCGAATTCCTCAGGGAACAAGGCATGAAGTCCGTAAGGCCGACGGGCTGCCCGTCGCTTTTCTTTGCCCCGAACGAGATGAAGCGCTCACTCACCGCTCTTGCCAATCCGGAGTTGGCCGCGGCCCAGAAAATCGCCTTCGGTGGCTATCTCGGCAGCGTCGCCGATACGATCGTCGATGCGCACGCGCTCCTGAAACCCGACAGCTTGGCAAGCTACGTCGTCCAGGACGAAGTGGTTGCCTATAACCTCTCCCTGCCCGGCGAGGACGATGCGCCTGTCTACGACCGGGCAAGTGGACGCATCACCGGGCAGACCGAATATAAGCATTCCGAGAAGTGGCAGAGGAAGCACGAGCTGCTGGTCTTCTTCGACACGAACCATTGGCGAAGCTGGGTCAGCTCCCGCGATCTCTGCTTCGGCCGCCGGTTCCACGGCTGCATCATCGGCATGCAGGCAGGGGTGCCCTCGCTCATGATCGCGGTCGATGATCGCATGCGGGAGATGCTGGAGTTCATCGGCTTCCCCTATATGGAGGCCGCGATCTGGAACCGCGAGGCGGACAGGAAGACCTATCTCGCGAATTTCCTTTCCAAGATCGACTCGCAGGCCGTCATTGACCGGTACTCGGCTTGTGAAGCCAACTTCCGCACCGCTCTGGCCCATGTCGGCCTCTAGGCTGTGGGCAGGAGCGGTGACCGTCGCCTTGAGCGGGTGGCTTGCGCTCGTACGGCCCGCCTATCCCGATGAGGCTCCGGCTGCGCGCATCGGGATAAACCGAGTAAACCTCGGATGGCAGTCCCATGGCGAGCAGGAAAGGATACTCAAGGATATCGCTGCGAGCGGAGCGACCGACGTACGCCTCTCTCTGTCGCGACCGGTAGACAAGAGCATCGAGGCGCTGGCGATCGCAAGTCGGCTCGGGCTCGGGATCCTTCTCGAAATCCAGCTTGCGAACAAGAGCTACTATCCCGAGAGCGTCTCCCCGCGCACAGGCTTCGGCCGCATATGGGACATCCATCGGCTCTCCGATCTCGACCTCGATCGGTATCGCAAGGGCTTGCGCGAGGCACTTCAACGCATCGACGCGCTCGGCATTCGCCTCGAAGCGATCGAACCCGGAAACGAGATCAATTATGCCGGCTACAACGGGGACCTTGCCGTCTACCGGAGGAAGGGACCCCCGACGGCGCGCGGTATCGCCGATGTTAAGGACCGGCTGGCGTTCGAGCGGGGTCTGGACAAATACGTCCGTGTCCTCGAGATCAGCCGCGACGAAGTGCGCGCCACCTTGCACAGCCACAACGCAGCCATTATTTCCGCCGGCCTTTCCGACATGAGCGCCGAGGAGGCCGACAAACGCGGAATGGAACGGCTCGATCCGCGCGTGTTCGTCGCGGCTCTTCGCCAGCATGGTGTCGACAGTCTCGTCGATGCCTATGGCGTCCACCTCTATCCTGGGCGCAAGACGCCGGCAGTATTGGCTGCCCATGTAAAGACCCTTCTCGACTTCTGCCGACCTGCCGATCAGGGCAAGCCGTGCTGGGTGACGGAATGGGGCATTGCCAATACCGCACGTTCCTGCCCCATCGACGATCGGGCGCGAGAGGGGGCGGTGCGTGCCATGCGCACAACCCTCGGCGAACTGATGGCGGGAGGGCGACTGGCGGCAGCGTATTACTACGATTGGGACACTGAACCGGCCTACAGCCTCTGGCGCTGCGGCAAGTTGAGCCCCGCCGGTGCTGCAGCGATCCGACCGGCCGAAATCGAAGGGGCGCGGGCGAGATGAGGGCGAGGGCCACCAGCCGCGAGCGGCGATTGACTGCGCCGGGAGACACCGCATGAAGGGAATCATTCTTGCAGGCGGGAAAGGGACCAGGCTCTATCCGGTGACGATCTCGGTCTCGAAGCAATTGCTCCCGGTCCACGACAAGCCGATGATCTATTACCCGCTCGGCGCGCTCATGCTGGCGGGAATTCGCGACATTCTGGTAATCACCATGCCGAGGGACAGGCCGCTTTTCGAAGAGCTGCTTGGCGACGGAAGTCAACTCGGCCTCTCGATCTCCTATGCCGAGCAGTCCGAGCCGAACGGCCTCGCGGAAGCTTTCATCATTGGCCGCGAATTTGTCGGGAACAGTCCGGTCGCGCTGATCCTTGGAGACAATATCTTCTACGGCGCGGGCCTTCCTGAACTCTGCCGCGAGGCCGCGGCTCGCAAAAGTGGAGCCACGATCTTCGCCTATCGAGTGGACGATCCCGAGCGTTACGGTGTCGTGAGCTTCAACAGCCGCAACGGTCGCGCCGAGATCATCGAGGAAAAGCCGCGACGGCCGAACTCGAGCTGGGCCGTAACGGGCCTCTATTTCTACGAGAACAGCGTACTCGACGTCGCAGCCACGATCAGACCGTCCGCTCGCGGCGAACTGGAAATCACCGACGTCAACCGCGCCTATCTTGATCGTGGGGACCTTCATGTCTGCCGGCTCGGCCGCGGCTACGCCTGGCTCGACACCGGCACTCACGACAGCCTGCACGATGCCGCCTCCTTTGTACGTACCATCGAGCATCGCCAGGGCGTGAAGATCATGTGCCCGGAAGAGATCGCCTTCGAGCTCGGCTACGTCTCTGCCGACCAGGTGCTCGAGCGCGCCGCCCTGCTCGGCAAGAACGAGTACGCGACCTACCTCCAGCGACGCATCAGGGAGCTTGCGGATGCTTGAGATAAGAGCCCTGGGCCTCGACGGCGTCCTGGAAATCGTGCCGCGCAAGTTCAGCGACGAGCGGGGCTTCTTTTCGGAGACCTACAATGCCGAGACTTTATTGGCGCATGGCATCGCGTTGACCTTCGTCCAGGACAACCACTCCTATTCCGCAATGGCGGGCACGGTGCGCGGCCTGCACTACCAGCTTCCACCGCGCGCCCAGGCCAAGCTCGTACGGGTCGTCCGGGGGAGGGCGTTCGACGTGGTCGTCGATATCCGCAGGGGCTCGTCGACATTCGCGCAATGGGTTGGGGTCGAACTCTCGGCCGAAAAATGGAACCAGATCCTGGTGCCTGTGGGATTCGCCCACGGCCTGGTCACACTCGAACCGGAGACGGAGGTCCTTTACAAGGTGAGCGAGCATTATTCCGCAGAACACGACCGCGCGATCCGATTCGATGATCCCCAAATCGGGATAAGGTGGCCCGTGGCCCCTGATCGTTTGTGCCTGTCCGCGAAGGATCGCGACGCGCCGCTGCTGGCCAATGCCAGCCTTTCAGATTTTGACCGGTGAGGGGGGCAACAATGCGTGTTCTCGTCACGGGTGGCGCCGGCTTCATCGGCTCTGCGGTCTGCCGACATCTGGTTGCGAATGGCGCCGAGCGCGTCGTCAATGTCGACAAGCTGACCTATGCCGGCAATCTTCAGTCCTTGCGCGCAGTGGAAAAGCACCCGAACTATGCTTTCTACCGGGCGGATATCCGCAACGAGCAATCGCTCCTGGATATCATGCGCCTCGAGCGCGTCGACGCTGTCATGCATCTCGCGGCCGAGAGCCATGTCGATCGATCGATCGACGGGCCTGGCGCATTTGCGGAAACGAACGTGCTCGGCACGGTCCGTCTACTTTGCGCGGCCCTGGCCTATTGGTCAGAGCTCGGCCCGACAGCGCGCGATCGGTTTCGCTTTCACCATGTCTCCACCGACGAGGTGTTCGGGGATCTCCCTTTCTCCGGTGGTGTTTTCGCCGAAGAGACGCGCTACGCGCCTTCGTCGCCTTATGCGGCCTCCAAGGCGGCAGCGGATCATTTCGTTCGTGCGTGGTACCAGACTTACGGGCTGCCGGTCGTGCTCTCGAACTCGTCCAACAATTACGGACCGTTTCATTTTCCCGAGAAACTAATCCCCCTGACGATCATCAATGCGATCGAGGAGAAGCCGCTACCGCTCTATGGATCGGGTGCGAACGTCCGCGACTGGCTCCACGTCGACGACCATGCACGCGCGCTGGAGCTTGTGATGAGGGAGGGAAGGCCGGGCGAGAGCTACAACATCGGCGCCCGGGCCGCGCGCAACAATCTATCGGTGGTGGAGAGCATCTGCGACCTGCTCGACATCCGCCTGCCGCGCAAGGGCGGAAAAAGTTATCGGGACCTCATCACGCTTGTCGCCGACCGGCCCGGCCACGACCGGCGCTATGCGATCGACCCCTCCAAGATCGAGCGCGAGCTCGGCTGGAGGCCAAAGCAGGGTTTCGAGGCGGGTCTGAGCGACACGATCGATTGGTATCTCGCTAACGGTTGGTGGTGGGAACCGATCCGGCGCGAGCGCTACGCCGGAGCACGTCTTGGGGGACGCCATAGGAGCGTTGCGTGAGAATTGTCGTGACAGGTTGCAAGGGGCAACTGGTACAGAGCCTGGTAGAACGGGCGCGTGGACGGCCGGATATAGAGGTTGTCACGGTCGGGAGGCCGGTTCTTGATTTGGACCGCATGGAAACGATCCTCCCCGCGATCGAACGCTGCCGGCCTGATTTGGTCGTTTCGGCTGCAGCCTACACCGCCGTGGACCAGGCCGAGCGCGAGGTGGAAAAGGCCTTCGCAATCAACGCTCTCGGAGCCGGGGCGGTTGCCGAAGCGGCAGCCTCCCTCGGTGTGCCGGTCATCCACCTTTCCACCGACTATGCCTTCGATGGTACAAAGGAAGGCAGTTACACTGAAGACGATGCATCTGTCCCGCTCTGCGTCTACGGCGCCTCGAAACTGGCAGGCGAGAGAGCCGTGATCGCGGCGAATCCCTTCCATGTCGTCCTGCGGACCGGTTGGGTCTATAGCCCCTTTGGCAAGAATTTCGTGAAAACAATGTTGCGGCTCGCCGAGGATCATGAGGAAATTGCAGTTGTCGCCGACCAATGGGGCAACCCATCTTCGGCGCTGGATCTGGCGGACGCGATCCTTGTCGCAGCCGGTCTGACGATCCAACGCAACCGTGATCACGTTTCCGGCATTTACCACTTGTCAGGGGCCGGCATCGCAAGCCGCGCCGATCTTGCCCGCCATGTTCTCTCCCTGAGCGGTGCTCACGGCGGACCGTCGGCGCGCGTGCGAAACGTCACTACGGCAGATTTCCCGGCGCCCGCGCGTCGTCCCGCCAATTCGTCTTTGTCTTGCGCCAGGTTCGCAGCGACATTCGGCCGGGCCATGCCTGCCTGGCAGCCTTCCGTGGAGATGACCGTGCGTCGACTGCTTCGGGACAGACCGGGTTGATGAAGGCGCCTGGCGGCCGAGGGTCGGTCGACATCCAAAAGTTCCATAAGATATCTTATGCGATAATTGTCTCTAGCCGCAAAGTTAGAATGTCCTGATCCTGCAAAGTAAGAATGTCACTCTCCCCGCGTTTTGATGACGTGGGAGATTGCGGATGGGACTGATTGCGATGAGCGAGCGCGATCTGCAGCGGATCGAGATTTTTGTCGAGGATCGCTCGCTGGCGAGCGGCCGCCCTGAGCACCAAAGTCGGCAACTTTTCAGGACATGCTCCGGTGTCAGCTCCCCTCGGACCAGAAATCGATGCCGTCCATTCGAGCTACGAGCGCACCTGACTTCATCACGAGAATTCCACTCAACCTCAGGCCAAAATCATTTGCCTGAAAGCCGGAATAGCGGAAAACTCAAGCGAGGCTGCCTGCTAACCGAGCGTCGCAATGGACGATACCGGCAGCTGCCCTTTGAGGGAGGAGAAAATGGCCGGAAACCATTCAGACCCTAGCGGACCCGATCTTGCCCTCGGCATTGCGCTCGCCGATCTCCCCGACGGCGGCAAGCTGGTCGGCCATCGCGACGGCGAGCCCGTGCTACTGGTGCGCCGCGGAGAAGAGATATTCGCCGTTTCTGCCGCCTGTTCGCACTATGGTGGGCCGCTGGTCGACGGTCTCGTCGCCGACGACAGCGTCCGCTGTCCCTGGCACCACGCCTGCTTCGACCTGCGCACCGGGGAGGCCCTGCGCGCGCCTGCCCTGTCGCCGCTCGCTTGCTGGCCGGTCGAGCAGCGCGACGAAAGGATTTTCGTTGGCGAGAAGCGCAAGAAACCGTCGCCGGCCCCGCGTGAAAGCGATGCCGAGGTGTCTCCGGAAAGGATCGTCATCGTCGGCGGTGGCGCGGCCGGTTTTGCCGCCGCCGAGAGACTGCGGCGTGAACAATATCAGGGCGACATCGTCATGATCAGCGACGACGAGGCGCTGCCCGTCGACCGCCCCAACCTGTCGAAGGACTATCTGGCGGGCAAGGCTCCCGAAGACTGGATCCCGCTGCGCAAGGAAGGCTTTTATGCCAGGAACGGCATCGACCTGCGCCTCGGAACCAAGGTTGCCGGCATCGATGTCCGTGCCAGCGAGGTCGTGATCGCCGACGGGGCACGGGTCGCCTTCGACAAATTGCTGCTGGCGACCGGCGCCGAACCGGTGCGCCTGACCATACCCGGCGCCGACCAGCCGCATGTCCACACGCTGCGCTCGCTGGCCGATAGCCGCAGGATCATCGCGCAGACCAGCGCGGCGCGGCACGCTGTCGTGCTCGGCGCCAGCTTCATCGGCCTCGAGGTTGCCGCCGCTCTTCGGACCCGCGGTGTCGACGTGCATGTGGTGGCGCCCGAGAAACGGCCGATGGAACGGGTGCTGGGCCCCCAGATGGGCGACTTCATCCGCGCCCTGCATGAGGAAAATGGGGTCGTTTTCTACCTTGAGGATACCGCGGCGAGCATCGGCGCGAGCGAAGTCCTGCTGAGCAGCGGCAGTGCGCTCGCCGCCGACATGGTCGTTGCCGGCATTGGCGTGCGACCGCGCGTCGATCTCGCCGAAAGAGCCGGTCTCGCCACCGATCGGGGCGTTTTGGTCGATGGCTATCTCGAGACCAGCGTGCCGGGGATATATGCGGCTGGCGACATCGCACGGTGGCCCGACCCCCACAGCGGCGAGAACATCCGGGTGGAGCACTGGGTGGTGGCGCAGCGGCAGGGTGCTGCCGCTGCCCTCAACATGCTCGGACGCCGGAAGAAGTTCACGGATGTGCCGTTCTTCTGGAGCCAACACTACGACATTCCGATCAACTATGTCGGCCACGCCGAGGGATGGGACGCGATCGAGGTCGAGGGCGACGTCGCCGCAAGGGACTGTGTCCTGCGCTTCAAGCGCGGCGGACGCGTTCTGGCGGTTGCGACGATCTTCCGCGATACGGAAAGCCTCGAGGCAGAGCTGGCGATGGAGCAGAGCGAGGCCCAGAGCCTCCCGCTTTCAAGTGGAATCACTGAAAGCGGATAAGATGCTCTAGAATCAAAGTGCTAGAGCGTCCTTTGTGCGTTCGCTTGAACGCACGGCGCTTCTAGTGCACCGTGGACCGCGGCGTTCCACCTGGAAACAGCGCAAGCAGCGCGATGCCGTGCCGCAAGAGAAGCTCAGCGGCAGGCAGGTTGTTTGTCACGACGTCGCCAGCGCAGCCGCTTATGATCCTAGCCAGACTGATCGAGTTCGCCGCAAACCTCTCGTTGCCGATTTCCTGCGCCTTCTCGGCCGTCGCCTCAAGCGCATCGGCGACCGACGTCATCAAATCCGAGCGCTCGCGGAGCGTCATTGCGTCCAGTGTCTTGGCAGATTCCCGCATGGCTATCTCTCTGTGGTCGGCGGCCAGTCAGCCGGGGCGGACGTCTACCGCCTTGATTGGTTGACTATTGGCGTCCGAGAGCTCCGGAGCCTCTTCCCACCTCACAGATCGGAACTCGGCACGGCTAATGCAAGGAATGGCTACTATGCGCTTTGCGGATGCCGCGCGGTCGCAGTGGCGGACCGGCACTCGAAACAAACGGCCCAAACGGCAATTGCGGGAGACCCAGGTCCGTTTGCTGCTGCGATGTCGCCTTCACCACGGTGGCAACGAATGCCCAGCAGTCCACCCTTCTGAGGCTTGCCTGCAAGCCGCCGGGTCGCTGGGGCAAATGTTCGTCTTTGATCTTGCCATCGTATATCCATGGCCCTTTAATGTTGAGAGGCTTGGCGGCGCCCAACTGGCTGAGGAGGATCAGCCCTCATGAAGCCAATGAATGAAAAGCACCTGGCGGTCCTACGCAGGCACATGGTCGAGGTGATTGCAATCTATGCCGACCTTGAGAGCGAAGAACTAGGCAAGGCGGCGCTCGATGAGCGGGTTATGGCAGCGATGTTGCGGGTGCCCCGGCATCTCTTCGTGCCCGCCGCGGCTGCGCCCTTCGCCTACCAGGACATGCCATTGCCTATCGGCTTCGATAAAACCGTGTCGCAGCCCTTCATGGTCGCTCTCATGACCGATCTCCTCGCCCCCCAACCGCATGAGGCAGTGCTCGAGATCGGCACCGGCCTGGGCTACCAAACCGCAATTCTCGCGGAACTCGCCGGGCAAGTTTGGAGCGTCGAAATCATCGAAGAATTCGCAAGCCATGCCGAGGCTCTCCTACTGGGGCTCGGCATTTCAAATGTCGGCATTCGTATCGGCGACGGGTCTCGCGGCTGGCCTGAGCACGCCCCATTCGACAAGATCCTGGTCACGGCAGCGGCTGAGGAGGCG
The DNA here is from genome assembly GCF_036488675.1 of Sinorhizobium chiapasense. NCBI lineage: Bacteria > Pseudomonadati > Pseudomonadota > Alphaproteobacteria > Hyphomicrobiales > Rhizobiaceae > Sinorhizobium > Sinorhizobium chiapasense. Next base: position 673,185 of record NZ_CP133152.1, read on the forward strand.
CCGCCGGCTTTGATCGAGCAGCTCAAGCCAATGGGCCGTCTGGTTCTTCCCGTGGGATCTGAAGAACAGGTGCTAACCGTCATCGACAAGGATTCGGCGGGGCAACTCGAGGCGCGGCAACTCATTCCGGTTCGGTTCAGCCGGCTCGAGGCGGCCTGATGCGCGTGTGGACATCGGGCTCAAAAGCCATGATAGACTCCTCCGGCAAGGGACCGTTTGCCACACTCATGCAGGGCAAATCGACTGCCCGAGGTCATGGTTCATCCCTCGCCTTGAAGAGATTTTAACCGAAGACACCGAGAAAGCAGCGTCGATTGCGTCCAATCGCCGTCGAACTCGACAGGCCACATCTGAGCGCCCTGCGACGCACGCAGGCCCACACACTTCAGGAGAACTCATGTTTGACCACGTCAAATTCGGAGTCAGCGACTATGCAGCGAGCAAAGCGTTCTTCCTCAAGGCACTCGAACCGCTCGGCGTAGCTATTGTCTCGGAGGGACCGCCTTCGTACGGTGTCGAGCTTAGCCCGAAGGGTAAGGCCTCATTGTGCCTGTACCAAACCGAGGAGAAGCCGGCGCATCTTCACTTGGCGTTCACGGCCGAGAATCGCCAGCAAGTAGAAGCTTTCTATCGCGCGGCTCTGGAGGCGGGTGGCAAAGACAATGGTGCGCCTGGTCTGCGCCCGCACTACCACACGAACTACTATGCAGCTTTCGTCATTGGTCCGGACGGGCACAACATCGAAGCGGTTTGCCACGAACCTGAGGCTTGACCCTTCCATCAAGGGGCGCGCCACAAGTAAGCCGACGTCTGATCGAGATGAGACTTCGGAGGAAGGGGTGGCGCTTCGCCGCCCCTTTTACGCTTGCTTATTCTTTCGCCCTTGGCTTTTTTGCGAAAACCTATAATACAGGTTTTCAAAAGTCATAGGATAAAGAATGAGCGAAACGTTACCGCCCACTCCATCGTCCGGCGACCTCGTGGCGGGCGCGGTCTCGCAGATATCCGCGCTCATCCGCGGAAGCCAGCTGAAGCCGGGGGATCGCCTGCCCTCCGAAGCCGCCCTGACGGAAAGTCTCAGCGTGTCCCGCACCGTGGTTCGCGAGGCCCTGCGTTCGCTCGCCGCGATGCGACTGATCGACCTCGGCGCCGGCAAGCGGCCCACCGTCGCCGAACTCGACGACAGTTCCATCGCCATGACCTTCCGGCACGGCCTGTTCACCGACCAGATCGACATCCGCCAGATCTATGACGCGCGCCGCACCATCGAGGGGCGTACGGCAACGCTCGCCGCCCTGCTGCGCACCGAGAAGGAGGCGGACGAGATGCTCGGCTTCGCCCGCGCCATGCAGAACCGCCTCGATCAACCGGCGGTCGTCATGGAAAACGACCTCGCCCTTCATCTGGCGATCGCGCGCACCTCGAGGAACCCCATCTTCGCCCTCATGATCGGCGCCTTTCAGGGCGTGATCGTCGAGAGCTGGCCGATCGGCTGGAAGGCCCGCGCTACCGACGACGAACGCGAAGTCATGAACCGCCTGCACCTCGCCCTCGCCGAGGCGATAGCCGCCTCCGATCCTCAGGCGGCCTCGACCATCATGGACCGGCATTTCGACGAGAGCCTCAAGGCTCTCGCCCGTGCCGGCCTGACCTGAACCACGAAACTGGAGTTCCCATGAAAATCACAGGTCTCGAAACCGTGCGCGTCGCTGAGCGCGCCAATCTCCTCTGGCTGCTCGTGCACACCGACGAAGGCATAACCGGCCTCGGGGAAACCTTCTTCGGCGCGGAGACCGTCGAAGCCTACATCCACGAATACATCGCGCCGCGGGTCATCGGCCGTGATCCGCTGGAGATCGACCGCCTCGCGGCCGACCTCGTCGGCTATGTCGGTTTCCGTTCCTCCGGCGCAGAAGTGCGCGGCAACTCCGCCTTCGACATCGCGCTCTGGGACATTTTCGGGAAGGCGACGGGGCAGCCGATCGCCCAGCTCCTCGGCGGGTTCACGCGCCGCGAGATCCGTACCTATAACACGTGCGCCGGCACCGAATACATCAAGAAGGCGACCGGCCAGACGACCTCCAACTATGGCCTTTCGACTGGCAAGGACTATGACGACCTGAACGGTTTCCTGCACCGCGCCGACGAACTGGCGCTCTCGCTGCTCGAAGACGGCATCACCGCCATGAAGATTTGGCCGTTCGACGCGGCCGCCGAAAAGACGCGCGGCCAGTATATCTCGGTTCCCGACCTAAAGCAGGCGCTCGTTCCCTTCGAAAAGATCCGCGCTGCCGTTGGCGACAGGATGGACATCATGGTCGAGTTTCACTCCACGTGGCAGTTGCTGCCGGCCATGCAGATGGCCAAGGCGCTCGCTCCCTTCAACACCTTCTGGCATGAAGATCCGATCAAGATGGACAGCCTTTCGAGCCTGAAGCGCTATGCCGAAGTCTCCCCGGCCCCGATCTCGGCCTCCGAAACGCTCGCTACCCGGTGGGGTTTCCGCGACTACCTCGAAAGCGGCGCGGCCGGCATCGTCATGCTCGACATATCCTGGTGCGGCGGGCTCTCGGAAGCCCGCAAGATCGCGTCGATGGCCGAAGCCTGGCACCTGCCCGTCGCCCCCCATGATTGCACCGGCCCGGTGGTGCTCTGCGCCTCGACCCATCTGTCGCTCAATGCACCCAATGCGCTGGTCCAGGAAAGCGTGCGCGCCTTCTACAACACCTGGTATCGCGACCTTGTGACCGCGCTGCCGGAGGTGAAGAACGGGATGATCACGGTCCCCCCGGGCCCGGGGCTTGGCATGGAGCTTCATCCCGACATCGAGAGGACATTCACGGTCAGCCGCCGCATGTCCGACGCCTCAGCGATCTGATTGACGTGACGGCCTAGGGAGAAAAAAGGACGACGGCGCCGGCCCTTGGGCACGCCAAAGCCGGCGCCAAGCCTCCTCGGCGCCGGCCTTCATGCGGGACAGCCTTCTCGATACGCGCAACATAAAATAAGCCCGCAGCGGAGACCGCTGCGGGCTTATTTTATGGCGCGGTCACTAAGGACTGCCACTACAGCGCCGCGCGTCTTATCAGACGCGCAAAGGACGCTGTAGCACTTTGAATTGCCGCATGTTTCAAATCCTTAAATCGGCTACGATTTAAGGAAACGTGCAGTAGGGAGACTACTTGCGGATCTCGGCGAGTTCGGCAAGGACTGCGTCCACGACGTCAGCACCGATCTCGTCCATGTGCTTTTGGTAAACAACCATCGACTTCTCGCGGATGCGAGCCTGCTCTTCCGGAGAGAGGGCGTTCACTTCCAGGCCAGCCGCCTTGATCTTCTCGAGCGACTTCTTGTTCAGGTCGCCGATAACCTGGCGCTCGACATCACGACCGACGGTAGCGCACTCGCGCAGAGCCGCCTGTTCATCGGGCGTGTAGGTGTCGAAGATCGCCTTGGAGAAGAGGAAGAGGAACGGCGTGTAGGCGTGGTTGGTCTCGGTGACGTATTTCTGCACTTCGAAGAACTTCGAGGTGTCGATCGTCACATAGGGGTTTTCCTGGGCGTCGATCGTCTTGGTTTCCAGAGCCGAGAAGACTTCGCCGAAGGCCATCGGAGTAGCGTTGGCGCCGAGGTTCTGGAAGGTGTCGAGGAAGACGTTGTTCTGCATGACGCGAACCTTCATGCCCTCGAAGTCTTCCCACTTGGTGACCGGACGCACCGAGTTGGACAGGTTACGGAATCCGTTTTCCCAGTAAGCGAGGTTAACGAGGCCAACGGCTTCGAGCTTCTTGTTCATCCTCTCGCCGAAGTCGCCGTCGAGAACCTTGTAGGCTTCCTCGGCGTTGGAGAAGAGGAACGGCAGGTCGAAGACGCCGAGAGCCGGCTCGATGCCGACGAGCGGAGACGACGAGGTGACGACGGCCTCCTGAACGCCCGAACGGAGCGCCTGGGTTGCCTGCAGGTCGCCGCCGAGCGCGCCGCCCCAGAAGGCGGTCAGTTTGAGTTTGCCGCCGGACTTTTCGTCCAGGCACTTCTGCATGGCCTCGATACCGTTGCCGACCGGGTGGTCGGCGTTGATGCCGTTAGACACGCGGATGTTGCGGTCGTTGAATTCGGCGAATGCCGGTGCCGACATGGTGCAAGCCAATGCGATGGCCGTGGTGGTCAGAAGCAGTTTTCTCATATTATCCTCCCAATGGATTGCTGAGTGAGAAGGTTGGACGTGCGGGCTGTCAGTGCAGCCAGCGCGCCGGGACGATGACCAAGTCCGGGAACAGGACCAGGAGAAAGAGCACGATCGCCTGCGCAACAAGGAACGGCCACACACCCGCCGTGACCTTTCCGAGCGGGATACGGCCGACGCCGCTGACGACGTTGAGAACGACGCCGACCGGCGGGGTCAGAAGACCGATGCAGTTGTTCATGATGAACAGGACGCCGAAGTAGACCGGGTCGATGCCCGCCTGCTTGATAATCGGCATGAGTACCGGCGTCAGGATCAGGATCGTCGGCGTCAGATCCAGGGCGGTACCGACGATCAGGACCAGGATCATGATAACGAACATCAGCAGGATCGGACGGTCGATCAGCGGTTCGATGAAGCCGGTGATCTCGGCCGGAATGTTCGCGGCGGTGATCAACCACGCGGAAACCAGCGCGGCGCACACCAGGAACATGATCACGGACGTCGTCTTCGCCGCCTGCAGGATCACGCGCGGAAGCTCTTTCCACGTCAGCTCACGGTAAATGAACAGGCCGACGAAGAGAGCGTAAGCCGCGGCGACGACGGCCGCTTCCGTGGGGGTGACCATACCCGCCTTGATGCCGCCGAGAATGATGACCGGCATCCCGAGCGCCCAGAGTGCCCGCCCGGTTATCCGGACGCGTTCCTTCATCGACGCGCGCGGAAGCGCCTCGACCTTGTCCTTGCGCACCACCATCAGCCAGGTGGCGATCAATGCAAAGCCCATCATGAGGCCGGGAACGATGCCTGCCATGAAGAGCTGCGTAATCGAAACGTTGGCGGCGACGCCGAAGACGATGAAGGCCATGGACGGCGGAATGACCGGGGCGATGATGCCGCCGGCGGCGATGAGGCCGGCCGAACGCGGGACATTGTAGCCCGCCTTGGCCATCATCGGGATAAGGATGGCGGCGAGCGCGGCGGTGTCCGCGGCCGCGGAGCCGGAAATGCTGGCCATGATCAGCGCGGCGACGATCGCCACGATGCCGAGACCGCCACGAATGTGGCCCACGCAGGCGATGGCGAAATCGATGATACGACGTGAAAGGCCGCCGGCGTTCATCAACTCGCCCGCCAGAATGAAGAAGGGAATGGCGAGCAAGGTGAAGGTGTCAGCCCCCGCGATCATGTTCTGGGCGATGATCTGGGTGTTGAACATACCCATGTACCACATGAGCACGACGCCGCAGAACATCAGCGAAAATGCAACCGGCACCCCGATCGCCATGGCTCCCAGCAGGGAACCAACAAAAACGAAAAGGGTCATCAGCTACGCTCCGCCATCTGTTCGAGCGTGAGGTTTTCGCCGGCGAAAGCCTCGATTTCTTCCTGGGTCACGCGACCGGTAAGGAGACGAACAAGACGTTCAAGCGCAATGACCACACAGCCGGCGCCGGTAAAGAAGCCGATGCCGTAGACGAAGCCCATCGACAGACCAGTCACGGGCGCCTTCATGCTCCAGTTGATCGGCAACTGCTTCCAGGTGCCCCAGAAGAAGATTGCCGAACAGCCGATGATCACCAGGTTGCTCAGGATCATGCAGACGATACGCCCCTTGCGGCCGAGAACCGCGACCAGCGTTTCGACGCCCAGGTGCCCGTGTTCGCGGAACGTCACGACGGCGCCGATGAAGGTTACCCAGACGAAGAAATAACGCGCAAGCTCGTCCGACACCGTAAGGCCGGAATTCATCGCGTAACGCATGACAACGTTCACGAAAACCATGATCGCCATTCCTGACATAAGGACGATCAGCAGGATCTCGAGAACCCTGTAAAATAGATCAATTGCCTTCTGCACTCGGTCCTCCCCGTGCGAAAATTACAAGAGGCCGCGCTTGGCGAGGTTTCGCATGAGGGCGCCGACCCCGAAGGTCCATTCCGGGCAGGCATTGCAGCGATCAACCCAGTTCACCAGACGCCCGAGCCTCGGCGTCGATATTTCCACCCGGTCGCCCACTTCGTGCGTGAAGCCCTGTCCGACGCCACGGCGATCCTTCACCGGTGCGAACATGGTGCCGAGGAACAGCACCGCGCCGTCCGGATACTGGTGATTGCGGTTGCGCAGTTGCGACACGAGGTTTTCCGGGCTGCGGCTGATCGCTTCCATCGGGCTTTCGCCGGTCATCTCGAAACCGTCCTCGCCCTTGACCAGCAGCGAGACGCGAACCTTGCGCAGGTCGTCGATCGTGAAGCGCTCGTCGAACAGGCGAATGAACGGGCCGATCGAGCAGGACGCATTGTTGTCCTTCGCCTTGCCGAGCAGCAGGGCAGAACGGCCTTCGACGTCACGAAGGTTTACGTCGTTGCCGAGTGTAGCGCCGAGGATCGTACCGTCAGAACGAACTGCGAGCACAACTTCCGGCTCGGGATTGTTCCACTGCGAGATCGGATGAATGCCGACCGTGTCGCCACAGCCGACGGATGACATGGGCTGCGACTTGGTGAAGATCTCGGCGTCGGGGCCGATTCCGACTTCGAGGTACTGCGACCAGAGGTTCATGTCCTGCAACAGCGCCTTGACCTTCGCCGCCTGCTCCGAACCGGCCACGAGACCGCGCAAGCTGTCGCCGAGCACTGGCGCCAGCCGTTCGCGGATTTCGAGTGCCCGGGAGGAATCGCCCTTGGCCTGCTCCTCGATCACGCGTTCGAGCATGCTGTCGGCGAAGGTGACGCCGGCCGCCTTGATCGACTGAAGGTCGATCGGCGCCAGAAGTTCGCCGGCCTTCCCGGAGAGGAAATCGTCGAGAGAGCCGAGATCGGCAAGAGCGGTCGCGGATTTCAGCCTGTCGACCAGCCCATCCTGCTCGAACAGGAAGGAAACGGTGGTGGCGATGGTCGTCAGGTCGAGCACGCGTCCATCGCGCACCAGTACCGGGCAAGGGCCATCGACAGCCGTCGACCACACACGCCCAACCAGAACGGCCTGCGCTGCGTCTTCCGGCAAAACTGCGGCCGCGGAAAGTGAATGCTTGGAAACCAAGTGCATCCCCCCTTTTCGAATGTCTCCCAGGCAGCGACCTCCCGCCGCCTTGCCTTATTGTCAGGATGTCTGACAACACTTCTGTATCGTTTTAGTCGGACTCCATCGCACTGTCCAGCGTGCAAATGAGGGCTTGTTCAAAAAGCCAACATGATTGTGGTTCTCACCACCATCCGCGGACCCTCGACGATCCCGGCCTCGAGTTTAATCAAACGCGACCTCAAATAGGATCGAGCGTCAGGTCGAGCCGCTTCGCCGCCCCCAACAGGTGCATCTTCATCGCCTCCCTCGCCCGCTTCGGATCCCGGCTGGCAATGGCGTCGCGCAAGGCGACGTGCTCCTCGATCGTCACTTCGACGATCTCCTCGAGAACCGCGGCCGCGCGCGCCACATTGATCGCCAGGCTGATGCGCTCCGCGATGAACCCGATGAAGACCGAGAAGTATTCGTTTCCGGTGGCGGCAGCGACCGCGCGGTGAAACGCAAGGTCGGCGACGATGCCTTCCGCCGTCCACTTTTCCGCGCCGCTCATGCTGGCGAGCGTCTCGTCGATACGCGCAAGATCGTCGGCCGTATGGTGCAGCGCGGCCAGGCCCGCAGCCTCGATTTCCAGCGGCACACGCAACTGAAAGAGATCGCGGAAACTTTGGCGGTCGGCTAGGTCATCCTGTTCGATGCGAATCGGCCGGGCGTGAGGCTCGGTGACGAAGGCACCGACACCCTGGCGCGTCTCGACCAGTCCTTCGTTGCGCAGCTGCGCAATCGCCTCGCGCACCACGGACCGGCTCACGCCCAGCGCCTTGGCCAGAAAGTGCTCGGTCGGGAGCTTTTCGCCGGGACGCATCCGTCCTTCGGTGATGTCGCGCGCAATCTGACCGGCGATGCGCGCCGGCAGATGTTCGCTTCGCCTGATATGTCCGAATTCCATCGTCTTTACGCCCGCCTCCTCCGCGTCACGTGAGGGTTGTCTCTCAATCCCTCGCGAAACTCAATTGGCAACCGGGATTCATCCGAAGATCCGGATCGATCGCCGTCTTCGTCGCGGTCAGCAGCTTGCGCCGAACCTCGGACAGACGCGTGTCGAAGTCGGACTTCTTCAAGCGACCGATGCCATGCTCGGCACTGATCGAGCCGTGATAGCCGTCGAGCACTTCGTTGATGACCTTCTTGGCCTTGTAGATCCGCGCATCGATCTCACTACGCGGCAGGTCACCCGGCGGCAGCACGTTCAGGTGCACGTTGCCGTCGCCGACATGGCCGTAGGAGACGCAGACGCATTCCGGAAGCGCGTCGTAGACGGCCTTCTGCGCATCGCGCACGAAATCGGCCAGCCGCGACAGCGGAACGGAAACGTCGGTGCGCAAGTGCGGACCGCGCTTGGCCTGCCCCTCGTTCATGCCCTCGCGGAAAAGCCAGAGATTGCGCGACTGCGCCTTGGACGTGGCGACCACCCCGTCGACCACGAGACCGTCGCCCATGACACCTTCAAGGAAACGTTCCATCAGATCCGACACGTCGACCAGCCCCGAGCCCGAGATTTCGAGCAGCGCATAGGCCGGGTAGTCGCCCGACATCGGCATGGCGAGGTCCGGCATCGCCTCGCGCGCCAGTGTGAAGGCGAGCGGCGGCATGAACTCGAAGGCCGACAGAAGGTCGCAGCAGTCGCGACGGGCGCGGCGGTAGAGCGCAATCACGTCGTCGAGCGCATTCAATCCCAGAAGGGCGGTGGCCACCTGATCCGGCATCGGCATAAGCTTCACCGCGACGGCCGTGATGATCCCGAGCGTACCTTCGGCCCCGATGAACAACTGCTTCAGATCAATGCCGCGATTGTCCTTGCGCAGCGTCGACAACCCGTCGAAAATCGAACCGTCGGGCAGAACGACTTCCAGCCCCAGCACCAGTTCGCGCGTCATCCCGTAGCGCAGGACATTGATACCGCCGGCATTGGTGGAGACATTGCCGCCGATTCGGCAGGATCCCTGCGCACCGAGCGCGAGCGGGAAGAACATTCCAGCTTCCTCGACCTTGTCCTTGAATTCGGACAGGATAGCGCCCGCCTCGACGACGGCCGAAAAATCGTCGGCGTCAATCCGGCGGATGGCATTCATGCGCTCGAGGCTGAGCACCACCTGGCTTTCCGGCGCATCCGGCGTGGCACCCAGCACCAGGCCGGTGTTGCCGCCCTGCGGCACGATCGCAACGCCGAGTTCGGCGCAAACGCGCACCGCCTTCGAGACGTCATCGGTGGTGCGCGGACGAAGGACCGCGATCGCTCCGGTGGTCAAATCACCGTGCCAGTCACGACAATAGCGCTCCACCTCTTCCCCGAGGAGAACCAGGTCTGCCCCGAGGGCGTCCACGAATTTCTGCTGATATGACTGGATGCTCACGCTCACGTGTCCCTCCCCGCGGCGTTCCAGGGCCCCAGCCGAAACCGTGACGACCTGTGCGGGATGCCAACTATTCTGTTTCCAAACGCATCATATAAGGTTATCAGACAACCTTACAATGTCTTTTTTCGGCTGAACGGTTCGCATCTTCGTCGAAAGGTGGGAACGAAAGCATGGAGGAGGTAATCACATGCACATTCTGATCATCGGCGCCGCCGGCATGGTGGGTCGCAAGCTCGCGGCACGTCTTGCAAAGGACGGAAACCTCGACGGTCGCGCCATCGACGCGATGACCCTGGTCGACGTCGTCACCCCGGAAGCGCCGGCGGATTTCACCGGGAAAACCGTCCTTGAAACCGCCGACCTTTCGTCTGCCGGCGAAGCCGAGCGCCTGGTCGCCGGCCGGCCGGACGTGATCTTCCATCTCGCCGCCATCGTATCGGGCGAAGCCGAACTCGACTTCGACAAGGGCTACCGAATCAACCTCGACGGCACCCGTTACCTGTTCGACGCGATCCGCATCGCCCACGGCCAGGACGGCTACAAGCCGCGCGTCGTCTTCACCTCGTCGATCGCCGTTTTCGGCGCCCCCCTGCCCTATCCGATCCCGGACGAGTTCCACACCACGCCGCTGACCAGCTACGGCACCCAGAAGGCCATCTGCGAACTCCTGCTGTCGGACTATTCGCGCCGCGGCTTCTTCGACGGCATCGGCATCCGCCTTCCGACCATCTGCATCCGTCCGGGCAAGCCGAACAAGGCTGCCTCCGGCTTCTTCTCCAATATCCTGCGCGAGCCGCTAGTCGGCCAGGAAGCCGTGCTTCCGGTCTCCGAGGACATCCGCCACTGGCATGCCTCGCCGCGCTCGGCCGTCGGCTTCCTGATCCACGGCGCGACCATCGGCGTCGAAAAGGTCGGCCCGCGCCGCAACCTTTCCATGCCGGGCCTCAGCGCCACCGTCGGCGAACAGATCGCGGCTCTGCGCCGCGTCGCCGGCGAGAAGGCCGTGTCGCTCATCCGTCGCGAGCCCGACGAGATGATCATGCGTATGTGCGCCGGCTGGGCGCCCGGTTTCGAAGCCAAACGCGCCATCGAACTCGGCTTCACCGCCGAAAAATCCTTCGACGAGATTATCAAGGTCCATATCGAGGACGAACTGGGTGGCAGGCTCTGATGACCGCGGACAAAGCGAATGCGTCCCGGCGCATTGCCTTTCTCGGCACCGGGCTCATGGGCGCGCCGATGGCGCGCCGCCTGCTGAAGGCAGGTTTTCCCGTCACCGTCTGGAACCGTGACGCCTCCAAAGCCGAAGCACTGGCGACCGCCGGTGCAAGCCTCGCAGCGACGGCCGCCGACGCTGCACGTGATGCGGACATCGTCTTCACCATGCTGAGCGACGGAAACGCGGTCGGCCAGGTCCTGTTCGAAGCCGGCGTCGCCGAAGTCCTGAAGGTCGGCGCGATCGTCGTCGATTCCTCGTCGATCGCCGCGCCGATCGCCCGCGATCACGCCGCCCGCCTCGCTGAGCTCGACGTCGCCCACGTCGACGCCCCGGTCTCCGGCGGCGTCGTCGGCGCCGAAGCCGGGACACTCGCCATCATGGCCGGCGGCGAGGCCGAGGTTATCGCCGACCTTACGGACGTCTTTGCCGCGCTTGGCCGCGTCACGCACGTCGGCCCCGCCGGCGCCGGCCAGATCTGCAAGCTGGCCAACCAGCAGATCGTGGCCATCACGATCGGAGCGGTTGCCGAGGCGATGATCCTTGTGGAAGCCGGCGGTGCGGATCGCGGCAGGTTCCGCGACGCCATTCGCGGCGGCTTCGCCGAGAGCCGGATTCTTGACCTGCACGGCGCCCGCATGGTGAATCGCACCTTCGTCCCCGGCGGTCCCTCTCGGCTGCAACTGAAGGACCTGGATGCGGTCGCCGCCATGGCCGATCTCCTGGGACTGGAATTGCCGTTGACGGCCATGGTTCGGAGCGAATTTCGCGACTTCGTCACCGATGGCGGTGGCGAAAAGGATCACAGCGCGCTTCTGTTGCATCTGGAGAAGCTCAATGGGAGCGAACGGAAGGAAGATCAATGACCGACGACAAGAAGGCCACCCGGCGGCTGCGCTCGCAGGACTGGTTCGATAACCCCGAGCACCTGGACCTGACCGCGCTCTACCTGGAGCGCTTCATGAACTACGGCACCACACCGGAAGAGCTGCGGTCCGGCAAGCCGATCATCGGAATCGCCCAGTCGGGCAGCGACCTCAACCCCTGCAACCGCCACCATCTGGAGCTGGCAAAGCGCCTGCGCGACGGCATCCGCGATGCGGGCGGCATCCCGATCGAGTTCCCGACCCATCCGCTGTTCGAGAACTGCAAGAGGCCGACGGCGGCGCTCGACCGCAACCTCGCCTATCTCGGACTGGTCGAAATCCTTTACGGCTATCCGCTCGACGGCGTGATCCTGACCACCGGCTGCGACAAGACCACCCCGTCGGCGCTGATGGCCGCCTCGACTGTCGACATTCCGGCGATCGTCTTCTCCGGCGGACCGATGCTCGACGGCTGGAACGACGGCGATCTCGTCGGCTCCGGCACGGTGATCTGGCGTTCGCGCCGCAAGTATGCCGCCGGCGAAATCACCCGCGAGCAGTTCCTCGAAGCGGCCCTCGATTCGGCTCCCTCGGTCGGCCATTGCAACACCATGGGCACGGCGTCGACGATGAACGCTATGGCCGAAGCGCTCGGCATGTCGCTGACCGGCTGTGCGGCCATCCCGGCAGCCTACCGCGAACGCGGCCAGATGGCCTATCGGACCGGTCGCCGCGCCGTTGAGCTCGTACTGGAAGACATCAAGCCGTCCGACATCCTGACGCGCGAGGCATTCCTGAACGCGATCAAGGTCAACTCGGCCATCGGCGGCTCGACCAATGCCCAGCCGCACCTGATGGCAATGGCCAAGCACGCGGGAGTGACGCTCAACCCGGACGATTGGCAGGTTCATGGCTACGACATACCCCTGCTCGCCAATGTCCAGCCGGCAGGTGCCTATCTCGGCGAACGTTTCCACCGTGCCGGCGGTGTGCCCGCCATCATGTGGGAACTGCTCATGGCCGGCAAGATCGACGGCGGCTGTCCGACGGTGACCGGCAAGACCGTGGCAGAAAACCTCGAAGGCCGCGAATCCGGCGACCGCGACGTGATCAGGCCTTTTGCCGAGCCGCTGCGCGAGCGCGCCGGCTTCCTCGTCCTCAAGGGTAATCTCTTCGATTTCGCCATCATGAAGATGAGCGTCGTTTCCGACAGCTTCCGCCAGCGCTACCTGCAGGAGCCGGGGCGTGAGGGCGTGTTCGAGGGTCGCGCCATCGTGTTCGACGGGTCCGAGGACTACCACAAGCGGATCAACGACCCCTCGCTCGACATCGACGAGAACTGCATCCTGGTGATTCGCGGCGCCGGTCCCAAGGGCTGGCCTGGCTCGGCCGAAGTGGTCAACATGCAGCCGCCGGATCACCTGCTGAAGCGCGGCATCATGAGCCTTCCGACGATCGGCGACGGCCGCCAGTCCGGCACGGCCGACAGCCCGTCGATCCTGAACGCCTCGCCCGAAAGCGCGGCCGGTGGCGGCCTTGCCTGGGTACGCACCGGCGACACCATCCGCATCGACTTCAACGACGGCCTCTGCGACATGTTGGTGGACGATGCCGAGATCGAGCGCCGCAAGGCGGAGGGTATTCCCAAGGTACCGCGTGACGCCACTCCCTGGCAGATGATCTACCGCCAGACCGTAACCCAGCTCGCCGACGGCGCGACGATCAGGGAGGCGGACGCGTTCCGCCAGATCTCCAGGACGCCGCCGCGGCACAATCACTGACGATCCGGCGATCGCCCGGGGCAAACCGCCCCGTGCGATCACCTGTTTGATCTGCCCCGGCGGACACCCCATCCGGCTTCGGGAGCCATTGTGCGAGGCAAGGGCGCGTCCGGAATCTTCAATGCCCGAGGAGGAGCCTTGCGCACAGGAGGCAAGGTGACTTGCGTGCGGGGACGTCGGAGAGATCGGAGGACCTAAATCCTCAAATATGGAATGTCAGGCTTGCGGCGGCGACAAGGCGAAACGGTCATGTATTCTCACGCGAGCGCCTCGGATCAGCGCCCGCGGACCATAGGTGAACCGATAGAAGCTTCCTTCGGGCCGCGGATGGGTCAAGGCGCCCGACAGAATGAGCGGCTCGATGAGTTTCTTCAGACGCTCCAGCATCGATGGGCTTTACCGCCCCAACTGTGGCCCCGAGCTCTGGAGATCCGTGCGTGCAAAGCCGGGATGGGCGTGCCTAACAGCTCCCCGGCCGCCGGCGTCGCTGCAGCTCAAAGGTGAACATCAACATCGCCAGCTTGGACTGGGCGTAAGCCTCAATGTAGCTGTAGCGGCGCTCCGATTGCAGATCACCCCTCCCCGCCTCTCTTGATTTTGCAAATCGTTTTGCAAAACGATTTGCAAAACGATTTGTAATCGCTTATTCAATGTGCATGACAACGATTGCCAAGGTTGCAAAACGAGCTGGCGTATCTCTGACCACGGTCTCGCACGTGTTGAACCACGCGGACCGTGTGTCGGCCGAAATGCGTCGAAGGGTAGAAGCGGCCATAGCCGAGCTGGGTTACGTGCCGAACCCTCAGGCCCAGAGCCTGCGCACGGGGCGGACCAACCTGGTGGCAATGCTGATCCCGGATATCTGCAATCCTTTCTATCCGGAACTCGTGAAAGCGGCGCAATCCGATCTCGAGGCGACGGGGCTGGATCTTCTGATCTTCAACACCGACGTTCCCGGCGGTCACTCGCAGGAGCATAGCCGCCAATACCTGAGACACATACGCAACCGCCGGATCGACGGATTGATCGCCGGCGACTTTGCCCTGCATGGCATGCACGACGCGTTGATCGACATCGACATTCCAACCGTCTTCATCGGCGACCTGCCAAATGCGGCGGTCGACAGCGTTAAGATCGATGATTTCGGCGGCGGCTACCAAATGGGCGCTTACCTCGCCAAGACAGGCCACAAGCGCGTCGCGCATGTTACGGGCCCCTCCTTCTTTGCCGAGGCCATGGCAAGGGCGACTGGCTTCGAACAGGGACTGCGCGATCACGGGGTGGAACCGATCGCCGAACTCCGGCGTGAAGGCACCTATCTCAGCCCGTCGGGACGGGAAGCGGTGGGCTGGCTGCTGGAGACCCATGGCGACCGCCTGCCTTCAGTCATTTTCTTCGGCAATTATCTCATGGCGGCGGGCGCGATCGCCGAACTCCATGACCGTGGCATTCGCATTCCCAAAGACATTGCGATTGCCGTTTTCGGCGATCAGCCACAGCTCGAGTATGTGCGGCCGCGGATCGCGCGTGTCGGCAACACCCCTTCGCTGCTTGCCCATCGAGCAACCGCCATGCTGCTCGAGCGGCTGTCGGGCGAGTATTCAGGGCCGCCTCGCTCGGAGGTGGTCCCCTGCATCCTTCACGCTTTCGATACGGCGTGAGGGGGAGCCGCCCCCCGGAAGAGGAGCCGGGGGCGTTACCAGCAAAAACCGGGAGGAAGTAATGAGTGACAATAAGAAGGCTTTTCCAACACTGACGCGTCGCGGCCTGCTGAAGGGCGGTGCGGCGGTTGCCGGCGGCATCGTCGGTCTCGGCGGGTTTCCCTACATCAACCGCCTGGCGGTGCGGGCACAGGAAACGCCGCTGAAATTCTGGCAGTTCTACGCGCCCGGCGGACCGGTGCCGAGCCAGGTAGCGTGGTTCGAGAAGACAGTCGCGGATTGGAACGACAGCCATCCGCAGAAGATTGAACTCGAGTTCATTCCGAACTCCGAGTATATCAGCGGTCCCAAACTGGCCACAGCCTTTGCCTCCGGCGAAGGTCCCGACATATTCATCATCTCGCCAGGCGACTTCCTGCGCTACTACAATGGCGGCGTCCTCAAGGATCTGACCCCCTTCATCGACGCCGCCGCCAAGGCGGACTTTCCCGAAAGCGTCATTGCCAACCGCATGGTGGACGGCAAGATCTTCGGCATCCCGATGGAAGTCGAGCCGATGGCCATGTACTATTCGGTCAAGGCCTTCGAGGAGGCCGGCCTCAACGAGAACGACGTTCCCAAGACGTGGGAGGAGTTGCTAGAGGTCGCGAAGAAGCTCACGACACCCGAGCGCTTCGGGGTGATGTTCGAGACCCAGCCGGGATACTACCAGAACTTCACATGGTATCCCTTCCTCTGGCAGGGCGGCGGTGACTTCCAGACGCCGGAGGGCAAGAGCAGCTTCGATTCGCCGGCAACGGTGCAGGCGCTCAAATTCTGGCAGGATGCGATCAACAGCGGCGTGGCGCCTCGCCAGATCATGGGAGCGGGCGGACATGACACCATCGCCAACCTCGCATCCGGCTATGTCGCCATGCAGAACGTCGGCATCTGGGGCATTTCGCAGCTTCAGAGCAATGCAAAGGATTTCCAGTATGGCACCTTTCCGCTGCCCACGCCGCCGAACGGCAAATATGTGACCGTCGGTGGCGGATGGGCATTCGTCGCCAATGCCAATGGCCGCAATTCCGATGCGGCAGGCGAGTTCTGCGCCTGGGCCCTCGCCTCCATGGATCAGGGCTCGATCGACAGGGTCGCCACCTGGTGCACCAAGGGGAAATCCGACATGCCGCCGCGCAACAGCGCGCTGAAGGCTGGCGGCGGGGCCTTCTCGACGGGTATGATCGGCAAGTTCGCCGAGGAGATCCATCCCGGAACCCGGGCGGAGCCGCGCGTGCCGCCGGAGGTCTACAAGATCATTTCCGACGCGATCCAGCAGACGCAACTGGGCGGCGCCGATCCGCAAGCCACGGCGACGGCCGCGTCTCAGCAACTCGACGCATTCCTTTCGAGCTATCAAGGCGCGCCGATCCTTTGACGGCCGAACCGGCGGCCGCATCCGATGTGGCCGCCTCAGCAAGCTGGACATGACGTCATGACAACGATTGCCGAAACGGCCGCGCGGCGCAGACACGCCGGCCGGACCCGCCTTTCTGCCAAACACCGCGAGTGGATCGCGGGCTATCTGTTCGTGTTGCCCGACGCGCTGGGGCTATTCGTTTTTCTCGGCGTGCCGATGGCCTTGTCCCTCGTGCTCAGCGTCTTCGAGGTGAACGGTTTCGGCGGCTACTCCTTCGTCGGGGCGAAGAATTACCTGCGCATGTGGAACGACCCGCTGTTCTGGAAGGGCGCGAGGGTAACCGCCCTCTACGCCGTCATGCTGGTCCCGCTGCTCTACGTATGCGGGCTGGGCCTTGCCCTTCTCGTCCAGCGCACCGACCGCTTCAACGCCGTCATGCGTTCGATGTTCTTCGCACCGCATATGGTCAGCCTCGTCGTCGTTGCGCTCGTCTGGCAATTCATGGTGGTCGACAAGATCGGCGTGATCAGCAAGCTGACCGCCGCACTCGATATCGGCGGTTTCTCTTTTCTGGGCGATCCCAACTTCGCGCTCATCACTATCGTTTTGGTGAGCGTCTGGTTCCTGATGGGATTCTACATGCTCATCTTCCTGGGCGGTCTGCAGGACATTCCCCGCCAATATTACGAAGCAGCGATGATCGACGGCGCAGGTCCCATCGCCCGCTTCCGGTTCATCACCCTGCCGCTTCTCAAGCCCACGAGCTTCTTCGTGATCATGGTGTCGATGGTTGCGGCCGTTGCGGGGGCGCAGGCCTTCGACATCATCTACGTCATGACCAAGGGCGGGCCCGCCAACGCCACGTCGGTGCTGATCGTCTACATCTACCAGCAGGCCTTCGGCTTCGGCGCGTTCGGCTACGCGGCGGCCATGGCCTCCATCCTGGTCGTGGCGCTCATGATCGTGACGGCGGTGTTCTTTGCCCTGACACGGGGAGGACGTTTCCATCATGAGCAGTAAGCGCCCCCAGCCCTATTTCTCCCGGTCTCAGGTCACTCTGGTGCGTGGCCTCTGGATGTTGGTGACGGCCGTCCTCGCCTTCATGACACTCTTCCCGCTCCTCTGGATGGTGTCGATTGGCTTCAAGCCGGCGGCGGAGTCGTTCTCATCGAACCTCATCCCGCAATCGCCGACCCTCGACAATTTCGTCTATGTGCTGACCGGCGTTCCATTCCTCCGCTACATGGCCAACAGCTTCCTCGTGTCGGCGACGGTGACGATCGTGGCGCTCTTCTTCCACACCATGGCCGGCTATGCACTGGCGCGACTGAGATTTCCCGGCCGCGAGGTGATGTTTCTCTCGATCTTCTCGACATTCCTCGTCTCGCTGCCTGTCATCATCGTGCCACTGTTCGTCATCGTCAAAGCGATGGGCATGCTCAACTCCTACGCGGGGCTGATCATCCCGGCGATTTTCAATGCCTTTGGCATCTTCCTTCTCAGACAGTACTATCTGTCGCTGCCGAAGGAGATCGAAGAGGCCGCGCGCATCGACGGTGCGGGCTACTGGCGCATCTACTGGAGCGTCATCCTTCCGCTCAGCCGCCCCATCATGTCGGCACTGGCGATCCTGTTCTTCCTGGCCAACTGGAATCCCTTCCTCTGGCCGCTCACCATCACCTCGGACCCCAATCTCTGGGTCGTCCAGCTCGGGATTGCGAACTTCAAGAGCCAGTATTCCGCATCTTGGAACTACATGATGGCCGCCTCAACGATCGTCGCCATCCCGACACTCATCCTCTTCGTGATCTTCCAGAGGCAGATCATGGATTCTCTCAAGACCAGCGGACTTAAGTGAGCCGCGAGCGCACTACACAGGAGCAATTCGAATGATCAACGCCGGCCTCTCGCCCCTTCGCGGTCTCGCGAAGCTGCGCAATGCAAAAACGCGCCGCTTCTCCAGCTACGACCGCACCGGCGGCAATGACGACAGGCTGCATATCGAACCCGGAAAGACGGTTGTGATTGGCGAATACGACGGCGCCGGCATCATCACCCATATCTGGGCGACGCTCGCATGCGAGAGCGAGGATTTCCTGCGCAAGGTCGTTCTCAGAGCCTATTGGGACGGAGAGAAGGAACCGAGCGTCGAGGCGCCCATTGGCGACTTCTTCGGCATGGGCCACGCCCGCACCGCCAACTATGCCAGCCTGCCGATGCAGGCGAGCCCCGAGGACGGCAAGGCCTTCAACTGCTACCTCCCGATGCCCTTCGGCTCGCACATGAAGTTCACGGTCAGCAACGAGGCGGAACACGATCTTCTCTTCTACTACTACATCGACCTCGAGCTTCACGACGTCCTCGAGGAGGACATGGGCCGTTTCCACGCCCAGTACCGCCAAGCCCGGCCGCAGGGCATGAGCGAAGTCGGGCTGACCAACGAACAGTTCCTTTTCGGCGGCGAGAACGTCGACGGCCGGCAGAACTACACGATCCTCGAAGCGGAAGGACGCGGTCATTACGTCGGCGTCCTCTACAGCGTCTATTCGCGCCGTCGCTCCGAAATCTGGGATTGGTACGGCGAAGGCGACGACATGATCTTCATCGACGGCGAACAGGGGTTGTCGGTGCCGGACACGGTTCGCAAGCCCGATCCGCGCATCGGTCCAAAGGCGGCTCTGATCGAATCGCGCCTGGAGTCTGAACCAGGCGCCAATGACGCCTGGCCGCCGACCCTGCATGGCACGGGCACGGAAGACTATTTCAACACCGCCTGGTGCCCGACGCAGGACTATAGCGCGCCCTACCACGGTATCATCGCGGCCGGCGGCCCCAACTGGACCGAGCCGGTGACGCTCTACCGCTGGCACATCGAAGACCCGGCGATCTTCCAGAAGAGCATTCGGGTGACGATCGAACATGGTCACGCCAATCGCCGCGCCGACGACATCTCCTCCGTCGCCTTCTGGTACCAGGCAGAGCCGCACAAGCCCTTCGGCAAGTTCCCCGACGTCGCGGACCGGGCGCCGACCTATCGCCGCCCGTTCCATAATATGGAAGCGGCAATGAAGAAAGCAGGAGGCTAAGATGGCCAGCGTGGAAATTAGGGATGTGGTCAAGCGCTATGGCGCGCTGGAAGTCGTCCATGGTGTCTCGGCCGAGATCGCCGACGGTGAATTCGTTGCGCTGGTGGGCCCCTCGGGCTGCGGCAAATCCACGCTTCTGCGCATGATCGCGGGCCTTGAGGAAATCTCCGACGGAGCGGTCGCGATCGGAGGAGATATCGTCAACGAGGTCGCTCCGAAGGACCGCAACATATCGATGGTCTTTCAGAACTATGCGCTCTACCCACACATGACCGTTGCCGAGAACATGGCCTTCGCGCTTCGCCTCGCCCGGCTTCCCAGGGACGAGCAGAAGAAGAAAGTCGGCGAAGCGGCTACCATGCTAGGCCTGGAGGGCCTGCTCGATCGCTATCCCGGTCAGTTGTCGGGCGGCCAGCGCCAGCGCGTCGCCATGGGGCGCGCGATCGTCCGCCGCCCGGAAGTCTTCCTGTTCGACGAACCCCTCTCAAATCTCGACGCGAAGCTCAGGGTGCAGATGCGTGCCGAGATCAAAGGTCTTCACCAACGCCTGCGCACCACCAGCATCTATGTGACGCACGACCAGATCGAAGCGATGACGATGGCCGACCGCATCGTCGTGATGCGCGACGGCAATGTCGAGCAGATCGGGACGCCGCTCGAGCTTTTCGATAATCCGCGCAATCTCTTCGTCGCGAGCTTCATCGGCAGCCCCTCGATGAACTTCATCAAGGGCGAGATCGTCGACGGCACGTTCCGAGCTCCCGGCGGCATCATCATTCCTGCCGGCACTTTGGCTCATAAAGGACCGGCCGTCGGGGGAATAAGGCCCAACAGGCTGCAAATCGGCGCCACCGGCCCTTCTGCCAAAGTGCTGATCGTGGAGCCGACCGGCGACGAGACGCACCTTCTGGTGGAGCTTGGCGGAACGCAACTGGCGATGTTGCTTCGCGAGCGCGTCAGCCTCGCACCCGGCGACCGGATCGACCTTGCCTTCGCTTCCGCCGATGTCCACTTTTTTGACAGCCAAAGTACCTTGCGGCTTGGCGGGGGCGACGCGACGACGGGGAGCCTCAAGGCCTGAGCCGCCTATGATGTGGAATGGTCCGGCCTTCGCGGGGTCGAAAATTGCACACTTACAGACCACGAGCGAGCCTGTCAGCGTCGAAGTTATCGGGCCGCCATGCTTGCGACCAGATCGCTGAACCTCTCGCCCTGTATGCCGACATGCGCACGCAAGAGGCGGCGGGCCTCTTCGCCGTCGCCGGCGAAGATCGCGTCGACTATGGCGCAGTGTTCCGAGAAGGACGTCGCCAGGCGGTTGCGCACGCGTAGCTGGAGTCGCCGATAGGGGCGCAGGCGCCGATGCAACTGAGTGCATTGTTCCCGCAGAAAGTCGCTTCGGCTCGCCGCGTAGATGGCCTTATGGAATTCTTCGTTGTCGTAGTAATAGGCGTCGCTGTTGCCGGCCTCGGCCGAAACTTCGCAGCGTTTATGGGCCGCGGCGACCGCTTCGCGGGCCTCCTCGTCCAGCCGCCGGGCGGCCAAGTATCCGGCAAGTCCCTCCAGTTCCGCCATGACCTCGAACATTTCATAGACACGATGCGGCCCCGGGTCGATGACGACCGCTCCGCGCCGCGGGCGGATGTCCACGAGGCCGATGGCGTTGAGCTGCATCAGTGCCTCCCGGACCGGGGTCCGCGATACACCGAAGCGGTTGGCAAGCACCGTTTCGTCCAGGCGCTCTCCTGGGGTGAACTCGTTGGAGAGTATTGCATTTTCGATTTCGTCCCGCAGCCATCGGCCGACATTCTCCGACATCAGCTCACCCTTCTTGAGTACGCAAACACGATTCTTGTATACACGAACATTGACGGCGTGCACATTGTGTGACACGTTATATACTATGTTGCGCGACCCGAGAATGGAACGGCGGCAGTTCCGGGTGATGCCAATGACGGAATTTTTCGATGCGGGGAGGACGAATGGGAATGCCTGAGACCTCGTTTTTCACCGACATGCTGCAGAGTATCACCGATCGCGGACGCAAGCTCCTGTTTGCCAGCACGCGTGCGTCAGCCGATGCGGGCGAAGTTGATTTCGAAACTCTCTGCGAAATGCTCTTGTCAAATCGAGGCGAAGCGTCGGGAATGGCGATCGCGGCAGAAATACTCGACCGCTGGGGCAAGCTCGACGCCGAGGGAGTGCGGCAGTTTCTGCAAATGCTCTCCGACAAGTTCGGGCCTGACATAACGAAGCTCGATCAGGCAATCGACAAGTACCGCGAAGAAGGGAACGCCGCCGCGATCACGGATCTCCATCGTGCATCCGAGCCGCGACGCCAAGAACTCCTGCGCCGATTGAATCACGCGCCAAATGGTACCGCCAAGCTGGTCCGGATGCGCCAGCAGCTACTCACTTCAAACGAGCGATCGGACGAACATCGCGCGCTCGACGCCGATTTCACCCATCTGTTCGGTTCCTGGTTCAACCGCGGTTTCCTGACACTTCGGCCGATCGACTGGTCGACACCGGCGCACATCCTGGAAAAGATCATCAAATACGAGGCCGTGCACGAGATCGACGGCTGGGACGAGTTGCGCCGCCGCTTGGCGCCCGCCGACCGTCGCTGCTTTGCCTTCTTTCATCCGCGATTGGCGGATGAACCGCTTGTGTTTGTTGAAGTGGCGCTCACACGATCCGTACCGAGCACCATCAAGGACGTGCTCGATGAAGGCAGGGAGCAGATCAATGCAGACGAAGCGACGACGGCCGTCTTCTATTCGATCTCCAACTGCCAGGATGGCCTGCGCGGGATCTCGTTCGGCAACTTCCTGATCAAGCAGGTCGTCGAGGATATGCGCCGGGACCTGCCGGGCCTGAAGAATTTCGTCACGCTGTCGCCCGTGCCGGGCTTTGCACGCTGGCTCGCCAAGGCGCGCACCTCGACAACCGACGCGATCCTGTCGGATGGGGAGCGCCAGGCGCTGACGCTGCTCGACGATCCGGCATGGGCCGACGACAAGGGCAAGGCGAGCGAGATAGAGCGCGTGCTGCTGCCGCTCGCAGCGCGCTATTTCCTGATCGAACGCACGCCCGAGGGTCGCCCGGTCGACCCCGTCGCCCGCTTTCATCTCGGCAACGGCGCCAAGCTCGAGAGGCTGAATTTCCTCGGCGACCGCTCCGCCAAGGCCATGCAGCAGGCGCATGGGCTGATGGTCAACTACCTCTACAAGCTCGAGGACATCGTCGCTAACCACGAGGCCTTGGCTCAGCGCGGCGAAGTCGCTGCGTCACGAACTATCAAGAACCTTATCGGCCGAAACACGGAAGTCGCCGCGCCAGCAAAAGTCGTCCGATTCGGCAACCATTCGCGCAGGCCCTGAACATTGATGGAGGAGCCGAAAATTGAGCAACCACCTTTTTGACGCCATACGGACTGCCGCTCGCGGTGATGCGCCTTTCATCCGCATCAATGGTGGTCGTACCTGGACCTACGATGATGCGCTGGACCTTTCGAGCCGTATCGCGAGCGCCATCGATACGCTCGGTATCCGCCCGGGCGATCGGGTCGCCGTGCAGGTCGACAAGAGCGCCGAAGCCTTGATCCTCTATCTCGCTTGCCTTCGCTCTGGCGCAATCTATCTGCCGCTGAACAGCGCCTACACTCTTGCCGAACTCGACTATTTCATCGGTGACGCGGAGCCGCGGCTGGTTGTCGTCTCCTCAACGACCAGGGAGGGCGTCGAGAAAATCGCCAAAGCGCACGGCGCGATCGTCGAAACGCTCGACGCCGACGGCACGGGCTCACTTCTCGACCTTGCCAGCGACGAGCCGGCCGATTTCGTTAATGCCTCACGCTCCGCCGACGACCTGGCAGCGATCCTTTATACTTCCGGCACGACGGGACGCTCCAAGGGCGCGATGCTGAGCCATGGCAACCTGCTCTCTAATGCCATGGCATTGCGCGACTATTGGCGCGTAACCTCTGATGACCGATTGATCCATGCCCTGCCGATCTTCCATACACACGGGCTGTTCGTCGCCAGCAATGTTACGCTGCTCTCCGGCGCCTCGATGTTCCTGCTGCCGAAATTCGATCCCGACGAGGTGCTGTCGTTGATGCAGCAGGCGACGCTCCTGATGGGCGTTCCGACCTTCTACGTGCGCCTGCTGCAGAGCCCGCGCCTCGACGTCCACGCGGTCGCGAACATGCGCCTCTTCGTTTCCGGTTCGGCGCCGCTGCTGGCCGAGACCCATATCGCGTTTCGCAACCGCACCGGCCACGCGATCCTCGAGCGCTACGGCATGACCGAAACCAACATGAACACCTCGAATCCCTACAACGGAGAACGAATCGCGGGAACGGTCGGCCTGGCCCTCCCCGGCGTAAGCGTGCGCGTCACCGATCCCGCGACCGGCGCGGTGCTGCCGCCCGAAGAAACCGGCATGATCGAAATCAAAGGGCCGAACGTCTTCAAAGGCTACTGGCGGATGCCGGAAAAGACCGCTGCGGAATTCACCTCCGATGGTTTCTTCATCAGCGGCGATCTCGGCAAGATCGATAGAAATGGCTATGTCCACATTGTCGGCCGCAGCAAGGATCTGGTGATTTCGGGCGGATACAACATCTATCCGAAAGAGGTCGAGGGCGAGATCGACCGGCTTGAGGGTGTCGCCGAGAGCGCCGTGATCGGTGTACCGCATCCCGACTTTGGAGAGGGCGTCACGGCGATCGTCGTTCGCAAGGCCGAAGCGGTGCTCGACGAAAACGCCATACTCGGCGCGCTCAAGGACCGGCTCGCGCGCTACAAGCAGCCGAAGCGCATCATCTTCGCCGAGGATCTGCCGCGCAACACCATGGGCAAGGTGCAGAAGAACGTCCTGCGGCAGCAATACGCCGACCTATACGCCACGATGTGACGCGGTCGCGCCCTCTGGGAGGAAGGCGCGTCCAAATCAACTTCAATCTTGAAAACGACAGCTACGGCGCCTCAGGCACCGGAGGGAGGGGAATCATGAGCATCGAACTACTATCCATAATGCTGCTTATCGGCATGTTCGTCATAGCGACGATGCAGCCAATCAACATGGGAGCGCTGGCATTCGGCTGCACCTTCCTGCTCGGCTCGCTGATCATCGGCATGAAGGCGAGCGACATCTTCGCGGGCTTTCCGAGCGATCTCTTTCTGACGCTGGTCGCCGTCACCTACCTATTCGCCATAGCGCAGATCAACGGCACGATCGACTGGTTGGTCGAATGCGCCGTCCGCCTGGTGCGCGGGCATGTCGCCTGGATTCCCTGGGTGATGTTCCTCGTCGCCGCGGTCGTCACCGGTTTCGGTGCTCTTGGGCCGGCGGCGGTGGCCATCCTCGCGCCCGTCGCGCTGAGCTTTGCCGTGCAGTACCGCATCCACCCCGTAATGATGGGGCTGATGGTCATCCATGGCGCGCAGGCTGGCGGATTTTCACCGATCAGTGTCTATGGCGGAATCACGAATCAGATCGTCGCGAAGGCGGGCCTGCCTTTCGCCCCGACATCGCTGTTTCTGTCCAGTTTCTTCTTTAACCTGGTAATTGCCGTGTTGGTGTTCTTCATCTTCGGCGGCGCGCGCTCGATGATGCAGAAGCCGGCTGCGCTCGGCCCCTTGCCCGAACTGCATCCCGAGGGCGTGTCGGCGTCGATCAGAGGTCATGGCGGCACGCCTGCCAAGCCGATCAGGGAGCATGCTTACGGTACCGCGGCCGATACGGCGACCCTACGGCTGACGCCCGAGAAAATTACCACCCTGATCGGCTTGACGGCGCTCGGCGTTGGCGCCCTGGTCTTCAAGTTCAATGTCGGCCTGGTCGCCATGACCGTCGCCGTCGCGCTGGCCCTGCTGTCGCCGAAGACCCAGAAAGCGGCGATCGACAAGGTGAGTTGGTCGACGGTGCTGCTGATCGCCGGCATCATCACCTATGTCGGCGTCATGGAGAAAGCCGGTACGGTCGACTATGTCGCTAACGGCATATCCAGTCTTGGCATGCCGCTCCTGGTGGCGCTGCTGCTTTGCTTCACCGGCGCGATCGTCTCGGCGTTCGCGTCGTCTACCGCGCTGCTCGGCGCTATCATTCCCCTCGCTGTTCCATTCCTCCTGCAAGGACACATCAGCGCCGTCGGTGTGGTGGCGGCGATCGCCATCTCGACGACGATCGTCGACACCAGCCCGTTTTCGACCAACGGTGCCCTCGTCGTCGCCAACGCGCCGGACCAGCAGCGGGAGAAAGTGCTGCGGCAACTCTTGGTCTACAGCGCATCAATCGCCGTCATTGGTCCGGTCGTTGCATGGTCGGTATTCGTCGTGCCGGGCCTGGTCTGACGGCAGCATGCCGGAAACTCGTCGAATGAAACTAGGCGATCTGCCGAAGATATCGGAGTTTCTGAGAGCCACTCGCGAAGCAGCCAAGTCGCCGAATTGGCGACTCCGGTGTTAGCTCGACGCCAGTGCCCTCGAAGTCCCTGATGTACCGCGTCACCACAATCATATCGTGGCCGACAGTGTCGCGGCAGTCAGCGCGTCGCCCTCGTTTTGCCGGACGGGTATGCGCAGATGCGCGCAACGTGTCGCAACCGCATTGCGTTCTGCGGCACGGATGCGTTCAGGTCATTTAGAGCCGTGAAATAATCCGCCTCATTCACATTCA
Source organism: Sinorhizobium chiapasense (assembly GCF_036488675.1). NCBI lineage: Bacteria > Pseudomonadati > Pseudomonadota > Alphaproteobacteria > Hyphomicrobiales > Rhizobiaceae > Sinorhizobium > Sinorhizobium chiapasense. Next base: position 699,499 of record NZ_CP133152.1, read on the forward strand.
ATGGAGGGATCCATGGGCGTGAACTTCCCCAACGAAAGTCCGGAATACCGCCGAGCTCGCGAAAGGCTGTTGCAGCGTGAGAGCGCACTCAGACGGGAAATGGAGGCCGTCGCCGCGGAGATCCGGGCACTCCCGCCGGGTGGACCGGTGCCCGAGGACTACGAGTTCGACCACATTGACGCCGATGGCGTTCCGGCGAAGGTGAGGCTCTCCCAGCTGTTCCGCCCAGGTACGGACGCTTTGATTCTTTACCACTATATGTTCCCACGGTACCGCAGTGACGACCGGCCGGGCCCGAGCAGCGGGCCGATGGCCGAGCGTCCGCTTGAGGAGGGACCGTGCCCGTCCTGCACCGCCCTGCTCGATAATTGGGAGGGGGCGGTACCCCATGTCGAAGGACTTGGAGCGAACATAGCGGCTGTGGCCAAGGCTCCGATCGAGCAAGTTGCAGCCTTCGCTGCACATCGCGGCTGGCGCAATTTGAAGCTGCTTTCAGCCGCCAACAACAACTTCAAACGCGACTACCACGGCGAGGATGAGGACGGACAGCAGGTACCGATCCTGACGGTCTTCCACAAAGGCTCCGACGGGGTGGTCAGGCTAAGCTGGGCCTCCGAGCTGCTGTTCTTCCCGCCGGAGCCGGGACAGGATCCAAGGCATGTCGGCACAGTCGAGCCAATATGGACCCTCCTGGATTTCACTCCCGGTGGGCGGCCCAACGTGTATGAGCAGATTGAACGCCACTACTATTGAAAACGAAGCCCGGTCGAAGGCGCGATCCCGCCCCACGTGTCCACAGCTTAGGCTGGCTGTCTGCTGGTGCCGACGGTCTATAAAAGCGGCTTCAGGTGTCGCCGGCACGATCAACCTGAGGCAGACGTGGGCGCTTCGCCACCACGTTTGCGGCACCCCAATCAGGTCGCCGAATCGGTAGCCCCACGCTTCTGACCGGTCTGCTGAATGTTGGTCTCCAGGTTGACACCCGAAACCATTTACGTTGATATCAACGTTAGGGTCGGAGGTTGCTCAGCCTAATCGCCGCCCACACGCAATGCCATATCTGAAGAGCCAGCGGCCAATGCGGGGACTTTCACCGGCAGGCCGTTTCCGCCCGAAATCCGACAACGACAAAAAGGAGGCGATCATGAAGATCGTGACCAGCCTGAGCTTCCAAGGGCAGTGCCGCGAGGCGTTTGAGTTCTACGCCAAGGTCCTCGGCGGCAAGATCACCGCCGCCCACTCCTACGGTGAAGCGCCACCGGACATGCCGATCAACGATCCCAAATACAAAGATTGGCTAATGCACTGCTGGCTGGAGGTTGGCGATCAAGCGCTGATGGGCGCCGACATGGACGTCGGGTGGGCGCGTAACATCGACAAGCCCAAGAACGGCTTCGATGTCACTCTGCACACCGAGGACAAGGCCAAGGCCCAACGCTGGTTCGATCAGCTGTCCGAAGGGGGCAATCCGGTCATGCCGTTTGGCGAGACCTTCTGGTCGCCTGGCTTCGGTTCCCTGATCGACAGGTTCGGCGTCCCGTGGATGATCAATGTGATTCCATCGCCTGACTGGCGGCCGGCACAGAGCTGACGCCATCGAGCGCGGCGTTGTTGCGACATGCGCCGCTGACGTGGCAGGGACGAATGTCAAAGTATCCCGCCGACGCTGTCGCCCGGCGGGATCCGCCTTGAGCGGCACTCTGACGCCAGGCGACGGCCAACGCGCTGCCGATAACGGTACGAACTTCAAGGATAAAAACAGCGCAAAGCCGATACCGAGGCCGGCTGAGACCAGACAAGCGAGAAGGTGTCGTTGCACGGTGGCGTCCCAACCATTTGCCGTGACCCGGCGGTGGGACGGCGACCTCAACTCAGCGCAGATCCGAGTTGAGGTCACCGAAGAACCTCGGAATAACTGCCATCGCAACTCGGCCTGCGCACATCCTGGGTCCGGACGTCGCGGTTATTGCTCCTGGATGTGATGCGGGCGTTGGGAAAATGCTCCCTGAGCCAAGCAACATCGGGCATAGCACCGGAACGCGCTCGGCCTATTCGGGAGCCTCATCCGCGTAGGCAACGCCAGAAGCGAGCCAGGAGCTGACCTGCTCTTCTGCATATCCGAACTCACGCAGGATCTCGCGCGTGTGCTGTCCGACCAGCGGCGCCGGCTTGCGGATCGTCGCCGGTGTCTCTGAAAGACGAACCGGGGGCGCAACGACCTTAACCGTGCCCGCACGCGGATGCTCGTAGCTCGTCACCAGCTCCATGTGGCGCACCTGCGGATCCTCGGCCGCCTGGAGATGGGACTTCACCTCTCCGCACCAGATGTCTGCCTCCAGCAGAGCCTCCATCAGCGCCGCCGTCGTCCATTTCCCGGTCTCCGCCGCCAGCTTGCGCCAGATCTCGTCGCGTTGTGCGAAGAGCTTTTCGGGGTCGTCGTAGACGAGCAGGTCGTCATTGCCAAGCACGCCCACCAGCGTGCGATAGGGGCTCATGGCGATGGTGACCCAGCCGTCCTGCGTCGGATAGGTACCGAAGGGCGCGTCCATGCCGGGGTGGCCGATGCCCGACCGTGGGCGCTTGAAATCCTCGTTGAAGTTCAGCGCCATTACCATTTCCTGGTTCTGGTGGGCGAGCATGCCGGCCAGCAGGTTCACCTTGACCTCCTGCCCGAGGCCGGACTTCTCGCGCCAGTAAAGCGCTGACAGGATGCCATACACCATGTTCATCGCGCCGATCTGGTCCGAGAAGCCGGCGCCGACCGGCGTCGGCGGCGCATCAGCCTGCCCGGTCGCCGCCATGATACCCGTCAGACCCTGTACCAGCATGTCCTGGCCGGGTCGGTCGACATAGGGGCCATCCTCGCCGTAGCCAGAACCGGAGCAGTAGATGACACGCGGATTGACGGCGCGGAAGTCCTCGTATCCGTAACCAAGGGCCTTCATCACGCCGGGACGGAAGTTTTGGACCACGATGTCGGCGGTCTTCGCCATCTCCATGATGACGGATTTCGCTTCGGGCGATTTGAGGTTCAACGCGATGGAGCGCTTGTTGCGGTTCCAGGCGAGGAAGTTCGGGCTTTCGCTGCCGCCGACCCATTTGTTGCGGAAGGTCAGCGAGCGGAAGAGGTCGCCCTTGCCGGGACGTTCGATCTTGATGACATCCGCGCCCATGTCGGCCAGAAGCTGGGTGGCAAAGGGCCCCTGCAGCAGATGCGAAAAATCGAGAATCCGGATGCCGGCAAGGGCAGCGGGTGCGGAGGTCTGGGTGTCGGTCATGTTCATCCTCTGAAGTCGTCGAGTTGTCCCCTTGCCTCCTGGCGCGCGCGGCGCCAGAGGGTGCGAAGGGCGACAAGGGTGGTTTCGGGATCCTCGCGCTCATCGAGCGCCACGTGGATCCGGGCAGCCGCGGCCGTCTGAAAGGCGATGTAGCCGTCGAAACGGGGACGCAGGAGCGCGGTCTCGGCGGTGGCAAGCGTGTTGCGATAGAAATCGCCCCATTTGCGGTTGACCTCCGCATCCTGCCAGGCGGAGCGCGCCGACGGCTGGCCGCCGAAGGCAGGGAAGGTCTCGATCTGCGTCGATGCCGAGAGCAGCGAGGCGATATGCGAGAGCAGTTCCGGCGTCGGCCTCAATCGGCGCGAGAAGGCGATGCCGGTGCCGCCGATCACGCCGCCCTGGCCTCCAGGCGAGCGGATCGTGTCCGAGAAGGTCACGATCCGGGGCGCATGACCAGGAGCTGCGTAGGTGACGTAGCCGAAGACGAGCGGGATCAGCGCGATATCGTCGCTGCGGGCCACGGTCTCGAGAAGGGCAATTGGATTGAGTTTTTCGCTGCCGGCAGGCCGCAAGGCGTAAAGCTGCTGCATGGTCTCGAGCGCCGCGGCCGCCTCGGTCTGTGGCAGGAAGTCCTCGCCGCCGACCGGAGCCCCGGTGCCCGCGACCATGGACATCAGGCTGAGTACCGCGTGCGGCCCGGCCAGCGACTGGGCCACGGGCAGGCGTGCCGCGAGCTCAATCACCGCGTCCCAGTCGGCCGGGGGCTCCACGATCCGGTCCGCCCGGCGGGCCATGACCTGCGTTGCCACGTCCAACGGCAGCGCCCATGTCCTGCCGTCCCAGCGGTAGCTCGCGGCCGAAGGGCCGATGCTGTCGCGTCGCAAGGCCTGCAGCAGTTCGGGCGGATAAAGGTCCTCGAGCGGCAGGAAGCAGCCCTCGGCGACGGCCTCGCCGATATGCGGGTGGTCCATCACGAGAAGGTCGTTGCACTCCGCCAGTTCGGCGATGGGAGCGCTTTCGAAACCTTCGAGGGGTTGCTTGTTCCAGTGGATCAGCGGCTCGGCGCGCCCCTGATTGATGCGCCGTGCCGTCTCCGCAAGGGCATTATAGCCGCGTGGGTGGTCCCAGGTCAGTCCGATGAACGTCATGCTGTCGCTTTCCACAGAGGGCGCGCGCCGACATCGCAATCGATGGCCGCGATATGCCACCGGCCGAGATTGGCCGCGAAAAGCCTCGTGCCATCGAAGGCGATGTTGGTCGGATGGCAGAGGATATGCGCAGTCGGGTCCTCGGCCAGCACGCGGATGGCGCCGCCGGCTTCGATACGCAGGATGCGCGAGGGCTCATAGAGCGAGATGAGGAGGTTGCCCGCCTCGTCGAAGGCAAGTCCGTCGGGATAACCAGGCAGGCCGGTGACGAACGGGTCGACCGGTCCTGCGCTGCCATCCGGCGCGATCCGGATTCGCGACACCCTCCGGGCGAAGGTCTCGCAGACGTACAAGGCGTCCTCCCCGGACCGCATCGAAAGCCCGTTGGCGAAGGTGAAGTCGGCGCTGCACCACAGGCTGCCCGCCCCACCCTTGAGGTCGAAGGACCAAATGCCGGGTCCAGGGCTTGCCGGGTCGTGGCTGTCGGAGACGAGAAGCCGCCCCCGGCGGCCATCGACGACGGGATAATTCGGAATGCGCAGGCCCGGTGCTTCAAGCCGCAGAAGCATGGTGCTTGCAAGGTCCAGCCGGAACACCGCCGCATGTTTCAGATCGCAGGCGTAAAGCGCCTTGTCGCCGTCGAAGGCGAGGCCGAGAATGAAGCCGCCGGTTGAAGCAACGCGCTCGATGCGGCTGCCGTCCGGCGTGATACGGCAGATGTCGCCGTCCTGGTTGCCGCACCAGATCCAGCCGTCCGGCCCGATCGCCACGCCTTCCGGGTGGCTGAGCCGCGGCTCGCTCCAGATACCGTCGAAGAAGACCCGCATACGGTCCGGTGAAAGGACGGGCGCTTCCATCATGCCTCCCCCCTCCGTTCGCCGGTCTTCGCGTCGAAGAGGTGCATGCGCCCGGTTTCGAATTTCAAGCTGACCGGCCTGCCCATCTCAAGGCCTGCCTCCGGCGGAAGCTTCGCTGCGATCAGCGCGTCGCCGGCCTTGGCGGTGAGGATGGTGCAGTCGCCGAGCAGTTCCGAGGCAAACACCGTGCCCGTGAAATGGCCGCACCCGTCTCGCGCGAGGCTGACGTGTTCGGGCCGAATGCCGAGCGTCAGCTCACCCGCGGCCTGGTCCAGCGGAAATTTTCCACCCTCGTTCTCGAACGATCCGCCCTCAACACGGCCAGGCAGGAGATTCATCGGAGGTGAGCCGATGAACCCCGCGACGAAGGTATTGGCGGGGCGGGCGTAGATTTCGGCCGGAGCGCCGATCTGCTGGATCACCGCCTTGTTCAAGACGACGATGCGGTCGGCAAGCGTCATCGCTTCGACCTGGTCGTGGGTCACATAGATGGTCGTGACCCCGAGGTCGCGCTGCAGGTTCTTCAGCTCACCGCGCATCACCGTGCGCAGCTTGGCATCCAGGTTGGAGAGCGGCTCGTCCATCAGGAAGACCTGCGGCTTGCGCACGATGGCCCTGGCCAGTGCCACGCGCTGCCGCTGTCCGCCGGAAAGCTCGGCCGGACGCCGGGTCAAGAGATGCAGCATGTCCACCCGCTTCGCGGCGGCCCGGACCAGCTCTTCCCGTTCGGGCCGCGCCACCTTCCGGAGCTTCAGCGGATAGGCGATATTCTCGCCGACGGTCATATGCGGATAGAGCGCATAGTTCTGAAACACCATGGCGAGGTCGCGGTCACGGGCAGGCACATCGTTGACGCGGCGCCCGTCGATCAGGATCTCGCCCGAGCTCGGTTCCTCCAGGCCCGCGACGATCCGCATCGTCGTCGACTTGCCGCACCCGGAGGGGCCCAGCAGAACCAGGAACTCGCCGTCGCGGATGGCAAGGTCCAACTCGCTGAGTGCGGTATAGGCGCCGAAATGCTTCGAGAGTTTACGCAACTCGATTGCGGCCATGTCAATTCTGTCCTTTCAGGAAGTCGCTATGCCAGGGCAGCGCCAGCTGCCGCCCGGCTCCGTCCGCGATCATGAGCCGATCTCGCTCGACAGAGATCGCGGCAATTTGGGTCCAGCCCGAGGGGCGCGGCACGGCGCCCGTGACGTGCCGGACGACGTGGCGGCGCCCCTCCGCGAGCGCGAGGCCGGTCACCACACCCTCGGCGGAGATCGGGTTCGCCTGCGCAGCGGCCGCTTCTCCGGCAAGTCCGGGGCAGCAGCCGTCCTCGATGCCGGTTACACCCAGATGCCGCCCATTCCACGGTGCGTAGTCGCGCCCGCCGTTCGAGAACCACAGCATCGTCACCGGGAGGATTGCGGGATCCTTGAGGAAGAAGACGATGTCGTCCTCGTCCTCGCGGAGCACCGCCGTCCAGCCCATCTCGGCACCCGGCGCCTCGACGAGCGTCACGAAATCCTCATTGCGGCGACCGATCGGCCACCGCGTCAGGTCCACCGTGCCGCCCTCCGCACCGGCTACTTTTGTCAGGTCGACCGCGCGCATCGGATAAGCAAGACAGGACCGCCCCGGCTCCAGCGGCTGTTCGGGCGTGAGGATGGCGCGCTTCCTGGAGGTGAAGAACCGCCCTCGCCCGGCGAGATGCAACATCGGGTGGTGGGCGACCGGCAGGATGCCCCGCCCGCCTTCGATCACATGCTCCTGATAGAGGAGCGGTGCGTCCTCTGCGATCTCAAGGCATTTCGTGACCTTTGCCCCGGAGACATTGCGGGCAAGGACGAGACGCATCCGCCCTGCCGCGTGCTCTTCGAGGTGCCAGGGACTGTTGGCTGTCCAGCCGTGCGCAGGCACGGATGGATCGGCCGCGGCCGCGAAGGGAGCGCAGAAGAAGTCGCCCGCCAGCCGTCGTTCGGCGGGGGAAAGCGCCGCATCGGCCTGGATCTCCGGCTCTTTCCTCCAGGGAGCGGCATGCAGCGGCTCGATCCAGCGCTCCGCCCAGTGAAAGCGCAGCCCGGGAATATTGCCGACGGCGGGATCGAACTGCAGCGTGCCGCAAGCGCTCGTTATGGCGATCAGATCCTGCATCATTCTCCCCGGATGGCGAGGCCGCCGTCGCAACGCACGATCTCGCCGGTGATGAAGCTCGCTTTGTCCGAGGCGAGGAAGGCCACAAGTTCGGCGACTTCTTCCGGCTGGCCGAAGCGGCCGATCGGATGCGCCCGATTCCAGGTGTCGATCAGCGCCTGTGCGTCCTCGACCTCGTCGAAGATCTTCTCGTTCATCGGCGTCATGATCGTGCCTGGCGCCACTGCGTTTACGCGGATGCCCACCTTGGCGAGGTCGATCGCGCATTGCCGGGTGAGTGCGATGATCGCGCCCTTGGTCGCGGCGTAAGCCGGCCAGCCCTGAAAGCCGATCAGGCCCTGGACCGATGAGAGGTTGACCACCGCCCCGCCGCCTCGCTTGCGCAAGAGCGGCACGCAGGCCTTTAGCGTCCGCCAGCAGCCGGTCAGGTTCGTGTCGATCACGGTCGTCCAGCGCTCCTCGTCGATCTCATCGATCACGCCGTTGAGTGCCACCGCCGCATTGTTCACGACGATGTCCAGGCCGCCGAACCGCGCCTCGGCAAGCGCCGCCATGGCCTGCATGTCCTCGAGTTTGCGCACGTCGCCGCGGATGAAGGCCACGGACTCGCCGAGCGAGGCGGCAAGCGCCTCGCCGCTCGCCTCGTCGATGTCTGAGAACACCACCTGGCCGCCCCGAGCCGCGAACAACTCGACGCAGGACCGGCCGATACCCTTGGCGCCGCCCGTCACGGCCACGACTTTACCCTTGAATTCCATCGCCTATTCCATCCTGAATTGGGGATCACGTTTTTCGAGGAAGGCATCGATGCCTTCCTGACCGTCAGCCGTCGAATAGAGCCGGAACAGCGTTTCCTGCTCCAGGCTCTTGGCCGTCTCGATGCCGGCGTCTGCACCCTCGCGCAGCAGCCGCTTCATCTCCGCCGCAGCAAGCGGCGCGATCTTCAGGCAGGCGCGCGCCCGGCGCAGGATCGCCTCGTCCATCCCCTCCGCGGGCACCACCTCGGCAGCAATTCCAAGTGCCAGCGCGCGCTCGGCCGCCATCCGCCAGCCCGCCAGCAGCAGATCGGAAGCAGCATACTTGCCGACGGCGCGCAGCAACCTTTGCGTGCCGCCGCCGCCGGGGCAGAGTCCCAGCCGCCCTTCGGGCAGGCCAAGCTGCGCGGTTTCGGAAAGGACCAGGATGTCGCAGCAGAGCGCGATCTCGAAGCCGCCGCCCAGCGCGAAACCGTCGACCGCGCAGATCACCGGCTTCGGAATGCGCTCGAGCCGGTCGAAGACGCGGCGGGAGTTGAGCTGGTAGGCGATGAATTCCGCCCGCTTGTGTCCCTGATATTCGGCGATGTCCGCCCCGGCGACGAAGGCCTTGCCGCCTGCACCGCGAAGCACGATGACCCGCACTTCGGGGTCGGCAGCGGCCTCCTCCAGCGCGGACTCGAATTCGCGCATGAGCGGCGTGGACAGCGCATTCAGCTTGTCGGGCCGGTTGAAGAGTATCTGCCGGACGCCGGGAATAAGGTTCGAGGGTTCGATCAGCGCCATGACCTATCCTTTCACCGCGCCGGCGGTAATCCCGGCGACGAAATAGCGTTGGAGGAAGAAGAAGACGGCCATGACCGGCAGCGAAACCATGACCGAGGAGGCCATGAGCTCGCCGTAACGGATGCCGTATTGGCCGATGAAGTCGTTGAGGCCGACCGGCAGGGTGCGCATCTCCTTCGTCGACGTGAAGGACAGCGCGAAGAGGAACTCCTGCCAGGTGACGATCAGCACATAGACCGATGTGGCGATCAGTCCGGGACGCGAGAGCGGCACGACGATGTCCCAGAACACCCGGAGCGGCGTCGCCCCGTCGATCGCGGCGGATTCCTCCAGTGCTGCCGGAAGCTTGAGCAGGAAGCCCCGCAGCATCCAGATCGCCACCGGCAGCGTGACCGAGACATAGGCGAGGATCAGGGACCAGTAGGTGTTCAGGAGATCCGCGCTTCGCATCATCTTGTAGATCGGGATGATGATCGCCGAATGGGGAAACATCTGCGCCAGCACCACCAGCCCGACCAGTGCCGAGATCGCGACGATCTGTGCCCGGGTGAAGCTGTAGGCGGCAAGCAGGCCAAGCGTCACCGTGATAGCCACAGTGGCGAGGGAAACCACCAGTGAATTCAGGAAATAGGTGCGGAATTCCGGCCGGAAGGCGGAGACGTAGTTTTCGACGGTGGGATGGTCCGGCCAGAGCCGCGCCGGGATGGCGAAGGGCTCCGTCGGCGGCTTCAGGCTGACCGAGACCATCCAGAAGAAGGGCAGCAAGACGATGATCGCCAGCAGCACTTGCATCAGCGTCAACACCACACGGGTCGATCTTTTCTGCTTCATGCCGCGGCCCTCCTGCGATTGGCCTGACCCTGAACAATCGCATAGAGCGCCACGAGCACGGTCAGCACGAGAATCGAGAAGACGCCGTAGGTCGCGGCCTCGCCGAAGCGGAACTGGCCGAAGCCGCTCTCGTAGATCTTGGTCGGGAAGATGTGGGTCGCCGATTGCGGGCCGCCCCGGGTCAGGACCCAGATGATGTCGAAATAGTTGAAGGTCAGGATCAGGGTCAGCACGACGTTGACGACGATGACGTCGCGGATCGCGGGCAGCGTGACATCGAGGAGCCGCCGGGCCGGACCGGCACCGTCAAGCGTCGCCGCCTCGATCTGGCTCTGATCGACGTTCTGCAAGGCCGCGAGATAGATCAGCATGGAGAAGGGAAACCCCTTCCAGACTGCGGCGATGATGACCGAGGCCATCGCCATGCGGCTGTCCGCGAGCCAGGCGACGCTGTTCTCGATGAGCCCCGTCTGCAACAGCAGCGAGTTCACGAGACCAAGCTGCGGATCGTACATGAAGCGCCAGAGGATCGCGGCTACCACGCCCGGAAGGATGAAAGGCAGGAGCACGATGGCGCGCAGCGCGCCCTGCATGGGCAGATTCTGGTTCAACAGAAGTGCAGTCAAGAAGCCGAGGATGTTCTGCAGCAGGACGACGCCGAAGGTCCAGACGATCGAATTCGTCACGACTTCCGTGAACGTGCGGTCTGCGAGGATACGGCGATAGAGCGCGAGTCCGGCGAACTTCGGGTCCGGGCTCAGAAAGCTGGTTTCGTGAAAGCTCTCATAGACCGTTCCGAACATCGGATAGTAGAGCATGACCGCCATCAGGATGAGGGCGGGGGCGAGAAGAAGCCAGTGGAGCCGGCGATCTTTGCGCATCGGGAAAACCTTGTCCTGATGCCGCACCCCGAATCCGAGGTGCGGCAGGCGGTTGGCATCAGTCGAGGGCGTTGATGGCGTCGCAGGCCTTCGCGGCAGTCGCGGCGGGATCGCCACCGGCGTAGATCTCCTGGAACATGGCGATCTGCGCATCGGCGAGCTCGAGGTAGCGCGGAGACAGCGGGCGTGCCTTGGCGTTCTCGAGATGCGCCATGATCACCTTGGGATCCTTGCGGTTCTTCTCGAGGAAGGCCGTGGCGGCTTTCTTGTTTGCGGGGATCAGGTCGACCACGTCGCCGTTCACGTCCTCACGCACCATGAACTGGATGAATTTCCACGCCGCGTCTTTGTTCGGCGAGGACTCGAAGATCGCGAGGTTCCAGCCGCCGAAGGTTCCGACGGGCGTCTTGCCCTCCGGCGCGGTTCCGTTCACGAAACCCCAGTCGAGCTTGCTTTTCTGAAGGGTCGGCTGTTCCAGCGCCGGCCAGAATTCGATCGCGAGCGAGCCGTTCAGGAACAGTTCGCGCATGTCACCGGAGGAGGCGTTGAGAATGCCGCCCGGCGCGAACTTCGATAGTTGCTGCAGATAGGTCAGCGCCTCGACGGCGGGCGCTTCGGTCAGGCCGCAACTGCCGTCGTCGTTCAGGATCTTGCCTCCGTTCGAGAAGATGAAGGAATCGCCGACGACGACTGTATCCTCGCCCTTGTGCCCGAACAGGCCGACACCGAACTTGCCGCTTGTGGTCAGCTTCTCGGCGGCAGCCTTCAGACCGTCAAAGGTGCTAAGGCTGGCCGGATCGATCTTCGCCGCGTCGAGCAGCGCCTTGTTGTAGTAGCTGAACTGCCAGACATCGACGTTGAAGGGGATGCCATAGAGCTTTCCGCCAAGCACCGCCGAATCCCAGGCTCCTCCGAAGAAGTTGTCGCGTGCTAGACCCGCGGCACCAGCCTGCTCGGTGAGGTCTGCGACGGCCCCCGCCTTGGCGAAGGCGCCGACCCAGATCTGGTCAAGCGTGGCGATGTCGGGCGCATTACCGCCCTGGACCGCCGTCAGCAATCGCTGCTGGTATTCGGGATAGGGAACGGTGGTCACCTCGATCTTGATGTCGGGATTTTCCTTCATGAACCGCTCGACGGCGGCTTTCTGCACGTCGGAAAGGCCGCTTTCAGTCTGCTGGTTGTCCCAGAATTGCAGGGTGACCTGCTGTGCCAGAACCGAGCTGGTGCCAAGCAGCATCGCTCCCATCGTGACGGCCGTTAATAATGATCGCTTCATGGTTCTCCTCCCTCGCGATTGAATTGTTTCAGGGTTGGTTTCGATAATTCCCGCCCGTGTCGAAGGCCGGTTCGGGAAGCACTTCGCCCGCGATCAGCACGTCGACGCCGACCGACCGGAAACGCTGGCGGTCCTCGGGCAAGGCGCCGTCGTCAGTCAGCACCGACCGGACCTGCGCGGCACCGGCGATGCGGTGGTTCGCATTCGAGCCGAGCGCCACGCTGTCCGCCAGAACGATGCTGACCTCCGCCGCGTCGATGAGCCGCTGGGCGGCAAGCGCCCGCCTTTCGTCGAGCGAAGAGAGGCCGAAGCCCGGCGTCGCGCCGTCGACCGCGATGAAGGCGACATGCGGGCGCACCCGCTCGAAGATCGCGCCGAGACTCGGCCCGACAAGGCAGCGGTCGGCTTTCTGGTATTCACCGCCCGTCAGGATCACCTTGATGGTGGGCGTATCCTCGAGCGCGTTGAGGACGTCGAAGGAATTGGTCACGACGGTAACGCCCTGCAGGCGCTCCGGCTTGTTTGCGGCAAGGCTTCTGAGCTCTTCGGCAAGGAAGAGGCTCGCCTGTCCTTCGTTGAGCGCGACCACCATGCCGGGCCGGACGAGCTGCGTCGCGCTCTGGGCGATCTCGCGGCGCAGGCGGGCGATCTCGGCCGAGATGCCGTGATGGGGCGGCGAGACCACGAGCGTCGCTCCATAATCCCCACAACGGGCCTGCATGGCGCTCGCCATGCTGCGGTACCAGTCATGGGCCGGGTAATGCGGCAGGAACCCGATCCGCCGTGAGCGCAGAAGCTTCGCATTGAACCCAAGCCGAATGCTGCTCAGTCGATCGAGGACCTCTTCCTTGAGGCGCCACCCGTCCGGACCGTCTTCGAAATAGTCGCCGAGGGTCCGGGGGGTGATGATCGCATGCGGCGTGACAGTGTCGGACAAGGGCTGTCCGAGGATTCCGAGTACGGCCATGTCGATACCGAGCCGGCCGACGACCTCGGGAAACAGCGCGCCGACCGCCTTGAGCGGACCGGAATCGGCAAGCTGCGCCATGAAGCCCGCGCTCTCGCCTCCCATCGAATACACGGCAACCTGCCTTTCGAGACGCTGGGCCGCCTCGATGCCTGCGATGGCCGCATGGTCGTTGACGGCGAAGACAAGGTTGATCGCCTCATCGGCGACGAAGGCGTCATGGGCGACGCGCAGGCCGATCCTGTAGCTGCCTTGGCCGTTGACCCGATGGATCGCCGCAGGCTTGCCGCCGGCCTGGGCGAGACCGGTCTCGAAGCCCGCCACGCGCTCACGCGTATTGGGAAGTTCGGCCACGCTGATCACCAGCATCGAGAACGGCTTGCCCTCGACCTGCCGCGCCGCCAATCGGCCGAGTTCGACGCCCGCAGCAAAGTTGTCCGGGCCGAGGTAGGCGCCGCCCGGCTGGGGAGCACTTTCCGCGATGAAGGGTATCCCGCGACGGATGATATCCCGCCGCAGCGCCTCGCTCCCCCTGCCCAAGATGGGCGGCAAGATGACCGCATTCAAGGAAGCGAGATCGGAAGCCAGCGGGCTGGCCTCTGCCCCCGGCAGTGGCCCCCTGGAGCGCACCAGCGACTCGTCTGGCAGGACGGCCCCGCCGTGGCGCCTGCGGATCGCGCCGAGTTCGTCCAGCTGCGCAAGGTCGCGTCTAAGCGTCACCGCCGCGACATCGGGCATGCAACGACGCAGTTCGTCCATACTCACGACGCCCTGCTTTCGGAGTATTGAGAGGATTCTTGCATGTCGCTGCTCTCTGATCATTCGATCTCCTTTTCAATTACGTTTTGCGCAGTTTCTGCGGTGCATCAACGGCCGATGGGTTCATAGGATATCGCGAAGTGGATCATTCGAAGTAAAATGATCAAAAACGATCACGTACTCTCCGGCCGCACAGGGTTCGGCCGTGGACCGGTCGTCGCGCGCTCTGCAGTGGGGCTGGTTGCGCAGCAGATCCCGTCTCGTTCCTGGGTCATCTGGGGGTTATTTCGGTCGCCGAAACCGATATCGAGCATCTCCCGAATAGTCGGCAGATGCAGAATCTCGGAGACCATGAGCGCTCGGAGTTGTCTTGTCGCAGAAGGAGTTGCATCGTCGCAAATGCAGTGCCGCCGCGCGGCAAGCGCCGAGCGTACACCCGGAGATGCCACCCATGTTCGACCTGATCATCCGCAACGCGAACCTTCCGGACGGCCGCCAGGGTGTCGATCTGGGCCTTGAGGGCGGCAAGATCACCACGATCGAGAAGTCCATCGCTGCAACTGGCGGTGACGTGATCGACGCGACCGGTCGACTGGTCAGCCCACCGTTCTGCGACCCGCATTTTCATATGGACGCGACGCTGTCGCTCGGCATGCCGCGAATGAATGTCTCCGGCACGTTGCTGGAGGGTATCGCGCTTTGGGGGGAATTGCGCCCACAGCTGACCAAGGAAGCGTTGGTCGAGCGGGCCTTGCGCTACTGCGATCTCGCCGTCAGCCAGGGCCTTCTTTACATCCGTAGCCATGTGGATACGTCCGATCCGCGTCTTGTGACGGTGGAAGCACTGCTGGAGGTCAAGGAAAAGGTCGCGCCCTATATTGATCTGCAACTCGTCGCCTTCCCGCAGGACGGTTATTACCGCGCCGCCGCCGGCGTCGCCTCGCTCGAGCGCGCGCTCGATATGGGCGTCGGCATCGTGGGCGGCATTCCGCATTTCGAACGGACGATGGAAGACGGCGCCCGCTCGGTCGAGGCGCTGTGTCGGGTCGCCGCCGACCGCCGCCTGCCGGTCGACATGCATTGCGACGAAACCGACGATCCGATGTCACGCCACATCGAAACGCTGGCGGCCCAGACGGTGCGCTTCGGCCTTAAGGGACGCGTTACCGGGTCGCATCTCACCTCGATGCACTCGATGGACAACTATTACGTTTCGAAACTCATCCCGCTTATGGCGGAGGCTGAGATCAACGTGATCCCGAATCCGCTGATCAACATCATGCTGCAGGGTCGTCACGACACCTATCCTAAGCGGCGCGGCATGACGCGGGTGCGGGAGTTGATGGCCGCCGGACTCAACGTCTCTTTCGGGCATGACTGCGTCATGGACCCTTGGTACTCGATGGGCTCGGGTGACATGCTGGAGGTCGCGCACATGGCAATTCACGTGGCGCAGATGGCCGGCATCGAGGACAAGCATAAGATCTTCGACGCGATTACCGTCAATTCGGCGAAGACGATGGGGCTCGAAGGTTACGGGCTCGAAATCGGCTGCAACGCAGATCTCGTCGTGCTGCAGGCGGCCGACGTCACCGAAGCGCTGAGGCTGAAACCGAACCGGCTGTTCGTCATCAAGTCAGGCAAGGTGATCGCAAGAACTGCGCCGCGCATCGGCGAGCTGTTCCTGAGCGGCCGTCCGGCGTCTATCGATATCGCGCGAGATTACCTGCCGCAAACGCCGCAGCGCTGAGCCTCCATGTGGCTCACACAGACCGGCCACGACAGTCATTCGCTCCGGATTTAAGGATCACGCAGTAGCACGCTTTGATCGGGACCTGACGCGACGTGCAGGTTGCCTGCATTTTATACCGTCGCGCGAACCTATGCGAAAGTATAGATAACACCTTCGTACAATAGATTTCTCTCCAGGTTTGATTGATCCTTGCCATAGCATCCAACTATCCAGATGCGCTCAGTGGAAAGGAAGTCGTGTCATGAAACATTTGTTTCTTACCACGCGGGTTCCGTCGAAGTTTCGCGAACTCGTCGCGTTTCTGTCCCTGGTCGCTGTGTTTTTCGTCGGTGCATGGGTGTTGTTCATAGCACCTAATGCCAAGGCGCATCCTGCGCTGCCAACCGCCGCGCAACCGCATGGGTGGTCCTATCCCCTGTCCTGTTGCTCCGGCTACGATTGCCGTGAAGTCGCATACAATGCCGTCGCAGAGCGGCGCGAGGGCTATGTTATCAAGCGTACGGGGGAAGTGATTACCTACACAGACAGCCGTATCAGGAACAGCCCCGACGGCCTGTTTCATTGGTGTTCGGCGGCAGGGGCGAACGATGGACGCACCGTCTGCCTATTTGTACCCCCGCATGGATACTGACGCTCACGACGGCTCGCCGAGCCGGGCTGCTGGCTCACCGATCATACCCACAACCCCTCGCCTTCTGCCAGTTGGCGGAGCGATCCTCGGCTGGGCTGGGGTGCAATCCTTCGACGGAACATTGACCCCAGTGATAGCCAGCCTCTGCATCTTCGGCGCCTGCGTGCTCGCCTGCTTTCTCGTCGCCGAGAAGGATCGCCTGTTTGGCGACGAGAGGGCGTAGACTGCGCCTGCAGTGGACGGCTGACCCAACTTTCCAATTCGTTAACCAAATTTGCTCATTGTCCGCGGCTGGAACCAACGAATCTCGGAGCACATGATGAGCTACGATTGGAGCGGCGAGCGGACACGCCGAACGAGGATGCTGAGGATAAGTCGATGGGTCCTGATAGCCGCGACGATCATTGCCGTGGTGGCGACCCTGTCCGTCTAGCAGCGGGTCAGGCCATTCGAACTTCGGCCGATGCATTGGCGAGGGCCGATGCGAGCGAGCTTAAAGCATCAAACCAACCGCCAACGAGGGATTTCTTCAGATATTGCGGGCCAAGCGACGCACGAGACCTCGCCGCCCGCGTTCCATCACGACTGCATGGTTCCAACTGAAGACAGGCTTCAGCACAAATGAAAGTCTGATCATCCAAGGTTTCGTGATCGTGACGATCCAGTCATAGCGGACATTGCATTTCAAACCCTCGGGTTGCAGCGTCCATCGGCCAATACCCTCAAGCTCGCCGTAAGCTCTCCCCTCGATAATGGACAACGGCACGATCCTGATCGTTTCGATTTCGAAGGCCAAATCATAAGGCAATGCAGTCGACCATTTCATCCGATGGACGGCGCCGATGCCGTCCTCGTCGCCTTCGCGCAGAAGCGTGACCTGCTTTACCGAGGGCCACCAGTCCGGCCAGGTTTCGGGCGCGTTCAGTACCTGCCAGACATCCTCGACCGAGGCGTCGATGGTCCATTTCGTGACAAGGTGAAACTCGGTCGACGGCATTCAGGATCCCTTCCGGCAGGCGAGCGAGGCGAGCTTCATTCTGACTTCATTGGCTCGCTTGATCCAGCTTGATGGGCTCAGTTTTTGGCTATCCAAGCTTCGACTGCCTTCGCCTGTTTGCGCGGGCACAAAGACGAGATGCCATCTTCTTCGACAAAATGACGGGCGTATTTAATTGCTGGATCATCGGGCCGGCTTCAGCCCCGGCGTCGCCGGCTCGAAAGATCCCAACGCCAATAGGATCAAGGAACACATCATGACCGGAGTAAGCCTCGACAAGACAGTCGCAACCATTGCTGCGGAGTTGCCGGGGGCCGCGGAACTCTTCCGCCGCCATGACATCAGCTTCTGTTGCGGCGGCAACGTGCGGCTCTCCGAAGCTGCCGTTAAGGCAGGTCTTGCACCGTCGGCATTGCTTTGCGAACTGGAGGCACTGGTGGAGGCGGCAAGTCGGGACGCACCTGAAGAAACCTCTGATCTCATCGCGCATATCCTTGCCAGATATCACGAAACGCACCGCTCGGAACTCGCCTGGCTCATTCCGCTCGCTGCGAAGGTGGAGCGGGTTCATGCCGACCATCCGTCGGCGCCGATCGGACTTTCACGGGCATTGGAGCGCCTGCGCGACGAACTTCAGAGCCATATGGTGAAGGAGGAACTGGTTCTTTTCCCGATGATGCGCTCCGGCGGCAGCGAGACTATCGTCCACCCGATCGGGCAGATGCGGCATGAGCATGAAGAGGAAGCTGAGCACCTCCGGACGATCGAGCATGTGACCCATGGGCTTTCGCTACCAGCAGGAGCCTGCGGCTCGTGGACCGCGCTCTATACGGGACTGCGCAAGTTCACCGACGACCTCGTGGCTCATATGCATCTCGAAAACGCCGTGCTGTTCCCGCGTTTCGAGCCGGCATGACCGGCACCGGATGACGGATCCCGCACCGAAGATTTGGATGTCCATCTGGCGGGCGCCTCACCGGCCCTTGTTTCTTCTGGCGGGCCTCTGGGCGTTGGTCGCGCCCGCAGTCTGGCTGCTCCCGGAGGGAATAGGTCCGGAGCCGGTCGCCTGGCACCGCCATGAACTTCTCTTCGGTATGACCAGCGCCGCGGCGGGAGGCTATCTTCTGACAGCCTTGCCTGCCTGGACGAAAGGCGGCCCCGTCCCGCCACCCGTCACAATCATCGTCACCTGCCTCTGGTGTGCCGCCCGCCTGACCGCTGCATTTTCAGACCAGCTGCCGTTCGTCCTCGCGGCTATCGGGGTATCCGCCTATTTCGCATGCCTGGCGGTGATCCTGGCGCATGGCGTGGTGTCCTCCGGGGCCTGGCATCGGCTCTGGGCTCCGATCGGCATGGCCGTGCTCGGTGCCAACGCCCTGTCCCTTCTCGCTGGAGGCGTGGACATCACGATCACGCCGCTCTTGTACATGGTCTTGATCATTCTGATCGGCGGGCGCGCCGTACCTGCCTTTACCCGTCGATGGCTCGACGGGACGGGTGTCGGACGCCTTCGCGATCAGCCCGCGCTTTCGTACCTGGCGATAGTCGGCGTACTTGCCACGGTCTCGATCGACGCTTTCCGTCAGCATCCGGCAGCAGGTTGTGTGCTGATATTTTCGGGCGCTCTGTTGCTCGCGCAAATGAGGGGGTGGCAAAGCGTGAGGACCTACCGCTATCCGGCCTTGTTCATGTTGCACCTTGCGTTTGCCTGGACACCCGCGGGTCTCGTTCTGAACGGTCTTGCGGTTGTCTTTCCCGACCGGATCCCGCCTGCCGCCGCTCTGCATGCGCTGACGATGGGCGCAATGGGAACGATGATGGCCGCGATTATGATGCGCTCGGCCATGAGACGAGATGGCGAGGCTCTCGTCGCCAATGGTATTATGGCATGTGCTTTCGGCCTCGTGTCGCTTTCAGCGCTGCTGCGCGTCCTTGGCGGATTACCGGGCGAAGCGCACTTCGATAAGGTGGTTGCGGCTACGATCTGCTGGATGGCGGCTTGGACGCTCTTCCTGGTCGCCTACATACCGGCTTTGATCGGTCCTGTTCCGAGACCAGTGTTCAGCGCAGCAATCAGCAACCGCCTCGAGGCATCGATCGCAGGCGTTGATCGGGCCGATGCGCGCACGATTTTGTCACGCCGATCAGAAACGACGGCAACAATCAATAGGAACGACTGAACCGCAGTGGAACGCCAATGTACATCGAACGCAATCAAACCGGGGACTTCATACTGGAATCCGACGAACTCGCAGGTCGGTTCGGATTGTCGGGCGAGGAGTTCCGCCAACACGTGAGAAGAGGTTCGGTGATGAGCATGGTCGAGCGTGGCGAGGCCGAGGATGCCGGCACATGCCGCCTCAGCGTGAAGCTCGGAAACCGGGTGTGGCGCGCCATCCTGGACGGCCAGGGTTGTGTCGCGAGCGAAGAAATGACAATTCTTCGCGGACGCGTGCGGCCGCGCTCCTCGGTGTGATGACCACGCCGATTTAATACAGGACCGCACTCTCCCCGTGTCGCCGAATCGGGCAAGCCTATCCGAGGCGGCCGCGTTCACCCGAGGTGGAGACGAGGTCGACGGCAAGATCAGGGTGTCCCTCGCGGACCCGTTGGATGTCGGACGCGTCCATCAGGCTGAATGCGGTTGAGAAGGCATCCGCCTCCGTCGCCGTCGGGGCTATGACACTGACCCTTTTGAAGAGTCTTGGCACCTCCCCGCTATGCGGATCGACGATGTGGCCGAAGCGGCCCGAACCGCCGAAAACAAAGCCGTCCTGGCTCGATGTGGCAACGGCCTTGTTGACGATGCCCAGAATGCTGTCCGGTGCCGGTGCGTCTTCTGTCGACGCAAGACCGACGCGCCATGGGCTGCCGTCGCTCTGCGCCCCAATTGCCCGTATTTCCCCCATGCTGACGAGACTGTTTGCGACACCTGCGTCCCTGAGCAATCCGACGACGCGGTCGGTTATGTAGCCTTGAGCGATGCCGTTAAGCGTCAGCGCCATTCCCGGCCGAGTAAACACCACGCGGTCGCGCCCGAGCCTGACCTTGTCGAAACCGACCCGCGCCAACGCCTGCCCCTTCGCGTCGACGGACGGGCCCGCGGGATCGGCGCCCTCGACGGAGAAATGCCGTGCGTAAAGCGCCCACAGCGGCTGGACGGTGGGGTCGAAGGCGCCGTTCGTCGCCTCCCAGTATTCGCGGCACGCCTCAAGCAGGCGCACCAGATCCGAAGGCGGGGTGGCAATTGCTCCCGCCCGGTTCAGTTCCGAAAGGACTGAGTCGCTCCGGTAGAGGCTGAACACGTTCTCGAGCCGCGAAATTTCCGCGACAACGCGGTCAATCAGGCGTGCCGCTTGTGCCTCGTCGTCGAGGTGCAGGACCAGTGTCGCCGGCGCTCCCAGGGCCTGTCCTTTCCAGGTGACCGCGGGCGCAGCGGCCTTGGCACGTATGCTTGGCCCCAGCAGTGGAAGTCCGGCAGCAGCGGCCATGATGCAGATGGCCCGGCGGCGCGTAATCCGATTACCCATGAGTTTGCCCCTTGCCGTGCCCATCGAGTTCTAGGCCCACGTCCTGATCGGAGGCATCGGTCCCCAGCACGTAGTCCTTGGGAATTTCGGAAAATCCTGTCACCTGCCCGCCATTCTTCGCGGCGAAATCGCGCGCGGCGCCTTCGGTGAGGAACGGTACCGCTTCCTCCGCGCCCATGCCGCTCTTCACGCGGCTGCCGATAACGTAGAATGCCTTCCTCGCGTCGATCCAGTTCTCCGAGCCAGGATCCTCCCAGCGCTTGGCAGCCCCCATGTCAGAGACATAGATGGCGGCGATGTCCTTCGGCTCCTCCGGCAGCATGGTGAACGCCACGGTGTCGCGCGCCGAGGAGAACCAGATCGGCTCAGGAATGTCCCGGAGGATGACCTGTCCCTTCGGCCCCGGATGTTCGAGGACATTCATGCCGCAATAGCGCCCCATGGCATCGGACGTAAGTGCGTAGGGAGCGGGCGTTTTCGCTTCCTCCTTTTCGCAACCGCCAAGGAGAAGCATTGCGGTCAGCATTGCTGCAGTGAGCGCCAGCCTCATAATTCCCTCCTTGAGAAGATCACTGTGGCGAAACCGAGCGGAGCAAGCGACCAGAGCCCGAGGGCGGTAAGGAGAACCGGCGAGGAAAGGCCCGTATACTCCGCGACGCCGCCCATGGCCGAAAGCGTGCTCGCACCGCCGGAACCAAGATTGAGCAGGCGATAGACATCGGTGGGATTGGCGAGCAGGAACGCGTTGAGAACGCCCGCCGGGATTGTCTGCCCCTGAGCGGCAACCAGGCCGCCAAGCAGCGCCATGTCATAGATCAGCACGAAGAACAGCCAGATCCCGATGGCGATGCCACCGGCCGTGCTCCGCTCGCTCGCCAAAGCACTCGTCAGGTAGCCGATTGCGGCGAACACCGCGCCCAAAAGGATCGACGATGCGATCATCGATGCGAAGGCGCGCCAGCTTTCCGCGCCTATCTGGCTTCCTGTCGCCATCAGCGCAATGGCGGCCACGCCGTAGCCGAACAGCGTCGCGAAGGCGAGTATCGCCAGGTGCCCGAGGAACTTGCCGAAGACGATCTCGCGGCGTCCGATCGGATAGCTCAGAAGAAGCAGCATCGTCCCTCGCTCCATCTCGCCGACAATGGCGTCATGGGAAAGGAGGAGCGCAATCAGGGGTACGAGAAAGATCGTGAGGCTTGAAAGGCTGACGATGACGACATCGAGCTTGTTGACTCCAACCGTGCCGGTCGGCGCGCTTCCGAGAAACGTCAACGTCAAGGCAAGTGCCGCCATCAGCAGCGTCGTCGCGAGAACCCAACGGTTGCGGGTGCCTTCCTGGATCTCCTTCCCGGCGATCGTCAGAACGTTTCTCATTTCGTCACCTGGGCTTTGAGAAAATGGGCGTAGAGGTCATCGAGCGTCGGCTCCGTGATCGTCAAACCGGAGATCAGCGCCGCATCCGCGGTGATCTGGTGCAGCAAGCGGACTTTCCGATCCGGCAAGATGTCCGCGTCAAGGACACCGTCCGCGCCGCGCCGCCAATTCATGCCGCCGTTCGCCCATTGAGGTGCTGCGTCGATCTCAGAAAGTTTGACGGTGATGCGTGTCGGCAGTTGAGCGATGCGACGCAAGTCTTCAAGCGTGCCGTCCGCAATCGCCACGCCGTTGTTGATGATGATGACGCGGTCCGTGCGCCCCTCGAGTTCCGTCAGCGCATGCGACGAAAGCAAGACCGTGGTGCCCTTCCCTCGCAGCTCCGTAATCAGATCGTAGAAATTTCGCCGCAACGCAGGGTCGAGGCCGCTGGTCGGTTCGTCGAGCAGCAGAATCCGTGGCGCCCCGAGCAAAGCTTGAGCGAGCCCGAGGCGTTGACGCATGCCCTTCGAATAGGTTCGAACGGGCCGATCGACGGCTTCGGCTGCGAGCCCCACGCGCTGGAAGAGTTGCTCTGCAGCGGTGGCGTCGACACGCTTCAGTCGCGCGTAGAAGCGCAAGGTCTCCCGTCCCGACAGGGCCATATTGAACGACACGCTTTCCGGCAGGTAGCCGAGACGCTGACGCACCGCGACGTCGCCAGTGGCAGGATCCTCGCCGAGGACGCGCACTGCGCCTGTCGTGGGGCGGATCAAGCCGAGCATCAGCTTGATGAGCGTCGTCTTGCCGGCGCCGTTGTGCCCGACCAGCGCGACCGTCTCTCCCGCGCGGAGCGTGAAGGATACGTCTTTGACCACGGTCGACTTCCCATAGCGCTTGGCTATGCCCGCAACCTGGACGGTTTCATTCATTGTTGTGCTTCCTTGCGTTCGGGCGGCAGCATCAGCGGATGGCTGTCGACGACACCTCCGGGCAGAAGCGCCGGAAACTGCGCCTGGGCCCAGCGGATGACCTGAACGGCGGGGCTGCTCGTCAGAAGTTTGGCCTGGGGCGAAGTCCAAAGCACCCGGTCGATGAGATCGTTGGGCCTATAGGAACTGTCCCCGACCCCGTCGCCGTTGAGATCGAACGCCGGATTGTCGCTCCAGTAGTTGCCCCTGCCGTCCGAAGACCAATCGAGGTGGCGCGTTCCCACGTATTTGACCTGGTTGCGGTTGTTTATGAACGCGTTGCAGCTGATGCTGTTGCCTTCCGATCCTGCGGTGAAGTGAATGCCGATCGCGCACCCCTCGAACACGTTGTCCCGGAAGCTATTTTTGTTGGCGTTGTAGATGAAGACGCATTTTTCCGGTCCGAGACGGCGATCCCCGTCGGCAACCGCGCTCCCCTCCTCTGTCTTGGGCATGCCGTGCTCGTTGGGGCGGGTTCCTGCCGTCAACCAGCGCTCGGTGGGTTGCAGGCGGCCGACGACGACGTTGCCGGTGATCTCGGAACCGTTCGCGTAGTTCAGCAGAAGACCGTGGTCACGGTCGCCGTCTGAGCGATTGCCTTTTATTTTCAGGCGATTGGAAAACATGATCGCATAGCCGACGGCATTGCCCGTCGACACGTTGTTGCTGATCTCGCTATCGTTTGTGTACATGTAGTGAATTCCGAAACGCAGGTCGCGGAAGCGATTGCCGCTGAAGACATTCCGCTTGCTCGCGTTGGTCGCAATTCCGTCGCGTCCGAAGCTGATATCGTTGTCGAGAACCATCGAGCCGGGCGCATTCCATACGGTGACGCCATTCCCGGATTCGCTCAGGCGGCCTTGCATCAGGCCGGCTATCCGGTTTCCTCTGACGATGCTTTCTGGCGCTCCGTGAAGATAGACGCCAAAGAGATTGCCTGTGATCGTGTTGTCCTCGATCACGGCGCGCTTGGCGGTTTTTGCCGCAAAGACTCCCGAATCGAGTTTCGCGAGATCAGTGCCGGAACCGCTCACCTGGAGGCGGCGAACCGTCACTCCCTCCGCGGTGATCGTGATAACGCTGCCCTTGCCATTTCCGACGACAGATACCTGCCCCTGCCCCACCAGCGACAAGGCCTTGTCGATCGTGATCGGCCCCTTATACTCCCCCGCCTGCAACGTGATGACGTCGCCGGGCGTCGCCGCGTCGATCACCGCCTGCAGCAGCCTTCCTTCGTCCGGTGCGACGAGGCGGCTTTCCGCTCGCGCGAGCGCCGGTAAGGCGGCCACAATGGCCGCCGTCCCGATTTGCGCTGTCAGGGCTCGCAAGTTCATCATGCTGCCGTAGGTTCGACGAACATGCGTCCCTTCATTTCCATATGCATGGCGTGGCAGAACCACGAGCAATAATACCAGTAAACGCCTGGCTTGCTGGCCTTGAAGGTGACGGAAGCGGTCGCCTGTGGAGCCACTTCCATGTTGACGCCGTAGTTGACGATCGAGAAGCCGTGGGTCAGGTCTTCGACCTCGTCGATATTGGTCACATAAACGGTGACCTCGTCGCCCTGTTTCACGGTGAAGCTTTCCAGGCCGAAGGCCGGAGCGGAGGACGTCATGTAGACGCGCACCTTATCGCCGTCGCGGACGACTTCCGAATCGACCATCAGATCGATGTTGTCGGCCTTTGCCTGGGCAACCGCGTCCGCGAAGAAGGGATCCTCGCGGTTCCAGACGTGCACGGGGTTGATCTTCGAGGCATGGACGATGGTCGCATCATGCGGTTCGGCAAAGGTCGGGTTGTCGTGGACGATGACCATTTCGTCACCGGAAATGTCGATCAACTGATCGTTTTCCGGCTTCAGCGGGCCGACGTTCAGATAGCGGTCCTTGGAGAACTTATTGAGCGAAATAAGCCATTTGCCGTCGGCTTCCTTGGTCTGCCCCATGGACGTATGGTTGTGGCCGGGCTGATAGTGGACATCGAGCTTGTGGCGGATCGGATCGACCTTTTCGCCCTTGTAGGCGCGCTTGGCATCCTCGATGTTCCATTTGCAGACTTGGCTGTCGATGAACAGCGTCGTGTAGGCGTTGCCCTTGCCGTCATAAGCGGTGTGCAATGGGCCAAGGCCGAGTTCAGGTTCGGCAACGACCGTGTCGCGCGGCTTGATCTTGTCCTCGAAGAGATCGTCGAACTTGCGGACGTCGAAGACGGTCACGGTCGGAGACAGCTTGCCGTTCGCAACGACATGGATCCCGTCGGGTGCCGTGTTGATGCCGTGCGGACTGTTCGAAACCGGGATATAGCGCGTGTAGGGCGAGCCCTTGCGGCCGTCGAGCACCGGCACACCGCCGATTTCCTTGTAATCGCCCTTGGCAACCGCTTCCTCGATGCGCTTCAGGTTGAACACGACGACCCAGTCCTGCTCGCTGGCCATCATCTCCGCAAGGTTCACGCCCTCTTCGGAGTTGTAGCAGGTCGCAAAGCAATACTTGCCCTGGTAGTCGGCATCGACGTTGTCGAGGTTGCCGTCGACCATGAGCTGCCAAGCCACTTTCATGGTTTCGCCGTCGACCGCGGTGAAGATGGCGCTGTACTGCTTATGGTCGTCCAGAATCTTGCCATCGTTCGGGATCGGCACGCGATCCTCGCCGTTGCAGAAGACGTATCCGGTTTTCGGGTACTTCTGAACCCGCATGCCGTGAACCGTGTGCTGGTTGGGAAGCTGGATGATCTTGTCGCACTTCATCACGTCGAGCCGGATGCGGCAGATGCGCGTATTCGCCTTGTCGTTGGCGAAGAGATAGCGCCCGTCATAGGTGCCGTCGGTAAACGAAGGATGCGGGTGGTGGAGATCGCCGTTGAGATAGAGACCGCCCCGCTCCTTCAGGAATTCGACGGACTCGGGAAGCAGACCTTCGGTCAGGATCTTCCGGCTTTCATTCGTCTGGCCCCAGCCCGTGGCGCTGCACCGGTTGAAGACGGGGATCCGCATCATCTCGCGCATGGAAGGTGCGCCGACGACGCGGACTTCGCCGGTCTGGCCCGATGAGAAGAAGACGTAGTATTCGTCGAGTTCGCCGGGCTTCACCTCGTAGCTGGAGCCGGATGTTTCCTGCGCCTTTGCCGGTGTTGCCGTGCCGCCCGAGAGCGTCAGCGCGCTGCCGGCACCCATTGCGCCGGCCGCCGCCACGAACGCGGACGTGCCCAGCATTTGTCGTCTGTTCAGACGCATTTTGGTTTCTTCGTTTGACATTATGCCTCTCCTTGGATGTTGGCGTCAGACGGGATTTCCGGTGTCTTCTGAGGTCTCGTGATCGGGACACCCTTGTGGGTCACGGCGGTTTTCGGTGGAGCCTCCCCCCGTGAAGCCGGGGTGGAAAGCGCCATGAACTTTTCGCGTTTCAGCCGCACCTGGATCATGTGCGGACAGCGCTGATCGTCGTGGTAAAGCTCCTGGCAGTGCATGCAGTAGATGCACTCGTTGACATTGATGCCCCCCTCCGGGTGGATCGACTGGACGGGGCATTCCTTCGCGCATCGCTGGCAGGGCGAGCCGCACTCCGGCCACCGCTTCAGCCATTCGAACATCCGGATTCGCCCAGGTATGGCGAGAGCGGCGCCGAGCGGGCAAAGGTAGCGGCAATAGAACCGTTCGACGAACAGGCCGGCGGCGAGCACCGTGAATGCAAAGATGACGAAGGGCCATTCGCGCGCGAATTTCAGAATGATGGCCGTCTTGAACGGTTCCACTTCCGAGAAGACTTCGGCAAGCGCCAGCGAATAGAGTGACAGCCCGAACAGGCCGAGGAAGATGATGTACTTGATCGGCCAAAGACGTTCATGCAGTCCCCAGGGCAAGCGGACCTGCGGCACTTTCAGCCACTGTGCAATATTGTTGGTCAATTCCTGCAAGGCGCCGAACGGGCACAACCATCCGCAGAAGGGACCACGCCCCCAGAACAGTAACGCTGCGGCAACGCTTGCCCACAGGAGAAAGACCAAGGGGGCGGAGAGAAAGAACTCCCAATGGAAGCCGGTGACGAGAGAGTTGAAGAATGTCAGGACGTTGACGACGGAGAGCTGGGCATTGGCGTACCAGCCAAGCCAGACGAGCGTGAAGGTGAGATAGCCACGCCTCACCCACCCGAACAGCACCGGTCGTTTCACGAGCCAGTCCTGGAAGAAGAAGATGAGGGTGAGGACAAGCACAGCTGCGATGGCAATCGCCACCGATGTGCGGTTCATGGCCCACATCTTCATCCAAAGAGGTTCGCTGACGGCAAGCGGTTCGCCAGGCGCGGCCTGCTCGGCGGCACCCGGTTCGACAGGCGGGGGCGGTGCCGGTGCAACTTCGATCTCCACATAGGGGTCGGGCAGCGTGTAGCTGAGATTATAGGAAAGAACCGCCTTGTCGCGCCCCACCGAACTGCGCTGAACCAGCAACTGCAGTTCCCAGGGGGCCGTCACGTCGAAGCCGAACTCGGCCGGAACCACGAAAAGCGCGATTTCGCGAAGATGCGGAGCGCCGGCGGCTGCAAGTGCCGGCAGGCGCGTGTGATAGCGGTCGCGGAACCGCAACCCCTGGCCATCCTGCAGAAGCTCGATCCGGTCGAAGATCCCCCCTCGAACGTAACCTGAACCCTTGAACGAATAGGCGCCATCACCCGCCACGACGATCGCTTCTTCACCGGGCTTTAGTTTGGCGCGCATCTGTTCATAGCGTGCTTCGCCCAGCAGCGACCGTCCAATGCTCGGGACGCTGACCGGCGCGATGTAAAGATCGATGAACCTGTCGCCAGGCCTGCGCGTCTCCGGGTGCTCGGCTGCGCTTGACTGCCCCGCCTGCCGGAATGCGTCGGAGACCTCTCCGACCGTCAGCCGGAGGCTCCGCACCGAGCCGTCGCCCAGGAGGGCCTGCCAATTACTCACGTCGGCTTTGGCAACGTCCACCCGGCGGATCTCGGAGGAAGGCCTGGCGGCGGCGACATCCGCGCCGAGCCGGTTGCTGCGGATGAGCTTGAGAGCGGAGCGGACGATGCTGTCGCCCATGACAAGGACGGTTACGGTCGCGCCGCTGACAATGTCGACCTGCGGCGGCCGTTCGGCACCCGCCGAGACGCGCCCCAGATCTTTGCCGATCAATGAATTGACCGATGCGACAACCTTGGCCTCCGGAATACCGATGAGGACGATCGGCTCCTTGTGATCGACCAGCTTCAGCCCGCGTACGATGCCCTTGGAATCAATACCGACGACGATACGGATGGGCTTGCCGGAATAGCCGACCGAACTGGTAACGTCGGAGTTGAGAAAGGCGTATCCCAGCAACTCCCCGCCGCGGAAAATCGGCGCAATCGGCGGGTCGCCCGTCGGTTCGCCGAAACGGGTGGCGCCCGGGAAAATCTCCCCGGGCTGCACCTTCTGCAGCTTCTCGGACAGTTGGCCGGCGGCCATGCTTTGAAAGGCCACGAACAGGGCGATGCAGAGAACGGTGAGAGCGCGGACAAGGCTTTGCAAAGGCATCTGATTGATCGCTGTCTGGCACATCGAATTTGCTGGCCTTACGCGGCCACTGCATCGCAGCCATCTGACACGACCGAGACGGAGCTTCTTTGCGCCAAATCAATTCGATCAAATTCGATTGGGGCCAGTCTGCTCCTGTCAGAGCAATCGTTTCGCGCACCAGCGGGGAGAACAGGACATGCCGGTGAAGAAGACGGAACCATGGACAATGGCGTCGATGGACGAGTTGCTCGCCTTTGCGCGGGCGATGGAACAAGAGGCGATCGACGGCTACGTTTCACTAGCGGCACGCATGAGGGCGGAAAACCGTCCCGATTTGGCGGCAGTGTTCGACCGCCTGATCGCTGAAGAAGAGGGGCACCTCGAGAATGTCGATCGGTGGCTTGGCGACCGGGCACAGCTGCCGGTCGCGCTCTCCGAACCGCTCTTCGACGATGAGGGTGCCGGGATTGTCGCTCCCGAGCTTCTGACCTCGTACCGTGCCTTTTCCATGGCGGTTCGCAACGAGGAGAGAGCATTCGTCTTCTGGACCTATGCGGCCGCACATGCGCCAAACGACGAGCTAAGGCGCGCCGCGGAGCGGCTGGCCAGAGACGAGCTGGGCCATATCGCGACGCTCCGCCGCGAACGACGGCGAGCATTCCATGAGATGCGCCATGCCGACACGCAGGCCGTCAGAGGGAACTTGCCGGTTCTAGAGCGACGACTTTCCAGCCTCCTGATGAAACGGGCCACTTCAGTAGGGGTGCTCGTTGCGGAGCGGTTGCGCGCCCATTCGGCTGAAGCGGCAGCGCGATCTGAGGTTCTTTCGCGAGAACCATCTGCCGAGACGCCTCTCCTTCGGCACGTGCCGGACAATGTCTCGGAGCGATTGGTCCCGCTTTGTGAATTCCTCCTTGATTGCTACCTGGACTTGGCGGAGCGGGAGCGCACGGAGGCAGGACGGAAACGTGCGCAGACGTTTGCGGGCGAGATGGTCCGCTGCCTGCAGGATGTACGCGCTGTTCCGACCCCATAACGCATCCAGGTGGCCTTCCCTCGACTTCAGCGCCGCGCGTCTTATTAGACGCGCAAAGGCTGTAGCACTTTGAATTGCTGCATGTATCCTTAGATCGGTACGATCTGAGGATACATGCAGTAGATGGCAGCGAAAGATTGCGGCGTTCTGACGCGAGCCAAATTTGCGTTATGTCAAAGAACGAACGGACTACACGGCTTAGTCATCGTCCTTGAAAGGCGCCCATGCGGGGTGTCTTCCAGCAAGGAGAATTTGCAATGCGTTCCATGACCAAGTTTCTCGTCGGTGCGGCGTTCCTGAGTATCCTGAACGTGCCCGCTTTTGCCGCCGACCACGAGATCAAGATGCTCAACAAAGGGACGGACGGCGTGATGGTCTTCGAACCGTCGATACTCAAGGCCAGCCCCGGAGATACCGTGACTTTTGTGCCTGTGGACAAGGGCCACAATGCTGAAACGGTCAAGGACATGATCCCGCAAGGTGCCGAACCGTTTAAAGGGAAGATAAACGAAAAGCTTAAAGTGACCCTGTCCCAGCAAGGCATCTATCTGGTCAAGTGCACGCCGCACTTCAGCATGGGCATGGTTGCCGTCGTTGTGGTCGGTGACGCACCAGCAAATGTCGAGCAAGTCAAGGCGGCAAAGTTCCCGAACAAGGCGCGTGAACGAATCGACGCCGCGCTCGGCAAGCTTTGAGCCTCAAGGATTGCGACTCACGGCGGAGCAAAAATGTCGCCGTGAGTCGCAGGGTTGGGCGCGGGGGTCAGGCGGCGTCGGCTTGCCGGTGCCTCTCAGCCCAGCCCTGCCCCGTCCGGAAGGTCGCCAGCTGATTGCGCAGCTTGCTAGCGTCGACCGCAAGGGTTTCCGAGGCGGCTGTCGTCTCCTCGACCATACCGGCATTCTGCTGCGTGATCTGGTCGAGCTGGCTGACCGTAACAGTAATCTCGCCCAGCGCCGAGGCCTGTTCCTTGGCAGACTGTGCGATGGTAAGAACCTGTCGGCTGATCAGTTGCACGTGCCGCTCGATACCGGAAAGCGCCTCACCGGTCTTGCCCACCAGGGCGACGCCGGCCGAAACGTCGTTCGTCGCCTGGTCTATCAACGCCTTGATCTCCCGCGCGGCGGCAGCTGAGCGCTGTGCCAGCTCCCTGACCTCCTGCGCTACGACGGCAAATCCCTTGCCGGCTTCACCGGCGCGCGCCGCCTCGACCCCGGCATTGAGCGCCAGAAGATTGGTCTGGAAGGCGATCTCGTCGATCACACCGATGATCTGTCCAATCCGTTGCGAGGAATTGGCAATGTCGCGCATCGCGCCGACGGTTTTGGCGACGACACGGGTCGCCTCGGCCGCATCGCTGCTTGCGATGCCGACCGACCGCTGCGCCTCGTCGGCGCCGACCGACGACATCTTGACCGCGGCCGCGACCTCCTCCAGAGCGGCGGCCGCTTCCTCCAATGCTGTCGCCTGGCTGCCCGTGCGCCGCGCGAGGTCGTCTGCGGCCGTCCGCAACTCCGCACAACCGCCGTCGATGACGTTCGCGTTCTCGCCGGCGAGCGAAACGAGCCGCTCGAGCGTCTCGACGGACCCGTTGAAGGCGGTTCGAAGCGCGTCGAAATCCGGGGCGAGCTTCTGGGCGATCCGGAAGCACAGGTTCCCCCGGGAAAGTTCGTCCAAACCGCGGTTTACATTGTCCAACGCCTGTTCGACATCCCTTGCCCGCGCTGCTCGTTCTTCATCGCGCGACCGAGCCTCCGCCTGTCGCTCCGCCGCACGACGCTGATCTTCCTCGCGCTTTGCTTCCGCCTGATGCCTGGCAGCCTCAACGGCCCTGGCTACCGCGCGCCCCATGGCTCCCACTTCGTCCTTGGCATCCGTCTGGCCCACCGTCGTCCGGGCGTCGCCGTCAGCGAGCCGCTCGATTGCCTCGGTCAGTGCCCGGATCGGCCGGACCACTCCGAGCGCGATCAGCATCGACACAAAGGCGGCGGCGGAGAGCGCCGCGGTCAGGCCGCCACCAATCGCCGCCAGAGCCGCCATCTGCCGACGGGCGAGGTCAGCCGCGTCCGCTCGCGTATCCTCGAGCAGCGCCTTCTCGACCTCGCGCATGGTGTCGATCCGTGCAGTCGCCAGGCGATACCATTCGGTGGCATCAAGGGCGGAGAGATCTCCGGCTCCGCCGGTTGCCAACAGGACCTGCCGCATTCCCGCCAGCGGTGCCGAAGCGTCCGGCGTGACCGGCTTCGCCCGATCGGCAAAGGCCGGCAGTTTGGTGACGAACTCATTGAGCAGCGTCGTCTGTGCGCCATAGAGTCTGGCCAAGCGGAGCAGGCCCTCGCGATCAGCCAGACCCGTGGCGATCAACGCGTTGCCTGCCGCCCGTTCCTGACCCGCATATTCCTTCGCCAGCGAGAAGAGATTGTAGGCTTCGACCTTCCCGGCAAGTGCACCTTCGATGCGACTTCCATTGGTGAGCGCGCGCGGCACAGTGAGCAGACGGGAAACGAATTGGCTGTAGAGCCCATTGCTCTCCGCTGGCGCCAACTCGCGGCGGTCGACACGCCCGCGCAGCGCTGCAAGCTCCTGCATCCCCTCCCCCAAGGGAGCGTCTTGATCGATCGCGAGGTTGGACGCGGCGGCCAAAGCTGCTGCGACACGTCCGTCGAAGCCACGCCGCGCAGCGTCCAGAGATGCATCATCGCCATCGGTTCTATTCGCAAGGAAGAGAGCCGTCGCGGCGCGCTCGATCTGCAGGGCATGCACTGTGTCGCCAAGAATCGATATGTAATCGCTGATCTCCACCAGGCGTTCGGCTTCCCGATAGGTGGCAAAGCTCCCCTCGACCCGCCCGTAGGCGAGCCAAGCGGCGACGAGCGCCGGCAGGGCAACACACCAGAGGATCCGCTTGGTCAGAGAGACGTCCGACAAACGCATGAGGCAATGCTCCAGGGGAAATTCGACCTCATGCCGACGCGCCGCAATTCATTTTCGGCCCGATGCACCTACACCGCTGTCAGATCCATCTCTTTGATCCGGCACAAACAACATGGATCCCCGGGGAGGAAGACAAATCTTGAAAGCGGGCGCAGAGACTACTGCGTGTCGCCTTAGATCGTAGCCAATCGAAGGACAAAACATGCAGCAATTCAAAGTGCTACAGCGTCCTTTGTGCGCCTGAAAGACGCACGCGCTGTAGATCATTCACGAAAGATGCCCTTGTAGTAGGAACCGTTCCTTGGAGGGGCACCGCTTGCCCTGGGGTTGAACGCCCCGATCCTGTCCCCCGCATTGGGCGTTATCGATGCAGTGTCAGGGTTCTCTGATACGCAGGCTACGCTGCCGACGCTGATTGCCACCGCGGTCAGTGCGAGAATAACAAACTTACTCATCTCTACTTCCTCGTTTGAAGGTTGCCCCATGAATCGAATTCAAATCGGGGCGGAAGCCGGGATCATCCGCTCGTCGTCCTAAGAATTGGGCCAGTCTGCGGTCGCGCCCAGCTGCTGCAAAGTCGCGGAACTACCTCGGACACTTGCCCGTCAAACGGAAATTCCGCCGCGCGAAGGATGTCCGGCACTACGGGTTTGGGCGCCTCTGCCGGATCGGCTGCGGCGCCCAACGCTTTTTGAAGCGACCCCTGCCAATCCTGTGGAGGATGGCCTGTGCCATGGAGTACAGCCTAAGTTTCGGCGCAAAATGTAACGGGTGTGTGACACTCCACCCGAAACTTATCGAGCCGGCCCTGCGAGCGAGGGACCAGGCGCCCGGCGCCCGTTCCAACCGTCACGCCACGCTCAACCGAAACTTCGCGGGCAGAAGCACTCCGCCGTCGGGCAGTTAGGCCTTCCGCAAATTTCTGATGCGCAGCGAAACGAACCCCTCAATAGCCGTAGCGAGCCATCGTGGCGGCGAAGACTGGAATGAGCGCGAAAACGCCGATTTGCGCCCGAATGCTACCGCGCACCTTGGCAACGTCCCCGGGTAGCACGGTAAACGCCACTTCGTCCGCATTCTTTCGCCACTTGCGGATTTGCATTGTGGGGCCGATCGAGAGGAGCCCAACCACGGCAAAGGCCACCATCTTCAACCAGAATGCCCAGTTGTAAACATAGGCTTCCCATCCCTTGAGACCGAAGACGACACGAGCCACTCCGACGAGGAGCACAAGTGCGGCGGTCGCGCCGTAATATGCATCGATACGGGAGAGCAGTCTCGCGCTTCCCCCGGACATGTCCGGCCGCACGATCACTGCTTCCATCGCGATCATCGCCGCCAGTAGGAAGACCAGGAGGTGGTGGGCACTAGCGAGAACAAGATCCGTGAACATCTGGGACTCCCGCCCGTCTGAAAAAAGGGCCCCGGTCGGACATGGTGGCTCCGACCTTGACTTTCGTATGGCACGTTAATGTTTACGCTGTTAACATAGCGAAGTTCTTAACAGTGTCAAGATTGCGGTGAAAACAATGAACTCGAAAACAAAAGCAAGAGGATATCATCACGGTGATCTAAGAACTGCGCTGATCGAAGCAGGATTGGCGCTGCTCGAGCGTGAGGGGCCAGGAGGAGTGAGTTTGCGCGGCGTGGCGCGTCAAGCTGGTGTCAGCCAGGCTGCCCCTTACGCGCACTTTGGCGGCAAGCGAGAACTGATGTCAGCGATTGCCACAGTGGGTTTTTCGAGGCTGCGAGATCTGATTGCGCCGCTCGCGTCCGATCCCGCACGCAGCATCGGTGATCTTGGCGTTATCTACATCGAATTCGCAAAAGCGAACCCTGGCCTCTACACGCTGATGTTCGGATCCCGCGAGCACGTCGACAGCGGGGACCTGCACCTGTCTAACGCCAGTCGCCAAGCCTTCGAGCTTCTTGCCATGAAGGCGGGTCGGAAAGGGTCGAATGCAGTCGACGATCCCGGCCCGATTGCGGCTTGGTCTTTGGTGCATGGGCTCGTGATGCTTCTGATGA
The DNA here is from genome assembly GCF_036488675.1 of Sinorhizobium chiapasense. Lineage (NCBI taxonomy): Bacteria > Pseudomonadati > Pseudomonadota > Alphaproteobacteria > Hyphomicrobiales > Rhizobiaceae > Sinorhizobium > Sinorhizobium chiapasense. The sequence goes on from NZ_CP133152.1 coordinate 733,908, forward strand.
ACGAGAAAATCCCTGCAGAAATGAACGAGCACCTACCTGAAATCCTTCAGCTGCTGGAGCCGGGGATCGCCGAGCACACGCGCGAGTGAGGCGTGTAGCGAAATTCCGCGGATGCATGCTTCGGGAACAAATCGCGGCCAGCGTCGACAATGCGATCACGCGGAGATCGACGTGACTGGCTGCAGACATCAGTTGTCATCAGCTTCGGCCGGCCTATTTCGGTGTGGATGGAGGTTGACCCTTGACACTGTTTACTGATCGGTAGCGCGAGACCAGGGAGCAAGCGATTTCGCGAACGCTTCCGAGCGTGATGGTAACCGCACGAAAAAATTTCTGGCACAATGTCACAATGTCGGTTCGCACGATCGTCAAACGTCTAATTAACGACGGTGCAAATCGCGATTTGCTGGTGTGGAGCCTTGCGATGCGCAAGCTGGATAGGCCGAGGGCGGGAAAGCTTCTTACTGACCGGATAGACCGCGTGTCGGCCACCGCGGTGAAGGTCGATTTCGGCGCTTGGAGGCCGCCCGGCTCTGCCCCTTCGCCCGCCCCTGTCCCTTCGGATGTCTCCGCTGCGTTTGTCGGGGTCGATGACAGGTCGTATCGCGACATATTCAACGATGCCCATCGGCCGTTATCGGCCGGCGCGGCCAACGCTGGCGCCCGCGTCGCACATGGATCGATCCGGCCATGATCGAGTTCTTTATCCGCCGACCGATTTTCGCCTCAGCCATCGCCATCGTCATGACGCTGGCGGGCGCCATTTGCTATTTCCTGCTTCCGGTGTCGCAGTTCCCGGACATTACGCCGCCGCAGATCGTCGTCTCCGCCAATTATCCGGGCGCCAGCGCCCAGGTCGTCGCCGATACCGTCACCACACCGCTCGAGCAGCAGATCAACGGCGTGCCGGGCATGCTCTACATGTCTTCGACGAGCTCCAATGACGGCTCTTCGAGGATCATCATCTCCTTCGACGTCGGCTATCCGATCGACGTCGCGGCGCTTGACGTGCAGAACCGCGTTTCGCAAGCGGCGTCCTCGCTGCCGGCCCTCGTCAACCAAAGCGGAGTGACGATCGCCAAGCAGATACCCAATTTCACCGTGCTGGTCAGCCTCGATTCGCCCGATGACTCCGTCGATTTCGCCTCCGTCAGCAACTATGCCTACCTGCAGATCCTCGATCCGCTCAAGCGCCTGCCGGGCGTCGGCGACGTTCAGCTCTTCGGCGAACGGCGTTATTCGATGCGAGTCTGGCTCGATCCGGACCGGATGGCCAATCTGGGCATCACAGCGGTCGACGTGCAGAACGTCATCGAGGAGCAGAACGTCCAGGTTGCCGGCGGAAAGATCGGGCAATCCCCGGCGCCGGCCGGCACACCCTTCGAGATGCAGATCAATGCGGTCGGTCGTTTGAGCGACCCGAAGCAATTTGCCGATATCGTCTTGCGTGCCGATCCGGCGACCGGCGCGACGATCAGGCTGCGCGACGTGGCGCGCGTCGAACTGGGCGCGCTGCTCTACTCGTCGTCCGTCAGCTTCAACGGCAAGCAGAGCGTCGTCCTGGCGGTATTCCAGGCACCTGGTTCGAATGCGCTCGATCTGCAGAGCCGGGTCAAGTCCAAGATGGACGAGCTGTCGCAGCGCTTCCCGAGCGGCATCGCCTATCACATGTTCTACGACACCACGCGCTTCGTATCTGCGGCAATGAATGACGTGGTGATCACGCTGCTCGAGGCGTTGGCTCTCGTCGTCGCCGTCGTCTTCATCTTCCTCCAGAACGTGCGCACGACGATTATCCCGACGATCGCCATTCCCGTGTCGCTGATCGCGACGCTCATCGTCATGTACCTGCTCGGCTTCTCGCTGAACATGCTGAGCCTGCTCGGAATGGTGCTCGCCATCGGCCTAGTGGTCGACGATGCGATCGTCGTCGTCGAAAACGTCGAGCGACAGCTCGAGTCCGGCCTGCCACCGCTCGCCGCGACGCGCAAGGCGATGCAGGAGGTGACGGGACCGATCATCGCGACCACCGCCGTGCTTCTGGCCGTCTTCGTGCCGGTTGCCTTCATTCCGGGCGTTGCCGGCAGCCTTTACAATCAGTTCGCCCTGACGGTCGCGATCTCGGTCGCGTTCTCCGCCTTCAATTCGCTGACGCTCAGTCCCGCGCTCAGCGCCGCGTTCCTGCGCCATCGCGGCGCACCGCGATTCGTGCTCTTCCGCTGGTTCAACACCGGATTTCATCGGCTCTCGCATGCGTATGCGCACAGCATTGCGAGACTCGTCCGGTGGCGTTGGGCCCTCTTCGGACTATTCCTGATCGCCATCGGTTCCACCTACGCACTGTGGCAGCGCATTCCGTCGACCTTCCTGCCGGTCGAAGACCAGGGATATTTCTTCGTGGTCATCCAGCTCCCTGACGGCGCATCGATAGAACGAACCGAAGCCGTCGCAAGGCAGTCGGAGGAAATCCTTCGCGGCACGGCCGGCGTGGATTTCGTCGGCTCAGTGGTCGGCTTCAATTTCCTGAGTTTCGCAAGTCAGTCGAATTCGGCCGTGCAGTTTGCGGTCCTGAAGCCGTGGGACGAGCGGCCGCCCGAGCAAGGCGCGTCGGCGCTGCGCGAAGCGGTGCAGCCGCTCCTCTTGCAGATCCCCGACGCCCTCGTGCTCGCCTTCGACCCGCCGTCGATCCAGGGGCTCGGCGCGACCGGCGGCTTTGAATTCCAGGTCGAGGACCTCGGCGGCCATAGCAGCGTGGCGTTGAACGACGCCACGCAGGCCCTGATCGCCGAAGCGCGAAAGCAGCCGGAAATCAATCCGCACCAACTCTTCACCGCGTTCAGCACGTCGAGCCCGCAATTCAACTATGACCTCGACCGGGACAAGGCAAAGCAGTTGGGTCTCAACCTGCCGGATATATTCAACACCTTGCAGATCTATTTCGGCTCGCTTTATGTCAACGACTTCAACCTGTTCGGTCGCACTTTTCGTGTAACGCTGCAGGCCGATCAAAGCGCCCGCTCCAACGCCAGCGACATTTCCCGGCTTTACGTGCGCAATACGGTTGGCGACATGGTGCCACTCAGCACGCTCGGGGCGCTGAAGCCGACCGTCGGCCCCGAGACCGTCAGCCACTACAACAACTACCCGGCGGCACTCATAAACGGCGCGGCCGCGCCGGGCTTCAGTTCGAGCCAGGCGGTGGCGGCGATGGAGCGCGCCGCCGCGGCCACTCTGCCGCGGGACTTCGGTTTCGAATGGACGGGCATCACCTATCAGGAGATCAGGGCGGGATCGATCGCCGCGCTCGTCTTCGCGCTGGCAATCGTCTTTTGTTTCCTGATCCTGGCGGCGCAATATGAAAGCTGGTCAATGCCCTTCATGGTGCTGCTTTCCGTGCCGCTCGCCCTCCTTGGCGCCCTGCTCGCCCTGTGGCTGCGCGCCATGCAGATCGACGTCTATTCGCAGATCGGCTTCGTGATGCTGGTTGGCCTTGCCGCGAAAAACGCTATTCTGATCGTCGAGTTCGCCAAGCGGCGCCGACAGGAAGGCTTGGACATCATCACCGCCGCCGCCGAGGCGGCCCGCCTGCGGCTACGGCCGATTTTGATGACGGCATTCGCCTTCATTCTCGGCGTCGTCCCGCTGATGTACGCGAAGGGTGCAGGTGCCGCCAGCCGGCAGTCGATCGGCACGACGGTGTTTGGCGGTATGCTCATGGCAACCGTTCTGACACTTATTTTCGTCCCGGTCTTCTATGCTGTCATTGAACAATGGCGGGAGGGGCTTTCGGCGACCCCTGCCGATGGGCAGCGCGAGCCCGAAGCCGCGGAATAGGGACTGGAGCTTGATATGCGCGGTTTGAAACTTGGCTTTGCCGCAGCAGTCGCGATCGCGGCTCTGGCTGCGGCCTATTCATACACTGGCGGCAGGCTTGACCTCAAAGGCGGTGGCGCCGGGGCGGCGGTTGCGACTGCACCTCCTGCCATGCCCGTTCCCGTCGCCGCGGTCGTCAAGAAGACGATCCCCATTTACCTCGAATATTCCGCACGGACGGAATCGATCCGCAACGTGACGCTCCGGGCCAAGATTTCCGGCTATATACAGTCGCAGGAAGCTCCGGACGGCGCCGACGTCACGCAGGGCGAGCTCCTTTACCGCATCGACCCCCGCGACTACGAAGCCGAGCTCGATCAGGCGAAGGCCCAGGTCCAACGCGACGAGGCATCGCTCGCCTATCTTCGCAGCAATCTCACACGCGGCAATGAACTTGCCACGACAGGCTATCTGGACAAGGACACCTTCGACCAGCGCGCAAGCGCCGTGCGCCAGGCGGAGGCGGCCCTCGCCATGTCGCGGGCGGCGGTCCGCACCGCCGAGATCAACCGCGACTACACTGAAATCCGCGCACCCTTTGCAGGAAGGCTCGGGCGAAACCTGGCTCCCGAGGGAACGCTCGTCAGCGACACGGCCGGAACGCCACTCAACAACCTCGTGCAACTTTCGCCGATCTATGTCTCCTTCAATCCGAGCGAAGCCGAGCTCGCGGATATCCAGAGGGCACGGGCGGCCGGGCCAGTTCAGGCCGAAGTGTTTCTGCCGGGTGACACCGAGCCACGCCAGCGTGGCGATCTGACCTTCATCAACAATGCGGTCGAGCGCAGTACCGGCACGGTCGTGGCGCGCGCGACGATCGACAACGTCGATCTGACCTTGCTGCCCGGCCAATACGTCCGCGTCCGCTTGCGCGTGAGGGACGAACCGGACGTGCTCATGGTGCCAGAGACCGCACTCGGGTCGAGTCAACTCGGCAAATATGTCTATGTTGTCGGCAAGGGCGACGTTGTCGAACAGCGGCTGGTCTCCCTCGGCCCCAGCAATGGCGGCCTGGTGGGTCTGTCGTCCGGTGTTTCCGAAGGCGACAAGGTGATCGCCGGCAACCTGCAGAAAATCTTCCCCGGCGCGCCGGTCAAGCCGATACCGGCGGACCAGGCGCAGAAATAGCCAGGAGGAGCTTGTCGGTGGTTATGCCGCGGATTGACCGTGCGCCAGTCGACAGTCGTCGCGCATGGCAGGGAAGGCATCAGCGCTATGAATCATCCCGAGGACCTGGGCCCTGCGGGTAATCGCCGAACCTACCGTCTTCTCTGGCGTAATCAGACGTCTTCCCGGCGTGGATCATGAAGGAACGGTTTGATCTGCTCCGCCACGAAGTCCATGAACAATCGCGCCCGCAATGGCGGCGTCCTGCCAAACGCGTGAAGAAAGTGCAATGGCACACGTTTGAGGGGGCGTGAAGGCAACACAACTTCCAACTGGCCCGCTTTGATGTCGGCTTCGACGATGCAGCGCAAGAGATAGGCCACTCCAAATCCGTTTAGCGCCGCGGCTCGAAGCGCGAATCCGCTGTCCAGATCGAGACGGCCCTCGGGCTCAATGATCTCGCCATCCAGGAACCGGATCAGAAAAGGCCGCCCGCCGAGGACATAACGCAAGTGATTTGCGCTACCGAGCTCCTTGATTGAGGCCGGACGCCCGATCTCGCTCAGGTATTCCGGCGACGCCACCAGGACCATCGGCAGTTCGCCGAGCGTGCGGAGATTGAGTTCGCTGTCAGCGGGAGCGCCAGCACGCAATGCCAAATCGTAGCCCTCGCGGATCAAGTCCACATGACGATCCGCCCACCCCACTTCCAGCCTGATCTCCGGGTGGGCGCGCAGGAAATCGGTCGTAAGAGCATCCATCAGAATTCTTCCTAGCTCGCTTGGCATCGTCACGCGCAGCGTGCCGCGAGCGGTGGAAGCCGACCGAACCACTTCCTCCGCATCCTCAAGGCCGCGGAGCAACGGAACTGTTCGCTCGTAGTAGGCAGTTCCTTCGACAGTTAGCGTGAGCGATCGTGTGGAACGCCTGAAGAGTTTGGCTCCAAGGCGCTGCTCCAATCTGGCAACGCTCTTTGAAACCGCAGACGGGGTGGTTCCCAGGAGCTTGGAAGCCGCACTGAAGGAGCCGGTCTCGACGGTCAAAACGAAGGCCGATAATCCGGCAGCCTTATCACCAATTATCGCCATTGCGGACATCCCAGCACAAATGCTGTGCCCACCTAGGCACTTATGAGCTGGATTGTCGAGGGTGTAATGATCTCTGGCTTCGAGCTTGCCGAGTACTGCACTGCCTAACCCGCCGTTAAAGCAACGAAACGCCGATCGTCCAAAATCTCGGGCGCCCAGTTGCGCATTCGTGAGCTTCAGCTCGGCCGGCGGTCCTCTGCGCGTGGAAACCAAAAACGCATCCCGCGCGACGCCCAATCGATTCGGCAAAGGATGCCGTGACAGCAGGGGAAACGCTCTTGAACTGGAACAAACCGGATGAATGATTCTACTGACATGCAAGTCGAGCCCTTCGACGGGGAAATACGCGACGTGCTTTTTCTCGTTACGTTTCCCCAGTTTCCCGAGCGATTGGACACTACGCTGGTCGACATTGCAGAGCAGCGCCGCATTGAACGGCAGTTGAGACAGATAGAGGCGGATTTCGCTCATGCAGCACGCGTGTCGGCACTCGGCGAACTCGTGACGTCGATCGCGCACGAAGTGCGCCAGCCTCTCTCGGTGGTCGTTGCAGACGCTGACACAGCGTCAAGATGGCTCGCGAGAGCTGACGCCAACGTGGCGAAGGTTGAGCAACTTGTTACACGGATAAAGGAAAATGCGCTCCGCGCGAACCGCATCATACAGCGGATCAACGATATGGCGGCACGCAGAGATCCCGTCAGACAAGCCATCGACATAAATGAGATCGTCAAGGAGGCCGTTCTGTTTGTACAGGCAGAGACGGAGGCGCGCTCTATCTCGCTGCGCCTTCAATTGGCCGAGGAACTGCCAAACATAACGGGCGATCGGGTGCAACTGCAGCAGGTTGCCGTCAACCTGTTGATCAACAGCATTCAGGCGATCACCCAAAGGGCCGCGGAAGACCGAGAAATCGTCATCGACACCTCGCATACCGAATGCGGGACCGTTTCGCTGACGATACGTGACACGGGGGGCGGCATACCCGAGGCAGATCTCGAGCGGGTATTCGAGGGCTTCTTTTCCACCAAGCCCGATGGCATGGGAATGGGCTTGGCAATTTGCCGCTCAATCATATCCGACCATGGTGGTATGATCAGGGCTGCCAACTGCGAGCCTCATGGCGCAGTATTTCGGGTGCTGCTGCCTGTAACCGCACCGACGGAGGCCTGATAGCCCCCACGGCCTAAAACGCGGGCGGGCTAAACCTTTGTATACTTTGAAACAGGGTGCCTCCTGAGACGATTCGAGGCAGAATGCGGCAATCGTTCCGGCATTCGAGGAGACAGCAAGATGTCCACCGCACGCAAAATCGAAGTCGCCCCAGTCGAAGAGCAAGTTGTGGTTGTGATTGACGACGATGCCGACATACGTCTCTCTATGAACGATCTATTTGAATCTGTCGGCATTAAGTCAGCCTCTTTCTGTGACGCTCTGGATTTCATCGAGAATGGTTGCCTGAATGCTTCAGGTTGCATTGTTCTGGATGTTCGCATGCCGGGAATGAGCGGCATCGAGTTTCAATCGCGGCTGGAGGATCTGGGATGCCAAACTCCAGTTGTCTTCGTGACAGGCCATGGCGATGTGCCCATGAGCGTAACGGCAATGAAGGCGGGCGCGGTAGACTTTCTGCTAAAACCCTTCACCAATGAAGAACTGCTCGACGCAGTAAGCAGGGCCTTCGAGACCGATCGGTGCAGACGACAGGATGCCGTCGTCAGGAATGCTATCAAGCAGAAAGCGTCGACACTGACGCCTCGGGAAAAGGAAGTGATGCAGCACGTCACCGACGGCCTTATGAACAAGCAGATAGCCTATGAGCTCGGGATCAGTGAGATCATGGTCAAGATTCATAGAGCCAGCGTGATGCGAAAGATGGAAGCCCGTTCTCTGGCCGACCTCGTGAAAAAATCAGAGCTCATCTAATCCTCGCCACCGTGAAAAGGCCGCCCGAGGACAATTGCTCGGCATCGCAGTATCTCAAGACACCGAATTTACATGAGCCACAACGTGGCCTGTCGGAAACGTCGGCCAATCGCGCTTGTCGCAATGATACGTTGCGGAGCATTGCCCCCTATTCTCATCTACACTTAACATCGACGCCTCGCCGCTAGAGCATCCCGCTTTCAAGTGGATCACTGAAAGCGGATAAGATGCTCTAGAATCAAAGTACTAGAGCGTCCTTTGTGCGTTCACTTGAACGCACGGCGCTCTAGTAATTGTTCGGGATACCGAACCGAAGCAACAGCTTTCCTCGCGCGATAATCCCCTCTCGCCGCTGCAATCTCGTGTCCGCGATGGGCCTCGAAGTGGATCCTAAACCAAGGTTTAGGATCCACGGGGAGAGCGTTCCAACTACTATTCGTGACGTTCCAACACCTCCCATGTGCCGGCCGGTATTCAGCTGGATCCATTAGGGAACAAGCAAGGCAAGGTTTTAAATGACACAACGACTGAACTACGCACAGCAGTCCCCCGAGCTCTTCAAGAAGCTGATGGAACTCAGCGCCGCGGTGAACAACAGCGTCATCGACCAGAAGACGCGAGACCTGGTGCAGATCCGGGCCTCGCAGATGAACGGGTGCGCCTTTTGCCTGGACATGCACGTCAAGGAAGCAAAGATCCACGGCGAAACCGAATTGCGCGTCCACCATGTTGCGATCTGGCGCGAGTCCCACCTCTTTGCTCCTCGCGAGCGGGCAGCGCTGGCCTGGACGGAAGTGCTGACGAACCTGCCAGCTGGCGGCGTTCCGGATGACATCTACGAGCGTGTCCGCGGCCAGCTCTCCGAGAAAGAGATTTCGGACCTCACATTCGCGGTCATGACTATCAATGCCTGGAACCGAGCCAGCATCGGGTTCAAAGCTGTGCCAGGATCGGCGGACAAGGCCTTTGGCCTCGATAAGGCCGGCTTGAACTAGCTCGTCTCTCTCACTTGCTCGACTCCAAACGCGACTTGAGATGCAATCGGAGGCTATATTATGAAAATCGTTATTATTGGTGGAACCGGCTTGATCGGTTCGAAGACTGCCGATCGCTTGCGCAAGCGCGGCCACGAAGTCGTCGCCGCGGCACCGAATACGGGCGTCAACACGATTACCGGCGAAGGGCTCGCCGACGCTCTTACGAATGCCGAAGTGGTCCTTGACCTCGCAAACTCCCCATCCTTCGAAGACAAGGCCGTACTCGAGTTCTTCGAGACATCGGGCAGGAACCTGTTGGCTGCGGAGAAAGTCGCAGGTGTGAAGCACCACATCGCTCTGTCCGTAGTCGGCACCGAACGCCTGCAAGAAAGCGGCTATTTCCGCGCCAAGCTGGCGCAGGAAAACCTGATCCGGGCCTCCGGCATTCCTTATACGATTGTGCACTCCACGCAGTTCATGGAGTTCGTTAACGGTATCGCTCAATCGGGCACCGTTGGCGACACGGTTCACCTGTCGCCCGCTGCCATACAGCCGATTGCCTCGGACGACGTGGCGGACGCAATGACCGACGTGGCGCTGGGCCAACCGCAGAATGGGATCGTCGAGATCGCCGGCCCCGAGCGTGTGAAGCTCAGTGACTTGATCGCGCGTTATCTTAGGAAGATGAACGACCCGAGAAAGGTCGTAGCAGACCCGGATGCGCGTTATTTCGGCGCGCGTCTCGACGACAGTTCTCTCGTTTCGGACAAGAGCCCGCGCCTTGGCCGCATCACGTTCGAACAATGGTTCGCCGCCGCGGCTCAGCCGAAGAAAACCGCGTAGCGGTCTACGTTCTACAGCGCCGCGCGTCTTATAGGACGCGCGGCGCTGTAGGGCAGACTGTCGATAGGGAGTGAGCCGATCTCTCAGACGACCGAAAGCCCCCCATCTGCCGACAGAATTTGGCCAGTCGTCCACGCCGCCTCGGGGTTCGCAAACATTGCGATCCATTGCGCGACGTCGTGCGGTGTGCCACGGCGCTTCAATGGGATCAGACTGCGCTCATATTCCTTGACGTTCTCCGCTTCTTCGGCAGTTAGTCCCATCATCCCCGTCAGCGCACCGGTTTCTGTCGGCCCCGCGGCAATTGCATTGACGCGAATTCCATGGGGTGCAAGTTCAAGCGCCCAGCAGCGCGTGAGATGCTCGACCGCCGCCTTGCTCGCAGCATAGTGCGAAAGGCCCGCAGCAGCCTTGTGCCCGTAGGTGCTGGAGATGTTGATGATCGCTCCGCCCCTGTCGCTCAAATGCGGAAGCGCTGCGGCGGCCAAAAGACTGGGACCCACCACGTTGACAGCGAAAATGTCCTTTATACGCTCCTCCGTTGCGTCCGCGAGCGGCATAATGCCACCGGCACCGGCGTTGTTGATCAGAACATCCAGCCTCCCCCAAAGACCGATTGCTTCCTCAACCGTCCGCTAGGCGTCAGCCGCCTTCGCTACATCGGCAATAATTCCCCTGATATTTGCCGATTGGGCGCAGACTTCATCAAGTCCTGGCTGACGCCGCGCGGTTATCAGAACGCGCGCGCCAAGTGTTGCTAATGTAATAGCCACTTCGCGTCCGATGCCGGAACTGCCACCCGTTGCGATTGTTACAAGATCGCGCATTAATAAACCTTTTCGCTGGATCGTGGTCGTCATTGGCAACAACTGAACTTTACCACATGAACGATTTGCTCTTCATTCCTGCAAACAGGAACAAGACTGATCTATCATAAGCGGAATTTTCTATTAGCCATCTACAAGGCACGTCGCCTTTGCCGCTTTGTCTTGAATGACCTCGCGAACGCCCACGGAGACCGAACCAGCGGGTGTCCCTGTGTGACGAACTATCCAACCCACACTTAGGTACATCTACAGTCGGCAGACCGAGACGCTCATGTTGGCGAGCGCTCAACGACGTCGTGATGAGCACGAGCATGAAAACCAACTGACACGCATCGCCGCCTTGCCGGTGTAGGAGAAAGCAATGGATCCAAATAACAACCAGACCACGCGCCGCGGCGTAATGACCGCCGGGCTCGGCCTCGCCACCGCAGCAGCGCTTCCCGTGGCGTCGGCGGCACCAGCCGCAGCTGCGCCCGCGTCTTCCGGCGGGAGCGGCACATTGCGCGCTAACAGGGTCGCCACCACTGACGGGGTGGAGATCTTTTACAAGGATTGGGGGTCCAGAGATGGGCAGCCCATCATGTTTCATCACGGTTGGCCGCTCAGCTCCGACGATTGGGACGCGCAACTGCTTTTCTTTATGGAGAAGGGCTATCGGGTCGTCGCCCACGATCGACGGGGGCATGGCCGATCGAGCGATGTAAACGACGGCCACGACATGGACCATTACGCAAGCGACGCCGCGGCCGTGGTCGAGCATCTGGATCTTCGCAATACGATCCACGTGGGCCACTCGACGGGAGGTGGTGAAGCGACCCGCTACGTGGCCCGCCACGGCAAGGGGCGCGCGGCTAAGCTGGTTCTCATTGGCGCAGTGCCCCCTCTCATGGTCAAAACGCCCGCAAACCCCGGTGGGCTGCCCGTTGAAGTCTTCGACGGTTTCAGGAAAGCGCTGTTGGCGAGCCGCAGCCAGCTTTACCGGGATTTCGCAAGCGGACCGTTCTACGGATACAATCGCCCCGGTGCGGCCCCTTCGAATTCGGTGATCGAGAACTGGTGGCGGCAAGCAATGATGGGCAGCACAAAGGCCCAATATGACGGCATCAAGGCATTCTCGGAGACTGACTTCACCGAAGACCTCAAGGACATCGATGTGCCGACCCTCATCATGCACGGCGATGACGACCAGGTCGTTCCGATCGCCGACTCCGCCCTCTTGTCCGCCAAGCTTCTCAAGAACAACGTTCTCAAGGTGTACAAAGGGCTTCCCCACGGCATGGCAACGACCCATGCCGAAGTAATCAATCGGGACATCCTCGAATTTATCAGCGCGTAACGCGCCAACGACGTAATTACAGCCCCCAGTGATGCTGGGGGCTCCCAATACCCGCTAAGCCGCCCGCAGCAATACCTGGAGGTCGCGCTTTCGCCGGAGGAGATCGGCGATGGTGTACTTCTCAAACACTGAGACAAAGGCTCTCGTCGCCTCCGACAGAATTGGCGGAAGACTGCAGGCCGGAGCTATCAGGCAGCCGGAACACTCGACAAGGTCAGTCAGGCCCTCCGTATGTCTGAGGAGGGCTCCCAGGTTCATTTCGTCTGCGGACCTGGCAAGCTGGATCCCACCATTTCTTCCGCGCGTGGATTTAATGAATCCGGCGCTCGCAAGGTCCTGCACAATCTTCATCAGGTGGTTCTGAGAGATGTCGAACGCTTCCGCAATCTCGCGTATGGAGCAGACGTCGGCTTCACGTGCGCCCAGGTATGTCAGCGTCCGGATCGCGTAGTCCGTATATCGCGTCAGCCTCATGTCCTCACCTGCGTCAAAACGCCTGCCCGAAAAAGATGCATTTGAATAGCATCTTTTTGCGCTGCGCAATAGATGTATCCCAGAAGCATGTTATGGAGGCTTGCGGTGGAAAGAGCAGAACTCGACGAACGCGAAATTCCGAAAATTCTGGAGCGGTTTTACGAGCGCGTGCGAGCCGACGCCGAGCTTGGCCCGGTCTTCGCGGTTGTCGCGGATTGGGACGAGCACCTTGGCCGGCTGTCGGAATTCTGGTCGTCGGTGATGCTGACGACAGGCCTATACAAAGGAAACCCTGTCTCCATGCACATGATCCACGCCGAACGGATCCGTCCGGAAATGTTCGATCGCTGGCTGGCTCTGTGGCGTCTGACGACCTCCGAGATGTTGCCGCAGTCCCTCGCGATCGCGATGCAAGCCAAAGCCGCGCGCATAGCATCGCGGTTGTCCCGCGCAATTCACCCACAGTCACCACAAGCACGCTCGGAGCAACCGACCAATGCAGGAGAGCCCTGCAGTCCGTATAGGGTCACCTCCGTGTTCGACGAGGTTTCTTTACCTCGAGCCTTGCTTCAGTCGCATACGCTCAAACCCGGAACCTGGGGTGTAATTCGTGTCCACGACGGCGCAGTGAAGTATCGTGCCGATGGCGCGACGCACACGATCCTTCTTGATCGCAACAGACCGGGGGTCGTTCCTCCGGAAGTTCCCCATCGCCTTGAGCTTGCGGGGCCCGTCAATTTGCGGATCGAGTTCTACGATCGCAACCCAAGCCTTGAAATCCGCTAAGAGAAGGAAAGGACCTCTTATGCCACGTCCGCTGTCACCGCAGACAATCGAGCTCGTGAAACAGAGCGCGCCGGCGCTCGCCGCGCATGGCGCAGAAATTACCAAGCGCATGTATACGCTGCTCTTTCAGGATGAACATATCCGAGGGCTCTTCAACCACGCCAATCAAGGCGAGAAGGGATCGCAAGTGCACGCCCTTGCGGCTGCGATCCTCGCCTATGCCGAAAATATCGAAAACCTCGCGGTTCTCGGTCCGGCAATCGAACGCATCGCACACAAGCACATCGGCTATCACATCCTGCCCGAGCACTATCCGTTTGTGGCCAAGGCGCTGCTATCGGCGATTGCAGATGTTCTCGGGGACGCGGCCTCTCCGGCCTTGCTTGATGCCTGGGGCGAGGCCTATTGGTTTCTCGCCGACGTGTTGAAGGAGCGCGAAGCCGAGATCCGCGCCGACTTCGACAGAAGGTCAGGTGGCTGGAATGGATGGAGAACATTCGCGATAGCCGAGAGGCGGAAGGAGAGCGACGTTGTTACTTCCTTCATACTTCGGCCGACGGACGGCCAACCAGTCGTCAGGCACAGGCCGGGTCAGTACCTGACGTTCCGTTTCCGCCTCGCCGACGGTTCCGACGTCAAGCGCAATTACTCGATTTCCAGCGGTCCCAATGACGAGTACTACCGGATTTCCGTCAAACGTGAAGCGCAGGGTCAGGGCGGCTCGAAATTTCTGCACGACCACGCAGAGGTCGGCACCGTGCTCGAGGTTACCCCTCCTGCAGGGGACTTCTTCCTCCCGGATGAACCAAGCCGGCCGGTTGTTCTTCTGTCGGGCGGAGTTGGGCTCACACCGATGGTGAGCATGCTCGAGGCGATTGCCTCCGACTATCCCGAATTGGAGGCACACTACGTCCACGGTGCGCTCAACAGTTCGACGCACGCGATGGACCGCCATGTTCAATCACTCGCCAAAACACACGGCGGTGTCACGGTCCGGACATTCTACAGCGAGCCTGGCTCGGGCGATGCGGCGGGCTATTCGCACGACCATGATGGTTTCATCACGGCAAACTGGCTGCGGGAGAATACGCCCTTCGCGTCGGCGGACTTTTACCTCTGCGGTCCCAAGCCCTTCTTGCGTTCCTTGGTCGGTGATCTGGCCCGCGCGGGCGTTCCGAGTGAACGCGTTCACTTCGAACTCTTCGGGCCTGCAGACGAACAAATCGCCGCCTGATGCCTCCGCCGGGGCCTCACAAGCCCCGGCGTCCTTCCCCGCGGGTCTTCACCATTGAGACGTCGGCAAGTCTGTTTGCGGAATGCCCCAGTGTTACCGTACGCCTGTCATTACTCTTGTAGGACAGCGTTCAAGCCAATGCAGAAGGCGACAGATGCATCTGGATCGGCAAAATAGGAAGCGGCGAGTCGCGGCGCTATACACTCAAGTGGCCGCGGACTATGCCGAGCTCGGGCCGCCGCTTTTCGCGCATGCCGGCGGAAGGCTGGTGGAGATTGCCGGGGTAGCACCGGCTGATCGGGTGCTGGATGTGGCTACCGGGAGAGGCGCCGTGCTCTTCCCCGCCGCTGAGCGCATCGGTCCGAGCGGCCAAGTCGTCGGTATGACGCTCGGGACCAATCATTACCCTCCTCGGACGCCTCACTGTTTCAATGATGCGGGTCCAGGGATCCCGGGACCCCAAACCAACGTTTAGTTACGCACGCATGCATTTCTGCGTACTCTAGCAACGTGGCGTGCACCAGTTGATCACAAGGATGGCTTCCCTCCCCGTCCTAAGGCGGCAAGTCCTCCCCCTTCCCCCCCGCCGCGGTGCAGCCAACTTGGCCGCCCCTCACCTTCGAAGGGGCGGCCATTTTTCAACCCACGAGACCCTCTCTCCTCATATGGCGATCTGCAAACCGTTCCCGAAGACTGTCATGTCTACCCTGGCAGGCGAAGCGCGTGACGCATGGTTTATCCGGCTTGTCGGCACACCTGTCGCTACGACCGAACGCAGGTGACACTGTGCCATAGTCTGTTCAGAGTAATCGACCTCTGATCTTGAAACCGGCATTGGCCTCGCCGAGCTTGGATAGCGATCCGCGGATAGCTGCATGTTGCCGGGGAATGGGTGCGAGCCCGTTCCGCACACGCGTCTTTGGTTTGGGCCGAATATCCGGCAATCGCCCAAGGCCGCGGCGGCATTCGGGGGAATGCAGTCAGGGTGAGCGGCTAATCCGTATGATCACCGCCGTTGTGATCGCTGACTGCGGACTCAAGCATCGCAACCAACTGATCGGAGTCAATGGGCTTGGACAGAACACCTCGAGCGCCACCTTGCCTGGCAGCCGTCGTTAGCCGCTGATCACGAAAGGCCGTCATGAATATAAGCGGCGTTCGGACGCCCTTGCCGTTCAATATTTCCAACAACTGCAGCCCGTCGATGCCGGGCATTTTGACGTCGGAAACAATGCAGTGAATTGGGTAATGACTATAAAGTTCGAGGAATTCCGACGCCGACGGAAAAGCGATGGCTTCGTAGCCCAATGACTCCAACATATCCTTCATCGATTCGCGGATGGCGTCATCGTCATCAATAACAGCGATGGTGCATGACTGACTCAAGAACCTGACTCTAATTCGGAAACTACTTAGGCAGAAGGCCAATCCTTCATACCGTGACTTGCTCAGGCGAAAACTGAATTCCACCCAAGCCGGAAGATACAACAAGTCGCCCGCGTTTCGAAATGCGATGCTACATTCATCTCTGGGCTCGGGACATCCCTACCAATGGATACGCCGGAAGAAGCTGACATTTCACACTCCGCATGCTGGCAGACGGGCCGAAACGCTAACATTGGTTGCCCGCATTTGTTCAGGGGTATGGTGCGTCTTTCTCCCGACATCCAGGAGACGCGGCCAACGCATACCATACTCCAATCATGTGAATTGCCGGGCGTCCTCCTTCAGTCCCGTCGCAAAACTATCACATCGAGACCCGCATTCCGACTAAACGAAAGATTAGGTTGTCAAAATCTTGGCCCACACTCAGGCCGCCCGTTCACCAGTCTGACGCGTATGGGCAGTAGGTGGGATGCTGCTTTCCGTTGAAACGAGTGATCGCACATTTGCTCGAAGCGACCTCCATGTCGACCCGCACGCGCATCTTGCCCGGCGAGTCCACAAGTGACGGATAATCGCTTCGTCACGTCGCCGTGCCCTGCACGGATCCCGCGAGGTGCGGCTGGACAATGTCGGGACTAATATAGGTCGCGTGAGTTCGCCAACCCAGATATTGAGAACAGGTGCTATAAGAAGCGCTGATAGGCCCCGCAGCGCCGGCGCCTTTCGAGCGCACAACAGTCGCTGCATGCATTTATCCTTGAATCGGTTCCGGTCCAGGGAAACGTGCAAAGGGTTTTCTTGTCCGGCAGGAGCAGCCGATCATGATAGCAATGCTTCCGCAACAGCGCGCAGCCCTCATGCTCACGGTATCCTTCGTCGGGATCGCCGCGTCCTGGTTGACGACGACACCGTCTGGCCTGCTGGCTCCGGTTGCCGCGCTGTTCTTCTATGCGCATCGCCGGACGGCTCCGCTGCTGCTGGCGCTGTTGGCGATCGCATTCGCCGGCTCGATGCTGGCCGCGTTCTTCCTTTCGGACGGCATGCGCGATGTCGCATCGTCGTCGGCGGCGTTCTTTGCTGTGGCGCTGTGCATCGGAGCAGTCATCGCCGCCAGCATGTCGGCGTCTTTCGACGCCGACGCACCGGGAGCGGTGATGCGGAGCACGCCGGGCGAAGGAACTTCCGCTCGTATCAACAAATGGCGCGAAAGCATAACTGGCGCCGGTTACGAGGAAGGGACTGCGCACGACGGGCCGCCATCCCCGAGCATCGAGAAGACCGAAGAGGCGTTGCGCGCGCGAGAACGGGAGCTTTCGCAGCTCATCGACATGGTTCCGAGCCATCTCTGGCGGCTGACGCCCGACGGCGAGCCGACCTTCTTCAACAGGCGGATGGTGGACTTTCTCGGCATGGACGTAACCGACACGGACAAGCCGGGCACGAGCCGGCTGGAGGTGGTCATAGGAAGCGTCCATCCGGACGATGCAACAGAGCTCAGGGACGCCCTTAGCCGTTGCCTGGTCACGGGCGAGGGCTTTGCCATGCGGTATCGCCTGCGGCGCGCCGACGGCGCCTACCGCTGGATGTCGAGCCGCGCCGAGCCATTGCGAGATCAAGACGGACGCATCGTCCAGTGGTACGGCCTCTGCCACGACATAGACGACCAGGTGCACGCTGAGGAGGCGCTGCGGCGTAGCGAGCGCCAGTTGCAGCAGCTCATAGACGCCGTGCCAGCACTCATCTGGTGCACGACGCCAGAAGGAATACCTTGCTACCTCAACAAGCGAGTCACGGATGTGACCGGCATCCGTCTGAAGGATTTGATCGCGCCTGACGGCTCGCGATACCTGACGGTCGTCCACCCGGATGACCGGGACGCGGTGGACCGCGGGCTCGCACGCTCATTCGAGACGGGCGAGTCCTTCGTGGGGAGATATCGTCAGCGCCGATCCGACGGCGCCTGTCGTTGGGTCGAGAGTCGCGCGGAGCCCTTGCGTGACGAGTCCGGCGCGATCATCCAGTGGTATGGCGTGTCCGTCGACATCGACGACCTGATAGGGGCGCAGGAGGCGTTGCGCGACCGGGAGCGCGAGCTTTCGCAGCTCGTCGACATGGTTCCGAGTCTGCTCTGGCGGCTGACGGCGAACGGCGAGCCAACCTTCTTCAACGAGCGTATGGTCGATTTCCTCGGCATGGACGTATCGGATGCGGACAAACCGGGGATGAGCCGACTGGAGACGGTCATAGAGACCGTCATCCATCCAGATGAGAAAGCGGAGCTCAGCAATGTCCTCAGCCGTTGCCTCGTGACCGGCAAGGGCTTCGCAATGCGGTATCGTCTGCGTCGTGCGGATGGGGTGTATCGCTGGATGTCGGGCCGCGCCGAGCCACTGCGAGATGACAGCGGACACATTGTCCAGTGGTTCGGCCTCTGTCACGACATCGACGATCAGTTCCGCGCCGAAGAGGCGCTGCGGCGCACCTCCGACAGGCTCGCGCAGGCGACCCGGGTGGCAAGCCTGGCCGAGCTTTCCGCCTCGCTCGCTCACGAAGTGAACCAGCCGCTGGCCGCGATCGTCGCCAGTTCCCACGCATGCCACCATTGGCTGTCCGCCGAACCTCCGAACGTCGAACGTGCGAAGATCACGGCCGAGCGCATCATCCGGAGTGCCGGCTCGGCGGCGGATGTCATCAGCCGCATTCGCGCTCTCTTCCGTCCGGCGGCGCAAGACAGGTCGCCGGAGGACGTCAACCATCTGATCGGCGAAGTGTGCCGGCTGATGGCTGGCGAGATCGCCGCAAAGGACGTTCGCATCAGGACGAATCTCGAGCCGGATCTACCGCCGGTCGCGCTCGATCGCGTCCAGGTGCAGCAGGTGTTGGTGAACCTGATCCGGAACGGAATCGAGGCGATGGACGCCGTGGTTGACGCCTCTCGCGCGCTCCAGATACGCTCATGCCGTGACGGCTTGAACGCGATTCGCGTCGAGGTTCGCGATGCCGGGACGGGTTTCAAGGACGCCGAGCGCGCCTTCGAGCCGTTCTTCACGACCAAGCCGCACGGGATGGGTATGGGGCTTTCGATCTGCCGTTCGATCATTGACTCACATGGGGGCCGCCTCTGGTCGGCCGATAACCAGACGCACGGGGCGACCGTCGCCTTCACGCTTCCGTTGGGCCTCAGTACATTATAGGGACACAGCTATACGGTAGCGATTATCTGCGCAGGCTTTGGATTCCGAGTTCGCTCCACATCCATCGGAAATCGTACGTTGCCATTGGATCGGCAGGATCTGGCTGTTTTGCCGAGCGATTCTCGAGGTACTTAAGCCACTCGACCGTCTTTTCACGACCTTTTGCGGTCTTGACGGCTTCGCGGGGAGAGACGTTTCCCAGCATTCCAACTGGCTGATCGAGCGTGGCCCGATATTGCTTGTCGAGCAAGTCGTGAACGATCTGTTTGGCTATCTCCGGCGGCAGGTCTGGCCACGAGCGCTCTCATCGCGTGCGGGGCGTTCGGCCATCATTTGGTCGACAGTTCGAATTTCGGTGAGCGGTGCTTTCGTGAGATCACCCAATGCGGCCTGCACAAGCACCGTACCTTTCTGTGCTCTGACGACAGAGTTTGTCGACAGGTGCAAGGTGCGACCCTTCAACTCGATATTGCCAAGGATACGTGCGCCATCTTCCATAGTCGTATCCCAGGCAAGATTGCCAGCTTTGCCAGCCGTGAGAACGCCGTTCGGTTTGTCTGCGAGCCAGTTCCAGAATTTTGGGTTCTCTTGCCACAGCCCCTTGATGGTATTCAGGCGCGCCGCGATATCCTTCTGCGTGACGCCGGATATCAAGGGAAAGCGGACGTCATGGAATATGATCTCGTCGCCGTCGCCATTTTCGAAAATGGCATCCTCCATGCGCATCGTTCGATCTAGCATGTCGAATAGCCACGACAGAGTGAACACGGGAGCTGCCGGCTGCAGCTCTTCGTCTGTTAGTGCTGGGAGCTTTTTTATTTTTTTCTTTCCAATGATTGCTCGTAACCCATCGAACAGCGCTTCGGACGCCTCCGGCGTGAACGGTAACAATCCACCGCCTATCACGGTCTTACCTGCAACCGAGACAACTCTTGCAGCAATGCGATCCCATTGCTGCAGTGTTTTGGTGGCGGTTCCTTCGCTGATGAGGACGGGATCTCCGCCACGAATGAGATCGCGGGCCATCAGCGACTTCCCCGGCACGACGTCACTGACTTCGTAGAGGCTCATGACGGAGGAGCGTAACGCTTTCATATAGGCCTTGGCCTGCGCGCCTTCCTTCCAGCCCCGTCGCTTGAGATATTCATCGACGATATTGCCACCCTCGGCCTCAAAATCCTGAGTGAGGAAGTCCTCGAAAGCGCAGCCCCAGAGAGTCATCGCCCAGTGATCACCAAGCATCTCGGCCAGATCGTCGAACTCCATGTCGCCGATATCGAGCACCGGCCCGAAATGATCGTCGAAAACCTCTTCAAAGCAATCGCGCCATTCATCACGAGCGAGGAACTTCATCAGACCTTTGAGGTCATGGCTGGTGGGCATGGTCTTTTCCCGTTCGTTGCCGGTACTCGGCGATGATTCTCGATACCGTTGGTTGGCTCACTTCGTACAGTCGTGCCATTTCGGCTGCTGATTTGCGTCCGGACAAGACGCTTTCAACGATTTCCAGCCGTTTCTTCTCGTTCAACTTTCTGCGGCGTCCGCCGATCCGGCCTTCGGCACGGGCCTGGGCAAGGCCAGCGGTCGTGCGTTCGTGGATCATAGCGCGTTCGAATTCGGCAAAGGATCCGACCATTTGCATCATCATGCGGCCTGCCGCCGTCGTCGTATCGATCGCCTCGGTGAGAGAACGAAAGCCGGCGCCGGCCGACGTCATCCTGTCCATGAGGTGAAGCACGTCCTTGAGCGACCGAGATAGACGATCAAGCTTCCAGACAACGACGGTGTCGCCGTCGCGCAATTGATCAAGCATGCGATGCAGCTCCGGACGGTCCCAGCGACCGCCGGAGGCTTTCTCCTCGAATACCTTCTTGCATCCCGCATCGGCGAGTGCGCGGGACTGGGCCTTGTTCGATTGCTCGTCGCCTTTGCTCACCCGGGCATAGCCGATCAGCATGGAGGTTCCTTTCGCAAACGGCCGTTTATGCAAGTTCGCCGGCATCACCGACGATTCATGGTGAAGCGCCTTTCATAATCCTCTTTCAAAATGGCGCTGTAAGGCAAGGGGTTTTTGAAAGGAACAGGAATGCCAGCCCGGATATCGATGACCAAGAAGCAGCGGGACGCGCTGTTGGCGTTGCCAGAGACGGAAGATGAGGTGCTGCGTCACTATACCCTTGCTTCCGATGATCTCGCCGCAATTGCTCAATGCAGAACGCCCGAGACCAGGCTGAGCTACGCGCTGCAACTTTGCTGTCTGCGTTTTCCAGGCCGAAATTTCCGCCGCGGCGAACTACTGCCGGGTATCATGCTTGATCATATTGCCGAGCAGCTCGAGGCCGACACTGATGCGATCGCGCTGTTTGCCCGCCGCGGCGCCACCCGGTACGAGCAACTGGCAACGATCAAGCAGCGTCATGGCTTCGGCGACTTCACCAAGCCCGAGCGAGTCGAACTTGCCGCTTGGGCGGAGCGTGAAGCCGTCGGTCTGACCGACGGCCGCGTCCTGCTCGATCGGCTGATCGAACGGATGCGGGCGGAAAAGATCATCATCCCTGGCATCAGCGTGGTCGAACGCTTGGCCGCCTCGGCGATGCATGCAGCGGAGAGCGCAACAATCGCCAAGATCGGCACTCTTCTGTCGGACAAGCAGCGCCGGCAGCTTGATGCGCTTTTGGCAGACAAGACGCATATCCGCCAAAGCCGCTTGGCATGGCTGCGCGCGCCGGCCTCCCGGGTTGGCGGCAGGTCGCTGGCCGAGCTCCTCGACAAGCTCGATCTTATCCGGGGAATCATCGGTGATGCACCGACGCGTCTGCCTTCGCATCTCAATCCCCGTATGGCCCAAATGGCCAAGGAAGGCGCCCTCTATACGGCGCAAGCCTTCCAACAGATGGGTTCGGCCCGGCGGCATGCCGTCATGATCGCGACGTTGAACGAGCTTGCGATCACACTGACCGATGCCGCGCTGGCTATGTTCCAGTCGCTCGTCGGCCGTGCCAATCTGCGCGCTCGAAAGCGGCTTGAAGAGACAATTGCCGCCTCCGCCGAACAGGGCCGCATCCGGCTTCTTCGCATTGCCGACGTCCTCGATGCCTTGGTGACGGCCGCGAAGACCGAAGGCAACATCACCGCCGCCGTCACCGCGATCGCACCGCTCGAGACCGTTGAAGCCGACGCCGCCGTCATTCGGCGCACCGTCCGCCCCGGAAAACCGGAAGTGCTCGGTGAGCTCTCTCATGAATATCGTGTTTTCAAGCGGATCGGCGCGCGATTTCTGGCGAGTTTCACATTTGAAGGTGGTCGTGCCTCGCAGCCGTTGCTCGCGGCGATCACAGTCTTGAGCGGCCTCGGCGGTGACTGGCGGAGACCATTGCCCACCAATGTGCCGCTCGGCCATATCGAGCGACGCTGGTTGCGACATGTCTTCAAAGACGCCTCGATTGACCGCACCTATTACGAACTGGCCACTTACTTCACCTTGGCCAACGCGCTTGCCAGCGGTGGTGTGTGGGTTCCGACATCGAGGATTCATCGTTCGCTTGAAACGCTTCTGACGCCGGCTTCACCTGCGACAAATCTCCTCCCCGGGCGGCTTCCGCCCGCTGCGGCCTTCAACGCCGAAAGCTATCTTGAACTACGGATGGCCGAACTCGACGCTGCACTTCTGGCAACAGCCCGCGGATTGCCAGGCAAGGACGCCGCGATGTTCACCGGCGGCAAGCTTCGCTTCCCGAAAGAGCCGAAGGAAAGCAGCGAAGTCGACCAGACCCGCAGCTTCACGACCGCCCTCTACACTATGATGCCGCGCGTGCGGATCACCGATCTGCTCGATCAGGTCGACCGCTGGACTGAGTTCGCAAGCCATTTCACGCATGTCTCAACCGGATTGCCACCCGCTGACATGCGCGCCTTCATGGCCGCGTTGATTGCCGAGGCGACAAATCTTGGCCTGTCACGCATGGCCGAGATTTGCGGAACGGTAACCCGAAGGGCCTTGCTGCGAATGCAGATGTGGCACATGCGCGAGGACACCTTCCGCGCGGCGCTCGCCAGCCTTACCGATGCGATCCATGCCGAGCCGCTGTCCGCCTGGTTTGGCGAAGGTTGGCGAGCATCGGCCGACGGTCAGGCGTTCTATCTCGGAGGCCCGGGCGAGGCCGGAGGCTCCGTTAATGCGCATTACGGCCGCGATCCGATCGTCAAAATCTACACCACGATCACCGACCGCTACGCGCCGCTCCACCAAAAGGTCATCGCCGGAACCGCCGGAGAGGCGATCCACGCACTGGACGGAATTCTCGGGCATGAGAGCAACGTCAATGTCGCCGCGCTTCATGTCGATGGCGGCGGGGTGTCAGACATCGTCTTTGCCGTCCTGCATCTGCTGGGGCTATCCTTCGAACCCCGTATTCCGCGCCTGTCGGATCGCAAGCTCTACGCTTTCGAACCGAAAACGCGATACGGCCGACTGGCGCCCCTGTTCGGACAGCGCCTCGATGCCGGGCTGATACGTGCTCACTCCGACGATATTCACAAGGTGATCCGGGCGCTCACGGACCGGGCCGTGACGCCGTCGCTCATCCTGAAGAAGCTCGCCGCTTACCGGCACCAGAACAGTCTGGCGGCGGCACTGCGCGAAATCGGGCGAATCGAACGCACTCTGTTCACCTTGCGCTGGTTCGAGGATCCCAACCTCCGCCAGCTCGTCACCGCAGAAGTCAACAAGGGCGAGGCCAGAAACACGCTCGCCCGGGCGGTCGCAATCCATCGCCTGGGTCGCTTTCGTGACCGCAGCCACGAAAACCAGGCAAGCCGCGCGGCAGCCCTCAATCTTGTCACCGCCGCCATCATCCTCTTCAACTGTCGCTATCTCGGCCGCATCATCCAGGTGTTGCGCCAACGCGGTAAACCATTCGATGAACAGATGATCCCCCAGCTTTCTCCATTGGGCTGGGACCATATCAACATCACCGGGGATTATGTCTGGTCCGACGATTTGGCGGTCGACGACGAGGGCTTTCTGCCGCTCAGGCTGGGAGCCCTATGATCCCTGTGAAATTAGGGACGTGGAATGGCGTGGCCGCATGACGGTCGCAACGACATCACCAACGGCTGGAGTCGACCCGTTGCGGTCATCCGGCTCCAAGTACCGAATGACAAAAAAGGCACGTCAAGGCGGACGTTGATTTCTGCCTTAAGTCGGCTTCAAGCAGTCGCTCAGAAATTCGATGAAGCGTTGCGTCGTTGCCAAAGCAGGCGCGTTTCGATGGCGGCGAAGACAGAGCGGCGGCGACGATTTCCTCCGCCAGAAGCGCGATGCCTAACGTCGGTGTTGAGCCGGCGTTCTCATCGCATCGGATGCAAGGAGACGCGAAGGGCGAGCAGGCGGTCACATTACTCAGGCGTCAGTTCAACTCGATACGTTCTCCCGTTGCCGCCGAGCGTTTTACCGCATCGACTACCCTCAAGGTTTCGAGCCCCTCACGCCCGCTGACAAGCGGCGGTTCGTCTCGGCGGATCACCTTGCAGAACTGCCTGATCTGCAGAACGAGCGGGTCCTCGTCGTCGACCTCGATACGCGTTTGGTCAAATGGTTCCCACCAACTCCGTTTACCAGGATTGCGCCAGACCTCGAGCGACGGAACAGCCAGCGACCCGTGCGTTCCTCCAATCATGTAACAGGATTGCTCGGTTTTGGGGTAAGCCGGATTCTCTCCGGTTGTCATCTCCCAGCTCCACGGTGCGACCACCGCGTCCGAGACTGTCGCAGTTCCCAAAACTCCATTCTTGAACTCGATCAGGATCACGGCCGTTTCCTCAACTGCGTTGCCGCGCACCGCGTTGGACTCGCGTGCTTGAACCGCAGCCACATCGCCGAAGAGGTAGCGCAGATTATCGACATCGTGGATGAGATTGAGGAAAACCGGCCCCGCACCGCGCTCACGACGCCACGAGATGTCGAAGTAGTCGTCGGGCTTGAATAGCCAGAACATCGCATTGACAACAAGAACGCGGCCGAGCTTCCCGCTTTCGATGATTTCCTTTGCCTTATGCATCACCGGATTGTGTCGGCGGTGATGGCCGGTCAAAAGAGGAACACCTTTTGCCTCAGCCGCTGCGATCAGCTTTTCCCCGGATATAATGTCGTCGGCGATAGGCTTCTCGATGAGCGCGGGAACGCCGACTTCAATGGCTTCCAACCCGTTCTGGACGTGAGCCGGGTTGGGCGTAGCCACGATGATCCCATCAGGTCGGTCTGCGGCAATCATGTCTGCGAAGCTTGTAAACCACTTCACGCCCGCTTCCTTGGCAATGGTCTCGCCAACCGGCGCGGGATCGACCACGGCACTGAGTTGCGCCGAGGGCTCGGCCAGGACGTGCTGAATATGGCGCTTACCGATAAGGCCTGCCCCAACTACGGCCAGCTTAACCCGTTGGGTCATGGTCACCTCAGCCCTTGCCCGCCGCCTTGATCATTGTCGCCGCGCGCCGAATGCCAAGCTGGTATCCTTCTGTTCCAAGGCCGCAAATCACGCCGTCCGCGCGGTGCGAAACGAACGAATGGTGTCGGAAGCTTTCGCGCTTGTGCACATTGGAGATGTGGATCTCGATCACAGGCCCTTCAAATGTGTTCAGAGCGTCAAGGATGGCGAGTGAGGTATGGGTGAAGGCCGCCGGATTGATGACGATGCCCGCACCGTCCTCGCGCGCCTCATGAATCCAATCGATGATCTCGTATTCCCGGTTGCTCTGATGAAAGCGGATTTCATGGCCGAGTTCGGCTGCCAGTTTGCGGCAGTCCGCCTCTACGTCGGTGAGCGTTTCATGCCCGTAGATGTGCGGCTGGCGTTTGCCAAGCAGGTTGAGGTTTGGTCCATTGAGAACGTAGATCAGGCTCATAGCATAGTGTCCTTCTTGAGCACGTCGTCCTGGTCAGACGAACGCGATTGCTTGCACAGCAAAATCAGGGTCCGACTCGTAGAGATCTGCGCGCAAGCCGAGCCTTCCCGCTTTGAGAGCAGGCGCGGCGATCGCCCGCGCGGCGTCGAGAACGGCGGTGAGAAGCTTCTGCTTGGTCTCTGCAGTACGACCCGGTGCCATCCGCACGATGATTTGGATGAAATGATTATCGACATGCTCATCGCCCACGCAGGAGTATGTCGCCTCCCGCGCAAGCGTGCGCACGGCGGAAGGTTTCACAAGGCCGCCATCGCGAACGCAGCGATGCACGGTGAGCGTCAGCCGGTCCATGGCTACATGCTCGCCTGCGCCCCGGCTATAATCGATGATGATATGCGGCATTTGGGATCTCCCCATCAGGCCGACAGGCGGCACAAGTCCGTAAAATGACGGGACATGCGCTCTGCGTCGGGTGTTATCCCGGTGAACAATTCGAACGCCGCTGCTGCCTGATAGACCGTCATGCCGCCGCCACGAAGGGTCCGGCAGCCTTTTCTTTCGGCGAGAGCAAGGAGCTCTGTGACGAGCGGCATATAGACGATGTCGGCTGCCCAATGCCGTGGCAGAAGCCATTCCGCGTCGATCGGCAAACCAGGATGGCTCTTCATACCCGTCGGCGTCGCGTGGATGAGGCCGTCCGCGGAGCGCAGGGCGCTGCCGACATCTGTCGTGGCACGAGCACAATCCCTTGAGAACCGATCGTTCAACTGCCCAGCCAAGGTTTCTGCCCGTTTCGAATCCTGGTCAAAGACCGATAATCTCTCAATACCGAGCTTGATTGCGGCATGCGCCACGGCGACACCGGCGCCGCCGGCGCCAAGCAGGACGGCATGCGACTTCGCGACGTCCGGAAGGCCGCACTGGAAATTCTCG
This sequence comes from Sinorhizobium chiapasense, assembly GCF_036488675.1. NCBI lineage: Bacteria > Pseudomonadati > Pseudomonadota > Alphaproteobacteria > Hyphomicrobiales > Rhizobiaceae > Sinorhizobium > Sinorhizobium chiapasense. The sequence goes on from NZ_CP133152.1 coordinate 760,795, forward strand.
TAGAAACCGTACCAATCAGTGTTGTGGCCGATCCTCTCGCCGTTGCGAAAGACCACGGTGTTGACCGCACCGAGCATCTCCGCATCCTCGGAAAGGCGATTGAGGTGGGCGATCACCGTCTGCTTGCACGGATGTGTAATGTTGCTCCCGGCAAAACCGCGCCGCTCTTCCTCGTCGAGGAGGTCCGGCAGCGCCGAGGCGGGAAGGCCTCGTTCGGAAAAGTCAAGAAGCTCGTAACGGTAATCGAGGCCCTGGTGTCGAGCCTCCGTTTCGTGGAGGGCCGGGGACTTTGACATTTGGATGTCGGCACCGATCAGTCCCACAAGGAATTTCTTGTCGTGCATTGGCATCGCCTTCGAACGTCAGTGGTGGGCCAGGATTTCGCCAAGGAAGGTTTTCGTGCGTTGGTGCTTGGGCGACTTGAAGAAGACTTCCGGCTCGGCCTCTTCGACGATTTCTCCGGAGGCCATGAAGATGACGCGATCAGCGACCTGGCGGGCAAACCCCATTTCGTGCGTGACACAGATCATCGTCATGCCGTCACGGGCGAGCCCGATCATGGTGTCGAGCACCTCCTTCACCATTTCAGGATCGAGGGCAGAGGTCGGTTCGTCGAAGAGCATGACCTTCGGCTCCATGCAGAGCGCGCGAGCGATGGCAACGCGTTGCTGTTGTCCGCCAGATAGCTGCGCAGGATACTTTTCCGCCTGGTCAAGGATTCGAACCCGCTCGAGATATTTTCGAGCCAGTTGCTCTGCGCCAGTGCGGCTTGTGCCTCGAACACGCATCGGGGCGAGTGTACAGTTCTGAAGTACGGTCATGTGGGGGAAGAGATTGAAGCTCTGGAAGACCATTCCCACTTCGCGACGTATCGCATCGACGGATTTGGTGCTTCCGTCCAGTACCTGACCCTCGACGACGATCTTGCCTTCCTCGATCGTTTCGAGGGCATTGATGCAGCGGATTAACGTTGATTTTCCGGAGCCTGACGGCCCGCAGAGGACGATTTTTTCGCCTTTGCGGACCGACAGACTGATGGATTTCAAGGCATGGAAAGCGCCGTACCACTTCTGCACGTCCTCAAGGGAAATCAGCGTCGGTTGATCGTTTGCGGAATTGAGCACGGAACCCTCCATTTGGGCTTTAGTTGACGCTGAACGGGATGTTCGGAATGGATTCCGGGAACTGCGGCAGATCGATCGCCATCCACTTCTTCGTGATGGCGGCAAGCTCACCATTGGACTTGATTTTGTCGATGAAGGCGTTGACGGCTTCGTTCCAGTCCTTCTCGCCGAGACGGGTCCCGACGCCGTTGTAGGTCGTCAGAAAGTCGATCTTGCGCTCATAGGTGCCGGCACTCGCCGCATCCAGACGCTGACCATAGAACTGGTTGCCGCCAACTGCCTTTACCTGTCCGGAGATCAGAGCCTGGATGGTTGCGGCGTCGTCATCAAAGCGGCGAACCGTTGCGGTGGATCCGACGGCGTCCGTTACTGCCTTATCCTGCGAGCTGGACTTCGGAACGCCGATCTCCCATCCCGCAACGTCTTCAGGCTTCGTAACCGTGTCGGACTTCGCGGCATAAAGCGAAATCGTGTTGGCGGCGTAGGGCTTGCTGTATTGAATTGATTTCGCGCGTTCTTCCGTCATCGCCATCGTTGCAAACAGGATCTCGACTTTGCCGGTCGTAAGCGCCGGAATTCGGTTGGCAACGGCGAGCGGCTGGAATTGAACCTTCACGCCCAATTCCTTGGCAAAAAGGTTGGCGACGTCAGCGTCGAAGCCGTCCTGCAGGCCGCTTGTGTTGACGAACCCCCAAGGCGCATTGTCGCCCTGGATGCCGACCACAAGCGTGCCCTTGGCCTTGATTTCCTCCACACTTGCCGCAGAGGCGGTGGCAGCGCCAACTATGGCGAAGGCAACGGCGGCCAGTGCAAGTCCGAGAAAATTCCTACGATTGCTATGCATGCTTATTCTCCTCCTCCAGAGTTTTTGCTTCCAGCGAAGCGGTTAGCGGGCAGCTTTCGCCATCCGTTTTTCGAGACCACTTCCGGCATGGGAGAGCGGCCAGCAAATGATGAAGTAGATTGCGCCGACGATCCCGAAGACGAGCAGCGGACGATAGGTCTGGTTTGAAATGATCTGGCCAGCACGAGTCAGTTCAATGAAGCCGACGATTGCTGCCAGCGACGTGCCCTTGATGAGCTGGACAAGGAAGCCGATCGTGGCCGGCATCGATATTTTCAGGGCCTGCGGCAGGATGACGTCTTTCATCCGCGAGACATAATGCAGACCGAGGGCGTTGGCGGCTTCCGTCTGGCCCTTCGGCACAGCCTCGATGGAGCCGCGCCAGATCTCGCCCAGGAAAGCACTGGCATGGAGCGTGAAGGCGATTGCGACCGCGATCCACGCGTTGACCTCGATGCCCAACAGCGCAACGCCGTAATAGACAACGAAGAGCTGCATCAGAAGGGGCGTGCCCTGGAAAACGCCGATATAGCTTGCGGTGATCGTCCGGGCGACTTTCGTCTTTGAGGTGCGCAACAGCGCGATCAGGATCCCGAATATCCCCCCACCGATGAACCCCACGATCGCGAGCAGCACGGTCCACTTCAAACCCTGCATCAAAAAGAAGAATTCATTTTCGCCGATGGGACCCATGGCTGCCTCCTATCGCGTCGGGTAGTTGAAGTAGTGGCGAGAAATGAGGGCAAAGAGGCCCATCATCAGCGTCGAAATAACCAGGTAGACAGCGGTCACCGTGAAATACACTTCGAAGCTGCGGAAGGTGTCTGACTCGATTCGCTGAGCTGCCGAGGTCAGCTCGTAGGCGGCGATTGACGTGCAGACAGAGGTTGTCAGAGTGAGCATGATGAATTGGCTGGTAAGCGAGGGATAAATCGCCCGAAGTGCCGGCTTGAGCACGATGAGCCGGAAGACGTCCGCCTTGTGCAGTCCGAGGGCGAAGCCAGCCTCGATCTGGCCACGCGACACGCTCTCGACCCCACCTCGGATGATTTCGATCGCGTACGCGCCACCGTTGATGCCGAGAGCAATTATGGCCGTGACAGTCGGATTGAGGCGGATGCCCATGAGAGGAAGGGCAAAATATATGAAGAAGATCTGCACCAGGAATGGCGTATTACGCACGACCTCGACGAACACGATAACGAGAGTGCGCGTGATGTCGCTCTTTGAAGTCCTGGCAACGACGCCCAGGATTCCGATGACGAGTGCGAGAAGCATCCCGGCCAGCGAAAGGCCGAGCGTCCCAAACGAAGCCCATAGCAATTCCGGGGCGCGGTCGAGGACCGCACCGAAATCAAACGTATAAGTCATGTATGACTTCCTCCTCCCGACCGGCTCGCGCCGCGTCGGCGCCGGATCAATGATCCGGTCTCAGTAGTCCCACTGCGCTGTCATGCAGATGCTTCAGATGTGCCTGCGGGTCTACCGACCCGACGAGCGGCACTTCAACCGAGATAGCGGCGCTATGCTTGGCTGCGGTCCAAAGCTCCATCAACGGCAGTTCGCCTTCGCCGGGAGCGAGCCTGCCACTTCTCGCCTCGGCGATCATTGCGTCCGATGAGTTGGGAGCAGGCCCGCGGACGTCGCAAAGCTGGACGTGTTTTACCTTCCCGGCATTTGCGCGGAGCTCGTCGATCGAGGCGCCGTTTCGGAAGAAGTGAATCCCGTCAACGAGGGCACCAGCGTTCTCTGCTCCACAGGAATTCACGACCGCAACACTGTCGCCAAAGGTTCTTACCGTCCGCCAGCCCATGTTTTCGATGTCGACTGACATGCCATATCGCGCCGCGAGGGCGCAAAACTCAGAAAGGTTTGTGGCAAGACGGCCGCCGTCTCGATCATCGCCGCAAACACTCAGCCGGCGCGCCCCTATGTTCGCAGCGGCTGCCACGGTCGCCTCATGGGAGGCCGCAACGAAGTTGTCGTCGATCACGAAGAACTCGATATCGAACACCTTGATGCCTTCGCTATCGGCAACTGTCTTGAACTCCTGGACCCTCTGGCTGCCCACCGGCAACTCGTAGAAAGGGGCTCCGGGAAAGGCAGGGTGCAGACGCAGACCTATCGACGCAAAACCCGCCCGAGCAGCCATCACGGCGAATTCCTTGGGCGGCAGCGCGATGGATGAAAAATGTGCCACGCCCAGTTCAAGGCTCGGTCCTGGCGTCGCGACGGTCATCACGAGATCCCCTTTGTCGCGAGGTGATCGCGCAGATTGGTTCCCGTGCGGTGGACATGCTGACGCAACATATCGCACGCATAGTCCAGATCCCGCGCGACGGCTCCTTGCGCAATCTCACTGTGCTCCTGGCTGACGTTGCGGTCACCTGACGTGCGGGTCAGAAACACCCGGCGATAACGGTCGTTGAGATTAAGAAGCAATCTGCAAAAATGGAGCAGGATCGGCTTCCCGCAGCCAGAGATGAGTGTCAGATGAAATTCGCGGTGGAGTTCTTCCCAGCGCTCCAGTGTCTCTGGCCGAGCCGCGTCGCGCTCGGTGCGGTTAAGGCGATGCAGCGCGCGCATGACGTTGCCCTCCCACTCCACATCGCCGAGCCGCATGGACTCGCGAAGCGCAAAGACTTCAAACTCTTCGCGCAGGGTGGTGATCTCTTCCAGATTGGCCAAGGAAATTGATGAAACGCGGTAGCCGCGATTGTCCTCGAACTCCACCAGACCGTCCGATATCAGCCGCGCCAACCCTTCACGCAGCGGACTGAGGCTCACGTTGAACGTCTTGCGCGCCTTGTCGAGATTGATCTTGCTGCCGGCCTGAAGCTCGCCGGAGATGATCGCCTCACGAAGACGGGATGCAAGCTGGCTCCCAATTGTGTTTTTGCCGTCGTCGAGAAAGCCAGAAGACGATGGGGCATCTTCTGTCGTCGGAGCAAATGCGCCGTCGTCATCCGGTACCATTGTTCCTCCCAAGGCTCCCCCGAACTAATTGTCGATGATCGATACAATAAACGATTATTCGTGTCAACTTGAGAACGCTGCAATCTGTACAAAGTTAAGCCTCAGCTTCCTATTCGCAAACAATATGTAGTTTAATCAACTCATTGCATGCCGCCATCCTGTTTCTTTTGGTTTATTGGCGCCGCGAGAATGTACGTCGGCCTTGACAGATAATCGATTATTTTGATAGTCGGGTAAATCGGGAGGTAGCCCACATGGTGATCAAAACTGAAAGCGATCTGACGCCAGCCGTCCTCGCGGTGATGAATCGCACTGAAGACCCCCGCCTGCGAGAAATCCTCGTCGCGATGGTCAAGCATCTTCATGCCTTCGTGCGCGAGGTTCGACTGACGGAGGTCGAGTTTCGGGAGGCGACAGCCATGCTGAATGAAATCGGGAAGCTGCATACTGATCACCACAACGAGTTTGTGCTGATGGCCGGTTCTCTTGGCGTGTCTTCACTTGTCTGCCTGCTGAACAATGGCGACAGAGGACAGACTGAGACCTCCCAGTCGCTGTTGGGCCCATTCTGGCGCCTCAACTCTCCGCGAGTCGAAAATGGCGGGTCGATCATCCGATCCGAGACGCCGGGCACTCCCTTGTTCGTGCATGCCAAGGTCGTTGACCGCGACGGTAAGCCAATTGCCGGCGCCGAAGTGGATGTGTGGCATGCATCTCCCGTCGGTCTTTATGAAAACCAGGACCCGGACCAGGCCGAGATGAACTTGCGCGGCAAATTCATGACCGACGAGCAAGGCCGGTTCTGGTTCAGGACCGTCAAGATGGTCGGGTATCCGATACCGGTCGATGGCGTTGTCGGACGCCTGCTCAAAGCTCAGGGACGCCATCCGTACCGACCAGCGCACCTGCACGCACTGATCTTCAAGCACGGATACAAGACGCTGATTTCCCAGGTCTTCGACCCCAGCGACCCGAACATCGACTCCGATGTTCAGTTCGGTGTCACGGCAGCGCTGACCGGCGACTTCATTCGTCATGAGGAGCCCCATCCGACCGAAGCGGATATTCCTGGTCCGTGGTTCTCGCTCGACTACACCTATGTCATGGAGCCCGGCGAAGCCGTTTTGCCGCGTCCCCCGATCAAATAAATCACGATCAGCAGAGCAAACGATATGATCACCGAAGAAGAACGTCGGGCCGCGGCAGACGCGCTGCTCAAAGCTGAAATCGAGCGGAAGCCGATCGTACAGCCTAGCGAGACCTACAAGAACCTCGAACTCGAGGACGCCTACCGGATTCAGGCTTTGTGGGCGGAGGCGAGGGTGGCCAAGGGCGCACGGATCGTCGGGCATAAGATTGGCCTGACGTCACGCGCAATGCAGATGGCTTCGAAGATGACGGAGCCAGACTACGGCTGCATTCTTGACGATGCGCTTTACAACGACGGAGCGCAGATCAGGGCTGACTTGTTTATCAAGCCGCGCCTCGAGGTCGAGCTGGCCTTTGTTATGGGTGAGGATCTCGTCGGGCCCGGCACCAGGATCTATGACGTCATGCGTGCGACCGAGTTCGTTGTCCCGGCGCTCGAGATCATCGACTACCGGACCGAGGTCCCTCGAGCGATCACCGATACCATTGCGGACAACGCGGCTTTCGGCGCCCTCGTCGTTGGCGGCCGTATAATTCGCCCGATGGACATTGATATCCGTTGGGTCGGAGCGACTCTTTCCAAGAACGGCATCATCGAGGAGTCGGGCGTGTCGGCGGCGATCATGGGACATCCGGCAGCCGGCATCGCGTGGCTGGTCAACAAACTTCATGCTGTGGGCGGTGGCCTGAAGAAGGGACAAATAGTCCTGGCCGGCTCCTTCACGCGTCCTGTCGATATCGCGAAAGGTGATGTCATTCAGGCCGACTATGGCCCTGTTGGCTCCATCGGCGTGTCGTTCGTGTGAGGTGCCAGATGGAACATCCTGTCAATCGGTTCAAGCGGAAGCTCCTTGCTGGTCAAAGTCAGATCGGCCTGTGGTGTGGCCTGCCGGGAAACTACGCCGCGGAAATCGTCGCGCCTTCAGGTTTCGATTGGCTCCTGTTCGACACGGAACATTCTCCGGGTGACGTTCTGACCGTCCTGCCACAATTGCAAGCGGTCGCACCATACGACGTTTCCCCAGTCGTCCGCCCGGCCATCAACGACCCCGTTCTCATCAAACGTTTCCTGGATATTGGCGTTCAGACACTGCTCATTCCCTACATTCAGAACGCGGAAGAGGCGAAAGCCGCAGTCGCGGCGGTGCGATATCCTCCGGATGGAATTCGTGGTGTTTCTGCCCTGACGCGCGCCACTCGTTTCGGCCGAGTTGCGAACTATGCGCAAAATGCGGAACGGGAAATTTGCCTGTTGCTGCAAGTTGAGACGCGGGAAGCGCTTGGCAACCTCGAGTCGATTGCCTCGGTAGAGGGAGTGGATGGGGTATTCGTAGGACCGGCAGATCTAGCAGCGAGTTTCGGACACAGGGGCCAACCGAGCCACCCGGAAGTGGTCGATGCAATTGTCGACGCGATTGAACGCCTGAAAGCGTTGGGCAAACCTGCGGGCATTCTTACCCCGGATGAGAAGTTCGCGGCACGGTGCATCTCACTGGGAACACTATTTACTGCCGTTGGTGTCGATGTCGCTGTTCTGGCAAGGGGATCGGAAGCACTCGCGGCACGATTTGCATCGCAAGGAGCGTACCGCGATGCCGGAACGTGATGAACTCCTCACTGAAATCGCACCGACGGGAGTCATCAGAGCGGCGGTCAACATGTCGAATGCCGCACTTGTCCAACTCGATCCAGTGACAGGCGTTCTAACAGGGCCGAGCGCGCAGATCGCGATCGCACTTGCGGCAGAACTCGACTGCAGTTTGTCGCTGGTCCGATACGGATCGGCCGCTGACATTCTCGCGGCTGCCGAAGGCAACGAGTGGGACGTTGCATTCATTGCTTCCGATCCGTCACGTGCCGACAGGTTCTCCTTCTCGCCCCCCTATACCACGGTGACCGCCAGCTTTCTGGTGTCAGACAGTAGCCCGCTGGGCAGCGTCGAGCATGTCGACGTCAAAGGGGTACGCATTGCCGCCGCCAGAACCGCTGCGTATACAAAGCAGCTTGAGCGACAGATTAGAAATGCAATCCTCCTCCATACCGAAAATCCCGCCTCCGCCCTGGACATGCTTGTATCCTCCCAGTGCGATGCGGCAGCGGGCTTGACCGAGTCCCTGTCACGTTTCTGCGAAGAGAATCCAGGTTTCCGCCTTGTTGAGGGGACATTCTCGAAAGTGCCTCAGGCGATCGCTGTGCATCGGAGGTGCGTTCACGCTTCAACCTTCCTGTCGGACTTCATCCAGCAGCATTGCAGTGCGGGTAAGCCGAGCAATTGAAGCAGTTGGCGGGACACGCGAGGGAGCCACCGCAGTCCACCCTGGTGAGACCTACATGAACAAGCAGAATCGACCCTAAGCGGCCGGCGGCACCCGCACCAGGAACGACACGGTTCGGCGCAAAGCAGACAACGCGCTGGTGAAGGCGGCGATGATCGGAGATCAGCCCAGGCGGCCTTCCCACCTGAAAGCTTTCGATCAATCTACAAGCAGAGCGACCGCTTCTTCCCAATTGGCTACCCGCCGGGGATAGTCAACCGTCAGATTGTGTGGTGCTGAAAACAGGATGCCCTTGCCCTGGAAGCGAGTGAAGTGGCGAACGTTGTCGTCGATTAGGAAGTCGGCAGCGAGGATGCTCTTATCCCCGCAGAACACAATGTTGAGCGCCGGGATGAACGGGAAATGCTTCTGCAGCCATGCGAACTTCGACGCACAAGAAGCCGGGTACTCCATAGCTGCCGTCGTGATGAAAATCTCGAACTTTTCCGTCAGCTTCGACAACGCTGCTTGGCTTCCTGGCATCACGTCGAAGACCCCGAAGACGTCACCCCGGTGAAGCAACGCTTCCAGTGCTTCGTCGTGTTCAGGTGCAACAAGCTTCTTCAGCGAGTTGCTTGCGATCTCGTCCGGCGACCACTGGTAGCCGTACTTCTCCACATACCATGTGGTATGGTGTGCATTGGCGTCAGCGATAACCTCGTCCATGTCGACGGCTACGCGGGGCTTATGAGTTTTCAAAACGGTCTCCTATCGCTCAGGCCTCGCGTATCACACCTGTTGGTCTTTTGGTACGGGAAACCTCGGAAATCAGGCGCACAACTGGCGGCCGAGCTTTGTGACGTCCGCGTCCGATAGACCCCGGAGGGCTGGTGGACGACCAGAGGTGGACGACGCCCTTGCCATTTCCGAGCAAGTGGAGCTGTAGCACTCAAGGCCGGCGGAGGCGAAAGTTCGACCCATTGCTGCCGCTCGTGGATACGGCCGGTATGTCGTGCATGGCTCGCGAAGCGGACGTTCACCTTTCTTGGCAAGCTTCGTCCTTGGAACAACTGTCGCTGCAGTGGTGTGCTAATCGCAACCGGGGGACCTGCAAACCCGTCTCCCCTCACGCCATAGACTCGTGCGCATTGTATCTAATTTCGAGACAATGCGGCTCATTTTCATCGCCTACTGCGATCATCCGATCCGGATTAGGTTTCTGCTCACACCAGTTGACCATCAACATGGAAACGGTGGACGAAACGTCAAACATCGGAGAACTGCCATGCTCACCCGTAGAGGCCTCATCAAGAGCGCAGCGGCGCTCGTCGCGGCGGGAACCGTTTCGGGCGGGTTCACCCCGGCCCTCGCGAAGGCGCCCTTTCAACCTTTCCAGGCTCCCGGCTTTTACAGAATGAAGCTTGGGAACTTCGAACTGACGGCGCTTTCGGACGGTACTATTCCGTTGCCTCTTCCGGAGCTTTACACAAACACCGATGCCGAAGATGCGCGCAGAGCGCTGGCCGCGGCGTTCATGGGCACGCCCACAGATACGTCGGTCAACGCCTTCCTCGTCAACACGGGGGATAGGCTGGTGCTGATCGACGCCGGCACGGGCGCCTATCTCGATGGTGCGCTCGGCGAGCTCGTCGCCAATCTCGAGGCGGCCGGCTACAAAGCGGACCAGATTGACGATGTCATCCTGACGCATATCCATACCGACCATTCCGGCGGGCTGACGATCAAAGGCAAGCCGGTGTTCGCCAACGCGACCGTTCACGTCAACAAGCGTGAACATGATTTCTGGATGGAAACGCCTGTGGGGAGCCGACCGGCGAATGTGCCGCTGAGCTATTTCGTCGAGGCTCATGAGAGTCTAGGCCCCTATGCGGAAGCCGGCAGGGTTCGGACTTTCGCCGATAATGCCGGAATCTTGCCGGGCATCGGCTCGATCCTGCGGGCCGGGCACACGCCGGGGCACAGCTCGATCGTCGTGGAAAGCGCAGGCGCAAAGATCGTTTTCTGGGGCGACATTACCCATGGAAACGTGCTTCAGTTCGACGAGCCGGACGTGGCGATCCAGTTCGATACGGATCAGGCCGAGGCCATTCGTGCTAGGGAGGCGGCCTTCGCGCATGCGACCGACGGCAAATACCTGGTGGCCGGCGCTCACATTGCCTTTCCGGGCATCGGCCATGTTCGCCGCGATGCGACCAATTACGAATGGGTTCCCGTCAACTATGCCTCTTGAAAACGATCCATCGCGGCGCAACGGAGCGGAGCCCGTTGCGCCGGGTTCATGTCTGGGCGGCAGCGATCGCCATCTATCCCTTCAATAGGCCCTGTGCGACCAACTGATTGCGACCACCCGGAACAAGAAGCCTCCTCACCATGCCCCTGCCGCAGAGCCGATCAGTGCGAAGCAGCCGCATTCTCGTCGCGGATCTCAGTGAGGTTCAACCTCGGCACCAGAAAGTCGAGGAACGCCCTGACCTTTGGCGGCTGGATACGTCCGCCGGCTCTCATCGCGTAAAGCGTGGGGGCCGGCCCGGACCATTCGGGCAGCACGTGGACGAGACGTCCTGCCGCGACGTCCGCCCTGACACGGAGATGACTGGTCATTTGCAGACCCTCGCCGGCCAGTAGAAAGCCATGCAATTCTTCAGGATCGCTGGCCACCGCAACGGGGCGTACCGGGAACTCGTTGCGCCGCCCCTCGCGCGTCAGAGGCCAGGCGTGGACCGGCTTGTCGAAATAGAACTGTGTCAACAGGCAACCATGATTTACGAGCTCTGCCGGGGTCGAAGGGCTTCCGTGCCTTTCAAGATAAGCGGGAGCCGCATATATGCCCATTGGCAGATCGCCAAGCCGGCGGGCAATGAGCGAGGAATCGGGCAAGGAGCCCTCCCACAGACGCAGCGCGATATCAATATCCTTGGCAACGACATCCAGCACCTCATGGGCCAAAAGCAACTGCGGATAGACATCCGGGTAGAACCTTCTGAATTCGCTGAGCACCGGCGCTAGAATGCGCGTCGACAACCAGTGTGGCGATGTGATCCTGAGCCAGCCCTTGGGATGTTGCTGCAGCTCGGCCACGGCGCTTTCGGCATCTTCGATATCTTTGAGCAAGCCCTCGCACCGTTGGAAATAGATCGTGCCAGCTTCGGTGAGCTTCAGGCTGCGCGTTGTCCTGTGGAGAAGCTGGGCCCCTAACCGCGCCTCCAGTTCCTGAACCTTGCGGCTGATCCGCGTCTTCGGCGTTCGCAGCGCCCGCGCGGCACCGGTGAAGCTGCCCTCCTGCACGACTTTCACGAACGCCGCCGTGTCGCTGAAGTCACGCAGCATGGACCACCCCCCATTTACCCCGAATTCGGGACAAGGAAGGCCGATTTCGCCGGATAATCAAGCGAATTCACGTCCTCTATGTCTCGATTGTCCCAATTTTGATGAAGGCCGAGGGAGGATGGGAAAGGGCAAACCTGAACGGGACCAGTCTCGGGAGGCGCTGTCCCCATCCCGCCTGCAATCCTTCGGCGCGCCGAGCCCGGTGCACGAACTGCAGCTTTCCATACGTCGGAGACATTTGGGTCCAGGTCCGACCCGCTCCGGACCTTAAGTGAGGCAAGTCGAGGGTCGGCCTTGCGGCGAAAAGCGGTTAATCGACGAACCCGACGCGGTGCCGGCTGGCGCAGCGCATCGGCGGCGCCAATCAGTGCCGCACGGCCAATTGTTCGACGAGAACATGATCAGCACCAGGATCAGCTAGACGAACGTCGGCACTCCGCGCCCACCGATCGACCTGTTGCATTTTGTGAGGCTCGGCTCACCGAAGGTGCACCGACTGGGCTGGTGGGTGCCTGCATCCGGTGTGGACGGCGGGGCTGATGACGGACGGGTCGCCATCAAACCACGAAGCCGCACGCTGACGCGGGCGTGCGGGTGTCCATGTTGCGCCCCCGGTTCAGGTGGTCGTCGATCTCGGCGGCGGCGCCGATCATCCGGCCGTAGAGAAAGACGGTGAAGGCCGCGGTCTCGAGGTCGCGCTCGCTGAGCCGCCCGGTTTGGTAGTCGGACCAGAGCAAGGCGAGAAGCAGCGCCGCGATCACCGCGTCGACGTTGACGCAGAAGACGTAAGGCGACGCCTCGTGCTCATAGAGCGCCTGCACCAGCTCGCGGTAAAAGGCGTGGAACACGTTGTAGCGTCCGTGCCGCGCCATGTACTCGGCGATGAAGCGCTCCCGCGGGTCGTAGTTGATCGGCTTGCCCTTGAACACCGGGTGGTGCACGCCGGGCAGCGCGCGCAGCTCGGCGCCGAGCTCCTTGGCCGCCTTCTTCTCGTGCCGGTAGCGCTTCGCGAAGGCGGTCGCCATCGCCTTGAGGTCGAGGCCGTGGGCGGGATCGGCCGGGTCCGTGAGCCCCGTCTCCTTGAACTGCTCGAGCAGGAAGGCGATGCCTTCGTAGCCGTTGCCTCCGTGGCTGTAGCCGGTATGGGTCAGGAAGCCGACCATCGCCTTATTGATCTGCATGCGCGCGGGCGTCTGTGGCCCGTCCGCCGAGACCGCGCCCTTGGCACCCTGCGCCGAGATCGACCCAGGGCCGTTCGAAATCAGGAGCCCGACGAGCATCTGTAGCGGCAGCGCCTCCTCGGGCGTGGGCTTCTTTCCAGTCATGGCGAGGAAGCAGAGGTCGGCCATCGTCCATTGCCCAAAGCGCTCGTCGCGGGGGATGCCCCATAGCGAGCCCGGCCGGTGGTGCTCGCCGGGGATCGTCGCGCCGACCATGACGCCATAGAGCCGCAGGTACCAGGGCAGTGTCTCGGCGGTAAGGCGCGAGATGCGCTTGCGCATCAGCGGCCCCCAGGCGATCGTCGTGGCGATGGCCGCGAGAATTGCGTCCCGCGACAACCGGCCGCCGAGGCCCCCAAGGAACTTCAGGAACGCCGACCTGCCTCCGCGGGCCGCGATCGCCGCCAGCATGGCCTCTGGACGCGGGTCGGCTGCCTCGGCCTCGGTGGCCAGGAAAAGCGCCCGGGTGGCGTCGTCGCAGACAATCCCCGAGGCGTCGAATTCCTCGTCGCGCCCGTCCCTAAGGCCCGAATGGGCGAAGAGCCCGATCAGTGCCCGGGTACAGCCGAGCGCCCGCTCCACGCGCTTTGGCCCGACGATGGCGGCCGCGGTTGCCATCACCGCATTCGGAGCATTGCCGGCCTCCCGCGCTGCGTCGGCGGCGACAAGGATCGGGTCGCCGACTAGGTTGACCTCGGCTGCGACCGCGACGTCGAGTATCGCCCGGTCGTTCTCGGTGGCGATCTCGTGCACGAGCGGCAGGGCGAAGGTCGCCTCCAGCGGCTCAAGCGCGAGATCGAGCACTGAATGGCCGTGCACGCTCGTCACCTGGGTTTTCGGGTCCATGACCGACGCGCCGGACTTGTCCTTCATGTTCTGCCGCGCGACCACCGCCCCGACCTGGGCGCCGAGCGCGGCGATCTGGCCGGCGTAGGGCTCGGGCGCGGTGACGGCCGGCATGGCGAGTTCGGGCGGCAGCCGCAGGCCCTGGTCGTTGGCGACCCAGGGCTTTAGCGCGAGGTCCCCACGCGGTGCGAAGTCGGGCGCGGCGCCGTTGAGCGCCATCACCGCGGTGAGGGCGGCGGGGATGTCGGCGATGTTGGTGACGACGGCGCCCTTCGCGGACACGACCGGGTTCTCGGGCGTGAAGAGGCCAGGCACGCCGAAGGCCTCCATGAACCAGCGCTCCTTGTCCTCGGCGCTGTCGCCCGTGCCGGCCATCGCGCCGGCATGCCCGACGGCACGGGTCAGCTTCGACTTCCAGCGGCCGACGACGCAGGCGACGACGGGCTTCGTCCAGTCGATGCCCTGCTCGTAGTAGCCGCCGGGTTCGGCATAGAGCACCGCCGCCTTGGAACGGTCGTCGTTGCCGAAGGCGTGGGCGAAGTCGGGCGCGGCGTAGTGGATGTAGACGTCTTTGCCGGAGGAGACGAGCGTCGTCGTGCCCCAGCCCGCAGTGCCGAGATACTGGGCGATCGTCGTGGTGAAGCCGCCGGAGTTCGAGAAGATCGCGACCGAGCCTTTGAGCAGCGACTCCTCTGGCTTGTCGCCGCCGAGCGCGCCGCCGATGCGCACGCGGTTCCACGAATCGGCGACGCCGAGGCAGTTGCCGCCGATGATGTCGATGCCGTTCGCCTGAGCCATCGCCCGAATCTCGCGGGCGTCGTGCACGGAGATCTTCTCGGTGATGATGACGATCTTGCGCAAGCCCGGGTTCACCCGCACGAGCTCGGCCACGCCGTCGCGCACGCCCGACGGCGGCAGGTAGACGACGCCGGTGTCGAAGGCGTGGCCGGCGTCGAGCCCCTCGCGCACGTTGTTGAAGACCGGGATGTCGCCCACGGGCGTCTTCAGCACCTGCCCGCCGCGGCCGGGCGAGGTGCCGAAGACCACGTTGCCGCCGGAGAAGGCGTGGCTCGTCGGCGTGACCTGACGCGACTCGCCGCCGAGGATGTTGAGTACGCAGACCCGGTCGTCGCGGGTCGCGATATCGGCCAGTGACCGGAGGCCGAGGAAATAGGGAAAGCCTTCGATGCCTTTGTGATACATGTCCGTCCCCCTCAGGCCGCCGCGGCCTTGAGCCCCAGCGTCGCGGCGATCTCGTCGCGGCCGCCAGCGCGCATCCACGTGTCGATGCGCTTGGCGTAGTTCACGACCTCGGAGATCGCGCTGTCGAAGCCGAAGAAGCGGTAGGGTAGGCCGAGGGACTCCAGCGTCTCGGCGAGGTTGCCCATACCGCGCACCAGGTTCGGACCGCCGCGTCCTACGACGACGTAGAGCGGCGTCGGCCCGTGCGCGGCGAAATATTCGCGCAGCGCGTCGCCCATGCCGCGGAAGGTCTCGAGGATGTCGGTGTTGTTCGACTTGCCGCCGATGATGAAGAGTACGTTGGCCTGGGCGAGGAAGTGCCGGTAGCAGATCGAGGCCACCGCCTTCATCTTCTCGTAGGGCGGGTTGCCGCCGAAGTCCGACGAGATGATCGCCGCCTCGCCCAGCACCTCGGTGACGAGGCTGTTGGCGCCGCCGCCGAAGGTCGGGGCAAGGATGGTGCCGCTCTCGTTGATCACGAAGACGTCCGACTGGCCCTGGTGGGTGCGGAGTTGGTTCACCTCCTGCTCGAAGGCAGAGATGTCTGCCGCGAAAAGCTGGTCCGGCAGCCCGAGCCGACCCACGCGCGGATCGTCGCGGTCGAAGCCGCACTTGAAGTCGCAGGCCACCGGCGTCAACCGCCCGTCGCGCCCGGGACGCATCCGGATCGGATTCAACTCCAGCGTCGTCATGCCGTAGTGGTGCATCAGCTCCCAGAGCTTCGGCAGGTGCTGCACCAGCGGCGAGATGATCTCCCGCGGCGCGCCAATGTCCGTCAGCGCGTTCGCCACCACAAAGGCCTTGAGCCCCGTGAGCGCCTCGAAGGGCACGGTGGCGATGTCGGACTTATCGAGATCCTCGATGTCCACGCCGCCGCGGTGGGTCAGCGTCATGGTCGGCGCGCGGAAATGCGTGTCGTCGGTGATGGCGAAATAGACCTCGTGCTCGGCGGGAATGCCGGCCTCGAAGGTCACGCCGTTCGCCTTGGCGAAGGCGTTGCCATGGCGGTGCTTGGCGAAGTAAAGCCGCTCCTTTTCGGCGAGCGCGGTCTTGAGGTCCCGAGCCTTGCCGATTAGTCCCGCCTTGCCCTTCTTGCCGACACCGCCGCGGAAGACCGGCTTGACGAAGATCAGGCCGTGGCGGGCGATCAGGTCCTGGATCGCGTCTTCGCCGGCGTCAGGCCCGAGCACCTCGGACACGGGGAAGTCGACGTGGCCGAGCAGCCTCGATCCGTAGAGCATTCCGTTGAGTTGCATAGCCGTTCTCCCCAATGACCGAGGCGCGGTTCGGTCGTTTGACCTGTGGGCACTCAAGGTACGGCCGAGTCGATGGAAGGACAAGGTTAGGCTCAGACGCTCGCGGCAACAGCGTCCAGCTAGCCTCAGTTCCGTCGTCGCCTCGGTCGGCCGGCCGGCATCATTGCCGCCCGGCCGTCGGCGCCCGTCAGGTAGCCCGGCTCTCGGTCGAGTGCGGGCTCCACTTGATCAGCCGGGCCTCGGCGATGTCGAGGATGCGGTCGATTATCAGTACGAATACAGCGAGGATGATGATGCCGGCGAAGACGCCGACCGCGTCGAAGTTGCCTTCCGCCTGAGCGATCAGATAGCCAAGCCCGGCGGAGGAGCCGAGATACTCGCCGATAATCGCCCCGACGACGGCAAAGCCGACCGAAGTGCGCAAGGAAGACAGAATCCAGCTTGCCGCTGCGGGGAAGTAGACGTGGGTCAGCAGGCTCGAGCGCTTGGCCCCGAGAATTCGCGCGTTCGCCAGCACTACCGGGTTGACTTCCCGCACGCCCTGCATGGCGTTGAAGAAGGTGATGAAGAACACCAGCGTCACCGATAGCGCCACCTTCGACCAGAGCCCGAGGCCGAGCCAGAGCACGAAGATCGGAGCGAGCACCACGCGGGGGATGGCGTTCAGTGCCTTTATGAACGGGTCGAGGATGCGATAGGCGCCACGGCTAAGCCCTAGCCAGACGCCGGCCGCCACGCCGAGGGCGGTACCAATCACGTATCCGAGCACCGTCTCGGTGAGCGTGATCGACACGTGCCTGTAGAAGCCTGGGTCGATGATCCAGGCCACGATCTGCTTCATGATGCCGAAGGGGGCAGGGAAGAAGAAGACATCGATCACTCCGGCTTCCACGCCGAGCTGCCAGCCGCCGACAATGACGACCAGCAGTCCCAGCTGGATCATACGTTCAGTCATGGCGTTCATAGCTTTTCTCCACTTCGCCGCGCAGCGATGACCAGATGTTGCGATAAAGATCCATGAAGCGTGGATCGAGCTTGATTTCAGCGACGTCGCGCGGGCGTTCAAGATCGACGGGGAAGCTGTCGATCACACGCGAGCGTGGTCCGGCGGCAAGCACCACGACTCGATCACCGAGAGCAATTGCCTCCTCGAGGTCGTGTGTGATCATCACCACGGCGCGCCGTTCCTCCTGCCAAAGCCGCAACAGCTCGTTCTGCATCAGGTGGCGGGTATGGATATCGAGCGCGGAGAAGGGCTCGTCCATCAGGATGACCTTGGGGCCGGTGATCAGCGCCTGGGCCATCTGGACGCGCTTGCGCTGACCGCCGGAAAGCTGATGGGGATAGCGATGTTCGAAGCCCTTGAGGCCGACTTTCGCCAGCCATCGCATCGACTGCCCGCGGCGTTCGGCAGCGCCGACACCCTTGAACATGGGACCGAGTTCCACGTTTTCGATCGCGGTCTTCCACGGAAGCAATGCATCCTGCTGGAAGAGATAACCGATGTCGTTCTGGATCCCGCGCACCGGCTGCCCATCGATTGATACAGTGCCACTCGCTGGTTTCAGCAGGCCGGCAATCGCATTGAGTATTGTGCTCTTGCCGCAGCCGGTGGGGCCAACGATGGCGAGGAACTCGCCATCGGCGACTTTCAGGTTCACATCCTGCACGGCCACGTAGGCGCCGAAGGCCATGGTGACCGAGTCGAGGGAAACCATCGACTTTGCTTGATGCGGACTGTCCGTCGGGGATGCGGTTTTCACTACGGCCAATGCCATGACCTCCTCCTGTCAGTTGGCGGCGACGTTCGGGACTTTGCCGACGAACTCGTTCGTGTAGGTTTTCGTAAGGTCGATTTCAGCCGCCGCGACTTTTTCGTTGAAGCTCTTCAGGACGGCGAGCGGAGTCTTGATATCTTCCTCGTTGATACGGCCGTCCTTCGAGAAGATCGCCTTCGCGTTCTCTACCGCCTTGACGTAGGTGTCACGATCGCCGGAGATAAACTCCTTCGGGAGCTTGTCGACGATCTCTTCAGCGGAGTGGCTATTCATCCACTCGAGCGCTTTGACCGTCGCATTCGTGACCTTCTGGATGGTCTCCGGATTTTCCTCGATATAGCTCTGTGTGGCATAGAGGACGGAGGTTGGGTAAATCCCGCCATAGATCGCCTTGGCACCGTCGTCGCTGCGCCCGTCGATCAGGATCTTGCCGACGCCCTTGGCCTCGATGAAGGTCGCTGCCGGGTCGTAGTTGACGAGGAGGTCGACCTTGCCCTGTTCAAGGGCCGCGACGGCGGCAGACCCGGAGCCAACGCCGATTAGCGAGACGTCGTCCGCGGACAAGCCGTTGCGCTGCAGGTAATAGCGGACGAAAAAGTCGGAAGACGAACCCGGCGAAGTGATCCCGACTTTTGCACCTTTGATCGTTTCTGGTTTTGCCGGGTCGAACGTGCTGTCCTTGCCGCCAGCCAGCACGAGCCCGGAATTGCGGGCGAGCTGCACGAAGGCCACGACAGACTTCTTCTGCGACTGCATCTGGATCGTATGGTCGTAAAAGCCAACGGCGATATCCGTCGAGCCGGCAACAAGCGCCTGCAGCGTCTTCGACCCGCCCGATGCGAAGTTTTCGACGGTCACCTCCAGGCCTTCCTTTTCATAAAGGCCGAGCCCTTGGGCGACCGGAAAGGGAAGATTGTTGAGGTTGTAAGAGCCGACGCTGATGCGGACCGGATCCGCGAACGCGGAACCGGCAAACGCGACGGTTGCCGCGAGGGCGAGCATGAGCTTGCGCATGATATTCTCCTCCTGTTGGTGGCGCCCTCCCGGCGGCCACGGTCATTATGCCGCGCAACCCAGTTGCGTGACAGGTTTTGCGAATACATGTCCTTCGAACAGCCGGCGGGCGGTGCGAAGAATTCCAGCGACGACTTTGCCGTCCCTTTCATACAGTTTGACGTCCAGGTGGCCGCTTGGGTGCTCTATGGAAAGCACGACTGGAGGGGCACGCACGCCGATCAGAAGCGAAGCGACTGTATCCCGGCTGATACAGGCTGTGGCGATCCCTACGGCGCCCGTGGTTGCGAGCGACGGATGACATTGACGCGGCATGAAATACCGTACGCTGATGTCGCCTCCCGACCTTGGCCGGGAAATGAGCACCGGCTTCGGCGTTACCTGATTGCGGACGTCTCCAAGGCCCATCCGTTCGCCGGCAGCGATCCGCAGCTTTTCCAGCCGTCCTAGCAATTCCTTATCAGCATTGAGTTCAGTCGCTGACTCGAAGCCGCTTGCGCCGATAGAGTCTGCCTCGATCAACATCATCGGCATTGCACAATCGATGCAGGTGACAGCCACACCATCGATCAAGTCGACTGGCTTGCCAGTGGGAAAGAGCTGTCCGGTACGAGCCCCCGCTGCGTCCATGAAGGTCAGTGCGATCGGCGCTGCACGGCCGGGCACGCCATCGATTGCAGCTTCCCCGAGATAGGAGACGCTGCCGTTTGGAGTGGGAACTTCGGCCTCGATCAGCTTGCTGGTGTTGACGTTATGGATCCGGACGAGCGTCGTTTCTCCACGAACCGGGACAAGTCCAGCTTCGATGGCAAACGGGCCGACCGCAGCCAGCATGTTGCCGCAGTTCGGGGAGGTGTCGACAATCTGTTGGTCGACCCGCACCTGGGCAAAGAGATAATCCACGTCGGCGCCAGGAATGCTGGCAGGTCCGACGATGGCCACCTTGCTGGTGACCGGGTTGCCGCCACCGATGCCGTCGATCTGCAACGGATGACCTGACCCCATGACGGACAGCAGGATCTTGTCACGCGGGTCAGCAGCCGCGGGAAGATCGCTTGCCAAGAAGAACGGACCCTTTGAGGTGCCGCCTCTCATCAGAACGCAAGGGATCGCCAACAGGTCATTCATCGCTTGTGCTTCCATCGCAATTATGTCATCGCCGTATCAATCAGCGCTCTTTGATCTAATTATCGGAAGAGGCATTTATTTGTGAAATGCTAAGAATCAGGGGATTGATGCAAAATGAGCATTAATTGCGAGATCCTTGACCTTCGAGCCTTCCTGAGCGTCGTAGAGTTGGAGAGCTTTCATCGCGCGGCCGATGCCCTGCATCTGTCACAGCCCGCGTTGAGCCGCCGCATTCAAAAACTGGAGCAGGTTATCGGAGCGCCCCTCTTGGAACGGACAACCAGGCATGTATCGGCGACGGCTCTCGGCACAGAGCTCGTGCCGCTCGTCCGACGGATGCTGGAGGAGTTCGATGGTTCGCTGTTCGCCGTCCGTGACGTTGGATCCAATCGAGGCGGATTGGTGACGATCGCGTGCCTCCCCACCGCCGCATTCTATTTTCTGCCGACCGTCATCCGCCAGTTCAATGAGGAGTATCCGAACATCCGCTTTCGTATCCTCGACTTGCCAGCGACCGACGGTCTTCAAGCAGTGGCACGCGGCGAGGTAGAGTTCGGCATAAATATCATGGGCACATCGGATCCGGACCTGACCTTCGAGCGGCTCGCGGAAGACCCCTTCGTGCTGGCAGCGCGCAGCGATCACCCCCTCGCCGCCAAGCCCGCGGTCGGCTGGGCAGAGCTTGAGCCCTACCATCTGATTACCGTTCATCGATCGAGCGGCAACCGAACCTTGCTGGATGCGGCCCTGGCAAAATCGAATATCAAGCTTCGCTGGTTCTACGAGGTGACCCATCTGTCCACCTCCCTCGGTCTGGTGGAGGCCGGCCTCGGAATTTCGGTCCTGCCGCGCATGGCGACTCCGCAGGATGACCATCCGTTCTTGATCACACGCCCGATTGGCGATCCGGAGGTATCACGCACAATCGGCGTGGTTCGCCGTCGCGGCGGCACCTTGTCGCCGGCGGCAGAGCGATTTCTCAAGATGCTGATGGGCGTATGGGGGAGTGATTGAGGATGGTTCAAAAAGCCCCGGTCGAGTGGCTGGGTGAGCAGAGCAAGCCTCGTTCCAGCACATGACCGGTCTGCGCCCGCATCCCGATGGCCGGCTGTCTCGACCGGTTGCGGGTCCGCTTTCCACTCGGTCAGGTTCTGGCCATGTCGTCTTCCAACCTGACGGGCGAGGAGCCGAAGGAGAAAAATGATCTGAGGCCTGTTATGACGGCTGCCGTTCACTGCTTTGTCGCACAGCGGTCGCTCAGCACCATCCCAACGAACTTCAGCAACCCACCCTTCCGTGACGGATCGGAACCGGAAAGATCGACCTAAGCCGTCAATCGCCGAAAGCGCTTGAGATGTCCGGTACTGGCCCCAAAATCGGACCTTCGCGCGTCTGCGTTCCCAATCGAGGAAACGGCATTTTGCCCAAGGCAGTCACGTGGTGTTAGACATACCCGGGTGCTCGAGCCCGCGCCGGCCCTCGACTGAAATAACGGGGATATCCGATCGAGGACCAAGTTGCTGTGAGGCTCGCGCGGGTATTATCTTGCCGTTGCAGAAGCCGTAGAGGCTTAACCAAGGGCGTGGCTTGCCAGACCGTAGAGGCTTGGCCCTGGTACCACGTCCGCGCGGCCTTTGCCCCGACGGGACATTGAGAGCACAGTGTCGAAGACGGTCAGGCCCGATTGGGAGAGAAATGTGGCGAAAGTGCCGGTCTCGACCGGTGTGTCGAGCCTCAGAAATTTGTTTTCGTGGGCGGCGACATGCTGCCGGATAACTGCGATGGCGTCCGCATCAGATTCTGCCACGACCGGGCCAATGACATAGCCCCTGCCAAAAGGACGGCAAAGCGCCAAAGCGTACAGCTGACCGCCGCGAAACAAGCCGTAACCTATGGATTGTGCGAAGAGCTTGCCCATCAGCACCGCCCTCGAAACGCCGAATGCCCCTGTATCCAGCTCGACGACAGCGGCAAGGTCCTCCCCTTCCAGTCGCCGGACCACGGACTGTTCCGTTGGCGGAGTCAAATCGGTCAGCCGGCGGACAATGCCCTGGCATTGGTATATGGTTCGCACGGGCTGGAAACCGAGCGAATGATAAAGACGATGGGCAGCCCTCGTCGCATTGAGCCTGAGATTGCGTCCCCGGCAATCCGAGAGCACGTGGTCCATGAGCCACCGTGCGGTGCCGTTTGTCTGCAGCCTAGGGGAAGTGATCACCATGCCTATGGTGGCGAAATCGTCACCGTGCGGGAACCACATGGCCGAACCTGTTAGCCTGCCAATTTCATCGCGTGCAACGTAGCCGTGGCCGCACTCCCGTAGAAACTGCAAGTCCTCGGAACGGAGAGGCCACCCGACGGAAACGGACAAGGCATGCAACTGCTCGAGATTGGCGCCCTCGATTCCCGCCACATGCATTTTGAAGCTGTCGATCAATTTAGATTCGGCTGCCGGTGCGTCCACTCCTTGCCTCCCCGCCATTGTTTTTGCTTTCGCCTCGTGTTCGCCCATACAGTTCCGCGCAAGCCGCGGCGAGAGCTTTTCTTGCTCACAATAGGACCTCACGCTCGACACGATTCGCTTGAGAGTGCATTGCGCGCACAACAATCGTCCGAATTCGACGCGCTTTCGGCATGTAAATCATGCGCAGGCTTCTAAGGTACTTAGCGAGAAGCGAGCCGGCGGTCGCTTGCCTATCATCTCATGCACGGTGACGCGTGGATACCAAACCCTTTCGTTGTGAACGCATGATCCACGGCATCGATCTCGACAAGCCGGGCATGTTGCGAGGGCACCAATGCAGGCAGCGGAAATCCTGGAGAAGCTCGTTGGCTTTCGCTCCGTTGTGGGCCTACCTAATGAAGACATAGTGGCTTGGATCCGCGGCTATCTGGAAAGCCACGGCATTGCCGTGGCGGTGCTTCCCGGCCCAGAGGGTGATCGGTCCAATCTTTTCGCCACGATCGGTCCAATGGACGTGTCTGGCTATATTCTCTCAGGCCATATGGACGTGGTCCCAGCCGCAGAAAGCGGCTGGACGAGCGATCCCTTCCGCCTTCGCGCCGAGGCAGACAGACTCTATGGCCGCGGTACCACTGACATGAAGGGGTTCCTTGCTGCCGTTCTCGCCGCCGTTCCGAGCCTTGCGGCAATGCCGCTTCGCCGGCCGCTGCACCTCGCCTTCTCTTATGATGAGGAGGCCGGCTGCCGCGGCGTGCCACACATGATCCCACGCCTGCCGGAACTTTGCCGCGAACCGCTAGGCGCGATCATCGGCGAGCCGAGCGGTATGCGCGCCATCCGTGCCCACAAGGGCAAGGCGGCGGCCCGGCTGATGGTCAGGGGGCGTTCCGGGCATTCTTCACGCCCGGATCTGGGGCTGAATGCGATTCATGGCGTAGCGGGCGTCCTGACCCAAGCGGTCGCAGAAGCCGACCGGCTGACCCAGGGCCCCTTCGCGCATGTCTTCGAACCGCCCTACTCTTCCCTGCAGATTGGAACGGTAAAGGGCGGCCAGGCGGTCAACATCATTCCGGATAGCTGCGAGGTCGAGTTCGAGGCGCGAGCGATTTCCGGTATCGACCCGGCGGAACTGCTCGCGCCGGTGCGAAAGACCGCCGAGGCCCTGGCGGCACAGGGCTTCGAGGTGGAGTGGCAGGAACTCAGTGCCTATCCCGCGCTTTCGCTTGAACCTCACGCCCTGCTGGCGGCACTGCTCGAGGAATTGACCGGCCTCGCGCCTCTCCCCGCGGTCAGCTACGGCACGGAGGCGGGCCTTTTTCAACGCGCCGGCATCGACGCGATCATCTGTGGTCCCGGCGAGATCGGCCGCGCTCACAAGCCGGATGAGTACATCCTGGTCGACGAACTCTTGGCCTGTCAGACGATGGTCGAAGCGCTCGGCGCCCGCTGCAGCGCCTGAGACCTCAGGGAGAGACGCGCGATGACCTTCCTCTTTAACTCCGATGCGAAACGTGGTGCGATTTTCGCCGAAGTATTCGCGCGTGAACTGCCCGACATTCCTTTTGCCATGGATCCGGCGACGGTTAATCCCGATGCTGTGCGCTACCTGATCACCTGGACGGTGCAGGACGATCTCGCGCGCTATCGAAACCTCGAAATCCTCTTCTCGATCGGTGCCGGCGTCGACCAGTTTCGCATCGATGCCGTGCCGCCGCGTGTGCAGGTGGTGCGCATGGTCGAGGACGGCATCGTCCGGATGATGCAGGAATATGTGACGCTTGCCGTGCTCGCGCTTCACCGCAACCTGCCGGCCTATCTCGAGCAGCAGCGGGGCGAGAGTTCGCAGGCCATTGCACCGGTGCAGGCGGCCGAACGCCGCGTCGGCGTGCTTGGCCTCGGCATGCTCGGAACTGCAGCACTCGATCGGCTGAAGCCTTTCGGTTTTCCGCTCTCCGGCTGGAGCCGCAGTCCGCACGAAATCGAGGGTGTGAGATGCCTGAGCGGCCGGAACGGTCTCGATGC
Source organism: Sinorhizobium chiapasense (assembly GCF_036488675.1). NCBI lineage: Bacteria > Pseudomonadati > Pseudomonadota > Alphaproteobacteria > Hyphomicrobiales > Rhizobiaceae > Sinorhizobium > Sinorhizobium chiapasense. The sequence continues at coordinate 785,461 of NZ_CP133152.1, forward strand.
CTTGCTGGGCTCGACCGACATTCTCATCTGCCTCCTGCCGCTGACCGACGAGACACGCGGCCTCCTAAATGCCCAACTCTTCGCCAGGCTCCCGGCCGGTGCGGCGCTCGTCCAAGTCGGTCGCGGCCCTCAACTCGATCATGAGGCACTTCTGGAGGCGCTCGACAACGGGCATCTCTCCGGCGCCATGATCGATGTAACCGACCCGGAACCGCTCCCTCCTGGTCATCCCTTCTGGACTCACCCGAAGATCCTGCTGACGCCGCACATCGCGAGCGTCACCCAGCCGGAAACCGCCGCCAAAGCCGTGATCGAGAACATCAAACGGCACCGGTCAGGTCTCCAGCCGGTCGGACTGGTCGACCGCCGCCGCGGCTACTAGGGCGCGTCGCACCGAATCGCGGCCATGCGAAGCGCTTTACGTCTTTGTTTTCATGCACGTCGTCGTCCCGAACTCCTGCACAGCTTCGGGCGACATGCATTAAGTTCTAAACCGAGGAAAGGAAAACCATGTCGCTCTTGAAAACCATCGAGAACAACCCCTCTTTCGCGCCGCGCGAGTCTAGCCCCGTCCCTGAACGTCTGATCTCCGGCAATCCTTCTTTCAAGACCTGGGCCCAGGACGTCGCCCGCGGGGAGATGATCCATACCGGCGTCTGGGAAGCGACCCCCGGCGAGACACGCTCGATCAAGGGCGAGACCTTCGAGTTCTGCCATATTCTTTCCGGCGTCGTCGAACTCACGCCGGAAAACGGGGAGCCGGTCGTCTATAAGAGCGGCAACAGCTTCGTCATGAAGCCGGGTTTCGTCGGCATCTGGAAGACCATCGAGACAGTGCGCAAGATCTACGTGACTGTGATGTGACGCAGATGACGCGCGACCCGATCGTCTTCGAGGTCTCGCAAGAGCTATTCTCAGCACATCTACTGAAGGTGGCACGCTCGCTGGTCTTTGGGCGTGTCATTACCGACCACACCGTCTCCTCTTGACCATGTGACGTCTCTCCGCTGCCGGCCATCGCGGCGGAGCTTTCTCTCGGCTTGCCGCGCCCCCCTCGGAGCGCCTGCAACACCTTGCCGACGCGTCGCACGGCTACGTCCGAGTGACCGCCGAAGATTTGACTGTCGTGCCGCCGAAAACGTAATTTTCCGCCGCCTTGGCATCGCCAGTCGATGCATGCTGCTCGCGTTCCTCCACTAGCTTTGGGTTTGAACCCATGCCGAGGACGCACGATGACACTCAGCTTTGATCCGGACAGTCTCTCCCTGCCCATCGGGCACTTTATCGGCGGTCGGCTGGTGCCGGCCGAAGGCGTCATCGACATGCATCGCCCCTCCGACGGCGAGCTTTATGCAGGGTGCCCGCTTGCGGATGAGGTGCTCGTCGACCGCGCCGTCGAAACTGCCAAGAAGGCGCTCAAGGCGAGCAACTGGGGCGGCGCGCGGCCACGCGAGCGCACAGTCGTGCTGCAGCGCTGGGCCGACCTGATCGAAAAGGAAGCAGGAACCCTAGCCAAGCTCGAGGCGCTTTCCTCCACTCGCCCCGTTGGCCATCTCGTCGCCGGCGATATCGCCGTCAGCGCCGAGCAGATCCGCTTCTTCGCGGAATTCGCCGACAAGGAAGGAAGCGATGTCGTACCAACCGACGACGCGAGTCTCGGCATGATCATGACAGAGCCCTATGGCGTGGTCGGCGCGATAACGCCCTGGAACTTTCCCGTCTCCATGGCCGCCTGGAAGCTCGGACCCGCGCTCGCGGCCGGCAATGCGGTGGTGCTGAAACCCTCGGAAATGACGCCGTTCTCGACGATCTACATCTCCGAGCTCGCGATCCGCGCCGGCCTGCCCGCTGGCCTCATCAACATCGTTCTCGGGGATGGGCCGGTAACCGGCACTGCGATCACCGGCCATCCGGACATCGCCAAGGTGAGCTTCACCGGCTCGACCGGCGCGGGCTCCACCATCATGGCCAACATCGCCCGCACCGGTGTGAAGCCGATGACGCTGGAACTCGGCGGAAAGAGCCCACAACTGGTCTTCGCCGATGCCGATCTCGATAAGGCCGCCGCGGCGATCGCCCAGAGCATCCTCTCCAATGCGGGCCAGGCCTGCGTCGCCGGCTCCCGCATGATCGTCGAGGAAAGCGTCGCCGCCCGGCTCGCAGAGGCGATCGTCGCCCGCATGAAGGCTGCGAAGGCGGGGCCGACATGGGACGAGGCAACCGAATACTCGCCCATCATCTCCAAGCGCCAGTTGAACCGCATCGACGGCATCGTCGAGGCGGCCGTGGCGGCTGGCGGCGAATGTCTGTTCGGCGGGCGCCAAATGGATGCGCCAGGTTACTTCTACCAACCGACGCTGATTGCCGTGCGCGACGGCTCCTCACCAGCAATAACCGAGGAGATTTTCGGACCCGTCCTCACCTTGCAGACCTTCACGGACGAGGAGGAGGCGCTGGCGCTTGCCGACCATCCGACCTACGGCCTTGCCGCCGGCCTCTTCACCCGCGACCTGTCGCGCGCCTTAAGGCTGACGCGACGGCTCCAGGCCGGCACCGTCTGGATCAACCGCTATAGCCGCTCGCGCGATCACATACTGCCGACCGGCGGCTACAAGCGCTCCGGCGTCGGCAAGGATCTCGGACGCGAGGCATACCAAGCCAACCGCAAGAGCAAGAGCGTTCTCATCAGCCTTGAGGAGCCTCAATGAAATCCTATTCGATCGCACTCATCCCCGGCGATGGGATTGGCCAGGACGTAACGGATGCGACCTGGCAGGTTCTTTCGACCGTTGCCAGACATTCAGGCTTCTCGCTCACCGGCACGCCCTTTCCGTGGTCCTGCGCCTTTTACAAGGAAACGGGCGCGATGATGCCGGCGGAGGGCATAGAAATCCTGCGCCGCTTCGATGCGATCCTGCTCGGCGCCGTCGGCTGGCCGGCGGAGGTGCCGGATTCCGTCTCACTGCATGGCCTGCTCCTGCCGATCCGCAAGGCCTTCGTGCAATATGCCAATATCCGGCCCCACCGGCTGCTGCCGGGAGTCCAAGGTCCGTTGAAGGCGGAAAATTTCGACATCCTCTGCATCCGCGAGAATACCGAGGGCGAATATTCCGGTGCCGGCGGCCGCGTGCATCAGGGAACAGTCGATGAAGTCGCGGTCGAGACCTCGATCTTCACCCGCACAGGCGTCGAACGGATCCTGCGCTTCGGCTTCGAACAGGCACGTCAGCGTCGCGGCAAGCTCGCTTCGGTCACCAAGTCGAACGCCCAGAAATACTCGATGGTATTCTGGGACGAGATCACGCGAGAGCTCGCCGCCGAATACGCGGATGTGGAGGTGACAAGCTATCACATCGACGCCATGGCCGCGCGCATCGTTATGGCGCCCGAGAGCCTCGATGTCGTGGTCGCCTCGAACCTCTTCGGCGACATCCTGACCGATCTCGGTGCGGCGATTCAAGGCGGCCTCGGCTTTGCCGCCTCCGCCAACATCAACCCCGATCGAAACGCGCCTTCGATGTTCGAGCCGGTGCATGGATCCGCTCCGGACATCGCCCATCTCGGCATCGCCAATCCCATCGCCTCCATCTGGTCCGGCGCCATGATGCTCGAGCATCTCGGGGAAAGAGAGGCAGGGCGGAGGGTCATGGACGCGCTCGAAACAACGACCGCCCGCGGCATCGGCACGGTGCCGGGAAAAGACAGAACCGAAACCATTACCGCGGCGGTTGTCGCCGCACTCGACTGATTCCAGGAGGGACAGCACATGAAATTGAAGGACAACGAACTTTTCCGGCAATCCGGGCTGATCGGCGGGGAGTGGATCGATGCCGGTTCTGGTTTGGTCGTCGAGGTGATCGAGCCGGCCAGCCAGGCGGTCCTCGGCACCGTCCCGGACATGGGAACGGACGAAACCCGCGCCGCGATCGAGGCGGCGAATGCCGCCTTCGGGCCCTGGAAGAAGAAGACGCATGCTGAACGCGCCGCGCTGCTCGAGCGCTGGTATGCGCTGATGATCGAAAATCTCGAGGATCTCGCGCTGCTGCTGACGATGGAACAGGGCAAGCCGCTCGACGAAGCGCGCGTCGAGATCCGCTACGGCGCTTCCTTCGTCAAATGGTTCGCGGAGGAAGCGCGGCGCATCGGCGGCCACACCATCCCCTCGCCGACGCCGGACCGCCGCATCGTCGTGCTGAAGGAAGCGGTCGGCGTCTGCGCCATCGTGACGCCATGGAACTTCCCGAACGCGATGATCACCCGCAAAGTGGCACCTGCGTTGGCGGCCGGCTGCACGGTGGTCATCAAGCCTTCGGAATTCACGCCCTTTTCGGCGCTCGCCCTCGGCGTGCTTGCCGAGCGCGCCGGTATTCCGGCCGGCGTCATCAACATCGAGACCGGCATGCCGACGGCAATCGGCAATGAGTTCATGGCGAACGAGACGGTTCGCAAGATCTCCTTCACCGGCTCGACGCGTGTCGGGTCGCTTCTGATGCGTGGTGCCGCAGACAGCATCAAGCGTCTCTCCCTCGAACTCGGCGGCAATGCCCCCTTCATCGTCTTCGACGACGCCGATCTCGATCTCGCGGTTGAAGGCGCGATCGCATCAAAATTCCGCAATGGCGGGCAGACCTGCGTCTGCGCCAACCGCATCCTGGTGCAGGCCGGCGTCTACGACGCCTTCGCGGAGAAGCTCGCTGCTCGCGTCAACGCGATGAAGGTCGGTCCAGGCATAGAGCCCGGCATTGCGATTGGCCCGATGATCAACGAGGCGGCGATCGAGAAGATCAACCGCCATGTCGAGGACGCGCTTGCCAAAGGGGCGAAGGTCGCGGCGCGAGGCAAATCGCTGCCGGAGGGCAGGCAATACACCGCCCCGATCGTGCTGACCGGTGCCACGACCGACATGCTGCTCGCCAGCGAAGAGACTTTCGGCCCCGTTGCCCCGCTCTTCCGTTTCGAGACGGAAGAAGAGGCGATCGCGATCGCCAACGGCACGCCGTTCGGCCTAGCTGCCTATTTCTACACGGAAAGCCTCAAGCGCTCCTGGCGCGTGGCGGAAGCGCTCGAATTCGGCATGGTCGGTCTCAACACCGGCGCCATCTCCACCGAAGTCGCCCCCTTCGGCGGGGTCAAGCAATCCGGCCTTGGCCGAGAGGGCGCCCAAATCGGCATCGAGGAGTATCTCGAGATGAAGAGCTTTCACATTGGTGGGCTGGGATAGATCCCAGCGATTTGGGATTGGTCGATGCAAAATCGTAGTGCGTTCGATTCCGAGGCCGGCCCTACTTTCCTTACCTGAAGCGTGTGAAGCGCTTCAGGTTTTTTCTATTCTGCAATGCAACCATCACATGCAGGTTTAGCTAGAGCAGAATCCGACCTGATAGAATCGCCGCGGGGCTAACATGCCCGCTCCCCCTCTGCCCCTGCCGGACATCTCCCCCACAACGGAGCAAGGGCGATTTTCCGCCCAACCAGCACCCGCTCGCGCATCGTTGAGTTCGGGCGACTTTGGCACTTGCAAGCTTTCCGGATTTTTGTGCCGCCACAGTCCGTTCGGATGCGGCTCTAAATCTGAAAGCAAAAGAACGCGGCACCTACTCGGTCCGCACCCTTCTTCATTACTGGATTCTGTCCAGCATCTTATAATAGATGCCGACCAGCGGCAGGAACCAGGGCTTGCCGAAGTGTCCTGGCACCGCAGGCCATTCGAGACCCTCCAGCGGATTTCGGTCCGGCCGATCGAGGATCGCGTCCGCAATGATCATGCCGAGATGTGTTGAAAGCTGCGCGCCATGGCCGGAATAGCCCATGGCGTACCAGACGCCATCGTGATAGCCGGCGCGGGGGAAGCGGTCCTTGGTCATGTCGACGAGGCCGCCCCAGCAATAGTCGATCTCGACATGGGCCAGTTGCGGGAAGATCTCGGCGAGGCTTGCCTTGAGGATGGCGCCGCTTTTCGCGTCCGACTGTTGGTCGGATGTCGCCGAGAAGCGGGCGCGGCCGCCGAAGATCAAGCGGTTGTCGGGTGAAAGCCTGAAGTAATTGCCGATGTTCATCGACGTGACGCAGGTGCGGTTACCCGGCATGGTCGCCACGATCTCCGCCGCTGTCAGCGGTCGGGTGGCGATTATGAAGCTGCCTACGGCGATGATGCGGCGGCGGAAATAGCCAAAGGTCGAAGGCGTGTAGGCGCCGGTGGCGACAAGCACTGCATCCGCATTGACGCTGCCCCGCGGTGTTTTCAGGTGATGACGGCTGCCCGCCTGTCGATGTTCTGTTACGGCCGCCTGCTCGAAGATCGTGGCGCCGTGGCGTTGGGCCGCCTCGGCGAGGCCGACGACGTAGCGGCCCATATGCATCATTGCGCTCTTCTTCGAGAGCATGGCGCCGAAGAAGGGCGCGCCGACTTCCTGCTTCAGGTCGTCTGCGCTGAGAAGCGCGGTATCGGAATCGACCTCCGCGTGCACGGCTTCGAAGTTGCGGGCGATGGCGTCAAAATGCTGGGGCTTGGAGGCGAGCTTCAGCTTGCCGGCGCGGCGGAAACTGCACTCGATTCCCTCGTCCGCGATTAACGCCTCAATCGTGTCGATCGAGTCGTCGAGCGCCTTGTAAAGAGCGATCGCCCGCTCCTTGCCGAGCTCCGCCTTGGCCGCCAGATAGCTATGCGCAAGTCCGTTGTTGAGGTGCCCACCATTGCGGCCGGAGGCGCCCCAGCCGACCCTCTCCGCCTCCAGCACGACGACTTTGGCGCCAGCCTTGGCGAGCTGCCGAGCAGCAGCGAGGCCGGTGAAGCCGCCGCCGATAACGGCGACGTCGAAATGGCCATCGACCGCACTCTGAGCAGCCCCGGCGAAGGCCGGGGCGGTGTCGTGCCAGTAGGACAGGAATTTCATGGCGATGCGCCTTCTCTCAGAGCCCGACGACGCCCGGCAGGCCGGAGATGTCGGCAATCTCCACGTAGCCGTAATAGGGGTTGGCCGGCTCGTGGCCACGATTGACCCACACCTTGTTCTTGATGCCGAGGTCATGCGCCGACATCAGGTCGTAGCGGAAGGAGGACGAGCAGTGCAGAATGTCCTCCGGGCCGCAGCCCAGCATGTCGAACATGTATTCGAAGGCCTTGAAGCGGGGCTTGTAGGCCTGCGCCTGTTCGGCAGTGTAGACCGCATGAAACGGGGCGCCGAGCTTTTCGACATTCGACATGATCTGCGAATTCATCGCATTCGAGAGGATCACCAGGGGTATTTCCTTGGCGACCTTGGCGAGCCCCGCCGGCACGTCCGCATGAGGACCCCAGGTCGGAACGCGCGCATAGACCACCTTCGCGGCTTCATCGCGGAATTTAATGCCGTTGCGTTTGCAGGTCCGTTCAAGCGAGTTGTGTACCACCTCCACATAGGGCTTCCAGTCGCCCAGGATCTCGTCCAGGCGATAAGCCGCGAAATTCTTGATGAATTCAGCCATGCGCGCCTCGTCGAGTTGCTCCCCATAGAGGTCGCGCGCCGCTTCCGCCATCTGGAAGTTCGTCAGCGTGCCGTAGCAGTCGAAGGTGATGTATTTCGGACGGAAGGTCGTCATGTGCATATCCTTGAGAGAGCGGGACCGGGTATGTGTAAGGATCATAGGCCCGGCCCCGTCCGCGCCTCGCCTGATTTGGCGGCGTTCGAAGCAGATTCTATCGTATCGAAAGGCGGCTTTGGCAGAAGGTTGCGCGACACGTCCGGCCCGCATAGGCTTTTCCGGCTCCGACATCCCCCGACGCCGTTGTTGCCAGCATAAGATGCGGCGGCCGCCAAGAGCAAAGCTATAAGATACCGCGCGCACCACAGCCTTCAGACGATCTGCCGGGCGGCACTCCTTCAGACTTGCGGGCAGGAAATGAAGGAAATGCCATGCAGACAAGTCAGATCGATATTGCCGCTTTCGAGCCTGAGCATCTGGAAGCCGCCGTCGAGCTCTCCCGGCAGGCGGGCTGGCCGCATCGGCGAGAAGACTGGCAGATGGCGCTCGCCTTGAGCGAAGGCGTGGTCGCGGTCGAACACGGCCGGGTCGTCGGCACCGTGCTTGTTACACTGTACAAGGCGGATTGCGCGACCATCAACATGGTCATAGTCGACGAGACGATGCGCGGCCGCGGCCTCGGTCGCAAGCTGATGGATGCCGCGTTGGGGCTCGCGGGCGATCGCCCGCTCAGACTCGTGGCGACGACCGAGGGCTTGCCGCTCTATGAAAAGCTCGGCTTCCGCGAGACTGGTCGCGTGCTGCAGCATCAGGGCATCGTCGGAGAAATCCCCGCGCCCGGGGAAACGGAGCCTGCGGCCGCGGCCGACATCGAAGCGATCGTCGCGCTCGACCGCCTCGCGTTCGGCGCCGACCGTGAAGAGCTGGTGGCCTATCTCGCCAAGGTCGGCGCATTCGCGGTGACCCGCCGGAACGGCCACGTCTCCGGCTTCGGCGCCATCCGCCCCTTTGGCCGCGGTGAAGTCATAGGCCCCGTCGTGGCCGGCAGCCGCAATGACGCCAAGGCGCTCGTTCGGCATTTCATCGCCCTCAGACCCGGCCGTTTTCTCCGGGTCGACACCACTGCCGACGCGGCCATTTCGCCCTGGCTTGCCGAAAATGGGCTCGCCCATGTCGGTGGGGGCGTCGCCATGATGAAGCCGCCGATTCAACGCGCCGCCGACGCGGCCGCTACTACCTTCGCCCTCGCCAACCAGGCGCTCGGCTGATCCGGAGATCGTCATGTACAGCAATTCCCTCATAGAACTCGATCGCGCCCACCTCGTCCACCCGGTTGCCTCCTATCGCGGCCATGAAAAACTCGGCGTACGCGTGCTCGCTTCGGCCAAGGGCGCGACGGTCACCGACGCATCGGGCAAGCAACTGATCGACGGCTTTGCCGGTCTCTGGTGCGTCAATGCCGGCTATGGCCATGAAGCGATCGTCGAAGCGGCGGCCCGCCAGATGCGCGAGCTTCCCTACGCCACAGCCTATTTCGGACTCGGCTCCGAGCCCGCGATCCGGCTCGCTTCGGAGCTTGCGGAGCGCGCGCCGGGCGATCTCAACCACGTCTATTTCACGCTCGGTGGTTCCGACGCCGTCGACAGCACCATCCGCTTCATCCGCTACTATTGGATTGCCCGTGGCGAGCCGCAACGCGATCAGTTCATCTCGGTCGAACAGGGCTATCACGGCTCATCGACCGTCGGCGCCGGCCTGACGGCGTTACCGGCCTTCCATGCCGGCTTCGGCATTCCCTTCGACTGGCAGCACAAAATTCCGTCCCACTATGCCTACCGCAATCGGGTCGGTGAAGACCCGCAGGCGATCATCGAGGCCTCGCTGGCCGCACTCCGGCGCAAGGTCGAGGAAATCGGTCCCGAGCGCGTCGCCGCCTTCTATGCCGAACCGATTCAGGGCTCAGGCGGCGTGCTGGTCCCGCCTAAGGGCTGGATGAAGGCGATGCGCGAGCTCTGCCGCGAACTCGGCATTCTCTTCGTTGCCGACGAGGTGATCACCGGCTTCGGCCGCACCGGGCCGCTCTTTGCCTCAACCGAGGACGAGATCGTGCCGGATTTCATCACCACGGCCAAAGGCCTTACGTCCGGCTATGTGCCGATGGGGGCCGTCTTCATGGCCGACCACGTCTATCAGACGATCGCCGACGGCGCCGGCGCTTCCACCGTCGGCCACGGCTACACCTACTCGGCGCATCCGGTCAGCGCCGCTGTCGGCCTCGAGGTGCTGAAGCTCTACGAGAACGGCCTCTTGGAAAACGGTGTCAAGGCCGGTGCTCGGCTGATGGAAGGTCTCGAAAGCTTGAGGGACCACCCGCTCGTCGGCGATGTACGCGGCCGCGGGATGCTGGCTGCCATTGAGCTCGTCGTCGACAAGGCGAGGAAGACCCCGTTGCCGGCAGCCGCGGAGCCGGCGCGCCGCATTTTCGACCGTGCCTGGGAAAACGGTCTCGTCATTCGCGCCTTCGCCAACGGCGTGCTGGGCTACGCGCCGCCGCTCTGCTGCACCGAAGCGGAGATCGACGCGATCGTCGAGCGCACTCGTGCGACGCTCGACGAGACATTGGAAGATCCAGATGTCCGCCAGGCGTTGAAGGCCTGATGGACACGGGACGCGATATATCGCGGAACCGTCATATTCGAAATTTTGTGCCGCGCCGTGGCGCCTTTTCGGAGACTCCGGCGCGGCATAGCTGCCAAACTCAACGAAGAAAAGCGGCCGGATCCCAGCAAATGCGGCCCTTTCCAACAAGAGCGGGGAAAATATCCCGCCGACGGGAACAGAATATTCTTCTTCAAGAAGTCAGCGTTCCGGCCCGGAACGCGAAAACTGGGGATTTCGACGTGCGCAAGAACCTTCCGGAATTCAAATACATGACCTTCGACGTCGTCGGCACCCTGATCGACTTTGAAGGCGGCCTCAAGGATTGTCTCGCCGGTATCGCCGCCGAGGCCGATGTGGCGATCGACGGCGAGGAGGCGCTGAGCCTCTACCGAGCGGCGCGCTACTCAAAAGACGCCGATCTCTTCCCGGACGACCTTGTACGCGTCTATCTCGAGATCGCACCTAAGCTCGGCCTCCCGGCCGAACGGAAATGTGGCGAGCGTCTCAGGGACTCGGCGACGAACTGGAAGGCTTTCGCCGACAGCGCCGACGCGCTGGCGGGCCTTGCGAAGAACTACCGGCTCGTCGCGATGACCAATGCCCGCCGCTGGGCTTTCGATTTCTTCGCCAAGGAGCTGGGCAATCCCTTCTACGCCGCCTTCACCGCGGACGATACCGGCACCGAAAAGCCGGACCCAGTCTTCTTCGAGAAGGTCTTCGAGTTCGTCGACTCGGAAGGAAATTCAAAGGACGACATCCTGCACGTCGCCCAGAGCCAGTACCACGACATCGGCATTTCACGGAAGCTTGGGCTGACCAATTGCTGGATCGAGCGTCGCCACACTCAGAAGGGCTATGGCGGGACGATCGAGCCCTCCGAATTCACCGAGCCCGATTACCATTTCACCTCCATGGCCGGCCTTGCCGATGCTGTGGCCGTCGCACGTAGCTGACCAGTTCACCGGATCGGGTCCAAGCCCACGGAAGACGGGCAGCCCGCCAACAGACGAAAAGGGGAATGACATGAACGACAAAATCACCAATTGGACCGGATCCGACGACGCCATGGTCGAAAACGCCATCCGCCGCGGAGCGACACGCCGTGAACTGCTGCAGATGATGCTCGCCGGTGGCGTTGCCCTCTCCGCCGGCAGTCTCGTGCTCGGCCGCGCCTCCCATGCTGTTGCTGCGGCGCCGGTCTCCGGCGGCGCGCTCAAGGCGGCCGGCTGGTCGTCCTCGACCGCCGACACGCTCGACCCGGCCAAAGCATCGCTCTCCACCGACTATGTCCGCTGCTGCTCCTTCTACAACCGTCTCACCTTCCTCGATAAAAGCGGCACCCCGCAGATGGAGTTGGCCGAGGCGATCGAGTCCAAGGATGCGAAGACCTGGACGGTCAAGCTGAGGAGCGGCGTCACTTTCCATGATGGCAAGCCGCTGACCGCCGACGATGTGATCTTCTCGCTGAAACGCCATCTCGATCCGTCCGTCGGTTCGAAGGTCGCCAAGATCGCCGCGCAGATGACGGGCTTCAAGGCCGTCGACAAGCAGACGGTCGAGATCATGCTCGCCAATCCGAACGCCGATCTGCCGACCATCCTCTCGATGCATCACTTCATGATCGTCGCCGACGGCACCACCGACTTCTCCAAGGGGAACGGCACCGGCGCTTTCGTGAGAGAAGTCTTTGAGCCCGGCGTGCGCTCGGTCGGCATCAAGAACAAGAACTACTGGAAGTCCGGCCCGCACGTCGATTCCTTCGAATATTTCGCGATCAGCGACGATAGCTCCCGCGTCAATGCGCTGCTCTCCGGCGATATCCACTTGGCCGCTACGATCAATCCGCGCTCGATGCGCCTGGTCGAGAGTCAAGGCGACGGCTTCGTCCTGTCGAAGACCACTTCGGGCAACTACACCAATCTCAACATACGCATGGACATGGAGCCCGGCAGCAAACGGGACTTCGTTGAGGGCATGAAGTACCTGGTCAATCGCGAGCAGATCGTCAAGTCAGCGCTCCGCGGCCTCGGAGAAGTCGGCAACGACCAGCCGGTTTCGCCGGCCAACTTCTACCATAATGGCGACCTGAAGCCGCGGGCGTTCGATCCGGAGAAGGCGAAATTCCATTTCGAGAAGGCCGGTCTCCTCAGCCAGTCAATCCCTGTGATCGCTTCCGAGGCGGCAAACTCCTCGATCGACATGGCAATGATCATCCAGGCCTCCGCCGCCGAGATCGGCCTGAAGCTTGACGTTCAACGCGTTCCGGCCGACGGCTATTGGGACAATTATTGGCTCAAGGCGCCGGTTCATTTCGGCAACATCAACCCGCGTCCGACACCGGACATCCTGTTCTCGTTGCTCTATACTTCGGAAGCGCCGTGGAACGAGAGCCAGTACAAGTCGGAGAAGTTCGACAAGATGCTGATCGAGGCGCGCGGCTCGCTCGACCAGGAGAAGCGCAAGGCGATCTACAACGAGATGCAGGTGATGGTCGCCAACGAGGCCGGCACTATCATTCCGGCCTATATCTCCAATGTCGACGCGATCACCGCCAAGCTCAAGGGCTTGGAAGCCAACCCGCTTGGCGGCCAGATGGGTTATGCCTTCGCGGAGTATGTCTGGCTCGAAGCCTGATGAAGCGAACGGTCGGGGTTGCAGCCGCGCCGCCGCAGCTCCGACCCTTTGGTTTTGAAATCTCGAATCCCGAAAGGGAACGCGCGTGAACAACCGTGTCCTATCGCTTGTCCTGAGCAGGCTGCTCATCGCCCTGATCACGCTGGTGATCGTTTCCTTCGCCGTCTTCTTTGCGACGACTCTACTGCCGGGAGACACGGCGACGATCCTGCTCGGCCAGGCCGCCACCCCGGAGGCCGTCGAAGGTCTGCGCAAGGCCATGCATCTCGACGAGCCGGCGATCTTCCGTTTCCTGCGCTGGATCGTCGGCTTGCTGCAGGGTGACCTCGGCACTTCCTATGCCAATGAGATGCCGGTCGCGGATCTAATCGGCGGGCGCTTCGTTAACACGCTGCAGCTCGCGGGCGTCACCGCGCTCTTCTCCGTGCCGATCGCGCTGACGCTCGGCATCACCGCGGCGATGCTACGTGGCTCGCTGTACGACCGCGCCGTCACCGTGCTGACGATCGGCGTCATCTCCGTGCCGGAATTCATGATAGCGACCTCCGCGGTCTTGATCTTCGCCGTCTATCTGAAATGGCTTCCGGCCCTCTCCTTCGCCAATGAAGTCACGTCGCTGACGGACCTCCTGCGTATCTATGCCATGCCGGTGATCACCCTTACCTTCGTCATCTCGGCGCAAATGATCCGTATGACCCGGGCAGCGGTGATCGAGACGCTCAACACACCCTATGTGGAGATGGCCTTGCTTAAGGGCGCCTCGCGGCCGCGCGTCGTATTTCGGCACGCGCTGCCGAACGCGCTGGGACCGATCGTCAACGCGGTCGCGCTTTCGCTCTCATACCTGCTCGGCGGTGTCATCATCGTCGAGACGATCTTCAACTATCCAGGTATTGCCAAGCTGATGGTGGACGCCGTCGCCACCCGCGACCTGCCGCTGATCCAGAGCTGCGCGATGATCTTCTGCCTCGGCTACCTGCTCCTAATCACGACGGCCGACATCATCGCCATCCTTTCCAATCCGAGGCTCCGATGACAATGACCAGTTCTGAGACCAAGTCTGACCGGATGTCCAGAACCCGGCTCGGCTATCGCTTCAACATCATCGGCATGATCGGTCTCGCGGTTATCCTTTTGTGGGCGTTGATCGCGATCTTCGCGCCGCTGATCATCCCCTACCCGGTGGGCGAAATCGTCGACCTCGACTATTTCGGCCCGATGAGCCGCGACTTCTGGCTCGGCTCCGATTATCTCGGCCGCGACATGCTCTCGCGAATCCTGATGGGCGCCCGCTATACGGTAGGCATCTCGCTTGCGGCGGTTACGATCGCCTGCTTCAGCGGCGTGGTGCTCGGCATGATCGCAGCGGTCGACGGCGGCTGGCTCGACACGGTGCTGAGCCGCTTCCTCGACGCCCTCAATTCGATCCCAAGCAAGCTGTTCGGCCTCGTGGTCGTCGCTGCCGTCGGCTCCTCCATTCCCGTGCTGATCCTGACGCTGTCGGTGATCTACATCCCCGGCGCCTACCGTTTCGCCCGCGCACTTGCCGTCAATATCAACGCGATGGATTTCATCACCGTCGCCCGCATCCGCGGCGAAAGCACCCTCTATCTCATCCGCTCGGAAATCCTGCCGAACATCGTCGGGCCGGTACTTGCCGACTTAGGCATCCGCTTCGTCTTCATCGTTCTCCTGCTCTCCGGCCTCTCCTTCCTCGGCCTTGGCGTCCAGCCGCCCTATGCCGACTGGGGGGCTCTCGTGCGCGAGAACATCGGCGGCCTGCCCTTTGGCGCACCGGCGGTGATGGCACCCTCCTTTGCGATCGCCAGCCTCACCATCAGCGTCAACCTGCTGATCGACAACCTGCCCAAGAAGATCCGCGATCGGAGCGAATGATGGTCAATCTCGTAGAAATCCGCGACCTGAAGGTCGAAGCCACCACCGATTCCGGTCGCCGCGTCGAGATCATTAACGGCGTCAGCTTCGACATCGCCGAAGGCGAGATCGTGGCGCTGATCGGCGAAAGCGGCTCCGGCAAGACCACGATCGCGCTCACGCTGATGGGCCATGCCCGCCCCGGCTGTCGCATCTCCGGCGGCAGCGTCTCCGTCGCCGGAAAGGACATGGTGACGCTCAGCGAAAAGCAGCGCGCCAGGGTGCGCGGCGTCGAGGTCGCCTATGTGCCGCAATCCGCCGCCGCCGCCTTCAACCCGGCCGCCACGATCATGGACCAGGTGATCGAGGTCACCCGCATCCATGGGATCATGTCGTCCGACGAGGCGCGCGCCCGCGCGGTGGATCTCTTCCGGGCGCTGTCGCTGCCAGAGCCCGAGACGATTGGCAGCCGCTATCCGCACCAGGTTTCCGGCGGCCAGTTGCAGCGGCTTTCAGCGGCGATGGCGTTGATCGGCGACCCGAAGCTCGTCATCTTCGACGAGCCGACGACGGCGCTCGACGTGACGACGCAAATCGAGGTGCTGCGCGCCTTCAAGTCGGTCATGAAGAAGGGCGGCATCGCCGGCGTTTACGTCTCGCATGACCTCGCCGTGGTCGCCCAGATCGCCGATCGGATCGTCGTCTTGAAAGGCGGCGAGACCAAGGAGATCGGTACGACCGAAGAGATCCTCGAGGGTGCAAAGCATCCCTATACGCGCGAGCTGCTGGCCGCCTTCGAGCCGAAACCGCGGGGTGCTGCAGGCTCGACCGACGGCGGTCCGGCCCCGCTGCTCGAAATCGAAAATCTCGTCGCAGGCTACGGCCAGAACCAAGCCGACGGCCTGCCCCTCGTGCGCGCCGTCGAGCATGTCAGTCTCAAGGTAGAGAAGGGGCGCAATCTTGGTATCATTGGCGAGTCCGGTTGCGGCAAGTCGACGCTCGCTCGCACCATCGCCGGCATATTGCCGGCCGCTGTCGGCAAGATCGTCTTCGACGGCAAGGAACTTGGTCGCAGCGCCCGCGAGCGCTCGCGCGATGAACTGCGCGAAATGCAGATCGTCTTCCAATACGCCGACACCGCGCTTAATCCGGCGAAATCCGTCGAGGACATCTTAGCCCGGCCACTTACCTTCTATCACCGAATGAATGCCAAGGCGCGCAGCGCACGCATCGACGAGTTGCTGGACATGGTGCGTCTGCCGCGCAACCTGCGTCATCGCCGCCCGGGCGAGCTTTCCGGCGGCCAGAAGCAGCGCGTCAACTTCGCCCGCGCGCTCGCCGCCGACCCGAAGCTGATCCTTTGCGACGAAATCACCTCGGCGCTCGATACGGTTGTCGCCGCCGCCGTCATCGATCTCCTCAAGGAATTGCAGCGCGAGCTCGGTCTTTCCTACATCTTCATCAGCCATGACCTCTCGGTCGTGGAGGCGATCTGCGACGAGATTGTTGTGATGTATGGCGGCAGAAAGGTAGAGGAAATTACGCCGGCGAAGGTCAAGACGCCTGCGCATCCCTATTCGCAACTGCTCTTCTCGTCGGTGCCGAAACTCGATCCCGCCTGGCTCGACGCGCTTGAGCAGGATCCGGAGCTGGTCCGGGCCTATTGCCGGCGCTAAGGCGCCGGCACGCTCCCCGCGGCACCTCTCCTCGGCCTGCCAGCCAGCTTTCGCCGCAAGCGGCGCGAAGGACGCTCGCAGCGATCCCGAGATTCCCGTTCCCAAGACGCACGCCAGCCCGTGCGAGCGGCGCGGAGCATCCTATAACCGAAACAGGCTGGTCAGCGGCATGTGCGCCTTGACGATCGGCGACTTCAAGACGACGAAACTGAAATATTTGTCGATGCCGACGTCCATGTCGGTGAGGCGCTCCATGATCGTCTGGTACTCGCCGATCCCGGCCGTGACAAACTTCAGAAGATAGTCGTAGCCGCCGGACACCAGATGGCATTCGATCACCTGGTCGACCTTGTCTATCGCCGCCAGGAACCGGGCAAAGTCGATCTGCCGGTGGTTCTTCAGCGTGATCTCGGTGAAGACCGTTAGGGTCTGCCCGAGCTTGCTGACGTTGATCTGCGCCGAATAGCCCTCAATGTAACCCTCCGACTGCAGCTTCTTCACCCGCATCAGACAGGGGCTCGGCGAGAGGTTGACCAACTCGGCGAGTTCCACATTGGTGATGCGGCCATTCTTCTGCAGTTCGTACAGAATCTTGATGTCGATCCGGTCGAGTTTCATGGCGCGCCTTTCCCCTTGCTGATGTGGCCAACGGGGGGCAGCAGATTGTGCTGCGACTTTCCCAGCGATGACCTTAACACACTGGAGAGACGTGTCGATTTCGTTTGGCACAATGGGCCAAAGCAGAAAGGACGGCATTGCTCCTGCAAGACGGAATCTTCTGCTGCGCGCAGTCGCAGTCCGGCAACGCCGTTGCGCCAAAGCCGCTAGACTGTGGTCGTAACGGAGGTCACGCCATGCCCGCACCGCTGAAACTCATCAACACAACGCCGCAGTTGCCCGAAGACGCCGATGCCGTCGTGATCGGCGGCGGCATTGTCGGCGTGTTTGCGGCCTACTATCTTGCCCGCCGCGGATTGAAGATAGCCCTCGTCGAGAAGGGCCGGATCGGCGCGGAGCAGTCGAGCCGCAACTGGGGCTGGTGCCGCCAGCAGAACCGGGACGCCCGCGAATTGCCGATGGCGACGAAGAGCCTCGATCTTTGGGAGCGTTTCGCCGCCGAGAGCGGCGAGGACACCGGCTTCCGACGTTGCGGGCTGTTCTACCTCAGCAATAGCGAAGAGGAACTGGCCGGATGGGCCCGGTGGCGCGACTTTGCCCGTACGCTCGGCGTCACAACGCATATGCTTGACAGTGCCGAGGCGACCGAACGCGGCCGCGCCACCGGAAAGCCATGGAAGGGGGGCGTCTTTTCGCCGACCGACGGCACCGCCGATCCGGCAAGTGCAGCACCCGCGGTCGCGCGTGCGATCCTCAAGCTTGGCGGCACCGTGCATCAGTCCTGTGCCGCCCGCGGCATAGAGACAGAAGGCGGTCGCCTTTCCGGTGTCGTCACCGAGCATGGCACTATCCGTGCGAAGACGGCGATCCTTGCCGGCGGCGCCTGGGCCTCCTGCTTCTGCCGGCAGCTCGGCATCCGTTTTCCCCAGGCGTCGGTCCGCTCGTCGATTCTTGCCGTCTCGCCAGGCGCCATCGGCCTTCCGGATGCGCTGCATACTGCCGCCGTTTCGGTGACGCGCCGCGGGGACGGCGGCTACACGCTAGCCATCAGCGGCCGCGGCCGTGTCGATCCGACGCCGCAGCAATTGCGTTTCGCGCCGCAGTTTCTGCCGATGTTCGCCCGGCGCTGGCGCAGCCTTGCACCCGGCGGCCTCGAAGGCTTCCGTTCCGGTCACGAGAGCCTGACTCACTGGCGCCTCGATGCCCCGACGCCAATGGAGCGCATGCGCATCCTTGATCCTGCAGTCGATAAGGCGACCGTTCGGCTTACCCATTCCCGCGCACTCGAGCTCCTGCCCGACCTGAAGAACACCAGTATCACCGCCGCATGGGCGGGCTATATCGACAGCACGCCGGACGGTGTGCCGGGCATCGGCGAAATCGCCGCCGTACCGGGATTCATCCTCGCCGCCGGCTTCAGCGGGCACGGCTTTGGTATCGGTCCGGGCGCGGGTCACCTGATCGCAGACATCGTCACCGGTGACGATCCACTCGTCGACGCCCGCCCCTATCATCCGGACCGCTTCCGAAAAGCTGCCTGGGGAAAAGTCGCTGATTTTTAGATGAGGTCCCCGCGTGGGGACCAATCTGGGCAAGCGCCTCTTCCAACACTTTCGCCTAAGCTCGGAAAGACGCCGCCGCAACTCTCTGCCAAAGCCCCTATGCGATACAAAATAATATGCTTCAGCTCGCGGCGAATGCGGCCACTAGCCTCCCCGCTCTCCCACTATGGTGATTGCGGTACAGGGTGTGCCGTGCCGATGCATCCCATGAAGCCAAAAATCGAGAGGTCATGTATGAAAACGCTGCTGCTTAAGAAGGATGAAGTAAGGCGGCTAATCGGTATGAAAGAAGTCATCGGCGCGGTGGAAGAGGCATACAAAGCCTTTAACAGTGATCAGGTGGAACAACCTGATTATATAGGGATGCATCTCCCATCGCCTCGTGGGGAAATTGACTTCAAGCTTGGTTACTACAAAGCCAATGAAGTGATCTCCATGAAAGCATCTTCTGGTGGGTTCATTGATAACCCGACAGCACACAGTGTGCCTAGTGGCATGGGGACCATTCTCCTGTTTGATGCCAGGAGCTGTGCGTTGATTTGCATCATGGATGGAAGCTTGATCACTGGCCTCAGAACGGGGGCGTCTGGAGCAGTCTCCGTCAAAGCCCTAGCGAGGAAAAACGCCAGGACGATCGCATCGATCGGGACAGGAAATCAGGCAAGGATGCAAATTCGGGCGATCAACGAGATCATGAAAATTGAAGAGATCCATGCATGGGACAGTAATCCGGATACGCTTTCCAAATACAAGACGGATATCGAAAGCGAATTTGGCATTCCTGTAATCATGGCAAACTCCAAAAAAGAAGCCGTTGAGCGGGCCGATATCTTGATTACGACGACCCGCGGGAAAGGGTCGCTTGTGGAAGCGGATTGGGTGAAGCCCGGTACACACATCGTTGCAATCGGTACGGATCAACGCGGCAAACAGGAGCTGGATCCGGAGCTCTTCAGGAACGCGAAAATCATCGTCGACTCGATTTCGCAATGCACAGAAAAGGGCGAGACCTGGCACCCGCTGAATAGAAACATCATCGCCAAAGGCGACATCCATGGCGAAATCGGAGAGATATTGTTGCGAAGGAAGCCGGGACGAGAAAGTGATGGCGAAATCACGATTTTCGATTCCACGGGGATGGCCATACAAGACAATACGACAGCCAGCAAAATCTATCAGAACGCAATAGCCAATAACGTGGGCACGTTCTTTCAGTTTTTTGAGTGATGGCTATGCGCAACTACCCCACCATTCAGGACATCCGTGAAGCTCAGCAACGGCTGAAACCGCACGTCAGGCACACGCCGCTATTGCGTGCGGACAAAATCGAGAAAGCGGCTGGTTGTCAGCTTTATCTCAAACCCGAAACCCTGCAGATTACTGGCGCATTCAAAATTCGCGGCGCTCTAAACAAGGCACTTTCGCTCTCGAGAGAAGAGATCGCAAACGGCATTATTGCGACCTCGTCGGGCAACCATGCCCAAGGGCTTGCTTATGCCGCCAGGATGCTGGGCGTAAAAGCGATATTGGTCCTTCCGGTCACCACACCCAAAATCAAGATCGAGAACACCAAAGCCCTCGGGGCAGAAGTCATTCTTTTCGATGGCGACACCGCCGCCAGATGGAAAAAGGTGTATGAAATCGCTGAAGAAAACAAATACGCGGCTGTTCACGCTTTTGAAGACCCCATCGTGATGGCCGGTCAGGGAACGATCGGCTGTGAAATCCTGCAGGACCTGGACGATGTAGATACGGTCATCGTTCCCGTGGGCGGCGGAGGCCTAATCTCGGGAATCGCTACCGCCATAAAAGAAACGAAACCATCGGTTCGCGTTATCGGGGCAGAGCCTGCCTTGACACCGAAGTATTTTCACAGCCGGATAAACAAGGAGCGCACATCGCTTCCCTTAAAGAACACTATTGCGGATGGTTTGAGGATAAGCGTTCCGGGTCAAAACCCGTATCCGATTATCGAAAAGTATGTGGACGAGATTGTTCTTGTTGAAGACGAGCACATCATCGCCGGGATGCGTGCTCTTGCCAAGGATGCGAAATTGATCGCTGAACCAGCCGCCTCGATTGGCGTCGGAGCACTGTTGGCGGGCACCATAGACGTCAAGCCCGATGAAAAAGTCTGTGCGGTGTTGTCTGGCGGGAACTGGGATCTACGCGACCTTGCCGAGATATACAATGTAGCGGGGTAATCAGTTCCAGCTTCGGTCAGTTCACCGCCCCGATCGCAGTTGAACGTCTGAGATCCTCATCGCCAAGCAAGATCTGCCGGTCCGGAATGCGGCCCGAACACGTCACTCGGCGATCAGCTTGGCGACGACCGCTTGCCACCCTATTGAGAAGTTCACCAGGCCGCGACCTGAATTGTGGGAGGCGTTTTCCAGCCGCGCCGGCATGGCCGGCATAAGCGGCCGCAGCGAGCCTCGGGAGCGGAGCAGCCGAAGGCAACCCGCGCCCGCCAGGTTGACCCGATGACGATCACTTGCGCCGAGTTCGGAGCTTTTTGAATGTGCTCTTCGTGGACGAGCAACAGAAAGGAAGCTCACATGTCGGCGGGAAGGAAGTACATCGGCCTCGACGTTCATTAGGAGACGGTCGCCATTGCGGTGGCAGATGAAGGCAACGACCGGGAGGTTCGCTATTTCGGCACGGTGGCGAACCGACCGGAAGCGTTGCACGCGGCGCTGAAGAAAATCGCCCAGGGCGGTTTCGAGCTTTGCGTCTGCTACGAATCCGGCCCTTGTGGGTTTGTCATCTATCGCTATCTCCGGAAAGTCGGGATTGACTGTACCGTCATATCGCCATCTACGATGCCGCGCCACGCGAGCGACCGGATCAAGACCGACCGCAGGGATGCCCAGATGCTGGCCCGTCTGTTGCGCGCCGGCGAACTTGTTGCCGTCTGGGTTCCGGATGAGGCCCATGAGGCGATCCGGGACGTCGTGCGTGCGCGCCGACAGGCCAAGACAGACCTTTCCGCCGCAAAAGCGGCATTGAAGAGTTTCCTGTTGCGCCATGACCGGCGGTTCACCGGTAAATCGATCTGGGGCAAGTCCTACTGGAACTGGTTGGCCGAGCTGACATTCGCGTTCCCACATCAGCAGTTTGTCTTCGAGGAATACAAGCGACGCATCCACGACCTCGAGGCATGTTGCGAGCGGCTGGAAGACGTCTTGGCCGAGGCGGTTTCGGGCTGGACGCTAGCGCCGATCGTCGAAGCGCTTCAGGCCTTGCGAGGTGTAAAATTGATTGCGGCCGTGACGCTTGTGGCGGAGATCGGCGATCTCCATCGCTTCACAAGTCCCAAACAGCTGATGGCATGGCTCGGTCTTGTTCCCGCCGAGCATTCGACCGGAAAGAGTATCAGGCGTGGGGAGATCACCCGGACCGGCAATGCCGCTGCCCGCACGATGCTAATCGAGTCCGCATGGCACTACAGGTTTCCCGCCAGGGAGGGACTGGCATTGCGACGGCGCAACACCGCAATCGCGCATGAGATCAACGCGATTGCGTGGAAAGCGCAGGTACGCCTTTGCGCCAAGTTCCGGCGCCTGGCTGCGGCAGGAAAACCGACGGTCAAAGTCGTCACGGCGGTCGCGCGAGAGCTTGCCGGCTTCATCTGGGATATCGCGCGGCAAACGCCTGTCGTTACCTCTGAGGTTCGAGGGTAGCGCGCACAGGGCGAAGCTGGTCGGGGTTGCGCAGCCCGGAGCGCGCGGTTTGCAGGGAAAGGAAGCTGGGATTTAAGGGGAAGGACATAGGACCTGGGTGGCGTGCTGCGCGGTCTGATCGACGTAGGACAATCCTCGATACGGCGCTGGGGCAGGAAATCCGATGCCCGCCAGGTTGAAGGAGGCAGGTCCACGACGGAACAGGGTCGTGCGGTAACCAATCCGCGGATGAGTGCATGATCAATCGTCGTCAGGCGACAGTCGCGCAGCACACCAGCCAGGTCGTCATATTGCGTCAGCGCTGGCTTTGATGCGAGAATAAACACGTGCACATTCATCCGTGATCGTCATGAGAGCGCTGTAGGGTTTTCCGTGGGAAACGCCGGCACCAGAGATGGAAAATCAAAATGAACCGCTTGCCGGGGCCAGTCGGTCCCGGTTCCCGGCTGATCGCCGGCGCTATGCTGAACCTCCTGCGGCGGTCCTTTTAACCGGTCAAGCGGTGCGCGAACGGGCTTCGGCCGATGCGCTAAGCCTCCGCCTGGTACGCTCATTGTTGCTTTGGGAGGGAAAGGGTGGTTCGGCCCCCTCTCCCCTACAAGAGGGCATAGCGTTGATTTCCCGCTAAACAACGCTACGGTAGAACCAAGCCTGAACGCTGTCACGCTGCTCGCTGTTTTCCAGCCAGGTTGAGCGGTTTCCGGTCGGTTGCCCTCGCGGCACGATCCCAAAGGAAATCGCCGGAGAAGGCGATGTGCTCCCATCCGACCGGTGAGGTATGGGTCAAGAGATCGTCTGGGACAATTTCGCCTTGTGCCCGCAGGTGCGCCACGGGAGCGGGAAAAGACGGGGGTCAAGCGGCAAGAGCAAGCCTAGCTTGTTTGAGCCGGCCGTCGGCCACGGCGGCACGGACTTGAAGGACACGATGAGCACCCACCGGAGACCAGCGCATCTGACGCTTCTTGTTCATGCGGGCATTGACGAGGCTGTTGGCGTCGATATCGGCTGCCCTGACCAATATCGGCGGCAGTAATCGACAATGGACCTTGCGTTCTGGACCAAATAGGTCTGGAGATTGCTAATCAATACGGACAGACGCTTGAGCTTATGGCTGGTGTCCTGAAGCCGAGCGTGCTGCTCCAGCTGGTAGAGCATGTTCTTCACGGCTCGCGTCGTCTCCTCCAGATAGCCGCTCCAGAGAAGATGCCGAAGCCTCGGCACATGAAGGGCAATGTCCCGAAGGTAGATGTTCAAATCGCCGATATGCCTGAGGCCTTCCCAAGCCTGTTCGATGTGCCGAAGCCGCATCGACAGATGGAACCAGTCAAGGATGTGGGTTACAGGCTGCCGTGTTGCGGTGAGCACAATACCTTGCAGTCCAACATCTCCGTCGCTGAAGACAGTAACGTCTCGGCCAGGCATCCATCCCTGCGCTCGCAGCGCCGCACGAACCGCGTCGCGCTTGCCGGTGGCGACATTCGGCGCGGCCGCGAACTGACGGGGTGGCCGTCCCGATGAAACAACGCGCCCCATCGCGATTTCGAAGTGCCGACTTTGATATCCGGGTACTGCTCGGATGTAGGCGCCGTCAATGAAAACGGAAATGGTGGATTTGCCGGCTCGGCTGATGCGATAGGGGCTAGCGGCGTCCCACTTTTCAATCTGATCGGCAACCTTGGCGAGCCGGTTGCTGACGGTCCGATGATTGTGTGGTCGCGCGGTCGGCACAAAGAGATCGAGCACCCGGGCAGCCTCTCGAAATGACAGCCGGGAGCCGAGTTCCGCCTGGACTCGCTCCAATTCCGGTGTTGCTCTGCCCTTCAACAAGGTCTCGATGCTCGAGCCCGATGTTGTTGTCTTTCCGCAGGCACAACTGCGGAACCGAGGGACGCGCAAGCGGCAAATGCCGAAGAGCGAGTAGACCGTACGAGATCGATAATCATGAATTCCGTGAAGGCGATCGCAGTCGTGACATTTCCGATCGTGCTGGCTGGCTTGATCCACCTGAAACTGCGTAAGCTCCTCTTGCAGACGGCGTTGTATTGCCTTGCCCTCCTCCAGGGATAGGCCGAAATCGTCGAACCGCGCTCCCTCGACCATGCGCTCGACAACTGCCAGTTCCCGACGTTGTCGAACGCCATTCAACCCAACCAACTCGACCAAGACATTCATCTTCAATTGCGCCATCCACCAGTACCCCTTCTGAAAAGGGTTCTGGTTACACCCAAATTCTTACCCCCATCTTTTTCCCGCTCCCCCGATTGAAATTATTGGTACAGCATTCTCTTAATTAAATACCGAGCGACACCGGCAAAAAGACATAAAACCAGAGAGGGTATCACTCATGGAAGCAACCGCCAGGGCCGATCCAGGAAACGCCGGCAATAGGCTCAGCCCGATAACGGATATGCCTGAGTTCAGCAGCAATTGCCGCCGTGACATCAACGTCTTTCCCGACATTTCGTGTTCCTCATCTTTTTGCGGCTCCGAAGTGGAGTCGCTATGCACCGATTGATTCACCTCCCACTTCGCGCTTTTAAGTTGCCAACAAAGTCGATGACTGATCCGCGGTTCGTTGGGCCAAAGGATTCTTCCAACGGAGAGAGGTCGCCTGCGTCGGTACACCCGCCAGGTAATCACTTCTGGTCCGCGAGCGGACGTAGCGTTCCGGAAAGCCGGTAGAAATCCGATTGCGGGGTGGTGAAGAAGGTCAGCGAAGAGCCCCTCTCGAAATTGTCGACATGCACGACGGTCGAGCCGTCGGCTTCCTGCCAGGAAATGACGTAGGTGCCACCGTCGAGTTCCTTCCATTCAAAGGCGACTCCCGCAGTGGCGCCCTTGAGCGGGCCGTCGGTGATCTCATAGGTGAGGCTGTTCTTTTCGCCGGAATAGGCGTTGGTGGCGACGAGATCGCCATAGTCGACTTCAAAGGTTCGGCCTGCAAAGGGAAATGCGAACATTGGGGATATTTCCATTGACGATCAGGGGTTGAGAAAATGAAGGGAGAGGCGGACGCCCCTCCCCTCCGGATATCAGGCAGCCTTGTCCCATACCGGCGCTAGGCCGTCCGGCGACACGATGCGGCCGCCGGGAACAGCCAGTGCATGGATGGCGGCCATTTCATCGGCCGAGAGTGCGAAGTCGAAAATCGCGAAGTTTTCGGCGGCGCGGGCCTCGCCGACCGTCTTGGACAGCGCGATGACGCCCTCCTGCTGAACAAGCCAGCGCAGAACCACTTGCGCGACCGACTTGCCGTGCTTGGCGCCAATGTCCTTGAGGACGGAGTCGTTAAAGACCTTGCCGTCGGCCATGCCGTAGTAGCCAGTGATCGACATGCCAGCCTTCTTCGCAGCTGCAATCACAACATCCTGATTCAGATAGGGATGGTACTCGATCTGGTTGGTGACGATCGGGGCCTGCGAGAGCTTGACCGACTCGGCCATCAAGTCGGTGTTGAAGTTGGAAACGCCGATATGGCGGACCTTGCCGGCTTGCTTCACCTCGTTCAGCGCGCCGATCTGCTCGGCAAGCGAAACCGCTTCGTTCGGCCAGTGCAGCAGCAGCAGGTCGACATAATCGGTCTTCAGCTTCTTCAGGCTCTCATCGACGGACTTGATGAAGGCGTCGTGCCCGTAGTTCTCGACCCAGACCTTGGTGGTCAGGAAGATATCGCCACGAGCCACGCCGGAGTTGACGATGGCTTCGCCGACTTCCGCTTCATTGCCATAGATCTGCGCGGTATCGACATGGCGGAAACCAACCTTCACGGCATGGGGAACGATCCTGAGCACGTCGGCGCCAGGTACGCGGAAGGTGCCGAAGCCGAGGGCCGGAATGGTGGCGCCATTGGCGGTTACATTATGCATTGGTTGCTCCTTGGTTATTCCGCAGCGGTCTTCGCTGGGGAGGATTGGCGGTTGAGGGCAGGCAGGACATCGCGCGACAATTCGTCGATCACCTCGTTGAGCGGCCGCCGCGAAGGCCGCAGCAGAAGTGCAAGATGGTCGACGCCGGCGTCCTCCAGCGCATGCAGGTGGTCGATGAAGGCGTTGCGCCCAGTACGGGCACCGAAGCGGCGCGGCGTTGGCTGATCGTCTGGATCGTCGGCCAGATCGAGGTGGAAGGCGCTGACGAAAGCGCCGCGCGGCAGGCCGAGGGCTTTGCGGGCAGTGGTCCAGTCGCGCGCCTGGGCGGCGAGCCGCTCCACCCCGTTAGGATAGACGAACCGCCCCTGCATGTTGGCGGCGATCCAGTCCGGCGACTGGCGGCCCTGCCCGGCGATGATCATTGGGATCTGGGGCTGCTGCGGCTTCGGCAGCAGGTCGAGGCTTGGTTCGATCCGGCCGTCGCCAAGCGGCAGACCACCGGTCTTCCAGGCATCGCGCAGATAGGAGACGGCGCCGCGGAAGGCTTCGCCGCGGCCCTCAAAGTCAAGACCGAGCAGCGGATATTCCACCGGCCGGTCGCCGGATGCGACGCCGAGGATCAGGCGCCCGCCCGACAGCTTGTCGACGGAAGCGGCCGCCTTGGCGACCATCATCGGATGACGCAGCGGCAGAACGACGGCTGCCGTGCCCAGGGCTATATTCTCGGTAATTCCGGCGAGGAACCCAAGATTGACGAACGGATCGTAGACGGAGCCGGCATCGCCGAAATTGTTCGGATCGAACACCGGCACGTCGCGCATCCAGACGGCGGCGAAACCGGAACGGTCGACCTGGCGCACGAGATCGGGATAGTGAGTGAGATCGGGAACACCGAAGGGACGGCCTTCCTTTACGCGCAGCCCTTCCCGCTCCGGGGACCAGTCGTTGTCGAGCGGAAGCTCGACGCCGAGCGTCAGGCCGCCTTCCGGCTTGCGGATGCGGTCGAGCGCAAAGAACTGGCCTGCGTTGAACGTAGACATGAGAATTCTCCGGGATGAGGCTTGATTGGGCAGGCCCGACGCTGATCGCGCCGGGCCTGCCAGACATTAGGCGGCCTTCAGGACCGGAGCCGCACGGCGATCGAGGGCGCCGCTCCACATGGTCAGGAACAGCGCGACGACAACAAGGATGGCGCCGACCCAGGGGGTCGCCCCGAGACCCAGCGGCGATTCGACGACCAGACCACCGAGCCAAGCGCCGATTGCGATACCGAGGTTGAAGGCGGCGATGTTGAGAGCCGAGGCGACGTCGACGGCGCCCGGACGGTGTTCCTTGGCAAGCTTCACTACGTAGAGCTGCAGGCCCGGCACGTTGCCGAACTGAAGGAAGCCGAGTGCCGCGAGGGTGATGATCGCCAGGACCGGGGAAGCCGCGGTAAATGACAGGATGACGAGCACGATGGCCTGCAGGATGAACAGACCGACGAGCGCCTTGACCGGGTTATGATTGGCGATCTTACCGCCGGCGATGTTGCCGATGGCGATGGCGATGCCGTAAAGCACAAGGATCAGGCTGACGCTTTGCTCGGAAAAACCAGTAATTTCCTGCAGGATCGGCGCCAGGAAAGTGAAGGCGACGAAAGTGCCACCGTAACCGAGCGCGGTCATGGCGAAGACGATCAGCAGACGGCCGGAGCCGAGGACGCGGACCTGGTCGAGCAGGCTTGCCGGCGGCGCTTTCTTCAAATTGTGCGGCAAAAGGGCGGCAATGGCGATAAAGGCGATGACGCCAAGCGCGGCAACGGCCCAGAAGGTCGCACGCCAGCCGAAGAGCTGACCGATATAGGTCCCGATCGGCACGCCGGTGACGATGGCGACGGTCAGGCCCATGAACATCATGGCGATGGCCGAGGCACGGCGGTTCTCCGGCACGAGGTCGGCGGTGGTCGAGCCGACGGAGAAGAAGACGCCGTGGGCGAAGGCGGCAAGGACGCGGGCGATAAGCAGAAGCTCATAACTCGGCGACAGGGCTGCGACCGTATTGCCGACGATGAACAGGGCCCATCAAGCCGAGCAGCAGCGGCTTTCTTTCGATCTTGCCGGTCAGCGCCGTCAGGATCGGCGCGCCGAAGGTGACGCCGAGCGCATAGACGCTGACGATGAGGCCGGCGAGCGGCAGGGTGATGTTGAGGTCGTTCGCAACCGTCGGCAAAAGCCCGACGATCACGAACTCGGTAGTGCCGGTCGCGTAGGCCGCAATCGTCAAGGCAAAAATTGCTAAAGGCATGACAGATTCCTCTCCCTCGACATCCGGTCGAGGGCGTTGGAGACAGCCGCGCTGTCCGGTGGAGTGATTGGTGAACGCAAAATGGTCAAAGAGAGCTTGCGTGATAATTAGGAGTGCTGGATAAATTCCTTTGAATTGAATTCACAGGATGGGGCAGATGGACAATCGCGCTGGTGAAATGGAAGTATTTGTAAGTGCTGCGGAATTGCAGAGTTTTTCGGCTGCAGGACGGCGGTTGAGGCTCTCCCCATCGGCGGTCAGCAAGCTCATCACCCGGATCGAGGACCGGCTCGGAACACGTCTGCTCGTGCGTTCAACACGGACAATGACGCTGACGCCGGAAGGCGAAGTCTATTTGTTGAGAGCCCGGCGAATTCTGGCAGAGATCGCAGAAACCGAGCAGATTGTTGCAGGCGGTGAAAAATTGATGCCGAGGGGGTTGCTTCGGGTTAACGCTTCCGTTGGCTTTGGTGAACGTTATCTCCTCCCCTTGGTACCAGCGTTCCTGGACCTCTATCCCGAAGTTCAACTCGATATTTCGCTGACTGATGGCATCATAGGACTGATTGAAGAGCGTACAGATATCGCCATCCGCTCCGGCGCAATGGACGACTCATCGCTGAAAGCACGGAAACTTTTGGAGAGTCGACGGGTCATCGTCGCTTCTCCGTCCTACCTCGAAACGCACGGCATACCAGAAGCGCCTGGGGATCTTGCAAGCCACAATTGCTTCAGTTTCAACTTCCGGCGCAGCCTCAACGAGTGGCCGTTCCGGAATCCAGGATCAACAGAGATCTATCGCCTCCCTGTTTCCGGCAACAGCTCGGTCAACAGTGGCATGATCATGCGCCGACTCTGTCTTGCCGGTAGCGGCTTGGGTCGCGTGGGCCAATTCCATGTTCAGCCGGACATCGACGCAGGTTTATTGGTTCCAGTCTTGGAGGACTATAATCCTGAAGACATCGAATTGATTCATGCCGTTTTCGCTGGGCACGAGCATCTCGCGGCCCGCATCCGCGCGTTCATAGACTTCCTGGTAGAATATGTCGGTAAGGACCAAACATGGGAGCCAATCCCGTGATGTGTTCCTGTCGTTCCTGAAGATATCCCTAAGGTCACGCTGACAGTTTTGCGAATCTTGGTCCTGCGGGTTGGGGGGGTGCCGACGAGAATGCCGGCACGCATGTTCGGCTCATACGAGCCGCGGATCCGGCTTTTCTTTTCACAGACGAAACGCGGCAGCGGTCGCCTGCGCGATCGCGTCGCCGGCCTCGGTGCTCGCGACCAGCTTCGGCTGGTTCGCGGCATCGCCCATATCGAGCATCCAATGATATCGTCCTTGTCTGCACGGATACCGATGACGCCGCTCATGCCACGACCATCCGGGCGCGGCCTGCCGGCCCAGATTTCGTTCGGGGCGATGGATGGGAAAGAATCAGCAGGCCGAAAATAGTCGGAATCGCAGGATCGCACAATCGTCCGTCGCACACCCGGTGGCTGGTCGAAGACGCCACGCAACTCGCAGCGGCGACGTATCGGCTGGGCGCGCGCGTCTACGATCTCGTCGATGTTGGACCGTCTCTTGGCCAGGCGTTCAATTTGCAAGCACTGGACTCAATCGTCAGTCACGTCGTTTCCGAGATCCTCGACGCCGATATCTTCATTGTTGGCACCCCGACCTACAAAGGGAGTTATCGTGGCTTGTTCAAGCATTACGACTTGCTTGAGCCGGACGCTCTTCATGCCAAGCCGCTTATGCTCTGTGCAACTGGGGCGGAAGACGGCACACCCTGATGCTTGAGCACCTGCTCAGGCCGCTATTCAGCTTCTTTAGGGCGCAAATTCTTCCAACAGCAGTCTACGCAACGGCGGCCGACTTCGAAAATGGCCACCTGCGTGGAGAGGAGATCAATCGACGGCTTCGCATGGCCGTGCGTGAATTGGGCCTGTTTCTCGGAGTGATCGAGTGTGACCCAGAAGGATGCGACGTGAATACGTTCGGTCTGTGATGCCGCAGTTACACGAAACCCAGAACCTTTCAAGATCGCTGAATTTTCTCGATCAGCCTACCCGCAAAATGCTGACTCCCTTTTGTAGTCTTCATTTCACAAAAAAGATTTCATTCGTGAGCACATGTCCAACGCAATGAACTGATGGCGGGGATGCCCCTTCGGCCGGCATCGACGTATGATGCCTGCTCGGCGCCGTGTGGCGCTCACGAGGGAAAGGCAGACGACTGCAGCGCATATCGTTGCGATCGACCTCGCAAAGCGGACCTTAGGTCTGCGCAACAGATGGCGCCCGTGCGGTTCTATTCAACGGCTCCTTCCGCGGGAGCGATTACAGCAGTTTCTGAGTGAGCAGCCACCTTGCATCATGGCGATAGAAGCCTGTACCACCTCTCACTTCTGGGGTTAGCTCGCTCAAAGTCGCGGCCATGATGTACGGCTGATCGCACCAATCCACGTGAAGCCTTTCGTGAAACTGCGCTCCTCCTCTTCATGATCCCGGAATACGCCAGCGGCCTCCTCACCCCGGAGCAGTCTCGCATCGCCGTTGACCACGTCCTTCGGATAGCCAACCGCGTTGCCAAAACTGTGGCGACCCGCTGCGCGGCTCGCCAGTAAGTTCGGCGCGCTTCCTATCGAAAGCTACTGATTAGGTGGATTCGTTGCGTGTCCTAAGGATCGTGTGGTCGAGGCTCGGCGCGCCTGAGATTGGTGAATTGAATTCATAACAGTTGATGCGGTTACGCATATTATCCCTGCTACCGATGGGATGTATTCATGAACCAGTTCCATGCATGGAGGGACCAATGCAGGTCAAAGCAGCAGTGTTGCGACAAATGAATGTGTCTCGC
The DNA here is from genome assembly GCF_036488675.1 of Sinorhizobium chiapasense. Taxonomy (NCBI): domain Bacteria; kingdom Pseudomonadati; phylum Pseudomonadota; class Alphaproteobacteria; order Hyphomicrobiales; family Rhizobiaceae; genus Sinorhizobium; species Sinorhizobium chiapasense. Next base: position 816,643 of record NZ_CP133152.1, read on the forward strand.
CCGTACGCCACCAACGAGCCGCTTTGCGATAGAGGAAATAGAGCTTTCTCCGCCGGTCCCGGCGAAGTCGTCGTCCGCATCCTTGCGCCGGCCTCTGCCATTCCGATTTCTCCGTCATCAACGGCGACAGGCCCCGTTCGATGCCGATGGCACTAGGGCATGAAGCGGCAGGCGTTGTCGAGGCGCTGGGAGACGGTGTGGGCGATCTCCAGCCCGGCGACCATGTGGTGATGGTCTTCATGCCGAGCTGCGGACATTGCCGGCCCTGCGCGGAAGGCAGACCCGCCCTGTGCGAACCTGGCGCCGTTGCCAATGCCAAAGGCTCGCTTCTTGGCGCCGCCACCCGGCTGAACTATCGCGGCCAGACTGTGCACCATCACCTCGGTGTATCCGCATTTACCGCAAACGCCGTCGTGTCGCGCAATTCCCTGGTCAAGATCGACCGAGATCTACCATTCGTGGAGGCGGCGCTTTTCGGTTGCGCGGTTCTGACGGGCGTTGGCGCTGTCGGGAACACGGCGCAAGTCAAGGCAGGCTCGACCGCCGTTGTCATTGGGCTTGGCGGCGTCGGCCTTGCCGCGGTCCTCGGCGCACGGGCGGCAGGCGCCAGCAAGATCATCGCCGTAGGCCTTTCCGCAGAAAACCTCGCCCTTGCGAGCGAGCTTGGCGCGACCGCGGTCGTATACGGACGCGATGAAGATGCCGTCGAACAGGTTCGTGAGGCCACCTCCGGCGGTGCCGACTATTCCGTCGAGATGGCCGCGGATCCGTTCGCGCTCTTGAAAACGCCTTCAGCATGACCAGACGCGGGGGCACCACCGTCACCGCGGGTTTGCCGCCGGCCGCCGCCCTGCCAGTGAACGTCGTCCAGCTCGTCGGCGAGGAACGGACGCTCAAGGGCAGTTACATCGGCACTTGCGTGCCCGTCCGGGATATTCGGCGCTTCATCGCCCTTTACCGCGATGGCCGGTTACCGGTGAACCGTCTGCTCAGCGCCAAGATGAAACTGGAGATCAAGGAAGAAGAACGTGTTGGGACAGAGTGTTGACGTATCTGAAGTTTCGCCCTCGAAAGTAGACAAGTTCGGCTGTAGGTCCGATTGGCTCGACAAGGATCTGGCTTATTTCGCCGCGAATGTCTCCGTTTTCAGGAAGGCAACATGCGAAACCGCTATAAAACAGATTGCAACCCCAGGACGCGATCGCGGCTTTGTTGTTGGAGTGGCTATGCTACCCGGTCACTCGCGGCGGATTTTCCATGAGCACAGCTCCACGACGCATTTCTTCAAACGAGATTCAATATACATCCGCAACCTTGCAGACCCCTACAAGGCCGACCTGATTGGACCTTTCGATTTCATACTTCTGGAGTTCACGGTGGAGGCTTTAGCTCGCATCGCCGAAGATGCCGATCTTGGTCGCGTAACGTCGCTCGCAACGCGGGTCGGTTCGTCCGATCGAATATTGGCAAATCTAGTGCGGGCACTTGCGCCAGCAATCAAGAAGCCGGCTCAAGCTACAAACCTGTTTATGGATCAGCTGACAACAGCCATCGGCGCTCACATCGCACAGCGCTATGGAGGGACGAGATCAACGCTGTCTATGCGTCCGAAGGGACTATCACGATCTCACGAGAGGCTCGCTAAAGAACTTCTCCTAGAAAATTTGGATGGAAATATCGCAATTATGGACGTCGCGCGCGCGTGCAATCTATCGCGCGGATATTTCATTCAATCCTTTCGAGAAAATACGGGTATGACGCCGTATCAATGGTTGCTCAAAGAGCGCGTGGCACGCGCGCGAATGCTGCTGCTTACCTCCGATGAACCACTCTCCCATGTTGCGATTTCCTGCGGCTTCGCTGACCAAAGCCACTTCACTCGTGTGTTTACTAGCGCTGTTGGGATCACACCAGGGGCGGTACGACGCAACTTGTGATGACGCCGGACAGCCAAGTGCATCGGCGCATGTGCTTGATCGACTTGGCCGCGAGACTATCACATGGATCCAGCCACCAACATTCATCGCACTTGCGGCATCACGTTTTCTAAAATCTGACTGGCGCCACTTCGCAGTCCTTTACCGCCTGAAATTCCGGCGACTTCAAAAAAATAGCTTATGCGCCAAAACAGCGGACTTTTAAGCAAGACGTGAACATCCCTTTGAACAATCCTTGGCGAAGTTCGAAGCTTCGGTACGACACCTGATGCTAACACCACAGAGGTTCATAAGGTCATGATTGTTGCGATTTCTGCAATATAATCAGAATTAAAATTGCAATATACGCCCCGAATTGAGAGGCTTAGATTTCCTTTCAGTAGCCAAGAGGAGCGAAAGTGGCGCGATCGGCAGGGGCCTCCGCACACTCTCGACCCTTTAGGCTCCAGCCGACACCCTGCCAGCAAGAGAATATCAGTTCGAATTCGGCCGCATCCGCGGTCGAAACCACCAAAGAGGAAGCTACCATGTCCAAGCTCGAAGTTCTGACCCCGGCAAACAGCCAGCTCATCTTCATCGACCAGCAGCCGCAGATGGCTTTCGGCGTCCAGTCGATTGACCGCCAGACGTTAAAGAACAACGTCGTGGGTCTCGCCAAGGCCGCCAAGATCTTTGGGATTCCGACCACGATCACGACTGTTGAGACGGAAAGCTTCTCCGGCAACACTTTCCCGGAGCTTCTGGCGGTTTATCCGGAGAAAGACATTCTCGAGCGCAGCTCGATGAATTCCTGGGACGATCAGAACGTCCGCGATGCGCTGGCGAAAAACGCCGCGACCGGCCGCAAGAAGATCGTTGTAGCTGGCCTTTGGACCGAAGTCTGCAACACGACCTTCGCCCTTTCGGCTCTTCGCGATGTGCCGGATTACGAGATTTATATGGTCGCAGATGCATCCGGTGGCACGTCTTCCGATGCTCACAAATATGCGATGGACCGCATGGTTCAAGCCGGCGTGATCCCGGTAACCTGGCAGCAGGTACTGCTGGAATGGCAGCGCGATTGGGCTCGCCGCGAGACCTATGATGCCGTCACGACCCTGGTGAAGGAGCATTCGGGCGCTTACGGCATGGGTATCGACTATGCCTATACCCACGTCCACAAGGCCCCGGAGCGCGTCACTCACGGCAAGCGCATCGGCCCGAACCCGGCAAAGTAAGATTTAATCATGCCGCTCCGATAGCCCGTTATCGGAGCGGCCTTATGCCCATCAAGGATGGTTTCCATGAAAGTCTATCTTCTGTCTCTTGGCGCGGGTCTTCTCGTAGGCATTGTCTACAGTCTTCTGAACGTCCGCTCACCCGCACCACCGGTCGTTGCACTGGTCGGTCTGCTTGGCATTCTGGTCGGCGAACAAATCATTCCGCTTGCGAAATCGCTTTGGAGTAAGGAGCCGGCGGCGATTTCCTGGCTCAACCAGGTCAAGCCCCACGTGTTTGGTCATATGCCGAAGGGGGGAGATTCCGTCGAGATTGCTCATCGGGCACAAACGCAAGAGGAGCGGGGCTGATGACCACGCGTCGAACCTTTCTCGGCGGGGCATCTAGCCTGGCATTTTCGCACCTCTTCTCTCCGGCCAATGCCGCCGATCCCCACCAGACTGGAGCAGACACCATGCACCCCGACTTGATCCTCCATAGTGGCCGCGTTACAACGCTTGACCGCGTCAATCCCAACGCTACGGCGATCGCCATCAAGGATGGTATGTTTCTGGATGTTGGCACCGATGGCGAGATCATGGCGCTGGCCGGTCCCGACACGAAGATCGTCGACCTGAAGGGCAAGCGCGTCCTGCCGGGCCTGATCGACAACCACACCCACGTCGTGCGCGGCGGATTGAACTACAACATGGAACTGCGCTGGGATGGCGTACGCTCGCTCGCCGATGCCATGGGCATGCTGAAGCGCCAGGTGGCAATCACGCCGGCGCCGCAATGGGTGCGTGTCGTGGGCGGCTTTACCGAGCACCAGTTCGCCGAAAAGCGCCTACCGACGATCGAAGAGATCAATGCCGTCGCCCCCGATACGCCGGTCTTCCTGCTGCATCTCTACGACCGGGCGCTGCTCAATGCCGCCGCACTGCGGGCCGTCGGCTACACCAAGGATACACCGAACCCGCCGGGCGGCGAGATCACCCGCGACGCCAGTGGCAACCCGACCGGCCTGCTGCTGGCCAAGCCGAACGCCGGCATTCTCTACTCGACGCTCGCCAAGGGCCCGAAGTTGCCGCTCGACTATCAGGTCAACTCGACCCGGCATTTCATGCGCGAGCTTAATCGGCTGGGTGTCACCGGCGTCATCGATGCCGGCGGTGGCTTCCAGAACTATCCCGACGATTACGAGGTCATCCAGAAGCTCGCCGACGACGGCAAGATGACGGTGCGGCTCGCCTACAATCTCTTCACCCAGAAGCCGCAGCAGGAGAAGGATGACTTCCTGAAGTGGACGTCCTCAGTCAAATACAAACAGGGCAACGATTATTTCCGGCATAACGGTGCGGGCGAGATGTTGGTGTTCTCCGCTGCCGATTTCGAGGATTTCCGCCAGCCGCGTCCGGAGATGGCGCCGGAGATGGAAGGCGAACTGGAAGAGGTCGTCCGCGTTCTTGCCGAAAACCGCTGGCCCTGGCGCCTGCACGCCACCTACGACGAGACGATCTCCCGGGCTCTCGACGTGTTCGAGAAGGTCGACAAGGATATCCCGCTCGAAGGGCTGAATTGGTTCTTCGACCATGCCGAGACGATCTCCGACCGCTCGATCGACCGGATCGCGGCGCTGGGCGGTGGCATCGCCACCCAGCACCGTATGGCCTATCAGGGCGAATATTTCGTCGAGCGCTACGGTCACGGCGTTGCCGAGGCAACGCCGCCGATCGCCCGAATGCTTGAAAAGGGTGTCAACGTTTCCGCCGGCACGGATGCAACCCGTGTCGCCTCCTACAATCCCTGGGTCTCGCTCTCGTGGATGATTACCGGCAAGACGGTCGGCGGCATGCAGCTTTATCCCCGCGCCAATTGCCTCGACCGCGAGACGGCGCTCAGAATGTGGACGGAAAAGGTCACATGGTTCTCCAACGAGGAGGGTAAAAAGGGCCGCATCGAGAAGGGCCAGTTTGCCGATTTGATCGTGCCAAACAAGGATTTCTTCGCCTGCGCCGAGGACGAGATCTCCTTCCTAACGTCGGACCTAACCATGGTCGGCGGCAAGATCGTCTATAGTGCCGGCGACTTCAGGGCACTGGATGAAAACGACGTTCCTCCAGCCATGCCGGACTGGTCGCCGGTCCGGACCTTCGGCGGTTATGCCGCCTGGGGCGAACCGGAAGGTGCCGGCAAGAACTCACTCCGGCACACGGCAATCACCTCGTGCGGCTGCGCCAACAATTGCGGCGTGCACGGCCACGACCATGCCGGCGCCTGGACGTCGAAGTTGCCGATCGCCGATCTCAAGGGCTTCTTCGGCGCACTCGGCTGCTCATGCTGGGCCGTGTGAAGGCAAGGTCGTCAGTCACAACTTTCCCAAAGGAACCAGGAATGAAAAACATGACCAGAACTGCCGCGATCGCGGCAGTCTCCATCCTGATCGCTTCGTCGGCCGCACTCGGCGATGATCGCGTCTCATCAAAGGGCAAGCCCCGCCCCTCCTGGGCAAAGCTGGTTGTGAATCATCCGGCGCCGAAGCGCGGCGCCTATTACAAGGGCGTAGCCCGGACTGCGTTCAACAACTTCAAGTGGCGGGGGATCCGATGATGAACCAGGGCGTCCGCTTTCAGCGGGTGCTGTGGAAGCGGAAAGACGCTCTGAAATCAAAGCGCTAGAGTGCCTGGCGTTCATCTGAACGCCAGGCACTTTTCAGGTCCCGCACGGCGTCCGACCCGTTCCCTGTGCGTTGTCGGACGCTTTACTCACGAAAGACCTTGCTGCGGGGTCACTCATTTCGATTGTTGTAAAAATCGCAATTCAGTCGAAATAGTTATTGCACTTCATCGGCGCAATCCGCCCCGCTACAAGTTCACTACAGGCCGGCGAAGACTAGGGACCACCCCCCTGCTTCCCAACCAACTCAAAGAACGGAGACCCCATGTCCAGCAAACTCGAAGTCCTGACCCCGCAGAACAGCCAGCTTATCTTCATCGACCAGCAGCCGCAGATGGCCTTCGGCGTCCAGTCGATCGATCGCCAGGTGCTGAAGAACAACGTCGTCGGTCTCGCCAAGGCCGCAAAGGTCTTCAACATTCCAACGACCATCACCACCGTCGAGACCATGTCCTTCTCCGGCCATACCTATCCTGAACTGCTCGCCGTCTTCCCGGAAAACGACATTCTCGAGCGCACCTCGATGAACTCCTGGGACGACCAGAACGTCCGCGATGCGCTGGCCAAGAATGCCGCCAACGGCCGCAAGAAAATCGTCGTCTCCGGGCTGTGGACCGAAGTCTGCAACACCACCTTCGCGCTCTCCGCCCTCCATGATGTGCCGGAATACGAAATCTACATGGTCGCCGACGCCTCGGGCGGCACCTCGGTCGATGCGCACAAATACGCTATGGACCGCATGGTCCAGGCCGGCGTCATCCCGGTCACCTGGCAGCAGGTTCTGCTCGAATGGCAGCGCGACTGGGCCCGCAAGGAAACCTACAATGCCGTCACGTCTCTGGTGAAGGAGCATTCCGGCGCCTATGGCATGGGCATCGACTATGCCGTGACGATGGTCCATGGCGGCGAGGAGCGTGTCCATCACGGCAAGCGCATCGGCCCGAACCCGGCGAAGTAAGGGATCACCGGATCCCTGGGCCTGTCGCCCAGACAGACCAAGGGATCCTCATTGTCGCGTCAAGACTCGTTCTCAAGGGCGCACAGCGGATCAGCGCTCGCTTCACGCCAGGCTAGGCCAGGCGACACCAGCATCGACCGTTACGTTGTCGCTGCAATCGATATTCGTGTTGCCAAGGCGCGCAATCAACTAAGGGGAGCGGCATACAATGCTGACTATACTTCGTGGGAAAAGCAACTCGCTGGCACTGGCCTTCATTTCCGGGTTCGCCGACGCACTCTTCTTCATTCACTTAGGCGGACTTTTCGTCGGGCTGGTCACTGGCAATGTCGTGCTCCTCGGACTGGGTCTGGTTGGGCATGAGAAAGGTGGCTTGCGCGGTCTCCAGATCATGTCGTTCCCCCTCTTCATGGTTGGCGCAGGATTGGCGGCGATCATGGTCGCCTGGATCAAGCCTCTTGAGCGCGCGACATTCTGGACGCTCATCATCGCCGCAGTCGCGTTCGCGACATCCGCCCTTCTGGCAATATTCGATGCCGGGCCGGTGTCCGCCTGTGCGCTTCTCGCCGTCACCGCGATGGGAATGCTGACGGCGATCGAGCGTCTCGACCCGAGACTCGGCCCACCGTTTTCGCTCATGACTGGCAACATTGCCGGCCTCGCAGTCGCCGCTGTCCGTCGCGTCATTCGCTATACCGAGAAGCCGGAGGAGTGGGGGCAGTCGCTGACGTCGATCATCCTGGTGCTCGGCTTTGTGCTGGGATGTGCCGCAGGCGCGGTTGCGCAAGTCACCGTGGGCGTTGCGGGAATGCTCTTGCCCGCTCTCTTGTTGCTCCTCGTCGGCCTTTTCTATTCACCGCAAAACACGAAGAAGCCGGGCTGAATGATGGCCACCGTCGTTTTACGCCGGCAAGCGCGATCTTTGAGAGGAGGCCTGCCTTGTCCGCGATAGCTGCCATCAGCCTGGCCCCGCGCGATCGCGACGAGGTCAACCGCAGCTCGACTTCGCTCGAACTGATGTTCGATCTTGCCACCGTCGTGGCAGTGGGCGCCGCCGCCCATGGACTGGCGCAGGACATTGAGGCCGGCGAATTCGGACCCGGCGTCATCCGGTTTGCCTGCAGCTTCTTTATGGCCTGGCTGGCCTGGGCGAACTACACATGGTTCGCCTCGGGCTACGACAACAAGTCGGCCGTCTTCCGTGTGTTGACGATGGTCATCATGTTCGGATCGCTTACGCTTGCCGGCGGGATCCGAAGCGGCCTTGGCGATCAACCCCATTGGCTCGTCCTCATCGGTTTCAGCATCATGCGCCTGGGCCTGATCGCCCTTTGGCTCGGCGCGGCGAATGGGGATCGGCAGGCCCGCCCGACGGCCCTGCGATACGCGGCCGGAATCGGCGCCATGCAGGTCTACTGGAACACCCTGATCATCACCGTTTCCCCTGAAGAGCCGCTCTACTTTCCGCTCTTTGCGCTCGGCGCCGCCGGCGAGCTGGCCGTACCGCTACTGGCCGAGCGCGGGACCGCCAACTGGCATCATGGTCACATCATCGATCGCCACAACTCTTTCAACATCATCGTCCTTGGCGAGTGTTTTACCGCCATCGCCTTGATCATCGTGGATCCGACGACGCCGGAACTCAGGCATTTCTGGTGGGCGACCCTGTGTTCGATCATCGCGTTTTCGATGTGGGGGCTATATTTCGACCGCCACGAACAGCTGCTCAGCCGCAATGCTCGCACCGTTCTGAGCTGGGCCTACGGACACTGTCTGCTATTTGCGGCTGGAGCGGCGACGGCCGCCGGTTTTCTGGTGTTTCTCAGCGTTGCCCGCAACGCGACCGTTTCGCAACAGCTTGCCGCTCTCGCCTTCTGCATACCGATCGCGATGTACCTTATTGCCCTTTGGCTCGTTCGCGACCGGGCGTCCAAACACGGCTCGATGCACTGGCTTCTCCTGGTGGTGGCGGCGCTCGTGCTCGCAAGCAGCATGTTTGCCTCCCACGCTTTGGAATTGAACGCAGCTTTGCTGGCGGTCGCCGTAACGATACGCCGCCGACTATATCCGGCAAGCCCGCGTGAGGGCGGCGAACGCGTCTGAAAATCGGGGATCAGCAAGTTAGGTTGGAGATAATGATGGGGGATCAGAGGGCGATGTCGTTGTCAGCGACCATTTTTGAGCGCAATCCGGGATTTCGATCCGCAATCATGCCGCTCCTTTTGGCATCCGGTCTGCTGACGGCATGTGTCGCCGGTCCCGAGCGTGTCTCCGTTCCGGCAGAACAGGCCTCTGCCGTGCAAATCGAGCAGGTGGACCTTGCGCGTTTTTGGGGAGACGAGGTCACGCCCAGTTTGCGCTCGCTCATTGCACAACAGTACACACAGACGCGGACCGCAGTTCGATCAGGGCGTCGCCCATCCACCGCCGTCAATCATGTCGACTTTCTCGCCATATCGGGCGGGGGCGCCGACGGTGCGTTTGCCGCAGGATACCTGACGGGCTGGACCGAGAGAGGCAATCGACCGCAATTCGAGGTCGTGACTGGGGTAAGCACCGGCGCTCTGGCCGCCCCCTTTGCTTTTCTTGGTCCGGATCATGACAACGAATTACGCGAAGTTTTCACGCAGTATGGTGACCGCGATATCTATCGAAATCTCGGCCTGATTGGTGTGATGGGCCGTGGTCTCTATGACATTGGGCCGTTGCGGCAATTGATCGGCCGATATCTCACCGAGAAAATGGTTGAAGAAATCGCGGCGCAATACCGCGTTGGCCGCCGTCTGCTGATCCAAACCACCAACATTGACGCCCAGCGCCCCGTCGTTTGGGACCTGTCCGCGATCGCCGCAAGCGCACGCACCGATCGTCGAGAACACATGATCGACATCCTGTTGGCGTCCGCGGCCATACCTGCGGTATTCCCACCGGTTCGGATCGATGTGAGGCTCGACGGTCAAGCCAGGCAAGAATTGCATGTCGATGGCGGGACAGTGGCGCAGGTCTTCTTCGCCCCTCCCAATATCGAGCTCTCGGGATATGAGAAGCACTACCTTGGTCATGCCCGCTCGCGAACGCTTTATCTGCTCCGCAACGGGCGATTGACGCCCGAATACGCCGAGACCGAAGAAACGGCGCTCGGGATCGCCCGCCGTTCGATCGAAACGTTGATCAAGTATCAGGCGATTTCCGATCTCATGCGATTGCAGCTTCAGACGACGGCCGCCCGCGGTCAGCTTTACTACGCATCGATCCCGGATCAGTTCACACTGCGCCCGAAATCCGAGTTCGATCGTAGCTACATGCAAAAGCTTTTTGCCGCCGGTCACGAGGAGGGCCGTCTTGCGCGGTGGCGCAAGCAGCCTCCGCTTACGCCGGTGCAGGCGGCCGAGCGACGCAAGCCTGACTGATGTTCGGCGCTATCGCCGTCGTCAGCCTGGATCACGGGTAAAGCGCTCCAGCCTGCAGCGCTGACCGCAGCTCAGCCGACATTCCAAGCTTCTGGCTCTTCCGGTTTTTTGCATGGTGGTCTTCGTGTTGCGTCTCGTCTGTCTGAAGCTTCAAAGCCTGAACCGCTCACCGATCCGGCCGATGCTGGTCGTGAAGCTGATCCTGTTTACCGGAGTTGCAGCCTACGCTCTCTATCATGGCCCGTTTCGCGCTGTAGAAGGCGCCATAACGCTGGCCGTCGGCATGGCTCTGGGTTTCGGCGATGGCCATTCAGAACGGCCTTCACCGGGCGCATCTGTCGAAGGCGCCTCCTTCGACGCTGATGACCGGCACGACTACTCAAATCATGCTCGATCTCGCGGATGTGCGGGCCGATCCGAAAGCCGACGAAGTGGCTGCGGCCAAAACGCGGGTTACGAAGATGGCAGCAGCCGTCGCCCTGTTTGCCAGCACGGCCGGCGCCTAAGCGAACTAACGTCAGAGGACTCAGATTGATTACATCCCACTTGAACAAAAGGAAATTATTCGATGGACATCGGTAGTGAAGCCAGTGGACTGGCAAGCCTAATCGCCCCGGTCTTGAAGCCGATTTCGACCGGCCTCGAATTCTTCGGCGTCGGCGTCATCCTGGTCGGCGTGGTGATCGCAACGATCGGCTACGTCAGTGACTGCACCGGCGCAAGGCGGGACGCCTATGACCGGTATCGTGCCAACCTCGGCCGGGGGATATTGCTCGGCCTGGAGATCCTGATTGGTGCCGACATCATTGCTACGATCATCGCTCCCCTGACCTGGGAAAGTGTTGGGCTGCTCGGGTTGATCGTCCTCATCCGGACGTTCCTGAGCTTCTCGCTCGAGGCCGAGATCGATGGTCAGTGGCCGTGGTCGAGGAATGCGCGGCGCGGTGCCAGCCAAGGCGACCGATAGCCGACTTTCCAGCATCTGGCACCTCATCCGCCACTCCTCAGACGACTGCCTGCGTCTCGCAATTCTCTGACGTTTCCAGGAGTCTTGACTGCCGCACTAAATTCCTGAAATGAGTGACAAGCGGACGGAGAGCGACCTTGTGCCATGCTACCCATAGGGATGTCCGATAGGTGAACCACGGCAAATCGAGCAGCACTACTCCTTCGGGTACCTGATGACGCAAACTGTGCTGGACAACCGTAACACCCACTCCGGCGGCTACTAGCCCCAAGGCAGCTAGCGGTTCTGGCGCCTCCGCGATCACGTCGGGAGCGAAGCCTGCCCGACCGCAGGCTTTAGAAAACTCAAGGTGATTGAACGCATCGTCCCTATGGATGTTGCCGACCCATCCTTGCGTCGCAAGATCGGCCGGCGCCAGCTGTCGTGCCTTTGCTAAATAGTGATTTTTGGGAACGGCAAGCACCATCGGGTCATCGAGAATCTTTTCCGCGGCGAGGTCATCGGCATTCTCTGGCAGTGCCTAGCAGATCAGGCCCACGTCCAGGAAAGGAATTGGTCAAGCACAAGCGCGATGACTACGTGTTGAGCACGAAAGTCGGCCGTATCATCCTTGACGAGATTGAAACGGGACAACGCGAATTCGGAGAAAAGGGCGGTCTTTTCGAATTCGGCCTGCCAAACAAGATCATTTACGACTACTCGGCCGATGGAACAAAACGTTCGATAGACGATAGCTTGAAACGCATGGGCGTCGACCGGTTCGACTTTGTCTGGATCCACGACATTGCGCAGGATTTCCACGGTGACGAGTGGCTTTCACAATTCGAGATTGCGCGTAAAGGAGCCATGCGAACACTCGACCAACTTCGTGACGAAGGCGTTATCAAAGGCTGGGGTCTAGGCGTAAATCGGGTTGAACCGGTCGAACTTACGCTCGGTCTTTCCAATGTTCGACCTGATGGTATGCTCCTGGCCGGAAGGTATTCACTCCTCGACCACGAGTCGGCCTTGCAGCGGCTGATGCCGTTGGCGGAGGAGAAGGGCGTCGGCATCGTCGTTGGCGGCCCCTATAGCTCGGGGATCCTGGCCGGCGGCATTCACTTCGAATATGCCGAATACTCGCCAGCGATCATTGCAAAGGTCGATAGGATTAAGGCCCTTGCCGATCAATATTCTATGCCTATCAAGGCCGCGGCTCTTCAGTTCGCCTTGGCGCATCCGGCAGCGGTTGCCGCTATTCCAGGTGCGAGCAAGCAGCAACGCATCAGAGAAGACCTCGATGCCATCAATACAGAAGTTCCAGATGATTTCTGGCGCGATCTCCGCAAGTCGGGATCGGTTGCCGCAAATGCACCACTTCCGATTGACCGGTGAAGGAGGCCAAAATTGGCGAGCGCTCATGCAAGTATCGATCTCATCGCTACTGCAGACGAAGTCTGGCAGTTGATAGGCGGATTCGGGTCTCTTCCCGACTGGCTGCCGTATATCCCGAAGTCTGAGTTGAGTGACGGCGGTCGGATCAGAAGCCTTACCAACCCCGAGGGAGCGACAATCGTTGAACGTCTCCTTTCGTTCGACCATGCCGCTCGGAGCTACAGCTATTCGATTTTGACAGCCGGGTTTCCCGTTACCACCTACGTGTCGACGCTGCGTGTTGTCGAAGGTCCTTCCGGAAAAGGTGCGCGAGTGGAATGGTCGGGCCAGTTTACGCCAGATGGGGTCAGTGATGAGCAGGCCTCGGAGTCGTTCCGAGGAATCTACGAAGAGGGTTTGCGCGCACTTGCATCTCACCTGACGAAACAATGCTGACCGCCTGATGTGGCCATCTACGAAGTGGATATAGGTGTGCGAGTCCCGCAGCACCGTAAACGCCCGAAGGCACTTCTTCGGGCGTTTTTGTTTGCGCTGAGCAAATGTGCGGAATTATGTAGCAAATGCCACCAATGTCCGCTGGCAGCCCTTAGTGGTCATCGGTTAGACAGACCACCGCTTCCGCTCAATCATTGCGTCGATGCGGCTTTCCATTTCTGTCGTGGAAATCATCGGGTCTTTCAAGCGACGCTGGAGTAATTCGCGAAGCGCTTCCGTTTCGACGGTCTCAGCTTCCGTCTTTTGGCGGAGGAGTTCCAAGCCCTGCTGAAGAACGGAACTTAGGCTGGAGTACCTGCCGCTCTTCACCAGCGAACGGGCAAACGCGTCCTGCTGGTTGGTCAGCGAGATCGACGATTTGACACTCATCGGTTTATCTCCACCGAACCGAGTTTGCTACTCGGACTGTCGGATACCATAAGCAGGCAAGCTAATCAGCTAGTTTACGACGACTGCTCCTGGCGCATTTGCGGACGACGACCGCTGGCTGCACTCAGGTCCAAAGCTGCCAGCGTTGCAGCGCGTCCGGTTGGTGGCATTTGCTACATAATCCCGCAAATGTGTTTAATGCAGTTCACAGGTAGCAACACCGCGCTGGTTCGAAAGCGCGGCGTTTCATCTCGGTTTCATTTAGCCTTTCCTGAAACGTTACGCGGCAAGGGGCTCGAGATTGGCCTGTATCTGATCGCGGAAGGCCTCATATCGGATTGGCAGCTTGAGCGCTTCTCCGAGGTGCGCCGTGTCCTCGTCACGGTTGAAGCCGGGTTCGTTCGTGGCAACCTCGAACAGCACACCACCCGGCGTGCGGAAATAGATCGCCCAGAAATAATCTCGGTCGATAACCGGCGTCACCTGATACCCGGTGTCCATCAATGCCTTGCGGACTTCCAGTTGCTTTTCGCGGTTGTCAACGGCGAAGGCGATATGATGCACGGAGCCAGCACCCTGCCGCGCAAACGACGTATTCGGGAGCGACGCGAGGTCGATCGTGTCTGCGCCGTTGCCACCGGGGATGATGAACCGGGTGACATCACCTTCGACTTCGGCGCGCTGATAGCCCATGAAACCCAACAGTTCTTTTGTGGCACCGGTATCATGCAGGCTAAAGCGCGCGCCGGCGAAGCCTCGGATCGCCGCGTCATTGGGAATACCGTCCGCGAGCCACGGCGCACGTTTGTCGTCGGCAGTTTCTATCAGGGCAAGACTGTCACCGTCGGGTCCCATGAAGCGAAGCCGATTGGCGCCGAAGACCTTGTCTGTTTCGAGCCCATCGACGCCCTGTGCTGAAAAGCGATCGCTCCAGAACTTGAGAGAGCCCTCCGGCACGGAGAACTGCGTTTCGCCGACTTCGCCGACGCCAGGACGGCCAAGCATCATATGCGGGAATGGGAAATAGGTCATGACCGTGCCGGCCGAGCCATTCTCGTCACCATAATACAGATGATAGACGCTCGGATCGTCGAAGTTGACGGTCTGCTTGACGCGACGAAGGCCCAGCGTCTCGGTGAAGAAGCGGTTGTTCTGCCTTGCATCCGACGCCATGGAGGTAACGTGGTGCAGTCCCTTGATATCCTTGATCATGTCGGTGCCTCTCTGTCTCGGCGTTGACGTTTCTGTATGGAGAGAGGTTTAGGCTGATTGATAATTCAGAGGAATTGCAATATTTGTTTCGATTGAATTGCTCTTTTCGAAACAATCGAGATGAACGACTACAAAGCCCTCCGAACCTTCCTGTTGGCTGCCGAGAAACGAAACTTCGCCCAGGTCGCCCGCGAACTCGACATGACGCCGGCCGCAGTGACCCGCGCCATCGCCGCGCTGGAGGCCGAACTCGGCGTACAACTCTTCGTGCGCACCACAAGGCAGGTTTCGCTGACAACCGACGGAGCGATTTTCGCCGCGCAGATCCAGCCGGCGGTCAAGACACTCGAAGATGCCCGGCGTGACGTGATGAACGCCCACAAGGCGGATCAGGGGCGGCTCAGGATCAGCGCGCCGACCTGGTTCGGCAAGGCGGTACTGCCGCCGATTCTTTCCGGCTTCCGGGAGCTCTATCCGAAGATGAGCTTCGAGATCTCGCTATCCGACGGCCTCGTGAACATCGTCGATGACGACTACGATCTGGCGATCCGCATCTCGTCCCAGCCATCGGACAAGTTCACCATCTGGCGCAAGATCCGCGTGGTACCGCGCATCCTGGTGGCCGCACCGGGCAGCCGGTTCGTCGACATGCAGCATCCGAACGAACTGACGCCCGATGACTGCCTTGCCTATAGCGGCGAGAGCCGGCGGGAAAACTGGGTTCTTTCAGACGGCGGTTCTAGCATGACGATCTCGGCGGGCCGCGCCTTCAGCGCCAACAACGGGGAGGTCTTGGCGGACATGGCGGCCGATGGCGCAGGCGTCGCGATGCTGCCCAACTTCCACATCTCCGAACATCTGGAGACCGGACGCCTCGTGCATGTCTTCAAAGGTTGGGCGCCGCCGGATCTGTGGCTGACGCTCTATTATCCACCCTATCAGGCATTGCCACCCCGCATAGGCTCATTCTCGAAATTCTTCGAAGAGCAGGTGGCGGCGCAGATGGTGATGCTCGACTGAGGCAACGCCGTCGCCAAGGCAAATGCGTCAAGCGCTGTGAACCCGGCTTATTTCTGAAGCGACGAGTGCCTGCAGCCGCCAAAGGTTGCGGTCTTGGATTTCTTCGGTCTGAAGATCGATGATCGTGTTGCGTAAATACTCGGCGCAGGATCCACCTTCACCGCAGGCATGCGCAATAAGTAATGCAGTCTGCTCGCCGGCAGTGGCTTCGTCAGCCCAAATCGTCTTGTGCTTGTCCAGAACGTCAGGGCTCGACCGACACCAAGCGGAGTTCTGATGGACACCCACCGGACTATGTCCTTTACTTCCCGATACTTGATCCCGCGCGCAACAAGCGCCCTAAGATCCTCACGCCGCCGATCGGGCGATATCTGCAGCACGACGCCATCACAACGCCCACCACGTTCAAGTGCCATCATCAGTCCGGGTTGCGCGCTTTGTCGCTCGCCAGCGTTCGATCTTCAGGGAAAATGACCGATGCCATCCATAGGCGGTCGCGAGCTCGCGGCCTGCCGGTTCGAATACGGGGTTCCAGATCAGCGAGCCATAGGCGAACACCCCGATCGTATCGTCACCCGTTTCACGTTCGATCTGCTCGACGAGGCCATCCAGCTCCGTTTCCGATAGCGGCGTCCAGCCCGGCTCGAGGCCGTCATCGCGGACAGTTCTCAAGGTCAGAGCAACCAGCTTGGGCGTCAGCAGCATCATGGTCTCATTCCGCGGGTGAACAGGCGTTGGAGTGCCAGGGCCCCCGATTTGCACCGGGGCCCTGGCATCTCGCGTCAGGCCTGGACGAAGGCAAGCAGGTCGGCATTCAGGACATCGGCATTGACGGTCAGCATGCCGTGCGAAAAGCCACGATAGGTCTTGAGCGAGCCGTTCTTCAAAAGCTTCGCCGACTTCAGCGCCGAGTCCGCGATCGGCACGATCTGGTCGTCCTCGCCATGCAGCACAAGCGTCGGAACCGTGATCGCCTTCAGATCTTCGGTCTGGTCCGTCTCGGAAAAAGCCTTGATGCCGTCATAATGCGCCTTCGCGCCGCCCATCATGCCCTGACGCCACCAGTTCTGGATCACGCCTTCCTGAACCGTCGCACCCTCGCGGTTGAAGCCGTAAAACGGGCCAGCCGGAACATCGCGGAAGAACTGGGCGCGATTGGCGGCAAGTGCCGACCGGAAGCCGTCGAACACCTCGATCGGCAGGCCTTCCGGATTGGCCTCGGTCTTCAGCATCAGCGGCGGGACTGCCGAAACAAGCACGGCCTTGGCAACCCGTCCGGCAGGCTGGCCATGTTTCGCCACATAGCGGGCAACCTCGCCGCCGCCGGTGGAGTGGCCGATATGAACGGCATTCTTCAGGTCAAGCGCCTCGACGACGGCAAAGGCGTCGGCTGCGTAGTGGTCCATGTCGTGACCGTCAGCAACCTGGGCCGAGCGGCCATGACCACGGCGGTCATGGGCAATAACGCGGTAGCCCTTCGACAGGAAGAACAGCATCTGGGCGTCCCAGTCGTCCGAGGACAGCGGCCAGCCGTGATGGAACATGATAGGCTGGGCATCCTTCGGGCCCCAGTCCTTGTAGAAGATATCCACGCCGTCCTTTGTGGTGATAGTGCCCATTGTCTTGTTTCCTTCGTTTGTTTCGGTGGTGGAAGCAGCCGCGGCTGCGAAGCTGAAAGAGGTTGGAAGAGCCATAGTGGTTACGGTAGCAGCTGCCGAGAGCAGTGCGCGGCGGCGCGTCATGGAAAGAAAATTCGTGGTCATCTCGCGGTCCTGCGATGCAGTCATTTCAGGTCTCATGCGACACAAGTGTTCGTCTGATGCGGGCACAATGTCGCGAGAGCCTGGCAACAACAATTGTGTTAATAGTTCCGATGTTATTGCGCGTTCTGCAATAAATGACCAACGGGTGAAATCACTCGTGCACTCATAATCCTGATACGAACTGGCGTGGGCACCTGGGCACGTATTCTCGAGGCAGGATCAGAGGCTTATGACAAGTAATACCCAGATGATCGACAGCTTGTCGATCCGTGTCCACCAGCACGCGGCCAATGGTCCGCGAACCGCTTGCCTTAAAGTAGGTGTGTTTTTTCGCCACGGCCCCCGGTCCTCGCGACGTGCTCGCATCCAATCGATCGGAATACCTTGAAGAGGTCACTCTGGCCAACGAGGCCAGCGCCCCGCCCGGTAAGGCCGGGGCGGAGCGCTCGTAAACACTGACATCGTGGCCGTCCATTTGGAGAAGTATGGCGGAGAACAACTGAGCAAGCGATCCTCCGACGATTCCAACTTTCACGGTCTTATCCAATCGATCCTATCTGGCTTTGTTGGCGGTTGGGCTCGCTGACTTTCCAAAGGCCTTCACCCCAAGGGCCAAAAGCGGCAGAACACCACCTACAAGGCTGACACCAAGCCACGCGCCGTTCTGCCATGCGATGGAGGCGATTGCCGACCCGCCTGCCCCGCCAAGGAACATGCCGGTCATGAACATCGTGTTCAAACGGCTACGTGCTTCAGGATTGAGCGCATAGATGATGTGCTGGTTGGAAACCAACGCGCTCTGGATACCAGAGTCGAGCACGATGACGCCGATGACAAGAGCCACGATCGAATCCCACGCTCCGAAAATGATCCAGGACCCCACGGTCAAGGCAGCACCAAGCCAGACAACAAAATGTGGTCCGCGTTTGTCGGCAATGCGTCCAGCTACGGGTGCGGCAAACACACCAACTGCTCCAACGATACCGAAGAGACCGGCGACATCCGCACCAAGTCCGAAATTTGGGCCCTGCAGATACAAAGCGAGAATGGTCCAAAATGCGGTGAACGACGCGAACAGGGCGGCCTGTACCAAGGTTGCCGTACGCAACGATGGCTCATGCTTCCAAAGGTATCGCAGCGATTTAATGGCGTTGTGGTATTGCATACGGGATGTAGGGGCATGATCCGGAAGGATCGCGAACATCATCGCGGCAGCAGCTAAAGCCATTGGCATGCCAATCCAAAACATCTCCCGCCAACCTGCGTGCTCACCGACGAAGCCCGACAGGGTCCGGCTGAACAAAATGCCCGACAGAATGCCCGCCATCACCGTCCCAATCGTCGCTCCGCGCTTTTCAGTTGGAGCAAGCGACGCGGCGAACGGAACGATTTGTTGCGCGACAGTTGAACTTGCTCCGACGAGAAGGGAGCTAACGACCAGCATCCAAGCAGATGAAGATATCGCCGCCAACGACAGAGCGATCGCCAATATCACAAACTGTCCAATGATCAGCTTGCGGCGATGGACGAGATCACCGAGGGGCAGCAGAAGAAAGAGACCCAATGCGTAACCAAGCTGGGTGGCGGTAGGCACCAGACCGGTTGCAGACTGTCCCTGAAAGTCAGCCTCGATGATACCAAGCATCGGCTGACTGTAATAGATGTTTGCCACAGCTATGCCGCTGGCGGCAGCCATTGCGAGCAAACCCACCCTACTCAGTCCCGCATGCGTTTTTGCATTCACGGTTGCGATTGTCATTTCCTTGGCCCTTCAAACTATGAGATCGCAATAGATGTAGCTTTGCATCGCCATTCGTTTTAGTATTGATTGATGTTAAGCCTGTTTATCGAATTCTGTTGTAATGAATACCGACGACATTGAGGTTTTCGTAGGCGCCGTGTCCTCTGGCAGCATATCCGAGGCGGGAAGGCGCCTTGGCTTAATGCCGATGGCGGCAACGCGTCGTCTTGCATCGCTGGAGAATAGCCTTGGCGTGCGATTGCTTCACCGAACCACACGGTCGCTGTCGCTCACACCAGAAGGTGAAGCTTTCCTTCCCTTCGCGGAAGCCATTATCGAGAATGAGCATCAGGGCCGCGCTCAGGTTCGTGCCGACACCTTGGGTGCTGCGGGCCTGCTTCGCGTTTCCGTGCCGATAGCCTTTGGGATGAAGATCGTCGCGCCATTGATTCCGACCATCCTGGCGGAAAATCCTGAATTGCAGATTGCGCTGGACATGAACGATCGCCTTCCTGATCTGACCGCCACCGGAACTGATCTGGCCATTCGCATCGCGCGTCTCAAAGATAGCAGCTTGATCGCACAGAAGCTGACCGATAACCCCCGAACGCTTGTGGCTTCCCCACGCTATTTGGATCAGCGCGGCGTGCCGCGCAGCATCGCCGATCTTGCTCATCATGATTGTCTCCCGATGACCGGGGTCACACACTGGACCTTCATTTCTGGAGGCTCTGAAAACCACGTTCGCGTCGGTTCGCGGTTTTCCTCCAGTAGCATCGCGGGTTGTCAATCCGCCTGTTTAGCAGGCGCCGGAATTTCCCTGCTTTCCGAATGGGCGATCGCTGATGATCTAGTTTCGGGGCGGCTACAGCGCGTTGTCCTCGATGACGCCACTCCTGAGGAAATCGGGATTTGGGCCGTCTATCCGACGACCCGAAACGTCCTTCCCAAGGTCCGTGTTTTCGTCTCCGCTTTGCGGGACGTTCTGAGAACTGAGCCATCCATCGGTTAGAGAATCACGACCGCGCCTCGAACCCGATCTGAAGCATTAGCATGTCTCGAAAGCGGACCTCGGTGCGTCAGCCAGGCGAGACTTGATTATACTGTTAGCTGCCGCGCGTACCGAGTTTAGGGGAATCGGCATTCCGTTCGACCGCGGCACTCCAGCGAGGCGAAGCGGCTGCTCACCTTACCAACGCTGCTTGGGCGACAGCCGAGGATTAAAAAGGCCCCGAGCCGGGAGGATGGCACGGGGCCTTGGGAATTTGATCGGCTCCGGGAGGAGGTGAACCGATCGGTGCCTACGCAGCGGGAGGAGTTGCTGCATTCGACAACAACGACAATAAATCACTTCGCATGATTTAATATAGCTTATGCTGCATTGCAGCATTGCGCAATGACGGCTCTTGTCTGCAAACGCCGCCACTCAGCGCTTTGGGCGCCTAATTCCGCTCCCCACCCTACTGCGACCTTCCCGTTCGCTGAATCGCTTGGGGGCGCCGGACCTCGTGTCACGTCTCCTGCGCGCTCCACTTCTGCGTTTGGCATCCCCAAGCTGCCTACCGTATATCTGTGTCCCAATAATGCACCGAGGCCCGTTGGCAGTGACCGAGACGTCATGAGCCCGCGCGAGGAAATGGTCTTCGTGGTGGACGAGGACGCCAGAGTGCGCGAAGCGCTCGGCGAGCTGCTGGAGTCCCTGGGATGGCGCGCCGAGACATTCGCCGCCGCGGCCGACTATGTCACCTATGCGAGGCCCGATATCCCTGCGTGCCTGATCCTCGACATCGAGCTGCCCGGCATCAACGGCCTGGAGCTTCAGAAACAGCTGTCCCGGGATGTTCATCCCCCGATCGTTTTCCTTACGGGGCGTGACGACATTCCATCGTCGGTGCGCACCAATCAGGGCGGCACCATCGGCTTTCTGAGGAAACCGGTCGGGGAGCACGATCTGGTCGCGGCGGTTCGGGCGGCGATCGACCGGGACCGCGTTCAACGATCGGCACGGACGGAGCTGACTGAGCTCGAACGCCGCTTGGCGGCACTTACACAGCAGGAGCGCGCGTTGCTGCCGCTTGTGGTCAGCGGCGTCCCGGACAAGCAGGCGGCAGCCGAACTCGGCATCAGTGAGATCACCTTTGAAATGCACCGCACCGAGATCATGCAGAAGATGCAGGCGACCTCACTTGCCGATTTGGCGCGAATTGCCGAAAAATTGCAGATTCAAGTCATTCGTTCCAGACGTTGAGGAAGCTTGTGCGTATGTCCCTCTCAAAGTCCGTGGTGGCGATCGTCGATGATGACCAGCGCGTTCTCGATTCGCTCGAGGATCTTCTCGAGTCGGCGGCGTACGGCGTGCGGGCATTCTCTTCGGCCCACGCCCTCCTGAGTAGCAATGCTTTGCCGGAAATCGATTGTCTGATCACCGACATCGGCATGCCCGGTATCGACGGCTTCGAGTTGAAGCGATTGATGGGCGAGAGACGCCCCGACTTGCCAGTGATCCTGATCACCGGCCGCCACGAGATCCCTGCGCCGCAGGAGGCAAAGCACAACCGGTTCTTCCGCAAACCTTTCGACGGGCAGGCGCTGCTCGCAGCGATCGGCGACGCCCTGACTGGAGGGGCGACCCCACCATGAGCGCGAGCAGTCAGAGTAGAACGCCCAAGCGGCGCGGCCCGGATCTCCAATACCGGCTGACTGAGAGCTTTGCTCCATGCGCCTTCGTCACCGCCTGCAGGCCAGCGATCTCTTTTGCATTGAGCCCCGCATGCGGTGTACAAATGGCTTGGGGGTGCGACATGGGTATGATCGTCTCGCGACAGCAATAATTGTATCACTGGACGGTTCGCTGCGTCGATTAGCATCGACGTTTTCAAGAGAACCGAGGTTCCGCCTTGCGCGAGCGGGAGCGCGGGTTCTCACGGGTCATCAGCATGGTTTCGAGCCATCACATGGCATGGGATGTGGTTCGAGCCCGGGGGTTAGGGTGTGGGTGCGATTTCGCCAGCCCGGATATCGAGCATAACTGCCGCACGAAGCGCTGACAGTCCCAGACTTTCTCCGTGCGGGAGGAGCAGCCGATGATGAGCGTCTGGTTGCATCGCCCTCGATTCTTGCATCTCGGGCTTTTTATTGTCGCCTATGTGCTGGCCAGCGGATTTGCTCAGTTGCTCGCGCTTGTGCCGGGAACTGGTATTTCCATTTGGCCCCCGAGCGGGCTTTTCATGGCTACGCTTATCCTCGCCTCCAGGCAGAGCTGGCCGTGGTGGGTGCTGGGAGGCTTTCTCGCTGAACTCTCTGGCAACGTCTTGTGGTTCCATAATCCGCTGCCTGTCGCCTCCCTGATCTTTAGCGGCAACGCTCTTGAGGCGGCGGCCGGCGCATGGCTCGTGAACCGGGCCTGCGGACGGACAGTTCGGCTGGAAACCTTGGAGGAAGTTCTCGCCCTGGTCGCGCTGGGGGCTGGAATTGCGCCAGTCATAAGCGCGACGGTGGGAAGTGCGACGCTCGCATGGTTTGGCATACAATCCTTCGCTACGGCCTGGCCTCTATGGTGGATCGGAGACGCCACCGGGGTCCTGATCGTAGCGCCATTGGCGCTGGTCGTGTTCCAGAACTGGGGTAGTGACGCCCATCTCTCGGCCGCGCGATGGCTGGAGGCTAGCATCCTGGGGCTGATCTTTCTCGGTGTCGCCGCCCTTTCCTTGAGCGGTTACCTGCCCTTCGCCTACATCATCATGCCGCCTCTCCTTTGGGCCGCGATGCGGTTTGAGTTCAAAGGCGCCGCCGTCGCCTTGACCCTCCTCGCTTTGATCACCGCAGGATTCACAGTAATCGGTGCCAGCCAATTTGCCGGCGATCCTGAGTCCCAGAAAGAAAAGCAGATCATGCTGCAGCTTTTTCTGGCCATCTCGGCATTCTCGGCGCTCATTGTGGCCGCCATATCCCGGCAGCACCAGCTGGCGACGCTCACATTGCGCCAGAGCGAACGCTCGCTGCGAGAACTCGTCGAGACGCTGCCTGCCCTCATCTGGTGTGCAGCACCGGACGGTAAGCCCATATACTTCAGTCAACAACTGCGCAGCTTCATCGGCTTCAACGTCGGGGACAAGGATGTCGCCGGCACTTCACGCCTCGCGAGCGTGCTGAACGCGATCATTCATCCGGACGATCTGGCCGCGGTAAACAAGTTGCTCGCGCACTCCTTGGCCACTGGCGAACCCTATGCACAGAACCATCGCCTACGTCGCTTCGACGGCGAATACCGGTGGGTTGAAATGCGCGCAGCCGCCATGCGCAATAGCGACGGCGCGATCGTGCAATGGAACGGCGTCTGCCTCGATATTGAAGATCAGGTCCGTGGCCGGGATGAATTGCGCCTCGCCCAGGAGAACCTCGCCCGTTCGAGCCAGGCAGCGAGCCTTGCCGAACTCTCCGCGTCCATCGCGCACGAGGTGAACCAACCCTTGGCGGCTGTCATGGCGAACTCGCATGCGTGCCAACGCTGGCTCATGGCCGAACCTCCAAATATCGAACGGGCGCAGAAGAGGCTGGAGCGCATCATTCAGGATGCGAGTTCGGCCGCGGATGTCGTCAGCCACATCCGCGCCTTGTTCAAACACTCCGCAGAAACGAGGACCAGCACAACGCTCGCTGGCGTCATTGCCGACGCGCGTAGCCTCATGGCCGCGGAGGCGGCGCGGCGGCGCGTACGTATGGATGTTGATGTCGAAAGCAACCTTCCATTTGTGACCCTGGATCGCGTCCAGATCCAGCAGGTTCTGATCAATCTCATCCGCAACGGCATGGATGCGATGGATTCCACCGCGGGCGAGAGGGTCTTCGGAATACGTGTGCGCCGGATCGGGGATGTGATCCAGACCGAAATCAGTGACCGCGGCCCTGGCGTCGAGTTTCCCGACAGGATATTCGAGCCGTTCTTTACGACCAAAGAGCACGGGATGGGCATGGGGCTCGCGATCTGCCGTTCGATCGTCGAGTCGCACGGCGGGCAATTATGGGCGAAGAACAACGAACCGCATGGAGCGACGTTTATCTTCACTCTGCCGGTTGACGCGACGGCGGAAGCGACTGCCTCCCACGCCGCAGGCAATCAGGGTCTTGCCCTTTGATCTGCTCGACAGTCGTGCCTGCGCAGGCAATCACCAACCCTGATTTCTCCTCGCCCCATCGCGAGTTCGCTTCGATCCACCGGCACCTTCGATGATCGCGTCGATGCCCGTCGCCGCGAAGCCTCGTCCAGGAAGACCTCGGCCGCCATTTGATGAAGGGTCTGCCGGCGACTTTTCAACCGCACCGACTTTACTGCAACCACAGCCTTCAACCCCTTGAAGCTCGGACTCAATACTAGCCAACCTTTGTATAGTCGACTGCCCCCTCCTTCAGCCATTACGCTCCTCAGAACAGGAAAAGCGAACGCAAGGTAAATCAAGTGGGCGCATCGCCCACTTGACGGGTAACGGCTATTACCGTAGATGTCCATGGTAACGAACATTACCGGAGATCGTCGTGGCGCAACTTAACAAGAAAAAGATCGTCGGCTTGGCGCTGTGCCTCGGCGCCATGGTCGTCGTGGCGGCGGGCTGGGCGTGGGCCCGTTCGACCGGCTCGACGTCGACCGATAATGCTTATGTCCGCGGCGACGTGACCTCGCTCGCGCCAAAGGTCGCGGGCTACGTCACCGCGGTAGAAGTCAAGGACAACCAGACGGTCCGGACGGGTGACGTCCTGTTCCGGATCGACGACCGCGACTACCGCGCGCGGCTTGCGCAAGCGGTGGCTAATGTCGATGCCGCCCAGGCTCGGCTCGTCAATGCCGATGCGGAGACGGAGCTTCAGCACGCCCTCATCCGGCAGGCCGAAGCCCAGAAACGTTCGGCCGTGGCCGAATTAAACCTGGCGATAAAGGCCTATGATCGCCGCCGCGAACTGATCCGCAGCAACACCATCAGCCAGGCCCATGTCGACGAAAGCGACGCGGCGAGAACGAGAGCCGAGGCGAGCGTGTCGGCCGCCTCCGCGACGCTGGAGGCCCAGCAGCAGCGCATCGCCGTCCTTGCCGCCCAGCGGGAAGCTGCCGTTGCCGCCGTGGCGCAGGCAGAGGCGGCGCGCGATCTCGCCCAGATCGATCTCGAGAGCACAGTGGTGCGTGCGCCTGTTGGCGGCGTTGTAGGGAACCGCCAGGTCCGCGTCGGCCGGCTTGTGGCGCCGGGCGTCTCCCTGCTCGATATCGTTCCAGTCGACAATGTATGGCTCGTGGCGAATTTCAAGGAAACCCAGCTCGAAAACATACAGCCCGGCCAGCGCGCCCGCGTGACCATCGACGGCTACCCGAACGGGGCGCTTGAAGGCGTGGTCGACAGCTTTGCGCCCGGCAGCGGGTCCGCCTTCAGCTTGCTGCCGGTCGACAATGCAACGGGGAACTTCGTTCGCGTCGTGCAGCGGGTTCCGGTCAAGATCCGGTTTGCCAGCAATCCGCTGGCTGGGCGCCTCGTGCCCGGCCTGTCGGCGCGTGTCACGGTCGATACGGGAAGCGGCTCGTGACCACCGTCGTCGCCATCGCACCAAGCCGCGGCACTTCTGAGAGAGCGGGCCTTCTCGTCGCAGGCATCGTGCTCGCCACGCTGACGGAGGCGATCGCGAGCACCGTGCTGTCGCTCGGGCGCGGTGATATCATCGGCGACACGTATGCCACTCCCGATGAGTTCGCTTGGCTGGACGTCGGATACACCACCCTGAAACTTATCGGCTTCATGGCTGTCCCTTGGCTGATCAGTCGTATCAATCCGCTGAGTCTCATCATCGCCGCGACGCTCGCCATGGGCACGGCGTGCGGCATTGCTGCCGTTACGTTCCGGCTGGATCTGCTGGTCGCGCTGCGCATGGTTCAAGGCTTCTCCGGCGCCACCCTGCTCGTCAGTGGCCAGACAGTCATTTTTCTCGCCTATCCACGATCCCGCCAGCCCGTCCTTCAAGCCCTGTTTGCGATGGGGTCCGTTGTCGCTCCCGGGACGATCGCCCCGGCCCTTCAGGGGTGGCTGCTCGACAGCCAATCCTGGACATGGATCTTTTTCAGCATCGTTCCGGTCGCACTGGCAGCTGTTGGGCTCCTGCTTATCGCAGACGGACCGATGCCCGCCAGAACCGCGCGGCGTCCATTTGACTGGGTCGGCTTCTCGCTCGTATCCGTCGCGCTCTCCTGCTTCACCTACGTCTTCAGCCAGGGCAGCCGGTGGGATTGGTTCGAGGAACCACGCATCCTGTGGCTGGCGGTGATCGGTGTGGCCGCTCTGCTTACATTTCTCGGTCAACAGGTGTTGGCAAAGGGCCAGGGCCTGCTCGACTTTACCCTGTTCAAATCGGACGATTTTCTCTTCGCCTTCATCGTCAGTTTTGTCGCCGGCGCGGCATTGTTCGGGAGCGCGTTCCTGATCCCGTCCTTTGCGGTCGCCGTCCTCGCCTTCACGCCCACCGATGCCGGGCAGTTGCTGCTGCCGAGCGGCGTGCTTTTTGTCGGAGCACTCCTCATTGCCGCCTTTCTCATGCAGGTTCGCCGCGTTCCCCCGTTCGCAACCGTGCCCTTTGGCATCCTGATGATCATGGTTGCGATGTGGATGCTCTCCGGATCGACCAGCGAAAGCGGCGCAGACGACATGATGGCAGCGATCCTGTTACGCGGATTCGGCCTTGGGTTCCTGTTTCTGTCGATCACCCTGATCGCTTTCAGCAATCTCGACAGCCGAAATCTCGCCTCCGGGATCGGCCTCTTCAATACGGGTCGCCAGCTTGGTGGCCTTGCGGGGGTCGCCGCCCTCCAGACGCTGATCGACCATAACGTCGCCGGCAATGTCGCTGTCCTCGGTGCCAATGTCACCGCAGGGGGGCACGCGGTCATCGACCGGCTGACCGCGACGACAGCGATGCTCGCGGCGAAAGGAATGGACGCCGCGGCCGCCAGCCGGGCTGCGACGAGTCTCCTGGGTAGGGCCGTCACAGGCCAGTCCACCGTGATCGCCTTTGACACGGCCTTCAACGCGGTCGCCTTGCTGTTTGTATTCGCCGCACCCGTGCTGGTAGCCATCAAGATCGGCATCGCCCGGTATGCGGAAGTGCGCGCGGCGCGGTTGCTCGAGACGCAGGGGCGTGCCCACGATCCGCAGTCAGGCGTTGAACCCGACGGCCGCTCAGGCGCAATTCCGTTTTTCGCGGAAGTATCAGAACGAGCCGAGAATGGTCCCCAAAACAATGACCACGCTCAGCGCGAGGAGCGCTCCGATGATTCCGACAATAACGATGTCGCGGTAGCTTTCTCCGTGAGTTGAGCCGCAGACGGCCAGCAGGGTCACAACCGCCCCATTGTGGGGCAGGCTATCAAGTGTGCCTGCGCCGATGACCGCGACACGGTGCAACAGGGCCGGGTCGAGACCTGTTTCCTGCGCGCGCATCAGGTAGGTGCTGCCAAGCGCGTCGAGGGCGATCGTGAGACCGCCGGACGCGGAGCCGGTGAGCGCCGCCAGGATATTCGTGGCCACGGCGATCGATACGAGTGGTCCGCCACCGATGCCGAGTACCCAGTCGCGTACGACCTCGAAAGCGGGCATCGCCGCGACAACCGCCCCAAAGCCTACCAGGCTGGCGACGGCGACCGCCGGAAGGACGGACGCGTTGGCGCCTGCGTCCATCGTCGCGCGCAACGTCGGCAATCGCCGGAAATTCAACACGACGACGGTCGCGACCGCGGCTGCCAGCGCCGTGACGACTGCCCACACACCGCTGACTGCGGAGCTGGAGATCCCGCCCCAGCGATCATCCGAAAGAAAACCGAGGTCAAGCGCCGGCAGGATCAACAGCGTCATGCTGAGATTGACGAGGACAACCACAGCGAGCGGCAGCACCGCGACCATGATTGGCGGCCCAGCCTCGGCATGCCGGCCACGCACGATTTCGGCCGGGTCGAACTCCCTGCCGACCGTGGCGCGTTCGCGGAGCCGGTCGTCGGAAGCGAGACTTTCAGGTGTCGCGGGCGTGCCCTCCCCGAACCCTTCGCCGGACCTGCGCGCAGCCGCCGCGACGCGACGAAGCCACCATACGCCGAAGCAAAGCATGATGGCTGAAGCGACGATACCGAGACCAGGCGCCGCAAACGGCGTAGTGCCGAAGAACGGCATCGGGATGGCATTCTGTATCGATGGCGTTCCCGGCAATGCTGACATGGTGAAAGTAGATGTTCCAAGTACGATCGCCGCGGGTATCAGCCGCCGCGGAATGCCGGTCGACCGGAATAGCTCCTGCGCCATCGGCACGAGGACGAAGAAGGCAACGAAGAGGCTGACACCGCCATAGGTGATCAGCGCACCGGCAATGACGACGGCGAGGATGGCGTGGTCCTTTCCCAGTCGCCGCATCATGAAATCGGCGATGGCGGTTACTGAGCCGCTGTCCTCCATCAGCTTGCCGAAGAGTGCGCCGAGCAGGAACAGCGGAAAGAACCGGGCGAAGAAACCTGCGCCGCCGTTCATGAAGGTCTGCGTCCAGTGCGCCAGCACTGGTTCGCGGGCAAAGACCGCGGCAACGAGGGCGCCAAGCGGGGCCAGCAGCAGCACGCTCCAGCCTCGGAAGGCGAGCCAGATCAAGAGCCCGAGCCCAATCAGAATGCCGAGAAGACCCACCCGTCAGACCCCTTCCAGCAAGAGATCGAGATCGAGCGACGAGCGGTGGCCGAGATCGTCGCCATGGGCGTCTAGGAAGGCGTCGGCGGACCTGCGCCCCTCGTTGTGCAGCATGGTAAGGAACTCCCATTCGGCATTGAGCTTCGAGGAGTAGCCGAGGTCGGTCATGGTGTCGCTTGCCACCCGGTGGATCCGCATCGACGCCCAGCGCGCGCCCTCGTCATCTTCCAACTGCGCTACCTTCCGAAGCAGGGCGATCATCTTGAGTTCCTTCAGAAGGACTGCGTTGAAGGAGACCTCGTTGATGCGATTGAGGATCTCGCGCGCGGACCGAGGTGTGCCCGGCCTTTCAACCGGGTTGATCTGCACGAGGATGGTGTCCTGCGATGTGCATTCGCGAACCAGCGGTGTGATCGTCGGGTTGCCGGCGTAGCCGCCGTCCCAATAGGCTTCACCATCGATCTCGACTGCTTGAAACAGCGTCGGCAGGCATGCCGAAGCTAACAGCACGTCCGGGCTCAGCTCGCCGTTACGGAACACGCGCCCGCGGCCTGTGCGGACATTCGTTGCCGTCACGAACAGCTTGATCGGACTGGCCGAGAGCCGCCCGAAATCGACTGTCTCCGCCAGTATGGCGCGGAGTGGGTTGGCGCCGGTAGGATTGAGATTGTAGGGCGAGAACACCCGCGCCATCATGTCCATCGCCACGAAAACCGGCGAGTGGTCGAGCGTCCAGCGGCCGAGCAGGACATCGAGGGGCCCGCGCTGGAAGGGACTGAACCGCGCCGCCTCCGATACCTTGTGCCAGAATGCCCCCAAGGCCTCGCGAGCGCCTGCAGCGCCGTTGACGGTATAGCCGTGCGCCATAACTGCCGCGTTCATGGCTCCAGCCGAGGTGCCGGAAATTCCCTCGATTGCCAGCCATGGCTCTTCCAGAAGCCGATCGAGCACACCCCAGGAAAAGGCACCATGGGCGCCACCGCCCTGAAGGGCAAGGTCGACGCGGAGTGAGGCCCGTTGCATTGCCTTCGCGGTTGCCGGCATCAGCCTTGCCTGTTTTGAAATTGTGCGCCGCACAAACAGTATCGCAGAATTGCGCACCAGTCACCCTCTCACCGTATTGTTGCAGGCAGGCGAAAGAGATCTGCAATGAGCCCGAGGCCACTCCCACGTCGGGTTTGATATCCCGACCCAGGATGCCCCCAGTTCCCGCCCTTGTGGCGGAAGGACGAGTCGCTGGCGCGTCACGTCCTGCGCGGCACCAAGGTATTGACAGCGTGTTGCATATGCATCATGTTAGCTATATTGCATATGCAACATCGAGAGGGCATGATGGCAAGCAGCGAGATCAAGACGGCCGATGCAAGCGTGGTAGGCGAGGTCACCAGCAATTGCGTAATGACGCGCACACGTCGGATGTCGCGCGTCATTACCGGCATTTACGACCAAGCACTTCGGCCGCACGGCGTCAATGCCTCGCAGTTCTCGCTGCTGGTACTGATCGCGAAACTGGGCGGAGCAAGCCGCGCCGAGATCGGGCGGGCCAACTACCAGGATCGCTCGACGCTCACGCGCAATCTGGCACCGCTCCTGTCGGAGGGGTGGGTCGAGGAGATGGCTTCCGAAGCAGGCGGCCGGAGCCGGCCGGTCTTCATATCGGAAACGGGTAAGGAACTATTGGTTTCCGCAGCGCCGGCGTGGCGATCAGCGCAGGCGAAGGCAAGGGATCTGCTCGGTGAGGAAGGTGTCTCCGCCATCGTCGGCGTGGCCGACAGCCTCCCTCCCGGCGACCTCGCAAGCCTCTGAAATTCAACCAATTACGGACCGCTGCATGCTTCCTCGAATTGCGCCAAGCAATGTTGCATATACACCATATTGCGTAAAACTTGTAGCGTCAACCTCCGGACAGCCGCACCTCGCGTTCACGAGCGCAAGACTATCGAAATCGTCTGAACAAACGGCTTCAACAGATTGTAATCGAAAGGAATTCATCATGACCATCACATCCGCGAACGAAAAGCCGATCCTGGTCACCGGAGCCGCCGGCGATCTCGGCGCCATCGGCCGCAACGTCACCGAAATGCTACTGGCCAAGGGCAAAAAGGTGCGCGCGCTGGTGCGGAAGGAGGACGAGCGTGCGGAGGGTCTGAGGCGGCTCGGCGCAGAAGTCGTGCAGGGAGACCTGACCGATCTTCAATCGATGCACCGCGCCATCGAGGGTGTGTCCCGCATCTATTTCGGCATGTCGGTTTCGCCTGCCTATCTCGAAGCGACCGTCAACACGGCCGCCGTGGCGCGGCACCACGGTGTCGAAGCATTCGTGAACATGTCGCAGATGACGGTGACACAGATGAGCATCACCGAAACCACTGACAGCCCGCAGCATAAGCTGCACTGGCTTTCGGAACAGGCACTGGCGTGGTCGGGGCTTCCGGTCGTGACCGTGCGGCCGACGGTGTTCCTCGAAGGCTTCTTCCTGCGGCTGGCCGCCGCGGGCGTTAAGCAGCGGGACGAGTTGGCGCTACCGCTCGGCGACAGCAAGACCTCGCCGATCTCGGCCGTCGACGTGGCGCACGCCGTCTCGGTGATCCTAAACGACCCGGCGCCGCATATCGGCAAAGTCTACAATCTGACCGGTTACGAGTCGGCGGACCTGGAACATTATGCGCGGGTGTTCTCCGAGGCATTGGGCCGCAAGATAACCTATCGCAACGTGCCGCTTGCCGGCTGGATCGAGGCGCTGCGCGGCTTTGGAGTCCCTGATCACCTTGCCAGCCACCTTTCCGTGATGTCGAAGCTTCATTCGGAGGGGCGGTACGACCGCATGACCGACGACCTGTTCAAGCTCACTGGCAAAGTGCCGACGGGCGTGCACGACTTCGTCAAGCTCCATGCCGCCGAATTCACGCAGCGTGAGGCTTCGGCCTGAGGGTAAGACCCGCGGGTGCTCACCCGGCCCGCCGAAGCGACGGCGGGCCAGCCGCACGCCGCGCCCGCCAATACACGCGCTTACAAAAATCCCGCGCGGCCGACACATCACCAATACACGCCTTCGCTGAAATGACGGCGGCTTCGAAGACGAAGGCCCGACCAATGCACGAAAGGATGATCTTATGAAACCCACTCGGATCGTGGCGGTTGCGTTGCTGATCGCTGGCAGCGGATGGACCCTGCACGCAGCGCAGGCTCAACAGCCGGGAATCCATCGCACCGATCTCCTTGAGAACGATCTTGGCACTCCCGGACGCGAGGTCGTGCAGGTGCGTGTCGACATCGAGCCGGGCGCGGCCTCGATCAAGCATTCGCATCCGGGCGAAGAGATCGCCTATGTCCTCGAAGGCTCGCTCGAGTATCACCTCGAAGGTAGGGCGTCTGTGACGCTTCACGCCGGGGAAGCCTTGTTCATTCCCGACGGCGTGGCCCACGTGGCGAAGAATGTCGGCAGCAGCAAGGCCTCGGAGCTCGCAACCTATATCGTCACGAAGGGCAAGCCGCTCCTCGTGCCGGTCAACTGAGCTCTCTCGTAATGAAATGGATACCCGGGAACCTTCGGCAAAGGGGTGCGAACTTGACAACACAGAACTCCACCAGCGCTTTCACTCTCTCCCGGCGGGCCTTGCTCCTAAACGGAGCGGTTGCGGCAACCCTTGCAGCAGTGTCTCGCCCCGCGATGGCTACCGGCCACCCGCCTTTTGCAGCAGACGCCATCCGTCCTTTTCGCGTCGAGGTGCCAGAAGTCGAACTCATCGACCTTGGCCGTCGACTTGCCGCGACGCGCTGGCCCGACCCGGAAACGGTGGGTGACCGTTCCCAGGGTGTGCAAGTCAAGAAGCTTCAGGCTCTCGTGCGCTACTGGGAGACCGGCTACGACTGGCGCAAGGCAGAGGCGAAACTCAATGCGCTTCAGCAGTTCCAGACGAATATCGACGGCCTGGACATTCATTTCATCCACGTTCGTTCCCGTCACGCGAACGCATTGCCGCTTATCATGACCCACGGCTGGCCTGGCTCGATTTTCGAGTTGCTGAAAACCATCGGTCCGCTGACAGATCCGACAGCGCACGGAGGGACGGCGGAAGACGCTTTCCATCTCGTGCTCCCGTCCATTCCCGGCTTCGGCTTTTCGGAAAAACCCAAGGGCAGCGGCTGGAACCCGGCCCGCATCGCCGGCGCCTGGGATGTCCTCATGAAGCGTCTTGGATACACGCACTATGTTTCACAAGGCGGCGACTGGGGAGCCATCATTTCCGATGCCATGGGACGCCAGGCGCCCACGGGTCTGCTCGGCATTCATGTCAACAGGATCGAGCGTTCCTCCACTCTCCCGCCGGACGTTGCGAAGGCGCTTAAGAGCGGGAGTCCTGCGCCGGCTGAGCTGACCGCCGAGGAACGGGCGGTGTTTGATGAGGCCAGAGAGTTTCTCAGCAAGGGATTCGGCTATGCCGCGATCATGGGCACGCGTCCGCAAACCATCGGATACGGCCTCGCCGACTCGCCGGTCGGACTGGCGGCATGGTTCTACGACAAGATCGCGGACTGGGTGTTCACCCGCGGCGAACCGGAGCGGTCGCTCAGCCGTGACGAGATCCTCGACAACATCACGCTTTACTGGCTGACGAATACAGGCCCCTCGAGCGCACGAATTTACTGGGAGAACGCTGCCGGCAACAACAAGCTGGCCGGTATCTCGATCCCGGCGGCAGTGACGATTTTCCCGGGCGAGATCTACAAGCCGCCGAAGAGCTGGGCCGCACGAGCGTACCACAATCTCATTTACTACAAACGCGTGGACAAGGGCGGACACTTCGCTGCGTGGGAAGAGCCGGATCTGTTCAGCGCAGAACTGCGCGCCGCTTTCCGTCCATTGCGTCCGCTCTAACGCTTCCCTTCGGCAGAGGCGCATGAGACGGTTAAGTACCCCTACCGCGGCATGCTCATTTTGATAATAAAGGGCAGTTCAACGGTGGAGATCGCGCCATGGAGCACATAGATCACATCCTGATCGTCGATGACGATCGGGAAATCCGGGAGCTGGTCTCGGCTTACCTGAAGAAGAACGGTCTACGCGTTACCGTCGTCGCCGACGGACGCCAGATGCGCACATTCCTCGAGGCCAATACGGTCGATCTGATCATTCTCGATCTCATGATGCCGGGCGACGACGGCCTCGTCTTGAGCCGCGAGCTGCGCGTGGGCAGACACAAGGCAACGCCCATCGTCATGCTGACCGCCCGCTCCGACGAGATGGATCGCATCATCGGGCTTGAAATGGGGGCGGACGACTACGTCGCCAAGCCGTTCTCGGCGCGCGAGTTGCTCGCCCGCATCAAGGCGGTCTTGCGGCGCGCGCGCATGCTGCCTCCGAATCTGCAGGTTTCCGAGGCCGGTCAACTGTTGCGCTTCGGCCAATGGAAGCTCGACACGACCGCACGGCATCTCGTGGATGCCGACGGCACGGCGGTTGCACTTAGCGGCGCCGAATACCGGCTGCTGCGCGTCTTCGTCGATCACCCGCAGCGTGTCCTCAACCGCGATCAGCTGCTCAATCTCACACAGGGACGCGAAGCCGAACTCTTTGACCGCTCCATCGATCTTCTGGTCAGCCGGGTTCGCCAGCGCCTTGGCGACGATGCCCGGGAACCGGCCTACATCAAGACCGTCCGAAGTGAAGGCTATGTTTTTTCGATGCCGGTCGAAATCGTGGAGCCGCGCTGATGGCGCCCGCCGTTCTCAACGGAATTCGCCTCTGGCCGCGCACGCTCAGAGCGCGGCTGTTCGTTGTTCTGCTTGCCGGCCTGGCGATTGCCCACGCCATGTCGTTTGCGGTGCTGTTTTCGGAACGCTACATCGCCGCGAGGTCGGTGATGTTCAATACGCTCGAAAATGACGTCGCGACGTCGATCGCCATCCTTGACCGGCTCCCCGCAGCCGAACGTGCCGCCTGGCTCGATCAACTTGGTCGCGGGTCTTACCGGTTCGTTCTGGGGGAAGGCACTTCCGGCAATCCCGTGCTCAAGGCAGATGACGCCGAGGTCGCCTCCAGGATCCAGACGGCGCTGGGCGCGAAGTACCCGATCGAGGTTCAATCGATTGCCGGCGGAGGCCGCCGGTTTCAGGCCCATCTTCGCTTGAGCGACGGCGAACCGCTGACGATAGATGTCACGCCACGGGGCGTCATGCCAGTGGCTGACTGGCTGCCCTACGTACTCATTGCGCAGCTTTGCCTCTTGGTGCTGTGCAGCTGGCTCGCCATGCGCCAGGCCATCCGTCCCCTCGCCAATCTCGCGAGAGCCGTAGACACGCTCGACCCGAACAGCAACACGCCGCGTCTCAGCGAGACCGGACCACGCGAAGTGGCCTACGCGGCCACCGCTTTCAATGCGATGCGCGATCGCATCGCGCAGTATCTGGAGGAACGCGTGCAGATCCTCGCGGCGATCTCACATGATCTCCAGACGCCGATTACGCGCATGAAGCTCCGCGCCGAAATGGCCGAAGAATCCGTCGACAGGACCAAGCTCATTCAGGACCTCGACGAGGTCGAACGTCTCGTCAAGGAAGGGGTCGCCTATGCGCGCAGCGCCCACGGCAAGGACGAGATCGCCTCACGCATCGATCTCGCCTCGTTCATCGAGAGTCTGGCCTATGACTACCAGGATACCGGCAAGGCGGTCACGGTCGGCGAGTTGGGAGGCGGCGCAATCATGACCCGCCCGCACGCCTTGAGACGGATTCTTACCAACCTGATCGATAACGCGCTCAAATTCGGCGGCAGCGCGGAAATCGAGGTACAACGTCGCGCCGACGGAACCGTGCTAATAGGGGTGCTCGATGGCGGTCCCGGCATTCCGGAAGGCCAGCTGGAAAGCGTGATGAAACCCTTCTTCCGCCTGGAGCAGTCGCGCAACCGCGATACCGGCGGGACGGGCCTCGGCCTTGCCATCGCCCAACAGCTCGCGATCGCTATCGGTGCCTCACTGACCTTGCGCAACCGCGAAGGTGGTGGCCTTGCGGCGGAAATCGTCCTTCGCTGATAGAACTCTCCAAGACAACGGGGCGGCTTCGGCCGCCCCGTTTCTCGCATCCATTTGTGCGGCAGGCCCTCATGCCGGCTGCGGCGCGCCCGCCTGCTCGCGAACGATGTATTCGGCGTACCAGCTGGGCCAATCCTCGTCGCGGTGGCCAAGCTGCTTCTCGTATTCGCCGTGGGCAGCCTCCGCGCGGCGGAAGGCGCTCGCAAGGTCCGCTGCAGAAGCGAATGTCGTGGCGCCCGGCTCGACGCGTCCGGGCAGACGTTCGGTGACCTCCTGCACCAACCAGCCGTTGCCGTCCGGATCAGTGAACGTTGCGTAGGAGCGGTAGCTGCCACGCTCGGGGTGGCGACCGCTCACTGCCGGCTGTCCCGGACCTTCACGATGGAAGATTTCGCTCACCTCGGCGCCGCGGGCGATGAGTTCGGCCCGCGCCGCCTCGATGTCCGTCACGACGAGAAAGGCTCCGCTTGCCGTGCCGGGCGCGGCCGAGGTGATCCCCTTACCGAAGTGAACCGAGCTCGGCGATCCTGGCGGTGTGAACTGCACGACGCGGAACGCGTCACCGACGGCGAAGTCGGCGTCGAGCCTCCAGCCGAGGCCGCCGTAGAAACGCTTGGCACGATCGACGTCCGAGACGGGGATGACGATGACCTCGAGCTTCAGGTCGACCGATGGCGCTCTTTCGATGCTGGTTTCAGTTGCCATGTTTTTCCTCCTTGCGTTGGGAAAGGGCGGCACGGGCAGCGCGCCGCCCTTGTTTTCTCAGATCGACTGACGCAACGACCTGAATGCAGCGCGCAGTTCCTGCGTGAAGACCTCCGGCTGCTCCCAGGCGGCAAAGTGTCCGCCTTTGTCGAGCCGGTTGTAGTGAATGAGCTTGGGAAACGCTTTCTCTGCCCAGGAACGCGGTGCCTGATAAAGTTCGTCCGGAAACGCGCTGACGGCAACCGGTATCGAAACACCCTTCGGAGCGAAGAAAGCGAACTTGTTTTCCCAATAGAGGCGCGCCGAGGACACGGCGGTGTTCGTCAGCCAGTAGAGGGTGATGTTGTCGAGCACGTCGTCGCGTGTCAGGCCTTCGCGCTCGCCATCGAATACGCGCGCGATAAGAGCATAACTGCGCGCATCGTGGTCGAGTATCCAGCCGGCGAGGCCGATTGGCGAGTCTTCAATGCCGTAGAGTGTCTGCGGGCGCTTGCTCATCTCCTGAGCGTAAGCGAGCCCGTTGTTGTAGAAGAAGTCCAGCTGCTCATAGGCTTGACGCTCATCGGGCGAGAGTCCCGACGGCGGCGCGCCGCCAGCGTCGAGCGCCTTCTGGATTTCGGTCGGCACGGTCGCCGGCATGTTGGTGTGAATGCCGATGAGTTCCGGCGGTGCCTGAACGGCCATCTGCTCGGTGACGGCATCACCCCAGTCGCCGCCTTGCGCGACAAACTTGGTGTAGCCCAATCGCTTCATCAGCACCGTCCAGGCCCGAGCGATCCGGGCCGGATCCCAGCCAAGCTCGTCGGGCTTTCCCGAGAACCCGTAGCCTGGCAAGGACGGTATGACGATGTCGAACGCATCCGCCTCGCTGCCGCCATGGGCCGTGGGGTTCGTCAGAGGATCGATGATCTTCATCTGCTCGACGATCGAGCCGGGCCAACCGTGCGTGACGATCAACGGCAACGCGTTCTTGTGCTTGGAACGGACGTGAATGAAATGGATGTCGAGCCCGTCGATGTTGGTGACGAACTGCGGCAAGGCATTGAGCTTTATTTCGAACTTGCGCCAGTCGTAATCCGTCGACCAATAGCGTGCGAGCTTCTCCATGGTGTCGAGTTGCACGCCCTGGGTCGCATCCCACACCAGCTCCCGCCCCGGCCACTTGGTCGCCGCGATGCGCCGTCGGAGGTCGGCAAGGGCCTCGTCGGATGCATGGAACTGGAACGGGCGGATTGATTCGTCGGCGGCCGGTTTCGCTTCGGTTGCGCGGACTGTGGAAGCCTGCGCAACGATCTGGGCGCCTGGGGCGGGGGACGTGGTTCCGGCAAAAGCGGCGGCCGCGGGAAGAAGGATCCCGATCGCCCCGGCCAAGGCGGTCGCCGCGACATGCTGGCGGCCGCAAATCAGTGAATGGAGTCTGGGCATGGTCATTCTCCTATTCTGTGAGGTCGGCGAAACACCGCCGCCATCGCCGCGCTTTGTGCAGGCGCGGAAGGCGGTATCCTTCGAGCTCTTGGGCACGAGTCCCATTTCGTTGAATTTCCAGCGTCGATGCTAAGCCGAAACGTTCATGGCTCAAATGTCATATATGCAGCAATTTCGGTCACGATCGGAGATGGTCATTGCGGATCAGAAACGATCGACGTCGACGACGGCCTGGGCAAAGGCCTGCGGCGCTTCCTGCGGCAGGTTGTGGCCGATGCCGCCGGTGATCAACCGATGCTCGTACTTCCCGGAGAATTTCTTGGCGTAGGCCGCGGGCTCTGGATGCGGCGCGCCGTTGGCGTCGCCCTCCAGCGTGATCGTCGGCACGTCTATCAATGGGAATTTGGCGAGCTTGTCTTCCAGGTCGTCGTATTTCCGCTCGCCATCGGCCAGACTGATCCGCCAGCGGTAGTTGTGGATCGTGATGTCGACATGATCCGGGTTCTCCAACGCGGCCGCGCTGCGGTTGAAGGTGGCGTCGTCGAAATTCCATTTCGGCGATGCGAGCTGCCAGATGAGCCTCGCGAACTCCTTGCGGTATTGTTCGTAACCCGCGCGCCCGCGTTCGGTGGCGAAGTAGAACTGGTACCACCAGGCAAGCTCTGCCTTCGGCGGCAGGGGCTTCTTGTTGACGTCACGGCTGCCGATCAGGTAGCCGCTCACCGAAACCAGGGCCTTGCACCGCTCCGGCCACAGAGCGGCAATGATGTTCGCGGTTCGCGCTCCCCAATCGCAGCCGGCGATGACGGCCCTCTCCATCCCCAGGGCATCCATCAGGGCGATGATGTCGGCGGCGACCGCCGACTGCTGGCCGTTGCGTGGCGTATCGGCCGAAAGGAAGCGCGTCGTGCCATTGCCGCGCAGATAGGGAACGATCACCCGGTAGCCGGCATCCGCCAAAAGCGGCGCCACATCGACATAGGTGTGGATGTCGTAGGGCCAGCCATGCAGAAGGATCACCGGGGGCGCGTCGCTCGCGCCGAGCTCGGCATAGCCGACATTGAGGACGCCCGCATCGATCTTTTTGAGCGAAGCGAAGGATGTGTTTGTCCCAAGCGCGGTCGCCGGGATGCGGCCGCGGCTGGCTGATTGTGCCTGGGCGAGACGTGTCAAGCCAAGCTGCCCGGCAGCGACGGCCAAAGCCGCCATTCCCATGAAACGCCGCCGCGGCTGGTTGATTTCCTCTGTCATTGATTTCTTCCCCGACTGTATGAAGACAGCTGCAGATGCAGGCACGCAGTTATCTCCACTGTGTCCTTCGCCGGTGAAATTGAAAGTCTATGTGGAAATCAGGCGGGCAGACACATTGAGATACAATTTGGTGCTGCTGCGTCGGCACTCGCCGAGGGTGAGCGAAGCACCCGATCCAGCGTCTCCCCCGTTGGCCGCTTCCTGCCTATGCGGTCTCGCGCGCATTCCGCCGGATCGTTTGGGGCGGCTGGCCAAGCGTGCGAAGGAAGGCCCGGCGCATGCGATCGCGATCGGCGAAACCGGTTTCTTCCGCGATCACGTCCATGGAATGGCGGCCCTGCTCCATCATCAGCCGGGCCGCCTCAACCCTGATATTCTCCACCGCTTTGGCTGGCGACTGTCCCGTCTCGGACCGGAAGGCCCGGCTGAACTGACGCGCACTCAAGCCCGCCGCATCCGCCAGCTCTTCCACGGACAGGACCCCGCGCAGGTTCGCCTTGGCGTAGTCGATCGATCGCTGGATCCGGTCAGACTTCGGATCGAGCTCGAGCAATGCGGAGAATTGCGACTGGCCGCCGGCGCGTCGATGATAGACGACCAGCTTGCGGGCGGCCGCGCGTGCGACCTCCTGGCCGTGGTCCTTCTCGATCATCGCAAGCGCAAGGTCGATGCTCGCCGTCATTCCGGCAGACGTCCACACGCTGCCGTCGACGATGAAGAT
Organism: Sinorhizobium chiapasense; assembly: GCF_036488675.1. Lineage (NCBI taxonomy): Bacteria > Pseudomonadati > Pseudomonadota > Alphaproteobacteria > Hyphomicrobiales > Rhizobiaceae > Sinorhizobium > Sinorhizobium chiapasense. Next base: position 856,590 of record NZ_CP133152.1, read on the forward strand.
GCGGTCCTCCTCCACCTTCACAGCGGGGAAGCGCTCCTGGAGCTGTCGGGCGAAGGCCCAATGGGTGGTCGCCCGGCGTCCGTCCAGGAGACCGGATTCCGCAAGCACGAAGGCCCCGGTGCATGGCGCTGCCACTCGCCGCGCGGTCTCCAGCGCGTGGCGCGCGAATTCGATCAGCCCTGGTGTCATCGGCTCGATTGCCGAGCTAGCGCCGAACATCACGGTGTCATATGGAGTATCGTCCAAGGCCTTGGTAAGGACGCCGAAGCCAGCGGACGACTTCACCTCGCCGCCCTTCTCCGAAAGCAGTTCTATCTCGTAGGCCGGTTCTCCGAGCGCGATGTTCGCCATCTCGAAGGCGGTCACCGCCGCGAAGCCCATGAGCTGAAATCTTGGAAAGACGACAAAGCCGATACGATGCATGACGCAAATCCCTGGCCGGAATTGCTGTATATACGGCATTTGCGACATGGCATAAACCCCCACGCTGCGAAGTGCGGAATGGCCGCCTCGACCGGCACGTGAATTAGCGGAAGCTCGACGTCCCGGCGGCTGACAGGTCGGTTCCAGCATTTTCGCTCGCTGCCGGTGAGTCACTGTCGGATGAGGTGACCACCACCGCTGACATGCCAGGCCGCAGGCCGTCGAGGCCCGTCTGGCCCTCATCGAGCGCGATCTTCACCGGGACGCGTTGCGCGATGCGGGTGAAGTTGCCGGTCGCGTTGTCAGGAGGCAGCAGCGCGAACTGCGCTCCCGTGGCGGGCGACAGGCTCTCGATACGACCGCGGAATTCCGCGCCCGGAACCCCGTCCACGACGACGGTGACGGCATTGGCGACGATCCAGAAATCTCGCCAGACAACGGGCACCAGGAGAGTGCCGGGACGCACGTATTGCCCGACTCTCGCCTGTCGTTCGCCGACCCAGCCGTCGGAAGGCGATCGGATCACGGTGCTTGCGAGTTCAATCTCGGCCAATCTGAGCGCAGCGTTCGCCGCGGCGATATCGGCCTCCAGCTGGGGACGCTGGCTTTCCAGTACGTCCGTCTGCCGAAGCGCCGCCCTGACGCTCGCCTGCGCCTCGGCGATCTTCGCAACGGTGCGCAGATGGTCCGCTTCCGACTCGTCGCGGCTTGCGCCCGACACCCAGCCGTGGCCGTTCAATGCATGAATGCGCTCGAATTCGCGTGTGGCCCGTTTGGCGTCGGCCTCCGCTGCCTTCAGCGCCGCGCCGGCCTCTTCGACGACGGCCTTTTGGAATTCGATCTGACGGCCCAGAGTTTCGAGCAAGGCCCGACGTGTCGCGACGTTCGCCGAAGCCTGGTCGAAGCGTGCCCGGTAGTCGCTGTCATCGATCCGGAACAACACGTCGCCGGTCTCGACTGCCTGGTTGTCCCGAATGGCGACCTCGGTGATGTAGCCGCTGATCTTCGGGCTGATCGGGGTAACATCGCCGCGCACATAGGCATTATCGGTCGATGCCGAGTTCAACCGTGCCAACAAGCTCCCTGGCGAGATTGCAGTAGAGGCGGCTGCAAACACGAAACCCGCGACAAGCACGCTTCCCAATCCTGCGCTCAACAGTTTCATGGCTCTTTTCCTTGTGAGATCTTGACCGGACGGGGCAATGCCGGAGAACGGCCGATTGCGATGACCCCAACGATGCCGAGCATCAACATGAGGGCAACGACGACAAACCCGTCGTCGAACGCAAGCGTCCACGCCTGCCGGCGCGCCGCGGCGGAAATCTGTGCAACCGCCCGGGCGGTTGCGGTGGCATCGTCGGTCACGCGGCTGGCAAGAGCGCCGGCGAGGCCCGATATTCGATCTGCATCAAGAGTGTGATAGAGCGACACGCCTTCGGTAACGACGTTGGAATGGAACTTCTGACGCTCGGTAACGAAGTTCGAGACGATGCCGACGCCGAGCGTCGTGCCCGCCAGGTTGCTGGTATTAAAAGCAAGCGAAGCCGTCGGAAGATCCGCGGGCTTCAAGCTTCCCGTGCCGACAATCATGACGGGGCCAACAGCAGGAGTTGACCGGCCGAGTAGACGACGAGCGCATCACGGAATTGTTCCCCCGCTGAGAGCGCGGTCTGGCCGATCATCAACACCGTACCGAAGGCCAGAAGTGCGACGCCGATTCCCATGACCACGCGCAGATCGCACAAATGCAGCAGCCACGAGACCAGCGGCAGGGCGAGCAATTGCGCCGCCGCCGCCCAAAGCATGAGTTCGGAGATTTCGAGGGGACGATATCCCTGCACGATCGCGAGGAATTGCGGCACGAGGTAAGAGCTCACCGCGAGGCCAGCGCGCAACAGGACATTAAGCGCTATGGGAATACCGAACTTCTGCGTAAGCAGCAGCCGCGGCGCCATAAACGGCAGCGGCGAGAAACGAGCAGCGAATATGAAGCCCGCCCACGCGGCAACGGACACGACCGTGCCCCAGACGATTATTTCGCTCTCGAACCAGAAGCGGCGCGTTCCCTGATTGAGGACGAGCATCAGGCTCGCCAGAGCAAGCGACAACAGCGTGATGGCCACCCAATCAGCCTTGAGCGCAGACCAGTTGGGTGCCGTGTGCGGTACCCACAGGCGGGCAGCAGTGGCCAGCAGTGCGCCGATCGCGGCCTGGATCAGGAACAAAGCTCTCCAGCCGAGGCTGTCCTCGACGAAACCGGAAATGATTGGCCCCGCCGCCGCGGGAAAAAGAAGGGTAAATGCCAGTATCACCACGGCATAGGGCAGCCGCGGGCCGCCCGCGACCATGAACGTGGCCGCGAACGCCGCCGGTCCGAACCCGCCGGCTGCGAAGCCCTGGACGGCACGAAGGCCTACAACGACGTTCAGGTCGGTCGTCATGGCGCAGGCGATCGCCATGGCGGCGAACAGAATCGAACTCACGACGAGATACCGACCGATGCTCAATGCCCCGATCAACAGGCCCGAGGTGACGATCCCGGCGCAGTTGCCCATGGTATAGACGGTGAGTATCCAGGAGCCCTCGTCCGCGGTGGAGAAGAGCCCTCCCTGGATGTCGGCGATATTGGCCGAGGGAAATTGCGCCGACAGATTCACCAGGAATGAACCCGCAAGACCGGTGGCGAGAAAAAGAACCTTTTGTGGTGTCAGAGCCGGCGCGGTCATCTCGCTTCTCCTACAGCGCCGCGCGTCCTATCAGACGCGCCAAGGACGCTGTAACGCTTTGAATTTCTGCATGTTTTCATCCTTAAATTGACTACAATTTAAGGAAACATGCAGTAGGCCTCTCGGATAGTCGCCCTCACTGTTGCCTTGGACGACCGGTGATGCATTGATCGATAGCGACGATACGCGCCCGGCTCCGAGTGCGTACCGTGTCGCTCAGGTTACGGGCACTAGCCGGCTGCGGCCCGGTAGCGGGCGGCGGGCACACTGCGGGAGAGGTTCGGCATGAGCTTCTGACGCGCCGCCTCGTAGGCCTCCCAATCGGCGGCGTCCGGCAGGGATGGAATGGTGATCAGTTCGCCCATATCGAAGCCGGCGAGTGCGGCGTCCACCATGTCCTCGGCGGGCATGACGAGTTCACTCGGGACATGCTCTATCGGTGTCCCCGCGATAGCCCAGAAGTCGGTGGCGGTTGCGCCCGGGAGGACGGCTTGAATGCGGATGTTCTTGTTGGCCAGTTCGCTCTGGAGCGACAGCGTGAAGGCGAGCACGAAGGCCTTTGTTCCGCCGTAGACGCCGTTCAGCCTTTCAGGCGCGATGCCGACGACCGAAGCGATATTGATGATCTCACCGGTCCCGCGGGCAACGAAGCCGGGGACCACCGCATAGGTCAACCGCGTCAGCGCGCTGACGTTCAGCGTGATCATCTCCTCCATCTTGTCGACATCGGATGCGAGTAGCGGCGCGGTCGCGCCGACACCGGCGTTGTTGACCAGCAAGGTTATGCTGGCATCGGCCTGAAGTATGCGTTCGACGCGGCCGAGATCGGCCTTGTTGCCGAGATCCGCCTGAACGATCTCGATCGAGCGGCCGGTCTCGTCGGTAAGGCGCTTGGCGAGTTCGTTGAGCCGGGCCTGGTTGCGGGCCACTAGGATCAGATCATACCCCCTGCGCGCCAGGCGATCGGCATAGATCGCACCAATGCCGGAGGATGCGCCGGTAATCAGCGCGGTACCTTTCGAGTGCTGGTTCATAACAGGCTCCATTGCGTTGGACTTGGAGCCTGATATTAGGCTGAACCGGCCATGTCTCAAATGTCATATATCCAGCAATTTGGGACATAACGCGAAGTGGCATGTCTCTCACCGGGATTCAACGCACCCAAACGGCGACGGTCCGCCGGCATCAGCGTCGGGCGTCAGCCGGAACGATCGACCCACCGAAGAGCGCGGCGATTGCCGACGGTTCCCGCGGATCGCTGTCCCAGGCACAGGGCGCGGCAGCGAGCGCGACGATGGCAATGCCCATCACAAGAAGGCGCATTTGAACTCTCCTTTTTGCTTCCGATCAGAGTGATTGTGATGTTTGCGAGGCGGATGAGGACGAGCCCGCCGATTCGTTGGCAACCGACCAGCCCACGTCCTCGCTATTCCAGGTTCTTGTCCGCTCATCCAAATGTGAAGACAAAAGCTTCGACGTCCGGATCAAGGAAGCGGATCTCGAACGTCCGCTCCCGCACCTCTCCCGACTGGCGAACCAATTGATAGAGCCGTGTTTCCGAGACCGTGCCGTCGCCGTCGGCGTCGATGTCCGAACCGTGATCCGGACCTGGTGCAACGCCGTCGACCTTCACCTGAAAGCGCACCTTCCTGCCGTCGGCCCCTGGTCCAAGGACAAGATGCAGATCCCGCGCGCTGAACCGGTAGGTGATGGTTCCACCGGCGCGATTGAGCGTCGCTTGCTCGGGTCCCACGGTCCAGTTGCCAGCGAGGCCCCACTGATTGAGGCGGAGTTCCCCGACCGAGTAGTCGCGCGCCTCGTCGGCCGAGACACCTTCGGGCGATACGAAGTTCCCGGCACGCATGTAGCCGACATAGTCCTCACCCGACTGGAGATTGGCGAAATCGGGGGCGGATTCGGCGCCTTTTGCCTCCGGCTTCACAATGCCGCCGTCGTTCCCGCGGCTACCTGCCGCTTCCGCCAGGAGTTCCTGTATGACGCGCTCCGACTCCTCGTAATCACCCTCCCCGAAGTGATGGTGCCGGATGCGTCCCTCGGCATCGATGAAATAGTGCGCCGGCCAGTAGCTGTTCCCGAAAGCGCGCCAGATCGCGAAGTCGTTGTCGATAGCAACGGGATAGCCGATCTTGAAATCCCGGACCGCGCGCTTGACGTTGTCGATGCGCTTCTCGAAGGCGAATTCGGGTGCATGCACGCCGATAACGACCAACCCCTGATCGCGGTACTTCTCTGCCCAGGCGCGAACATAGGGGACCGTCCGGATGCAGTTGATGCAGGAGTAGGTCCAGAAATCGACGAGCACGACCTTGCCGCGAAGCTGCTCCACCGTCAGTGGCTCGGAATTGAGCCACTCAACGGCTCCGTCGAGCGGCGGAAGAATGCCCTCCACCGGCAAGCTGCTTCGATAGGCCTGCGGCTGACCGTCCGCGGCCGATGCAGCACGATCGACGGTCGTCGCTGCGTAGGTGTCGGTTCGCAGACGGTTCAGGAGCGATTGTTCGAGGTTCGTCGTGCCGGCATAGGACAGGCGTGCCAGGAGCCCCGTATCGAGGCCGAGCGCGATTGCTGCGACTCCCGCGAGCACGGCGACTCCGAGGCCCTGCCGAAGGCGCTCGCCCACGCCGAGTGATCGCTTCATCGCCGCGAACATCCGGCCGCCGGCAAGCACCGCGAGCGCCAGCGAGGTGGCCGCGCCGGCTGCGTAGGCTGTCAGCAGAAGAGTCGTCTCGACATTGGCGCCGTGGAGGGCGGCACCGGTCAGGACCAGCCCGAGGATTGGGCCGGCGCAGGGCGCCCATAGAAGCCCGGTTGCGACACCAAGGAGCAGAGATGCTCCGACACTCGCCCTCTGCCCGGCCGCCCTTTGTGAGAGGCGGTTGCCAAGCGCGACCACCGGCCGGGTGACCACGGCCGCGACTTGCGGCGAGAGCAGCATTACGCCGAAGACCGCGAGCACTGCGATTGCCGCATATCGGCCGGCCTCATTCGCTTGCACCGCCCAGTCCCCGCCGATCGCGGCGAGCGTCGCCACGCCCGCGAATGTCACAACCTTTCCGAAGAGCATCGGAAGAATGCTCCTCGCAAATGGTTGACCGGCCCGAGAAAACACGAAGGGCAGGACAGGAAGGATGCAGGGGCTGACAATGGTCAGCACGCCTGCGAGATAAGCTATCGTGAAAAGGATCATCATCGTCCCTCTGCAATGAACCAACGCCTTATCGGGGGTCGGTCGCGCTGACACGCGCAGCATGGGACCAGAGCGAAGTATCCGGCTTGTGTCCTCTCCCAAGCGGATCTGTATCAAAGTGCAGGAGGCCCGCGGGAGCCTCCTGGTTGTCGCGGAAGGGCGCGGCGATCGGGCCGTGCTGAAGAGAACTATTGCAAAAGCTTGAGCAGTTGCTTCGCCGCCGAGGTGGATGACGCCGGGTTCTGCCCGGTGATCAGCCGCCCGTCCACGACCGTGAAATCGGCCCAATCGGCGGCCTTTTCAAAGTGACCCCCCAGACGCTTCAACTCGTCCTCGACGAGGAACGGCACGACGTCGGTCAGTTGCACCGCCTCCTCCTCGGAATTGGTGAAGCCCGTGACGCGCTTTCCCTTGACAATAGGCTGCCCCTGATAAGTAACCTCCTTAAGAACAGCCGGGCCATGGCAGACGGCCGCGACCGGCTTGCCGGCGTTGTAGAAGCCTTCAATCAGGGCGATCGAGTTCCTGTCGTTGGCGAGGTCCCACAGCGGGCCGTGGCCGCCCGGATAGAAGATCGCATCGAAGCCGTCCGCTTTGACGTCGCCGAGCTTTTGGGTGGTTGCCAGTGCCTTCTGGGCTGCTGGATCCTTCCTGAAGCGCTCCATCGCTTCGGTCTGGTTGCCCGCCTCGTCGCTCTTGGGATCGATCGGTGGCTGGCCGCCCTTGGGCGATGCGAGCGTCACCTCTGCTCCGGCGTCCGTGAACACGTAATAGGGTGCCGCGAACTCCTCGAGCCAGAAACCGGTCGGCTTGCCCGTGTTCCCGAGCCGGTCATGCGAAGTCAAAACCATCAAGATTTTCATGGTCGGTCTCCCTTTATTGAGGCGTCCCGCAAGGAGCGGATCGCCGGACTACTTCGAGATGGTGGGCAGAACTCGCAATCTATTCCTGGTACTTGGCCGTGTACTGGCCGAGGTTCTTCTCAACATCGCCGGGTCGCTGCAGCCCCTTTTCAACGAGAGCCTTGACCCGCGCCTGGGCAGCGGGACGCTGAACAGAAGTGATGAATGCATCCCATCCCGGCTGCATTTCCTCTTGCGGAGGCATGCTGGCGCGATCGACGAGTTTCTTGGTCTCCACAATTGCATGCTGATCGAACGAAGCAATGCGAGTTGCCAGCGCGTCGACAAAACGGTCCAGTTCCGCATCCGGCAGTGCGCGGTTCACGTAACCGTAGCGTTCGGCCAGTTCGCCGTTGAAGTCGTCGGCGCCGATCAGGATCTCGAGGGCGCGGCCACGGCCGACAAGGCGAGGCAGGTAGGCCATCGGGCCGCCGCCCGGGACGAAGCCGGCGCCGACTTCGAATTGCGACAGTACCGCATTCTCACTGCTGGCGAAACGCATGTCTGCGGCGAGCGCCAGTTCGCTGCCGATGCCGCTCGCCCGCCCTCGAATGGAAACGATCGTCACGGCCTTGAGACGGCTGAGGCGCACCATGAGGTCGGGCACGGGATGCATGCCCGTCGGCCCGGGCTCCATGCCGGTGGAATCTTCGAGCGGCTTCAACAGGTCATAGTGGGCGATGAAAAAGCCCGGCACGGTGCTGTCGAACACGACCACCTTAACCTTCGGGTCTGCTTCGATCCGCTCAAGAATCTTGACCAACTCGCGGACCTCGGCGGGGCCGATGATGTTAAGCGGCGGATTATTGAATGTGACCTGCCAATAGGCGGCACTCTTGCGCGTCAGGCGAATCTTCGCCGTTTCCTCGGCTGCCAGGGATTGCGTGTTGACGCTATCCGATGCCTTCGCGGTTTGTGCGAAAACCGGTGTAGAGGAACACAGCATTGCAGAAGTGGCAAGCAGAACTGCGAGCTTTCCGAATTTGAAGGCTTTCATCGTCATGTCTCCGTCGTTGAGCGTGCTGGCCCGGATCTGATGGCCCACGCCGGTTGGCTATGACGCGATAGTTGCTTATTGCCGCATTCGGGTGAATACTTGCTGTCCGGCAGTTACTATCCCACAGATCGGCAGAATAAAATGGACCGCATCGATGCTATGAGGGTGTTCGTCACGGCGATCGACGAAGGCAGTCTCGCTGGCGCCGCCCGCCGAATGAAGCGATCGCCGACGGCGGTCAGCCGAGCGCTGAGCTTCCTGGAAGCGCATGTCGGCGTCGAGTTGCTGCACCGGACGACCCGCACGCTCAAGCTGAGCGAGGCCGGCCAACGTTATGCGGCCGCCTGCCGGCGGGTGCTCATCGACCTCGAGGAAGCCGACATGCTGGCCGGCGGCGAACGTTCGGCTCCGCGTGGCATGTTGACAATTTCGGCCCCGCCGATCCTCGGCGAGGAGGTGCTGTGCCCCATTCTCGATGATTTCCTTGATCTTCACCCAGCCGTCTCCGCCCAGCTTCTCCTCCTGGACCGTTTCGTCAATCTGATAGACGAAGGCGTCGACATCGCTCTGCGTATTGGCCACCTCGCGGATTCGTCGCAGATTTCCACGCGAGTCGGCGGCGATGTCCGGCGCGTCGTGGTCGCCTCGCCTCGCTATTTGGCCACTCATCCGCGCATCGAAGAGCCGGCGGACCTCGCCAAACACCAGATCGTGGCCTTCACCAATTTCGGTCTCGATTCGTGGAACTTCACGCCGGCGAAAGGCTCATCCATCCCTCGGACGGTCCAGTTCTCGCCGAGATGCATCGTCAACAGCGTGCGGGCTGCGGCCGCCTCAGCTGTCGCAGGCCACGGCTTGACCAGGCTCTATTCCTATCATGTCGCGGAATATGTGAGAGACGGGCGGCTGAAGATCGTGCTGGCCGAGGCCGAGCACCCGCCCCTGCCGGCGCACCTCATCGCGCCGCAAGGTCGCATGTCGGTTCCGAAGGTCCGCACCTTCGTCGACTTCGCCGCGCCGCGGCTGCGCTCTGAGTTCGCACGCTTGGCGGCGGAGGCAGGCACACTTAACTGATTATACCGAATCTCGGTTGAGTGTCTGCCGAATGTCGGTAATTCTCCCAAACAACGGATGGATCTAACTTCAATTGCACCAACGCCGAGGGCGGAGGGCGGACGCAGAAGGCGGCCGCTGCAATCGAGAAAGGATCACATCCATGAGTACCGAACAGAAGGTCGTCATTATCACCGGCGCATCGCAAGGCATCGGCGCCGGATTGGTTCGCGCCTATCGCGACCGGAATTACCGCGTTATCGCCACTTCCCGATCGATCAAGCCGAGCGCCGACCCGAGTATCCATGCCGTTGCCGGCGATATCAGCAAGTCGGAAACCGCGGAGCGCATCGTCCGCGAAGGGATCGAGCGTTTCGGCCGCATCGACTCGCTGGTCAACAATGCCGGCGTCTTCCTCGCCAAGCCCTTCGTCGAAATGACTGAGGAAGACTACGACAATAACCTCGGCGTCAACGTGGCCGGCTTCTTCCACATCACCCAGCGCGCCGCCGCGGAGATGCTGAAGCAGGGTTCGGGCCATATCGTCAGCATCACCACCAGCCTGGTCGATCAACCGATCGCCGGCGTGCCCTCCGCTCTCGCCTCCCTGACCAAGGGTGGCTTGAATGCGGTGACCCGATCGCTGGCGATGGAGTTCGCGAAGAGTGGCGTGCGTGTGAACGCGGTATCTCCGGGGATTATCAAGACGCCGATGCATCCGATCGAAACGCACTCGGCCCTCGCCGCACTGCATCCGGTCGGCCGCATGGGCGACATCCGCGACATCGTCGACGCCGTTCTCTACCTCGAGAACGCCGGCTTCATCACCGGCGAGATCCTCCATGTCGACGGCGGCCAGAACGCCGGCCGCTGGTAACCGGCACACTGGAGAGCGGCCGCGCTGCGGCGGCGCGGCCGCGGTCAAAGACGCAACAATTTTCACAAAGGAGGCTGCAATGCCTATCGTCACCGTACAGGTTACCCGCGAGGGAAGCGCCCCGGGCCGCAATTCGGTCACCGCCGAGGAAAAGGCCGCGATCATCAAGGGGGTCAGCGAGGTGCTCCTCAACGTCCTGAACAAGCCGCTTGAATCGACCTATGTCGTGATCGAGGAAGTCGACCTCGACAATTGGGGCTGGGGCGGCCTTCCGACCGCTCAATACCGGCAACAACGGGCCGCAGAGACAAAGTCCTGAAGCCGTCGTCACCTGCGTCTTCGCCGCCTGCCGGTGCGACGCGCAGGCGGCAAGCCGTGCCGCACAGAGAAAGCGACTGACGCTTAGCTTGGAGATCGAACATGCCGACGATTATCGAGAACAATGCTTTTCGAAAACTGGGGCTCAAGCATCCCCTCATTGTCGCGCCGATGGCAGGCGGTCCCTCATCGCCCGAGCTCGTGGCGGCCGCGTCGGCTGCAGGCGCGCTGGGTTCAGCCGGTGCGGCCTATTCCAGCCCGGCGGAGATCGAGAATTTCGCCGCGCAAGTTCGTCAGCGCACCAACCGGCCCTTTGCGATCAACCTCTTCATTCCCCACCCGATCCCGCCGATTGAGCCCGGCACGATCGAGCGGGCGATTGCGGCTACCGCAAAGTACCGCGCCGAGCTCGATCTGCCGGCGCCGCGATTCTCGGGGCCATACGAAGAGGATTTCGATGCGCAGTTCGAGGCGGTCGTCAGGATCAGGCCCGCCGTCTTCAGTTTCGTCTTCGGACTGCTCTCCGCCGAGCATATCCGCGCCGCTCGAAAAGCTGGCGTGCTGCTCATCGGTACCGCCACCACGCCAGAGGAAGCGCAGCTTCTCGAAGAGAGCGGCGTCGACGCGATCACGCTTCAAGGCTTCGAGGCCGGCGGTCACCGCGGCATCTTCGATCCGGAAGCCGCGGACAGGGAAGTCGGCATTCGGGAACTGCTGGCACAGGGCATAAAAAGGGTGGGAGTGCCGCTCATCGCCGCGGGTGGCATTATGACGGCCGAGGACATCCGTGCGGGGCTCGCCGCGGGAGCCCAGGCGGTGCAGATGGGCACGGCGTTCCTCGCGACCTCCGAGGCCGGCACCTCCGCGCCTTATCGATCGAAGCTTCTGGAGCCCGCACGAAAGACACGGACGACGCGCGCCTTTTCGGGTCGGCTGGCGCGCGGGATCGAGAACCGCTTCATGGGCGCGATGACCGCGGAGGCCGTCATGCCCTTCCCTGCGCAGAACAAGTTCACCCGCGACATCAGGAGCGCATCGACGGCAAGGGGCTCGGCGGATTTCCTGTCGTTGTGGGCCGGCACAGGTCAGGGAGATCTATGGCAAGGCCCAGCATCAGAACTGATCGGCCAACTCTTCTCGAAATGAACGAACTCTCAGGAGCTGCTCGCGTGGCCGGGCGATCTCGATGGTCAAAGGCAGGTCGTGATTCCGCCGTCGACGTAAAGCGTGTGTCCATTGACAAAAGATGATGCATCGCTGGCGAGGAAGACGGCCGCGCCGACGAGTTCATCGACCTCGCCCCAGCGCGCCGCCGGTGTCCGCTTTTCCAGCCACGAAGAAAATTCTTCGCTGTCGACAAGCGCTTGGTTCAACGGCGTCTTGAAGTAGCCCGGCGCAATGGCGTTCACCTGCAAGCCATGCTTCGCCCAGTCGGCGCACATGCCGCGCGTCAGGTTTTTCACGGCACCCTTGGTGGCCGCATAGGGGGCGATCCCGGGACGCGCCAGTTCGCTTTGCACCGAGGCGATGTTGATGATCTTGCCCGCTCCGCGCTTGATCATATTTCGGGCAACCGCCTGGCCGACATAGAAGGCGCTGGAGATGTTCGTCTTCAGCAGTTGCTCCCAGCGGTCAGCAGGAAAGTCCTCGAGCGGTGTGCGGAACTGCATGCCGGCGTTGTTGACCAGGATGTCGATGCGCCCGATGTCCCGCTCGATCGCTTCGACCCCGTTCTTCACTGCATCGTAGTCGGTTACGTCGAAATCCGAGATGGCGACGTGATGACCGGCATCTTTGAGAGACCCGGCAGCGGTCTCCAGCTTCGAGCGGTCCCGGCCATTGAGCACGATCGAGGCACCGTGCTCGGCCAGTCCGCGCGCCAACGCAAAACCGATGCCTTGCGAAGAGCCTGTGACAAGGGCGCGCCTGCCTGCGAGGTCAAAAAGTGGAAAAGCCATAGCGTTGATCTCCTGCACGCTCGAGCGGAATACCGCATACGTTAGCGCCATCGCAGCGAGACAATGGCACAGAATGCGGCACGGCCGCACGTCCAAGACGTTGTGTGATTTCAAAAAACCGACGTGGCGCGTCAGCGATTAAGCCGATGCAGCGAGAGCCACCCGTCATCGCCGAGGCGGGCTTCGACGTCGGTGTAGTGCGCGAGCGTGAGGTGCGGCGTGTCGGCGGCCGCCACATGGGCGCCGGTGATGACCGCAACCTCCGCCCCGGCGGCCCTTCCTGCAAGAATGCCGGCCGGCGCGTCCTCGAAGACAAGGCACTCTTCTGCGCGTACGCCGAGTCTTCCGGCCGCAAGAAGGTAGCCTTGCGGGTCGGGTTTGCCGGCCGACACGTCTTCACCGGTTATCATCAGCCGCGGCGTCGGTATCCCGGCAGCCGCTAGGCGACGAACAGCGAGTTCGAGCGGCGCCGAGGTGACAATCGCCCATTTCTCCGGTGGCAGGGAGTTCAGAAAGGCGACGGCGCCGGGAATCTCGACGATACCCTCGACATCCGCGATTTCTGCCGCGGCCAGTTCGCGCGCTTCGAATTCCGCGTCGACCGCGAGGCCCAGCTTGCGTATGGTGTCGACGGCCCGTACGCCATGCACCGACTTCATCAGAATTTCGCGATCGACCCCGTTGCGATCTGCCCACGCCCCCCAGACTCGTTCGACGACGGCCATCGAGTTGAGCAACGTTCCATCCATATCGAACAAAAGGGCGGAAAATCTTTTCGTGAAAAGCGATGAATTCAAATGATCCAACCCAGTCCCTTTCAGTGATGGGTGCCCCTACAGCGCCGCGCGTCTTATCGGACGCGCAAAGGTCGCTGTAGCCCTTTGAATTGCTGCATGTCTTTGCCCTTAAATCGAGGTCGATTTAAGGAGACATGCAGTAGCTGCCCCCTGCAGCAGGCGCACAAGTATCGCCTTGCGCACGGCAGCACAATCCTCGTTCACGCAGATATGACCAGGGCGACCATCTAGCCGTCCACGCTCTCGGCGACGAGAAAGCCGATCGGGCCGCCCGGCTTCTCGTCGTCGAAGACGGCACAGGAAAGCACACCGCCGAAGACGGCTCCGGAATCGACATTGGTCCGGTTGCCGACGGTCCTGGGATTGCTTCGGCTCGGCGTATGGCCATGACACAGATGCTTGCCCCAGTAGTCGCCTGAATGGTTCGACGGCGTCCTGATCCAAAGCAGGATGTCGTCACCCTGCTGGTCCAGCGGAATATTCTCGTCGACCCCGGCGTGCACGAAGATGCGATAGTGATCAACGATGATCGACGGCCTCTCCGCCATCCAGACGAGATGGCTCAACGGTATTGCCCCGCCATAGGATGCCATGGTCTCGTCGCCGCCGTTCATGAGCCACGCGCTCATCTCGGCGTAGCCTCTTCGCGCAGCCAGAAGCATGTCCTCATGATTACCCTTGAGGGTCAGCCATTCCCAGCCGGGCTTGGTCGGCCCCGCCATGATCCGCTCGACCACACCGCGGCTCTCCGGCCCTCGGTCGATCAGATCGCCAAGGAATATGATCCGGCCGCTCGGCACTGCGGATTCGATGCTTGCAAGCAACGCTTCGAGCTGCGCCAGGCATCCGTGAATGTCACCGACTGCGAAGGTAAGACGTCGGGCATTCATGGATTGGATCTCCTGCACGCGTCCAGGGCGGTGTTCTCCGCTGGATGAGAGTCGACCGTCGCCGGTAATGGGGGCTGCCAAACGTGGTAGCGCCGGTAGCGGGGCATAAGCTCTACAGCGCCGCGCGTCTCATCAAAGACGCGCAAAGGACGCTGTAGCACTTTGAATTGCTGCATGTTTTTATCCTTAAATCGAAACGATTTAAGGGTACATGCAGTAGCGCATATTTTTCCCGAAGAGAATCCAAATTCTGAAAAAATGCACGGAAACTCAAAATGTTACGGCAGCCTTCTCAAGTCGCGTGAACCCTTCACCTGTGCGACGAGCCCTTCGGGATCGCGGAACTGACGATAGATACGGGGTCGCTTGCAGGAAACGTATCTTCGAGCCCCTCCTCCAGTTGCTCTTCCATCGCGTGCTGATCGTGCGCCTGGCGCGCATTGGCAAGAGCACCTTCCGGGACCAATGGAGATCGTCTCGTCCCGGTGATGCCAAGAAGAGCCTCGTCCGCGTCGATCGCCGCGGCGAGAATCTGTTTTGCCCGCGCGACGACGTTAAGTCGGTTGAGCGTGCCCTCGGCGTTCTGCGGGCAGGATACCGATACGATCTCACCGGTCGCGCCTACGAATTCGACCGTGAAACCCGTCTTGCCGCCGCGCTCCGCATAGACCTGAATCCCGACGAACTGCATCGATCGATCCTCCTTGCGCGCTTATGCCGCGAAGGTCGCGATGAAACTGGATCAGGCGCCCGGCGGCCAGCTGCAAAAAACTCTCAGTTGGCGTCGTTGTTGGCTGAGTCTAACAGATTTGCAGCCCTGCCGACAGCTTCGCGCGGGGAGTGATGTTCGCCGTCGATGCGTCAGAGTACCCCTGAAGCCGGATCGGCGATCGTCTGACTGTCCACGGCGTGGAACCCGGGCGCTCCTTTTCGTGTCTCGGGCCGCCTGCAGGCGGAGAAGGCGTCGAGGGAGCGGTTATAGACCCTGGTCTCGACGTCCATCATCCCGAGTACCGTGTGGAACAGGTTGTCGTGCGATCTCGGCTGGTCGCTCTCCTTGGCGAGGCAGTCGGTATCGATGCCCATCGCCGCCCGGTACGGTTTGGAGAACCAGGCGATGAAGGGAACCTGGGTTTGTTCCTTGGGTGCGATGGCATAGGGCGCGCCATGCAGATAGATGCCGTTCTCACCAAGCGACTCGCCGTGATCCGACATGTAGATCATTGCACCGGCGACGTGATCCTGGTGCTTTTCCAAGAGCTTCGCGACGCTTGCGAGGATGTGATCGGTGTAAAGGATGGTGTTGTCGTAGGCGTTGACGATCTCGGCAGTCGTGCAGCGCATCAGTTCCGGCGTGCGGCAGTCCGGCGTAAAGCGGCGGAACGCCTCGGGATAACGCCGATAGTAAGACGGCCCATGGCTGCCGAGCTGGTGCAGGACGATCACGCTGTTTCCGGTCGTGGCACCGAGCTTGCGATCCAGTTCCCCGAGGAAGATTTCATCGAGGCATTCGCCCTTGCTGCAGAGCGGGCTGTTCTTCTGGTTCGTCATGCTGGCGAAGCTGATGAGGTCGGCAATGCCTTTGCTGCCGGTGTTGTTGTCCCACCAGCTTACGGAAACACCAGCGTGGGTGAGGACATTGACGAGGTTCTCGGTCGAGCGCGCCTTCCAGTCGCTGTATTCGTTGCGCGGGTAGACGGAAAACATGCAAGGTAGCGAGACTGACGTCGCCGTGCCGCAACTCGTCGTCTTGGCGTAGTTGACAACCCCGAGCGCCTTCAGTTCCGGATTGGTCTCGCGGCCATAGCCGTCGAGCGAAAAGTTCATTGCCCGAGCCGTCTCACCCGCAACGACGACAACGACCACGGGCTTTCCGACTTGCGCAATACGGTCGCCTTGGTGTGCGTCGGTGCCGAGTGGTTGGACGACAAGATTGCGCTCCCGATAGGTCGACAGGCCGTAGCGTGCCGCCGCGACAAGCGGCCCGGTGGGATTGAACCTTTTCATCAGATCCGTGTGCTCGCGCAGCACATAGGCAAATGTTGCGAAGTTGGAATAGATCAGGCCACCGGCGGCGAAGAGCGCGACGGTCACAAAGAGAAAATTGACGGTAAACTTTGGCAGAAAGCGACGGTGGCGAACCTTGACCCACGCCACAATCAGCGAAGGAAAGAGGGCATAGACCACCAGGTGCTGCGCAAGACTGCCCGTCAGGAGATGACTGGCCTCGGCCGGTGTCGTAACCACGGCGCTGCCGATCATGTCCCTGTCGATGATGACGCCGAATACGTCGGCGAAGTAGGAAGCGGATGCCGATACCAGGATGAAGAAAATCAGCGCCGGCTTCATCAGGTATTTAATCGACATCGGGATCAATATGGAGAACAGCGCGAGATAGAGCGCTGCGCCGAAGACGAGCAAGCTCAATTTCGAAGCGCCGAAATAGTTCCCCGCATGGATCCAGAATGAATTGTTGGTGGCCAGAAGCAAATAGGCGGCGGCGATGGCGCTCAAGGCCACGCTGCCGATCTCGGGTCGGCGAACTTTTGAAAGCGTCAAAATACTCATCTCCAGAAGGGCGGACAGGCGGAGGCGCTACGGAAGCGCGCGTCAATTGTCCCTGGCGGCGTGCGGCCGAATCGCCGCCACGCCTCAAGTCCTTCGGCAGTACTGCGCGCAAGCTGTCGAAGTCCTGTCGGAGATGGCGGAGGATTTTGCAGCGGGTCGACGGCGGCGTTTTTGAAGAACCGGACAGCTGTTTGACAGCTATGGCGGTTTTTGTTCTGCGAGCCCACCTGCCCTTTGCTGGTGCGCTTCACCCTCCCTTGTCGAAAGTTGGCACTTCGAGGAAAAGCACTTATGGTCGATCGCGGCCGGCTGTAGGAAGGCTTGATTTCAGGGACCCCATGCGCCTCCTTCTCATAGAAGACAGTCCGCGCCTCATCGAACTCGTGGGAGAGACGATGCGCGACGCCGGCTGGCGACTTGACGCGGTCTCGACACTTCACGATGCCGAGGCGGCGATCGCGGCACGGGAACATGATCTCGTGCTTCTCGACCTCGGCCTGCCGGACGGTGACGGTCTCGATCTGCTGAAGTGGATCCGGCATGAGCATCCCGGACTTCCGGTGTTGATCATAACCGCCCGGGGATCGGTCGATGAACGCATCATGGGGCTCGATGCTGGCGCCGACGACTATCTCGTCAAACCCTTCCACCACCGCGAATTGCTCTCACGCTGCCGGGCCATGCTGAGGCGCAATCCACATGCGATACAGCCGGTCTTGGAAGCCGGCGCCTTGCGCTACGATCCGGCGACGGCCGACCTTACCTGTGACGGCGCCGTCGTGCCGCTGCCTCCGCGCGAGCGCTCGCTGATAGAGATCCTGATGCGCGAGGTCGGCCGCGTCGTTCCGAAGCGCCGGCTCGAGACGGCGCTTTCGGAATACGGACAGGAGATCAGTTCCAACGCACTGGAACTTGCCGTTTCCAGGGTGCGCAAACGACTACAGCCACTCGAAACGGGCGTGCAGATCGAGACCGTGCGCGGAATCGGCTACCTGCTCAGGACGGGTTCATGAAACGAAGAAATCCGTCGCTGATCGGCATCGTCGCGCGTCGCATCATCGCCTTCTCGCTTCTCGCGATGGCGCTGCAGATCGGCGTAGTCTTCGCCGACTATTGGTTCGACGATGACAAGCTCAGCGTGCTTATGCTGCAGCAGGAAACGGGGACCCTATCGAGGGCGATCGTGAACCGGGACGGCGTCCTGACCTACAAGCCGGATCACGAATTGCGCGAGCGTTATCTGGAACGCCACGGCCGGGACGGCGCGATCTATGTCCGGGTGCGCACAGCCTCCGGCTCGGTGCTCTTTTCCAATTGCACGACGGAGTGCGCCGCGCACTTTCTGCCATTGAGCGTCAACGCCCCAAATTTCTGGAAGCGGCTGATCGAACCGGGCAAGCCCTTCAGCATCGCTGGAGGCCAGTCCTTCGAACACGACGGCGTGCCTGTTCTTGTCGAACTTGCAATTCTCAAGGATCCGAACGGCTTCATGTACAGCGCCCTGCTTCATGAAATGTTCGATTCGATGATCGTGCCGATGACGCTGATGTTCTGCCTCGTCATCGGCGCGACCATCTGGTCGATACGCAGCGCCCTGCGACCGGTGGCGGTGGCCGTCAGGGCGGCTGACGCGATCGACCCGCGCGACAGCGGCGCGCGCCTGCCGGCGACCCGCATGCCGCAGGAAATCGAACGCCTTGTCAGCGCCGTCAACCGGCTACTCGCCCGCGTTGCCGATCTGATCCAGTCGCAGAAGGTGTTTTCGTCCTCGATCGCCCACGAGATACGCACGCCCGTTTCGATCGCCAAGATGGAACTGAGCCGTATCGCCGACCCGCGTGCCCGCAATGCCGAGCGCGATCTCGACGCGCTCACGCATATCCTCGAGCAACTGACGTCGCTCGCACGTGCCGATGCCGTCGACCCTTCCGCCTATCAGCGTGCGAGTCTCTCCCTGATCGGGGCCGAGGTCACGGAGATGACGGCGCCATTCGTGTTCGATCAGGGGAGATCGATCGAGTTCGTCGACCATGGCACGACGCCGGTCACTGTCATCCCCGCACTCGTCGAAAACATGCTGCGCAACCTGATCGAGAATGCCGTAAAACATAATCCGCCGGGCACCCGCATCGTGGTGACCTGTGGCCCCGGCCCTCTCGTCTCGGTCGAGGACAATGGCAAGGGACTGGTCGATCTGCCGGAGCATCACGAGGATCTCGGCTACGTCAAGCGATCGGGCCAGCTCGGTCTCGGCTTGAAGATCGTTCACCGGATCAGCGAGTTGCACCAGGCAAAGATCGCGATCGACACCGCGCCCGATCAGGGAACAAAAGTCACCATAGATTTTGCCGCGGCAGCTTGAAGCTCCGCTCGCGCGAATTGGGCACAGCCTTCGGATATTTCGTAGGCACGATGCATATTTTTTAATCCGCTGCTTTTTTGTGGATGCGAATTTCGTGCTCAAAGCATGATCACGTGCTATCCGGCTGTGCAAATTTCTCTTCGCCAGCGAGCAGGCATGTCCAGGGCCACGGTCTTTTTCCGGCGTTTCATTCCATCCCTCGTACCCGTCGGCCGATGGGAGCGTTTGCGCTCGTCCTGCGGCGCCTTGATCGGAATATTGCTGACCGGTTTTATCAGTACGCTCGCCGTCGGTGCTGATGCGAGCCTGCCGCTGCTTATCGCACCGATGGGTGCTTCGGCGGTTCTGCTCTTTGCCGCGCCATCGAGTCCCCTCGCCCAGCCCTGGTCGATCGTTGGCGGCAATACGGTTGCCGCGACAGTCGGCGTGACCTGCGCTCTGTTCATCCCCGATCCGGTTGTCGCCGCTGCCGTCGCGGTGGCTGTCGCCATCGGCGCCATGCTGATGCTCGGTTGCCTTCACCCTCCGAGCGGCGCAGTCGCGCTCACTGCCGTCCTCGGCGGGCCGGCCATCCACCAGGCCGGCTACGGCTTCGTATTCTCTCCGGTCGCGATCAACTCGCTGCTCATCCTCGCCGTTGCGCTCGTCTTCAACAACCTCACGGGCCGCCGCTATCCGCATCTTGCACCTGCGGCAAACCCGCACAACACCCAGGATCCCTTGCCCGGTCATCGCCTCGGCGTCGTGCCGGAAGACCTGCAAGCGGTGCTGGCGCAATATGGCGAGGTTGTCGATGTCAGTCCCGAGGACCTCGACGCCTTCGTTCACCAGGCGCAGATCCGCGCCTTCGAACGTCGCTCCGGCGAGATCACCTGCGGCGAGATCATGTCGCGCGATGTTGCGACCGTTGCGCCGCAAGCCTCGCTCCGCCATGCCTGGAAAATGCTGCTTGCACACCGCATCAAGGCCTTGCCGGTCGTTACCGAAACGGACGGGCTCGTCGGCATCATCACCCAGACCGATTTCATGAAGCATTCGACGCTGACATCCGATGGGCGGCTGCAGATCGGCTTGCGCCAGCGGATCGGCAATATCATCGGTCTACCGACCACAGCGCCGCGCTTCGTGTCGGACATCATGACACGACGCGTCCAGTCGGCTCTGCCGGAGACGATGATCGCCAAGCTCGTGCCGCCGATGGCCGACATGGGTCTGCACCATATGCCGGTGGTCGACGCGGACAATCGCGTGGTCGGCATCGTGACGCAGTCCGACCTTATTGCAGCGTTGTTCCAGCGGCGCCTCGACAGCGCCGAGGAGACGCGAAACGTCGCCTGAGCGTTCGGCCCGCTTGACGCTGCCAGTGGTGCGGGTCTTTTCCTTCCCATTTCGCCTTGATCCGGGCGGGCCACATCCAGCCTGTCAGCCTTTGCGTACGCGTCCATTCAACGTTCGAAAATTCATTCGATTGACTTAATCGCTTGAATGGAGTAATTTAAGCATATGATGAAAGACAACAACCCCACTTCACAACCTCGAGCCGACCGCGGCGACGCCACGCGGGAGAAGCTCCTTGCCGCCTCCATCGACGTCTTCGGGCGCTATGGGTTCGATGGCGCGACGACCCGCACGCTCGCCGACACGGCGGGAGTCAACCTGCAGGCCATTCCCTATTATTTTGGCGGCAAAGAAGGCCTCTACATCGCCGCCGCGGAACACCTCGCCTCGCTCATCGGCGGACATGTCGCCGACTTGCGCGGCGCCATTCTCACCCGCTTCGCAGAACTCGATGCCGACGGAAGGGAAATGCCCCCTAGCGAGGCACGCGCCTTTCTGACCCAGATGGTTCAGAGGATGATTGTCCTCTTCGTCAGCAAGCAATCGGAAAGCTGGGCGCGCTTCATCATTCGCGAGCAGATGGAGCCGACCGAGGCTTTCACCCGCATCTACGGCAGCATCATGCGGCCGATGATCGAGATGGCGCGGCGGCTTATCGGCATCATTCTCCGCGACGACCCCGCATCCGAACGCATTCGCCTGAGGACGCTGTCCTTCGTCGGAAGCGTCCTCGTCTTTCGGATGGCCCATGCCGCTGTTTATGCCCAGCTCGAGTGGGAAACCGCCGGGCCGAACGAGCTCGAAATCCTGCGCCATCACGCGACCGAGCTCGTTGCCGCACTCGGCGTTGAAAAGGACAACACGTTATGAAGAAAATAGCCCTTCCCGCTCTCCTTCTCGCCGCCCTTGCGGCCGGGGGCTGGTGGTTCGACCTACCGGCGCGGATCGGCTGGGCTGAGGACAATCGCCAGGCGATTCTTTACGGCAATGTCGATATCCGACAGGTGTCGCTCGGCTTCCGCGTCAGCGGCCGCATCGCGGAGCTACGTGTCGACGAGGGCGATGCCGTGAAGGCTGGCGATGTGATCGCCAGACTCGACGCCGAGCCGTTCGAGCAGGAGGTCGATGCAGCCAAGGCGGAGGTGGAGGCCTTGAGCGCCACGCTCGCCAAGCTCAAGGCGGGCGCGCGGGCTACGGAAATCGCACAGGCCCGTGCCGTCCATGAAGAGCGCCTCGCCGAGCTCGAAAACGCCAACCTCGCCTATGAGCGCGCGCGACAACTACGGCCGAACGGCACGATTTCCCAAGCCGACCTCGATCAGGCGAGCGCCGCGCGAGCCGCCGCAATCGCCCGCGCAACCTCGGCGCGCGAGGCTCTGGCGCTGCTCGAAGAGGGTAGCCGCGTGGAGGACATCGCCACGGCGCAAGCACAGGTGAATGCGGCAACGGCCAAGCTCGCCAGTGCCCGGACCTCGCTCAAGGATACCGAACTCGTCGCGCCAAGCGCCGGCGTCGTCCTCTCGCGCGTCCGCGAGACCGGTGCCATCGTTTCCCCGGCCGACAATGTCTATGTGCTCTCGCTGACCGAACCGGTCTGGGTTCGCGCCTATGTCGCAGAACCCGATCTTGGCCGGGTTCACCCGGGCATGAAGGTCAAGGTGACCTCGGACACCGCCCCCAACAGGGCCTATGATGCGACCGTCGGCTTCATCTCGCCTGTTGCGGAATTTACGCCGAAATCCGTGGAGACACCGGAACTCAGGACGGATCTCGTCTACCGGCTCAGGATCGTGGTCACCGATCCCGGTGCGGACCTGCGCCAAGGCATGCCGGTCACCATTCATCTGCCGGCGGTCGGGGAGACCATGTCATGACGGCCGCTGCTCCTGACGTTGCTGCCGCCTCCGACCCCTTCGTCCGGTTGACAGGTGTCACCAAGCGGTTCGGTGCCCCGGCGCCCGCCCTCGACTCCATCGGCGGTACGATCGCCGGCGGGCGGATCACCGGCCTCGTCGGTCCCGATGGCGCCGGCAAGACGACACTGATCCGCCTGATGACCGGGCTCATGCTGCCAGATGCGGGTACCGTTCAGGTGCTTGGCTACGACACGCGCACGGATCCGGCGAGCATCCAGGCGGCAATCGGCTACATGCCGCAACGCTTCGGGCTTTACGAAGACCTCTCGGTTCAGGAAAATCTCGACCTCTATGCCGACCTGCGCGGCCTGCCGAAAGCCGAGCGCGCCGCGACGTTCGGCGAACTGCTCGAATTCACCGATCTCAAACGCTTCACGACGCGCCTTGCCGGAAAGCTTTCCGGCGGCATGAAGCAGAAGCTTGGTCTTGCTTGCGCGCTCCTGCGCAAGCCGCGCCTTCTGCTGCTCGACGAGCCAGGCGTCGGCGTCGATCCGATTTCGCGGCGCGATCTCTGGAAGATGGTCGAAAATCTGACAGCAGAAGGCATCGGCGTTGTCTGGTCGACGGCTTATCTCGAAGAGGCGGAGGCCTGCGACCACGTCTACCTGCTCAATCAGGGCAGACTGCTTTTCTCCGGCGCGCCGCAGGAAATGACGAACCGGGTGGCGGAGCGCGTCTTTCGGGTAAGCGGCATCGAAGGTCGCCGCCGCGAGAAGCTTGCGCGCCTTCTCGACGACGAAGGCGTGGTCGACGGCGTCATTCAGGGCGAGGCGATCCGCCTCGTGATGAAAGCGGGTCTCGAGCCTCCGTCGCTCGCCGGCAACAGCGCGGCGACGGCCTGGCGTGCCGATATGACGCCGCCGCGCTTCGAGGACGCCTTTGTCGACATGCTCGGCGGCGGCCCCGGCGGCCGCTCGCGGCTTGCGGAGACGCAGAGGATCTTTGCCGCGGAAGAGGGCAAGGCGGTGATCGAGGCGCGCGGGCTGACGAAGCGCTTCGGCGACTTCACCGCCGCCGACAACATCACCTTCGACATCCCGCGCGGCCAGATATTCGGCCTCCTGGGTCCGAACGGCGCCGGCAAGTCGACCACATTCAAGATGCTCTGCGGTCTGCTGAAGCCGACGGCCGGCGAAGGCCGGGTCGCAGGCTTCGATCTCAGGCGCGACGCGGCCGAAGCACGCAACCGGCTCGGCTACATGGCGCAGAAATTCTCTCTCTATGGCGACCTCAGCGTCATTCAGAATCTCAATTTCTTTGCGGGCGTCTACGGGCTCTCCGGTGCGAAGCGCCGTGAGCGCATCGGGCTTATGACGCAGATCTTCGATTTTCGCCCGACCCGGGACATGTCGGCCAAGGACCTACCGCTCGGCCTCAAACAGCGCCTGGCGCTTGCCTGCGCCGTGCTGCATGAACCGGAGGTTCTCTTTCTCGACGAACCAACTTCCGGTGTCGATCCGATCACCCGGCGCGAGTTCTGGACACACATCAACGGCCTCGTGGAAAAAGGCGTGACCGTTCTCGTCACCACCCATTTCATGGATGAAGCGGAATATTGCGATCGCATCTCGCTCATTTATCGCGGCCGTTCGATCGCGCTTGGCTCGCCGGACGAAATGAAGGCACGCGTCGCCAGCAAGGACCTCCCGGACCCGA
This sequence comes from Sinorhizobium chiapasense, assembly GCF_036488675.1. Classification (NCBI taxonomy): domain Bacteria; kingdom Pseudomonadati; phylum Pseudomonadota; class Alphaproteobacteria; order Hyphomicrobiales; family Rhizobiaceae; genus Sinorhizobium; species Sinorhizobium chiapasense. The sequence goes on from NZ_CP133152.1 coordinate 880,579, forward strand.
CGATGGAAGACGCCTTTATCGCGCTCATCCAGGATTCGGAGGCGAAGGAAGCGGCATGAACGTGATCCGGAGGAGGAGCTCCATTCAGGAGCGTGGCGGCAGGGCCAGACGCTTTACCGCCCTCGTGCGCAAGGAAAGCTATCAGATCGTGCGCGACCCGAGCAGCATCCTGATCGCCTTCGTGCTGCCGCTGATCCTGCTCTTCCTCTTCGGCTACGGCGTTTCGCTCGATACAACGCGGACGCGCGTTGGACTGGTGGTCGAGGAAGCAACGCCATTGACGCGCGACCTCGCCGCAAGCTTTCAGGGGTCGCGCTATTTCGCCGTCGTCAACGGCCACGACCGCCGCGAATTCGAGGACGATCTCGTGCTCGGCCGCGTGCGCGGCATCCTGGTGATTCCGGCCGGCTTTGCGGCCGACCACGCCGCGGGACGCCATCCGGCAATCCAGGTCATCGTCGACGGCTCGGATCCGAACACGGCGAATTTCGTTCAGAACTACGCGCAGGGCACCGTCGCCAACTGGGAGCGCCAGCGTTTCAGCGAGGGTGTCGGGCGCGCACCTGCGATTGCTGCCGAACAACGCTTCTGGTTCAATCCGGAACTGACAAGCCGCAATTTCCTTGTTCCCGGATCGATCGCCATCGTCATGACGCTCGTCGGCACGCTGCTGACTTCGCTGGTCGTGGCGCGGGAATGGGAGCGCGGGACGATGGAGGCGATGATGGCGACGCCCGTCTCCGCCGCCGAGCTCCTTGCCGGCAAGCTCCTGCCCTATTTCATTCTCGGGCTCACCTCGATGACGCTCTGCGTCCTGCTCGCCGTCTTCCTTTTCGGCGTGCCTTTCCGCGGCTCCGTGGCGGCGCTGTACGCACTTTCCGCCACGTTCCTGATGCCTGCGCTCGGTCAGGGGTTGCTGATCTCGGCTGCCACCAAGAACCAGTTCCTCGCCTCGCAGCTCGCACTGATAACGGCGTTCCTGCCGGCTTTCCTGCTTTCCGGTTTCCTCTTCGAGATCAATTCCATGCCGACCGTCATCCAGTGGATCACTTTCATCGTACCGGCGCGCTATCTGATCCCCAGCCTGCAGACGGTATTTCTGGCCGGCGATATCTGGCCGATGTTCGCGCGCGCGATCGCGGTCATGCTTCTGATCGGCAGCGTCTTTTTCGCACTTGCCGCACGCAGCACCAGAAAGAGGATCGGCTGAGATGTGGTGGACACGGCTGAAGGCGCTGATCATCAAGGAGCTTCTGGCGGTGCTGCGTGACCCGAAGGGTCGCGCCATCCTGATCGGTCCGCCGATCATCCAGCTGCTCGTCTTTTCCTATGCGGCGACCCTGGAGGTGAAGAACGTCGACCTGATGGTGCTCGATCGCGATACGGGCCATTGGAGCCAGGAACTGGTTCAGCAGATCGGCGGATCGCCGACCTTCCGAACGATCACGCGGGCGAGCAGCCCGGCGGAAGTCCGGCTCGCCATCGACACGCAGCGCGTCCTCGCGGCACTCGAAATCGGCCCGACTTTTTCGCGCGACATCGAGGCCGGGCGGCCGGCCGAAGTGCAGGTGATTCTCGACGGGCGACGCTCGAACGCCTCGCAGATCGTTTCCGGTTATCTGAGCCAGATCGTCGGCATGCTCGCCGCCGAGACGCCCGCCGGAAAACGGGCGGCATCCGATGTGATTCGGGTCGAGGCGCGCAACTGGTTCAATCCAAACCTCACCTACCAATGGTTCATGGTGCCGAACCTGGTGGCAAGCATTGCGCTCCTGATCGGGCTGATCGTCACCGCGCTGTCGGTTGCCCGCGAGCGTGAGCTCGGTACCTTCGACCAACTCATCGTCTCGCCGCTGCGCACCCACGAAATCCTCATCGGCAAACTGATACCGCCGATGCTGATCGGGCTCTTCCATATCACGGTCTATATTTTTGCGGCCGTCTTCATCTTCGGCGTGCCGTTGCGCGGCTCGCTCATCCTGCTTTACGGAAGCGCGATCTTCTATCTCGCTTCCGTCGTCGGGCTCGGCCTTTTCATCTCGGCATTGTCGATGACGCAGCAACAGGCGATTCTCGGTGCCTTCCTGTTCATGGTCCCCGCGATGCTGTTGTCGGGTTTCGCGACGCCGATCGAAAACATGCCGTCCTGGCTGCAGCCGATCACGCTCATCAATCCGCTGCGTTATTTTCTGGTGATCGTGAAAGGGGTGTTCCTCAAGGACATTCCGCTCGCAGAGGTGGTACACCAGACGCTGCCGCTCTGCCTGATTGCCGTCGTGACACTTTCGGCCGCTGCCTGGCTCTTCCGCAGCAGACTGGAGTGAGGCGTTCACACCAGCCGAATCGGCCCCGGATACTTGCCGACGATCTCATCCGCTGTCAGCAGCGTCACACCCTCAACGATCGACTGGGCGACCAGAATACGATCGAAAGGGTCCTTGTGGATTGGTGGAAGTTGATCGATTTCTACCGCATGGGCACTGCTGACGGGCAGTTCCTCATAGCCGTTGTCCAACAGGCCGCGGCGCAGCAACCGAGGATCGGCCTCGAAATCGGCGTGTCCGAGGCCACGCTTGATGGCGATTTCCCAAAGGCTCGCCGCGCTGAAAAAGAGGGCGTTCTCTCGATTTTCGATGAGCGCCCGAGCTTCCTGCGGCAGCCGGTCGGGAGTTCCGGCTACCCAGAGAAGGATGTGCGTATCGAGCAGTATATTCATGCGTTCGTGCCGAAGAGACTTTCAATCTCATCGCTACCCATACGGTCGAAATCGTCCGGCACGGTGATCTCGCCGGTCATGAAGCCGATCCGCCGCTTTTCGGTCTCGGAAGGCTGATCGAGGGCTACCACCTTCACAAGGGGCTTTCCCGCTTTGGCGATGATGAACGGCTCTCCCCTCGCCGCCTTTTCGACCAGCCGCGACAGATGGGTCTTGGCCTCGTGAATATTGACGGTTTCCACGGCTGCCTCCGCTGGACTGAACTTAGTTTACTAGACTTAGTTCAATCCAGCGTGATATTCAAGCTTTTACGAACCGCTCAACCGCGGCAATCTCGTTCTGCCGGATGTCATGGCCGCCGGGATGCCATTCCACCATCACCGCTGCCTTCTGAGCCTTGAAATAATCTGCGAGCGACTGCGTCAGCGGTGCCGGGCAGATCGGATCGCGCTCTCCGGCAGTGATCAGTATGCCTCTGCCCTCAAGCTTCGGATTGCCTTTCGGCTTGAACGGGATCAGCGGGTGCATGAGGACAGCCTTGTCAAATACGCCGTCTTCGATCAGCACGTTCGCAATGATATTCGCACCGTTGGAATAGCCGAGCGCGATGATTTCCGTCGCCTCATGCTCGGCTGCAAGCGTCTTGGCGAAGTTTGCCAACTTCGCCGTGGCGCGCGCAAGGTCCGCCATATCGTAGACGCCCTCGCCGGTACGCCTGAAGAAGCGGGCCGCGCCATACTCCGAAACGTCGCCGCGCGGCGACACGATCGTCGCGTCCGGCAACAGTTGCGAACCAAAGGTGAAAAACTGGTTCTCGTCGCCTCCGGTGCCGTGAAGAACGAAAAGGATCGGACTGCCGGGTTTGCCGGCTTTCAGTTTATGCACATAGCCGTGGTCGACCATTGGAACTCTCCTTGGCAGGCAGCCTGCGCGTGCAGGCGGTGCCATCACTATTCGTCACATCAAAGCGCAGCCCCTCCTCCGCGTGAAGCGGAGGAGGAAATCTCGACTGCAGAGGTATCGGAAATCTACGCTTCCAGCTGCTGCAGGTGGCTTTCAAGGATCGGGCGCAGGTGCTTGTGCTGCTGCGGCAGTTTCAGCGCCTCGCCGAGATGGGCAACCTCCTCGTCGCGGGCAAAGCCCGGCTCGTTCGTGGCGATCTCGAACAGCACCCCACCCGGTGTCCGGAAATAGATCGCCCAGAAGTAGTCACGATCGATGACCGGAGTGACGTGATAGCCCGTGTCCATCAGGGCCTTGCGCACTTCCAGCTGCTTTTCGCGATTGTCGACGGCGAAGGCGACATGGTGCACTGAGCCCGCGCCCTGGGCCGCGCGATTGACGTTCGGCAGCGTTTCGAGATCGACGAGGCCTGCGCCGTTGCCACCCGGCACGATGAGCCGGGCAACGCCATCCTTGCGGTCCAGCTCCTGATAGCCCATGAACTTGAGCAGTTCGGCGGTGGCGCCTTCATCGCGCAGCCGCATGGCGACCGAATGAAAGCCACGGATCGCGTGGTCTGCGGAAATGCCGCCTTCGGTCCACGGGGCACGCGGATCGTCCTTCACTTCGACCAGCGCGAAACCATCACCATCCGGGCCGGCAAAGTTCAAGCGCTTCTCTCCGAAGGTTTCCTCGTCCTTGATGCCCGTGACGCCAAGGTTGCTCAGGCGATCCTGCCAGAAGCCGAGCGAACCGACGGGGACGGCGAAGACAGTCGTTCCAACCTCTCCCGTGCCGGCGCGGCCGCGCGGCGTATGCGGAAACGGGAAATAGGTCATCACGGTGCCGGGCGTGCCGGTCTCGTCACCATAATAGAGGTGATAGACGTCCGGTGAATCGAAGTTCACGGTCTTCTTGACGCGGCGCAAGCCGAGGGTGTTGGTGAAAAACTGGTTGTTGGTGCGGGCGTCGTCCGCCATCGAGGTGACGTGATGCAGGCCTTTGATCTGGTCGAGCATTGTCCGGTTCCTTTCTGCCCGTCTCCAGCCGGGCTCGTTGCTGACGCATAGATGCGCTCTTCCCTTCCCTTGCGAAAGGCTGACGCGGACAAACGCATTGTCAACACAGCGTTGACGCGATGCACTTCTCGTTGAGAAAAATCGACTGATATGAGCGACTTGCCACCGGTTGAACGGATCCCTACCATCGATTAAGTCGGTCAGCCGAGAGGAAGGCATGGGAGGAGGAGCCGGGCATTCCGTGAAATATCGTCTTGTGCTTGTGCTCTGCCTGCTCCCGCTCATCGCCGTGCCCGTTGCCTGGCAGGGCAATGCTGTCGCCACGCGCCGTTATATGCAGGAGGCTTCCGCCCAGGCGACCACGACACTGAGGCTTGCCGTCTCCGCCTTGAGCGGGCACCTCAATCGCTACCAGGCGCTTCCGGCCCTGATTGCCGATCACGATGACGTCAAGGAAATCGCCACACGGCCGCAGGACCGTCGGCTCCGCGAGACCGTCAACACCTACCTGAAGGAGATCAACACCCTCCTCAGCTCCTCGGACATCTATGTCATCACGCCGGACGGCGACACGATCGCGGCAAGCAACTACGACGGCCCGGCAAGCTTCGTCGGTGAGAACTTCAGCTATCGTCCCTATTTTCAGGATGCCTTGAAGGGCATGCAGTCCCGCTTCTATGCGCTGGGCACGACGTCGCTCAAACGCGGCTACTATTTCGGCTCGCCTATCCGCGTCGGCGATGAAATCCGCGGCGTCATTGTCTTCAAGGTCGATATCGAGACGATCGAGGCCTCCTGGCAAGGTGGCGAGTACAAGCTGTTCGTCTCCGATCCCGAAGGCATCATTTTCATGAGCGGCAGTCCAGAGTGGCTCTATGCGAGCATCTTGCCGCTCACGCCTGACCGTCTCTCGCGCACCGAGGCCTCGCGCCGCTATGCAAATGCCGTTCTCCGTCCCCTGCCGGTGTCGCGCAGCACGCTTTTCGATCACCAACTGATGCGGATTGCGACCGGCGATGCGAGCCGTGAATATCTCGTTCTTTCGCAATATATGCCGGAAGCCGATTGGACAGTGAACGTCCTGATCGACACGGCATCGGTCAAGACACAGGCCCTGACTGCGGTTGCCGCCGCAATGCTGCTCTGCGGCCTTGCCGGCCTCGCGGTCGCCGTTCTCTGGCAGCGCCGGGCGCGCCTCAGGGAGCGCCTTCTGATGCAGGCGCAGGCGCAAAGCGAGCTTGAGCACCGGGTCGAAGAGCGCACCGCCGATCTCGCCCGCGTCAATGCCCAGATCGAGGAGGAGATTGCCGAACGCCGGCTCACGGAGCAGCAATTGCGCCAGACCCAGGCGGATCTCATCCAAGCCGGCAAGCTCGCCGGCCTCGGCCAGATGTCGGCAGCACTCTCGCATGAATTCAACCAGCCGCTTGCCGCCGCCAAGACCTATGCCGACAGTGCTGCCCTCTTGATCGAGCGGGGGCGAACGGCCGAGGCGAGCGACAATGTCAGGCGCATTTCTGGCCTGATCGACCGTATGGCGTCCATCAGCCGGCATCTGCGCAATTTTGCACGCAAGCCCAATGAGAAACTTGGTCCGGTGCCTCTCGACGAGGTCATGCGCGACACGATGGAAATCGTTGCCGCCCGCATCAAGGCAGCCAACGCCACTGTGAACATCGATCTCGGCGAGGCGCCCCTTGTTGTCCGGGCGGGTTCGGTCCGGCTTCAGCAGGTTCTCGTCAACGTCATCTCCAACGCCGTCGACGCGGTCGAGGGCCTTGATGATCGCGCGATCACCGTCAACGCATGGCGCGAAGGCGACGAGGTGGTGCTCGCGATCCGCGACCGCGGACCCGGTGTGGCATCCGCGATCGCGGAACGCATCTTCGATCCGTTCTTCAGCACAAAGGGTGTCGGCAAGGGACTGGGCCTTGGGCTTTCCATCTCCTACAACATCATCAAGGATTTTGGCGGCAACCTGACCGTTTCGAACCACCCTGAAGGAGGTGCCGTGTTTCGCATCGAACTTGCGGCCGTCAACCGGACCGAGCGTGAGGCCGCCGAATGACCGAGAGCCGTGTCCTGCTCGTTGATGATGAAGAGGAACTTCGCCATTCGAGCGCCCAGGCGCTCGAGCTTGCAGGTTTTCGCGTCGACACATTCGCCAGTGCCGAACACGCGCTCGAGTTCATCGGCTTCAGCTTTTCAGGCGTGGTGATCAGCGACATTCGCATGCCGGGTATGGATGGCATGACCTTCCTTCAGCGTATACGTGAAATCGACGCCGAGGTCCCGGTGATCCTCGTGACCGGTCACGGCGACGTCCAGCTCGCCGTTCGAGCGATGCGCGAAGGCGCTTACGATTTCGTCGAAAAACCCTTCACGGCCCAAGCGCTTGCCGGCACCATTCGTCGCGCGCTCGAGTGGCGCGGCCTCGTGCTTGAAAACCGCCGCCTGAGAGCGGTTGCGGGAAAGCGCGACGACATCGAGCAACGGCTGCCAGGGCGAAGCCAGGCGATGGTCGACCTGCGGTACAAGATCCGCGCCATCGGCGCATCCGATGCCGATACGCTGATCATCGGAGAAACCGGTGTCGGCAAGGAAGTCGTGGCACGCGCACTCCATGACTTGAGCAGCCGCGCCAACAGCCCCTTCATTGCCATCAATTGTGCCGCCCTTCCGGAAACGCTGATCGAGAGCGAACTTTTTGGCCATGAGGCGGGCGCCTTTCCGGGCGCGTTGCGACCGCGCTACGGCAAATTCGAGCATGGGCGCGGCGGCACGATCCTGCTCGACGAGATCGGCTCAATGCCTTTCGATCTCCAGGCGAAGTTCCTGCGCGTGCTGCAGGAACGGGTCATAACCCGGCTCGGCTCGAATGAAATCGTGTCGCTTGACGTACGCTTCGTCGCCACCAGCAAGGTCGATCTGGAGTCGGAGGTCGCCGCCGGCCGTTTCCGCGCCGATCTGCTCTATCGCTTGAACGTCGCGACGCTGCGTGTGCCGCCGCTTGCCCAGCGCCGTTCCGACATTCCGCTGCTTTTCATGCAGCTTGTGCGCGAATCCGCCGCGCGCTACGGCCGCGACGACGTCGAGATCTCCCCTGCTCTGGCCTCGGAAATCGCCGAGCGCGACTGGCCCGGAAACGTTCGCGAATTGCGCAACGCGGCCGAACGGTTCGTGCTCGGGCTGGAAGCCGAACAGGACGACGTCACGTCCACGCGGCCGAACGGCGCGCGTCTCGCCGACAAGGTCGCCGCGTTCGAAAAGAGCCTTATCGCAAGCGCACTTGCGGCCCATGGCGGTGCGCTGAAGCCCGTCTACGAATCTCTCGGGATCTCGCGCAAGACGCTCTATGAAAAGATGCAGAAATTCGGTCTCGACAAGAGGCTTTTGGCGGCAGACGCACCACACGGCGACGGCACGTGATCGGGCTCACACGTTCGAACGGGATGTGGGCGCGGGACCGCTTCGCATTTCTTCGCCGCGTTCAAGTGAATCCACGACTTCGACCGGTGTCTTCATGATGATTTCGCGATGCGGGAACGGGATTGAAATACCGGCCTCCTTGAAGGCATCCCACAATGCCATGAGGACTTCGCCACGGACGTTGGTCAGCCCGTTGCTCGGATCGGAAATCCAGAACCTCAGTTTGAAATCGAGCGACGATGACCCGAATGCGGTCATCCAGCAGACCGGCTGGGCGTAGACACTGGAAACCCGCGGAATGGTTTTCGCGGCTTCGATCGCTATGCGAACAACCTCGTGCGGATCGCTGTCATATGAGGTTCCAAAGCTGACCTCGATGCGGACATATTCACTGGAGAACGACCAGTTCACGACCTGCTGGGAAATAAAATCCTCGTTTGGGATGAGATATTCCTTTCCATCTCTCGTGATGACGGAGACGAAGCGGGAGCGCAGGTCGCGGATCGCGCCGAAGGTTTCTCCAAGCGTGATCGTGTCGCCCGGTTTGATCGACTTGTCGAGAAGGATGATGACTCCGGATATGAAATTGGAGACCACCTTCTGCAGGCCGAAACCAATGCCGACGCCGACGGCACCCGAAAAGACCGTGAGGGCCGTCAGGTCGATGCCTGTTGCAGACAAGGCGATCGCGCCGGCTAACGCGATCAAGCTGATCTTGATGAGTTTGCTGATGAGGACCTTGAGCGATGGCGTGAGATCTGAGGACTTCTGTAGCCAATGGGACGACATGTTGCCGATCAGGACGGCCAGCCAGATCAGCGCGGCGGAGAGAACAATAGCCTTCAAGACCAGCAACATCGAAAGACGGGCAGCGCCGAGGTTGACGGCAATGTTATCAAGGGCTGTCAGGATCGTGCCATCCAGTCCAAGCGCGTAAAGTGCAAAATAGAGCCAACCGGCGACCGCAACGACCCGTGCGAGCATTTGGTTTCTGATTATGCGTGTGAGCACCGCGATCACAAACCACGCCGCCACAAGCGTAAGGGCCGTGGCCACCAGCCACCGGTAGGACGGCCATCCAAATCTCGACAGGACCACATCAGCGATCCAGAGCCAAACGATTAAGAACAGCCACCGCAAGCGCCGCATGAAGGCGATGATGACGCGGAGAAGGTCGGGATTTCCTTTGATGGTGCGCGCGCGGGTCTCCAATACCGGCTCTATCCGTTTTGCCAGGAAACCGCAAAACAGGTACCCGGTTACGATCACGACAGACTGATAGACCGTCCACTCGTTCAGAAGGGCAGTCTGCAGCCACGATCCGGCAGCGTTGACCGCTTCTAGGAAATCCATCGCCTTTCTCGTCGAATCCGCTGGGGCAACCCCGCGGCATCGAGTTCTCTTGAAACCGAATGCTCGGATATTATGGAAAACTCGGACGAGGCAAGGATGGTTCCTGACCTGGGCAAGCGATGGGAACCGGAGGACCGTCGACCGTCGGGCGGAAATATCCGGATCGGCTCTTGGCTGCCTTCACGGCGGTCTGTTTGGCCGTCGCACTTGATGATAATGGCTTCGCGACCACCCGTCGAAGTGGCGCGATAGAAGTAGAGACGCGAGTGTCGCGTCTCTACAATTTACGCTGCGGATCTCAGACGTTGAAGGCGGCGCCGATCAGCGTCTTGGTATAGGGCTCCTTCGGCGCCTCGAAGATCGCATCGGTTTCGCCCTCCTCGACGATGCGGCCGTTCTTCATTACGATCACATAGTCCGACATCGCCTTCACGACGGAAAGATCGTGGCTGATGAAGATGTAGGAGAGCCCATGCGAACGCTGCAGGTCGCGCAGAAGCTCGATGACCTGCCCCTGCACCGAACGGTCGAGCGCCGAGGTCGGTTCGTCGAGGATCACGACCTTCGGCTTCAGGATCACGGCGCGGGCGATCGCGATGCGCTGGCGCTGCCCGCCCGAGAACTCGTGCGGATAGCGATTGCGCGACGCGGGGTCGAGACCGACTTCCTTCAGTGCGGCGATCGCGCGACGGTCCCGCTCTGCCCGGTTAAGCTCGGGCTCGTGCACGTAAAGGCCTTCGGTGATGATCTCGCCGACCGTCCGGCGCGGCGACAGCGAGCCATAGGGATCCTGGAAGACGAGCTGAAGCTCGCGACGCAGGGGCCGCATCGCGCCGCGGTCGAAGCCGGAAATATCGGTCATGCCGAAGCGATAATGTCCCTTGCTCGGCAAGAGCCTCAGCAGCGCGCGGCCCAATGTCGATTTGCCCGACCCGGATTCCCCGACGATGCCGATCGTCTGGCCCTGCCTCAGGCGCAGGTTGACGCCATCGACGGCCCGGAACACCGAAGAGCCGCCACGGAACAGCCCGCCGCCGATCGAATAATCGACCGAAACGTCACGGCCCTCCAGAACGATCGGCGCGCTTTCCGGCGGCGATGCCTTGCGTCCGCTCGGTTCGGCCGCAAGCAGCATCTTCGTGTAGTCGGCCTTCGGCCGTTCGAAGATGTTAGCCGTCGTGCCATGCTCGACGACCTCGCCCCGGCGCATCACCGCGACGCGCTCGGCAAAATGTTTCACAATGCCGAGGTCGTGGGTGATCAGCACGATTGCCATGCCGAAACGCTTCTGCAGCGACTTCAAGAGATCGAGAATCTGCGCCTGGATGGTGACGTCCAACGCGGTCGTCGGTTCGTCCGCGATCAGGATGTCCGGCTCGTTGGCAAGCGCCATGGCGATCATCACGCGCTGCCGCTGACCGCCCGAGAGTTCGTGCGGATAGCTGTCGACACGACGGGCCGGTTCCGGAATGCCCACGAGCTCCAACAGTTCAAGCACCCGCTTGCGCGCCTGCTTGAACGTGCCGCCGCGGTGGTGGACGATCGGCTCGGCGATCTGTCGCCCGATCGTGTAGAGCGGGTCGAGCGACGTCATCGGCTCCTGAAAGATCATCGTGATCTTCGAGCCCCTGACGTCGTTCAGTGCCTTAGGCGCAAGGCCGATAAGCTCCCGGCCGCGATAGCGGGCCGAGCCGGTCACGGTGCCGTTCTTCGCCAGCAGTCCCATGATGCCCATCATGGTCTGGCTCTTGCCCGAGCCGGACTCGCCAACGACGGCCAGCGTTTCGCCGGCGCGGATGTCGAGGTCTATGCCTTTGACGGCCTCGACGGTGCCGTCCGGGGTCGAAAAGTCCACCTTGAGACCGCGGACGGTGAGAATGGATTCTTTCATTTCTGCCATGTCAGCGGTCCTTCGGGTCGAGCGCATCGCGCAGGCCGTCGCCGACGAAATTCAGCGAGAACAGCGTGACGACGAAGAAGATGGCCGGGAAGATGAGCAGCCACGGCGCCGACTGGATGTTGTTTGCTCCTTCGGAGATCAGCGCTCCCCAGCTCGTCAGCGGCGCCTGCACGCCGAGGCCGAGGAAGGAGAGGAAGCTCTCGAGCAGGATGACCTTTGGCACGACCACGGTGACGAAGACGATTACCGGGCCGATCGTGTTCGGAATGATGTGACGGCGGATGATCTGCCAATCAGTAAGGCCGAGCGCCTGCGCCGCGCTGACGAACTCTCGCCGTTTGAGCGCAAGCGTCTGCCCCCGCACGATACGCGCCATGTCGAGCCATTCGACCGCGCCGATCACCAGGAAGATCAGGATGAAGCTCCGACCGAAGAAGACGACGAGCACGACGACGAGGAAGACGAATGGCAGCGAATAGAGGATCTCGACCAGGCGCATCATGACATTGTCGACGCGCCCACCGATATAACCCGAGGTCGCACCGTAGACGACGCCAATGCCGAGCGATACGAGGCTCGCGAGCAGCCCGACGGCGATCGAAATCTGTCCGCCGAGCATCACGCGAACGAGCAGGTCGCGGCCGTTCGAGTCGGTACCGAAGGGGAAATATTCGCGGTCCACCTGGCCCTCGACCTTCAAGGTGCGGCCATCGTCCTCGGTCGCGACGACCTTCGTGCCCTCGAACTCGTTGGCCCTGTCGAAGTAGCGCGTTGCGCGCGGGTCGATCGGCTGATCCGAGGTAATGGTGGCGGTGAACCCCTCGCCTTCAACGGCGAATTCCTTGAGCGTCACGCGGGCGCGGGTGGCAACACCTTCCATGACGTCCTGAAGCGTCGACGCATCCGGCCTTGGCTCCAGGCTCGGACCGATCGAGACATAGGACGGGAAGACCTGGTCGTAGGTGTGCGGCGAGAACAGCGGCCCGACGAACGAAAACAGCGCAATGAGCGCCAGCATGATGCAGCCGGCCATCGCGGCGCGATTGCGGCGGAAACGGAGCGCAGCAAGCTGGAAGAGGCTGCGCCCCTTGGTCTCCGGCGTGGACGCCGGTGCTTGGACGATATCAGTCATGGCGGACCCTCGGATCGAGTAGGCCGTAGAGAATATCGACCAGCAGATTGAAGACGATGACGAAAATGGCGACGAGGATCACGGTGCCCATGACCAGCGTATAGTCGCGGTTGATCGCGCCAAGAACGAAGTAGCGACCGACGCCGGGAATGGTGAAGATCGTCTCGACGACCGCCGAGCCGGTAAGAAGTGCGGCCGCACAGGGTGCCAGATAGGAAACGACCGGAAGCATCGCGCCGCGCATAGCGTGGGTGACCACGACCGCGCGGGGCGGCAGGCCATAGGCCTTGGCGGTACGGATGTGGTCGGTGTGGAGCGCCTCGATCATCGAGCCACGGGTAAGCCGGGCGAAGACGGCGAGCTGCGGCAATGCGAGAGCGATCATCGGCAGGACCAGGAAGCGAAACGATCCGTCCCCCCAGCCGCCCGCCGGCAGCCACGACAGAACGATTGCGAAGACGAGCGTCAGCACCGGACCGACGACGAAGTTCGGAACGGTGACGCCGATCGTCGAGACCGCCATGATCCCGAAATCGAGGATGCTGTTCTGCCGCAGCGCCGCAATCGTGCCGGCGATCACGCCACCGACCACGGCGAGCAGCAAAGCGTAGAAACCGAGCTCCATCGAATAGGGCAGGCCCTTGCCGATCAGCTGCGCGACGTTGTTGTCATGGTAGATATAACTCGGGCCGAAGTCGCCAGTTACCGCGTTGCTGAGATAGGTAGCGTATTGGCGCCAGAGCGGCTGATCGAGGTGATAGGTCCTCATCAGGTTCTCCATCGTGGAGGGAGGGAGAGGACGCTCGAGATTGAAGGGGCCGCCTGGGGCAAACCGCATCAGAAAGAAGGATATGGTGACGACGATGAAGAGGGTCGGCACCGCACTCGCCAGTCGGCGGAGGATGAAGGGGATCATGGAGGTACTCCGGAGGCGACGCGCGGCAACAGGCCGCGCGTCGCCTCATTTCGTTATTCGGCGACGCTCAGGAACTTGCTCAGATGCGCGTTCGGTCCGTTGTCCTGCCAGCCTTTGACGCGGCTCGAGACGAGCCACAGGTCCGCCTGGGTGAGGAACGGCGCGATCGGCTGCTCCTTCATCAGCAGGGTCTCGGCTTCATGGAGGAGCTTCGAGCGCGCTGCCGGATCCTGTTCTTCATAGGACTTCTTCATCAAGCCGTCGAATTCGGCGTTTTCGAAGTGGCCATAGTTGAAGGTCTTGTTGCTGCTGAGGCTCAGCGCCAGGAAGTTTTCGGCGTCGGCGTAGTCGGCAACCCAGCCGGCACGCGCGACGTTGAACTTGCCGCCTTCCTGCAGGTAGGCGTAGTGCGACGACACGTCGAGGTTCACCAGCGAGACCTTGGCGCCGAAGGTGTTCTTCCACATGTCGGCGACAGCCGTTGCAACACGCTCGTGGTTCGGGTTGGTGTTGTAACGGATTTCAATGTTGAGCGGCTTGCCGCCCTCACCGTAGCCGGCTTCCTTCATCAGCGCGACCGCCTGATCTTCGCGGTCGAGCTGAGACAGGTTTGCAAAGTCGGCCTTCGCCGGGTCGCCGTAGCTCTCGAGGCCGGGCGGCACCATCGAATAGGACGGAAGCTGCGAACCGCTGTAGATTTCCTTGGCGAGGAAGTCGCGGTCGACCGCCATCGACAGTGCGCGACGAACGCGGACGTCGTTATAGGGCTCCTGCCGCGTGTCGAAGGCGTAGTAATAGGTCGCCAGCGTCGGCGAGACGTGCACCTGATCGCCATAGGACGTGCGCAGCCGCTCGATCTGGTCGGCCGAGAAGTTGTAGGCGAGGTCCATTTCCTTCGCTTCGAAGCGACGGACCGAGGCCGCCTGGTCGTCGATCGGATAGAAGATCACCTTGTCGAGCTTGACGTTGGCGGCGTCCCAGTAGTTCGGGTTTTTCTCGACCGTCAGGCTGTCGTTCGGCACGTGGGCGGTCAGCTTGAACGCGCCGTTCGAGACCATCACGCCCGGCTTCACGAAATCGGCAGCGTTCTTCTCGACGCTTGCCTTGCTGACCGGAAGCGCGGTCTGGTGCGCGAGCAATTCCAGGAAGAACGGGGTTGGGCGTTCAAGCGTGATTTCGAGCGTCTTCTCGTCGACAGCCTTCACGCCGAGCTGGTCGACCGGCGCTTCACCCTTGTTGACCTTCTCGGCATTCTTGATCGGGAAGAGAATGTTGGCGTATTCGGCCGCCGTCTTCGGGTCTTCCACACGACGGAAAGAGAAGGCGAAATCTTCGGCCGTTACCGGCGAGCCGTCCGACCACTTGGCATCGGCGCGCAGCTTGAAGGTATAGACGGTGCCGTCATCCGAAAGCTCCCAGGTTTCGGCTGCACCCGGGATGATCTTGCCCGCGGCGTCGTAGATCGTCAGACCTTCATAGAGATCCTTCAGGATGAACTCTTCGATGTTGATCGAGGTGTGGGCCTGGTCGAGCGTCTGCGGCTCGCCGGCGTTGCCGCGGTGAAGCACCGCTTCCGCAAGCGCCGGGCTTGCGCCGATCAGCAGCGAGCCAAGCAACGCTGCGGCGCCGAGTTTAAGTTTCAGTGAGGTCATTGTTTTTTTCTCCTTCCCCTCGTTTTGGGTTTGTGATCGCAGGAGAGAAGGGCAAATTCTCAACAAAGGCAAGGCGCTTTGTGCGGAAAATTGCATCCTTCTCTATAGGCCGTCATTTTCATAGACGCATAGGTTGTATGGCGTTTGCGGTGGTTTTCGTCTCCTTTGCGACTTTGGTCAGGCCGGACCGCAGCAAGCCGGACGGCAAACTGTAACGTTTTAGATCGGATTCAAAGATCGCCCATTCGGCCCCGAAAACCGACCCAGAAGGGCCGATATGCAAAGTTTGTGAATTGAGATGGCACTTTACGTAATATGCAAAAAATTTTGCGGCTCCTGTCGCAATTTTTTTGCAATTCGTGAGTTCGCATCGACCCGACCGATGCATCGGCAAGGTGTGATTTCGCGTCTGGTGGACTGCCGGCATGCACGCCTTTGCCCTCCTCCATGCGCCACCCTGCCAGCACCACCAGAAAGCGAAAGCCGCGAATTCTGGCGGTACGATTTCTCATCCACAGCAAAATCCGCTGACGCACGTCAATCAAGTGTTCGGCCGTGCCGCTGCCCCCGTTGCCAAAAGACCCGCATGAATTATTGTGCCTTTGACTTGGTCCGGCAGGGGTCGGTTCCAGGTCCGCCGAAGCGCGGTCAAAACCGTCTTCAGCGCCCTCGCGAACGAGACCCATCGGGTACTGTTGAACCCGTGTCCGCCTATCCACGGCGCCTGGAGTGGGGCGTCCAGTATCAGGGAGATTTCGAATGGCATTGATCACATTGCGGCAACTGCTCGACCATGCGGCGGAGAACAATTATGCGCTGCCAGCCTTCAATGTGAACAATCTCGAATATATTCAGGCCGTCATGCGGGCCGCCGATGCGACGGATTCTCCGGTGATCCTGCAGGCGAGCCGCGGCGCGCGCGCCTATGCCGGGGACGCCTTCCTCCGCCATCTGATCCTCGGCGCAGCCGAGGAGTACCCGCACATCCCGGTCTGTCTCCATCTCGACCACGGCGACCAGCCGTCGACCTGCATTTCCGCCATCACCAACGGCTTCACCTCCGTGATGATGGACGGCTCGCTCGAAAAGGACGGCAAGACCGTTGCGAGCTATGAATATAATGTCGCGGTGACCGCCGAGGTCGTGAAGATCGCCCATGCGGCGGGCGTTTCCGTCGAAGGTGAACTCGGTTGCCTCGGCAATCTTGAGACCGGTGCCGGCGACAAGGAGGACGGCCACGGTTTCGAAGGAAGGCTTTCCCGCGAGGAACTGCTGACGGATCCGGATCAGGCCTTCGATTTCGTTTCCAAGACCGGTGTCGATGCACTGGCGGTCGCGATCGGCACCAGCCACGGCGCCTACAAGTTCACCCGAGAGCCGGACGGCGAGATCCTTTCGATCGACACGATCGCCAAGATCAACAGGCGGCTGCCGAACACCCACCTCGTCATGCATGGCTCATCGTCCGTTCCCGCCGATCTGCAGGAGCTTTTCAATAGCTATGGCGGCAAGATGAAGAAGACCTGGGGCGTGCCGGTCGCGGAGATCCAGAAGGCTATTCCGCTCGGGGTCCGCAAGGTCAACATCGACACGGATCTCCGGCTCGCCTTCACCGGTGAGATCCGCAAGCATCACCTGGAGCATCCAGACAATTTCGACCCGCGCAACTACCTGAAGCCAGCGATCGCGCGCATGACCGAGGTCTGCAAGGAACGCTTCGAGGCCTTCCGCGCTGCCGGCCAAGCCTCGAAGATCAGGGTGCTTCGCCTGCCGGAAATGGCGAGGCAGTACGCCAAGGCTGCCTGACCGGTGGGCAGGCGCGGTTTCCGTCAGAGCCAACGCTGATAGGCAAGCAACAATTACGACGCTGTGAGCCTGAAAGGGCTCGCCGCGTTGCTTTCGGCTGAACTCAACCATGGCGCTCCGCGCGTGTCTCGTGCTCGTAGAGCTGATCCATGCTCAACGAGGCGACGTCGGCCAGCGGCGTCTGGCTTTTCACCCGGCCCCTGCCGAGAACCACCACGTCGTCGCAGAACGAAATCGTGCTGCGGTGATGGCTGATGACGATGGTCGTGCGGCGACCTGCCCTTAATCTCAGCGTTTCGACGATCGCAGCCTCCGACAGGCCGTCAACGGCATTCGTGGCTTCGTCGAGGATCAGGATTTCGGGGTCGCGCACCAGCGCCCTGGCAAGCGCAATGCGCTGCCGCTGCCCCGCCGACAGGCTCGCGCCGCGATAGCCTACGATGGTCGCGTATCCTTGAGGCAGTTTTTCCACGAAGCTGTGGGCCTCGGCCAGCTTGGCTGCTCGCTCCACTTCGGCGATCGTAGCGTTTTGGCCGTAGGTGATGTTTTCGAAGATGCTGCCGTCCACCAGTTCGAGATCCTGGCTGGCGACGGCAATCTGGCGCCGCCACTGAGCGGCATCGATTTGATCAAGCGGCATGCCATCGATGAGGATGTGTCCTTCGTCAGGCTCCACAAAGCGGCACAGGAGATTGACGATCGTGGTCTTGCCGGCGCCCGACCGTCCGATGATCGCCGTCGACCGGCCGCTGCGAATTGCGAAGGTCGCCGAACTGAGCACGATTGGACGCGCCTCGGAGCCCGGATATCGGAACGTCACGTGATCGAATTTCATGCCCTCGCGCAAACCGGCGACGGGCTCGTGACCGGCCGGAGGCTTCGGCTTGTCCGACGGATCGAGGAGCCAGCGCACCTCTTCGAGCGATCCGCTCCAACCCTGGATCTGCCCCCAGGACATTTGAAGGGCGCGCACGTGCGGCTGCAAACGATAGAGCAGCACGACGAAAGCGACGATGACGGGAAAGCTCACGCCGACAGACCACGCACTGACAACCGCCGCCAGGAACAGGCCGGAATGCAGCACTTCGGTAAGCGGCGGCAACGCGCCCTGGCGGCTCTGCAGGACGAATCCGGCCCGGCGGACGGCGTCCGAAGCGGAGTCAAATACCGCCTTCTCGCGCTCCTCCTGGCCGAACACGCGGATCAGCCGCCCGGCATGGACAAGATGAAGCATCCTCGCGGCGAGCTCGCTGTTGAAGGACGTCACGTCGCGGCTCGGGCCTCTAAGAGTGGCCGACAAGACGGCATGCGCGAGTTGGACGAGTACGAGTCCGAGCGCGACGAACAGCGTCATCTGCCAGGAAAGCAAGAGCAGAAACGCCAGAAGGATGACGGCAGCGGAACCGTTCACCAGGGCCGCAAGCACGGTCTGTATTGCGTCGGATGCCCGCCACGACTCGTTGGAGATTATGTTGAGCAGGCGACCGGGATTTTGCTGCAGGAAGAACGGATAGCCGATCCTCAAGAGCTGGTCCGAGAGAGCACTGCGGATCGCGTGACTTGCCTTTCCATAGATAAAGGTCGTCAGCAGAGTGTTCGCGAAGGCGAGAACATTCTTCAGGGCGATCAGCGCAAGAACGGCCGCGGCGATCGCCAGCAGTCTTTGGCCGTCATCGAGCCCCGCGCCCACCTGCTGGAAGAAGGCAGAGATTCCGTGCAATCCGCCGGCATCCTGATTTCCGGCAATAATGCCGAGCATCGGGATGATAAGGCCGATGCCGGCGCCTTCGAGCGCGGCGCTGGCGAGGCCTAGAACCACGACGATGGGCAGCAGACGCAACTGCCGCCCCAGCGCGTTATAGAGAACGTGAAAACCCGGCAATAGGAAACGCAACATGATGGCCCTCACCTTAACTTTGCCGCGGTCTGGTCGATCTGATGCAGCTCTGCCCGCGGCGCCGGGCCGGTCACGGCAAGGCGCGCGAACCTTGCGGCGCCGAGCAGGTTCATCGACACGATCGGCCAATGGGATAGCTGGAGCTCAGGGTCGAACCTCTCACCGCCGAAGGCCTCGCCGCAAGCGGATCTGACAGTCCAGCAGAAGTGCTTGAGCAGCCACGGCGCCCTGAAGAAATGCTTCAAGCAAAGAGCGCCGTTGCCGAGGCTATAGTTGCGGTGGAGCTTCTCGATCGCCTCGCGAGCCTTCCGCCCGTGGTGATGATAGACAGTCATATCGGGTACGTATTCGACCGGGATATCAAGCTGAAAGGCGCGTACGAGATAGTCGGTATCCTCCGCCGATTGCAGCAGCGCGCCGGCCCCGAAGCGCTCGTCGAAAGGCCCGACGAGCGCCGCGACGTCGCGGTGCATCGTCATGTTGCAGCCGAGCACGAACCCGCCCGGATGGACGTCGCGGGTCAATCGCGCAGGAACGCGCGATCGTTTGATCGTGAATGGCAGATCGGACGGATCACGGAGCTCGACGCGGCCGCCGCGGATGATGCGCCGTTCGCCATCGGCGTAATGCCGCGCGAGATCGGCGAGATAGCGGCGGTGCACTTCGCAGTCGTCGTCGACGAAAACGAGAATCCGGCCGCGTGCGCGCGCCATTCCTGCGTTGCGCGCCGCCGCCAGGCCCGGGCGCGGCTCGGCGACGAGCGCCATCGCGACAGGTGACGCCGCCGCTATTCGGATCAGCTCGTCCGGCGTCCTGTCCGTCGAGCCGTTATCGACGATCACGAGCTCGCTGGTGATGGCGGCATAGGCAAGACATGCGGTCTCGATCGACCGGATGCAGGCGGCAAGTGCCTGAACGCGGTTCCGCGTGCAGACGATGAAGCTCGCGAAGGGCCGCGACCCGCCGGAAAGCGAAGCGCCGCAGGTCGGCCGCGTGACGACTGCGTTGGGATGCTCTTGTGCGGCGGCAGAACGTTCCGACGCCATCTTAGGCCATGCCATTCTGGGGAAGAACCGTCGCAGCAGGCACCGATTGCAGGTACCGCGCCAGCCCGTCCACCCGCTTGGTGGCGGCAAGCGAAATGCGGCTGCACCACGGCGCCCGCGCGCCGGCGAGCAAACCGTATCGCTCGCGGCGCCGGATTAGGCTCCATTTTCCCGTCCGGGTCAGGAAAGCATGGGTCAGTTCCGGCCGCTCTTCATCAGCGATGAGCTGATAAAGAAAATAGAAGAAACAGAGGGCTCCGTCCGTATGGGCCTGCCGCACTTCCACCGGGAGAGACGAAATTTTCCGCTCGAGCGCCAGGACGAACTCGGCGAGATTTCGGATCGTCTCCATCGTGACCGCGACGCCGATCTCGCCGAGCGCGCTCGAGTCGTCGACAAGACATTCCCGCGCAAGGTTTTCGGCCACGATCTTCAGATGCGTCTGGCGCATCCGGCGCTTGTGCTTGTTTGTGACGCTGTCGCGATGGATACGGTAGGCGACCAGGGCTTCATCGATAATCGTTACCGGAAAGCGATCGGCAATGCGCCTGAAAAGGTCGAAATCCTCCGCATGCACGTAGCCCGGATCGTAGGCGAGCATCGGCGCCGGTATTACCTTCCGATTGTAGACCACGGTCGAGTGCATGAAGATCGTGAAGAACATCGACAATGTACGCAGGCTGCCGGACCGAAAGATCGGGTTGGGTGTACCGCGAATGATGCGATTGCCGATCAACGTGTCGATCCCCGTGCCACAAAGCGCCAGCCCTGGCCGTTGGCTGAACACCGCGACCTGACGCGAAAAGCGGGACGAATAGGAAATGTCGTCGGCGTCCATTCTGGCAACGAGTTCGCCCCTGGCAAGGGCCAGGCCCTCGTTCAAGGTGGCGATAAGGCCGCGGTTTTCGCGCGAGACGATGTGGACGCGGCCGTCATCTTTCCGATATCGCTCGAGGATGTCCAGCGAGCGATCCGTCGACCCGTCGTCGATGGCAATGACTTCGACACGCGCGTAGTCCTGGCGCAGGATGCTTTCGAGCGCTGCGGGAAGATAGGGTTCCGCGTTGTAGACGGGCAGCAGGACGGAGACCAATGGCGTGGGCATTGTTCAGCTCGTGTGGTTATTGAAAATCTGAAGCTTGAAGGGATTTGCGGGAGCCGATCGGTTCGGGGAAATAGGCGGGGGACTCGGCCTCCCTGCGTCCAATCCGATCGCCCGCATTCGTGAATGTCGGCTCAATTCCCGGCGCTCTGGGCCGGACATATGGAAAATGCCGTTTCAGTGCATTGAGCGGCTTCTCGAAGACCAGCCAGGAAATTGCCGCGATCAGCAATGTGGCGGCGCCCGCAACCAGAAACCGTCCAACTCCCTGCTCGGAGACGTTGACGGGAAGCCAGGGCTGAGCGTTGACCGCCAGCGCGAGCACGATCGCATGATAGAGATAGACGCCATAACTGATGCGCCCGAGCGCAGTCAGGGGCGGAAGTTCGGTCACGCGACCGAGGTAGCCGCCAATCCCCCTTGAGCAATTGCCAACCAGCATCGTCAGCGGCAAGAGGGGGAAAATTTCCAGCCCGATCCAGCCCAGCCACTCCAACATCGGCGTCAACGTCGCGGGCCTCAGCCAAAACAGGACGACGGATGCGCTAAGGAGCGGCATCCAGCTCATCCTGGCCCATTGCGGCCAGGCCGCATTCTTCGTCCGGTACGCGGCGAGCAGGGCGCCGGAGGCGAGCGCGTCCATCGAGGCGGGGGGAAGCAGGTCGCGAGCCAGCGACGGCTGACCCGTGAACGGCCAGTAAAAGCGGTAGGCGATGGAGCAGGCGATGACGCCGACGCAAATTGCCGCGATCGAGCGTCTCGGTGCGATGAGGACGATCAGCGGCCAGACGACGTAGAATTGCTCCTCAATGCTGAGGCTCCAAGTATGACAGAGCATCCACGGCGTCCACGCGTCTTGGAGAGCATACCAGAAATTCGAAAGGTAAAGCGCGTGCCACGCCAGCACCGTCTTGGAACTCTCCAGGTCGAAAAGCCAGACGATGCCCAGGACCGCGAAGTAAGGGGGAAAGATGCGCAGTGCCCGACGCGCATAAAACGATTTCAACGCCGCCGCGGGCTCGAAACGCGCATCCTCGCGCGCTTCGAGCAGCAGACGGGTAATCAGGAAGCCGCTCAGGACGAAGAACAGCCGCACGCCGATATGGCCCCAATAGGACCCATCGGCCGCGAAAAAATGTCCGTAGAGCACCATCGTGACGGCGATGGCTCTGAGCCCGTCCAGTTGCCGGTCGCGCGCAATCCGCATCGAACATCCCTCTCCGAGTTCAAACCTTCGCGGGATACTCTCCTGGCGCACCCGTTCCCTAAGCAGTTGTGATTTTTGCCGCCGGTTTCGGTGGTCGCCTGTGGCGAGGATCCTGAATTTATGAAGGTAAATGAATGGCTAAGGGGCGGTATAGGCGACTGTAGGAGCGAATAGGGCTAAACTTTGGCACGGAACGGCCAAGAATAATGCATCACCAGCCGAGAAGTCTGAAGTGTGTCTTTACGGCAATACCAGACTAAAGTCTGATTAGACGCCAGGTCTATCGCAGTTTCGGCGACATTAGTTGTAGAAGTCCTGACGATACAGCCGACGGTCCGCGCGATGATAAGAATATACTAATTCAACCATCCCGCGCGAGCGTTTCCTGAGGCGACTAGAATGTCGGCGGCGTGTTGATCCACAGCAGAACGGTCTCGCCGTCGTGGCGATTGGACCAGGCATGTCGGCGGCGGCTCTCGAAATAGAGCGAGTCGCCCGGATGAAGATCGTAGAACTGATCGGAGTCCAATATGAATTCGACACGACCGGACAGCACATAGACGAACTCCTCGCCATCATGCCGATATGCACCCTCGCTCGAGGCGCCCGGCGCCAGCACGAAACGATGGCAGTCCATCTGGTTTCTACCCTCGGCGAGCAATTGCACTGTCACCCCTGGCGTCGTGCGCGGCCAATTGCGCCACTCGCCGGCCCTGACGAGCGCCCGCACTTCAGGCTCCTCCTCGCCGGAAAGACTGGAAACCGTCGTGCCGAAATATTCCGCGAGATTATGGAGGACTGCGACGGAGACGCCCTGGGAGGTACGCTCCAGCGTCGAAAGCACGGATGCGGCAATGCCGACATCGCTTGCCACCTGCTCGAGCGTCTTGCCCGCGCCATGCCTCAGGCTCCGCAGCTTTCGGCCGACCTGGAGGTCGGTATTGCTCTCCGCGTACGCCGCCGGACCGTTGTCTTCGTTTGCGCCCTCTGCCTCCAAAGCCTCGCGAATGGCGGCCGGGTTCAGACCGCGCTCGGCACGAAACCAGGATATGCGCTTCAGCCGCGCAAGATCCGCCTCGGTATATTGCCGATGACCCGTCGCCGAACGCTCCGGCACCACGAGCCCCTGCGTTTCCCACAGCCTGAGCGTAGACGCCGACACGCCGGCCAGCCTTGCTGCCTCGGCGACCTTGTAGCGTACATTGCCGGCTCCGTTCATCGATCCGCTTCCTCTTGCTGGCATCGCGGCTCCAGGCGACTCCAGGCTATCGGTATTGCCGCAATCTAGCCGGCGCACCCGTCGATTTACAAGAAGCGCCCATCAGGGGCGGTGTTGTCTCGATCACCAAATTTGATTTGCAATCCATCTGAAAAGATGTACCACTTCCGAAGAAAAATTGCAGAAAAAATGCAATATATTCCTCTGCTCGTAAACAGGACGACGACGATGACCAGCCTCACCGATCGCAAGAACGCAGCCATCTCCCGCGGTGTCGGGATGACCACGCAAATCTATGCCGACCGCGCCGAAAATGCCGAGATCTGGGACAAGGACGGCAACCGCTACATCGACTTCGCCTCGGGCATTGCGGTCGTCAACACGGGTCATCGCCACCCCAAGGTGATTGCGGCGGTCAAGGCCCAGCTCGACCGCTTCACCCACACCTGCCACCAGGTCGTGCCCTATGAGAATTACGTCCATCTCGCCGAGCGCCTGAACGCGCTAACCCCCGGCAAGTTCGCTAAGAAGACGATCTTCGTCACGACCGGCGCCGAGGCCGTCGAGAACGCGGTCAAGATCGCCCGCGCCGCGACTGGGCGCCAGGCAATCATCGCCTTTGGCGGCGGCTTCCACGGCCGCACCTTCATGGGCATGGCGCTGACCGGCAAGGTCGTGCCCTACAAGGTCGGCTTCGGCGCGATGCCGGGAGACGTCTTCCACGCCCCCTTCCCGGTCGAGCTTCACGGCGTCAGCGTCGAGCAGTCGCTGGCGGCGCTGAAGAAACTCTTCGCGGCCGACGTCGATCCGGCCCGTGTTGCCGCGATCATCCTCGAGCCCGTTCAGGGCGAAGGCGGCTTCTATCCCGCGCCGACCGCTTTCATGAAGGCGCTGCGCGAAATCTGCGACCAGCACGGCATCCTGCTGATCGCGGATGAGGTCCAGACCGGCTTTGCCCGCACCGGCAAGCTGTTCGCGATGGAGCACCATGACGTAGCGCCGGACCTAGTGACGATGGCGAAGAGCCTCGCCGGCGGCTTTCCGCTCGCCGCGGTCACAGGTCGCGCCGAAATCATGGACGCGCCCGGACCGGGCGGCCTCGGCGGCACCTATGGCGGCAATCCGCTTGGCATCGCGGCGGCCCACGCTGTCCTCGATGTCATCGAAGAGGAGAAGCTGTGCGAGCGCGCGGACCAGCTTGGCAACCGCCTGAAGCAGCGCCTCGCCGCAATCCGCGAAAAGGTGCCGGAGATCGTCGATATCCGCGGTCCGGGCTTCATGAATGCGGTTGAATTCAACGACGTGAAGACGAATCTGCCGAGCGCCGAGTTCGCCAACAAGGTCCGCCTTACTGCGCTGGAAAAAGGCCTGATCCTGCTGACCTGCGGCGTCCACGGCAACGTCATCCGCTTCCTGGCGCCGATCACGATCCAGGACGAAGTCTTCGCGGAAGCGCTCGATATTCTCGAAGCATCGATCCTCGAGGCGCGTGGTTGACGGCAACTCGGGCGCCCGCTATCGCGGGCGTCCGGCCAACGACGCCAGCTCGGCGCGCAACCGCCGCTCCGCAAGAAAATGTAGCGAGGCTTGGCCCTACCACAACTGGCCCCGCCCGAGGACGTGCCATGGGATTGACATCCGCATTGACCAAGCACCTTCGAGCAGCCGACCTGTTTGCGGCGCTCGAAAATGTAACCCGCCCTGCCGCCAAGTGGACCGGCGCGACATTCGACGTCGTCAATCCCTCGACCGGTGAATTGCTTGCAACACTTCCGGACATGGGCATCGATGAGGCGCATGCCGCGATCGACGCGGCGGCCGCGGCGCAAGGCCTCTGGGCTGCAAAGCCGGCGAAAGACCGAAGCACGATCCTGCGCCGCTGGCATGACCTGATCGTAGAGCATGCCGACGATCTTGCCGCCATTCTCACCGCCGAAATGGGCAAGCCGCTGGTGGAAGCGAAGGGCGAGGTTCTTCACGCGGCATCCTATGTCGAGTGGTATGCGGAGGAAGCCAAGCGCGTCTATGGCGAGACCTTCCCGGCGCCGGCCAACGACCGCCGCATGATCGTCATCAAGCAGCCCGTCGGCGTTGTCGGCACCATCACGCCGTGGAATTTCCCGGCTTCCATGGTGGCGCGCAAGATCTCGCCGGCACTCGCCGCCGGCTGCGCGGTCGTGCTGAAACCGGCAGAACAGACGCCGCTCGTCGCCGGCGCGATGTTCGTGCTCGCGGAAAAGGCAGGCTTTCCGAAGGGCGTTGTCAATCTGCTTTACGCCGCTGAAGGCGCCCCGATCGGCCGCGAACTCTGCAGCAACCCCAAAGTCCGCAAGATCAGCTTCACCGGCTCCACCGAGGTCGGCCGGCTCCTGATGCGGCAATGTTCCGACCAGATCAAGAAGGTCAGTCTGGAGCTGGGCGGCAATGCTCCCTTCATCGTTTTCGATGACGCCGATATCGACGAGGCGGTGGACGGCGCCGTTCAGGCCAAGTTCCGCAATGCCGGCCAGACCTGCGTTTCGGCTAACCGCATCTATGTGCAAGCCGCCGTGCACGACGTGTTCGCGGAAAAATTCGTCGCCCGCGTGCGCGAGCTCACAGTCGGCGACGGGTTTTCTGCCGGGGTCGCGATAGGTCCGATGATCGACAGCCATGCGCTCGAGAAGATCGAGGCGCATGTCGCCGATGCCTTGGCCAAGGGCGGAAAAGTACGATGCGGCGGCAGGCGGATCGGCACCAAGGGCACTTTCTTCGAGCCAACGGTTCTGACCGGCATTTCACACCAGATGCGCGTTGCGCAGGAAGAGACCTTCGGCCCGATCGCCCCGATCATCCGTTTCGAAACCGCCGAGCAGGTGGTGGCCGAGGCGAACGATACGATCTATGGCCTCGCCGCCTATTTCTATGCCGAGAACCTGAAGCGGGTCTGGCACGTCGCCGAGGCGCTGGAATACGGCATGGTCGGCATCAATACCGGGCGGATGTCATCCGAGGCCGCTCCCTTCGGCGGCATCAAGCAATCGGGCATCGGCCGGGAAGGCTCCCGCCACGGGCTCGAGGACTATCTGGAGATGAAGTATCTCTGCATGGGCAACATCTGAGAGACAACGGCGTCGTCAGTCGACGATGTGGTAGCCACCGTCGACGTACAGCACCTGGCCGGTTATGAGCCGCGCTGCGTCGTGGGCGAGAAACGCCGTCGCCATGCCGACGTCATCGATGTCGACGAGTTCGTGGGCTGGTGCCTTCAGCTTCGTCTTTTCGAGGAGCGCGTCGAATTCAGGGATGCCGGATGCGGCGCGGGTGGCAAGGGCGCCGGGCGAAATCGCGTGGACGCGAATGCCCTTGGGGCCAAGCTCGGCGGCCATGTAGCGCACGGCGCTTTCAAGTGCCGCCTTGGCGACGCCCATGATGTTGTAGTTCTCCACCACCACCTGTGACCCGTAATAGGTCATGGTGAAAAGCGTGCCGCCGTTCTTCATCAGCGGCTCCGCGAGCTGGGCCATGCGGATGAAGGACCAGCAGGATATCTCCATTGTCGTCAGGAACCCCTCGCGCGGCGCGTCGGTCACGCGCCCGCCGAGCGTATCCCTCGGGGAGAAGGCGATCGAGTGGACGAGGAAGTCGAGTTCTCCCCAGGTCTCGCCGATGCGCTCGAAGACCGTCTCGATCTGGCCGGGCACCGCCATGTCCAGCGGCAGGAAGATCGGGGTATCGAGCTCGTGCGCCAGCGGCTCGACATGCGGTTTTGCCTTGTCGTTGAGATAGGTCACTGCGAGGTCTGCGCCCAAGGCGCGAAACGCGCGGGCACAACCCCAAGCAATAGAGCGGTCGTTGGCAATGCCGACAATCAGGCCCTTGCGGCCTTCTAAAAGCTTGGCCTTCACGGTGGGGATGGACATGCGGGGTCTCCGGGTCAGGCGTTGGGCGCGCTGATGAGCGCCAAGGTATGGCGCGCGATCATCAGCTCCTCATCGGTTGGGATGACATGAACAGCAACCCGGCTCCCGGCCGGAGAGATCAACGCCGCGCCAGCCTCGTTCGCTGCCGGGTCGAGCTCTGCCCCGAGCCAGGCGAGGCCTTCAACGATGCGGGCGCGGATCGCGGCCGAGTTTTCGCCGACGCCTGCGGTGAAAACGAAGGCGTCGATCCCTCCCAATGCCGCCGCGAGCATCCCCGCATTGAGCACGCACCGGTAAACAAAATGAGCGATGGCAAGCGCGGCATGGGGATCGTCGCTCGCGAGAAGATCACGCATGTCGTTCGAGAGGCCGGAGAGCCCTTTGAGCCCGGCATCATGATAGAGAAGATCCGAGACCGCCTGCGCCTTCATGCCCTTCTGGAGGATGAGGTAGAGGACGACACCCGGATCGAGCTGACCCGGCCGCGTCCCCATCGGCAGCCCGTCGAGCGCCGTGAAACCCATCGTGCTCTCGATGCTGCGCCCGTCCCGCAGCGCGCACATCGAGGCACCGCTGCCGAGGTGAGCGACGATGACGCGCCCTTGGGCTGCCTGCGGCGCCACCTTTCGGAGCCGCTCGGCGATATATTCGTACGAAAGTCCGTGAAAGCCGTAGCGCCGGACACCCTCATCATAGAAGGCTCGCGGCAGAGCATAGCAATCGGTGTGCTCCGCGTGGCCACGATGAAAGGCGGTGTCGAAGCAGGCAACCTGCGGCACATCCGGATTGATCTCCATGGCGAGACGAATCGGCGCCAGGTTGTTCGGCTGATGCAAAGGCGCGAGATCCTGGTAGCTTGCAAGGCGGTCGAGCACCCCCGCATCGATAAGGGCGGGCCGCACGTAGTCCGGACCGCCGTGCACGACCCGGTGACCGACCGCTCGCAACTTGAAGCCCTCCAGCGTCAGGAGCCAACGTCTGGCTTCGGCAATGGCGGTCGGAAGATCTCGAACCGCTTTCGCGTCATAGGTCTGGTCGATGAGCGGGACGCCGTCGGCCGCCGCCGCCTGCAGGCGCGGCCGGGTGCCGATGCCGTCGATTTTCCCGCGAATCTGACGTGTCAGGTCCGTTCCGGCGATGCCGAAGACTTGGAACTTCAGGCTCGATGAACCAGCGTTGACGACAAGAAGAGCGTCCATGGCATTACACCGCTGCTAATTGCGCGGCTCGTCGCCGCGCGGCATAGAGCGCAGCGACGGCGCATGATGCAAGGCGGGTGCGCACCGAATCCGCGCGCGAGGTCAGCACGATCGGCACCCGGGCACCAAGAACGATTCCCGCCGCGTCCGCATGGGAAAGGAATGTCAGGTTCTTGGCGAGCATGTTCCCGGCCTCGAGGTCCGGCACGACGAGGATCTCGGCGTGGCCGGCGACCGGTGAATTGATGCCCTTGATGCGCGCGGCTTCCGGATCGATCGCGTTGTCGAAGGCGAGTGGCCCTTCGAGCAAGCCGCCCGTGATCTGGCCGCGCTCGGCCATCTTGCAAAGTGCGGCCGCCTCGATCGTCGACGGAATCTTCGTCGTCACCGTCTCCACCGCCGAAAGGATGGCCACGCGCGGCTCGCCGAGACCGATCGTGACCCACAGATCGATCGCGTTCTGCACGATATCGCGCTTGGCTTCGAGGTCCGGGAAGATATTGATCGCCGCGTCCGTGATGAACAGCGTCTCGGCGTGGCCGGGCACATCCATCACGAAGACGTGGCTGATCCGCCGGTCAGTGCGAAGACCGGTGGCGGAGGCGGCGACCTCGTGCATCAGCTCGTCGGTATGCAGGCTGCCCTTCATCAGGAGCTCGCCCTTGCCTTCGCGGATCAATGCGACTGCCTTGGCGGCCGCGGCATGACTGTGCGGCACATCGACGATTTCCCACCGCCCGAGATCGAGCCCATGTTCCGCCGCGACATTGCGAATCCTGGCTTCCGGCCCGACCAGCACGGGTGTGATGAGCCCCATCCCGGCGGCTTCAAGGGCGCCGCTCAGCGAAGTTTCATCGCAAGGATGCGCCACGATGGTGACGGCGGGCGCCTCGGCTCGTGCGGCCGCGATCAATCGGTCATATTTGGATGGCTGGGTCGCCAGCGTGGTCACCTCGGACACTCGAAACTCCTCCCCAGTCAGGATGCGTTGCGATCACGTGCGGCCTTGCGCACCACGAGAGGCACTGGTGCTTCTGGTGCTTCACCGCTCAGGCCAAAGAGCGCTGTGACGGCTTGCAGCCGCTCGACGGCAATGCCAGTCAGCGGTCCCGGAGCCTCCAAGACCTCTCGAAGGGCGGCAAAGGCAGCACGGCGTTGCTCGATTTTCTCCGGCAGCAATTTTGGAATGGCCGCGAGCGCCGCCTTCTCGTCTACCAGCAACATGAAATACTGTGTGCGCATCAGCGCCTTGAACTCGGCAAGCGTCAATTGCTTGGCGGAGGGATGAGCGCGCCGAAGCCGGCGGACCGCTTCGAATCCGCGCTCGTCGACCTTGCCGCGCGCCATGCCGACAAAAAGCAGCGCCCGGGCGAGAGCCTCCTGAAGGCCGCCCTTGGCCATGTCAGCTTTCAGCGCCGCGATCCTGTTCTCCAGGAGCGCATGGTGCAGCAGGTTCTTTGCCGCCTTGCGCGGAGCGCGGTCGGACCTCGTGTCGATGCCAAGCGCGGCTTGCAAGGCTGGCGTGCCATAGATCGCGTGAAAAGTCTGCTCCGAAAGGTGCTCGACCATCTGGCGCCAGGCTTCCAACCCGTCGACCACCTGCCGGGACATGTTCTCCTGCAGCGCCAACAGCGGGTTGTCAGGCGCCGCCGATTGGCGCTTGTCGCGCACATTCCTGGCGGTCGCCTCGATCCAGGCCATGACGGGATTGCGTGGACCGAACACTTCATATTGGAGGCGCAGCGGGTGCATGTTCCGCATCGCCTCCGCCATCGGTGGCGTCACCATCGCCTTGATCCAGGGCTGCAGATAGGTTCGGTAAAGCGCCAGATTGATCTCGGAAACCCTGGCGGCCGTGGCGAAGCGACGGTCATCCTCGACGTCGTTGCCACCGAAGGCGCGGATATCGTCGAGCGTGCGCGCCTCGCAGCGCATGACCCATTCCCCGGTGACCAGATCACTGTTTTCTACAGCCGGTCCTACCGGCTCCAGCACGGCCTCGTAAAGGCCGGGCGGCAGCACGTCGATGAGGTCGATATTGGACGCGAACTCGTCGTGCTCCTTGCGGGCGACGCCGGCGGAAACGAAGATGCCGAGATGCCCGATCTTTTCGTGCACCGTATAGACAATGGTCTGCCCGTGTGCACGGATCTCGTCGACGCTGTCGTAAAGATCCAGGATCCAGTCGAGCGCCTGCGCCGGCGGGGTGATGTTATCGCCCTTCGAGCAGAAAACGACGATCGGCGAGTGGATGTTGCGCATATCGATGGTCGTGCCGTCGGAGGTCTGGATCTCGCCCGCGGCAAGCTTGTTGCCGACGAAGAGCTCATCGACGATGAACTGCATCTCCTCTGCGTTCAGCTTCACATGGCCGCCCCACCAGCGCTCGAAGCCCAGATAGCGGCCAGCCTCGGTATCGATCTTCGAGTAGAGGTTATATTGCTTGGTCCAGAGCGTGTTGGCGGGGTTCTGGTTCTCGAAATTCTGCACGAGCCAGGCGCCATCGAATATCCCGGCGCCAAGATCGCCTGTGAGCGCAGTCAGCCAGCTGCCGCCGAGCAGGCCTCCCGAATAGCGCATGGGATATTGGCCTCTGACACCCGCCCAATAGGAAAGTGGCGCGCCCGCGATGATGATCGGACCGAACAGTTCCGGGCGCAAAGAGGCAACGATCATCACCGCCCAGCCGGCCTGGCAATTGCCGATGACACAGGGCTTGCCGTCCGCTTCGGGATGCCTTGCAATCACGGTTTCGAGGAAGATCGCTTCGGCGCGGGCGATGTCCTCGATCGTCTGGCCCGGGACGGGCTCGGGAAGGAAACCGATAAAATAACAGGCGTGCCCTGCCTTCATCGCGACGCCGATCTCGCTGTCCGCCTTGAAGCCCCCAATGCCGGGCCCGTGGCCCGCGCGCGGATCGACGACGATGAACGGCCTTTTCAACGGATCGATCACCGCGTCGGCGGGCGGCACTATCCGGACGAGTGCATAGTTGACGGGGCGATCGAGCTTGCGGCCATCGCAGACGAGTTCCGCTTCGTAGTCGAGCACGTGGGGCGCCGCGCGTGCCGTATGCTCTTCGTACTGGATGCCGCGCTGCCGCATCACGTCCAGAAACAGGATGGAGCGCTGCCAGGCATCAAGCGCATAAGCGTAGGCATCGGCAAAGGTTGGTATTGTCGGGATGGTGGATTGCTCAGGCATGACGTCCACTCCACGCTGCGACCGAAGGTCGGTCCCATTTCCTATTGTCAAATACGAGCAACCGTCTTTGTCGAGCGTTGATCTGCGTCAAAGAAGGCACGCGACGAGGCCGCAACACTATCCATCGTTGAAAACCCGTTGATGTCTTTGATTTTACGCTCTTTTATTTTGCGGGGTCGGACGACCGTAGCAACGCCGTGTTACGGCGATTTGACAATTCGCACAAAAAAGATGCGCCGATCACCTTCGGCCCTCGGCGGCCGCGCAGGCAGGATGGCACTGAACGGCACCGGTCGCAAGACTACCCTTGAAATTCGACGCGCGGGCTGCCAATTGGGGCAAAAGCCAAGGAGGTTTGCAACGCGATGAGTGAAGTCGAAATGTCCGTCGAGAAACATGTCTTCGAAGCCGATGTGGCGCGGCTGCTCCATTTGATGGTGCACTCGGTCTATTCGGACAAGAACATCTTCCTTCGCGAACTGATTTCGAATGCGGCGGATGCCTGCGAGAAGCTGCGCTACGAGGCGATCGTCGCGCCGGAACTGCTCGGCAGCGATCCTCAGCCGCGCATCACGCTGACGTTGGACGAGGAAGGGGCGCGTCTCGTCGTCGAGGACAACGGCATCGGCATGAGCCGCGACGAACTGGTCGAATCCCTCGGCACGATTGCCCGTTCTGGCACACGGGCCTTCATGGAGCGGATCGAGGCGGCCCAGGGCAAGGAGGGCGCACAGCTCATCGGCCAGTTCGGCGTCGGCTTCTATTCGGCCTTCATGGTTGCCGACAATGTCGACGTCGTTTCCCGCCGTGCAGGCTCCGACAAGGCCTGGCACTGGGCGTCGGACGGCAAGGGCAGCTACACCGTTTCCGCGGTTGAACTCGCCGATGCTCCGGCGCGCGGCACGCGGATCACGCTCCATCTTATGGACGACGCCAAAAGCTACACGTCGCGCTGGACGGTCGAGCGGATCGTCAAAGACCAATCCGGCCACGTGCCCGTCCCGATCTCGATCGTCGAAAAGCCCGGCGAAGAGCCCGCCCAGGTCGCGGATGGCACGGCTCTCTGGACCAAACAGAAGAGCGAGATTTCCAAGGAAGACTACGCGGATTTCTACCGCAGCGTCGCCGGGCAGTATGACGAACCGGCCGCCACCGTTCACTTCCGGGCTGAAGGTCGCCACGAATATACGGCGCTCGCCTTCGTACCGGGCTCCAAGCCCTTCGATCTTTTCGATCCGGATCGCAAGGGGCGGATGAAACTCTATGTCAAGCGTGTCTTCATCACCGATGAGGCCGAATTGCTGCCGCGTTACCTGCGTTTCGTACGCGGGCTTATCGACACGGCCGATCTGCCGCTCAATGTCTCGCGCGAAATGATTCAGGAAAGCCCGCTGCTCGCCAGCATCCGCAAGGGGCTCACGAGCCGAGTCCTGACCAGCATCGAGAAGTTGGCGGAAAGCGAGCCCGAGACCTTCGCCAAGGTCTGGGAAAACTTCGGGAGCGTCATCAAGGAAGGCATCTACGAAGATTTCGAGCGACGGGCACAGCTCATTGCGCTTTCGCGCTTCCGCACCACGGCGACTGACGACAATCCGCGTGCGTTGAGCGACTACGTCAAGGACATGAAGGATGGCCAGACGGCGATCTACTATCTGACCGGCGACAACCTTGCTCAGTTGAAGGCTTCGCCACAGCTTGAAGGGTTTCGCGCCCGTGGCATCGAAGTGTTGCTGCTCACCGATCCGGTCGACAGCTTCTGGGTGACCTCGGCGCCGGAATTCGAAGGCAAGCCGTTCAAGTCGATCACGCAAGGGGCGGCGGATCTCGCCGGCATTGCGAAGCAGGCGCCCGACGATGCGACCTCCACGGAGACGAGCCAGGCCGTGGCCGAGTTCGTTACCTTCGCCAAGGCGACGCTCGGTGACGCGGTTGCCGATGTCAGGACCTCGGAGCGGTTGACGGAAAGCGCAGTCTGCCTCGTGGCACCCGAGCATGGACCGGATCGCCAGCTCGAAAAGATGTTGCAGGGCGCTGGTCGTATCGATGGCGCAGCAAAGCCGATCCTGGAGATCAATCCCGGCCACAGCCTGATCACCGCCATCGCTGCCTGCCCCGCCGAGGACGAGGCATTCCGCGAGGACGCGGTGAGGCTCTTGCTCGACCAGGCGCGCGTCCTCGATGGCGACAAGCCGGAAGATCCGCGCGCCTTCGCGGAGCGGCTGTCACGCGTCTTCAGCCGGGCTTTGAAGGGGTAGCTCCTACGATAGCGGCCCCTCATCCACCTGCCGCTTGTCCCCTCGCCCCGCTTGCGGGGAGAGGGCTAGGGTGAGGGGCACAACAGCTCGCGACCGTGAGCTGGTCGGATCTCACCTTTATTCTTTCGGGATAGCCATCCCAATCTCCGCCAGCACCTCTTCCGTATGCTCGCCCAACCGGGGCACTCCGCGCTCAAGCGCGAGCGAGGCACTGGAGAAGCGGATCGGCGTCCGGATACCGGGTGACGTTCCCGTCGCGGCGCCGGTGTGTGGCGTCTCCACGCGCATCTGCCGATGGAGGATCTGGGGATCCGCGAAGACATCGGCGACCGTGTTGATCGGGCCGCCCGGTACACCCGCGGCTTCGAGCTTCGCCAAAAGCCCATCCCGCGCGAATTTTACGGTTTCCGAGGCGAGCTCCGGTGTCAGGCTATCGCGATGCTGAACACGGCCGGCATTGGTCAGATAGCGCCCGTCTGACGCCAGGTCCGCGCGGCCGAGCACGTCGCAGAACTTGACGAACTGCCGGTCGTTGCCGACAGCGACGATCAGATGGCCGTCAGCGGTCGGAAAGACCTGGTAAGGCGCGATGTTGGGATGCGCATTGCCGAGACGCCGCGGCGCCTTGCCCGAGACGAGAAAATTCAGCGCCTGGTTGGCGAGCACGCCGGTCATGCAATCGAGCAGCGCCATGTCGATCTGCTGCCCCTCGCCCGTGCGTTCGCGCTGCGCAAGCGCCGCCTGCACGGCGATCACGCCGTAGAGCCCGGTAAAGATGTCGGCGAAGGCGACGCCGATCTTCTGCGGCTCGCGATCCGGCTCGCCGGTCAGATCCATGATCCCGCTCATGCCCTGGACGATGTAGTCGTAGCCGGCGCGGTGGGCATAGGGGCCGTCCTGGCCGAAGCCGGTCACCGAACAATAGATGAGTCGCGGGTTGATCTTCCTCAGGCTCTGATAGTCGAGCCCGTATTTGGCGAGGCCACCGACCTTGAAGTTTTCGAGGAGCACGTCGGATTGTGCCGCCAGCCGCCGTACCGCCTCCTGCCCCTCCTCCGTCGTGAAATCGAGCACGACCGAACGCTTGCCGCGGTTGCAGGCATGGAAATAGGCGGCGTCGAGCTTCTCGCCGCCCTCGCCTGCGACAAAGGGTGGTCCCCAGGTTCGGGTATCGTCGCCGGCTGGGCTTTCCACCTTGATGACGTCGGCGCCGAGATCGGCGAGTGTCTGGCCGATCCAGGGGCCGGCCAGAATGCGGGCGAGTTCGAGAACGCGAATACCCTTTAGCGGCGCTTCCATGACGGCAATACTCAGAAGAAGGCCTGGAGCCCGGTCTGGGCGCGGCCGAGGATCAGGGCATGTATGTCGTGCGTACCCTCATAGGTATTGACCGTTTCCAGATTGAGCATGTGGCGCATCACCTGATACTCCTCAGAAATGCCATTGCCGCCGTGCATGTCGCGGGCCATGCGGGCGATGTCGAGCGCCTTGCCGCAATTGTTGCGCTTGACGATCGAGATCATTTCCGGGGCCATCCGACCCTCGTCCATCAGCCGGCCGACGCGGAGCGAACCCTGCAGTCCGAGCGTGATCTCCGTCTGCATGTCCGCGAGCTTCTTCTGGAAAAGCTGTGTCTGGGCGAGCGGACGGTTGAACTGCTTGCGGTCGAGGCCGTATTGGCGCGCCGCGTGCCAGCAGAACTCGGCCGCACCGAGCGCGCCCCAGGAAATGCCGTAGCGGGCGCGGTTAAGGCAGCCGAAAGGACCCTTGAGCCCTTCGACATTCGGCAGCAACGCGTCCTCGCCAACCTCGACATTGTCGAGAACGATCTCGCCGGTGATCGATGCGCGCAGCGACAGCTTGCCGGCGATCTTCGGCGCCGAAAGCCCTGCCATGCCCTTTTCCAGCACGAAGCCACGGATCGCGTTTCCATGGGCCTCCGACTTCGCCCAGACGACGAAGACGTCCGCAAGCGGCGCGTTGGAAATCCACATCTTCGAACCGATCAGCCGGTAGCCGCCGTCGGTCTTGATCGCCCGCGTCTTCATGCCTGCGGGATCGGAACCGGCGTCCGGCTCGGTCAGGCCGAAGCAGCCGATCCATTCGCCGCTGATGAGCTTCGGAAGATACTTCCGCTTCTGATCCTCCGAGCCGTAGGCGAAGATTGGATAGATGACGAGCGACGACTGCACGCTCATCATCGAGCGATACCCGGAATCGACGCGTTCGACTTCACGGGCGACAAGGCCGTAGGCGACATAGGACGCACCGACACCGCCGTAGGTGTCCGGCACGGTGACGCCGAGCAAGCCGAGATCGCCCATCTCGCGGAAGATCGACGGATCGGTCTTTTCCTCGCGATAGGCCTCGATCACGCGCGGCCGCAGCCTCTCCTGGGCGTAGGCGCGCGCCGTATCGCGGATCATCCGCTCGTCTTCGCTCAGTTGATCCTCGAGCAGAAATGGATCGTCCCATTGGAACTGGATCTTTTCGGCCATGTCTCTCTCCCGTCGTATTTTTCCGCCTGTGGTTATGGCAAGCGGGCTCAACGGTTTCAAACGAAATTGAGGCACTGCCTCATGCGTCCGGGGAATGGACCTTGCGCCCGAGGCCGTTCTGCTGATTATTCGCAAACGCGATACAGAGATCGACACAACCGCCGCCATGACCAACAATCGCCTCGAACGTTTTGCCCACAATCTGGACTGGAATCTGCTGCGCACCTTCGTCGTCGTTGTCGAGGAGGGCAGCATTACGGCGGCGGCCAACCGGCTGCTTCTGCAGCAGCCGGCCGTCAGCATGGCATTGAAGCGGCTGGAGCAGACCGTCGGTCAGAAATTGATCGACCGGAGGCCGGGTCGGTTCAATCTCACCGAAGCGGGCGAGAAGTTGCACGGCCAGTGCCGGGACATCTTCGCGGCGGTGGTCCGTCTGCCCAATGTGCTGGAGACCGCGGGCGAGGAGGTGACCGGCCATCTCAACATCCATTCGGTCAGCCACGCCCACAATCCCGCCTGGGATGACAAGCTCGACACGTTCTTCCGAATGCATCCGAAAGTGACACTGTCGGTGACGATCGCGACGACGGTCGATGTGCTTAGTGCCGTCGAGCGCAATATTGCCACGATGGGCCTCTGCGACGGCGTCATTCCCGACGGCTTGAACAGGAGCTTCCATATTCGCGAGCGTTACGCACTTTATTGCGGGCGCGGTCATCCGCTGTTCGGCGCCGAAGGCGTCGATTTCAACGACCTGCGTGGCAACCCCTACATCGCTTTCATTGCCGACGTCCTTGGCGGGCAGCACATGAATTCGGTGACCGCCGTTCGCGCGATCGGCTCCTTCGGCCAGCAGGTCCGGGGCGTTTCGTGCAATGTCGAGGAGGTCATGCGGCTGATTTGCGCGAATGTCGGTATCGGCATGCTGCCCGACCACATCGCGGGCCCCGCAGTCAAGGCGGGGCAGTTGTGGCAGTTGCCGCCCTATAGCGACCTGCCGACGACGGATGTCTTTCGTATCTCGAATCCCAACTCGATCCTCAATGCCGCGGAAGCAGCCTTTCTCGCGCATGTCGCGGACACGGAACCGCTGGATCACTGCCTAAGCCATCATCAGGATTGATAACAACATTTCCAACTATAAATTTGAACGGCATCCCTGGTCTCCCTATGGTCCGCGCGAGCGACCTGGGGAACTGGAAATATGCGGAAATACGATGTCGTCATCATTGGCGGTGGAATTGCGGGCTTGTCGCTCGCCTATTTCCTGAGCCAGCACCGCTCGGTTGCTGTCATCGAGCGGGAGGACGCGCTCGGTTACCACAGCACTGGCCGTTCCGCCGCCGAGTTCGTGCTGAGGTACAATGCGCCGGAAGTGTGCGCGCTTGCAAGGATTGCCAAGGGTTTCTTCGATCGACCGCCGCAGGGCTTCACCGATGTGCCGCTCTTGAAGCAGCGCGGCGGCGTGATGATAGCCAGCGCCGACAAAATCGCGCGGTTCGAAGCGGTTCTGGCCGAAGAACGCGCGTTCACGCCGGAAATCGAGCGCGTGACACCGGAAGAGGCCGTGTCCCGCGTTCCGATCCTCAGACCCGACTATGTCGCTGCGGCTTACCATGACCCGCATTTCTGGGACATCGAGGTGGAAAACCTGCTTCAGGGCTACGTCAAGGGCGCCCGGCGGAATGGAAGCGAGATCCTGGAACGCCATGAGATCTTGTCAGCCGAACGCGATGGCACCGCCTGGATCCTGACGACCACCGCCGGCGAGATCAGCGCCAGGGTCGTCGTCAATGCCGCCGGCGCCTGGGCCGATCCGGTCGCCGCGCTCTTCGGGGTCGGCCCGATCGGTATCGTCCCGCATCGCCGCACCGCCATCACGGTCGATCTCCCGGATGGCGTGGATGCGACGACCTTGCCGGAAATCAACGAGATAGACGAGGATTTCTACATGAAGCCGGAAGGCGGGCGACTGCTCGCCTCTCCGGCGGACGCCACGCCCTGCGAGCCGTCCGATGTCCAGCCCGAGGAGATCGATATCGCCTGGGCCGCACACTACGTGGAAGAGGCCACCACGATCTCCGTGCGGAGGATCGCCAACAGCTGGGCGGGCCTGCGCAACTTCTCGGGGGACAAGTTGCCCGTCGTCGGATTTGCGCCAGGGCGATCCGATTTCTTCTGGCTTGCCGGCCAGGGCGGATACGGCATCCTCACCTCGCCGGCACTAGGGCAGCTTGCCGCGAGCCTCGTCATGGATGCACAGTTGCCGGAGGCATTCAGGAGCGAAGCGCTCGCTCCACAATCCTTCTCCCCCGCCCGCTTCCAAAAGTAAGCAAGATCGTGGATCCAGGTTCTGCCGGAGTTGCAGCGGGATTGGACTCGTCGTCAGACCTATGACGGCGTTGGGCGGTGCGCGACGCTGCGAATTTAGATCCCGGCAAATCCTTCTTCATCGATGTCGCCGGCGCCCAGCGCCACGAACCGGTCCAAAAGCCACGAAGCCGCCGGCCCCGGCGGCGTGTCGCGCCGCCAGACGCCGGCGAAGCGATAGATCCCGCCACTGTGGTCAGGGATGGCGAGCCGCATAAGCGTGCCGTTATCGAGATCGGGCTGGACCAAAGGCAGGGGCATGTTGCCCCAGCCGAGCCCCTGGCGCAGCAGCGCGTGCTTCGCGCCGAGGTCGGCGAGCCTCCAGGTGCGGGGACTGAGCACGGCGAAGTCCTGCCCCTCGGTTAGGGGAGAGCGATCCGTCAAGACGAGCTGGACATGGTTGCGCGCCTCGCCCGGCTCGATCCGCTCCATCCGCCCGAGCGGATGGTCGGGCGCAGCCACGGGAACCGTTGGAACCGCCCCTGCCGCAACACAACTCACCCCCTCGACGGCCGTTGCCAGCGGGCCGGAAATGCCGATTATCGCCTTGCGTTCCAGCACCGCCGCAGTAACTGCGCCGAGGGCCTCGACGTGGAGGCACAGCGACACCGTCGGAAACGCCTCGGCGAAGGCGTGCAACGCCTTTCCAATCCTCTCCGCCGGCAGCATCACGTCGACGGCGATGTCGACCTCCGCCTCCAATCCGTCAAGTAGACCCTTCACCTTAGCCCGCAGGCCGTCGATGCCTTGAGCCAGCGCCCGCGCCTCCGCGAGCACCGTGCGTCCCGCAGCCGTCAGCTTGGGCTTTCGCGTGCCGTCGCGTTCGAACAACTCGAGCCCGAGTTGCGCTTCCAGATTGGCGATGCCGTAACTGACGACGGAGACGGCGCGATTGAGGTTGCGGGCCGCACCTGCAAAACTCCCGGCATCGACCACGGCCAAAAACACCCGAAGCTGCTCGAAAGTCGGCGTGCCAGGATTGGACATAGTTCAACTTTCTCGAGCAAATATGTCACAATTATCCCACTTTCTAAGAAAGCCGGCAAGCCTGTATACACGATCGAGGCGACCAGGCCGCCAGGAACCAGACCGAGGACGTGAGGGCTAAATTTTCCAGATCCGGATCATCGCGGCCCACAGAAAAGAGGCGCTGAGTTGGGCAAGCCTTTCCGAGGGCCGCCGGTCGCAGCGCTGAACGAAAGAAGAGAGGAAGCTCATGTCAATGGGACCGCAAGTGACCGTTCTTCGATCAGGCTCCGTATCGGTTGCTCATGTCCGCAGCGATCGTGTCATCAAGAAGGAGAGCGTCGCAATCCCGAATTCGGACTCGTTCAGCACCATCGTTCAACTGCGCCCGTTCAAGGACCACCGTTTGTGGCGAAACGGAAGACTGGTCCACGACGGAAGCCATTCGCAGGGGGCGCTGTCGATCACGCATCTTGTCGACGACTGGCGTTGCGAGCATCGCTCGGCGTTTGACAACATCCGCTTTACGATCGATCGCAAAGCGTTGCGCGACTTTCTGCTCGATAACGGAAAGGCCGACATCCCCCGCCTGAAGTGCGAGCCCGGCCAGGTCGACCCGGTGGTGTATCATCTCGGGCAAGCGCTTTTGCCTGCCCTTGCAGATCCGCAGAACGCCGACAAGCTGTATGTAGACCACGTGCTGCTCGCTTTTCAAGCTCATCTTGTAAGTCGCTACGGCGGCGTTGATCTTGCGCCGGCGCGGCAACATGGCCTTTCCAGGCATCAACTGGCAGGCGCGACGGCATACCTTGCGGAACACGCGTCGCGCAAAATATCAATGACGGAGGTCGCGTCGATATGCGACCTGTCCACCAGCCACTTCATTCGGGCATTCAAGAAATCGACGGGACGCACGCCTCACCGCTGGCTGACTGAGCACCGAATCCGGAAGGCCCAGGATCTGCTGTTGAGTGACACGCCCATTGCAGAGATCGCGGTCGGCTGTGGGTTTACGGATCAAAGCCATCTGACGCATGTATTTTCGTCCATTTGCGGCGCGTCACCGGCCGCCTGGCGGCGGATGCAGCGCAAATGAGCCCGCGGGCAGCAGACAACGCTCCTTCTAGGGGATCTTCGCCCGGCCGTTTGCACGAGGTCGATGAAAAAAATCATCCATCCGAGCAATTTTCGACAATGAGTGCAGTTTTCTACAATCAGCATCCTTTCGCATATCTACAATCAGCCTCTCGCCTATCTACAATCAGCGGCCTTTCGCACGCACTAGTAACCACATGGAGGTCTCAATGCCGACGAACGCCACACCGACCCCTGGCTCCCTTCTGATATCGCCGACGGATCATGCGCTGATCATGATCGATTTCCAGTCGCAAATGGCCTTTGCGACGAAGTCGATCGACGCGGTGCAACTGCGCAACAATGCCGCGCTGGTGGCGCACGCGGCCGCAGGCTTCAAGGTGCCGACGATCCTCACGACCGTCGCCGAAAAGAGCTTTTCAGGCCCGATGTTCGGCGAGATCACAGAGGCCTTCCCGGGCCAGGCGCTGCTCGACCGCACCTCGATGAACACCTGGGAGGACGCGGCCGTCATCGAAAAGGTCAATGCCATCGGCAAACAGCGGCTGGTCTTCTGCGGACTGTGGACCTCCGTCTGCATTGTCGGACCGACGCTTTCGGCCCTCGACCAGGGCTTTGAAGTCTATGCGATCGCCGACGCCTGCGGCGACGTTTCGGAAGAGGCGCACGAGCGCGCCATGGAGCGCATGGTCCAGGCCGGTGTCAGGCCGATGACCTCGCTGCAATATATGCTGGAACTGCAGCGCGACTGGGCTCGCACCGAGACCTATGACATGACGACAGGCATCGCCAAGAAATTCGGCGGCGCCTACGGCCTCGGCATCATCTATGCCAAGACCATGTTCGGTGCGTCCGAAGGACACTGAGCCCTCTCAGGGCCGGACTGCGCCGTTCCGTCCGCATCGGGCGGAGCGGCCCCTCTTGCCGAAAGGACCATGCCGATGAAAATGTACCTGCTGTCGCTCGGGGCCGGGTTGCTCGTGGGCGTCATCTACAGCCTGCTTAACGTTCGCTCGCCGGCTCCGCCGGTTATCGCGCTGGTGGGGCTTTTGGGCATCCTCATCGGCGAACAGGCGGTGCCGGTGGTCAAGCGCCTGATGTCGGGCCATCCCGTGAACGTTTCCTGGTTCAACAGCCGCTGTGTCCCGCACGTTTTCGGCGAACTGCCGACTGGCGTCAATCACGACGGTGTGGCCGATCAGCCGCCGACGCGGGAGATCGGTTGATGCCGACCCGCCGCGGCTTTCTGGGGGCGGCATCGGCCCTGGCGCTCCCGGGCCTGTTTTCACCGGCGCGCGCCGCCAATCCCGTTTCGAATTCTGGAGACAAGCCAATGAGCGCCGATCTGATCCTCCATCATGGCCTGGTGACCACGCTCGACCGGACGAACCCGAACGCAACCGCCGTCGCCGTCAAGGACGGCAAGTTTCTCGCCGTCGGCGGCGATAGCGAGATCGTGGCGCTCGCCGGGCCTGGCACGAAGGTTATCGACCTCAAGGGCCGGCGCGTGTTGCCGGGGCTCATCGACAACCACACCCACGTCGTGCGCGGCGGCCTGAACTTCAATATGGAACTGCGCTGGGACGGCGTCCGCTCGCTTGCCGATGCGATGGATATGCTGAAGCGGCAGGTGGCGATCACGCCGCCGCCGCAATGGGTGCGCGTTGTCGGCGGCTTCACCGAGCACCAGTTCGAGGAGAAGCGCCTGCCGACGCTCGAAGAGATCAACGC
Organism: Sinorhizobium chiapasense; assembly: GCF_036488675.1. NCBI lineage: Bacteria > Pseudomonadati > Pseudomonadota > Alphaproteobacteria > Hyphomicrobiales > Rhizobiaceae > Sinorhizobium > Sinorhizobium chiapasense. The sequence continues at coordinate 923,135 of NZ_CP133152.1, forward strand.
GGTCGCCCCCGACACGCCGGTCTTCCTCTTGCACCTTTACGATCGCGCGCTCCTGAACGCCGCAGCGCTGCGTGCCGTCGGCTACACGAAGGAAACACCGAACCCGCCGGGTGGCGAGATTGCCCGTGACGCCAACGGCAATCCGACGGGCATGCTCATTGCCAGGCCGAACGCCGGCATTCTCTATGCGACGCTCGCCAAGGGCCCGAAATTGCCCTTCGAGTACCAGGTCAACTCCACGCGCCATTTCATGCGCGAGCTGAACCGGCTCGGCGTCACCGGCGTCATCGATGCTGGCGGCGGCTTCCAGAACTATCCGGACGACTATGCGGTGATCCAGAAGCTTGCCGACGATGGCCAGATGACCGTTCGGCTTGCCTACAATCTCTTCACCCAGAAGCCGAAGCAGGAGAAGGAAGACTTCCTCAACTGGACGAAGTCGGTCAAATACAAGCAGGGCGACGACTATTTCCGCCACAACGGCGCCGGCGAGATGCTGGTGTTCTCCGCCGCCGACTTCGAGGACTTCCGCGAGCCTCGGCCCGATATGCCGCCGGAGATGGAGGGGGAACTCGAGGCGGTTGTTCGCATCCTCGCCGAAAACCGCTGGCCGTGGCGTCTGCATGCGACCTATGACGAGACCATCTCGCGCGCCCTCGATGTCTTCGAAAAGGTCAATCAGGATGTCCCGCTCGAAGGCCTCAACTGGTTCTTCGACCATGCCGAGACGATCTCCGAGCGCTCGATCGACCGCATCGCCGCTCTCGGCGGCGGTATCGCCGTCCAGCACCGCATGGCCTATCAGGGCGAATATTTCGTCGAGCGCTACGGCCTGGGCGCGGCGGAAGCCACGCCGCCGGTTGCCCGCATGCTGGAAAAGGGCGTCAAGACGTCGGCTGGCACCGACGCCACGCGCGTCGCCTCCTACAATCCCTGGGTCTCGCTGTCTTGGATGACCACCGGCCGCACGGTCGGCGGCATGCGGATCTATCCGCAGCACAATTGCCTCGACCGCGAAACGGCGCTCAGGATGTGGACCGAAAACGTTACGTGGTTCTCCAACGAGGAGGGCAAGAAGGGAAGGATCGAGAAGGGCCAGTTCGCCGACCTGATCGTCCCCGACAAGGACTTCTTCGCCTGCGCAGAGGACGAGATTTCGTTCCTGACCTCCGAGTTGACAATGGTCGGTGGCAAAGTCGTCTATGCGGCGGGAACCTTTGCCGACCATGATGAGAGCGAAGTGCCGCCGGCCATGCCGGACTGGTCTCCGGTCAGGACCTACGCAGGCTACGCCGCCTGGGGCGAACCGGAGGGCGCCGGTAAGCGCTCGCTGCGCCGGACGGCGATCGCGACCTGCGGCTGCGCCAACAGCTGCGGCGTCCATGGCCATGATCATGCCGGCGCCTGGACGTCGAAGCTGCCGGTCGCCGATCTCAAGGGCTTCTGGGGAGCGCTCGGCTGCTCCTGCTGGGCCGTCTGACGAAAGGAGGCGTGATGACCTCGGCTTCCACGCTCGAAAATCGGCTCGCGGCCCGTGCGAGGCCGCTCTTCGCCGCGCCAGCCTTGCGGTGGGTGGCGCTGCTTGCCCTGTGTTCCGCCTATATCCAGGGGCCGCTGACGAAAGTCTTCGACTTCGGCGGGGCGATTGCCGAGATGAACCATTTCGGCCTGCATCCCGCACCCTTCTTCGCCGTAGCAGTGATCGTCTTCGAACTCGCCGCCTCGGCAATGGTTCTGAGCGGCTTCTTCCGCTGGCTCGCGGCACTTGCGCTCGCCGCCTTCACGCTGGCGGCGACTTTTGTCGCCCTGCGCTTCTGGGAACTCGCGCCGGGGCAGGAACGTCTCATGGCGAGCAATGCGTTCTTCGAGCACCTGGGCCTCGTCGGCGCGTTCGTCATCGTGGCATGGCAGGACCTGCATGAGCGGAGGTCCCATCAGCCATGACAGACACGACGGCCCCTTCCAGCGGCTTCGCACCGCTTCGCCAGAAGGTCTTTGCAACGCTCTGGATTGCGACCGTTATTGGCAACACCGGCAGCTTCATCCGTGATGTCGCGAGCGCGTGGCTGGTGACCGACCTTTCACCCGCGCCCGCCGCCGTCGCCACGATCCAGGCGGCCGCCACGCTTCCGATCTTCCTCCTGGCGATCCCGGCGGGCGTCCTGTCGGACATCCTCGACCGGCGAAAATTTCTGATCGTCATCCAGCTGATGCTTGCCTGCGTCAGCATCTGCCTGTTGCTTCTCTCCGCAACCGGGCTCCAGTCGGTAAGCTCCCTGATCGCCCTTACCTTCGCAGGCGGTATCGGGGCTGCGCTCATCGCGCCGACCTGGCAGGCGATCGTGCCCGAACTGGTCGAGAGGAAGGACGTCAAGAGCGCCGTCGCCCTGAATTCACTTGGCATCAACATCGCGCGGTCGATCGGGCCGGCGGCGGGCGGCCTGCTGCTCGCGTGGTTCGGCGCAGCCGTGACCTACGGCGTCGACGTCATCAGCTATCTTTTCGTCATCGCCGCGCTTCTCTGGTGGAAACGGCCGCCGGATATCGAGGACGCACTTTCGGAAAGATTCGCGGGCGCTTTCCGGGCCGGCTTACGCTACGCCAGGGCCAGCCAGGAGCTGCACGTCGTCTTGCTGCGGGCCGCGGTCTTTTTCGCCTTCTCGAGCGCCGTGTGGGCGCTGCTGCCGCTGGTTGCCCGCAACCTCCTCGGTGGCGACGCAGGTTATTACGGCATTCTCCTCGGCGCCGTCGGCGCCGGTGCAATCGGTGGTGCCATTGCGATGCCGACTTTGCGCGCCCGCTTCGATGCCGACAAGCTAATCCTCGGTGCCGCAATCGTTGCGGCTGCAGTCATGACGGGCCTCTCGTTCGCGCCCCCGCAATGGCTGGCGCCCGTGGTGCTTCTCGCCCTCGGTGCCGCGTGGATTACCGCGCTTACGACACTCAACGGCGCCGCGCAATCGATCCTGCCGAACTGGGTGCGCGGCCGTTCTCTGGCAGTCTACCTGACCGTGTTCAACGGAGCGATGACCGCCGGCAGCCTTATTTGGGGTGTTGTCGCCGAGGCGGCTGGTGTTCCGCTCACCTTGTTGATCGGCGCCGCCGGCCTGTTCGCCGTCGGCCTTCTGTTCCATCCGCTCAAGCTGCCGAGAGGCGAGGCCGATCTGGTCGCATCCAACCATTGGCCGGAGCCGCTTACGGCCGAGCCCGTCGAGAATGACCGAGGCCCGGTCATGATCCTCATCGAATATCGGGTGGCAAGAGCCGACAGAGACGGATTTCTCGATGCCATCCATCGCCTGTCTCAGGAGCGGCGGCGAGATGGCGCCTATAGCTGGGGTGTGACGGAAGATGCGGCTGATCCCGAACGGATCGTCGAATGGTTCATGGTCGAGTCCTGGGCCGAACACCTCAGGCAGCATCGGCGCGTATCAAAGGCGGACGCCGATGTGCAGCAGGAAGTTCGCCGCTTCCAGCAAGGACCGGACGCGCCGGTCGTGCGCCACTTCCTCGCGGTCAACCGGCCACGCTCCAGTCGTCGCAGCTAACGGTTCTAGAGCGTCCTTTGGGCGTTCATTTGAACGCCCGGCGCTCTACGGCTCCAATCGCCGAGGCCGTCCGCGGCCAAGCGCGCCTTCGGCGCGGGCCTGCAGATAGGCGTAGATGTCGTCGATATAGGGAGCGAAATTGGGATCATTGGCGAAGCCATTCATGACCGAGGTGCCGCCACTGGTCCGGCCGTTGCGAACGATGCGCCTGAACTCCTCGATACCGAGCGGCCGGTCGACGAGCGAGGATGCGAAGCTCGAGCCTATTCCATCGGGGCCGTGGCAATGATTGCAGCCGGCATTATAACGCCGATAGCCGTTATAGGTCCGCGCATCGGCCTTGCCGTCGACGACTCTGTAGAACCTGTCGGCGGCTACCCCGTCTGCGAACATTCCCCCGCCTGCAAAGCTAAAGACGACGACAGCGAACAGAACCAGATACTGCAATCCACGCATGTCCCGTTGCCTCGACAGCACATTGCGGTGTGACCGTCCACGATGCGATTGGCCTTGGACCTGCGTAAAAGACCTCAGACCCTCAGGTCCGGCAAGAGCCTCCACCGCTGCACGAAACGACCGGGGTGCGTCTCGATCCAACGCGCAACGAATGCTTGCGCCTCCATAAAGGCGACGCCCGGATTCGGGGCCAAGTCCCGAATTATCTCCTCGCGGACCTCGCAAGCCTGAGGCGTATTCGACAGGCAAACCAACATAATCAGTGTGTAGAGCATCGTTCCCCCCCCTCTTTCCGAAGCTCTTGTGCTGGTGGTGCTCACGGATTGTCGGTGACCGCCCAAGGATGCCGGACCGATCAAAAGGATCCGTCACTCCTCGAGTACGGCGCTGGTCGTCACGCTGTCGAACAGAGCGGCGCCGGGCTCGTTCACAAGAAGGACTTCGCCATCGCGTATGATCTCGAAGTCGACAGAAGGCTGGCCGATCTCTTGAGGCACGGAGATCATCAGCCGCTGCCCCGATGCGAGCGTAGATACGAAGCGGATCGGCTGCTCTTCTGCTCCCGAGGCCAAGGTCGCAACCACCCGGTAGCCGTCCTTTTCGACCGTGTAGTACACAGCGCCGTTGAAGCGGCCGAGATGAATGCTGTGGCCGTTCCCCGGCGTCAGGTCCGACGCGGCCGCGGTGCCTGTCATGGCGAGCAAGGCCATGGCAAATGCGATAGAACGTTTGGTCATCGCTGTCCCTCCTCGTGAGCCATCAACTGCCCAATTCAAAGGGCTACACAGTCCTCTGGATATCCTATAAGACGCGCAGCGCGGCAGATTGTCTGTTCCCATGGTGACACGCCCAGCCTATGCGCGGATGGGTTCGGGCAAATCGGTGCGGTCCCCCAATTTCCCGTGGCCGATCCCCTAATTTTCGCGAGCTTGCCTACTGCATGTTTCCTTAGATCGCAGCCGATTTAAGATAAGAGGCGCGGCGCTGTGGGTGTCGAGGGGCTTACGGCACATCGCTGGCTGACAGGAGCCACGGCTCGCCGCGCAGGCGCAGGAGGACTTCCATCCGGTTGGCGGCGTGGAACTTGCCGAGGACGGAGGAAACCTGATGCTCGACAGTGCGCGGCGAGCGCGACAAACGCCGGGCAGCTTCCTTGTTGCTCATGCCTTCTGCCATCAAGGCGAGCACCTGTTGTTCGTGCCGCGTTAAGCCAAGGGGGTGACGGCGAGCCGCCCCGTATGGCCCTCTGCGGGTCTTCGGCAACTGAGCTGCAACACCCAGCTGCTGCGCCCGCTTTCGCGCCAGCAAGGCGGCGGGACGCGCCTCCAACGACTCGAATATGGTCACTGCACGAGCCAGTGCCGGCCCGGCTTCGGCTCCGCGAACCTGCATCAGGGCAAGCGCTGCTTCATAGGGAAGCCCCAGGCGTTCCCATTCCTTGGCCGCCGCCAGCGGATTGCCGCCGAGTTCGGAGGATCGCCATAGGGGTATCCGCGCGGTCGACGTCGGCAGCGGCACAGCCATGCCGCATCGCTGCCACCAGACGGCCAGTTCGCCCAGATCCCAGGGGCGGAAGTTATCGAGATCCATCGCGGCGAGCGCGGTCAGCTGTTCGTGGCTGGCACTCTGGTCTTCGGCAAGCCAGGCGGCTTCTGCCAATGCCATGCGGACTGGCACGATCCGTTGGAGCTCGCCGGTCGCCAGTCCTTCCTGGAGCGCTTGCTGGAGCAGATCCAAGCCACCGGCCTCACCTAGTCGCACGCGCACCCTTCCGAGTACCGTGAGGGCCGGCAGGTGCATGACCATCGCCAGGCGCTCCAGATTCATGACGCCCTGCGCAATGGTTTCGGCCTCTCTGAACCGGCCCTGCTCCAGGCGAAGCTGCGCCTGCCGCCCGAGCAGGTATTGTGCCGCTGAATCGAGATCGTGTTTGGTCGCGAGCGCGGTGCCTTCGGCCAGCAAGCGTTCGGCCAGGGCAAAATCCTTGGAGGCAACGGCGCACTCCGCAAAATTGGTGTAGGCCCGCACGGCATGGTCGTGAAATCCGTGCTCAAGCGCCAGCGCCAAGCTTTCCTCCAGCCGCTCGCGACCGCCCGGACGGTCGGCGAAAAGTAGCGCGGTGCCGACATTGTTCAAAGCGTGGACGCGCGTTTCGACCTCGCCAAGTTGATCGGCGAGAGCGATCGCACGCAAGCCCCAGTCGATCGCTTCATCGAAGCGATAGTGCAGCATATGGAATTGAGAGCGCGTGCTGTAAGCCATTGCCAATTCCGACCCGGGCGACAGCTTTTCCATTTCGCGCACCGCCTGGTCTGCGTAATCCTCGGCTGGCTTGCCCTCGCCGCGGCGCCAGTGCAGCCGCGACAGCCGGCACAGGTTGGGACCGATCTTGTCGGTCCGCCCCAGTTCGCGCCAGATCTCGATAGCGCGATGATGCGCCTCGATTACCGGCTCGTAGACAAGCAGCGCCAGTCCCGCCTCGTAGGCCCAATCCTCGTAAAGCTCGGCGGCCAGCTCCGGTGTGGCTTGCGCAACGTACTTCAGGGCCGTTGCCAAATGCGACGCGGCCTCCCGATGGGCACCGAGACGCGCGGCATGGGCGGCGGCCTGGGGCGCAAGTTCGAGGACGCGTGCCCCGTCGTCGGCTCCGGCGGCGTGGTGGACTCGGCGTGAAAGCAGGGCAAACGCATGTGCCGCTGGGAGTTGCGATATCGCCGCCTCCACTTTTGCATGGAGCGATCTCTGAAGGCTCGGTGGCAGCCGATCGAGCGTCGCCTGCCGGGCAAGTTCATGTCGGAACATAAGAGCGTCTTGATTGTCTCGCTGCAACAATCCGCGCGCCACGCATTGGTCCACCAGCGCTTCGGCCTCGGCACCCAGCAGAGCCCGGATCAGCCACCTCTCTACGCTGCCCGGCACGATGCTGATCACCTCAAGCACGTCCCGCTCACCCGCCGTCAGCCGCGAGAGGCGCGCCCAGACCGCATCGCGTATGGAATCCGGCACGCGCCCCGGCTCGGTTTCGCCGCTTGCCAGAAGTTCGGTGATGAAAAAGGGATTGCCCTCCGTAACGCGATAAAGATCAGCGCCGCAGCGACCCGCCTGTTCAGCCAATACCGTCACGGCTTCGAGAGACAGCGGTTCCAACGCTATACGCGTGACCGACGCGGACGGCAGGTCGCCTAGTACATGCGTCAGCGGATGATCGGCGCCGATTTCATCGCTGCGCAGACTGAGCACGAGCACGGCGGGCAGCAAGGAGATGCGGCGACCGAGGTATTTCACGAGGTCGAGCGTGGCGTTGTCGGCCCAGTGCACATCCTCGAAGACGAGTACGATCGCATCACCGGCGTGCTGGAGCACATTCAAGAGCGCCGGAAATAGTCGCTCGGGCGGAGCCGCCTGATCGAGCAGTGTTGCCACGCGGGGGTCAAGCGACTCCCGCATGTCCTGCAAGGGTCCGAGCGGGCACGGCGTAAAAAGCGCCTCGCACCATCCCCACAGCACCCGGCAGCCCTTGTCCGCATGCTCCGCGAACTCGCGCAGGACAGAGGTCTTGCCAATACCCGCCTCGCCTTCGAGCAGCACGGTACCGCCGCGTCCGGCCGCAGCGCTCCGTGCCGCACTCAGCAAAGCCTCGAGTGGACCCTCTCGATCGAGCAGCATCGCGAAACCCCCTTGAGAGTATAACAAGAAGATTAGCTTTACACGATGAGGATCGTGTGAGTTGAGGCCCGTATTTCGACAATAATAAGGGCGGCTTTCCGATTCTCCATTCGGAAAAATCCAGTAATCCCCTTGTGGTTGCTTGGGCCAAAACACTGAAACCGGAGCGCGCGCAGGGTCGGGGACAGCGCGTTTATTGCCGCTCGTAAACCGTCGATTGCATTAACCGCCGTATCGAACTGACCCTCGGGTTGAGAAGGACTCACAAGTCTCTAATCTGTTCATGCCGCCACCGCCGGCGCTACGACGGGCCGCATCTCCCTTTAGGGCGTCAGCGACGTCCCAGACGCCTGCGAAATTCATCTGATGCGTGTGACGTGAGCGAGGTAGCGCTATCTTTTGCAGTGCAGTTGAGCAATCCTGCTGTAAGTTTCAGGCAGCATTCGTTGTATTGGTTTCCTGCAACCAATGAACGGCCTGCTCCACTATCGCCTCCAGCGGCAGACTTGCGTCCACGGCAAGCGTCAGCTGCTCCTGATGTGGAGGCTCGAGCGTCCGGTATTGGCTTTCGATCAGGCTTGCCGGCATGAAGTGCCCCGGACGCGTGGCAACGCGTTCGAAGGCGAGATCTCGTGCCAGATCGAGAAAGACGAATGCTAGCCCTGGCTCCCCCTGCCGGAGCAGGTCACGATAGCTTTTCCTGAGCGCTGAGCAGGTGAGAACCGGCCGCTCTCCGGCAGCAATGACCGCGGCGACTTCTTCGCTGAGGCGGCAGAGCCAACCGTGCCGATCTTCGTCCGTAAGGGGGACACCTGCACTCATCTTGGCAATGTTGGCAGCCGGATGAAAAGCATCGCCCTCGATCAAACGGCCCTGGTACAGAGCGGTGATGGCGGCGCCGACGCTGCTCTTTCCGCAGCCCGCAACACCCATGACGACGATACCGCGTATTTGCTCGGCCATATTTATCCTCCTCAAGATAGCGCTGTCTCATTCAGTTTAAAAAAACACCTCCATGCCAACGAACACGGAGGTGACTGGAAATGAAAATCCCCGAAATCGCAGACAAACCTCCTGCCGCGCCAGGCGTCTTATCAGGCGGGCAAAGGACGCTGTAGCAATTTGAATTGCTGCATGTTTCCTTAAGCCGGTTACGATTTAAGGAACCATGCAGTAGCGGCGAGATCGTATTCTTCGTAAGATAGCGCTGTCTTATCGAAGCGAATCCTTGTTGGCAAGTATCAAACTATCATGCGTAAAGAGGCCTCCCGCACCACCGGCCGCCCTACCCTCGCCGAAGTCGCACGGCTGGCCGGCGTCTCGCAGATCACCGCATCGCGCGCACTGCGCGACGTCCCGACAGTCGATCCGGTGCTGGTGTCGAAGGTGCGTGAAGCCTCGAAGGCGCTAGGCTATGTGCCGAACCCGGCGGCACGCACGCTCGCATCGGCGCGCAGCCAATCGGTCGTCGTGCTTGTCCCCGCACTCTCGAACCAGCTGTTCATCGAGACGCTCGAAGCCATTCACAGTGTCCTTCGCCCACGCGGCTATGATGTCCTTATCGGGAACTTCCACTATTCCCGGCACGAGGAAGAGGAGCTCATTCGCAACTATCTTGCCATCCAGCCTTGCGGCATCCTGCTCACCGGCTTCGACCGCACCGATGCATCGCTTCGCATGCTCGAAGCAAACAGGATTCCCTGCGTTCACATGATGGAACTCACGAAAGCCGAGGACGTCTTTTCGGTTGGTTTCTCACAGGAAAGCGCCGGAGCCATGGTCGCGCGGCATCTTCTGGCGAGAGGAAAGCGCCGGCTCGCCTATGTCGCGGCCCAGCTCGACGCCCGCGTCGTACGACGCGGCGAAGGCTTCCGGCGTGCACTCGCCGAAGCGGGCGTGAATGCACTGGGGCTGGCGGTGCCCGACCCCTCGTCCGTCGGGCTCGGCGGTGAACTCTTCGACAGGTTGCTGCGCCAACATCCGGATGTCGATGGCATTTTCTTTTGCAACGACGACCTGGCACATGGTGCAATTTTCGAGGCCCAACGGCAGGGCATATCTGTCCCAGGCCGCATCGCTTTCGTCGGCTTCAACGACCTGCCGATGTCGGCCCACATCGTTCCAAGGCTGACCTCGGTCCGGACTCCTCGAGAAGATGTCGGCAGACACGCGGCACATTTGATGCTGGCGTTGCTTGCGGGCGCAGAGGTGCGCGACCGGACGATCGACCTCGGGTTCGAACTCGTCGTTCGCGAGAGCAGTTGACGTCAACTGGCGCCCAAACCTTCGGGCGAATGCGAGCGATCGTTGCTCTTTTCCCGCGTCGGGCGGCACCCTATTTGGCCAAGGGCAACGCGGCACTTGCAACCGCACGGCAGTGTGTTTGAATACGGACAAACGTTCGAGTGGAATCGTGATCGCGATGGGTCAAACAACCTGGAGATGCGCGAGAGGATTGCTGGCCATCCTGGTCGCGATCACGTTCCTTGCCGCACCGATGGCCGAGGCGACCCCCTCGCCATGCGATAACTACGCTGCGCAGTTGGAACACAGCGAGGCCTCACCGGACTTGACCCACTCGGGCGACCATCATCCCGGCGACCACAAGGCTTGCTGCCACAGCGCGTGCAACTGGTGCAGTATCGTGCTTCCGGCCGCCAATTCCGTCGTCCTGTCGCTGGACGCCAATGGTCAGCGACATCTCGATCCTCAAAGCTCCATCACAGGCGTCACCTCGCCGCCCGCTCTCGGCCCTCCCCGATCCCACGCCTGAACGTGCTCCGCTCCCCAGCGGAATGGTCATCTGTTGCCTGCGGTTCGCGCATGGCAACGGTTTCGTCGGCGTTGCCGACGCGAGAAAGAGGTTCAAACGAGATATGAAACGTCGTCAATTCTTAGGCCGATTGCTTTCGGGCGCCGCGCTCGTCGGTTCAGCGCCGCTATGGCTTCCGGCGCCTGCATGGCCGCAACCGGCAACGACCCCGTCATCACACGCGGATGCACTTCCGCTTACGATCTCCAGACGCGTGATAGAAGTGAAAGGGAAGGCTGCGAACGTCTTCGGCCTCGTCCAGCCGAACGGAAGACATGGCCTCATACTCGACGCGGATGGCCAGTTCGACGTTGCCCTTGGCAACGAAGCCGGCGAGCCCACGCTCATTCACTGGCACGGGCTGACGCCGCCTTGGGAGATGGATGGTGTGCCGGATAATCCGGCGGCGCTTCTGATGCCGCACGAGAGCCGGCGCTACACGTTCCCGGTCGGGTCAGGAGGCACCCACTGGATGCATGCGCATACGCTGCAGGAACAGAATCTGCTGGCGGCTCCGTTGATCGTCAGGACCGTCGAGGACGTGAAGCGCGACGAGCAGGAAGTCGTCATCCTGCTTCATGACTTTTCCTTTACGCCAGCGGAGGAACTACTCGCCAATCTCAAGGGTCCCGCCGCGGCAGCCGCCATGCCCAAGGGGCATGATACGATGACGGACGGCATGGCGGGTGCGATGCATGCTGGGCACATGTCCGGCACGGTGACGTCAGGAATGGGTGCCATGGACCTCAACGACATCGAGTATGACGCCTATCTCGCCAATGATCGTACGCTCGATGATCCCGAAGTCATTGCGGTCGAAAACGGCGGCCGGGTTCGGCTGCGCATCATAAACGGCGCGACGGCGACGGCATTCACAATCGATACCGGACCGATAGTTGGGCAACTGATCGCCGTGGATGGACAGGCGATCCAGCCGATGGCGGGAAGCCGCTTCCCCATCTCCATGGGCCAGCGCCTCGATATCCGTTTGGAACTCCCGAAGACGGGTGAGGCGCACCCTGTCCTCGCCTTGCGCGAAGGGTCCAATGAGCGCACCGGCGTTATCCTCGCCCCGCCTGGCGCGGCGGTAAGCAAGCTCGCGTCCCAAGGGGAAGACACAGGTCCGGTGGTCGGCCTCGAGTTCGAGCGGAGCCTGGCGGCAATCATGCCGCTCCCGAACCGCCCGGCAGACCGCCGTTTCGCACTCACGCTGACCGGTGACATGGCGGGCTACGACTGGCAGATCGCTGGTGATGCCTTGAGCGTCAGGCAGGGCGACCGGGTGGAGGTCGTCATGCAGAACGTGTCGATGATGGCGCACCCGATGCATCTGCACGGCCACCATTTTCAAGTGGTTGGAATCAACGGCCTCCCCCTTCGGGGCGGAGCCGTGCGGGACACCGTTGTCGTGCCGCCGATGACAAGCGTGGCGATCGCCTTCGACGCGAACAATTCCGGGCGCTGGCCTCTCCACTGCCATCACCTCTATCACATGGCATCCGGGATGATGTCCTTCCTTAGTTATAGGAAGGCGGGCTGAGCACCAGAGCGCCGTGCGTCCCGGCGCGTGGTGCTTAACGCTTTGAATTGCTGGATAATTTCCCTCTTGATCGCGACGATTCAGGAACCATGTAGCAGAGTCAGTTTCCGCTTCGGCGTTCGCCGGCAACGGCATCGCGAAATACGTTGGCCAACCGCGCCAAACTCGCGGGCTCCCAACGGGTGTCTACCAACGGAGTCATGTCCAATGGACGATCATAATCATCACAAGCATCACCACCATCCCGTACAGCAGAGCGCGACGAAGCCAAGCCATGGGGAGGCTCCTCACGCGGAACAGGCGGAGGGCGTCGTCTACACCTGCCCCATGCATCCGCAGGTACGCCAGATCGGCCCCGGCAATTGCCCGATCTGCGGCATGGCGCTTGAACCGGAAGTCGCGACGCCAGAAACTGGCCCAAGCGCCGAACTCATCGACATGAGGCGCCGGTTTTGGGTCGGCCTGGTGTTGACGATACCGGTGCTTGCCCTCGAGATGGGCGGCCATGTCACCGATCTGCACATGCTGCTTGGGGCGCAGACATCGAACTGGGTGCAACTCCTCTTCGCAACGCCAGTCGTGCTGTGGGCCGGGGCCCCGTTCTTTGAGCGGGCATGGCGATCCATCGCCAACCGACACCTCAACATGTTCACGCTGATCGCGATGGGAACCGGCGTTGCATGGATCTACAGCGTGGTCGCAACCGTTGCGCCCGGCCTCTTCCCGCCAGCCTTCCGCGCTCCGGATGGCTCGATCGCGGTCTATTTCGAGGCGGCCGCCGTCATCACGGTGCTTGTCCTGCTCGGGCAGGTCTTGGAACTGCGGGCGCGCGAACAGACGGGAGGCGCGATCCGGGCGCTTCTGGATCTCGCCCCGAAAACAGCCCGCCGCATCCGCGATGACGGCGTCGACGAGGACGTGCCACTCGAAGCCGTAGTCGTCGGAGATCGACTGCGGGTTCGCCCCGGCGAGAAGGTCCCGGTCGACGGCGTCCTCGTCGAGGGACGCAGTTCGGTCGATGAATCGATGATCACCGGAGAATCGATGCCCGTTACCAAGGAGATCGGCGCCAGCCTCATTGGCGGCACGATGAACCGCACAGGCGGGTTCGTCATGGAAGCGGGCAAGGTCGGGCGCGATACCATGCTGTCGCAGATCGTGCACATGGTTGCGGATGCACAACGCTCGCGCGCACCGATCCAGCGCCTTGCCGACGAGGTCTCCGGCTGGTTCGTGCCCGTCGTGATTGCTATTGCCGTGATTGCATTTGTCATATGGATGGCGGTGGGGCCCGAGCCGCGCTTTGCGCACGGGCTTGTCGCCGCGGTCGCAGTGCTCATCATCGCCTGCCCCTGCGCTCTCGGCCTCGCCACCCCGATGTCGATCATGGTCGGCGTCGGACGGGGCGCGCGGCTCGGCGTGCTGATCAAGAACGCCGAGGCGTTGGAGCGCTTCGAAAAGGTCGACACGCTCGTGGTCGACAAGACCGGGACCCTGACGGAGGGCAAACCCAAGGTGACGTCGATCGAGGTTGCGAGCGGATTTTCCGAGACCGAATTGCTCCGCCTGGCCGCCACCCTGGAACGCGCGAGCGAGCACCCGCTCGCGGCGGCGATTGTGGAGGCCGCCCATGAACGCGGATTGAGTCTCGGCACAGCGGAGGACTTCGACAGTCCGGTCGGCAAAGGCGTGACCGGCTCCGTCGACGGGCGCAAGCTCGTCATCGGCAGCCACCGCATAATGGCCGAGGAAAAGGTGGGCGTTTCCTCTCTCAGCGAAAAGGCGGAAGCGTTGCGAGGGGAAGGGGCGACCGTGATCTTTGCCGCCGTCGACGGCCGCGTCGGCGGACTTTTTGCGATCTCCGACCCGATCAAGTCGACGACACCCGCTGCCGTCGAGGCACTGGTCAAGGAAGGTGTCCGGGTGGTCATGCTGACCGGAGACAACAAGACCACGGCGCATGCCGTCGCGAGGAGGCTCGGGATCAAGGAAGTGGAGGCCGAAATCCTGCCGGAGCACAAAAGCGAGATCGTCGCCCGATTGCGCCGGGAGGGCCGGATCGTCGCCATGGCCGGGGACGGGGTGAACGATGCTCCAGCGCTTGCCGCGGCCGATGTCGGCATTGCCATGGGGACCGGGACGGACGTTGCGATCGAGAGCGCCGGTGTAACGCTGCTCAAGGGCGATCTTCAGGGCATTGCACGAGCACGGCAGCTCAGCCACGCCACGATGAAGAACATCCGCCAAAATCTGTTCTTTGCCTTCATCTACAACGCCGCCGGCGTGCCGGTTGCCGCCGGCGTCCTTTATCCGGCCTTCGGGCTGCTCCTGTCGCCGATCATCGCCGCCGCGGCCATGGCGCTCTCCTCCGTCAGCGTCATCGGCAACGCTCTCCGGCTAAGGAGTGCGCAGATGACCGACGCCAAAGTCACGCGACAAAGGACGACTTGAGTTGACCCACGCACATTCGGCACAGGCGGTCGTAACAGCCGCAGCGTCGGCCGAGACGCTGTTCGACTACCTGGACGACCCGGCTCGGCTCGGCTCCCATATGCAGGAGTCGTCGACGATGATGCTGGGCGGAACGATGTCGTATGAATTCGACGAAGCTCGCGGCCGCGCCGTCGGCTCGCTGATCAGAATGGAGGGAAGCGTCCTCGGGCTGAAGCTGTCCGTGGAACAGGTGATCGTCGAACGTCATCCTCCCCACCGGAAAACGTGGGAAACGCGGGGACAGCCAGATCTGCTCGTCATCGGAGCCTACCGGATGGGTTTCGAGATCAATGCTTCAGGCCAGTCCTCCCGCCTGCGCGTGTTTATCGACTATGACACCCCCAACTCGGTCATCGGCAAGATCGTTGGCGCGATATTCGGCCCCATCTACGCTCGCTGGTGCGTCAACCGGATGGCGAAGGACGCGGTCGGAATGTTTTCGAGAGAGCCGAGCTAAGGCTTTTCCGAAAGCGTAGGTTGTACCTGTGCCAGCTCTTGCGGAAGGCGCAAGATCTCCGAGGCGACTTGCTCGGCGTTGCGAGCGGCATCGATCCGCCTCCAGCCCCTCTCGCCGCTGTCGCGGGCCAGTTGCCTGGACAGAACATCGAGGTTCGCATCCGAAGGCCCCCCGGTTCGGGAGGCAACGCGGTCACGCAAAAGCGCCGGTTCGGCATCCAGCCACGCGGCGGTGAACGGGACACCGAGTTCACCTGCAACCCTTTCCATCAGGTTGCGATTTTCCGGCTTGTCGAACACCGCATCGACAATCGCAGTGCCTCCTGCTGCAAGAAGCGGGCGGACCCTCTCTGCCATTTCGCGATAGACCTTGTCCGAGATCTCGGGACGGTAAGCAGAGGGCGGCAGTCTGGTTTCTGCGGAAACGCCATGCATGGCCTTTCTGACGCGATCGCTTTCGACAATCCGGGCGCCGGGTGGCGCACTCACCTGTGCAGCCAATGCCTCTGCTACAGTCGTCTTGCCGGAGCCGCTGAATCCGCCGATGGCGAACAGCCGTGCCGGCGCCGGTTCGATCAGCGAGCGCGCCAGGTCGAAGTAGGATCTCGCTTCGGCAACGAGGTTCGCCGAAGCCTCCCCGCTTTCTTCCACCTGTGTCGCGGTGACGTGCGCCCTGACGGCGGCGCGGATTGCCATCAGGTACGGCAGAAGCACGAAACCGTCCTCGTCATCCGACTCGTCCAGGTATCGATTCATGGCCAGGTTCGCCAGATCCGGGAAGCCACGATGCCAAAGATCCATCAGCAGAAAGGCGAGATCGTAAAGCGTGTCGATCGTAGCGATCTGATCGTTGAACTCGATGCAATCGAACAACCGCGGCTCACCTTCGAGCAGGCAGATATTGCGCAGATGCAGATCGCCATGGCAGCGCCTGACCTTTCCTGCCGCCTCGCGCCGATCGAGCAGGGCCGCATGACGCGCGAGACCCCGCTCGAACGCAAGTTTGATGGTGGCAAGCTCGCCCGGCTCGAAAACCCGGCTCGTTGCAAATCCCGCGGCATTGATCCGGAGAACTGCGGCGATATTGTCAGCGCCTCCCCCGTCATGGACGACCGGCGCCGCGCGGTGAAAGCGTGCGATCATCTGTGCAGCCACAGTCATGAGCTCGCGGGTCAACCTGCCCTCGACAGCCATTCGGTCGAAGAGCGATTGCTGATCGAAGCGCGCCATTTCGACAACTGCATCGACCAACGCCCCTTGGCCGTCAAACGCCAGAGTACCATCGTCCTCGCGGGTAATTCGCCGGACGCCGCGATACAGCCCTGGCGCAGTCGCGGAGTTAAGCTCAACCTCCTTCTGGCAGGCCCCGAGCCGCAGGTCGGCCGTCGAGAAATCGACATAGGGCAACTTGACCGCCCGCTTCATTTTGAAGGCTCGCTCCCCGACGAGGAAGATGCGGGAAATATGCGTCTCCATCGTTTCGATCGGCTCGGTGGTGTCATGAGAAGCGGGAGCGCTGAGAAAAGCGACCGCCGCGGTTTGTTCTTCCGCTATCACGCATGCCTCCTGTTTTCTCCGACAGTTCCATGGAACGCCGTTTGGAGATCGTTCTCATTGATACCGATCAACCAAAGCACTCATCAAAGGAAACCCCCAAGCGGCGGAAGCGTTTCACGAAGTAGCCACGCCGCGCCCCGGATCGCTCGGCCAGCCGGTTTGATGCAGCTCAATGCAGAACGCGGTCGCCCGGTTAGGCTGAGATTCGGTAAACGCAACCAACCCTTCGAGGGAGAACGCTCATGGCCTTCAAGACAATCCTCACCGTCACAGGGGTCGACAATTCAGACAGCGATCTGCAAACCGCAGCCGATCTCTGCGGCCAATCGGGTGCCCATCTTTCTGTCCTAGTCGTTGCCATGGCTCCGCCACCGCCGATCGGGGAGTATGCGACCGTTTCCACTATATGGCTGGAACAACGCGATCGCGATCGTGAGAAGCTTGAAGCATCCGTGAACCACGCGCGCGAAACAGTTTCTCGCACGGATGTTTCCTTCGAGATCGACGGCGTCTACGCCGAAGCCGGGACGGCAGATCGCGACATCGGCGACCGCGCGCTCTACGCCGATCTGGTCTTGATCGGGCCAAGCGTTCTGAGCCAAGCGGACCTGAAGCGGCAGGTGATCAACGGCAGCCTCTTTCAGGCAATGCGCCCGATCATGCTCATCCCGACCGACAGCAAGCCGAGTCTTGGGCCGAAGACGGTCCTGCTCGCCTGGGACTCGCGCGCGGAAGCTGCACATGCGGCGCGCGAAGCTCTCGAACTCATGGCGAAGGCGGCCTCGGTCCACGTGACCTTGGTTGATCCGGAGGCCGCTCGTGGAGAGAGCGGCGAGGAGCCTGGCGCCGATGTCGCTGCCTATCTCGCTCGCCACGGCGTCAACGTGACGGTCGACCAATTGCCGAGCGCGGGCCGTCCTGTCGCGAGCGTGCTCCAGCAGCATGCCGTCGACATTTCCGCCGACATGATCGTCATGGGAGCATACGGACATTCGCGAGTGCGCGAGCTGATCTTCGGTGGCGTCACGAAGTCAATGCTCGATGATGCTGCGATCCCCATCTTGATGGCCCGCTGAGCGCCCCGCCGTCGAGGCTGACAGCAACCCGCAGCGCTTGGCCGACCGCGCAGAGCGGATCGAAGGATCGATGCCGAAGGGAAGACGGCAACACGCACCAAGATCGGGAAGGATCTGGTAAAGTTGCCCGTATCAGACACCGAACGATACTTCTCGGATGGGGCATCCACCCCTCCGGATGCAGATCGTTACAGACGACGCCAATTGGAGGTTGCACCAATGAGCGAAGCTTGGGACCTGTCGATTTCACCCGAAAAGGTCTGCTTTTTCATAGTCAAGGCCAGGGAATTCGACGTCAAGGTTGCCGTCACGGACCCCGACCCGGC
Source organism: Sinorhizobium chiapasense (assembly GCF_036488675.1). Taxonomy (NCBI): domain Bacteria; kingdom Pseudomonadati; phylum Pseudomonadota; class Alphaproteobacteria; order Hyphomicrobiales; family Rhizobiaceae; genus Sinorhizobium; species Sinorhizobium chiapasense. Next base: position 941,065 of record NZ_CP133152.1, read on the forward strand.
ATCCAACGCATCCGACGACAACATGGCCTCGGTGCTCGAGGATCAACCGGACGATCCCGTCGAGGCTGAACTTGCGAGCGCGATCTGGGCGCTCAATGAAGACGAGCAGATCGATCTCGTCGCTTTGAGCTGGCTCGGCCGGGGCGACGGCAAACTGGAAGACTGGGACGACATTCGTGCCCAGGCGGCCGATGCACACAACAAGCGAACGGCCGCCTATCTGCTCGGCATACCGCTGTTGGCAGACTATCTGGAGGAGGCAATGGCGCAATTCGGCGAGTCCTGCCAGGACTACGAAATGGGGCGCCTCTGAGGTTCCTTGTGCGCCCCGACGAACGCGCATGCGTCTGCTTGCGAGCAGAAACCCGCCGCTCGAAATCAAGAGAGCGATTGATTTACGTCAATAATTACAAATATTTAACTGCGCCTTCAGCGCTTGGACGCGCTAATGTTCGTCGCAGGGCAACAGAAATCAGAGGTGCACCGTGAAAGTCATCCTGCAGTGATATGCGACACCGTTCATCACAGGCCTGTTTCTCGTTTCGCTCATTTCGGGAATCGCGCTGTTCTTCCATGTCGGCAACGGCGTCTTCAACGAGATGCATGAGTGGCTGAGCATTGTGCTCATCCTGCCGTTCGCTCTGCATGTCTGGAAGAACTGGCGGTCGATGACGCACTACCTCGGACGTCTTCCGATGACGCTTGCGCTGCTCGTCTCGACAGGAGCAGCCGTTGCCTTGGCCTGGCCGAGCGGTGAGGGCCGCATCGGCGGGCCGCCGCAGATCGCCTTCAGCCGGCAAATCATCGCCAACACCGCCGACAAGATCGCACCGCTTCTGGGTCAGACGAGCGAAAGGCTGGTCGAAACACTCAGGGCGCGTGGGTTCGCGGCAGCGGCTCCTGACATGGCCTTGGCCGACATTGCCGCGAAATCGGGCAAGAACGAATTCCAGCTGGTGCAGGCCCTTTTGCTGCAGCAACCGTGACGACCAGCCAAGAGATCACGACTTTATTCTACAAGCTTGCAATACAAACACATGCTAGTGGTATCGGCCTAACATAAGAGTCCGGCTTTGGATTCCTTTTGGCGAAAGCGCATCCGAGTCTGGTGCACGCGCACAGGAATATCCTTCATTTCGTGAATTGCGCGGACAGCTCATCAGACGGTCGGCTATTAGGACTTAACACTGGCGGCTTCCATGAGTCGCGCCGTAGCTTCACTCTCGCTCTCAACGAAGCGCGCGAACTCGGGCTGCGTCATGCTCATTGGCTCGCCCCCGTGTCTGGCGATCCATTCGGGCAGATCCGCTCCGGCGAGTACGCGGCCAACGTCATTCGCGAGCTTGTCAACCACGCCGCTCGGCGTGCCAGCCGGCACCCACATTCCATACCAGATCGGGAAGTTGAACCCGACGACGCCTGCCTCCGCGATCGTCGGTACCTGCGGGAGCAAGGTTGAGCGCCGCGCGGTACTGACGCCCAGCGCAACGAGTGTGCCGTCGCGAATGTGGGGCAGGACAAGAGAGATTGGCACCAAATAGTAGTTGAAGCGCCCCGCTATCGCGTTGACGATCGTATCGGCGTTCGAATCGTTCGGTGAGGGGAGCACATGCAGCGCCTTGATCCCCGCCGCTTGATTGAATTTCTCGACTCCAACATGTGTGCCGGTGCCTATGCCGGTCGATCCGAACTTGAGCTCACCTGGCCTCGCCTTTGCCGCCGCAATGAGCTCGCCGACCGTAGTGACACCAGGCGCCTTGCCTGCGACGAGTACGTAAGCTTGCCTTGTAAGCGGAATGACCGGAATGAAATCCTTCAACGGGTCATACGGGAGGTCCTTCGAGAGTCCCGCACTGTATGCCTGAGCGTTGGTGTTTATCAGCAGCGTGCGGCCGTCGGCGGGTGACTTCGCGACCTGTGCAGGGCCCGCAGTGGCTCCCGCACCGGGGATGTTCTCTACTGTCACCGGTTGGCCCCACAGCTCAGAGAGCTTCGGGGCCAGGGCACGGGCCAACAGATCGGGCCCGCCGCCCGCTCCAAACGGCTCAATTATGCGCACCGGCTTGCCCGGATAGTCTGGTGCGGACGCGGCCAGTTTTGTTGCGCTTCTCATCGTGTCCTCATGTCTCCCGGCACATTTAACGAGAAAAGCAACGCAATTGATCGAGGCGTCAGTCCCATAAGATCTCTCTTAGCGTCACTCAAAAGGCTACCTGGTATCGGCCTAATATAGCCTAACATAAGAGCTCGGTGTGGGATTCGCTTTGGCGAAAGCGCATGCGAGTCTGGTGCATGCGTACAGGAATATCCTTCACCGTTTCGCCGACCGATCGCCAGCGACTGATGGCTGTCGTCAAAGATCGCAATACGCCGCAGAAGCACGTCTGGCGCGCCGAGATCATCCTGCTGAGCGCTGACGGCGCCGGTACCGTCGAGATCATGCGGCAGACCGGCAAGTCCAAGACCTGCGTGTGGCGCTGGCAGGAGCGCTTCGCCGCGGCAGGCTTCGAAGGACTGTTGCGCGACAAGACGCGGCCATCGCGCATTCCCCCGCTCGGCGCCCAAGTGGCCGTACGCGTGGTGGCGCAGACGTTGACGGACCCGCCGGGCGAGACCACACACTGGACCTCCGACATGATGGCGCAGACTGCCGGCATCAGCGCCAGCGCGGTCAGACGCATCTGGAAGGCGCACGGCCTGGCGCCCCATCGCTGGCGGCAGTTCAAGCTCTCCAACGATCCCCAGTTCGTCGACAAGCTGCGCGACGGCGAGGCAGCCTCGACGGGTGTGTCCCGGCCGCTCCCTCGCGGCCGAGACTATCCTTGGCCTTGCAGGCCTTCCTCTCTCAGGCTGCCCGCACGCTTGCGTCGAGCGGGATCTCGATATCGACCTCGAGAGTCGAGACATGTTCGCCGCGGTCCATCTTCACGTTCACTTTGTCACGGTCGACCTGAACGTGCTTGGCGATAACCGCGAGGATTTCCTCCCGCAGTTGCGCTACCAGGTCCGAGTGACCGACCGAGGCGCGCTCATGTGCGAGCAGGACCTGGAGGCGTTCGCGCGCTGTCGGCGCGGAAGTCTGCTTGCTGAAAAAGCTGAAAATACTCATGCTGCCCTCCGCCCGAATATCTTTCCGAACAGGCCGCCGCGCTTCTCACCTGGAATGGTGATCGGAACCGTTTCGCCGGCAAGCCGCCGTGCGGCATCAAGGTAGGCGAGCGCCGGTGCGCTGCGGCTGTCGGCGATCGTGACCGGTGCGCCGATGTTGGAAGCGCGCAGCACATCCATGCTTTCGGGAACGATACCGAGCAGCGGGATCGAGAGGATCTCGAGCACGTCATCGACCTTCAGCATGTCGCCGCGCTCTGCGCGGTTGGCGTCGTAACGGGTCAGCAGCAGATGCTTTTCGACCCGCTCGCCGCGTTCCGCTCTCTCCGTCTTGGAGTCGAGAAGGCCGATGATGCGATCCGAGTCGCGAACCGACGAGACTTCCGGGTTGGTGACGATGACGGCAACGTCGGCATGGCGCATGGCGAGCGTGGCACCGCGTTCGATGCCGGCCGGGCTGTCGCAGATGATCCAGTCGAAGTGCTTCTTCAACTCGGCCATCACCTTTTCGACGCCCTCGGCTGTCAGGCTATCCTTGTCGCGCGTCTGCGACGCCGGCAGCAGGAACAGCGTTTCGAGCCGCTTGTCGCGGATCAGCGCCTGCGGCAGCTTGGCGTCGCCTTGTATGACATTGACCAGGTCATAAACGACTCGCCGCTCCGCGCCCATGACGAGATCGAGATTGCGCAGGCCGACGTCGAAATCGACGACTACGGTCTTCTCGTTCCTCTGCGCCAATGCCGCACCGAGTGCGGCGGTAGACGTCGTCTTGCCGACGCCGCCCTTACCCGATGTAACCACGATTACTTTCGCCATCTTGCACTCCTGTTTCCCGGCCGGCAGCCGGCTCAGTTAAGTCTCTCTGCCATGATTGAATCTCCTTCGAGCCAAAGCTGCACCGCTTGCCCGCGAAGGTGTGGCGCCATGTCGTCGGCCGTCTTGTAGACACCGTCGATTGCCAGCAATTCTGCTTCAAGCTTACGGCAGAAGATGCGCGCCGAGGCATTACCCACGGATCCCGCCAGCGCTCGTCCCCGCAGCGTTCCGTAGATGTGAACCGAACCACCCGCGATGATTTCCGCGCCCGAGGCAACCGACCCGACGACGGTGACATCGCCTTCGGGAAAGATCACCGATTGCCCGGAACGGACGGGCTCCTTGATGATGATCGAAGGCATTGCCCTGACCACCTGCGCCTCGGCACGAACGACAGGTTCTGCCGGCTTGCCGTGGCCGGATTTCGCCGGCTCCGCGGTCAAATCGGCTGACGGAACCTCGAAATCGGGGGCGGGCCGGCCACCCTTCATGGCCGGCGGCATGCCCGGCTCGAACAGTGAGGGGCGTCCACCTTCGATGCCCATGATCCGCACGTTGCGTTTCGCGAGCTCGCCGATCAGCGCCTTCAGCTGCGTTCGATCGAACTCGATGTCTTCCACATCGAGGACAACCGGCCTTCCCAGGAAAAACCCCGCTGAACGCGAGGCTAAGTCGTCGAGCCGGGTAAGCCATCCATCGAGAGGCAGTTCCGGAGAAAGCACGAGCGCCAGGAATGAGCGGCCCTTGATACGGATCGAGCGAGTATCTGTTAGCACTTTGGTCATCTACGTTAATTTTTGGTTGCCAAGATTTACGTGAATCGCGGTTAACAAATGGTTAACCAAGGCACCCTGCATGAAGCTGGAGAGCCAGATTTGACGGCAGAAAAAGCGCCCCTGAAAACGCGACGGTACGCTGGCAAGAACGATGATTTGCAGCTGCTGCAGCGATCTCGGCGTGGGACGCGGTGAAGCCTGCGCCCAAGTCGGGCCGGCGATCGCCTGGCACTCCTTCGTCCCGAAACTTCGACGCGCTTCGATTCGCTGCCCGCCATCGGCCGACGAATCGTTGGCGCCTGATTGCGGGCAAGGTCGCTCCCCTCTCCAGCGCAGGGAGACGCCCGCCGAAGGTCAGTCGGTCGCGGCCATGCCGCCGCCAAGCCACTCACATCTTCCGCTGAAGGGCCACGCCCGCTCGCGGCTGTGAACTGTTACAGAAACGATAAGAAACTGACATTTGGCGTTCATCTAGCGCCGCTATGGCAGGTGTCATACCGATGACCGGTCCCCCTAAAAAGGAACTGCTGCCAATGTTTCAGTTGAAGAATGTAACCCGCCGGTTCGGCACGAAAACAGCCGTCAGCTCGGTTACCTTCGACATCCCGCAGGGTCAGATGGTCGGCATCATCGGCCGCTCGGGTGCCGGCAAGTCGACGCTGCTGCGCATGGTCAACCGGTTGGTCGATCTCTCGTCCGGCTCGATCGAATTCGGCGGCACGGAAGTATCCTCGCTCCGCGGTGCGGCGCTCCGAAACTGGCAGCGCGATTGCGCGATGATCTTCCAGCAGTTCAACCTCGTGCCGCGGCTCGACGTCTTGACCAATGTCCTGCTCGGCCGCCTCAACCACCGCTCGACGGCGCTCAGCATCCTCAACATGTTCACACGCGAAGAGCGGATCATGGCGATCGGCGCGCTCGAGCGCCTCGGCATCGAGCAGACGGCGTTGCAGCCAGCAGGCACGCTTTCTGGCGGTCAGCAGCAGCGCGTCGCGATCGCCCGCGCGCTGATGCAGCAGCCGAAGGTGCTGCTCGCCGATGAGCCGATCGCCTCGCTCGACCCGCTCAACGCCAAGATCGTCATGGATGCGCTGCGCGACATCAACGAGCGCGACGGAATCACCGTCATAACCAACCTGCACACGCTCGACACCGCACGGAGCTATTGCGAACGGATCATCGGCATGGCGCATGGGCGCGTCGTGTTCGACGGGCAACCGAAGGATCTGACCGCCGCAGCCGTCGCCGAAATTTACGGCGCAGACACCGCAATCGAAGAATCGATGACCTCGACAAGCATCAATATCCCCGCGGCACTCCCGCAGGAAAACACCGCATCGGCTGGCCTCAAGCCGCTGGCATTGGCTGGTCTCTGACGACCCGCCACGATCGAGCGCCCGCGTCAAGGGCACCTCTTTGCAACCGATATCGATCCGGCGCGGCCGGATAAACGGGAGACGAACCTCATGTTGAAGAAAGCTCTTTTGGGCGCCGTTGCGCTCTTCGCCCTCGTCGGTCAGGCTCAGGCCGAAGACCTCAAGGAATTCCGCATCGGCATCCTTGGCGGCGAGAACGAAGCCGACCGCCTGCGTAATTTCCAGTGCCTGGTCGACAAGCTCCCGGCCGCAATCGGCGTCGAAAAGGTCTCGCTGTTCCCGGCCGCCGACTATGACGGCGTCATCCAGGGCCTGCTCGGCGGTACGCTCGACTACGCCGAGCTCGGCGCCTCCGGCTATGCCAAGATCTACCTCGCCAAGGCAGACGCGGTCGAGCCGATCCTGACGACGGTACAGACCGACGGCTCCACGGGCTACCACTCGATCATGGTTGCCCGCAAGGACTCCGGCATCAGCAAGCTCGAAGACCTCAAGGGCAAGAAGCTCGGCTTCGCCGATCCGGATTCGACCTCCGGCTACCTCGTCCCCCTCGTCACGCTCCCGGAAGCCATCGGCGCGCCGGTCAAGGAATTCTTCGGTGAAACCGGCTTCGGCGGCGGCCACGAGAACCTGGTGCTCGAAGTCGTCAAGGGCACGTTCGATGCCGGCACGACCTTCGGTTCGGGCATCGGCGAATTCAAGGACGGCTACACTTCGGGCAACCTGCGCAAGATGGTCGACAAGGGTGTCGTCGACATGAACGACCTCGTCGAGCTCTGGAAGTCGCCGCTGATCCCGAACGGCCCGATCGTCGTGCGCACTTCGATGAACGACGACATGAAGGCGAAGTTCAAGCAGTTCATGATGGACCTGCCGAAGACCGACGCCGCCTGCTTCTCGGCCATCCAAGGCGGCGACTTCTCCGGCTTCACCGAAGTTAATGCCGATTTCTACAAGCCGATCATCGACGCTCGCAAGGCAACGATCGGCGGCTGATCGCCAGGGCATCAGATACACGCTGGCCATGTTGCAGCGCCGCACAGCGGCGCTGCAACGGTTTGAGTTGCTGCATGATTTTATCCTTAGATCGAGTTCGATTTAGGAATCATGCAGTAGCGGCCAGCGTTTGATTATCCGGATTGCCATCGGCATCCATTTCTCAAGAAGGCCGGCGCGTGCCGGAAACCCCATGGCCACTTCCGTGCTTTCCCGACAGCTGAGCGAGAGCGGCGCTCTGGTGGAGCGTCACTGGCAGGAGCTCAATGCCCGCCGCCGCCTTTACACCTTCCTTGGTCTGGCGCTCCTCGTTCTGACGCTGTTCGCCTCGCTCTGGTTCGCCAACGACTCGAATGCCGGCAAGTTTTTCGACCGCCTGCCGCATTTCTTCGATTTCGTCGGCGATCTGCTCCCGCGCGACGCCATGGAGATCGTGCGTGCCATGTTCGACCTGCCCTCGCCCTATGACGACGGCAGCTTCAAGTACAACTATCCTGACGGCCGGCTTTACCTCACCGACAGCCTCTACGTACCGGAATATTTTCACAAGATGCTGGAGACGGTGAACATCGCCATCTTTTCGACGGTGGTCGGCGTCTTCTTCGGCTTCATCCTTTCGTTTCTTGCCGCGCGCAATCTCATGCCCAACCCCTGGATCAGGGGCCCGGTGCGCCGCCTGATGGAGATCCTGCGCGCCTTTCCCGAAGTGGTCATTGCCGGTTTCTTCCTGGCGATCCTCTCGCTTGGCCCCATTCCCGCGATTGCGGCGGTGTCGATCCACACGGTCGGTGCGCTTGGCAAGTTGTTCTTCGAGGTCGTCGAGAATGCCGACATGAAGCCCGAAGAGGGTTTGCGCGCCGTCGGCGCCAACTGGATCGAGCGTGTCTGGTTCGGTATCGTTCCGCAGGTTCTTCCGAACTTCACCAGTTACTTCCTGCTTCGCCTCGAGATCAATGTGCGCGCCTCGACGATCATCGGCGCCGTCGGCGGCGGCGGTATCGGCGAATTGCTGCGCCTGGCGATCGGCCAGGGTCACGAGGCAAAGACGCTCGCGATCGTGATTCTGCTGTTCACGACAATCTTCGCCGTTGATCAATTTTCCGCATGGCTCCGCCGCCGCCTTGTCGGCGATCAGGCCTTCCAGCTTGCCCAGTAGGAGCACATCATGACCGCCTCGACCAAGCCGAGCCTCCTTGAAATGGAAGCGATCGCCGCGCGCCATCCGCACCTGTTGCAGTCCTCTTCAACAAAGAGGTTGAAAACAGCACTGATCGGTATCGGCGTGGTGCTCTACCTGGTTTTCAGCTGGTGGTTCTTTTCGATCGGCCATGTGCTTGCCAACGCCAATTGGGGTATCGCCGGCACCTATCTCGCCGACTGGGTCTCCTATGAGGTCCGACCCGAGATCGCGATTGCGGCCGACGGCACGATGGCAGTCTCCTACGCGCGCAATTCGCCGCTCGGCCCCAATCCCAACCCCGATTGGATCACGCTCGAGAAGAAGACCGTAACCCGAACGATAGAGGCGCCGGCCGCTGCACAGGCGTCGAAGCCGAAGGGAAGTTCGTCCTTCAACTTCATGGCGCCGAATGCGGCGCTCGGCGATGCCCAAACGGCCCAGGCACCGGACCGCATCGAGACCCGTAGCGAAGAGGTCGTCACGCGCGCACTGATTGCCTTCGATCGGTCGACGAGCATCGAGGCTGCCAGCGGCGTGGTAAAGGCGACGCACCGCGGCGAGACGCTGATAATGACCGTGGACGGCGCCGATACGGTAACGCCGCAGGGTCCGCTGCCCCGCTGGGCCATGCAGAAGCGGCCGGGAGAAAAGATCACGCTCTCCTTCGGCCTCACCGGCTGGGCGGAGGTCGAAGGCGACGAGGTCTCGATCCGCAATCGCTTCTTCGGCTGGGCGAACTTCCTCTTCGACACCAACTCGCCGTTCTTCGGAAAGCCCTATGGCGAAGTGGCCTCGCTGATCGTCGCCGGCGAACGGATCGATCCGGCACGCTCCAACCTTTCGCTTGCTTGGAACAACATTCTCTACAATGCGGAGTGGCAGCATCTCGACGTCTGGACCAAACTGTTGCAGACGGTCGTCATGGCTTTCGTCGGCACGCTGTTCGCATCGCTGATCGCCTTTCCGCTCTGCTTCCTCGCCGCGCGCAACGTCACGCCGAACTTTCTTGCCAACCAACTCGCCAAGCGCTTCTTCGATTTCTTGAGGTCGGTGGACATGTTCATCTGGGCGCTGTTCTTCACGCGCGCCTTCGGCCCCGGCCCGCTTGCCGGCATCTCGGCGATCTTCTTCACCGACACCGGCACGCTCGGCAAGCTCTATTCCGAGGCGCTCGAAAACATCGACGACAAGCAGCGCGAGGGCGTGAAATCGGTCGGCGCGACGCCGATCGCGGTACAGCGCTTCGGCGTGCTGCCGCAGGTCCTCCCGGTCTTTGCCAGCCAGGCACTCTATTTCTGGGAATCGAACACCCGCTCGGCGACGATCATCGGCGCCGTCGGCGCCGGCGGCATCGGGCTCAAATTGTGGGAGGCGATGCGCACCAACTCCGATTGGGAAAATGTCGCCTACATGGTGCTTCTGATCTTGATAGTTGTCTTCATTTTCGACAGCATCTCAAACGCGTGCCGCTCGCGGCTGATGGGACGCAAGACGCATTAGAATCAGAGCGGGAGGCGGGCGGAAGCCGCACACACTTTTCCTCGGCCGCTCCGCCCCGAATTGCGTTTCGCACCGAAGTCATCATGATGTTGTCATGCAAATCGGCTAGCTGCGCATCGCACCCCGCGAACATCGACCCGCCGGACGGCGGGCCGGTCGATACAGAAAGTGAGACCCGTGCGTTATGCAATCTATTTCGCGCCGCCGGCCGATGACCGGCTGACGCAGACCGCAGCCCGTTGGCTTGGCCGCGACGCCTTTGTCGACGGAGCACTCAGCTGGCCGGAAGTCCCGGCGCTCGGGCGCGAAAATCAGATGGCGTTGACGGCAGATCCGCGCCGATACGGCTTTCACGGAACGTTGAAGGCGCCGTTCGAGCTCGCAGAAGGCAAGGGCGAAGCGGATCTGCTCGCGGCCTTCGACGAGTTTGCGGCGGAGATCGAACCCTTCGACGTGCCGCGGATCGTGCTTCACCAGATCGGTCCCTTTTTCGCGCTGGTCGCAGCCGAAGACTGCCAGCCTCTTCAAAACCTGGCGGAACAGGCCGTTCGCCGTTTCGAGCCGTTCCGGGCGCCGCTATCGGACGCCGATGTCGGTCGCCGCAATCCGGAGAAGCTCACGCTGCGTCAGCGGGAATATCTTACGACGTGGGGTTACCCTTACGTCTTTGAGGAATTTCAGTTCCACTTGACGCTGACGGGACCGGTGCCGACGGAGACGGAAGGAGTGATGCGCGAGACGCTCACCGCCGCATTCGAGGAGTTCATCGGCAAGCCGCTCGACGTTTCGACCGTGGCACTTTTCGTCGAGCCCCATCGCGGCGCGCCGTTTACGGTTCATTCCCTACTGCCGCTTGGCGGCGCGTCCCAACGAAAGATCGCATGAGATGAGCAAAGAACAGGTTTTGAGCAACGCCCGCATCGTTCTCGAGGACAGGATCGTCAACGGTTCCGTCCTCATCCGTGACGGTCGCATCGCCGACATTTCGGAAGGGGCAAGCAGCGCGGGCGAAGATTTTGACGGCGACTACCTACTGCCCGGCCTGATCGAACTCCACACCGATCATCTGGAGGCGCACTACTCGCCGCGCCCGGGCGTGCGCTGGCTGAAGATCGCGGCGATCCAGGCCCATGACGCCCAGGTCGTCACCTCCGGCATCACCACGGTCTTCGACTGCCTGCGTCTGGGTTCGGACGAGGATGGCGGCTTCCAGAAGGGCGAGATGCGCAGCATGGCCGACGCCCTGGCACAGGCTAAGGAGGAAGGCCGCTTGCGCGCCGACCACCTCATCCATCTGCGTTGCGAAGTTTCGACCTCCGACGTCCTCGAGCATTACGAGGACTTTCAACAAGACCCGCAAGTTCGGCTCGTCTCGCTGATGGACCACGCGCCGGGACAGCGTCAGTTCCAGACGATGGATCAGTACACGCTCTACTACAAGACGAAGCGCGGCCTTTCGGACGAGGCCTTCACCGAGTTCGTCGAGCGCCAGCAGGCGCTTTCCGCCCGGTACGCCGCGCCACATCGTACGGCGCTGGCGAAGGCGTGCGCCGAACGCGGCATCACCATTGCCAGCCATGACGACGCGACGGTGGCGCATGTCGAGGAATCGATCGGCTACGGCATCCGCTTGGCGGAATTCCCGACGAGCTTCGAGGCAGCCGAAGCCTCGCATCGCGCCGGCCTGAGCGTTCTGATGGGCGCGCCCAATATCGTGCGCGGCAAGTCTCATTCCGGCAACATCGCCGCCCGCGATCTCGCCGAGCGTGGTGTTCTCGATGTGCTTTCCTCCGATTATGTGCCTTTCAGCCTCATCCATGCGCCGTTCGTTCTGGCTGACGAGGTCGAGGCGATCGATCTGCCGCAGGCGATCGCCATGGTAACAGCGACGCCGGCGCGCACCGTCGGTCTCGACGATCGCGGCCGGATTGCTGTCGGACTGCGCGCCGATATCGCGCGCGTCCATCGCCGTGAGGGCATTCCAGTTGTTCGCTCCGTCTGGCGCGAAGGACGGCGTGTCGCATGACGGAGGTCGGACAGGGACGTGGAGCGCTCATCGTCGTCGTCGGCCCAAGCGGGGCAGGCAAGGACAGCGTCATGGGCTTCGCCGCGCACCATTTCGCGCATCGCCCGGACATCCTCTTCGTGCGGCGCGTGATCACGCGTCCATCGGATGCCGGCAGTGAAGTGCATGAAAGCGTCTCGACTCCGGAATTCGAGGACATGAGGCGAAACGGCGCTTTTGCCGTTTCGTGGCAGGCCCATGGCTTGAGCTACGGCGTTCCAATCGAGATCGCCGACAGGGTCTCAAGCGGCATGACGGCGATCGTCAACGGCAGCCGCGCCGCCCTTCCCGCAATTCGCGCGGCCTTCGGCACCATCGCCGTCGCGCTCGTGACCGCGGACCCGGCGGTGCTGGCGAAGCGCCTGGCCGAACGCGGGCGCGAGAGCGAAGAGGACGTGTTGCGCCGGCTCACGCGGCAGACGCCCGACATCGTCGCCGGCGGACCCGACGTGACGGTGATCGACAATAGCGGCCGGCTCGATGTCGCCGGGCAGCGCTTCGTTGCGCTCGTCGAGCGGCATTGCGCGGCGTTGCATCATCTGGCCTGAGCAAGAACGAAGGATCGCGAACGTTCTCGATAGCCCCGGGTCTAATAGTCCGGGGCCTTTTTTTTGCACTGCGCCCGTGGCAGGCAACAGGCTTTGCCCCCTACAGCTTGTCGGGACCAATACGATCGATGCCCCGGCGCGGACCTTTGCTATCGCGGGTCGCCTTGCGCCAGCGCCTCTTCCGCCACTTCCTCGATCTTCTTCACCATGGGAAGGTCCACCGCGGCGGCGATGACGGAATCGAGCAGGCCCGGAAAGCGACTATCGAGGTCGTCGCTCCGCAGCGTGATCAGTCGGCTGGTGCCGGAGACCTCCGTGCGGGTAATGCCGGCCTCGCGCAATTTGGCGAGATGGTAGCTGATATTGGTCTTGGAGCCGAACTCCGTGAAGTTCAGGCACATGGTCGGGCGTCCGTCGCGGCGGGCGAGATAAGCGACGATCGCCAGGCGTGTCGGGTCGCCGAGGGAGGAGAGCACGTTGGATAGGGTGATCTGATCGGCGGTGGGATGAGGCAGGGTCATGGTTCGAACATAGCTGCGCCGGCACTCCAGTTCAACGCGGCCGGCCGTCCCGTCCCTTATACCGGGGCGGTGGAACGCGTATATTGACATGGCGACCAGTCATGTTCAATAGTTCAGTATATTTTGAATAAAGGATCTCCCATGGACAAGCGCCTCATCTGGCTCGCTGTCGGCTCCTTCACGATGAGCACGGTCGGCTTCGTTTTTTCGAGCCTTTTGCCATCGATCGCGGCCGACACCCACACGACCATCCCACATGCGGGGCACCTGATTACTGTGTTCTCGCTTTCCTACGCCATCGGCGCGCCGCTGCTCTCGGCGATGGCGGGGGCGGCTGACAGGCGGCGGCTGCTTGTGGCTGCCATGCTTACCTTCGTGGTCGGCAACGGCATCGCGGCGACAAGCGTCTCGTTCACGACGCTGCTGCTTGCCCAGATTGTCATGGGAATGGCGAGTGGGCTGTTTGCTGCCACCGCCCAGGCAACAGCGGTTTCGCTCGCCGGGTCGGAGCACCGCGCGCTGGCAATCTCGATCGTAGTGGGCGGCACCACGTTCGCCGTGGCTCTGGGCGCACCCCTCGGGGCGCTGATCGCGGCCTTCTGGGGCTGGCGCGGCACGTTCGCGGCGGTTGCCCTGCTCGGACTCGCCTGCGCCACCGTGCTGTGGTTGCGCCTGCCGCGGGGCCTCAGCGGAACCAAGCTGACGCTTTCCGAGCGCTTCAGCGCCATCGCTCGCCCGGGCGTGGCCTCGTCGCTGATGGTGACCTTTCTTTATCTTGCGGGCGCCTTCGTGATCATCTCCTATCTCGCACCGCTGGCGATCGACGGTGCCGGGCTTTCGAAAATGGCGTTGCCCGGCCTGCTCCTTGCTTTCGGCGTGGGCGCGGTGATCGGCAATCTTTCCAGTGGCTACTTGGCCGACCAAGTCGGCGCGACGCGCATGGTGGCGCTTTCGCTGATGTCCGCGCTGATAGTGTCGCTGGTGATTGCCTTCGGGCTGCATCTCCTGCCGCGCCACCTCGCCGGCCTGCTGCTGATCGGCATCATGGTGCCGTGGGGCATCATCGGCTGGGCGTTCCCGCCGGCACAGGCCAGTCGCATCGTCGGCTTCGCGCCGGAGGTGGCGCATCTGACGCTGTCGCTCAACGCCTCGGCGATCTATCTCGGCATCGCCAGCGGCACAGCGATCGGCGGGCGCGTGCTGGAAAACACGGCCGCAGCCAATCTCGGCTTCTTCGCCGCGCTGTTTCCGGTGGCCGCGCTCGCCGTGCTCTACGCGGGGCTGCGCTCCTACCGGCGGCGCTTCGCAGTCGGCCTGGCGGAATAGGTACAACCGCAATTGAGCCGGCGCGGGACATGCATGCTTTCGCGCCGGCCGACTCAAACGTGGTCGGCGACGCGATCTCAGTGGGATCGCTGAGCGGATCCAACACATTCCGGCCAAGCTCGTCGGCGCGCTCACCTCCGTGTCGGTAAGCGCACAACACTTGAACGCTTTCGATCCGGAGGCCGTGCCGGCTCGCTGCGACACTACCGAGCGATCTACCCTGCTGCGCTGTTCGACATATTCAAATAAGGTCGCGGCCGCCATGTCGCCGCTCTCTCGACGGCACAGCCCAACCGATCAGCAACATATCGCGCCGCTCTCGGCGACAACTCTGCCCCCATCTGACGGCCTAGATCATTTCATTGTTTCATTGAAACGGTGAAATGATCTAACTCTTTGAAACCACGCAATTCCGGACGGAAAACCGTCACACACTTTTCCTGGAATTGCTCTAGGTCTGCCGCCGGAACCTTCCATGCGGCAAGATCACCCTATCTTCTCTGTCATCAAGCTGATCCGGCACGTTCGTGTCGCAACGCCGCGAATTTTCGCTTGCCACCGGCATTATTATGTATATACATTATCGCAAGAGAAGGGCGGAACTTATGGACGTAAACAGGAACGCGAGTTCAAGCATAACCAGCCTCTGGCGCAATGCGCGCCTGGCAACGCTTCGCGAGGATATCGGGCCGCTCGGCATCATCGAGAAAGGCGCCGTCGCCGCCCGCGGCGACCGGATCGTCTATGTCGGCGCAGAAGAACACCTGCCCCAGGACCTTGCCCAAGCCGACGAGACAATCGATTGTGAAGGCCGTTGGATGACGCCGGCGCTGATCGATTGCCACACCCATATCGTCCATGGCGGCAACCGCGCGCGTGAATTCCAGCTTCGGCTCGAAGGCGCCACCTACGAGGAAATTGCGCGCGCCGGCGGTGGCATCGCCTCGACGGTGAAGGCGACCAATGCCCTGTCGGTCGAGGAACTGGTGGAAGCGGCACTTCCGCGGCTCGACACGCTGCTTGGTGAGGGGGTCGCGACGGTCGAGGTGAAGTCCGGCTATGGCCTGAATATCGAGGCCGAGCTGAAGATGCTGCGCGCCGCGCGCCGGCTTCAAGAGCTGCGTCCGGTGCGCATCGTCACGAGCTATCTCGCCGCGCACGCGACGCCCCCCGAATACAAGAGCCGCAATAGCGACTATATTGCCGACGTCGTGCTGCCGGGCCTAGAAGCCGCGCACGCCGAGGGCCTCGTCGACGCAGTCGACGGCTTCTGCGAAGGCATCGCCTTTTCGCCCGCCGAGATCGGCCGGGTCTTCGATGCCGCGAAGGAGCTTGGCCTGCCGGTCAAGCTTCATGCCGAACAGCTTTCGGACCTCGGCGGCGCCAAGCTCGCCGCCTCCTACGGCGCGCTTTCGGCCGACCATCTCGAATATCTCGACGCGGAAGGCGCGGCCGCTATGGCAAGGGCCGGCACTGTCGCAGTGCTCCTGCCCGGTGCCTTCTTTACGCTTCGGGAAAAACAACTGCCGCCGGTCGACGCGCTACGTGCCGCCGGCACGCGCATTGCCATTGCGACGGATTGCAACCCGGGTACCTCACCGCTGACGTCGCTGCTTCTGACCATGAACATGTCGGCGACGCTCTTCCGGCTGACCGTCGACGAGTGCCTCGCGGGGGTCACGCGCGAAGCCGCGCGCGCGCTCGGAATCCTCGACAAGACCGGCACGATCGAGGTCGGCAAATCCGCGGACCTCGCGATCTGGAACATCGATGAGCCTGCCGAACTTATCTATCGGATAGGCTTCAATCCGCTGCATCAGCGCATCTTTGGAGGCGAAAGAATCGGCCAATGACCATCGTACTTAAGCCAGGCTCCGTTCCGCTCAAGGATCTGGAGACGATCTACTGGAGCCGGGAACCGGCCCGCCTCGATCCCGCCTTCGACGTCGCCATTGCCAAAGGCGCCGCGCGCATCGCCGAAATTGCCGCGGGCAACGCCCCGGTTTATGGCATCAACACCGGCTTCGGCAAACTTGCCTCGATCAAGATCGACAGCGCCGACGTGGCGACGCTGCAGCGCAACCTCATCCTCTCCCATTGCTGCGGCGTCGGTGCGCCTCTTCCGGAAAACATCGTCCGGCTGATCATGGCGCTGAAGCTCGTCTCGCTCGGCCGAGGCGCCTCGGGCGTTCGCCTCGAACTCGTCCGCCTGATCGAGGCGATGCAGGAACGGGGCGTGATCCCGATGATCCCGGAAAAGGGCTCGGTCGGCGCATCGGGCGACCTTGCGCCGCTTGCGCACATGGCGGCCGTGATGATGGGCCACGGAGAAGCCTTCTTCGATGGCGCGCGCATGCCGGGTGGAGCCGCATTGGAAAAGGCCGGGCTTTCGCCCGTGACGCTCGCCGCGAAGGAAGGCCTCGCCCTGATCAACGGCACGCAGGCGTCCACCGCGCTGGCGCTCGCCGGTCTCTTCCGCGCCCACCGCGCCGCACAGGCGGCGCTCATCACCGGGGCGCTCTCGACCGATGCCGCGATGGGATCGTCGGCACCCTTCCATCCGGATATTCATACCCTGCGTGGCCATCGCGGCCAGATCGACACCGCCGCTGCCCTTCGCCAATTGCTCGAGGGATCCGTGATCCGGCAGAGCCACATCGAGGGCGACGAACGGGTGCAGGATCCCTATTGCATCCGCTGCCAGCCGCAGGTCGACGGCGCCTGCCTCGATCTTTTGCGCTCCGTCGCTGCATCGCTCACCATCGAGGCCAACGCCGTCACCGACAATCCGCTGGTGCTTTCGGACAACTCCGTCGTCTCGGGCGGCAATTTCCACGCCGAACCGGTGGCCTTCGCCGCCGACCAGATCGCGCTTGCGGTTTGCGAGATCGGCGCGATCGCGCAGCGCCGCATCGCACTTCTTGTCGATCCGGCACTCAGCTACGGCCTGCCGGCGTTCCTGGCCAAGAAGCCGGGGCTGAACTCCGGTCTGATGATTGCCGAGGTCACCTCGGCCGCGCTGATGTCGGAAAACAAGCAACTCGCGCACCCGGCTTCCGTCGACTCGACGCCGACCTCCGCCAACCAGGAAGACCACGTGTCGATGGCCTGCCACGGTGCCCGGCGCCTGCTGCAGATGACCGACAACCTGTTCTCGATCATCGGCATCGAGGCGCTGACGGCTGCCCAGGGCGTCGAGCTCCGGGCGCCGCTCACGACCAGTGCGGAACTCCTGAAGGCAGTGGCTGCCGTACGCCGCGTGTCGCCGACGATCGAAGAGGACCGCTACATGGCCGACGATCTCAAGGCGGCGGGCGAACTCGTCGCGTCCGGCGCGCTCAACGCCGCCGTCTCCAATGGCATTCTTCCGAAGCTGGACATCTGACATGGCCGTTTTCGAAGTCCATCGAGGCACCTCCCCCGTCATCCTCGGCCTTCCCCACACGGGCACCGACGTGCCCGCACAGATCTGGGAGCGGCTCAACAGCAACGGTCGCCTCCTCGCCGACACGGACTGGCATATCCACGAGCTCTACGAAGGGCTTCTGCCGGAAGCCACAACCGTGCGCGCGACCTTCCACCGCTACGTCATCGACGCCAATCGCGACCCGGAAGGTGTCAGCCTCTATCCCGGCCAGAACACAACTGGTCTCGTGCCCGAGACCGACTTCGACGGCGCGTCGATCTGGAAGGATGGCGAGGCACCGACCGAAGCCGACATTGCGATGAGGCTTCGCGATTTCCATGCTCCCTATCACGCGGCGCTCGCCGCCGAGATCGAGCGCGTCAAGGCGATCCATGGGGTGGCGGTGCTCTACGACTGCCACTCGATCCGCTCGCACATCCCCTTCCTCTTCGAAGGCAAGCTTCCCGACTTCAATATCGGCACGGACATAGGCAAGACCTGCGCCGCCGAAATAGAAAAGGCGACGGAAGAAATCGCCGCTTCTGCAGAGGGTTACACCAGTATCCTGAACGGCCGCTTCAAGGGCGGCTGGACGACTCGGCATTACGGCCGTCCGGCAACGGGCGTCCACGCGATCCAGATGGAACTTGCGCAGTCCACGCATCTGGCGACCGAAGCGCCGCCGTTCTCGCTGGATTCCGCCAAGGCCGAACGCCTTCGCGCCCATCTCAAGGCCATCCTGAAACGCATCGAAACAACGGCATTCGCCCTCAAACTGACAGGGAGTGAGGCATGAACGTGAATAATCCGCGCCACAACATCCGCGAGATGCGCAGCCCGCGTGGTACCGAGATCAGCGCCAAGAGCTGGCTGACCGAGGCACCGCTGCGCATGCTGATGAACAATCTCGATCCGGACGTTGCCGAGAACCCGCACGAACTCGTCGTCTATGGCGGCATCGGCCGTGCCGCCCGCACCTGGGCTGATTTCGACCGCATCGTCGCGACGCTCAAGGATCTCAACGAGGACGAAACGCTGCTCGTCCAGTCCGGCAAACCGGTCGGCGTCTTCCGCACTCACAAGGACGCCCCGCGCGTGCTGATCGCCAATTCCAACCTCGTACCGCACTGGGCGACCTGGGACCATTTCAACGAGCTGGATAAGAAGGGTCTTGCCATGTACGGCCAGATGACCGCCGGCTCGTGGATCTATATCGGCTCGCAGGGCATCGTCCAGGGAACCTACGAGACCTTCGTCGAGGCCGGTCGTCAGCACTACGGCGGCAACCTCAAGGGCAAGTGGGTGCTGACCGGTGGCCTCGGCGGCATGGGCGGCGCACAGCCGCTCGCCGCTGTCATGGCCGGCGCCTGCTGCCTTGCCGTCGAATGCAATCCGGACTCGATCGATTTCCGCCTGCGCACCCGCTATGTCGACGCCAAGGCCGAGACGCTCGACGAAGCCGTGGAGATGATCGATCGCTGGACCAAGGCGGGCGAAGCAAAGTCCGTCGGCCTGCTCGGCAACACCGCCGAAATTCTCCCCGAAATGGTTCGCCGCGGCATTCGCCCCGACATGGTCACCGACCAGACCTCCGCCCATGATCCGGTCAACGGCTACCTGCCGAAGGGCTGGACGATGGGCCAGTGGAAGGAAAAGCGCGTCAGCGACCCGAAGGCTGTCGAAAAAGCGGCACGCGCATCGATGCGCGAGCACGTCGAGGCGATGATCGCCTTCCAGAACATGGGCGTCCCCACCTTCGACTACGGCAACAACATCCGCCAGATGGCCAAGGACGAAGGCCTCGAAAATGCCTTCGCCTTCCCGGGCTTCGTGCCGGCCTATATCCGCCCGCTCTTCTGCCGCGGCATCGGCCCGTTCCGCTGGGCGGCGCTGTCGGGCGACCCGGAGGACATCCGCAAGACCGACGCCAAGGTGAAGGAGCTGCTGCCGGACAACAAGCATCTCCACAACTGGCTGGACATGGCCAAGGAGCGCATCGCCTATCAGGGTCTGCCCGCACGCATCTGCTGGGTCGGCCTCGGCGACCGTCACCGCCTCGGCCTGGCCTTCAACGAAATGGTTCGCAAAGGCGAGCTGAGCGCTCCGATCGTCATCGGCCGCGACCACCTCGATTCCGGCTCAGTCGCGTCGCCGAACCGCGAGACGGAAGCGATGAAGGACGGTTCCGATGCCGTTTCCGACTGGCCGCTGCTGAATGCGCTCTTGAACACGGCCTCTGGCGCGACCTGGGTCTCGCTCCACCACGGCGGCGGCGTCGGCATGGGCTTCTCGCAGCATTCGGGCGTTGTCATCTGCTGCGACGGCAGCGAGGACGCCGATCGGCGGATCGAACGCGTATTGTGGAACGACCCGGCGACCGGCGTCATGCGCCACGCCGACGCGGGTTACGACATTGCACTCGACTGCGCCAAGGAGAAGGGCCTGCGTCTGCCCGGCATTCTCGGCAACTGACGAAAGACGCGGGAGGCCCGCACGGCCTCCCGCTGTCCCTCGCTACGGCATGGAAACCGCCCTGCGGCGGGCGCCGTCGAGGAAGAGTAGCAAGGCGCCGCCCGCCACCCCCGCAAGTGCGCCAAGAAGTGCCGTTCCGGAATAGTCGCTGATGCGGGTGCCGAGCGCGAAAAGCGCCGCACTGAGTGCCCCGCCCAGAAAAACGTTCACCGCGATCAACGAGCTTCCAAGCCCCGGACGATCGGCAATCAGGTCTTGCAGATAGGTGATCGGGATGCTGATCAGCGCCGCCGCACCGAAGCCGCTGATCAGTGTCAACGCATAAATATGCCAGGGCCGGGACGAAAAGCCGAGCAGCGCCATGTAGACCACGTAGATTGCCGTACCGAGCGCAAGCGCGTCGACGTGATTGAGGCGATACTGGATCCGTCCCCAGACGAGGATGAAGATCACCTCCAGCAGCGCCACGACACCGACGACAATGCCGATATCGGTGGCCGAGCCACCGGCAGCACCGGTGACAATCAACGGCAGCACGGTCGCGTTGACATGCAGCGTGGAGCAGATGAGCGCCACGGCGACAAGTCGGGCAAGAACGCGGGGCGAAAGGATTTCGGCAAGGGACGCGAGATAGGAAAGCCGCTTGCTGAGGATAGGATCGGCGCCGCGTCGGGCCGGCAGCAGGAAGAAGACCAGCAGCAGATTGGCGATACAGCCGAGGCTGGCCAGCAGATAGGCTGGCAGCATGCTGCCCCGCGCCGAGAGCAAGAAGCCGACCAATCCCGGAACCAGCACCCACGAGAGCGATATGGCGGCTCTCACGCCGGAATTGACCGCTGCCGCGTCCTTGCCGCCCATGCCGTTGGCGGCGCTGCGGACATTGGCGAACAGGAGCGAGTTCAGTGCGCCGTAGACCGGCAGCAATGCCAACGTGGCGACAACGAAACTCGTCTTTGTCGGCAGCGCGTAGACCAGACCGTAGCCGATCGCGCCAGAAAGGATGACCGCCAACATCAGCGTCCGGTAATTGCCGACGCGGTCGGCAACGATGCCAACAGTGACGCTGACGGTGACATTCACCAGCGCCGCAACGAAGATCAGCGCCGAATAGAACCCGTCGCTCAAGCCAAGCTCGGTGATACCGACCACCGACTGGTAGGGCGAGGTCGCAGCACCCGAAAAGCCGAACAGGAAGATGGCAAGCACGCTCGTCCGGATAACCGGGTTACGCATGGCAAAGAGCAAGGAGGAAGACATGATCCGGTCCGCGGAGTGCGAAGACTTGTGGGAGGCCGCCCCGACACGGGCGATCGTTGCAGGAAGGCCGGGTTTCACTCAGGTCCAGCGGGCCGAGAACCGCGCCCTCGGCTCGAAATCGAAATCGCGATCGAACGGAAAGATCGGCCGCTGGCGTCGTTCGCTCGCGAGATTTTCGATGTCCTGATTGACGACACCATCGGTGAGCGCCATCAGGTTGGGATTGGCAATCGGTGCAAGCTCCCGCGAAAGATAGCCGGACTTGACGACGAGCAGGCGCACGCTGCTCGGATCGAGGCCAAGGCGACGGAAGTCCTCGATGTTGTGATACGGGCGCCGGCGGGCCGACAGCACCACCTCGATCCCGCCGACACGCACGACGGCCTGGCGCTCGGCAATCGGTCCCGGATCGTCCAGCCGCACGACAATAGCCGTGACCTCCGCCACAGGGCTCGACGGATCGAGACTGCCGCCGAGCCGCAAGTCGAGCGTCGCGCCTTCGCCGGCCATGAAACAGGCCTCCACCGCCGGCCGATCAGCGATGCCGGCAATCAGTGCATCCCGCCAGCCGCGCGCTAGAAGAGCCCTCAATACATCGGCGCGGTCGCCGACACCGCCACCCGTGGGATTGTCACCGGAATCGGCGAGGATGACGGGCCTCGTTGTCATCTCCTCGGCAATGTCGAGCATCGCTTCGAGTGGACCCGTAACCGCACCGAAGCGGAAATTCTCCCGTTCGTTCCAGTAGCTTGCGGCGATTTCTTCCACCACCTTCGAGGCGGTCGCCTTGTCCGATCCGGTCACCACCGAACAAGCGGTTGCCCGCCGCTCGTCGGCCCAGACGTAGCCCACCATCAGGTTGGCATCGAGAATGCCGGGACGCTGATCGAAGTCCGGCAGGCGCCGGTAAAGGCTGCTCGCAGGTTCATCCTCCGTGGACGTGCACTCCCCCGGAAGCAGCAGCGGCGCGGGCGCCCAGGCGACGCCTGGCCGCGTTCCCGTCCGCAGAGCCTGCACCAGCATCGACCAGGCCCGAACCATCGTCTCGCGCGTATCGATGTGCGGCGCGGTGCGGTAGCCGGCAAAGATGTCGATCTGGTCGATGATCTTCTGGCTGACATTACCGTGGAGATCGTAGCTCGTTGCGATCGGGCAGTTCGGGCCGACAACCGCGCGGGCGGCGGAAATCCAGTCGCCTTCGGCATCGTCCATGCCGTCGACCTTGATCGCTCCATGCATCGCAAGATAGAGGCCGTCTAGCGGCAGCGCAGCGCGAAGCCGCTCGAGGAACTCGGTCTTGAAGGCGTCGTAGGCCGCACGCGAAACGGGGCCGCCGGGCACGGCCCGTGCATGGAGGAGCGGGACATGCTCGAAGCCGTCGGCCTCGAGGAAACTGAAATAGTCCGCCCTCAGGAGTTCGGCTCCCCTCAGCACCCGGAAGTCCTCCACCGTCATCAGGACAGGCGAGTAGGTGCTGCACTCCGTATGGATTCCACCGACGGCGATCCGCATGGCTTCAAACTCACAAAATCGGGCTCAGAGGGGCGATCGCGGCGAACCGCAGCCAGTCCTTTTGCGCCTTCGGCGTCCAGGCCGCTTCAGCGATAGCGGGGAGGCGGGGGAAGACGAGACGATTGAAATAGCCGCGCGAGAGGAAATGCTCCGACCAGATGCAGGCCTGCACGCCCTTCATGCGGTTCTTCAGTTCTTCCGGGAATTCGCCTTCCGCCTCGTAGGCGTAGGTGTGCGCCGGCGTAGCTGTGCCGGCCCAGCTCGCTCCCGGCTCCTGGAAGGCCTCGGCCTGCGCCATGTCGAGGTAATAGGCCTGGCCGGGCGTCATCACGACGTCGTAGCCTTCGCGCGCCAGCTCGATCCCGACCTTGGGGTTCTCCCAGGCCATCAACAGCGTGCCCTCGGTGCCGACGCCGCCGCCATGGGCGACCTCGTTCCAGCCGACGAGCTTGCGGCCGCGCGCCGTCAGCATCTGCTTCACTTTTTTCAGGAAGTAGGACTGCAGCGCAAAGGTGCCGGAAATGCCCTCGCGTTCCATGAGCTTGCGCGCCAATGGCGACGCCAGCCACGAACCGTTGGCCACCTCGTCGCCGCCGACATGGATGTACTGGCTCGGGAAGAGCTCGATCATTTCGTCGAAGACCCTTTCGAGGAACTCGTATGTCAACGGAATGGCCGGGTTCAGCGCATTGTTGGGATAGCCCTGGACGGAATGATAGCTTTCCGGCGCCTCCTGCCCATCGGAGAGCTCCGGCAGGGCGACAAGCGCGGCCGTGCTATGGCCGGGAATGTCGATCTCCGGCACGACCTCGACATTGAGCGCGCCGGCATGGGCAACGATCGCTTTCACCTCGTCCTGGCTGTAGAAACCGCCGACCGGTTCCGCGCCATTGCCGAGCTGCGGCAGCAGCGGCTCGACCGGCCCGCGAAGCACGCCGAGCGTCGTCAGCGTGGGATAGGCCTTGATCTCCAGCCGCCAGGCTTCGTCGTCGGTCAGATGCCAGTGGAAAATGTTGAGCTTGAACCAGGCGAGAATATCGATGAGCCGCATGACGTCGGCGGTCGGATAGAACTGGCGAGAGACGTCGAGATGGCAGCCGCGCCAGCCATACCGGGGCTGGTCAGAGATTGTGCCTGACACGGGAAAACGGAACGTTCCCCCCTCGCTGCGCGCCCCGTCGAGAAGCTGCGCGAGTGTTGTCAAACCATATTGCCGGCCGGCGGCTGCGCCGTATTCGAGCCGGATCTCCCGCTCGGAGAAAGCCAGCGTGTAGCCCTCGGGACCGAGTTCGGGCTTTGCGGCGAAGACGATCTGGCGACCCTGTGGAGACGAGGCGAGCGTGAACGGCGCGTGGCCTGCTGAGAAGAGACGATGAAAGAGCGAAAGCACCGTGTCGACCGCCCTGATCTCGTCCTTGCTGCTGCCGGGTGCCGGATAGAGAACGACGGGGAATCCATCACCCGGCACGGCGTCGATCTTCGCCGGCCAGGGCTGCAAGGCGAAAGGCAGCTCGAGCTTGCCTTCCGGCAGGCGCTGCGGCGGAGGCTCGCTTGTTGCCCCTTCGAGGAGAAGATCGGAAACCGCCACCGGCACATGCCGGCCGTCGGAAAGCGTCAGATACGCCGACTTGGCACCATCCGTGCAGTGTTTTGCCTGCCTGTGCAGTCCGCTGACGGTAAAGGTCCAGCTTTCGCCAGCGCCAAGTGAAAACCCTTGCGGCGGCGAGAATTCGTGGAAATTGGCGTTGCGGCGCAGAAAGACTGCGTTCTCGCAAGCCGCCGCATCGATGACGCGGGTCAGCGACGTGTAGACGAGGCGAAAGCCGCTGATCGGGGTTTCGGAGAGATTGACGAGAGTGAAGGTAAAGCGCCCGAAGCGACCGCCTTCCGGTTGCCAGGCAGATTCGAGGCGATGAGAAACCGGCTGCATGAGCGTCCTCCCGTTATGGCTTTGTCAGTAATGGCTGGATTGCGAAAAGGTGCGTGCGAGTTCCGCCTGGCCTGCAGTGAGCCCGCAATCGACCGGCAGGCAGACGCCGGATATGGCGCTGGCCAAGGGACCTGCGAGGAACTGGACGGCATTGGCGACGTCCTCCGGATTGACGATGCGCTGCAGCGGATACCAGCGCTTCGCCTCCTCGAAGACCTGCGGATTGGCCGCGGCGCGCGCTTCCCAGGCCTGGGTGCGCACGGTGCCGGGCGCCACTGCATTGGAGCGGATGCCGAATTTGCCGTACTCGACCGCGATCAGCCGGGTCAGATGCAGGAGACCGGCCTTGGCAGCGCTATAGGCAGGATGGCCGAAAACATTCATGCCGTTGACGGATGCGATGTTGACGACGGATCCCCGGCTCTCCTTCAGCATGTCCTCGACGGCGCGGAAGCAAAGGAACGCCGCCTCGAGATTGAGCGCATTGTCCATGCGCCAGATCTCCGGCGTCGTGTCGTGCAGGCTGACGGCGCGTGCCGCACCCGCATTGTTGACGAGCGTGCGCACCGCCCCGAGCGATCCGGCGCTCGCCGCCATCGACGCGACACTCGCGTTATCTGTGACATCGCAGGCGATGGCCGCGAAACGCTCCTCCGCGCCGAGGCCGCGCGCGACCTTCTCCGCCGCATCTCCGTCGATGTCCGCAAGTACCACCACGTCATGATCATCGGCGAGGCGGCCAGCGATCGCGCGACCGATATCCCCCGCTGCTCCGGTGACGATCGCGACCGACTTCTTCACACGGGATTCCTGTGGCACATCAGTCTCCAAGAAGCTGGCGATCGTCGCCATCCCTGTGCACCACCAGCTGCTGCTTGATGCGCCTAAGCGTCGCCGTCGCCTGCGGCTGGACACGGTAGGCGACGAGGCTGGCGATGATATCAAGCAAGGCGAGATAGGCGATGCGCGTGGATGTCGGCCGATAGATGTTGTTGCCCTCCGGCAGGTCGACCGGGACGGTGATGTCGGCGGCAAGCGCGACGGCGCTGCCGCTCTGGGTCAGCGCGATCGTCGGGACCCTGGCTTCGCGGGCGAGCGTGAAGGCACGCACGAGTTCCGCGTTGCGCCCCGAGAACGAGGAACCGATCAGCACGTCCGTCGGCTTGGCCGCGGCCGCCATCATCAGTTGCATGCTGTGATCGGAGCTCGAGGTGATGCGCAGGCCGAGCCGAAAGAGCCGGTTCTGCAATTCGCTGGCAACCATCGACGAATTGCCGCCCGAACCGAAGGCGTAAATCATCTCCGCTCTGGCCAACCGCTCGGCGGTCTCTTCGATCGCGGCGAGATCGAGCGAGCGGTGCAGCAGGAAGAGCGCGTTCTGCGCCTTGGTGATGATGTCCTGCGCGACGTCGGCCGGCTCCTGGCTCTTCGGCTCCGGCTTCAGGTAGCGCATGCCGATATAGGCGGTGCGGGCCAGTTGCACCTTGAAGTCGGAAAAACTCTCGCAGCCGAGACGCCGGCAAAAACGGGTCACCGTCGGCGGCGACACATCGGCCTTGCCCGCAAGCTCGATGATCGAGGCGTTCACGGCAAATTCGAAATCATTGAGCAGGATGTCGGCAATGCGGCTTTCCGACTGGGACAGCCGCCCCTTTTCCTCCTGCAGTGTCGCGAAAATATCCATCGAACGCCCACCCCCTATGATCAGGCGTCCTTCGGCTTGTAGGCGACGCAGTCGATCTCAACCTTGCAGTCGACCATCATCGAAGACTGCACGCAGGCGCGCGCAGGAGGATGAGCGCCGAAATATTCCTGATAGATCTTGTTGAAGCTCCAGAAATCACGCGGGTCATCCAGCCAGACGCCGACCCTGACCACGTGTTCGACACCGTAACCGGCCTCCTTCAGAATGGCCAGAAGATTACCGATCGCCTTGTGCGTCTGCGCGACAATATTGCCGTCGATGATCTCGCCGTTTTCCAAAGCGACCTGGCCGGAGACGTGCAACCAGCCGTCAGCCTCGACGGCTCGCGCGAACGGCAGCGACTTGTCACCCGCGCCGATCTGCTCCGCGCCATAACGTTTGATGGACATAGGTGACCTTCGTGCAAATTATTTTCTTTATCCGTTGACAAGTGACCATAGAATACGGAATTTGACCAGAGAAAATCCTGTTTTATGAAAAGAATTTCAATCCAAGGCGAAGCGATGCGGGATCCCTTCCAGAATCCGTTCCCCACCTCCGATGTTGCCCGGCATCAGATTTGGGACATGCTGGTGACACGAGATATCGACGCTTTCCTGGCTGCGGACTGGTCGCTGGTCGCCGAAGATTTTGTCGAGGACGGGTTCATCGGCATCGACGGAAGGCGGGACGAAAGCCCGGACAATTGGCGCCTCGCCTTTCCGTCGCTTGCCGCCTATCGCGACGAATGGCTGCGCCAGGCGAAGGATTTCGCCGGCCAATCCTTCGCCGAGGATCCGCGCGCGGCGATCTTCGCAACGACCACGCTGGAAGACATCGAGATCAGCGGAAACCTTGCACTGGCGCGCAAGAAGTTCGACGGCGGCCTGAAGAAGGCCGATGGCGGCTATGATGTCATGAAGTGGCAGACGGTCTATTATTGCCGGCTGCATCAAGGCCGCTGGAAGATCTGCGGGTTTACCGGCTATCTGCCCAACCCGATGGGATCGAACTAGGCGAAAAAGGCGACAGCATTGCGAATCTTCACGGCGGCCCTGGCGACCGAGACCAACACCTTCTCGCCGATCTGCATCGACAAGCGAGCCTTCGAGGCTTCGCTTTATGCCCCGCCTGGCAGTCATCCGGAAACGCCAACGCTCTGCACCGCACCGATCACCGTCGGCCGGCAAGTCGTGGCCGAAAAGGGCTGGCAGTTGATCGAGGGAACGGCCGCCTGGGCGGACCCCGCTGGCCTCGTAAACCGGCACACCTACGAAAGCATGCGCGACGAAATCCTCGAGCAGTTGCGGACGGCCCTTCCCGTCGACGCAGTCGTCCTCGGCTTGCACGGCGCCATGGTCGCCGATGGCTACGAGGACACCGAAGGTGATCTGCTGACGCGCATCCGCGAACTCATCGGACCGGACGTGCTCCTCTGTGCCGAGCTCGATCCGCACAGCCACCTGACCGAGAAGCGCGTAGCCGCGGCCGATTTCTTTGTTTTCTTCAAGGAGTTCCCGCACACCGATTTCGTCGATCGCGCCAGGGATCTGTGGCGGATCGCGGTCGATACGCTCGAAGGCCGCGTAAAGCCGGTCATGTCGGTCTTCGACTGCCGGATGATCGACGTGTTTCCGACGTCCCGCGAGCCGATGCGCAGCTTCGTCGACAAGCTCATGCGGATCGAACGAGAGGACGCCGATGTGCTGTCGCTCTCGGTGGTGCACGGCTTCATGGCAGGCGACGTGCCGCAGATGGGCACGAAGATGATCGCGGTGACCGACGGCAACCGGCAGAAGGGCAAGGCACTTGCCCGCGACCTCGGGCTGGAGCTCTTCGCCAAGCGCGGAACGTTCCGCATGCCGGAGGTCGACGAGCGCCAAGCGGTCGCCGATGCGATCGCCGCGACCGCCGGTCCGGTGGTGATCGCCGACATGTGGGACAATCCCGGCGGTGGGACGGCGGGTGACGCAACCGTGGTGCTGGAAGAATTGCTCGCCAATGACGTCACCGACGCGGCCGTCGGCACGATCTGGGATCCGATGGCCGTGCAGATCTGCATGGCCGCAGGCGAAGGCGCCGAGATCCCGTTGCGCTTCGGCGCAAAATCGGCGCCCGGTACCGGCAACCCGATCGACGGAACGGTCAAGGTCATACGTCTGGTGCGAAACGCCGAAATGCGGTTCGGAGAAAGCTTCGCCCCCTTCGGCGACGCCGCACACATCCAGCATCGCGCCATCGACATCATCCTGAATTCCACGCGCGCGCAGAGCTTCGACCCAAGCCTGTTCTCGGTGATGGGAATTGATCCGCGGTCAAAGAAGATCCTGGTCATCAAGTCGACCAACCATTTCTTCGCCTCCTTCTCGAAGATCGCGTCGAAGATCCTCTACTGCTCGGCTGGGACGCCCTACCCCAACAATCCGGCGAAGACGCCTTACAGGCGTGCGCGGCGCGACATCTGGCCGATGATCGCGGACCCGCATGCGCCGGAAAGGGGCGCAGCCTGAACCGTCAGCTCGACGCTGCCGGTCCCGATTTGGCTTGGCAATACCTGATTTAGCCCATCCGCTCGGACGCATAGCTTCCCGGGCTCGGTGGGAAGACGACGACGCGGTTGCCGTTGATGAAGCAGCGGTGGTGGATGTGGGCGTGCACGGCCCGGGCCAGCACCTGGCTTTCGACGTCGCGGCCGATCGAGACGTAGTCCTCGGCCGACTGCGCATGGGTGATGCGGGCGATGTCCTGCTCGATGATCGGACCCTCGTCAAGATCCGCGGTGACATAATGCGCCGTCGCGCCGATCAGCTTGACGCCGCGCTCATAGGCCTGCTTGTAGGGGTTGGCGCCCTTGAAGCTCGGCAGGAACGAATGGTGGATGTTGATGATCTTGCCCGACATCTTCTTGCATAGCGCGTCGGACAAGACCTGCATGTAGCGGGCGAGCACGATGAGTTCCGCGCCGGTCTGCTCGACGAGCTCCAGCAGCTGCGCTTCGGCCTTCGGTTTGTTCTCCTTCGTCACCTTGAAGCAGTGGAACGGAATGTCGTGGTTGACGACCACCTTCTGGTAATCGAAGTGGTTGGAGACGACGCCGACGATGTCGATCGGCAGCGCGCCGATCTTCCAGCGGTAGAGCAGGTCGTTGAGGCAATGGCCGAAACGCGACACCATCAACAGCACCTTCATGCGCTCGCTCGTATCATGCATTTCGGCGGCCATGCCGAATGTCTCGGCGATCGGCGCGAAGCCTCTTTCGAGCGCCTCCCGGCCTACGCCCTCCTCCGAGATGAAGCTGACACGCATGAAGAACAGACCCGTTTCGAGATCGTCGAACTGCGAGCTGTCGATGATGTTGCACCCCTGTTCGGCGAGATAGCCGGAAACTGCTGCAATGATGCCGGTCGTCGACCTGCACGTAATTGTAAGGATGTGCGATTTCACGACTATCTTCCTTGGAATATGATGTAGCTCAGATGAGCTACACCGCGACGACCGCCACACAGTCGCCCGGCTTGACCAGACCGGGAAAGTGCCGTGCGGCCAGCAGGCCATCCATTTTTGCCTTTATCGTGACAGCGTCAGCACCGGTGCGCCCGATAGGGTAGATGCGGGCGACCGCGTCGCCCTTCCGCACCTTCTCCCCAAGATCGACGAGAGGCTCGATCAGGCCTCCATCCTCCGCGAACAGGAAGCAGTCTCCGTCCGGCATGTCGAGCCATTCGGTCTTCGATATCTCGACTGCACCCTTCAGGATGCCGGCGGCGCGAAGCACGTTCCTGACGCCACGTTTGGCAATGCCCGCGCTCCTGGCGGTTGCCGTTCCGCCGCCGCCAAGCTCGGTGGTAATGAACACCTTGCCCATCTCCTCGGCCGCGGTGTCGTACATGCCGACCGCGTCGATCTCCAGCATCTTCATCGACCAGGGCGCGCCGAACGCCCTGACGAGTTCGAAGGCCCTTGCCTCCTGCTCCTTGTCGGGCAGGATGTGCGCCGCGCAGAACGGCAGGAAGTCCAGCGTCCTTCCGCCCGAGTGGAAGTCGAGGACGATGTCGGCGAGCGGCAGGAGCTCTCGCTGAAAATAGTCGGCGATCTTCTGCGTCACGGTGCCGTCCGGTCTTCCCGGAAAGCTCCGGTTCATGTTGCCCTTGTCGATCGGCGACGTGCGGGTGCCGGCGGTGAAGGCGGGGTAGTTCATGGCAGGTACGATGATGACGCGTCCCGTTACCTGCTCCGGCCCCAATGTCCGGGCGAGGTCGAAGAGCGCGATCGGCCCTTCGTACTCGTCGCCGTGGTTGCCGCCCGTGAGAAGGGCCGTCGGCCCATTCCCATTCTTGACAACGGTGATCGGGATCATCACCGATCCCCAGGCGGAGTCATCGCGGCTGTAGGGCAACCGCAGGAAGCCGTGCTGGACGCCGTCGGCCGAAAAATCGACGCTTGCTGAGATCGGCGATGGCCGCAATATCGTCTCCGTCATTTGCTGCTAGTCCTTGATTAAGAGCTGGCGCGGCACATTGGCGAAGCACTCGACGCCCGTCTCGGTGATGAGGATGCTTTCCGTCGTCTCGAAGCCCATGTCCTCGAGCCAAAGCCCCGTCATGAAGTGGAAGGTCATGCCCGGCTTGAGTTCCGTCCTGTCGCCGGGACGCAGGCTCATGGTGCGCTCGCCCCAATCAGGCGGATAGGAAAGCCCGATCGGATAGCCGGTGCGGTTGTCCTTGACGATGCCGTATTTCTTCAGGACCGCGAAGAAGGCTTTGGCTATATCCTCGCAGGTATTGCCCGGCCTGGCGACTGCAAGTCCCGCCTCCATTCCTTCGAGGGTCGCCTTTTCCGCGTCGAGAAAGGCTTTCGTCGGCTTGCCGAGGAAGACGGTGCGCGACAGCGGCACATGGTAACGATTGTAGCAGCCGGCGATCTCGAAGAAGGTGCCTTCCCCCGCCCTCATGGGCTTATCGTCCCAGGTGAGATGCGGTGCGGTTGCGTCACGGCCCGACGGCAGCAGCGGCACGATCGCCGGGTAGTCACCGCCGATACCGTCGACCCCGCGCGTGCCGGCGTCATAGATCTCCGCAACGAGATCGCATTTGCGCATGCCGACCTCGATCTTGTCGAAGATGCGCCGATGCATGCCCTCGACGATACGCGCGGCGTTGCGCATATACTTGATCTCGGTCTCGCTCTTGACCGCGCGCTGCCAGTTGACGAGCGCCGTCGCGTCGACGAAGCGAGCATTGGGCAGATGCTTTTGCAGCGAGGCAAAAGCGGCGGCGGAGAACCAGTAGTTGTCCATCTCGACGCCGATGCGGAGCGCCGCCCAGCCGCGGTCGGCAAGGATGCCGGAGAGGTAATCCATCGGATGGCGCTCGGTGGACTGCACGTAGTGGTCGGGATAGCCGATGATGTTCTCGTGCTTCAGATAGGTGGTCAGCTTCGCCCCGTTGGCGTCCTGACCGCGGCCATACCAGATCGGTTCGCCCGACGGCGGTACGATCACGGCCTGGTGCACGTAGAACGACCACCCGTCATAGCCGGTCAACCAGGCCATGTTCGAAGGGTCGCTGACGATCAGCAGATCGATGCCCTTCGCCTCCATCGACTGGCGCGTTTTCAGAAGTCTTGCTTCGTATTCTCGGGAAGAGAATTTGAGATTGGGTTGCGTCATCGTCTTTTCCTCCTCCGGCCCTAGCTTTCAAACGTGGTCCCGGCATCCGCCGCCCTGGCCCGCGCAAAGGCGAGAGTGGCGATCGCCGTATCCTGAATGCCCGTGCCGGTGAGATCCGCGATGGTGATATGATCGGCATCAGCGCGTCCCTGCCTCTGCCCGGCAATGATCTGCCCAAGCTCCGGGAAGTCACGTCCTGCCTCGACAACGCCTGCCTCGATGGCGTGATGCAGTTCGCCCAGCCTGCGTGTTTGCGCGAGGCTGTCGGCCACATACAGATCCGCGCGGCCGATGACGGCGGGCTCGATCTCGTTCTTGTGCTCGGCGTCCGATCCCATCGCCGTAACGTGCTGTCCCTTCTCGAGCCATTCCGCCTTCAGTATGGGCGTGGAGGACGGCGTCGTCGTGATGATGACGTGTGCGCCCGAAACAGCCGCCTCGGCGTCTGAAATGGCGGTCACAGGGATCCCGAGCTTTGCGGTGAGTTCCTCCGCGGCGGCCTTGGCCCTCGAATGATCTCGCGCCCAGATGCGCGCTTCGCGGATGGGCCGCACCAGCGCAAGTGCCTGAAGCTGCAGCTTCGCCTGCATCCCGGCACCCAAAACCGCGGCAAGGCTCGCATCCTGCCGGGCGAGATATTTGGCCGCAACCGCTCCGGCGGCGGCCGTACGAACATCCGTCAGGTAGCCGTTGTCGAGCAGCAGCGCCTCCACGAGTCCGGTGCGGCTCGACAGAAGCACCATCATTCCGTTGGTGCTCGGCAACCCGATCTTCGGATTGTCGAAGAAGCCAGGGCTGATCTTGATTGCAAAGCCCTCGATGCCGGGAACGTAGGCGGTCTTGACGTCGACCTCGCCGCGGTACTCCGGAATGTCCAGCCGCAGGATGGGCGGCATCGCCACGGCGTTCGTGGCCAAGGCATGGAACGCGCCCTCGACGCAATCGACCGCCTCGAGGTCGAGCGATACGACCGCCCTCAGATCGGCCTCTGTGAGAATCTTCATTTGCCTCATGTTCTAACCTCCCGAAGGGGATCCGTTTCGCCGTTTATCACGCGCAGATGCAGCCCCATGTCGATGTTGCGTCCCGATAGGATCAGCGCGATGGGTCCGCCAATGTTTCTGATCTTGCCCGCCAAGAGCGCCGCGAAGCCGACCGCCCCTGCCCCCTCGACGATCTCGCGTTCCTGCTCATAGGCGTGACGAATGCCGGCGGCGATCTCGTCTTCGGAAAGCAGCACGACCTCGTCGAGGAGATCGCGGCACATGGCGAACGTCACTCGGTTGTCGAGTCCGATCCCCCCGCCGAGCGAGTCCGCAAGGCTTGCCTCTTCCTCGACTTGCACGGGGCGGCCGGCGTCGAGGCTTGCCTTCATCGCCGCACCGCGCTCCATCGTCAGCCCGATCACGCGTGCCTCTGGCCGGCATGCTTTGACCGCGGCGGCGACACCCGCCGCGAGCCCGCCGCCCGACAGCGGCGCCAGTACCATCGACACCTCCGGCATGTCCTCGACAATCTCGAGCCCCAACGTGCCCTGTCCGGCAACAATTGCCGGATGGTCAAACGGCGGCACCATCACCAGGCCTTCCTCGCTGACCAGTCGGTCGACCTCCTGCTGGGCCTCGTCCTGCGACCGGCCGACGATCCTCACATTCGCGCCGAGGCGTCGGATCTCCGAGACCTTGTTCTCCGGCACCAGCCGCGACATGCAGATCGTCGCGCTAGATCCTTCGGCTTTGGCCGCATGGGCGAGCGCCCGGCCGTGATTGCCCGTCGAAGCTGCCACGACGCCGCGGGCCCGCTGCTCAGGGCTGAGCGACAGGACGGCGTTTGTAGCGCCGCGCAGCTTGAAGCTGCCGGTGGTCTGGTGGTGTTCGAGCTTCAGGCCGACAGGCACGCCGCAGCGCTCGGACAGCGCCGCGGAAAGGACAAGCGGCGTGCGCAGCACCCGGCCGGCGATCCTTTGGCGGGCAGCCAGGAAAGTGTCGAGTTCCATCACCGACATACCTCCAGCCATTCAGAGATGCTTCTGGCGAAGCTTCGCGGTACGACGAATGCGCCATCGTGCTCCGAGGAACGCGTGAACATGACCGGGATACGGTGCAGCGAGGAAAAGGTCGCAACGCCGAGCGTGCGTTCCCAGTCGATCGCCAGACACTTGGAGACGACATCGCGCAGATCCGGCGTGGTCACCTCGATGCGTATCCGCCCTTCGCTGAGGTCGAGCCTGCAGCCCAATTCGGGCGGAATGCCGGAAGCAATCGCCGACGCGCGCTCCGCCGGGAAGATCCAGAAGCGGCGTGGTCCCGCACGGACGACCTTCATGCCGTCGCGCTCAGCAATCCCGCCGACCTGCGTCGGCAGGGCACCACCGAACTGACGGGCAAGCGCCGGTTCGAACGCAGCGAGTGTGCCCTCCCATGCATCACATTGAATGAGCGGGCATGGCAGTTGCTTCAGCACCATGGCCTTGGCGGATGACATCTCAACCATGCATGCGTTCTCCGGCGGGATCGAGGAAGACAGGCGAAACGACGCGCGCCCGCACGACTTCATTTTTCATGGGATAGGAAGCAATCACCTCGTCGCCCTCGAAGTTTGCGGCGAGGAGGCCGAGGCCGACGTAGCAGTCGAGTTCCGGACTGTAGGTGATCGACGTCATGCGGCCGTGGCCGTGGCCTTCGAGTGGCTCGCCGGGCGCGAACAGAAGCGCCCCGCCGCGAAGCCGTTTGCCGGGTTCGACGCATTTCAGGCCGACCAGTCGCTGGCGGTTTGCCGCCTGAAAAGCCTCCCGACGGCTGAGCGCCTCTCCGACATAGCCGCTTCGCTTGGCGACCATCCGTCCCATGCCGAGGTCCGAGAAAGTCGTTCTGCCGTCGATTTCGGGGCCGGCCACGTGGCCTTTTTCGACGCGCAGCGCACCGAGCGCCTCCACGCCGTAGGGTTTCAAGCCGTAGGGTGCGCCGACATCGACGAGGTGTCGCCAGGCGTTCTCGCCATTCGAGGCCCCGACATAGATCTCGTAGGCGCGCTCACCCGAATAGCTGAGGCGTACGATCCTAAGCGGACTATCCTTGAACGTTCCCTCGGCCAGCCCCATGTGCGGCAGCGCCTCGTTGGAGAAATCGATATCCGGGAAAGCGGCCGCGAGTATCTCGCCACTCTCGGGCCCTGCGACTGACATGCCCGCCCATTCGTCGCTGACCGACGAAACGGAGACACGCAGATCCGGCCACGCCGTATCCAGAAGGAATTCCAGCCAGGAAAGCACGTCCGCGGCCTTGGCCGTCGACGTCGTCATGAAGAAGCGGTTTTGCTCCAGGCGCGTCGTCGTTCCGTCATCGAAGACGATGCCGTCGTCGCGCAGCATGACGCCGTAACGCGCCCGCCCGACCTTGAGGCTGGCGAAGCCATTGGCATAGACCCGGTCGAGAAAGGCGGCCGCGTCCGGTCCCTGGATGTCGATCTTGCCGAGCGTCGAGATATCCATGATCCCCGCCGCGGACCGCACGTGCCGCATTTCGTTGACGTATGCCGCATTCACGTCCTTGCCGGAGGCCTCGAAGAACCACGGCCGCATCCAGAGCCCGACTTCGAGCATTTGCGCGCCGTTTGCCGTGTGCCAGTCGTGGATGGGCGTGAGGCGGTAGGGACGGAAATGGTGACCCGTCGCACGTCCGGCAACCGCCCCGATCGTCACCGGCGTGTAGGGCGGCCGGAACGTGGTCGTTCCGGCCTCCGGGATCGATATCCCGCGCAGCTTGGCCATCACCTTCAAGGCGTTGATATTGCTGGTCTTACCCTGGTCCGTTCCCATCCCCAGCGTCGTATAGCGCTTGAGATGTTCGACCGACTCGTAGCCTTCCCGCTGGGCCAGTTGGATATCGTCAAGCGTCACGTCCATCTGGAAATCGACGAATGCCTTTCGCTGACCAAAGATCGGCTTGTAGACGGTCGTCGGACCGGCGTTTTCCTCGATCTCCAACGCGCGCGCTTCGGCTACCGTCCCCACCTTTCCAGCGACGGCGGCCGCCGCGCGGCCGGCGCTCGCACCCTCGGCGACCGCCGCCGAGATGCTCAAGCTTCCGGTCGCCGCACCGGCGACGAACTGGGTTTCAGGGAGCTGCCCCGGAACAAAAGCATCGATGTCCGGCCGGTAGACAGGCTTCACTCCCTGGTGCGACGTCAAATGCAGCACCGGAGACCAGCCGGCGGACATGCCGACCAGATCGCAGGTGACGCTGGTCTTGCCTGCCTTTCCGGCAAGCACGACGCCCTGTACCGCATATTTGCCTTTCACGCCCGCCACATTCGTTCCGAGATGGACCTCGGCGCCCATTTGCTTCGCCTTCGCCAGCAGCGTCGGCTCCGCGAGCGGCCTTGCGTCGGCGATCGTGACCCGTGCCCCGTGGGCGAGGAGATCGAAAGCGGTGAGATAGGCGCTGTCGTCGGCGGTCGCGATTACGACATTCCTGCCCGGCAGAACCGCGTAGCGATTGATATAGGCCCTGATCGCCGAGTTCAGCATGACGCCGGGCCGGTCATTGTTCGAAAAGACCATCGGCCGCTCGACCGCGCCGGTCGCGAAGACGATGCTCTGTGCGCGCAGCAGCGTGAAGGTTTTCCGCGCCGAATCCATGCCGCGCCCCGCGAACGGATCTGCATCCTCGATCAGCGCGAGCGTATTCCCGTCGTAGAGTCCGAAAGCGGTCGTCCGTCGCATGATGCGCACGTTCCGCATGTCCTCAAGCTCTGTCCGTATCGCGTGCAGCCATGCCGCTCCGGCAGGCTCGGAAAGCAGGCGCCCGCCGATTTCGAAGTCCTGCTCGATCAGCAGCACGCGCGCTCCGGCTTGCGCGGCGGCCCGGGCGGCGGAAAGTCCGGCCGCCCCACTGCCGACGACCGCCACGTCCGTGAAATCGTCACGGGAGTCGTACACATCTGGGTCCGGCATCATTGTCGCTTTGCCGAGACCCGCAGCCTTGCGGATAAAGTGCTCATAGAACATCCAGGCCCGGCGGCTCGGTCCCATGAAGGTCTTGTAGTAGAACCCCGGGGGAAGGAGCGGACTGAACAGGCTGTTGATGCTCTGGACATCGAAACGCAATGACGGCCAGTTGTTCTGGCTTGCCGCTTCCAGACCGGTTGTCAGTTCAAGCATCGTGGCCGGCAGGTTCGTCTCCCGGCGCGCGCCCGTGCCAACCGTCACCAGCGCGTTCGGCTCCTCAACGCCGGCGGAGAGAATGCCGCGGGGACGATGATACTTGAAACTCCTGCCGACCAGCGAGACCCCGCTCGCGAGCAGGGCGGAAGCGAGCGTGTCTCCCTTCAATCCCGCATACTGACGGCCATCGAACATAAACTTGAGGACTTGCGAGCGGTCCAGATATCCGCCTGACGCAAGGCGCTTTTCGGTGGGTGTCATGCCCGTTGCCTTCTTGAAAAACTGACCGAATGGATCGAATGCGTGACAGTGTCGCGCTCGACGACGAGCCATTGGCGGCAGCCGAGAACGTGCTGCCAAAATTCGCGATGCAGCCCCTTGGGATTGGCCCGCACGTATACATAGCGGTACCAGGCATCGAGATCCGGATTGTCGTGAGCGGGCCGCTCGGCGGTGGCATCGCCGCCGTAACGGAATTCACTGTGGTCACGCACGCCGCAGCAGGGGCAGTCGATACGAAGCATCTCGCTCTCCTATTGAAGCCAGGCGAAGGGGCCGGCGCCCGCTTCATCGATCATGTGCCCGCTGCGGAAGCGCCCCAGCCCGTAACCGCGGATAAGGGCGGGTGTCTCGCCGGTCGCCAGCATCTCGGCGAAGCACCAGCCGGATGCGGGGGTCGCCTTGAACCCGCCGTAGCACCAGCCGCCGTTCAGATAGAGGCCATCGACAGGCGTCAGCGAGATGATCGGGCTTGCGTCCGGCGTCATGTCCATGATCCCGCCCCAATGGCGCAGCAGGCGCAGGCGCGAGATGTTCGGCATCAGCGCAATCGCGGCCTCGCAGACCTCGCGCAGCACGCCGGTGTTGCCGCGCTGGGCGTAGGAGTTGTAGCCATCGAGGTTGCCGCCAAAGACAAGGCCGCCCTTGTCCGATTGGCTGAGATAGAAGTGGTCCGCGCCGTAGGCGACGACATGGTCGACCAACGGCTTGACTGGCTCCGTCACGAAAGCCTGAAGCAAATGGCTCTCGATCGGGAGTTCCAACCCGGCCTTCTGGGCAAGGACGGAGGTGTGACCGGCCACCGCGAGACCGATCCGGCCGGCTCCGATACGGCCCCGCGTGGTTTCAACGCCGATGATCCGATCGCCCTGCCGGACAAAGTCGGTCACTTCGCAGCCCTCGATGATGTCGACGCCGTGGCCGCTCGCTGCGCGCGCATAGCCCCATGCCACCGCGTCGTGGCGGGCCGTGCCGGCTCGCCCCTGGAAGATCGCACCGTGGATCGGAAACCGGGCTGTGTCGGAGAAGTCGAGATAGGGCACAAGCTTGCGCACGGCCTCCCGGTCGAGGATCTCCGCATCGATGCCGTTCGAGCGCATGACATTGGCGCGGTGGGTGAACGTATCGAGCTGATCGGCCGAATGTGCCGTCACGAGCTGGCCGCGCTGCGAGAACATAACGTTGAAGTTGAGCGCGGTCGACATACCCTCCCAGAGCTTCATCGAGAACTCGTAGAACTGCGTATTGCCGTCGAGCAGGTAGTTCGACCGGATGACCGTGGTATTCCGACCGACATTGCCGCCGCCGATATAGCCCTTCTCAAGTACCGCAACGTTGCGGATGCCGTGGTTCTCGGCGAGATAGAAGGCGGTTGCGAGGCCGTGTCCGCCGCCGCCGATGATGACGACGTCATAGGAGGCCTTTGGACTGGCTGCGCGCCAGGCGCGTTGCCATCCCCTGTTGCCTGTGGCTGCGTGGCGCAGCAGCGAGAAGACCGAATAGCGGCTCATGGCAAAGTCCTATCGAACGATCGGGCCGAGCGGCGTGCGCGTCAGCACCTCGGGTCCGGCCTCCGTTAGCAACACGGTATTGGAGACGAAATCGTCCCCCTTGCCGGTCCCCATAAGCCAGGAAAGGATGTGGAAGCTCATCCCGGTGCGGATCTCGAGATCGGAATCGTGCCGAAGACCGGTCACCGTATTTCCCCCGGTCCACGACGGAGGCTGGCCGACGCCCACGCAATAGCCGCAGTGATGGCGGCGGTAATGGGAAAGACCCGCATCATCGACGACAGCCTGCCAGGCGGCGTAGACATCACGGGCGCGCGCGCTGGGCCTCAGCGCCCCGACGACGGCATTAAAGGCGGCCGCCGTCACTTCGGCCATGCGCGCATCGGCGTCGCTGATGCCTCCAAGCCGGATCAGACGCCCCAGGGGTGCGTGATAACGCGAGATGCACCCGGAAAGCTCGATGAAAACCGGTTCCCCCTGGCGATAGCTTCCGGATCCCCACGTCGTGTGCTCTTCGCCAAGCCGGGACGCCGGACGGATGAAGGGGCCGAAGCCCGGCACATGACCTCCCGCGCGGGTCATCGCCGCGATGCACTCGGCAGCAACGTCGCGCTCGCGTGCACCGTCGGCGATCATCTCGATGGCGGCGCTGGCCGCCGCGTCGGTGACTGCAGCGGCCCGCCGCATGAGCACTTGCTCCTCGGCGCTCTTCACCAATCTCAGGTGATCCACCAGGTTGGAGACATCGTTCCACTCGGCGGACACCAGCGACTCGAGCCGCCGTGCAAGCCCATGACTCAGCCCGGACGTCCATTGCTCGAGCCCGAGCCGCTTTCCGGCAAAACCCTGATCATTGAGAATGCGCGACGCAAGGTCGGCCGCCGTTTCGCTGTCGCTGTGACCGCGGAAGTCCGCCGCACGGACATGATTTTCGATCGTCACCCGCTCCATCGCACGGGTGACGAGCGTCGGTTTGCCCTGGAGCGGAACGATGAGAAGATGCGGCGCAAAGTAGCCCCAATGGTCGAGGCCCGTCAGATAAAAGACGTTTTCCGGCGACGCGAAAACCGCAGCGTCGAGTCCACGATCGACGAGCCCAGCTCGTACAGCATCAAGACGGCGCGCGATTTCGCCATCGGTAAAGGGATTACCGTCCATGGTCTCTCTCTTGTCTCCGCCCTCAGTCGGCGGCGCTTCGAATGGATATCAACGGGCGTCTATTCGACGACGATCAGTTCCCGGGGTGACGTGCAAAGCTTCTCCCCACCCTTGTCCGTAACGACGAAGGACTCGGATATCGCGAGGCCAAAATCGCCAAGCCAGACACCCGCCATCATGTGAAAGCACATGCCCGGCCGTAACTCGGTCCGGTCGCCCGGCCGGAGACTGACCGTGCGCTCGCCCCAGTCCGGCGGATAGGCCAGACCGATCGGATAACCGACGCGGCTTTCCTTCTTCAGTCCCCGGCTGCGCAGAACTGCCTGCCATGCGGCTTCGACCTCCTCGGCGGTGTTGCCGGAACGCGCCTTTTCGAGACCGGCGTCCACACCGTCGACAATTGCCTTGGCGATATCGACGTAGGTCTTCGGCGGCCGACCAAAGTGCACCGTGCGGGTAAGCGCCGCATGGTAACGCCGCCTTACGCCGGCAATTTCAAGTATCGCGAGGCCGGACTGCGGCAGAGGATCCTCGGTCCAGGTCAGATGCGGCGTAGCAGTGCCTTCGCCGACGGGCATCAGCGGGCAGATCGCGGCATAGTCGCCACCCAGGCCGTCCACGCCCATGATCTGCGCATGATAGAGCTCGGCGATGACCTCGTTCTGCGGCACCCCGGGGCTCATCTTCGCTATGGCTCGTTCCATCGCATGTGAGCAGATGGCGCCGGCCTCACGCATCAAGGCCAGCTCGGGCTCGGATTTGATCAGGCGCGCCCAATTGACCAGGTCGC
The DNA here is from genome assembly GCF_036488675.1 of Sinorhizobium chiapasense. Taxonomy (NCBI): domain Bacteria; kingdom Pseudomonadati; phylum Pseudomonadota; class Alphaproteobacteria; order Hyphomicrobiales; family Rhizobiaceae; genus Sinorhizobium; species Sinorhizobium chiapasense. Next base: position 982,108 of record NZ_CP133152.1, read on the forward strand.
CGTTGTTGGAAAAGCTGGCATCCGGGAGACCCTTGACGAGATGGGCGTGACACCGCGCCGTGTAGTAGTGCGCATCCATCTCCACACCGACGCGCGCCGTCCCCCAACCACGGGCGCGCACGAGTTCGGCAAGCTCGTCGAAGGGGTGGCCTTCCGGGTTCTGCACCAGATGCTCCGAAAACGGCACGACGTTGCCTTGAGGCAAGCCTGTCGTCAGAAGGGCGCTCTTTTCGTCTTGCGCCCGACCGAACCAGATGGGCCGTTCCTCGTCCAGGTGCACGAGAACACATTGCGGCACATAGAACGACCAGCCGTCGTACCCGGTGAGCCAGCCCATATTCGCAGGATCCTGACAGATGATGAGGTCGAAGCCCGCCCGCTCCATGCGTTTCTTCACGTCACGGATCCGGCGGGAATACTCCGCCGCCGTAAAAACAGCCGACCTGTTCACGACATCTCCTCCACCGTGTATGACGCCATAGATGTGTACATCATTTTTGGCAGCACGCAACAGGATCTCCGCAAATTTGAGATTTTTGCAGGCCGCCTTGCCAAAACGAGAGTCAGATGTATACTTCTATTCTCTCGCGAGGCATTCATGCCGTCCGAGGCGAACACCATCTTCAAAAAAAGGGGAACCCATGTTCAGATCTCTCATTTCCCGCAGGAATGCACTGAGGGCCGCAGCCCTCACCGTCGCCGCCGTATCCTTCTGCGGCTACGCCCATGCAGAATCGACCCTCGAGAAAGCAAAGGCCGCCGGCTATATTCGCATCGGGTTTGCCAATGAGGCGCCGTTCGGATTCGCCACTCCGGACGGAAAGCTCACGGGCGAGGCTCCGGAAGTCGCCAAGGCCGTGCTCAAGAAAATGGGCATTGCGGAAGTCGACGGCGTCCTCACCGAATTCGGCTCGCTCATTCCCGGCTTGAAGGCGGGTCGCTTCGACATCATCGCGGCGGGCATGTTCATCAATCCCAAGCGCTGCGCCGAGATCGCCTTCTCCGAGCCCTCTTATGGCATCGGGCAGGCCATGCTGGTTGCGGAGGGCAACCCCAAGGCCGTCAAGGACTATTCCACCTTCGCGTCCAACAAGGACCTGAAGCTCGCCGTGATGGCGGGTGCCGTGGAAAGCGGCTACGCGAAGGATGCCGGCGTCTCCGCGGAGCAGGTCGTCTCGCTCCCGGATCAGTCCAGCCTCGTCGCCGCTGTTCAGGCCGGCCGCGCGGATGCGGCAGCCCTGACCGCTCTGTCGATCGCCGACATGGCCAAGAAAGCGGAAGGAGTGGAGTCGACGGTGCCCTTCGGCGAAGTTGCCGGAAAATCGGTCAAGGGGCACGGCGGTTTCGGCTTCCGCAAGGAGGACAAGGATCTCGTCGACGCCTTCAACAAGGAACTCGCCGCCTTCCTCGGCACCCCGGAACATATCGCCCTCGTCGAACCGCTGGGCTTTGGCAAGGACTATCTGCCGAACAAGACGACCGCGCAGCTTTGCGCAGGCGAGTAACGCCTTCTGGCCGGCGGCGCGAAAGCGCCGCACTTCCAATCCCTGCGTTCATGAGGGACCCAGATGTGGATTCGTATGCTCGCCGCGATGCTCGCGGCAACCTTGTTGCTGATTGCCCTGCTTTCGGCCAACCCTGAATACCGGCTCTTCATGCCGGGCCTCTTCGAAGGCGCCGTGCTGACGGTGGAGATAACGCTTCTGGGAGCCGTGCTCGCTGTGTTCATGGCCCTGATAGCAGCGCTCGCAAAGCTCTACAGCCCGCTGCCGATAAGGTGGCTTTCGACAACCTACATTGAGATCTTCCGCGGAACTTCCGCGTTGGTGCAGCTCTTTTGGCTCTATTTCGTCCTGCCGCAATTCGGCGTCTTCCTTGACGCCTTCCTGGTGGCGGTTCTGGCGCTCGGCCTGAACATAGGAGCCTATGGAGCGGAGGTGGTCCGAGGTGCCATCCTCTCCGTGGCCCGCGGGCAGTGGGAGGCTTCGATCGCGCTCAACATGTCGAAGGCACAAATGCTGCGTCGGATCATCCTGCCTCAGGCCTTTACGGCCATGATCCCTCCCTGGGGCAACCTTTTTATCGAACTCGTGAAGTCTACCTCGCTGGTTTCCCTGATTACGCTGGCGGACCTTACCTTCAAAGCCCAGCAAATGAACCAGACAACACTGAAGACGGTACCCGTGTTTACCCTCGTGCTGCTGATCTATCTGGCCATTTCTCTAACCGTCACCATTGCCATGCGCCTGCTTGAGCAGCGTGCGTCGAAGGGACTGACACGCGGAAGGGTCGCCTGATGTGGGATTGGACATTCACATTCGAGATTCTGCCGGTCCTCGCTCGGGCGGCGATCATGACGATCGAAGCGACCGCTCTCGGTTTCGCCATAGCGGCGACACTCGGGCTTGTGCTCGCCTCCATCAGGCTGGCTTTTCCGGCCGCCGGCGTCGTGGTCACAGTGTTGGTGGAACTGATCCGGTCGACGCCCCTGCTCATCCAGATATTCTTCCTTTACTTCGTCTTGCCGAAGGCAGGGATCGTGCTGGACGCGTTTACGGCGGGCGTGGCAGCCATAGGCATTCACTACGCCGCCTATTGCTCCGAGGTTTACCGGGCCGGATTCGAGAACGTTCCGAGGGGCCAATGGGAGGCATCGATCGCTCTCAATCTGTCTCCATGGAACACTTTCAAGGATATAATCCTGCCTCAGGCCCTGCCTCCGATCGTTCCAGCGCTCGGAAACTATCTGATAGCGTTGTTCAAGGAGACGCCCCTGCTCTCGGCCATTGCGGTCCTCGAACTCATGCAGACCGCAAAGAACATCGGATCCGAGACCTTCCGCTATACCGAGCCCGTGACGCTCGTTGGGGTGTTCTTCCTGGTTATGAGTCTCGTTTCAGCGGGCATGGTCCGGATGCTCGAATCGTGGTTGCAGCGGAGATAAAAGATGAACGACATGCCAATGGTACGCTTCGAGAACGTTTCAAAACGATACGGCGCACTCACCGTTCTCGACAATCTCAACCTCGATATCGGCCGTGGGGAAAAGGTGTCGATCATCGGTCCCTCGGGCTCCGGAAAGACCACCGTGCTGCGCATGCTCATGACGCTGGAAGCCATCAATGACGGTGTCCTCTGGGTCGACGGAGAGCCCATGACGCATATGATGCAAAACGGCAAGCTTGTGCCCGCGACCACCAAGCACATGCGCCGGATCCGCGCGAAAATCGGCATGGTATTCCAGTCCTTCAACCTGTTCCCCCACATGACGGCGATAGGAAACTGCATCGAAGCTCCGATAACCGTGCTCGGAATGAAGCGCTCGGAGGCCGAGGAACGCGCGGCAGAGCTGTTGGACATGGTCGGCCTGTCCGCCAAGAAGGATCACTACCCGTCGCAGCTGTCGGGCGGTCAGCAGCAGCGCGTGGCGATCGCGCGGGCACTTGCAATGCGGCCGAAGATCATGCTGTTCGACGAAGTGACGTCGGCGCTCGACCCGGAACTTGTGGGCGAAGTGCTGCAGGTTATAAGGAAGATCGGCCGCGAGCACGACTTGACCATGCTCATGGTTACCCACCAGATGGGTTTCGCCAAGGAGTTTTCGGACCGGGTGTGCTTCTTCTATCAAGGTAAGATTTGCGAACAGGGCGCTCCTGCGGAAATCTTTGGAAACCCCAAGAACGAAAGGACAAGACAGTTTCTCAACGCTGTCTTGGAAGCAGGATAGCCTTGCACCCTGAATTGCCCGGCAACGTCGAAACCAGCGCCGCCTTCCAGCCGGTATCGGCCAGAGAGAGGTTCGACCGGATATATCATACTCTCAGGAACCGTATCTGCATGCTCGAGTACGCGCCGAGCAGCCGCCTGTCCGAGGAAGAGTTGGCAAAGGAATTTTCTACCAGTCGCACGCCAGTAAGGCGTGTGCTGGCAAGGCTGGAGTCCGAAGGGCTGGTGGAATCGGTGCATGGTGTCGGAACGATCGTGACCGACCCCGATATCGGCGAATTGGTGCAGATCTATCATTTGCGGATGGAGCTTGCGCTTCTCGTCGGCAAGCTCTCGCCGATCCCGCGCAGCGCCGAGGATCTGGAACGGATCAGGGCGCTGATAGCCCGCTGCGACGAGGAGATGAAAAATCCCACGCAAAAGGCCTTCCTGCACCTGAATATGGCGTTCTTTACCGAAATCAGGGCGTTCACAGGAAACCTGCCGCTGCGGGAGATCAGCGAGCGGCTGTACTATCAGGTCGTTCGCGTCGTGCTGAAGATGATGCCGAAGCTGGGATTGGCGGAAGAGTACTCGGCCTTTCGCAACGAGATGCAGGCCGTCCTGTCTGCTGCGGAAATCGGCGACTGGGAGGCGATCGGATACATTCGGCGGGCCCACATTTCGATGAGCTTCCACCGCATGATGGCCTACGCCGACAAGTCGGAACTGTCCGAAGAGCGTTCCAAGGCATGATCAAGCTTGACGCCATTGATCTGCGCATCCTGGAGGCGATCCAGAAGGATGGAAGAATTACCAAGCTGGCGCTTGCCGAGAAGGCGGGGCTGTCGCCAACACCTTGCTGGCTCAGACTGAGGAAACTGGAAAAAGCCGGCATAGTGACGGGCTATCACGCACGACTCGCCATGCGCCGAGTCACGCCGGTCACGAGTGTTCTCACCGAGATCACGCTCGGCAACCACCGCCAGACCGATTTCGAACGCTTCGAACGCGTGATCGCCTCGATCCCCGAAATCGTCGCCTGCTGGTCGGTCGGCGGCGGCGTCGACTACATTCTGAAAATCATGACACCCGACGTCGACGCCTACCAGCGGCTCATTGATGGCTTGCTGGATCGCGAATTGGGCATAGACCGCTATTTCACCTATATCGTCACCAAGACGGTCAAGGAAGAAACCCTGCTCCCGCTCACCAGCCTGCTGCCTCGGGCGCCGTAGACAATCCGGCTGTCCAGTCCGGCTTATTTGGTCCAACTCTCTGCTGCGTGCGGGCGGAATAGACAACTTCTCTCCCCCTTGCGGTCCAGACTAGCCGCAACAAGAGAGGAGATCGGATATGACTGCTGTTTTCGCACGCACGACCTTCCATGACGCATTGAACCACCTGAATGATCGGCAACTCCTGCGGGAGCTCGCCTATGTCGGTGGGCGCTGGGTTGCCGGGCGTGATGGCAAGGCCTTCGAGGTGCAAGACCCCGCAACCGGCGCGACGCTTTCCTGGGTCGCCTCGCTCGACGCCACCCAAACTTCGGAAGCCGTCGATGCCGCTGCCGGGGCTTTCCTGGCATGGCGTAGCACGCTGCCGCAAGCGCGCGCCGCAATTCTGCGCAAATGGTACGAGCTGATGCTTGCCGCCAAGGAGGATCTCGCGCTGCTGATGACGCTGGAGCAGGGCAAACCGCTTGCGGAATCCCGCGGCGAAATCGACTATGCCGCCTCCTTCATCGAATGGTATGCCGAGGAAGGCAAGCGGCTCAACGCCGAAAGCGTGACGAGCCATCTGCCGGGCGCGGAGATGATCGTGCGCCGCGAAGCACTCGGCGTAGTCGGCATCGTCACGCCCTGGAATTTCCCCTCGGCGATGATCACCCGAAAGGCGGCCGCGGCACTTGCCGCCGGCTGCACCGTCGTTGCCCACCCCTCCTCCGAAACGCCGCTTTCCGCCCTGGCGCTCGCAGGGCTCGGCGAGCGCGCCGGCCTGCCGGCCGGCGTCTTCAACGTTGTCACCGGTGATGCCGCGACCATTGTCGGCCGCCTGTGCGAGGAACCACGCGTTCGCGCCATGAGCTTCACCGGCTCGACCGAGATCGGCAAGCTGATCGCCCGCCAGTGCGCTCCGACGATGAAGCGGCTGGTGATGGAACTGGGCGGCCATGCGCCGCTAATCGTGTTCGCCGATGCCGATGTGGAGAAGGCGGCGGACATCGCGATCGCCGCAAAATTCGCGACCTCGGGGCAGGACTGCCTGGCGGCGAACCGCATCTATGTCGAACGACCGATCATCAAAGCCTTCAACGAGGCTTTCGCTGCACGCGTTTCCCGTCTCAAAGTCGGCGCGGGGCTCGCACAGGAAACCGACATCGGACCGCTCATGCATGAGCGCGCCATCGCCAAGCTCGAGGAGCAGGTAACCGACGCGCTGAAGCGCGGCGCAAAACTCGCGATCGGCGGCAAGCGGCACGTCGCAGGGCCGCTGTTCTTCCAGCCGACCGTGCTCACCGATGTACCGGACGACGCGCTGATCATGCGCGAAGAGACATTCGGCCCCGTGGCCGCCGTCACCGTATTCGACAGAGAGGATGAGGTGATCACCCGAGCGAACGACACCGAATATGGCCTCGTGGCCTATGTCGTCACCGAAAACGGCGCTCGCCAACTGCGGCTCGCCCGGGCTCTCGAATACGGAATGGTAGCAATCAACCGGGTGAAGATCACCGGCGGGCCGATCCCTTTCGGCGGCTGGAAGCAGTCCGGCCTGGCACGCGAAGGCTCCCGTCATGGCATGGAGGCCTTCACCGAACTCAAATATCTCTGCATCGACACCGCCGCCTGAACGGATTTGACGAAAGGAAAGACCATGCTCAACAGAAACAACGAACTCACCGCCTGGGACCGCGACCATTTCTTCCATCCGTCCACGCATATGGGTATGCATGCGCGCGGCGAAACCCCGACGAGGGTCATCGGCGGCGGCGAAGGCGTTTACATCACCGACATTGCCGGCAAGCGCAGCCTCGATGCCTTCGCTGGTCTCTACTGTGTCAATGTCGGCTACGGCCGGCAGAAGATTGCCGAGGCGATCGCCGAACAGGCGAAGAACCTCGCCTACTATCACGCCTATGTCGGCCACGGCACCGAGGCGTCGATCCGGCTCTCCAAGATGATCATCGATCGTGCGCCGGAAAGCATGAGCCGCGTCTATTTCGGCCTCTCCGGTTCGGATGCCAACGAGACCAACATCAAACTGATCTGGTACTACAACAACATTCTCGGCAGGCCCGAGAAGAAGAAGATCATTTCTCGTTGGCGCGGCTATCACGGTTCAGGTGTGATGACGGGCTCGTTGACCGGCCTCCAGCTTTTCCATAATGCCTTCGACTTGCCGCGCGCACCGATCCTGCACACCGAGGCGCCCTACTATTTCCGCCGGCCGGACCGCTCGATGAACGAAGAGCAGTTCTCGCAATATTGCGCCGACAAGCTGGAGGAGATGATTCTCGCCGAAGGGCCGGATACGGTCGCGGCCTTCATCGGTGAGCCGATCCTTGGTACAGGCGGCATCGTGCCGCCGCCGAAGGGCTATTGGCAGAAGATCCAGGCGGCGCTCGAGAAATACGACATCTTGCTCGTCGCAGACGAGGTCGTGACGGGCTTCGGCCGCCTTGGCACAATGTTCGGCTCCGACCACTACGGCATCAAGCCCGATCTCGTCACCATCGCCAAGGGCCTGACGTCGGCCTATGCGCCGCTTTCCGGCAGCATCGTTTCGGAAAAGATGTGGCAGGTGCTGGTGCAGGGGTCGGACGAACTCGGCCCGATCGGCCACGGCTGGACCTATTCCGCCCACCCGATCTGCGCTGCGGCCGGCATCGCCAATCTCGAACTAATCGACGAACTCGGCATTGTCGAGAACGCCGGCTCGACCGGAGCCTATTTCCGATCCGAGCTTGCAAGGGCGCTCTCCGAGCACCGGCACGTCGGCGAAGTGCGCGGGGACGGCCTGATGGCGGCGATCGAGTTCGTTGAGGATAAAGACGACCGGAAGTTCTTCGATCCGGCGCAGAAGGTCGGACCAAGAGTGGCGACAGCGCTGGCGGAGCGCGGTGTCCTCGGCCGGGCGATGCCGCAGGGTGACATCCTGGGGTTTGCCCCGCCGCTCTGCCTGACGCGCGATGAGGCCGACATCGTCGTGAAGGCCGCAGTCGGCGCCATCACTGAAGTTCTCGGCAACAAATAGCGACCTGAGTTCCGGTCGCTCAAATCTGGCGGAGCGCCGTTTTCTGCGGCGCTCCGCAAACGGGCCTCCCCTTTTGAGGCCGCTGGTTCGCCATCACCCGTCAGCGACCGGCGGGCTGAAACAGTTCGACAAAATTGCCGGACGGGTCGATCAACAGGATCTGTGATCCGCCGGGTCCGGTCACGATGTCGTTGCGGAACTTGGCGCCGGCTGCTCGCAATCGCGCGACCTCTGCAGCCAGATCATCGACAATGAGATGGATCCGATTCCAGCCGCCGGGCGCAGGACGCTCGCCGTCAGGCATCGGTCGTCCCGCAGAGCTCAAGGGGCCACTGAGCAACAGCCTCAGCGCTCCCCGCTTGACGTCCGCGAAGGCCGGAGCGTGGTTGGAGAGAAGTGAAAAGCCGAGATGCTTCGTGTACCACTCGATGGCAGCCTCGACGTCATCAACCATGTAACGCATGTTGACCGTTACTTCGGACATTCCTGCCTCCTGATGTGAGTTCCACGAGCTCGAATGACGTGCGTATTCTACGACAACGATCGCGGAAGGAGAAACCTTCCACCGCGCGACCGAAACCGGAGGTGAGAAGGTGCCGCCGGCCGATCAGGCTGCTGGATCGAAAAGCGCCATGTCGATATCGGTCATCTCGACGCAACGCTCGAAGGCTGTACCGTTTTCGTCGAACAAGTGGCAGTCAGCGGCACGGATGCCGGTTCTGACCTCTTCGTCCGCCCGGATCGCAACAGTGCCCGGCAGCATGGCGCAATAATTCTCCCCCTCGCCTCCGAGCGCGGCATAGGCAACCGTGTGCGCGCCGAGACGCTCGATGACCGAGGGTGTGACCGTCAACGTCAGGTCTCCGGAACCGAGCTGGATGTGCTCGGGGCGCACGCCGAGGGTCAAGGTCGCACCGGCCATGCCGCTGCGCGGCTTGACCGGAACGATCACCGTCTGACCCTTGTATTCGACCTCAACGCCGGCGTCGCTGACGCTCCTGCAGGTAGCCGGCAAGAAGTTCATCTTCGGGTTGCCGATGAAGCCGGCCACGAAGGTGTTGGCCGGCTTATGATAGAGTTCAAGCGGCGCGCCCGTCTGGGCGATCTCTCCGGCGTTGAGCACGACGATGCGGTCCGCCATCGTCATCGCTTCGACTTGGTCGTGCGTGACGTAGATCATCGTTGCCTTTAGTTGCCGGTGCAGTTTCGCCAGTTCGATGCGCATGTCGGCACGCAAAGCCGCATCAAGGTTGGACAGCGGCTCGTCGAAGAGGAAGATCTTCGGCTCGCGGACGATCGCGCGGCCGATCGCGACGCGCTGGCGCTGTCCGCCCGAGAGCATGCCGGGCTTCTGCTGCAGCCGCTGATCGAGATGGAGAATGCGCGCCGCGTGCTCGACCTTGGCCTTGAGCTTTTCCTCGGGCATCTTTTCCACGCGCAGCGGAAAGGCGATGTTCTCGAACACGCTCATGTGCGGATAGAGCGCATAGGACTGGAAGACCATGGCGATGCCGCGCTTGACCGGAGGCAGGTCGTTGACACGCTTGCCGTTGATGAGGATGTCGCCGGCCGTCGTTTCGTCGAGCCCCGCAATCATTCTGAGCAACGTGGACTTGCCGCAGCCGGATGGACCGACAAAGACTACGAATTCGCCGTTCTTGACCTCGAGCTGCACGCTCTTCAGCACTTCGAAGGTACCGTAGAATTTCTGAACCTTGTTGAGATTGAGCTGTCCCAAGAATCTGTCTCCGGCCACCGGCGAGAAGCGGTTCTCTCTAAGTAAAGAAAGGACCGCGAACCGTGCGGTTCGCGGTCCCGACGAGCTTACTTATACTGTTCAAGGTCGCCTGCCGCCTTCTTCAAGGCGTCAGCGGGCTCGGCCTTGCCGGTGACGACCGACTGGACCATTTCGATCATCGTGTTCTGCAAGCCCTTATAGTCGGTGAAGAGCGGCTCCGGCCCGCCGAAAGAAATGCCGTCGATGAACGGCTTCCAATAGGGGTTGGCGGCAACCATGTCGTCCACCGCCTTGCCCGGACGCAACGGCGTCAGGCCTTCCTGTGCTTCGTAGATCGGCTGGTTTTCAGCATTGGTCAGGAATTTGGCGAATTCGATCGCTTTTTCCTCGACACCGGTCCCGCTGAAAACGGCAAGGCTGTCGGTGATCAGAAGCGTGCCCTGCCCCTTGGCGCTGGGTCCGAGCGGCAGCGGTGCTACTCCCCAGTTGATCTTCGTTTCCTTGAGACGGTTCACCGCGCCGACCGAGGCATGGATCATACCGAGCTTGCCATCGAGGAAGATCGCCCTGACCTCGTTCTGCTCATAGGACGTCGGTCCTTCCTCGGCGTAGGGAACAATATCCTTCAGCGCCGTCAGCGCCTCCAGGTTCTCCTTGCTGTCGAGGGTGATGTTGCCGTCAGCATCGATTACCGAGCCGTTGTTGGTGTAAACCCAATGCAGGAACTGGTGCATGGTGTTGTCGAAGGTCTTGGCGACCACGCCGAAGCCGGCGGTGCCCGTCTTCTCCTTGATGGTCTTGGCGTATTCGAGTTCCTCGGCCCAGGTCTGCGGCGGCTTTTCCGGATCGAGGCCGGCCTGCTTGAAGAGGTCCTTGTTCCAGTAGAGCGACTTCGTGGAGAAGGCGACGGGAATGCCCCATTGCTTGCCGGCGGTCGTCACCGTGTCCATGATGTAGGGATAGTAGGAGGCCTTTTCTTCTTCCGAGAACGTGATCGGCACGATCAGTTCGTTGTCGGCGAATTCCTTGAGCGTTCGCGAGCCCACATAGGCAAGCGCAACCGGCGTTCCGGAAGCCGCGAGCGTCGTCACCTTGTCCTGGCACTGACCCCAGCCGACCACTTCGGCCGCGATCTTGTAACCCGGGTTCGCCTCCTCCCATTTCTTGATGAAGTCGGCATGGGCCGGCTGCATCTTGTCGCCGCAGGCGATGAAGCTGATCTCGGTGTCTGCGAGCGCCGGCAGCGCCGTACTGGCGAGAAGCGCGAAAGTTCCGGCAATCAATGAGGCATGCTTTGTCATGGTAGTTCCCCTCGCTTATGAGCTCGTTGTTGCGGTTACTGTTTCACGGCGCCGGCGGTAAGGCCGGCGACGAGATAGCGTTGCATCAGAAAGATCAGGATGACGGCTGGCGCGATGCCGACGAAACTCGCCGCCATCAGTTCGTTCCAGATCACTTCCTGGCGGCCGAAATAGGCAAAGAGGCCGATCGGCAGCGGCATGTATTCGGTCTTCGAGTTGAAGGTCAGCGCGAAGATGAATTGCTGGGCGTAGGACCCGATGAAGGTGGTGATCGCAACCACTGTAATGCCAGGCATGGCGATCGGCAGGATGATGCGCCTGAGCGTATAGAAATGGCTCGCGCCGTCGACGAAGGCGGCCTCATCCAGTTCGCGGGGGATGCGCATCATGTAGGTACGCAAGAGCCAGATCGCCGAGGGAATGAGGAAGGCGACGCCCGGCACGATCATCGCGAAATAGGTATTGAGCACGCCGAAGCTGCGCATCAGGCGGAAAAGCGGAATGAGCAGCACCGCGCCGGAAAACATGTTGACCGCCAGGAAGGCCGCGAGCAGCGGCCCGCTGCCGCGGAACCTGAACCGTGCGAAGGCGTAGGCCGCCGGCACCACCAGCGCGAGCACGACCACGGTGACGATCGTGGAGATGAAGAAGGAATTGAAAATATAGCGTGCAAAGCCCGGCACGCTCACCCACATGCTGCGGTAGGCGGCGAAGGAGCCGTTCTCCGGCCAGAAGCGGTACGGCGAGGAAAAGAGCAACCCGAGCGGCTTCAACGACACCAGGAAGCCTTCGACAAAGGGGGCGAGAATGAAGGTCAGGAAGACAAAGATCCCCGCATAGATACCGGCCAGCTCGTACCAGCGATAGCGATTGATCAGGGCCGGTTGGCTCATCGGCTTTCTCCCGAGGCGAGGCGGTGGGTGACGCGGAAGTAGAGCAGGCAAAAAATCGACAGGAAGATGCAGATCAGCACGGCACGCGCAGCACCCTCGCCGTATCTCTTAGAGCCGATCGCCGTCCGATAGGTGTCGATGATCATCGTCGTCGTGTCACCGTTCGGTCCGCCCTGCGTCAGGATCCAGATGATGTCGAACGAGTTGAAGGTGGCGATCAGCGACAGCATCGACATGGTGATCATCGCCGGAACAAGAAGCGGGAGCGTGATGCGGCGAAAGCGGTAGAAGCGGCCGGCCCCGTCCGTCCATGCGGCCTCGTAAAGATCCTGCGGGATTGCCTGGATCGAGGCCAGAAGATAGAGCGTCACCAGCGGCACGCCGATCCACACGTCGGTGATGATCGTTGCCCAGAAGGCTGTCGAACCATGGGCGAGGAAGGCGACAGGACCGTCGACAAGGCCCCAGTTCTGCAGCATGCCGGAAATCATTCCGAACTGGCCGTTGTACATCCAGCCCCACATGAAGATGCCGATTGCCATAGGCACGATCCAGGGCGGCATGGTCAGGACACGAAACAGCGCGCGTCCCGGTACGGCCGCATTCAGCATGACGGCGCCGAAGGTACCGATGATCATCTTGATCGACACGGAAAAGAAGGTCCAAACGAAGGTTCGGATGATTACTTCCGCGAAAGTGCTGTTGAAGATCTTGTCGTAGTTGACCGCGCCGACCCACTTGGTCGTCTTCTTCAGCGATGCATCCGTAAACGACAGGATGAATGTGTCCACCAGCGGATAGGCGACGATGACCGACACATAGAGCAGGGCGGGAAGAAGCAGGATCCAGGCGAAGATGATGGTGCTGCGCCGAACGCTCATGCTCCTCACCCTCTCAGGCCGCGCGGGCGTGAAGCGCTTCGTCGAAACGATCCCACAGCGGGCGCAGGTCGACGACTGTTCGCTTCATCCGCGCTTCATCCATGGAGAGCGCCAGGATGCCGGCTTCCAAGGCGTCGAGCGGCGAGACCGGCAGCGGCGCGCCACCTTTGACGTGTGCGAGAATGTCGGTCGCCATCTGCTCGTCGGCACCGTAGTGCTGTGACAGCGCCGTCTCCTTGGCATATTTCTTCTCGACGACCTTCTTGCCGGAAAGCACTTCGTGGACATCGAGATAGCCGCGGATGAAGTCGCCTTCGGCCATGCCGCGCGATCCGATCACGCAGAAGCGGCGGAACTGGTCCGGCACGTTCAGGTTGGTGTGGAAATTCATCGCAACGCCGTTGGCGTATTCGATGATCGCAACCTGATAGTCGATGATGTCGCCATCGCTGTCGAAGACCTTGTCCGATCCCAGCCAGCCGCTCGGTTTGCGGTGGAAGAGCTGCAGATCGTTGATGCCATCGCGGGCGGGATCGTTGGCGGGGATGAAGCTCTTGCGGCCGCCGAAGCTTGCGACCCGCTCGGGGCGGGCGCCGACGACGCCGTTATAGAGATCGAGATCATGGCAGCATTTTTCGAGCATGAAGCTGCCGGCGTAGCGTCCATAGCGGCGCCAGTCACGCATGAAAAATGCGCCATGATAGGGTTCGATATGTTCCGCCGCCTCGATTGAAACGATCTGGCCGAGCGATCCTGCAGCCTGGGCAGCGCGGAGGTCGCGATACATCGGCGCGTAGCGGAGCACGAGGCCAACCATCAGACGGTCGTGACCGTGCTTGGCTAGAAGCCCCGCAAGCTCCAGGCTCTGCTCGATCGTGCTGACGATCGGTTTCTCGCAGAAAATCTTGAGGCCGGCCTCAAGGCCGATGCGGATATGCTCGAGATGCATGTGGTTCGGCGACCCGATCATCAGAAGATCGAGCTTCTCGCTGGCGATCAGTTCTTCGGGCGAGGCATAGGCCTTGCCGGCGGATATGCCTTTTTCGGTAAGGGTTGCAAGGCCGGCAGGCGCCGGGTCGACATAGCCTGCAATCTCGAAGCTCTCGTCGATCGCCTTGAAGACGTAGCCCAGATAGCCAAGACGGAATCCGAGTCCGATTATACCGACTTTCATGCTCGCGCTGTTCCCTTGCCTTGGCGTAATTTATTTTCGCAGACTGGGGTAGAAATTTCAGGGCATCAACAAAAAATCGGCAGATACGGCAAAATGTGAAATTCATTTTCACGATCATGCCAGACGTGTTCTGTGCGCCTTTTTTGGAAGGTTACGACTTCTGCGAGCAGTGGTGAGCCGCCATGGGTGGTCTAGGCGCCCACCCGACCGGAAAGAAACCGCTCGAGTGCCTGAAGCGCATCATGGATGAGGACGGCCAGCGCCGCCACGATGAGGCCACCCTGAAGCACGAAGGCAAGGTTGTTCGACTGCAGGCCGGCGATGATGACTTCCCCGAGCGTCTTTGCCGCAACGGTCGAACCGATCGTTGCGGTCGCGAGACTGATCACGACGGACAATCGGAACCCGGTCAGGATGACCGGCAGCGCCAAGGGGAGCTCAATGTTGAAGAGCCGCTGGCGCTCCGTCATACCCGCGCCGCGTGCAGCCTCCATCACAGCGGGCGGTAGCGTCGTCAAACCTGTCAGCGCATTTTCGAAGATCGGCAGCAGGCCATAGAGGAAGAGCGCGATCAGCGTCGGCTTCTCCCCGAAGCCGAAGATCGGCACCGCCAGCGCCAGAACAGCCACCGGCGGAAAGGTCTGGCCGATGTTCACGAGGCTGCGCGAAAGCGGGAGAAATTCGGTACCGGCCTTCCGCGTGACAAGGATCGCCAATGAGACGGCGACGACCGCCGCTGCAAGCGTTGCGACAAAAACTGTTCTCAGATGCAGCACGGTCAGCCAGAACAGACTGCCCTGGTTATAGATCGCCGGGGCATTTTGCTGAACCAGTGGCCTCAGCAAGGGTTCGAACCAGGAAGGTTGCAGCAGGAAGAGGAGCAACACCAGCAGAACCGCCATGCGGACGAGATTGGGCAGCCACGCCATCACCGTGGCCTCGCCGCCCGTTTCGCCAACCCTTCGAGGCTGACCTTGCCGAGGATCGCGCCGTCTGGCGCGGCAACCGGTAGCGCGGATCGCCCGGACCACAGGAGCTCGGAGAGCGCCTCGCGCTGGCTGAGCGTCGCCGGTATCGGCGCGCCTTCGGCCGAGCCGGGCTCGACCGCGTCCGCGGCCGTGTCGATCGCCAGCAGCCGGAAGGGCCGCTCGCTGGTGCCGATCAGTGTTTCGACGAAGGGTGTCGCGGGTTTGACCAGCATCTCGGCCGGCGTCGCATATTGCACGACCTCTCCCTTGTCCATCACGGCGATCCGGTCGGCGAGGTGAAAGGCCTCCTCCATGTCATGGGTGACGAGGATGATCGTCGTGCCGAAATGCTTCTGGATGGCGACAAGGTCGTCCTGCGCCTTGGAGCGGATAATCGGATCGAGAGCGCCGAAGGGTTCATCCATCAACAGAACGTTCGGTTCAGCGGCAAGCGCGCGCGCAACGCCGACCCGCTGCTGCTGGCCGCCCGAAAGCTCATGCGGATAGCGCGGGCCGAAGGCCGCGGGATCGAGCTGGAAAAGAGTCAGCAGTTCCTCGACCTTCGCGTCGATGCGCTTCCTGTCCCAGCCAAGAAGTGTCGGCACGGTGGCGATGTTCTGGGCGACCGTGCGGTGCGGAAACAGCCCATGGCCCTGGATCGCGTAGCCGATCCTGCGGCGAAGCTCGAAATCCGGCACGACACGATTATCCTGCCCATCGATCCTGATCGTGCCCGAAGTCGGCTCGACCAGTCGATTGACCATTCTGATCAACGTCGTCTTGCCCGAGCCGGAGGTGCCGACGATCACCGTGATCGTATGCGGCTCTACGGTCAGCGACACGTCATCGACAACGGTCGTATTGCCATAGCGCTTGGTAACCTGTTCGATTTCGATCATGCGGCATTGCCCTGCTTGCGGTCCGTTACGGTCATTTCGATCAAGGCGTCGAGGACGATCGCCGCCGCGAAAGCCAGGACGACGGTCGGCACAGCGCCCAGCAATACGAGGTCCATCGCCGTCTGGCCTATGCCCTGGAAGACGAAGACCCCGAAGCCGCCGCCGCCGATGAGGGCAGCAATGGTTGCGAGCCCGATGTTCTGGACGAGCACGATGCGGATGCCGGTGAGTATCACCGGAAAGGCGAGCGGAAACTCAATGCCGGCAAGTCGCTGCCAATCCGTCATTCCGATGCCGCGCGCCGCATCGTTGGCATCGCGCGGAACGCCGGCGAGCCCGACCACCGTGTTGGCGACGACGGGCAGCAGCGAATAGAGAAACAGCGCAACGAAAGCGGGGGCCACGCCGATGCCGCGAATGCCGATTGCCGCTGCACCCGGCACATGCGTCGCAATCCAGCCGAGCGGCGCGATAAGAATGCCGAAAAGCGCGATCGAGGGAATTGTCTGGATGGCGTTGAGGACATTCAACACGCCGGCACGCAGCTGTTCCACGCGATGGCAAACCACGCCAAGCGGCACGCCGATGACGGTCGCCGCAGCAAGCGATCCGAGCGCGAGCGTCACGTGTCGCCCCGCCTCCTTCCAGAAGGTGTCGGTACGGCTCGCATATTCTTTCAGCATGGAAAGCCCGTCCCAGCCGCCGGCTATCAGCATCGCACCGGCGGCTGCGAGAACAGCGGAAAGGAAGAGGAGTCGGATGACCGGTCCGGGATTCATGCGTGTCAGCGCATCGGCGACCAGAAGTGACAAGGCAAAAACCATGACCCAGAACCCGGAGGCCGGCGAAACGCGGGCATAGGTGTTTTCCGGCGGAGTCAGATGATTGGCGGCCGTGCCGATGAGAACGCCAAGCGCGACGAGAGCGGCAAAGGCCACAGCCATTCGCACCAGGTTCGGCGTCTTGAAGAAGGCAATTGCGGCGGCCAATGCGACGAGGGCGAGAAGCGTGTATCCGAGCGATGGCGGCAAGGCCTCCAGAATTGCCTTCGCATCACCCTGGACGATGCGGTTGGCCCGGAAGGTCGCAAACGGAGCAAGAAGCGCGCCGTAGACAGCGAGCGCGGCAATGACGACGCCGAGCTTGTCGACGCGGAATGGCACGCGTTCCTTTCCTTGGATCATGCCATCACCCGTGGCGTTTCAGAAGTTGCCCGTCCGATCGAAGGCGCTTGGCCGAAACGAGCTCGAACAAGCGCCTCCATTCATCACATCATTTCAGAAAGCCGTTCTTCTTCAAGAAGTCCTCGGCAACGGTCTTGGCCGGTTCGCCACCGACCTGGACGCGGCCGTTAAGTTCCTGCAGCGTCACCAGGTCGAGCTTTTCGAAGACCGGTCTCAGGAGTTCCTCGATCTTGGGGTTTTCCTTGAGCACCGCTTCGCGGATGATCGGCGCGGGTTGATAGACCGGCTGGACGGCCTTGTCGTCTTCTAGCACGACGAGGCCCGAGGGCGCGATGCCGCCATCGGTGCCATAGACCATCGCGGCGTTGGCGCCGTTCGTCTGGTTTGCCGCCGCGGCAATCGTCGCCGCCGTATCACCGCCCGAAAGCGTGATCAGTTGGTCCGGCTTCAGCGTGAAGGAATAGGTCGTCTGGAACGCTGGCAGCGCCGCGGCCGAGTTGACGAATTCGGACGAAGCCGCAAGCTTGACCTCGCCGCCGCCCGAGACATATTTGCCGAAGTCGGAGAGCGTCTTGAGCTTGTTGGCCTCCACGACATCCTTGCGCAATGCAATCGCCCAGGTGTTGTTGGCGGGCGACGGCGTCAGCCAAACGATCTTGTTGGCGTCGTAGTCGAGTTTCTTGGCCTGCTCATAGGCCTTGGCAGCGTCCTTCCAGGCCGGGTCGTCCGCCTTCTCGAAGAAGAAGGCCGCGTTGCCGGTATATTCCGGATAGATATCGATCTCCCCGGCGGTGATCGCCTTGCGCACGACGGGTGTTGCGCCAAGCTGAACACGATCCGTGGTCTTGATGCCGTTGGCATTGAGGACCGCGAGAATGATGTTGCCGAGCACGCCCCCTTCCGTGTCGATCTTTGAGGAAACGACGACATCGGCCTCAGCCGCGGCAGCGGTGAGCACAATGGCAAAAGCGGTACCGATAACAGTCTTGATCAGGCGCATGATTGTCTCCCTCGAAATGGTCTCGCAGTTTGATCACGGATTCTCCGCTGCGTCGGGGTAAGCCATTCCATATATGTCAGGGTTCGGCGAAAAATAGAGTGAGTTGTGCGCTCGCACCTGCGGTTGAATTCTCAACACGCACAGCCTTCGATTGGACATTGCAATCGATACGGTTCTCGGCCACTCTTTGGTCCGCGCATGGAATTGTTTCGGGGGAAGCATGTCCGTCTATATTCTCGCGCTTTTCATCGGTGTGGTGGCGGGGCTTCGTGCCATGACCGCGCCCGCCGCCGCCAGCATCGCCGCGGCCGCCGGCTGGCTGCCGGTCGCCAGTAGCTGGGCGGCTTTTATGGGCTTCCGGTTCACGCCCTATATCTTCGGCCTGCTCGCACTTGTCGAATACGTCACCGATCAGCTTCCGAGTACCCCGAGCCGCAAGGTGCCGCAGCAGTTCGGCGCGCGCATCGTCAGCGGCGGCTTCTGCGGCGCGGTGATCGGCACCGCGGGCGGATCGCCTGTCGGCGGTGCGGTCGCCGGCGTGATCGGGGCCATCATCGGTACGCTCGGCGGCTACGAAGCACGAAAGCGACTTGGTCTCGCAATTGGCAAGGACCTGCCGGTCGCCCTTCTCGAAGATCTGATAGCAATTCTGCTGGCGTTCTGGGTGGTGTCCTCCGTGTCATGAGCAAGCACGTCGACGCAATCATCATCGGCGCCGGCCAAGCGGGACCCTCGCTTGCCGGGCGGCTGACCGCGGCCGGCAAGACCGTTGCGCTCATCGAACGCAAGCTTTTCGGCGGCACCTGCGTCAACACAGGCTGCATGCCGACCAAGGCGATGGTCGCGAGCGCCTACGCGATCCACACGGCCCGCCGCGGCGCCGAATACGGCATGACGACCGGCGCCATTTCCGTCGACTTCGCCCGCGTCATGGCGCGCAAGGAAAAGGTGCGCCTCGATGCCCGCTCGGGCGTGGAAAGCTGGCTCAAGGGCATGAAGAACTGCACCGTAATCGAAGGCCACGCACGCTTCGAAAGCCCGACGGAGGTCCGCATCGGCGATGAGCTGATTTCCGGCGAGCAGATTTTCATCAACACGGGCGGACGCGCAGCAGTCCCTGATTTTCCGGGAGTCGACGACGTCCCCTATCTCACCAACACGTCGATGATGGACCTCACCGAACTTCCGGAGCATCTCGTCGTCATCGGCGGCAGCTACATCGGACTCGAATTCGCCCAGATGTTCCGTCGCTTCGGTTCCGAAGTCACGGTCATCGAGAAGGGGCCGCGCCTGATCGGACGCGAAGATCCTGATGTCTCCGATGCGATCCGCGACATTCTCGATAAGGAAGGCATCCGTATCCGCCTGAATGCCGAATGCATCCGTTTCTCCAAGCATGAAAATGGGGTTGCCGCCGGCGTCGATTGCACGACCGGGGCGCCGGAAGTCATCGGTTCGCATGTGCTGCTCGCAACAGGACGCCGGCCTAATACGGACGATCTCGGGCTCGACAAGGCTGGCGTGAAGACCGACGCACGGGGCAATATCGAGGTCGATGATTTCCTGCAGTCGAACGTTCCGCATATCTTTGCGATGGGCGACTGCAACGGCCGCGGCGCCTTCACGCACACTTCCTACAACGACTTCGAGATCGTTGCCGCCAATCTCCTCGACAACGATCCACGCCGGGTGACCGACCGCATCCAGACCTACGCGCTCTACATCGATCCGCCGCTCGGTCGCGCCGGCATGACCGAGACCGAGGCCCGCAACAGCGGGCGCAAGCTCCTGATCGGTACCCGGCCGATGGCGCGGGTCGGGCGCGCGGTCGAGAAGGGCGAGACGCAAGGCTTCATGAAGGTAATCGTCGACGCGGACACCAAGGAAATCCTTGGCGCATCGATCCTCGGCACCGGCGGCGACGAGGCGATCCAGAGCATTCTTGACGTCATGTATGCGAAGAAGCCCTATACTCTGATTACCCGCGCCATGCACATTCACCCGACGGTGTCGGAGTTGATTCCGACGGTCTTCGGGGATCTTACACCGGCGAAGTAGTGCGGTGCTCATCCCTGCCGACTCTGGGGCCTTCAGAGCAATCCGGTCAGCCTCGAGCGTCTACAACGCCACGCGTCTGATAAGACGCACGGCGGTGTAGCTGCCGATTTGCGCGCGCCAGCGGCTTTTCCGCTGCAGCTATTTCACCGGTATCATAAGGTGGGCGTAAGGAGTGCCTGCCCACATCACATACGGCCGGGATGCGTCGGGCTTAGGGTCCGTCGGATAGCCTTGCATCATGTCGGTCGCGTTGACGATCATGACATGCGGGCCGGTTTCCACCCAGTTGTTACCCTCTTCGGGTTTCGTCGCATAGGGATCGGTGTTGCTTCCGTCGGTGCCGCCGGCGAGCATATACATGAACCCTACCTTTCCTTTGGGCGGCTCCTTTTTTTGCATCCATGCCGTCGCCCATTCCATCGCATTGGCATCGCCGCACATCGGGTCCGGGCCGGGTGTGGCCGGATTGTCCGGCATGCACCAGAAGCCGTTCGTGCCCTCCCTCAACGTGCGCATAGTGCCTTTCTCGTCCACAGTGTGGATCGCAGCGCCGCTTGCTACCGCAGCGGGCGCAGCGGATTCGGCGCTTTTGATCAGTGCAGCGTCGTCGGCGGCTGCGTCGGCGGCTACGCCCTGCACTGCAACCAAACTGCTTGCTGCTAATAGAGCAGCGGCCGTTAGAAGCCGTTTCATGGCCGTTCTCCCGGATCGCATTCATCGTTGTCATTGTATCGGCCGGCGGCTGTCCCGAGCCGCATTAGCCATAACTAAAATGATAGCAGATTGGGCGCCCCCGAACAATTAACGAGCAGTCACGCGCCCGCGACGATCCGGTATCGCCCCGCTGCCTGTGCGGACCGATTCACACACCTTTGCCGCAGTTGAACCACCTCAGCGACATGCAGGAGAGCCCGGCATCGATCTTGCCGATTTCCGTGGTCTTCAGCGGCACGACCTTGTAGCCCGCCTTGTCGAGCATCTCGATCGTGCGCGGGAAATCGGCGCCGACCATGACGACGTCGTTAACGCGGAGCGCATTGGCGGCCGCCTCCTCGCCCTCCGGAATGATGACCTGCCTGAATTTCTCGAAGACACCCGAGCGCGCCAGGCGATTGGTGGAAAGCACGGTTTCGTCGTCGAGTAGCGAGCAATCGGTCTTGAAGTGAAGAACGCCTTCCGGCGTCGCGACGATCTCGCTCTTACGGCCGAGCCTGTCGAGGCAGCTCCGAAGCGCTTCGGCGCCTGCTTTGTCGGTGCGGGCCGAGAGACCGATCATCACGCTTTCGCGCGTCGTCAGCACGTCGCCGCCATCGGCATAGCCCGTGCCCGGCAGGTCGAGAACAGTGTCGAACATTTCGCGCAGGGCAGGCTCGATTTCCTTGGTCTCGTTGACGCGGGTCGCGGCACCCGGCCGAAGCAGGATCGCGCCTTCGGTGAAGACCAGCGCCGGGTCCTCGACGAAGATCGAGTCCGGGAAGGCTTCGAGTGCCGGCAGAACAGTCACCTTGACGCCCGCTTCGCGCATCGCGCCGATATAGGCGTCATGCTCGGCCTTCACGCCCTCAAAGGTCGGGTTGCCGCGATCGTCAGCGCGCAGCCCGTTGACGACGGACTGCGACGGCGTGCGGACAATGATTGAGTTGAACTCGTAGACGGGGCGTGGCTGCGGCATTGTTTGCACCCTTTGGTTTGGACCAACCGTTTCTAAAGCCTGACGTGGAAAGCTGTAAAGCGGTTCTCTGGTTGCGGGCGCTCGGCGTGAAAGATAAATGACAGCCGAAAGGTGAGCGCGCGATAACATCGCGACGACATGTCCGCCGGCCTCATCTGGGTGCGGTGCCGCCAGTCCGCCTCACAGCAACAGGAAAGTATCGTGAGCCACATTCCCCAGATCGATTATGACACCGCGTCCGATGCGATCCGCGCGGCACACGACGAGGAGATCCGCCTTCGCGGGCGGATGACGAATATGAAGCGCACGCTGCTTCATTCGCCGACGGCACACCGCATCTACGCGGAGTGGTTCACGCTGCGAGAGGAATTGCGCCCTGCCCTCGACGACCGTGCCGTCTGGCTGCTCTGCCACGCGATCTCCGAGGCGATGCGTTCCCGCATCGCAATGGGATTCTTTCGCCGCGCCTTTGCCAATGCGGGAATTGATTTCAAGTCGATCGCGCCAAGCGAGGACGAGGAGCGCCTCATTGCGTTCGGTCGGGCGACCGTGGCGGATTCCAACAATGTTTCGGCCGCGATCTGGGACGGGCTGAAGGCACGCTACGACGACGCTACGCTCGTCAACCTCGTCGCCTTTGCCGGCATCATGGTCGCCACTGCATTGTTCAACAATGTCGTCGAAGTCGACTTCGATGCGGAACTGCTGCCTTACGCAGACGCGTCGTCCGCCTGACGAAGCCATCGTCGGACGCAGCGCTATTCCGATACTCTGGTCGTGAATGCGAGATTGCCGCGCAGCGTGTTGCTGACGGTGCAGATCTCGTTTTCCGTGGCCTCCGCGATCGCATAGCGAACGGTATCGTCGAAATCGCCCTTGATGGAAAACTCGATGTCGAAGCGTGCGACACGCGACGGCTCGTCGTGGGCTTTCTCGCCGGTCACCTTTGCTGAAACTTCCGTCAACCTGTCGAGCACACCGAAGCGGCTCGCGGCGATGCGGGCGCTGAGCACCAGACAGCTCGCGAGCGAAGCATAGAGAAGATCGAGCGGGCCATAGCCCGGTTGTGACGGGCTGGTGACGATATCGAGTTCGCCACCGGTGACCGATGTCACGTGCGGGAAGCCCGTGCGCCCGACGACGGCGGTCGCGCCCGTCTCCCTGGTCCTTACCTTCAACTCAGCCATTCACCGTCCCCTCCCGCTGCGCAAGCGACCGGCGCAATATCGAGGCAAAGCTCCGCTCCCGCAACAACGCCGCGGACCTTATTAGGCCGCGGCGCGATTGTTCCCAAAGAAATGGACGCGGCGCGCATGGCGATCCGCGTGCGTCGCCTAGTTCTTCTTCACCAGGCGGTAGAAGACGAAGTCGGACGTGGCGCCGTTGACGTAGCCCGCGACATTGTTGTTCATCGCCACCTGGGTCGCCGCCTGGAACATGATCACGATCGGCGACTTCTCCTGCACCTTTTTCTGCAGGTCGACATACATCGCGTTGCGCTTGGCGGGATCCGCCTCCGCCTTCGCCGCCTTGGTGGCCGCGTTGAGCTCTGCCGGAACGGCCCAGGAATTCCGCCAGGTCGTCGTCGACTGGTAGTGATCGTCGGAGTTGTCCTCGTTGAAGGCGAAGGCAGCAGCGTTGGAATCCGGATCCATGAAATCCGGGCCCCAATAGAGCAGCATCGCTTCATGGGTGCGGGCCCGATACTTGGTGATCACCTGG
This sequence comes from Sinorhizobium chiapasense, assembly GCF_036488675.1. Classification (NCBI taxonomy): domain Bacteria; kingdom Pseudomonadati; phylum Pseudomonadota; class Alphaproteobacteria; order Hyphomicrobiales; family Rhizobiaceae; genus Sinorhizobium; species Sinorhizobium chiapasense. The sequence continues at coordinate 1,005,560 of NZ_CP133152.1, forward strand.
CTGCCGGTTCCCGGAATGATCTCGAAACTGATGCCGGCTTCAGCGAACGAAGCCTGCAGCGACTGCGCCATGTCGGTGAAGGGCGTCGAGTTGATGACATCGAGCGTCACCTTGATCGGCGTCTTGATACCGGCGTCGGCGAGGATCTTCTTCGCCTTTTCAACGTCATAGCCGTAGGGCGTCTCGTCGAGCGAGCCCGGGAAGCCTTTCGGCCAGAAGGCCTGGTGCACTTGCATCTGCCCCTTGAGGAAGCTGTCGGTCATGCCCTTGTAGTCGACGAGATAGCGGGCGGCTTCCCAGACGGCTTCCGGCTGCAGGGCAGTGGTCTTCAGGTTGAAGGAGAGGAAGTGAACGGCCGCCTGCGGATAGGATTCGACCTTCATGTTTTCCTTGCCGGTGATGCCGGCGACCTGATCGGGCGTCAGGTTCTTCGCCATGTCGACGTCGCCGGTCTCGAGCAGGAGCTGCTGGGTCGCCGCTTCTGCCACATGGCGGATAATCACGCCTTTGATCGCCGGAGCGCCGCCGAAATAGTTCGGATTGCTCTGGAGGTTCAGGAGTTCGCCGGCGCGGAAGGCGCGCAGGACGAAGGGTCCGGTTCCGGCGGAGTTGGCCTTGAGCCAGGCATTGCCGAAATCACCGTTCTGCTCGTTCGCCTTGACCGTCTCGGCATCGACGACGGATGCCGGGCGGGCGGCGAGCACGTTGAGCACGAAGGCGGACGAGAAGTCACCCTCATACTTGACGACAACCTTGTTGCCGTCGGCGGTCACCATCTTCTCGATGTTTTCCGGCGTCCAGCCGAGTTGCGTCAGGATGAAGGCAGGTGCCTTGTTGAGGGCCACGACGCGCTTGAACGAGTAGACCACATCCTCTGCACGCAGCGGATTACCGGACGAGAAGGTCACGCCGTCACGCAGGGTGAAGGTGATCGTCTTGGTGGCGTCATCCGCTGTCCACTCGCTGGCGAGGCCGGGCGCGAGCTTCTGAACGTCGGGCGCGTCATACTGCACCAGCCGGTCATAGGTCTGCGTGACATATTCGCCCGACGAGAACTCATAGGCCTCAGCCGGATCGATGCTGACGATGTCGTCGATGTTCTGGGCGACGACCAGCACATCCGCCGGCGTTTCCGCGAATGCTGCCGGCGAAACGCTGAGCGCCAGTGATGCCGCGAACACCGCGGCCTTGAAGATTTTCATCATCGCTTCTCCTGTTTTCGATGAGACTTGGTTTTTGCGGGCCGTGCCGGTGTTCCCGTGGTCTCGGCACGGCCCGCTTCCTTCGGTGCGGCGGTTCGCGGCCGGAAAAGCGGCAGCGTTCCGGTCCAGAGGATGCGCGCTGCCTTGTCGGTCCTGTTCCACCAGTAATGCGGCTGGATGCCCCTGAAATGCAGCCCATCGCCGTTCGTCAGCGTCGTCTGTTCACCATCGAGGCTGAAGAGGATCTCACCATCGAGGATGAAGACGATCTCCTCCCCTTCATGGCTGAACACTTCCGACCGGTGGCCCGGCGGGATCGTGATGACGAAGCTCGAAAGCTGATTTCCGGCAAAGTCTGCGCCGATGCGCTCGTAGGCGACCGGAGAGCCACCGACGGAAAAGACCATTCGGTCTTCAGCGCGCGAAAGACCGGTGTCGATTGCCGGGGCGAGGATGAAATGGCTGATCTCGGTGTCGAGGCCGCGTGCGATCTGGGCGAGCGTGCCAAGCGAAGGCATGGCGAGATCCCGTTCGACCTGGCTGAGATAGCCGACCGAAACACCGGCCGCATCACTGAGTTCCTGAAGCGTCATGTGCATCTGCCGCCGTCGCGCGCGCACCAGCGCGCCGATCCTCGGCTGCGGCGCGGAATTCGCGCTTGCCTGTTCGGCACGGGCATCGTCCGATGCAGTCACCGAGTCTCCTCCTCAGTAAAATTTTTTTGATCTAAGCAAATTTGTTTATATACTCCAAGCGAATTCTTGCGCTATGGGCGTGGTCCAACGCAGGGTTATGAGGGATGGAGCCGCCGTGGCAGATGACAGCACGACCACCGTCGCCGGGCCAGCGCGCCGCCGTGGCCCGACCAGCTCGGGCCATCGCCGGCTCATCGCAACGACCGGTTTTCTCGTCACGCTGGCCGTAACGTTCCTCGGACTTCTCGCGATCACCTTCTTCATCGGCCGGATCGTGCCGATCGATCCGGTGCTCGCGGTCGTCGGCGACCGTGCGCCCGCCGCCGTCTATGAGCGGGTGCGCGTCGAAATGGGCCTCGATCGTCCGTTGACGACGCAGTTCGTAAGCTATGTCGGCGACGTGCTGACCGGCAATTTCGGTACCTCGGTTTCGACCGGGCGGCCCGTTCTCGAGGATCTTGCCCGTGTCTTCCCGGCGACGCTGGAGATGGCAACGCTCGGCATCGTCATCGGTGTCCTGCTGGGCGTTCCCCTCGGGGTCATTGCCGCAAGCCGGCGCGGCTCCTGGCTCGACCAGGCAATCCGCGTCGTCGGCCTGCTCGGCTATTCGGTTCCCGCCTTCTGGCTCGGCCTTGTCGGCCTCGCGGTGTTCTATGCCCGGCTCAACTGGGTGGGAGGCCCCGGCCGCGTCGAGATCTTCCTCGACGGCATCGTGCAGCCGGTGACCGGCCTCCTGCTGATCGACAGCATCATCGCCGGCGATTGGGAGGTCTTCGGCAACGCCGTCTGGCATCTGATATTGCCGGCCTCCTGCCTCGGCTTCTTCTCGCTGGCCTACATCGCCCGCATGACGCGCTCGTTCATGCTCGACCAGCTGAGCCAGGAATATGTCACCACCGCCCGGGTCAAGGGTGTTCCGGAACGGCTGGTCATCTGGCGCCATGCGTTCCGGCCGATCCGCGTGCCGCTGATCACCGTCATCGGGCTTTCCTATGCCGGCCTGCTCGAAGGCTCGGTGATGATCGAGACGATCTTCTCCTGGCCCGGAATCGGCAACTATCTGACCGTGGCGCTGCTCAACGCCGACATGTCCGCGGTGCTCGGCTCGACCCTCGTGGTCGGTGCGGTCTTCATCGGCATCAACAAGATTTCGGACGTGCTCTATCGCGTGCTCGATCCGCGTGCGCGCTAGGGAGGTGTGTGACGTGGCGACGCTTCGCGACTGGCTGATCGACGACAGCCCCGCTTCCCCGATGCAGGCCCGGCTTGGCCGGCTCTACCGCATCTTCGGCGCGCTGATGCACAATCCGCTGGCGGTGATCGGCGCGATCATCATCGCCGCCCTGATCCTCGCAGCCCTTTTTGCGCCGTGGCTCGCGACGCACGATCCGCTACGCCAGGCACTTGCCGAACGGTTGCTGCCGCCGAGCGCCGCACACTGGATGGGCACGGACGAACTCGGGCGCGATATCTGGTCGCGCGTCGTCTACGGCGCCCGCATTACCCTGGTGATCGTCGCACTTGTCGCCGTCCTTGCGGCGCCGGCCGGACTCGTCATCGGCGTCGTCTCCGGCTATTTCGGCGGCTGGGTCGATCGCATCCTCATGGGCATCACCGATATCTTCCTGTCGCTGCCGAAGCTGATCCTGGCGCTCGCCTTCGTCGCCGCGCTCGGCCCGGGGATCGAGAACGCCATCATCGCGATCGCGATCACCTCCTGGCCCGGCTACGCGCGCGTCGCGCGCGCCGAAACGCTGACGTTCAAGAATTCCGAGTTCATTGCCGCCGTGCGGCTGCTCGGCGCGTCGAGCCTTCGGGTCAATCTCGGCCATGTGCTGCCGCTCTGCACCTCCTCGATGATCATCCGCGTCACCCTCGACATGGCCGGCATCATCCTGACAGCGGCCGGCCTCGGCTTCATCGGCCTCGGCGCCCAGCCGCCCCTGCCGGAGTGGGGCGCGATGATCTCGCGCGGACGCTCCTTCATTCTCGATCAATGGTGGGTCGCAACGATGCCGGGCTTCGCGATCATTCTCGTCAGCCTCGGCTTCTGCTTCCTCGGAGATGGTCTTCGCGACGTGCTTGACCCGAAGAGCGGAGAACAGCGCTGATGAGACCGCTTCTCGAAATCGAAAACCTGCGTGTCACCTTCCCGACGGCACGCGGCGATATCGACGTCGTCCGCGGCGTCTCCTTCACGCTTAGACGCGAGCGCCTCGGCATCGTCGGCGAAAGCGGCTCCGGCAAATCGATGACCGGCCGTTCGATCCTGAAGCTCGTGCGCGCGCCCGGGCGCGTGACCGCAGACAAGCTCGCCTTCGATGGCATCGATCTTCGCACCCGCTCGGAAAAGCAGATGCGCTCCATCCGCGGCGCCCGCATCTCGATGGTGATGCAGGACCCGAAATTCTCGCTCAATCCGGTGATGACCATCGGCGAGCAGATCGCCGAGGCGCTGCTGACGCACAAACGTCTGCCGCGGCGGGAAGTAAACGACCGCATGCATGCCATGCTCGAATCGGTACGCATCGCCGATCCGGAGCGGGTTGCGCGGCTTTACCCGCACGAGGTTTCAGGCGGCATGGGGCAGCGGGTGATGATAGCGATGATGCTCATTCCCGAGCCGGACCTGCTCATTGCCGACGAGCCGACCTCGGCACTCGACGTCTCGGTCCAGGCACAGGTGCTCGACATCATCGACGAACTCGTTCGGCGCAAGGGTATGGGGCTGATTTTCATCAGCCACGACCTCAATCTCGTCTCAAGCTATTGCGACCGGATCCTGGTGATGAACGCCGGCGAAGTGGTGGAAGGGTGCATGGCCGGCGAATTGATGAACGCCAAGCACCCCTACACACGCGGCCTCATCGCCTCCATTCCGCGTCTCGATGAAACAAGGGACGAGCTGCCCGTGCTCGACCGCAGCGCCTGGGCCAAAGCATGACCGCGCTCTCTCTCAAAGACCTCGACATCTCCTACGGCGATACGCAGATCACCCACAAAGTGAGCCTCGACATCGCCGAGGGCGAAAGCTTTGCGCTCGTCGGCGAAAGCGGCTCGGGCAAGTCCACCGTCCTGAAGGCAATCGCCGGGTTGGCGCCGGATTGGACCGGCGAGATCCGCGTTCTCGGCAAGCCGCGCAGCCACGGCGTCGACCGCAACTTCTCGCGGATCTGCCAGATGGTGTTCCAGGACCCCTATGGCTCGTTGCATCCGCGCAAGACCGTCGACGCGACGCTTGGCGAAGCGTTGACGATCCACGGCATCGGCGACCGGAGCGCCCGGGTCGAAGAGGTCATGGCATCTGTCGGCCTCGACCGGAAATTCCGCTTCCGCTTTCCGCACCAGCTTTCCGGTGGCCAGCGCCAGCGCGTGGCGATTGCCCGTGCACTGATGCTGAAACCGAAGATCCTGCTGCTCGACGAGCCGACCTCGGCGCTTGACGTTTCGGTCCAGGCGGAAATCCTCAACCTGCTCAAGCGACTGCGCCGCGAGCAGAACCTCACCTTCCTGATGGTTACCCACAATCTGCCGGTCGTCTCGTTTCTCTGCGACCGGCTGGCGGTCATGCGCCAAGGCCGCATCGTCGAAGTGGTCGGCGTCGACGAGTTGAAGCGCGGTGAACTAAAGGAACCCTATTCGCGCGAACTGATGCAGATCAGCGCCGCACACTCCACCTAGATCATTTCATTGTTTCCTTGAACCCGTGAAATGACCTAACTCTTTGAAATTACGCAAATCCGGACGAAAAACCGTTACACACTTTTCCTGGAATTGCTCGAACCCTCCTCACACAAAGCCTCCCAAGGAACTATGATGAATACCGAGCATATCGCCGCCCTGGCGGAATTTGACGCGACCATTGCCAACGACACCGGCACGGAAGCGCCCTACCGCGCGCTGCAGACGCTCAGCCGAAAGCTGATCGGCGCCAAGCTTTTCACGATCATGACGGTGGACATGGCGAACGAGCTGGCGCGCCGCGCCTATACTTCCCATCCCGACGAATATCCGGTCTCCGGCACCAAGCCGATCCACTACGATCGCTGGTTCGACACGGTCCACAAGGCGCGCGAGACCTTCGTCGCCAATACAATCGCTGACATTTCCACGGTCTTCGGCGACTACGAGACGATCGCCGCACTCGGCTGCGGATCGGTCGTGAACATTCCTGTCGTCGTCGGTGGTGAACTGCTTGGCACGGTCAACTGTCTGGACGTCGAGCATCACTACACGCCGGAAAGGGTCGCGCTTTCGAAGCTCATCGAGATGCCGGCGAAGCTCGCGTTTCTCGCAGCCGCACGGACCGCGGCGAAGTAAAGCGGGTCCGTCGCGCACCAATCTCGATCGGGTCGCGGCACGTTTATGACCGCGACGCTTCGCCTTCGTCACGCCCGAGGCGTCAGGCGGATTCCGGCGGAATGACGCCCTTGGTGAAGAGGAAGCAACCGTAGAAACGCGTCTCGCCCGTGGTGATGACACAATAGGCCTTCTTCGCCTCCTCGTAGAAAGCGAAGCGCTCGATGCCGTACATCGGTGCCGGCTTGCCCTCGGCACGATCGATCTCGGCCTGAACCTCGCGCTGCACCGCCGGGAGCTCCTCGGGTGCTCCCATGACCTCCATGCGCCCGGCCGAAGGTTGCAGCGGCGTATCGAGCGGCAGGACCGAAAGCACCGCCTTCACGGCGCGCGCGGCCGAGACATTGTCGATGTGCAGCAATTTTCCGAGCGTCGTCTGGCGCGCGATCGCGTCGGACGGGAAATTGGTGTCCGAGATGACCAGCGTGTCGCCGTGTCCCATCGAGCGCAGCGCGTGCAGCACGTCGGCGTTGAGAGCCGGGTCGATATTCTTGAGCATTCCTGTCCTCCTCCCCTGCATGATTCCTTAGATCGGAACCGATTTAAGGAATCATGTAGCAATTCATAGGGCTGCAGCGGCGGTCTGATAAGACGCGCGGCACTGTGACCACCGCCGGCAAACGTCCGGCGCCGCGCGGTCGCATCAGGCCGTTTCCAGCGCCGGTCGTCAACAGGTCGTTCTGATTTCCCCCCGCTCTTCTGGTCGTCTCCCCCGCCGGAAGAATGCGTGATCCCTACTCGCCGTAGGGGATCCAGATGTTTTTGACGTCGACGGCACGGCGCAGGAAGGCCGGGCCTTCGGCAGCCGTCCGGTCCATCCAGTCGATGGCCTTTCCGTAGTCGACGAACGTGCGCTTCAGGTTGCCGACGGAAAGCCTCTCGACCAGTTTCGAGAGCTCCGGCGAGCCGAAGGCCCAGAGCGCATCGACATCGTTGTGGGCGGCCAGCGTCTTGGCGAGCTCTACGGCCGATCCGGTGACGATATTGATAACGCCGGCCGGCACATCCGATGTTTCGAGCACGGAATAGAAATCCGTTGCCGCCAGCGGATGCTGCTCGCTCGGAACGGCTATCACGCGGTTGCCGACGGCGATCAACGGCGCGACGAGGCTGATGAGGCCGAGCAGCGGGGCCTCGGGCGGGCAGATCGCGCCGACGACGCCCTGCGGCTCCGGCATCGCCAGCGCGACGCCGCGCAGCGGCGGCTGGTGCACGACGCCCTCGTACTTGTCGGCCCAAGCGCCATAGGTGAAGAGACGCGCGATCGAGGCATCGACCTCGGCCCTGGCACCGGCGGCCGAGGCGCCGGTCATCGCGCCAATGCGATCGGCAAATTCCGCCGCACGGCTGCTCAGGTTTTCTGCAATGTAATAGAGGATCTGCGCGCGGTTATGTGTCGTTGCCGAAGACCAGGCTGATGCGGCCTGCGCCGCGACGACGGCGTTGCGGATATCCTTGCGGTTGCCTTCGCCGACCTCGCCGATCACCTTGCCTTTGGCGGAGAGCACCGGTCGCGAATAGTTTCCATCCGGCCGCGCCTGCTTACCGCCGATGAAGAGTTTGGCGGTGCGGTCGAGCGCCGGCATGGCGAAGTCGCCTGCCGCCTGTTTAAAGGCGGGTTCGGCTGGAGCAGCACGGAGCTTGCGCCCGACCCACGCCTTCGGCTTCAGATATTCATAGCATCCCTCGCGCCCGCCCTCACGGCCGAAGCCTGACTCGCGCTTGCCGCCGAAGCCGGCCGCCGCATCGAAGAGATTGGTGGCATTAACCCAGACGACACCGGCCGCGAGCTTCGCGGCCACGTGCAAGGCGAGCCCGATGGTTTCACTCCAGACGCTGGCGGCAAGGCCGTAGCGCGTATGATTGGCGAGCTGGATCGCCTCTTCCGGCGTGCGGAAAGTCATCGAAACGGCCACCGGTCCGAAGATTTCCTCCGTGGCGACGATCGATGTCGGCTGGACATTGGTGAGCAGCGTCGGCGGATAGAAACTGCCGCCCCTCGGGAGTTCGATCTTCGGCTGATGCAGGAACGCGCCCTCGGTAACGCCCTGGGTGACGAGACTTTCGATCCGCTGCAGCTGCACCGGCGCGACGATTGCCGCCATGTCGATCGCCTTGTCCAGCGGATGACCGACGCGCAGGGTTCCCATGCGCCGCTTCAGCCGCTCATAAAACAGCGGCGCAATGCCCTCCTGGACGAGAAGGCGCGAACCGGCACAGCAGACCTGGCCTTGGTTGAACCAGATGGCATCGACCACGCCCTCGACCGCGCCGTCGATATCGGCATCGTCGAAGATGATGAAGGGCGATTTGCCGCCAAGCTCGAGCGTCAGCGACTTGCCGGTTCCGGCGGTCTTCTCACGGATGAGGCGCCCGACCTCGGTCGAACCGGTGAAGGCGATCTTGTCGATATCTTCGTGCTCGACAATCAGCGCGCCGGTTTCGCCCTCGCCCGTCACCACATTGAGGACGCCCGGCGGCAGCCCGGCTGCTGCGGCGAGTTCGGCGAAGAGCAGCGCCGTCAGCGGCGTGAATTCGGCCGGCTTCAAGATGACGGTGTTGCCGAGCGCCAATGCCGGCGCGACCTTCCAGGCAAGCATCAGGAAGGGGAAGTTCCACGGGATGACCTGGCCGACGACGCCGACCGGCACCTGATCGGCAAACTCGGACTCCTGCAGCTGCGCCCAGCCGGCATGATGGTAGAAGTGACGGGCGGCCAGCGGGATATCGATGTCGCGTGTCTCGCGGATCGGCTTGCCGTTGTCGATCGCCTCGACCACTGCGATGAGACGCGCGTGGCGCTGGATCATTCGCGCCAGCGCATAGAGATGACGCGCGCGGGCATGGCCGGGTAGCTTCGCCCAGGCGCCCTGCGCCCTGCGGGCGGCGGCAACGGCGCCGTTGACGTCCTCGCGTCCGCCGAGTGCAATCTTGGCGAGCAACGCGCCGGTCGCCGGCTCGTAGGTATCGAACGTCTTTCCAGACGCCGAAGCGACGAAGGCGCCGTTGATAAAGTGGCCGAACTCGCCCTTGTGGCGCGCAAGCCACTGGCGTGCTTCCGTATCGGCCTCGGGTGCGGGACCATAGGACATTTCGTCAAAATACCTGGCAACGCTCATCGGAATTATCCTATCGGGTGTCTGTTAAGGGCCGAGTAGGCGCCGCTGACGTGATGTTCCAGCTGGCGCTCGATGTCGGCAAGCAGGCTCGATGCCCCGACGCGGAAGAGATCCGGCTCCAGCCACTCACGCCCTAGTTCGTCCTTCATAAGGAACTGGTAGTTCAGCACGTCTTTTGCCGCCGAAATGCCGCCGGCCGGCTTGTAGCCGACCTTGAGTCCGGTGCGCTCCTGATAGGCCCGGATCATCCTGAGCATGACGAGCGTCACGAGCAGCGTCGCGTTGACGCCTTCCTTGCCGGTCGAGGTCTTGATGAAGTCGGCGCCGGCCATCATGCAGACGAGCGATGCGCGGGCCACGTTGCGCAGCGTCTTGAGATCGCCGGTCGCGAGGATCGCCTTGACATGGGCGTCGCCGCATGCCGCACGGAAATCGCGCATCTCGTCATAGAGCGCCTGCCAATTGCCGGTCAGCACATGCTCGCGCGTGATGACGATATCGATCTCGCGCGCGCCATCGGCGACCGAGGCCTCGATTTCCTTCAGCTTCACGTCGTGCGGCACAAGACCCGCCGGAAAGCCGGTGGAGACCGCGGCAACCGGGACGCCGGAACCCTCGAGCGCCTCGACGGCGGTCGAAACGAAACGATGGTAGACGCAGACGGCGCCAGTCGTGATGCCGCGATCGCCCATGCCGAGCGCCGCGAGAATGTCCTGGCGCACGGGCTGGCGCGCCTTGGCGCACAGCCGTTTGACACGCTCGGTCGTGTCGTCGCCATTGAGCGTAGTGAGATCGATGCAGGTCACGGCCTTCAGCAGCCAGGCGGCCTGGGCGTCCTTCTTGACGGTGCGCCGCCCCGGCAGCGTCGCAACGCGCCGCTCCGCCGCCGACAGATTGACGCGCTGATCGACCACCCAGGAAAGGTCGAGCTCGACGCCATCGTTGCGCGGCCAATTGTGACCGACGCCGGCGGTCTCAGCAGGTCTCGCCGCCGTGCTCTTCACAGCAAGGTCTTCCAAACGACTACTCCTCGTATCGCCGATGTCGCCCTTGGGCGCGCATCTTCGCAGCTTTTGTCCGCCTTGGCGACATTGTTATCTTTCTATCTATTTATGTTAAAATTCCACCAAACGGCCCATCTGTCAAGCAAAGAGCCGCGTCCGCGAAACGCCCTATGCGACCGCCGTCTCGCCGTCTTCCGTGATAATCGCCCGAAAGGCGCCCGTGGGCGCGAAAAAGGCCGGCTTCAGCTTGCCGATCTTGCTGCGATCGACAACAAGGTAATTTTCCCGGGCGAGCGAGATCACCTTCTGTTTGATCGGCACCTCATGGAAATGAACGCAGGTCGCTCCCCGCTGTTGGTCGATCCCGGCGGCCGAGAGAAACGCGACATTGATGCCAAGCCGATCAAGCGTCTCCAGGCCGGAATCGCCTGAGAAGGATGCCGACGACGGATGATAAAGACCACCCAGCATGACGATCCGCACATTGGGTTTCCGGGTCAGGCGGTCGGCCGCGTTCAAAGAATAACAGACTGCGGTTATTGAATAATTTTCCGGAATGAGGTCGACGAGATATTCAAGCGTCGTGCCGCAGTCGATGAAGATCGTCTCGTCGGGAAGAATGTATCGTGCAGCATGGGCGCAGGCCTCACGCTTGGCGGCCGCATGACTGTCGGCCGCGCGCGCGAGTTCATAGGGAACGTCGCTTTCGATATCGGCCGCGGGAACGATGTGACCCCCGAGATAGCCGAAAAGCCCGGGATTGTCGGCAATGTCGCGACGTACCGTCATTTCCGACACGCCAAGCAAAACGGCAGCCTCTTTCAGATGCAGCACGCGCCGCGCCGAAAGCGCGTCGGTCAAGGTCGTGATACGCGTCGACTTGCGGTTGGCCATCGGTCTCGGTTTCCGCGATCCACAATGCGAGCGAGAGCCCGCACAGCACAATATTTGTGAGAATTATCACAGAAATTATCCCGCGGGCAAGCGGCCTCAAACCGGCCACTTGAACGTGGATCCTAGAGCATCCCGCTTTCAAGCGGAATCACTGAAAGCGGATAAGATGCTCTAGAATCAAAGTGCTAGAGCGTCCTTTGTGCGTTCACTTGAACGCACGGCGCTCTAGAGACGCAGAACGTCTTTCAGATCACCGCTTTGCTTCGCTTGGAGATCGAGGTCGGCCTCAATATGGTTGATATGATCGAGCATCAGCCTGCAGGCAGCCTCGATATCGCCGCTCTCCAACGCGTCGATAATCTGCTGATGCTCGGCGTGGCCGCAGCTTGAGACCACGGACTGGCCGTAAAGCGCAATCACCAGCGAGGACCGTGCAATGAGTTCGTCCATGAAACGCTGGAGAATGGCATTTCCGGTGATCGCCGCGAGCGCCAGGTGGAAGTCGCCGGAGGCCTTGATCTCGGCACGACGCGCCGACTGGCCGCGCTCGCTTGTCAACCGCTCCTCTTCGGCAAGCAGCGCACGCAGCTCCTTGATCTGCCGCTTCCCTAGGTGACGGGTCGCTTCGCGCAAGATGCCCGGCTCGATAAGCCGGCGAGTCGCAAAAATCTGCTGCGCCTCGGCAATCGAAGGATAGGCGACAAAGGCGCCCCGATTTTTTTCGACCGTGACAAGCCCTTCGTAAGAGAGCGCCTGGAGTGCGGCTCGAACGACGGTGCGACTGACATTGAAAAGGCCGCCAACATCGTTTTCGGAAAGCTTGGTGCCGGGCGCGAGACGCCGCTCGACGATCGCCTCACGGATCGAGTCGCGGATATGGGAAGCACCGATTTCGACGGCGTTTTCGGAGGTGGCGAGGTTTGATGAGGTCATGAGGCTGGCGATCCGGACATGCCGACACTCTAGCGTGACGGAGGCGGGAAGTTAACAGCCATTCGCACGCAATTATTTGCGATATTGTATACGATTGCCTTAGTTATTGGCGACAAACGCCTATAAAATGTGCACTTGGTCAGTGGCGACCCGTACCGCTTCGCTGCGGCGGGTAATTATCTCCTACAGATCATGCCCTTATAGCCTGGCGAGCGAACTGGCACGCTTGATGCTTCTCTGCTTTCGCAAGGAGAATACGCCATGTCAAAAGCGGCAGAGATCGATATTGCCTCCGTTTCCAAGATCTACGGAACGACTACCGCCGTCCATTCGATAAGCCTGAAGATCCCCGCCGGCAGCTATTGCTGCTTTCTCGGACCTTCCGGCTGCGGCAAGACATCGACACTGCGTATGATTGCCGGTCACGAGAGTATTTCGTCCGGCGACATTCGCCTCGGCAACACGGTGGTCACGGATTTTCCGCCGGCGAAGCGCGGCACCGCAATGATGTTTCAATCCTACGCGCTGTTCCCTCATCTCGATCTCGTCGACAACGTCGCATTCAGCCTGAAGATGAAGGGCGTCGAAAAGGACGAGCGCCGGGCGAAGGCGCTGGAAATACTGAAGCTGATGCAGATGGAAGCCTATGCGACGCGCCGCCCGGCGCAGCTTTCGGGCGGCCAGCAACAGCGCGTGGCGCTCGCCCGGGCGCTCATCACTGATCCGGAGGCGCTGCTGCTCGATGAGCCGCTTTCCGCGCTCGACCCGTTCCTGAAGGTCCGGATGCGGGCGGAGCTGAAGAAGCTGCAAAAGACGCTTGGCATCACCTTCGTGCACGTGACCCACAGCCAGGAAGAGGCAATGGCGCTCGCCGACCTGATCGTCATCATGAACAACGGTCGGATCGAGCAGGCGGCGAAGCCACGGACCGTTTTCGAAAAGCCGGCGACCGCTTTCGTCGCGCGCTTCATGGGCGACCATAACGTGCTTTCGGGCCGCGTGACGAAGATCGAAGATGGCATCGTGACGCTTCACGTGCCGGAAGGCCAGAGCTTCACCGTGCGCGATATCGCGCAGGAGGTCGGCAAGCCAATCGATATCGGCATCCGCACCGACCGCGTCCGTCTTGAGCCGGCCTCGGAAAAGTCGCTCGGCTTCCAGGGCATCGTGTCGAATGTCGAATATCGCGGCGCTTCCGTGAAAATCACCGTGATCGGTGCAGGCAGCGACGACTTCACCGTGATCCTCTCCGACGCCGACTATTTCAAGAGGCCCGTGTCCGTCGGCGATGCGGTGTCCTTGAGCTGGGCCCTGGAGGACGTGATCCCTCTCGGCCATCTTTCAGCATAGCGAGACCAGAAAGCTGCGAAGCATTTTCGCCCGCGTCTTGCTCAAAACTAACCACTAAGCACCAAGAAGGGGAACTGCGCATGACAACCGAAGCCAATTCATTGAAAGCTCAAAAGGGTATCTCTCGGCGCTCGCTGCTTAAGACCGGCGCTGCCGCCGTCGGCGCCATCGCCGGATCCGGTGCGATCACCGGCTTCCCGACCATCTGGGCGCAGAACCCGATCACGCTCCGCCAGTTCGGTACCGGCGTTTCGAACATCAACGCGATCGCCGAGAAGTGCAAACAGGACCTCGGCATCACGCTGGAAATGACGGCGACCGACTCCGACGCAGCCGCCCAGCGCGCCGTCACCCAGCCGGACTCCTACGACATCGCCGACATCGAATACTGGATCGCCAAGAAGGTCTTCCCGGCTGGCGTCATGCAGCCGATGGATGTCACCAGGATCAAATATTACGACAAGATCGTGCCGCTCTTCATCAACGGCAAGCTGAAGCCCGACAGCGTGATCGCCCAGGGCACCGCGCCGCACACCGTCGGCTTCGTCGAAGCGCAGGATTCCAAGACCTTCGCCAAGGAGCCGACGCAGTGGATGACGCTCATCCCGACCATCTACAATGCCGACACGCTCGGCATTCGCCCGGACCTCGTCGGCCGCGAGATCACCACCTGGGCTGACATCATGGATCCCGCCTTCAAGGGCAAGGCGGCGATCCTCAACATCCCGTCGATCGGCATCATGGACGCCGCCATGATCATGGAGGCCATGGGCAAGATCAAATATGCCGACAAGGGCAACATGACGACGGACGAGATCGACCAGACGATCGATTTCCTCATCAAGGCCAAGCAGGGCGGCCAATTCCGTGCTTTCTGGAAGTCCTTCGACGAGAGCGTCAACCTCATGGCCTCGGGCGAGGTAGTCATCCAGTCCATGTGGTCGCCGGCGGTCGCCGCCGTCCGCTCCAAGGGGGTCGCCTGCAAGTACCAGCCGCTGAAGGAAGGTTACCGCGCCTGGGGCGGCGGCCTCGGTCTTGCCGCCCATTTGCAAGGCGCTCAGCTCGACGCCGCTTACGAATATATCAACTGGTATCTCTCCGGCTGGGTCGGCGCCTATCTCAACCGCCAGGGCTACTATTCCGCCGCTATGGAGACGGCCAAGGCGCATATGTCAGAGGACGAGTGGGGCTTCTGGGTCGAAGGCAAGCCGGCAAAGGGCGACATCCTCTCCCCAGAAGGCAAGGTCATGGAAAAGGCTGGCGCGGTGCGCGACGGCGGCTCGTTCGAGAAACGCATGGGCAAAGTCGCGTGCTGGAACTCGGTGATGGACGAGGACCGTTACATGGTTCGCCGCTGGAACGAGTTCATCGCGGCGTAGGCATCGCCCCTCGCTCATGTGGCGAAATGCCCCTCACCCTAGCCCTCTCCCCGCACGCGGGGAGAGGGGACGAGCGCGCCGCGCTCGCACTTTCATTGGCGAGAGCGGAGGGGGACGAGAAGGTCGCCGCAAGTCCCTTCTCCCCGCGCGCGGGGAGAAGGTGCCGGCAGGCGGATGAGGGGCACTCCAGAAGCAATTTCAAGAGGATCTATAATGGCGACAATTGCGACTTCGCAATCAGCAGAGGTCACGGCGGGCAAGGCACCCCGCGCCCTTGGCGCACCCGGGTGGCTGATCGCCTACCTGCAGGCCACCCCCCTCATCCTGATCCTCGGCTTCTTCTTCATCCTGCCGATCCTCACGATCTTCGTCGTCAGCTTCTGGGACTACGACTTCGCCGGGCTCTATCCCGATTTCCTGACGATGAACTATACCGACACGCTCGGTTCGTGGGTGACGTGGAAGACCTATCTCAACACACTGAAATTCACGGCGATCACCTGGGCGCTGACGCTCGCGATCGGCTTCTGGGCCGCCTATTTCCTTGCCTTCCATATCCGCACGACGACGATGCAGATGGTGCTTTTCCTCGTCTGCACCGTGCCGTTCCTCACCTCCAATATCATCCGCATGATCTCCTGGATCCCGGTTCTCGGCCGCAACGGCCTCGTCAACTCGACATTGATCCAACTCGGCATCATCCCTGAGCCGATCGAATGGCTGCTCTATTCCGATTTCGCCGTCGTGCTCGCCATGGTGCATCTCAACACGCTCTTTATGGTGACGCCGATCTTCAACACGCTGATGCGTATCGATCGCTCGCTGATCGAGGCCGCGCGCGATTGCGGCGCGAGCGGTTCACAGATCCTCTGGAACGTCATTCTGCCGCTCGCAAAGCCCGGCATGGCAATCGGCTCGATCTTCGTCGTGACGCTGGTGATGGCGGATTTTTCCACCGTGCAGGTCATGTCCGGCGGGCAGAGCGCGTCGGTGGCGCTGATGATGAAGAACCAGATGTCGTTGCTGCAGTACCCGGCGGCAGCCGCCAACGCCGTCGTGCTGCTGATCGTCGTGCTTTTGATGGTCGCCGCGATCCTCCGGGTCGTCGACATCCGAAAGGAGCTCTGACGTGAGCCACGATAGACGGACATTGGAGTTCTATGTGCTGACCGGCTTCTTCGCGCTGTTCGTGCTGTTCCTTTACGGGCCGCTGTCGGCGGTGCTGATCCTCTCCTTCCAGGGGCCTGACGGCGGTCTCACCTTTCCGCTGAACGGCGTTTCGCTGCACTGGTTCTACAACCTCTTCGAAAAGCAGGCTGTCGGAGATTTCGGTGCCTCGTTCCGCCGGTCCTTCACGCTCGGGCTGATGGTCATGGTCGTCAACGTCGTCGTAGCGCTGTTGGCGGGGCTCGCCTTCCGCCACCGCTTCCGCGGCTCGACCACACTCTTCTACGTGACGGTCGCGAGTCTCGTCGTACCTTCGATCATCATTTCGCTTGGCATCGGCGTCGTCTTCCAGCAGTTCGGGCTGAAGCCCGCCTGGTATTCTTCCGGCTTCGGCGCGCACCTCACCTGGACGCTGCCTTTCGGCGTACTGATCATGTTCGCCGTCTTCAACCGCTTCTCGCCGGCCTATGAGGAAGCCGCCCGCGACCTCGGCGCAACACCATGGCAGACCTACCGTCATGTCGTGCTGCCGATGATCGCGCCGAGCCTCATCGGCGTCGGCCTCTTCGGCTTTACCCTCTCCTATGACGAGTTCGCCCGCACGCTGATGACGTCGGGCACCTACAACACGCTGCCGCTCGAAATCTACGGCATGACAACCAACGTGACGACGCCGGTGCTCTACGCCCTTGGCACGGTCACGACATTGTTTTCCTTCACCATCATCCTCGTCGCTCTCGCCGTCATTCTCGTGCTGAGGCGCCGGCAGGCAAAGATAAGCTGACATCCATGCGCATTCTGATCGTCAATCCGAACACCACCGCCTCAATGACGGAAAAGGCCGCGCAAGCGGCATGCGCCGTCGCCGGACACGGGACGGAAATCGTCGCGGCGACCTCCAGAAACGGGCCCGCCTCGATCGAGGGCCATTATGACGGCGCTATCGCCGTGCCGGGCCTGCTTCTCGAACTCCGTGCGGGACAGGCAGCCGGCGCCGACGCCGCCATCATCGCCTGTTTCGATGACACCGGCCTCGAGGCGGCGCGCACGCTCGCCGACATCCCGGTGCTGGGGCTCTGCGAATCCGCCGTGATGACGGCTGCGCTTCTTGCCCAGCGCTTTACGGTCGTCACCACGCTGGAGCGCTCTCGCGTTCTCATCGAAGACCTCGTCATACGCTATGGCATGGCTGGCCGCGCAAAGGTACGCGCTGCCGATATTCCCGTGCTCGATCTTGAGGACAAGGCGTCCGGCGCACTCGCCAAGCTCAGGCGCCAGATCGAACTGGCACTTACCGAAGACGGAGCCGAAGCGATCGTTCTCGGCTGCGCCGGCATGGCCGATCTGGCACACGTGCTGCAGCGCGAATACGGCGTGCCGGTCGTCGACGGCGTGGCGGCGGCGGTCAAGCAGGCGGAGGCGCTCGTCTCGCAGGGGCTTACGACCAGCAAGCGCGGCTCCTATGCTGCGCCACTTCCAAAAGCCTTTGCGGGCTCGATGCAGGCCTTCGCGCCGGAACCGCCTTTGCGCTGAGCTCCCTCTCCGTCAAACGTTCCGGTTGCAGCACCGCTCAAGCGGCCTTGCCTGTCGCATGCGCGATTGACAAGGCCCCGAGAAGGTTGACAAAGTGACGCTCGATCGAGACGGGCAGCATTGGGAGGACCTAAGTCTATGCGCGCGTTTGTCGGCCTTTCCACCCTTCTTCTCGCGCTCGTTTCCCTCGGCTCGCCTGCCGCGGCAGCCGAAACGAACCGCACCGTCGAGATTACACAAGACGGCGACTATTTCGGCTTCGATCTCCGCACCGAGCAGAACGTCTCGCTTCAGCAATGTGAGACCGCCTGCATCGCCGACCAGTCCTGCCGCGCCTTCACCTACAATCCAAAGGTGAAGTGGTGCTTCCTGAAATCCGACTTCAATCAGTTGAACACCTTCAAAGGGGCGATCGCCGGCAAGGTTGTCGAGACGGGCAACAACGAGCCCGATATCGGCGCCCCACCACGCCTCTCCTTCATCTCGGACGATCTCCTGCAGCAGGCGCGTGACGTCAAGGCGAACCTTGCGCTCACCGAAGATCAGCAGGGTTTCGGTGTCAACGGTCTGATCGAAGCAGCCCGGAACGAGTTGACAGCCGGCAACTTCGTCTCTGCGCTCAAGGCCTTCCGCGGCGCGCTGGCGATCGCCCCGGAGGACGGGGAGTTGTGGGTCGAGACGGCGCGCACGGCAAACCGGTTTACCGGCGGCACAGATTTGGCGAGCGAGGCGGCGCTCGCCGCGCTCAACGGCTATCAACTGACGAGGACCGCCGAAGGTCGGGCCGATGCGCTGGCCGTTCTCGCCCAAGCGCTTGACAACTTACAGAACTATCGAGCGGCGCTCCAGGCCTACAAGGCGAGCCTCGAACTCGTGCAGGCGAAGACGGTCGAAACGGCCTACCTGGACCTCAAGGCGCGGCAGGGTTTTCGCGTCACCGAGCATACAATCGATGCAGACAGCGCCAGCCCGCGCGCCTGCGTCCAGTTCTCCGAACAGCTCGTCAAGAGTGGAGCGGACTATGCCTCTTTCGTCACCCTCGACGGCAAGGCCCCCAAGGCGGTCGAGGCCAAGGGAAACGAGATCTGCGTCGAGGGGCTGTCCCATGGGCAGCGCTACAAGCTGGCGCTGAGGCCGGGCCTGCCCTCCTCCGTCGACGAAGTCATCGAGACGCCCGTCAGCCTCGATATCTATGTCAAGGATCGCTCGCCGATGGTGCGCTTTACCGGCGACAGCTTCGTGCTGCCGTCGACCGCGCGGCGCGGCATTCCGATCGTCTCGGTCAATACCGAGAGCGCAAACCTCAAGCTCTATCGCATCGGCGACCGCAGCATCTCTTCATTGCTGACGAACTCGCAATTCCTGACGCAGATAGACGGCTACAGCGAAGAGCGCATCAAGGACGAAAGCGGCGAACTCGTCTGGCAGGGCAGCATCGACATCGACACCGAACTCAACAAGGAAGTGGTGACCAGCTTCCCGGTGGATGAAGCGTTGCCCCAACGCAAGCCCGGCGTCTACGTGCTGACGGCGGTCTCGGGGACCGGCCTCAGTCAGGATTGGGACGCCCGCGCCACCCAATGGTTTGTCGTCTCCGACATCGGCATCTCGACCTATGCCGGCACGGACGGGCTCACCGTCTTCGCCCGCTCGCTCGCGAGCGCCAAGCCGCTCGACGGCGTCGAACTGCAACTCGTCGCGAAGAACAATGAAGTGCTCGGCACCGCAACGAGCGACGCGGAGGGCAAAGCGACTTTCGCGGCCGGCCTGATGCGCGGCACGGCAAGCATGACGCCCGCCGTCATCACGGCGAAGAAGGCCGACGCGGACTACGTCTTTCTCGACATGACGCGCGCCGGCTTCGATCTTTCCGACCGCGGCGTCACCGGCCGCGCAGCGCCGGGCGCAATCGACCTTTTCGCCTGGACCGAACGTGGCATTTATCGCGTCGGCGAGACGGTGCATGCGGCAGCGCTGGCCCGCGACGTGAACGGCGTCGCGATCGAGAACCTGCCGCTGACCTTCGCCTTCCTGCGCCCGGATGGCGTCGAGGATCGGCGTATGGTGAGCAATGGCGGCAAGCTCGGCGGCCACACGCTCGATCTCCCGATTCCGGAAAACGCCATGCGCGGCACCTGGACCATGCAGATCTTCGCCGATCCGAAAGGGTCCGCGATCGGCGAGAAGCAATTCCTCGTCGACGACTTCGTGCCTGACCGCACCGAGTTCGATCTGACGAGCGGGGCAAGCGAGATCACCGTTGGCACGCCGGTGCCTGTTTCTGTTGAAGGTCGCTTTCTCTACGGCGCGCCCGCAGCCGGGCTGACGCTCGAGGGCGAAGTCTCGATCAAGCCGACGCGCGAGAGCGCTGCCTTCAAGGGCTACTTCTTCGGCCTTGCCGACGAGGAAGCGAGCGAAGACACGCGCTTGCCGCTCGAGGCGCTGGAGCCGCTGAACGAGGACGGTAAATCCGTATTCGACGTCGATCTGACCGAGGTCCCCTCAACGACGCAACTGCTCAACGCCGATGTCACCGTGCGCATGCGCGAAGCCGGCGGCCGCGCCGTGGAGCGCTCGCTGACGCTCCCGGTCAAGCCGGAAGGGCCGAAGATCGGCATCAAGCCGGAGTTTTCGGGCGACCTTGCCGAAAACGCGGTCGGGCAGTTCCACGTGATTGCGGTCGGCGAGGACGGCGCGAAAATGCCGATGTCCGGCCTCCTCTGGAAGCTGATCAGCGTCGAACGCAATTACCAATGGTATCGGGACGGAAGCGCCTGGAAATACGAGCCCGTCATCTCGACGAAACAGGTGGCGAACGGTACCGTCGACGTGACAGCGGACGGCGCCGAGATCGCCGTGCCGGTCGGCTGGGGCCGCTACCGCCTCGAGATCGAGACGGCTGCAATCGATGGTCCCGCCTCCAGCGTCGAGTTCGATGCGGGCTGGTATGTCGAAGCGAGCTCGACGGAAACGCCGGACGGGCTGGAGATCGCGCTCGATAAGGAGAGCTACGCGATCGGCGAGACTGCGAGACTCAAGGTCTCGCCGCGCTTTGCCGGCGAATTGTTGGTCACGGTCGGCACGGAAGGCCTGATCACGACGAAGACCGCGACCATTGCCGAGACGGGCGGCGAGGTCGAATTGCCCGTGACCGCCGAGTGGGGCGGCGGTGCCTATGTCACCGCGGCGCTCTATCGCCCCGGAGATGCCCAGGAGAGTCGCATGCCGATGCGCGCCATCGGCCTCAAGTGGCTCGCGGTCGATCCGGCGGAGCGCAAGCTTGCAGTCACGCTCGACGCGCCGGAGAAGATGCAGCCGGGCCAACCCCTCGGCGTCAACCTCAAGGTACGCGGCGCAGGCGCCAACGAGGACGCCTACGTCACTATCGCCGCCGTCGATGTCGGCATTCTCAACCTCACACGCTACGAGGCACCCGATCCGGACGGCTGGTACTTCGGCCAAAGGCAGCTCGGTCTCGAAATCCGCGATCTTTACGGCCGCTTGATCGACGGATCGCTCGGCGCCACCGGCCGTTTGCGCACCGGCGGCGACGGCGGGCAAATGCCGCTGCAAGGCAGCCCGCCGACCGAAAAGCTGGTTGCCTTCTTCTCGGGGCCGGTCAAGCTCGATGCCGACGGCGAGGCGAAGGTCAGCTTCGATATCCCGCAGTTCAACGGCACGGCGCGGGTCATGGCCGTTACCTGGACGAAATCCGGTGTCGGACACGCGGTGAAGGACGTCGTGATCCGCGATCCGGTCGTGGTGACCGCAAGCCTGCCGAAGTTCCTGGCCCCCGGAGACCGCGCGGAACTCAGGCTCGACATCGCCAACACGGATGCACCTGCCGGCGACTACCGATTGCAGGTGACGACCAGCGGTCCCGTAACCGTGGAACAGACCGGCGCAGCCGAGACCGTGCATCTTGGCGCCGGCGGCAAGACCGCCGTGACGCTGCCGCTGGCGGCCCAACATCCCGGAAACGGGCTCGTCACCGTGGCACTTTCCAACGCCTCCGGCTTGACGATCGAACAGGCATTGAACGTTCCGGTCCGACCGGCCGCACTGCCGGTCACCCAGCGACAGGTGGTCAATATCGCTGCCGGCAGCAGCCTGACCGTGGATGACCAGTTGCTCGCCGACAGCCTGCTGCAGGGCGCTTCCGTCAGTCTCAACGTCACGCGCTCGGCCGCCTTTGATATTCCAGCGCTCCTGATGACGCTCGACCGCTATCCCTACGGCTGTGCGGAACAGACGACGAGCCGCGCTTTGCCGCTGCTCTATCTCAGTGAACTCGCAAAACAGTCCGGCCTTGCCGACGACGGCGAGGTGACGAAGCGGGTTCAGGAGGCGATCTACCGCGTCCTTTCCTACCAGTCTTCCTCCGGCAGCTTCGGCCTCTGGGGGCCCGGTTCGGGCGACCTCTGGCTCGACGCCTATGTGAGCGATTTCCTGACGCGGACGCGCGAACAGAAATACGACGTGCCCGAACAGGCGATGGTGCAAGCGCTCGAAAATCTCCAGAATGCGCTGAGCTATGAAACCAACGTCAAGGACCGCGGCAACGAGATCGCCTATGCGCTCTACGTACTGGCCCGCAACCGCAAGGCGGCGATCAGCGACCTTCGCTATTACGTCGACACGATGCTCGACGATTTCCCGACGCCGCTCGCCAAGGCGCATATCGCCGCGGCGCTGGCGCTCTACGGCGATGCGGCCCGCTCGCAGGATATCTTCGCGGCGTCCTTGAACATGTCGACCGGTTCGGGTCTCGTCAAAGTCAGCCTCGCCCGGTCCGACTACGG
Source organism: Sinorhizobium chiapasense (assembly GCF_036488675.1). Taxonomy (NCBI): domain Bacteria; kingdom Pseudomonadati; phylum Pseudomonadota; class Alphaproteobacteria; order Hyphomicrobiales; family Rhizobiaceae; genus Sinorhizobium; species Sinorhizobium chiapasense. The sequence continues at coordinate 1,027,997 of NZ_CP133152.1, forward strand.
CTCGTCGCTGCGCGACGATGCCGCGGTGCTGGCGCTGGCCGCCGAAAGCCGCCCCGTACCGGCGATCATTCCGGAACTTTCCAGGATTGTCGCGAGGGAGTGGCAGCAGGCGCAATATACCAGCACCCAGGAACAGACCTGGATGCTGCTTGCAGCACGCGCGATCCAGGGCGGTGACGAGGACATGAAACTCGACATCAACGGCGCGGCGCGCACCGGCAGTTATGCCGCACGCATCACGGGGGACGCGCTCATCGAGCATCCGGTCGTCATTCGCAACAACAGCGCCGACGCGGTCTCCGCCGTGGTGACGACCGTCGCGGCTCCCGCCCAGCCACTTTCAGCCGGCGGTGATGGCTTCGCGATCGAGCGCACCTATTACACGCTCGACGGCGCCGAGGCCAATGTCAGCGAAGCGCGGCAAAACGAGCGCTACGTCGTCGTGCTCAAGGTAACGGAGAGCAACGACTGGCCGTCGCGCGTGCTGATCACCGACCTGTTGCCGGCCGGTTTCGAGATCGACAATCCGAGCCTGGTCGACAGCGCGCAGCTCACAAACTTCGAATGGATCGGCGAAGTCGAGGCCGCCCATACCGAGTTCCGCAGCGATCGCTTCGTGGCGGCCTTCGATCGGTCGACCGGCGATAGCCGGGAGATCACGCTTGCCTATGTTGTGCGCGCCGTAACCCCCGGCACCTATGATCATCCGGCGGCAAGCGTGGAGGACATGTACCGGCCGCAATTCTCGGCGCGAACGGCAACCGGCCGCATGGAGGTGCTGGCAGCCCAGTAGGACGCGCGATGTTCTTCCGGCAGCTACTTGAACGGATAGGGGGGAGTCGTAGCGGCACGGTCAAACCCGATTGTTTTCGACATCCCCACCGCCTTGGCGCGATTTTTGTCGCGCTGCCGATCGTCCTCGTCCTGACCGCATTCGCAGCCCTCGGCCTCCAATGGGCGGACAAGACCTTTCCGCCGCCGCTCGATGAGGCCGACACCGTCTCGGCCGAAGTGCTGGACAAGGACGGGCGTCTGCTGCGCGCCTTTGCGACCAAGGATGGTCTGTGGCGGCTGAAAACCACCGTCGACGATGTCGACCCGCGCTTTCTGAACATGTTGATCGCCTATGAGGACCAGCGCTTTCGGGAGCACCACGGCGTCGACCCCTTGGCGCTCGGCCGTGCGGCGCTGCAGTTCGTCACAAACGGTCGCATCGTTTCCGGCGCATCGACGCTCTCAATGCAGGTGGCAAGACTGATCGAGCCGCGCCGGGAGCGGACGCTGCCGGCGAAACTCCTGCAACTCGCACGCGCCATCCAGATCGAGCGTCGCCTCAGCAAGGACCAGATCCTCGATCTCTACCTCACCCATGCGCCCTATGGCGGCAATCTCGAAGGCGTGCGCGCCGCGAGCCTTGCCTGGTTCGGCAAGGAACCGCGCCGTCTCTCGGTCGCGGAAGCCGCGCTTCTCGTCGCGCTGCCGCAATTGCCGGAAAAGCGTCGCCCCGACGGCAATCTCGCCGCCGCCGAAGCCGCCCGCGAACGGGTTCTCGGCCGTGCGGCGGTCGCCAAGGTGATCGGTGAAGGCGAAGCGGAACGGGCGGCGTTGGCCGCCATACCGACCCGGCGCCTTCAGCTTCCGGCCCATGCGGCACATCTCGCCGAATTGGCGCTTCGCAAGGAGCCGAAGATCCTCCAGCACCATACGACGCTGCGTCGCGACATTCAGCGCGGGCTCGAAGCGGTTGCGCGCGAGGGAGCGGCGAAGCTCGGGCCGAAGGTCTCCGTCGCCATGGTGATGGCCGACGTCCGGAGCGGCGAGATTGTCGGCGAGGTTGGATCGGCCGACTATTTCGACGCAAGCCGCGCCGGATGGATCGACATGACGCGGATCACCCGCTCGCCGGGATCGACGTTGAAGCCCTTCATTTACGGGCTTGCCTTCGAGGAGGGCTTGGTCGCCCAGGAAACCATCATCGAGGACCGGCCGGCGGACTTCTTCGGCTATCGCCCGCGCAATTTCGACATGAGCTATCAGGGCGACGTCAGCATCCGGCAGGCGCTGCAGCTCTCCCTCAACGTGCCGGCGATCCGGCTCCTCGACGCGGTCGGCCCCGCCCGGCTGATGGTCCGCTTCCGCCGCGCCGATGTGCGGCCTGCCCTACCGCCCAATGAGGCACCGGGGCTCGCGATCGGCCTCGGTGGCGTCGGCATCACCCTGCGGGACCTCGTTCAGCTTTACGCTGGCCTGGCCAATCGCGGCTGGCCGGTGCGGCTTGGCGACGGCATTGAGGGCAAGGCGGGCCTGATCGATGGCGAAGCCGTGCTCTCGACCGTTGCCGCCTGGCATGTCGCCGACATCCTCTCAGACGTATTGCCGCCAGCAGGCAGCCGGCAGCGCGGCATCGCCTACAAGACGGGTACCAGCTACGGCTATCGCGATGCCTGGTCCGTTGGCTTCGACGGCCGCTACGTGCTGGGTGTTTGGGTCGGGCGCCCGGACAACGGCGCAGTCCCAGGATTAACCGGTTACGCTGCCGCCGCACCAATCCTGTTCGAAGGCTTCGCCAAATCGGGGATCGCCATCACACCGCTGCCGGATCCCCCGGCCGGTGCCGTTCGAATTGCGCAGGCCGACCTCCCGATCAGCCAGCGGCGTTTTTCGATGACCGCGAGCGGCTTGCTTTCGGCATCGGCGCGCGAGCCGGCGCCGCAGATCGTCTTTCCGCCGGAGGGCGCCCGTGTGGAACTTGGCGCGACCACCAGTGAAACGATGATGCCGTTGACCCTCAAGTTGCAAGGCGGTCGCGCCCCGTTCCGATGGCTCGCCAATGGCCGGCCGTTGCCCGATGTCACCCGCCGGCGCACCAGCCAGTGGCTGCCGGACGGCAGTGGCTATTCCACTCTCACCGTCATCGATGCCGTCGGGCGGGCGGCAAGCGTTCGCGTTTTTGTGGAGTAATGCCGTTTCCGGATCACTGAACGGCATCAAGCCTTCGCGTCCATTCACCGAGCGTCGGCTTGAACCGGTGGACGGCGCCTCACCCTGTCTCACGCACGCCGGGTTGCTTTGCCGTCAGCCGCCTGCTGATGCGATCCATGACCGGTCATCACGATCGGCATTGCGGCCTCAACGCAGGCAGCGACGAAAGCCTCTCGGGCGACCGCGGCCGGCGTCATCCGTTTGAGCGCGCCGCGGCACGTGCGCACCGCACGTTCGTAACGCTGGCCGTTGCGTAGCGGCCACTCGTTTTCGAGAAAATCCAGGGCTTCATATACGGAATTGAAGGTATGCTTGATGCCACTTGAAAGGCGTACGGTGAGGGGGGTCGTCCACGGAATCTCATTGAGAAGCATTTCTTCCTCCTTTCGCATGCCCCAATGGATATATTCAGAGAGATATTGGCGCCGATCCTGGAAAATCAAGGCGAGCGCGCGTCGAAATTTTTCTCGATATTACAAAGACTTACCTCTACCTCCTTCCTTGCCGCCCGATCACCCGGCCGGCCGCTCGCACAACCCCTTGAAAACTCTGCGGAAGTCACTAAATCGCAATTACGGGCCGCCTTTCGGGGTCCGCAGTCGAGGGGCATCGTCCTCTTCGACGCTGCTCCTCATCGTCCATGTTGCTCAAGGAGGATATGGCTATGAGAACAACACTCGACTTTTCGCCCCTGTCCCGGTCAAGCGTCGGATTCGACCACGTTTTCGACTTGCTTGACGCAGCGAGCCGTCTGGCGCCAACCGATAATTGGCCGCCCTACGACATCCTCCGCGTCGGCGATAATCAGTATCGCATCATCGTGTCGGTCGCCGGCTTCGCGCCGGACGAGATAACGGTTACGCATGAACCGCAGTTGCTTGTCGTTCGCGGCGAAAAGGCCGGCGAGGACAAGGCTGAGTATATCTATCGCGGTATTGCTGGCCGCAATTTCGATCGCCGCTTCCAGCTGGCTGACCACGTGACGGTCACAGGTGCCAATCTCGCGAATGGCCTGTTGGCAATCGATCTCGTCCGTGAGTTGCCCGAGCAGATGAAGCCACGCCGGATCGAGATCGAACAGGCCAAGGCCCTGCCCCCGATCGAGGACCACGAGCGGGCCGAAGGTGGCAAGCAGGCCGCCTAGAGCATCCCGCTTTAGGCGTCAGGGCAATCGCCTATGCCGAAAAATCGCCGAGGGCCGGCAAATACCCGCGCTTCGGCGGACAGCGATAAAAGAAAAAGGAGCTGACAATGAGCGTACGTGATCTCATTCCATGGGGCCGCGCCCAGGACCCCGTGCCCACATCCTATCGCGATGTCGAGCGCAATCCGTTCCTCATGCTTCACCGGGAAATGAACCGCCTGTTCGACGACGTCTTCCGCAATTTCGATCAACGGACGCCGTTTGCGTTCGTGACCCATCCGAGCTTCGGCGCCGGTTGGCCTAATGTCGAAGTCACCGACCGTGATAACGAGATCAAGGTCACAGCGGAGCTGCCCGGGCTCGAAGAAAAGGATATCGAGCTGTCCTTCGCCGAGGGCGTCCTGACACTGCGAGGCGAAAAGCGCGCCGAGAGCGAGGACAAGGAGAAGCAGTTTTCCGAACGCTATTACGGCCGTTTCGAACGGCGTATCCCGCTCGGATACGACATCGACGAAGGCAAGGTTAAAGCGACGTTCAAGAACGGGGTGCTGAGCGTTACGCTTCCGAAAACGGAGCAGAGCCAGAGCAAGTCCAAGCGTATTGCGATCGGGACCGAGTAAAAGCCGGTAGCACCCATCAGGCCCGGCGGCGGCTCAGAGGCCGCCAAGCCGTTTCGGCGCCACCCTACTGCACGAGGATGGCTCGGAAATCGTTGACATTGGTGCCCGTCGGTCCCGGTTTGAAGATATCGCCGAGTGCATCGAACGCGGTCCAGCTATCGTTGCGTTGGAGCAGTGCTGAGGGGTCCAGCCGCTGTCCTCTGAGCCGGGCAATCGTCGTGCTGTCGGCAAAGGCGCCGGCATTGTCTTCGGAACCGTCGATCCCATCGGTGTCGGCAGCGAGTGCAGAAACGCCATGAATGCCATCTATGCCGAGCGCCAGCGACAAGAGGAATTCGCCGTTGCGGCCGCCCTTGCCTTGTCCCTTGATCGTTACCGTCGTTTCGCCACCCGAAAGGACGACGACCGGCTTCGAGAACGGGCGGCTGCGGACGGCAACTTCGCGCGCGATTGCGGCATGGACGCGCCCGACTTCGCGCGCTTCGCCTTCGATCGCGTCGGACAGGATGATCGCTTCGATCCCGGCTTCGCGGGCGCGCGCGGCCGCGGCCTCCAGCGAGACGGCCGCCGAGGCGATCACGCGTACTTCGTTTCGGAGAAACCTTGGATCGGACGGCGTCGGCGCGTCCGCCGCATCCGTCGCCAACCACTGCATGACGTTTTCCGGCAACGACAGCCCGTAACGCTCGACGATCTTCAAGGCATCCGCGCGTGTGCTCTTGTCCGCGATCGTCGGACCGGAGGCGACGAGCGCCGGATCGTCGCCCGGGATGTCGGAGACGACAAGTGAAACGACTCTTGCAGGATAGGCAGCCGCCGCGAGCCTGCCGCCCTTGATTGCCGACACATGCTTGCGCACGCAGTTCATGGCGCTGATCGGCGCACCGGAGGCGAGAAGAGCGCGATTGACGACAATCTCATCCTGCAGCGACAGGCCGGGCGGTGGCGAAGGCAGGAGCGCCGAGCCGCCACCGCAGATTAGCGCCACGACCAGATCGTCCTTTGTCAGGCCGCGAACCTCGGCGAGAAGGCGTTTCGATGCGTGGAGCCCGCGTTCGTCCGGCACGGGATGCGCGGCTTCCAGCACCTCGATACGTTCGCAATGCACGCCGAAACCGTAGCGGGTGACGACGGCGCCGCTCAGCGGACCACGCCAAAGGTTTTCGAAGGCCCGCGCCATCTGCGCGGCACCCTTCCCAGCCCCGACCACAACGGTCCGCCCCTTCGGCCTCTCCGGCAGATTGGAGGCAATGACGAGCGCTGGATCGGCGGCGGCAACGGCCGAGGCGAACAGAGTTTCGAGAAAGGCGCGCGGGTCGGCGATCGGTGCCACGTTTATGTCTCCCAGAAATGAAGGGCGGCGGCCTCCTCACCGCCGCCCCACGGATGAACGTTTCACGCATTTCTTCGAAACCACGAAACGCTCTAACCCTTTGAAGCTACGCAACCTGATGGTTGGCCATCCGCTCGAGCGCCCGGACGAGACCGGAATGGTCGAGCCCGCTGTCGCCGTTGGCGGCGCAATTGTTGAAGAGTTCCTGGGTGGCCGCCGTGTTCGGCAGCGAGATGCCGAGGCTCTTTGCTCCCTGCAGCGCCAGATTGAGATCCTTCTGGTGCAGCGAGATGCGGAAACCGGGATCGAAGGTGCGCTTGATCATCCGGTCGCCATGGACTTCGAGAATGCGCGACGAAGCAAAGCCGCCCATCAGCGCCTCGCGCACCCGCGCCGGATCGGCACCGGCCTTGGACGCAAAAACCAGCGCTTCGGAGACCGCTTCGATCGTCAGCGCAACGATGATCTGGTTGGCAACCTTAGTGACCTGGCCGTCGCCGCAATCGCCGACAAGGGTGATGTTCTTGCCCATCAGCTTGAACAGCGGCAAGGCACGATCGAAGGATTCCTGCGAGCCGCCGGCCATGATGCTGAGCGAGGCGTTCTTCGCCCCGACTTCGCCGCCGGAAACCGGAGCATCCATGTATTCCGCGCCCGTTTCGCGGACCTTCCTGGCGAATTCCTTCGTCTCGATCGGCGAGATCGAACTCATGTCGATGACGAGCTTGCCCTTGCTGAGGCCGTAGAGGACGCCGTTCTCGCCGAAGAGGACATCCTTCACTTCCGGCGTGTCCGGCAGCATCAGGATGATCGTATCGACGGTCTCGGCGAGCGCCTTCGGCGTCTCGACGAATTGCAGACCGTTGTCGATGAGTTCCTGGCGCGGCGGGATGACGAATTTCGACGTGACGATCTTATGCCCGGCATCCTGCAAGTGACGCGCCATTGGCGTGCCCATGATACCCAGTCCAATGAAACCGATAGATGCCATCGTGCTTAGCTCCTGATTTTGATGATGTCTGCGGACTGCCTGCGCTTGCGCTCGGCACCCAGCCAGCCGAGGCCCTCGGCTGTCGTCGTCAGCGGCTTGTATTCGCAGCCGATCCAACCGTCGTAGCCGGCCGCTTCCAGCGCATCGAAGACGAAGGGGTAGTTGATCTCGCCGGTTCCGGGTTCGTTGCGGCCCGGATTGTCGGCAAGCTGGACGTGGGCGATGCGGCCGGCGAAACGCTTGTAGGTGCCGACCAATTCACCCTGCGTGCGCTGCTGGTGATAGAGGTCGTACTGGATGAGGAGGTTGTCGCTGCCAACCTCGTCGATGATCGAGGCCGCCTGCTCGACGGTGTTGAGATAAAAGCCCGGAATATCGAAGCGGTTGATCGGCTCGATCAGGAGGCGGATGCCGTGCTTGCCGAGTTCGGTTGCGGCGAGCTTCAGATTGGCAACCAGCGTCGTGCGCAGGATATTGTCGGAAACACCATCCGGCGCGATGCCGACCAGGCAATTGACCTGCCTGCAATCGAGTGCCGTCGCGTAGTCGATGGCGGCCGCAACCCCTTTGCGGAATTCGTCGATCCGGTCCGGCAGAATGGCGATGCCGCGCTCGCCGCGCGCCCAGTCGCCGGCCGGCAGGTTGTGCAGGACCTGCGTCAGGCCGTTGCGATCGAGCGCGGCGCGCAGTGCCATCTTCTCGAACTCATGGGGGAAGAGATACTCCACCCCCTCGAAGCCCGCCTTGGCGGCCAGCGAAAAACGATCGAGGAATGGCGCCTCGTTGAACAGCATGGTCAGGTTCGCAGCAAATCTCGGCATGCGATTACTCCTCCAGGAAGTTGGTGCGGGACGCGGGCGGAAAAACCGCACGCACTTTTCCTCGTCCCGCTGATGTTTCAGTCGAGAAGGGCGGCGATGGCCGTCGGCACGTCCTCGCCGCGCGCGGCGAGTTCCTCGAATTCGACGACGGCGTTGATGTCGGCGCCCATGGCGATGTTCGTCACGCGCTCGAGGATGAACTCGATGACGACCGGAACCCGATGTTCGTCCATCAGCGCCCGCGCCTTGTCGAATGCTTCGGCGAATTCATTGGGGCTGCGGACGCGGATAGCCTTGCAGCCGAGGCCTTCGGCGACCGCGACGTGGTCGACGCCGTAACCCTTCTCCGCATCGCCGGAGGCATTGATGTTGTCGAAGGCGAGGCTCACCTCGAAATCCATATTGAAGCCGCGCTGCGCCTGCCGGATGAGGCCGAGATAGGAATTGTTCACGACCACATGCAGGTAGGGCAGCTTGTGCTGCGCGCCGACGGCCAATTCCTCGATCAGGAACTGGAAATCATAGTCACCGGAAAGCGCGACGATCGGCCGGTCCGGGTCGGCCGCCCTGACGCCGAGCGCCGCCGGCAGCGTCCAGCCGAGCGGACCCGCTTGACCGCAGTTGATCCAGTTGCGCGGCTTGTAGACATGCAGGAACTGCGCACCGGCGATCTGGCTGAGACCGATGGTCGAGACGTAGCAGGTGTCGCGGCCGAAGGCCCGGTTCATTTCCTCGTAGACGCGCTGGGGTTTGAGCGGCGTCTGATCGAAGTGGGTCTTGCGCAGCATCGTGCGCTTGCGCTCGCGGCACTCTTCCGCCCAGCCCGACCAATCGCGCAATTTGCCGGCAGTCTTCCATTCGGTGGCAACGTCGAGGAAGAGCTTGAGCGCGGCTCCCGCGTCCGAGACGATGCCGAAATCCGGGGCGAAGACACGGCCGATCTGGGTCGGCTCGATATCGACATGGATGAACTTGCGTCCTTCCGTGTAGGTCGGAACGTTGCCCGTGTGACGGTTGGCCCAGCGATTGCCGACGCCGAGGACGAAGTCAGAGGCGAGCAGCGTCGCGTTGCCGTAGCGATGCGACGTCTGCAGGCCGCACATGCCGGCCATCAGTGGGTGGTCGTCCGGGATCGTGCCCCAGCCCATCAATGTCGGAATTACCGGAATCCCGGTGATCTCGGCAAATTCGACCAGCAGGTCCGAGGCGTCGGCATTGATAATGCCGCCACCCGCGACGATCAACGGCCGCTCCGCCTCGTTCAGCATGGCGATCGCCTTTTCGGCCTGCGCGCGGGTCGCCGACGGCTTGTAGGGCTCCAGCGGCGAATAGGTTTCCGGATCGAACTCGATCTCGGCGAGCTGAACGTCGACCGGCAGGTCGATGAGAACCGGGCCTGGTCGGCCGGAGCGCATCAGGTGGAACGCCTTCTGGAAGACGAAGGGGACCAGGGCCGGTTCCATGACGGTGACCGCCCATTTCGTGACGGCACCCGCGATTGCAGCGATGTCGACGGCCTGAAAATCCTCCTTGTCGAGGCGGGCGCGCGGCGCCTGGCCGGTGATGCAGAGGATCGGGATAGAATCGGCAGAGGCTGAATAAAGGCCGGTGATCATGTCCGTGCCGGCCGGCCCCGAGGTGCCGATGCAGACACCGATGTTGCCGTGCCTGGCCCGCGTATAGCCTTCGGCCATATGCGAGGCGCCTTCGACGTGACGGGCGAGAATGTGGCGGATCGACCCGCGGGCCTTCAAGGCCGAATAGAACGGGTTGATCGCAGCGCCCGGAACACCAAAGGCGCAATCGATTCCTTCCTTTTCCAGAAGATAAACTGCCGCGTCGACAGCGCGCATCTTGGCCATGGAAATTCCTCCTGTTTGAATTAGGACGATAATCCATTTTCTGATTTATTCAATTCATAAATGGAAATCATTTCCATATTATGGAAATAAAGATTTTCAACAAAAAGGAGAAAATCGAACGTAATCGCGATAGAGGAAGATGGACCAAAGCAACCGACTTGGAGACTGATTCATGGAGTTGACGGGCAAGGGAAAGCGCGGCCGCAAGGCCGCCGAGAATGCCGCACCTTCGTCCGTGCAAGTGCTGGATCGCAGCCTGGCGCTCCTGGCGATCGTTGCCGAAAACGACGACTCGACGCTGACTTCGCTTTCCGAGCGCACCGGCATGGCGCCTTCGACCGTGCACCGGCTGCTCACCTCGCTCGCCTCCCACGGCATGGTCATGAGCGACAGCGACACGGGGGTGTGGACCGTCGGCCTCAAGGCCTTCGAAATCGGCAATGCCTTTCTGCGCTTCCGCAAGCTCGGCACGATCAGCCGCCCGTTTCTGAAGCAGTTGATGGAGGCAAGCGGCGAAACGGCCAATATCGGCATCGAGGAAGGCGGCGATGTCGTCTTCATCTCCCAGGTCGAAAGCCATGCGCCGATGCGGGCTTTCTTCCGGCCGGGGCGGCGCGGTCCGGTCCACGCCTCGGGCATTGGCAAGGCGATCCTGTCGACCTGGTCCGACAAGGAAATCGGCCAGTTGATGTCAGGTCGGACCCTGACGCACTTTACCGAAAAGACACGCGATACGCTGCCCGGGCTGCTCCGGGACATTCAGGAAATACGGCTGCGTGGCTGGTCGATCGACGATGAGGAACACACGCTTGGCATGCGCTGCGTCGCCGCATCGATCTTCAACGAATACGGCGAGACGATCGCCGGCATATCGATCTCCGGCCCCTCGGTCCGCGTGACCGACGAGAAGCTCGCCATCCTCGGGCCGATGGTCAGGGAAACAGCCGACGCCCTGACACGCGCGATGGGCGGCAAGCGGCCGGAAGAACTATAGTCGCCGGAATGCAAATACCGGCGGCTGCGTTCATTGGCGAGCACCCCGCGGGCCGTTAATCATGCACCCGTACTATGAGAGCAGTCGTGCCCATGGTTTGACCAAGGCCAGATAGACATTCATCAGCTTCTGTAGATGATCGATCACACGCTGATCATCCAAAACCGGCACTTCGGAATGCTGACGAACCATATAGAGCGTACGGGTGAGGGCAGGCTTTATGATGCGACGGGCGACCAGTGTTCCTTCACGCACTTCTTTGGCGATCAAGCTATAGGGCATGATCATCGCCACTGTACCAAACGCGATTGAATCGATCGAATGAACTTCATGGGCAATGCGAACGTCGAGCGACAATCTCCTGGCTTCGCTTTCGACAATATGGCGCAGAACGCCGCGTTCGCCACCAATTGCAAGGTCGTATTGCAGAGCCTCTGTAAATTCGATGTTTTCTTCCTGTGCGGCTTGGTTCGAAGCGGTGATGAACAGAAGGTCCTCTTCCAAGACGGCCGTTCGTTTCAAGCCGGACCATTCACCTACATTGTTGAGGAATGCGACATCGACTTGTCCTGCCTCCAAAGCATGCAAAAGAGCTGGTGGTCGCTCTTCAACGACACGGACCGTGACATCTGGCATTGTTTGATCCGCATCGGCCAAGAGATCTTGGCCGAGTAGCGCTGACATTGTCCGACCGACGCCGAGCCGCAATTCAATCCGCTTGGCGGCCTTGAGCGCACGGACTTCGTTGGCTGCTTTTGCGACATCATCGAGAATATGCTGCGCATGCGTATAGAGAAGTCTACCCGCCGGGGTTGGAGTGATGCCGCGCGAATGCCGCACAAGCAATTCGATGCCAAGCTCACCTTCGAGCTGCTTGATCTGCGAGCCGAGCGCAGGTTGCGCGACGTTCAGCGTTTCGGCCGCAGCTGTCATGTTGCCAAGTTCGACAACCTTGCGGAAATAGGTCAACTGCCGAAAATTTATGTGACGTTCCTCCCAAAGTGTGACGACATTGCTCCTCGTCCGCACTTGAGGGATCAGTTCGCCCCTTTTTACCAAGACTACGGCGCATGCGTATTTTTTCACGCATGCGCCTTTCTTGACAAGCGTCAAGCGGTTGTTCAACCGGTGAACTGAGTAATCGTGTCGATCAGCGCGGGAACGCCACTTTTCACTTTGGCAATGGCACGTTCCAATGCCGGGCCAATGTCCGCCGGATCCTCGATTGGGCCTTCTGCATACCAGCCGCATCCTCGGGCCAGCGTTGCGAAATCGGGGGCAGGATCAAACAGGTCCATGCCGATGTGTGCACGGCTGACCGGCGTCCCGCGCTGTTCGGCCACGGTCACCTGGTGTTCCCAATCATTATAATAGGCGCGGTTGTTGTGCATGACGCAGAGGAACGGCACTTTGTGCTTGGCGGCGAACCAAAGCGCACCGACATCGAAGAGCAGATCGCCGTCCGTCTGGCAATTGACGACGAGGCGACCGGTGCCGCGATGCGCGAGGGCGATGCCAAGGGAAATACCGATCTGTGTTCCAGGACCGAGCCCTCGGCCTGCCCAGCGATAATGCTTGTCGAAATCCCAGAGCTTGGGTGCCCAGTCCTCGAACGGGTTCGTGGTTAGGACCCAGTCCTGATGCCTGATCTTCTCCCACACCTCGCTGGCAAGGCGCGGCAGTGTAATCGGGCTGGCATTCCAGTTCTCATGCGCTTGCTCACGCCACTTCGCGCGTTGGGCATCATGCATCCCGGCCACCGCGTGCGACCGTTCCTCTATACGCCTTGCAAGCCTTGTATCGTCCCTGGAACGTTTTGAAATCAGCGAGGTGAGCGCCGGCATTGCAAGGGCCGGATCGGCAAGCAGCCGCTGCGAACAGTCAGGATAGCGCTGATAGTCGGCTGCCCATTTGGAAATATCGATATCGGCAAAGCCGATGTCCAGCCACTCGCACTCCTTCGGGAAAAGTGGTTGCAATGTACGGTTGATCCGGTCGTTCACATGGGTCGGTCGCTCCCAGTCCCGGCAATCGAGCAAGGTGATAAGATCGGCCTGCTTGAAGACGTCTTTGCTCATGCGCATGTCGAGTGGGTGCTCAGTCGGGAAGTTCAGGCGCCATTGCGTGTCGACGACAGGCGCACTTAGCGCTTCGGCAAGCGCGACAGTATTGGAAAAGCCACTCGGATCGCAGCCAACGTATTGCGGCAACAACACCGGCCATTCGGCCGAAACGAGGCGGTCAGCGGCTTCTTCCAGCGCTTTCGGATCGGGTGCTATGCGGCTCGGTACCGTCGCCGAAGCTGGTGACGGCAAGGTAACCGGTGCGGCAAGGGGCGCTTCCTGCAGCGCGGCATCATAGACCATATAGATCGGACCGCGCGGCTCCGTCATCATGATCGAATAGGCGCGGGCAAAACTGTCGACGACACCGTCGATGCCACCTGGCTGGTAATCCCATTTGACGTAATCGCGCACCTGGGTGCCCTGAACATTGGCCGTATGAGCCCAATCGACACGGGGACGGCGCTTTCCTTCGTCCATCGGGCCGGTGGCGCCGATCAAGAAGACCGGCGCACGGTCAGTATAGGCGGTATAAACGCCGAGCGTCGCATGAAGCAGACCGACAACATTGTGGACGATCACGGCAAGCGGCTTACCTGTCGCCTTGGCATAGCCATGAGCGATCTCAACAGCGATCTTCTCATGCTGACAGACCAGCATTTCCGGCTCATTGCCATTGTGGTTGACAAGCGAGTCGTGCAGGCCGCGATAACTGGCGCCTGGATTGAGTGTGATGAAGGGAAAACTGTATTGCTTGATCAGATCGGCAATCACATCGGACTGCCATCCGAATGGTGCTGAACCTTCGCTCTCCTTCAGGGCCATGGCCTTCGGGTCGACCTTCTCCTGCATCGTCATGCTTTCCGCTCCTTTGGTAAGAAAATGAGCGGCGGAGGACCGCTCAACAGAGGCGTTTGCCGATCAGTCTTTCTTGAGGGCGTGTTTCAAAAACTCGACCATTTCCGGCGATTGATCGAGTGCCTTCTTGACCAGATCGGCGACTTCATCACCAACGGCCGGATCGAGCGGCAGGCCGAGCGTGTTGGCTTTGGCAATGAATTCCGGATCGGATATTGCTGCCGAATAAGCGTCCCGTAATGTCTTCAGGATGTCGCCAGGAATTCCCTCCGGACCGACGGTAAGGCGCGAGATGTCGCTCTGCGATTCAACGAGTGCAATCGCTTTTTGCGCTTCCTCGTTGTCGACCAACGTCGCCAACTGGGGAACATCGGTATCCGAGCCACCGATCTGCGCAAGGAACTTGCCATGGCCATCCTTGACGAAGGGTTCGAAGCTCGACCGCGAACTGATCACACCCTGTACTTCGCCCCGCATGATGGCGAGCTGGTCGTCATTGCCGCTGTAGCCGCTGATAACATCGATCGGCAGCTTCAAAGCGCTAACCAGGATCGTTGTGTTGACCTCCGACGCACTGCCTGTTCCCGAGGTGGAGAACTTCAGCTTCTTGTCGAGGTCCTGCAGTGCTTTGAAGTCCTTGATATTAGCATCAGCCGCTACGACAACCACGCGCGGGTCCGAGGCTGCTTTGCCGATCCACGACATCTTCGTAAGGTCGAACCTGACGCCTTCGTTCCCAGAGAGCTGGCTATAGACAAGCCCCGTGTTGAAGCTACCAATCGTTAGTCCGTCCGGCTTCGAGGCGGCGATGTAATTTGCGCCAAGCAGGTTGCCGGCCCCAGGCATGTTGCGCACGACAAAGGTCGAGCCCGGCAGGTGCTTCTGCATGAACTCGCAGACCAGTCGGCCATAGGTGTCATAACCACCGCCGGGTTCAGTCGCGATGATATAATTCACCGTTTTACCGTTGAAGTACTCTGGCCCCGATTGCGCTATGGCAATCGTCGCCCATCCACATGCAAGAAGAGCGGCACCAGCCGCGATGCCTCTCGAAAAAATGCTCATTGAACTCCTCCCTTTCGCTCTACACTGTTGCCGAAAACTTCGGCAACGTGGCTGCCCAGCCAGCCAATTCCTCCAAACGACAAGCCTCCCCGGCCGCGCAGATCCAATCCAACCGCGCTGCACACTCACGTTTTTTTTCAGATGATGATGGACACGTCCTCTGCTGTGCCGCTCACCACCAGGGGCAATTGCTCACGACGCCATTTGCGCCCGCGCCCCGGAGAAGTGGATGCTGATGTTCTTCTCCTGTGTCGCGGCAAGGAGTTCCTCGAGACACTCCTCGCGGCCCAGACCAGACTGCTTATAGCCGCCGAACGGCGCCCCGAGCACGTGCCGGCTGGTGTTGTTTACCCAGATATAGCCGGCCTGAACTGCCGCCGCCGTCCGATGCGCCTTTTCAAGGTCATTGGTGTAGATCGACGAGGTCAGCCCGTATTCGACGCAATTGACGTCTTTCAACATGGCTTCTTCGTCGGACCACCGGATAACCGACTGCACGGGGCCGAAGATCTCTTCCATGGCGATGCGCATCGATTGCTTCACGTCGACGAAGACCGTCGGCTCGATGAAACAGCCCTTTGCAAGCTCCGGATCATCGGGGCGTTTACCGCCATAGACGACGCGCGCTCCCTCCCGCTTGCCGATTTCAATATACCCAAGAACGTTTTTGTAGTGCTCGCGGCTAACCAGCGACCCCATAGTCGTTGCAGGGTCGGTTGGCAGGCCGGGCTTGAAACGGCTGATATATTTGCCGATGCGCTCAACAACGTCGTCATGAATGGCATCATGCAGAAAGAGGCGACTCATCGAGCCGCAGGATTGACCGCACCAAGCGTAGTTCATGCCGCTGACTGCTGCTGCCGCAACACGATCTGGATCGGCATCCGGAAAGGCGATGAGCGCATTCTTGCCTCCAAGCTCCAGCGCCACCTTCTTCAGAGTATCGGCTGCCGAACGCATCACCGCTCGGCCAGTCGGCACGCTGCCGACGAGCGAGACGGCCGCAATCGATGGATGCGATGACAAAACCTGGCCGAGCTCGCGACCGCCTGTCAGCACATTGAGCGTCCCGGCAGGGAAAAGCGGGCCGATCAATTCTGCAAGGCGGAGCCCTGACAGTGGCGCCTGCTCGGACGGCTTCAGGATGACGGCGTTGCCGGCGGCCAGGGCGGAGGCGATCTTGCTCGCGCAGAACTGGAATGGATGATTGAATGCCGTAATTCTGGCCACGACACCGAGCGGTTCCCTTACAGAGAAATTGACGGCATCCGGCCCGACCGGAATCGACGCTCCCTTCATCTCCGTCACGAGACCTGCAAAATATTCAAATCTTTGGACAGCCGAGACCGCATCCTTGGCCATCGGTGTCATCGGATTGCCACCATCGACCGCATCGAGCAAAGTCAGTTCTGGCCCGTGGCGGCGAATGACGGCCGCCGCTTCCTTCATGATCTTGGCCCGCTCAAGCGGCAGGACTTTGCGCCATTCTTCAAAACCCTTCTGCGCCGCAGCAATCGCCAATTCCGCATCTTCCAAGGTCGCATCCGGAACCGGACCGAGGTCCTCGCCGGTTGCCGGGCTGATGCTCTGCGTCACTCCGCCCTTGACGGGAGCGTGCCAACCACCGCCGTAGAAGAGTGCCCGCTCCCTCGGAAAAGCGATATCTCCCATTGCTTCCATTCCTCCCACATCAGCCCGACCGCCGATCGTTGACAATTTTTCCTCAAAGAACGGGTTGGGTCGGTGTCGGCTCCCGCAGCGGCGGCGTGGCGGTCGAACCCGTATAATTTCCATATTTGATCAGGTACTGCCGTTGCGCCTCATTGCGTGGCTCCAGCTTGAAGAGGCGGGCCGCCGTTCCACCGATGATGTTGTGCTTCGCCTTGTCGCTTAGGAAAGGGAGATCCCAAATGGTCGACGGCAAGTCGAAATCCCAGTGAGGATAGTCCGAGGCATACATCAGCTGCGTTTCGGCATTCATCATCCGAAACGTCGTTTCCAAGGCCTGTATATCCTGGATTTCCATCGGCTGCGTGGAATAGAACATGTCCCGCATGTAGTCCGACGGCTTCTTCTTCAGAAGCGGACATTCCGATGGACGGAGCATGAATTCATGATCGAGCTTCTGCATGAGGAAGGGGATCCATGCCAGACCGGATTCAATCCAGATGACCGGCAGCTTGGGGAAACGCTCGCCCATGCCGTTCACAACCCAGTTGGTGCAGTGCAGAATGCTGAACCAGCTAAAGCCGAGAGCATGCGCGGAAATAAAGCGGTTGCAGCTTTGGAAGGTTGAGGAGTTCCAGTTCGGCCCCGAATGGAAGGCAAGCGCAAGCCCACGCTCTTCCAGAGCCCGGTAGAGCTTCATATAGGCGTTGTCGTAGACGGCCATCTTCTCTCGGACGGAAGTGACCATGAAACCACCCACGCCCTTGCGGTCACCGAAGGTTTCCACCATGCGCAAACAGCCTTCCGGATCGCTGAAAGGCAGGCCCAGCATCGTATACATACGACCCTGCGATTCCGGCAGGACCTTCTCGGTCACCCAGCGGGCATAGGCCCAGGACAGTTCGAACTCCATCTCCTTCTGGGGATGCAGGCCGATATTCAGCATGCCCGTCGGGAAAAGGCATGAATAATCGACGCCCATTGCGTCCATCCAGCGGAAGCCGAGCTCGACATCCCGCTTCGGCCCCTTCTCGACGGGCGTCTTCTCTGACGACCGCATGGGATAACGGGTTACGCGCCCACCTATGTCCTGCCAGCCGTAGCCGACCGGCGAAATATGACCGCGTCCTTTCGTGCGGCTGGAAAGCGAGAGCTGTTTGAAGACCTCGTTTTCCATAAAGGGGATGATCTCGGAGAGGTTCTCATTCTCGTAATGATGCGCGTCGCAATCTACGATCAGCACATCTTCATATCTGCGGTCACGCGCCTGCTTGGCAGCATGATCGAGAAGCCTGGTCGTGTTCAAGTCTTCGATAGGGACGCGGCGGCCGCGATCGGAAATAAGGTCCATGGTGGCTTTGCTTTCAAAGAGATTGTCTGGCTGAGGCAAGCTGCGGATTATCGCGAACTCCAGCTCTGCCAGAGAGCGAACTCGAACACCTGCAGATCGACGGCTTTGAGCAGCGCACCGCACAGAACCATCGCATCGGTTGCCGTCACCATCGTCTGCTCGCTGAGCACGTCGAAATGATTGCCTCGTTCGTCATTTGCCGCGTAGAGCCGGCAAAGCGCGCTCATAAGCGCCTGCTGTGCACGAACATCGATGCGGCCAGGATCATCGGCGGAAACCGCCGCCTCGATCTCGGCCGCCACCGCCAGCATCGAAGCAGACAACTTATGGAGAGGCTGAGATTCAGGCGATGGTTGCGCCGGGATCCGGCGCAATAGCTCCACCTGCGGCGCTGCTGCCTCACCCTGCTTTTTGCGCTCCACGATCCGCGCCGCTTCGGTTCCCGATTCGATGCCTTTGAAAACAGCCTTCACGAAGGCGACCTTTTCCGCCGCATCGGGTTCACAGGCCGAGATCATGCGTTCAGACGACGACATAGATATCCTCCCCCTTCTGCAAGACTTGATATTTGCGCAAGCGGACTCTGCGATCGGCAATGTGCTGGCCGGTGCGCATATCGTATTCATAGCCATGCCAGGGACAGGCGAAGCTCATGTCCTTCTCGGAAAAGAAGAGACCCATTGATGTCTTGTCAGGTCGCAGGCGCTCCTCGACCCGCGCGATAATCAGCCCTTCGCAAGCCGGACCACCCTGGTGAACGCAGTAATTGCTATAGGCGAAAAAATCGCCCTCGTGCCTGAACACGCCGATTTCATCATCGCCGATCCGAATGATCCGCCGTTCACCGTCCTTGAATTCGAACGACTTACAGACGTATTGCTCGCCCAAAATTGACCTCCCTTGACCTCATGCTTTGGAGCACCGTTCATTTGCCGACATACTCGGCTTTGCTGCGGTACTCTGTTGGGCGCAGCATTCGACGGCGCCGCCGTTGCGTCCAGAACATTCGCTTTAGCTTAGCGATAGCTTTTTCTTTGGTCTGCGGTAGGCTTTTGAATTTATTGGGCAATTACAGAGAGTTCCAGCTTCGGGCGCACGTCTATCCGCGAATATGAAGACGGTCCTTGCCGGTGCACAGCTCTCCTTCAAGCCGCAAAAAATATCGGGTGACAGTCGCCGGCATATCGATGTTGGCCTTTCCGTAGAGATGACGGATGGAAAGCCCGCTATCGGCGGCTGATGGCGCGGGAGACCGCCGACGCCTTGACCGGTGCCGCAAGCGGCAAGCGGCCGGAACACAAGTCCCGGCCGGCACGGTTGTTTTCAAGATCGGGATCAGGCCGTTTCAAACATCCTCGCCGGAGAGGCGGTCATAGGCGCCTCGCGGGCACCGCGCTTCATCGGCTTGCCGGCGACATAGACTTCGGCCACCGAGCGATCGTCACCCATCGTCTGCAGGATAAAAAGCTCCTCGACCAGCGACGAGGCCACTTGCATCCGTAGCTCCATTGCGGGCTTCGCGCGGCTGTCGAGAACCACGATGTCCGCATCCGCACCGACATGCAGTGAGCCTATCGAATGTTCAAGCTCGAGCGCGCGGGCATTACCCAGCGTCATCATGTAGAACGAGTTGAGCGGCGACAGCCGCTGGCCCTGCAGATGCAGCACCTTGTAGGCCTCGTCCATGGTCTCCAGCATCGAGAAACTCGTTCCGGCGCCGACATCGGTGGCAACCGAATAGCGGGCGCCGAGCCTGTCGAAACGATCGCGGTCGAACAATCCGCTGCCGAGGAAGAGATTGGATGTCGGGCAGAAGACGCCGACCGCTCCGGTCTCGGCAAGCACGGAGATCTCGCGGTCGCTCAAGTAGATGCAATGGCCGAGCAGCGTCTTGCGACCGAGAAGATCATAGCGCGCGTAAATATCCGTGTAGTCCTTCGCCTCCGGATAGAGCGAAGTCGCGAAGGCGATCTCGTCCTTGTTTTCCGAAAGATGCGTCTGGACGTAACAGTCGAGATGCTCCGCCACGAGCGCCTGGCTCATCTCCATCTGCTCAGGCGTCGAGGTAATGGCGAAACGCGGGCTGATCGCATAATGCGCCCGGCCACGGCCATGCCACTTGTCGATCAGTCGCTTGGTCTCGTCGTAACCCTTCTGAGGCGTGTCGCGCAGTGCATCCGGCGCGTTGCGGTCCATCATCACCTTGCCGCCGACCATCAGCATGTTGCGCGCCTCGGCCGCGTTGAAAAAGGCGTCGACGCTTTCCGGATGCACGGAACAGTAGGCAACCGCCGTCGTCGTGCCGTTGGCGAGCAATTCGTCCATGAAACGGCTGGCGATGAAGGCGGCGTGCTCGGGCGCTTGGAATTTCTGTTCCTCGACGAAGATGTAGGTGTTCAGCCACTCCAGAAGCTGAGCGCCGTAGGAGGCGATCGCCTGCGTCTGCGGGAAGTGCAGATGCGTATCGATGAGACCGGGCAGGACGAGATGGGGACGATGGTCGGCGACCGTTGCGCCCTCGCCGGCCTGTTTCGCGACATCGCCATAGGCACCGATACCAGCAACCTTACCGTTCCGGACAAGCACGGCGCCATCCTCGAAAAAGCGGTAGGAGGCCGTATCGTCGATGCCCTCGGGCTCCCTGACGAAGGTCAGCACCCGGCCGCGGATCAGCAACTCACTCATTGAAGCTTTCCTTCCTTCACCGCCGTTTCATACCAGGAGGCCAGCAGGCGGCGTTCTTCTTCGGTTACACCGGTGACATTGGCAGGCGGCATGGCGTGCGAACGCCCGGCCTGCAAATAGATTTCTCGGGCATGCGCGACGATGTCGCTGTCGTTTTCAAGGACGACACCCTTCGGCGGTACGATGAGCCCCTCCCAGCCGGGTTCCTGGGCATGGCACATGGAGCACCGGCCGAGCACGGTGTCGCGCACCTTTTCGAAGTCCCCCGACGCGACGACGGCCTGTTCGGCCGTTGAAGCGCGGGCTTCGCCACCCTCGGAAAGAACCTTGGGCACGGTCGAAAGCCACATGATCACGATGAAAAGCACAGCGGTGACGAGCCACGTCCAGGTCGGGCTGCCCTTGCGGGCGTGCCGGGTGTTGAACCAGTGGCGGATCGTGACCCCCATCAGGAAGACCAACGAGGCGATCATCCAGTTGTACTGAGTGCCGAAGGCCAGCGGATAGTGGTTCGACAGCATCAGGAACAGCACGGGCAGCGTCAGGTAGTTGTTGTGGGTCGAGCGCTGCTTTGCCTGCTTGCCGAGTGCCGGATCGGGCGTCCGGCCCGCGATCAGATCGGCAACAACCTTCTTCTGGTTCGGAATGATGATGAAGAACACGTTCGCCGACATGATCGTCGCCGTGAAGGCGCCGAGGTGCAGGTAGGCGGCGCGTCCCGTGAAGAGCTGGGTGTAGCCCCAGGCGACGCCCACGAGCACGAAATAGAGCAGCACCATCAGCCGGGTGTTGTCGTTACCGAGCGGCGAGCGACAGACGGTGTCATAGGCGAGCCATCCGAAGGCAAGCGACGCGAGCGAAATTGCGATCGCCGTCGGCTTCGACACGTCGAGCACGTTCGGATCGATCAGATAGAGGTCCGCCCCGGCATAATAGACGAGAGCAAGCATGCCGAAGCCGGAGAGCCAGGTGACGTAGGACTCCCATTTGAACCAGATCAGATGCTCGGGCATGTTTTCCGGCGCCACCAGATATTTCTGGATGTGATAGAAGCCGCCGCCGTGGACCTGCCATTCCTCGCCATAGGCGCCGACCGGCAAGCCCTGCCGCTGTCTCAGACCCAGGTCGAGCGCGACGAAGTAGAAGGACGAACCGATCCAGGCGATGCCAGTGATGACATGTAGCCATCTCACGGCGAATGTCAGCCAGTCCCAAGCGATGGCAAATTCATACATGCAGCTCTCCCATTTTTCTGGGCGGCATTATGTGTCATTGCTTGGGCAGGGGAGAACGCCGCGCGACCACCAACTCTTTCAAAAAAAACTATAAAATCGAAGGAGCGCGGGTGCCTTATGCATGGCTCGTTAAATCGGAGTCGATTCGGGAATAAAATTGTGCAGAAATTCAAAGCGTTAAATCGACCTTTTGCGCGGTGAACCGCGCCGGAAGGCATCGGAGGAGCATAGGCGGGAGGCATGTCTTATCTCGATAATGTGCGCGTTTTCGTGCGTGTCGTGGAACTCGGAACGTTGTCGGCGGCAGGGCGCGACCAGCGCGTGACGCCTGCGGTCGCCAGCAACCGGATCAAGGAGTTGGAGCGGCATATGGGTGTTCGCCTCTTCAACCGCACAACCCGCAAGCTGACGCCGACCGAGCACGGCCGCGTCTTCTACGATGGCGCGATCAAAATTCTGGAAGCCGTGAACGAGGCCGAAAGCGCCATCGCCGATCTTTCGCGCAATCCGAAGGGCGCGCTTCGCATCACCGCGCCGCTCGGCATTGGCCGTCGGCTGATTGCCTCCGGGATTCCGGAATTCCACGACAAATATCCGGATATCGAGGTGCGCCTGCGCCTCTCCGACCACAATGTCGATATCTTGAGCGAAGGCGTCGACGTCGCGTTCAAGCTCGGCATTCTGGAGGATTCGAACTTGCGCATGCGCGGCATCATGAACTGCGAGCGGGTGGTCTGCGGCGCCCCCGCCTATTTCGAGCAGCACGGCACACCGGCTACTCCCGACGAGCTCATCACCGACCATCACGACTGTCTGCTGCTGCGCTATCCCGGCTCCAAGGAATATTACTGGACGCTGCAGACGACCGACGGTGTGCGCAAGTTCGAGGTGACCGGCCCCTACGATTCCGACGACGGCGACGTGCTGACGCAGTGGGCGCTCGATGGCCGCGGCATCATCAACAAGCCGCTTTTCGAGGTGAAGCAGTATATAAACGAGGGCGCCCTGATCCCGATCCTGCAGGATGCGCCGCCGCTTAGCGCGCAGCTCGCCGCGATCTATCCGCACAAGCGCTTCCAGGACCCGAAGGTGCGGTTGATCATCGACTTCATGGCCGAACGCTGTCAGAGGCTGATCGGCAGGATGCTAACGTGACATTTAGCGGGTGATTTTCCGCCGACCTACTGCAGCGACCTTTGTCCGTTTGAAAAGACACGGCGCTGTAGCTGGATTCAAGAAAGGGAGGGCGCGCGCTCGTGAGCGACCGCCCTCCCAAATGGTCTGTACGTTAACGATCAATCACGGTTTGTCGGATTTACTCGGGTACGCCGTCAGTCATCCTCATCATCATCTTCGTCATCGTCGTCATCGTCGTCATCTTCGTCATCGTCGTCATCGTCATCATCGTCGTCATCGTCATCTTCGTCTTCGTCATCATCATCCTCGCGCTCACGATGATTGCGACGCTCGCCTTCACGAACGCGCTCGCGATGCCAATCACGGCGGCCTTCACGGTCGCCTCTCTCGCGTTTCTCACCGGCTTTGGCGATATCTATCGCGGATGGTGCCACCAGCGCTAATGCCGTCGAAAGAATAAGAATGCGTCTTAGCTTGTTCATTGCGCCCTCCGTCGTGATTTCCCATGATTAAAAGACCAGCGGACTTGCGCCCGCCGCGAGTACGCTTGAACTTAAAGCAACAAGTTTACCGAAAACAACCTGCACAATTTATTCAAAGATAACGCTTGGATTGTACATCATTTGGTCCCGGCGTTTTTTAGTTTATCTTTATGACAAATCTAATTTGTACATCGCCGGACACTGCGCGCTTGCGATAAATGCTATATTTGCACTCGCTAATTTAGCATCATGAAGGTGAAGGAGAAACAACCCAAAAGGGTTATGCACCGCATTCTAATCGTTCAAAAATGTACCCATATTGGTTGATCCCAACCGCACGCCCCCCAGCTAGCGCCGACCGAGCACGGCCGAGTCTTCTACGACGGCGCCGTCAAGATTCTCGAAGCCGTGAACGAGGCCGAAAGCGCCGTCGCCGATCTTTCCCGCAATCCCAAGGGCGCGCTTCGCATCACTGCGCCGCTCGGCATCGGCCATCGGCTGATTGCCTCCGGCATCCCGGAGTTCCACGACAAATATCCGGATATCGACGCGTGACCCGCCACGCTCCGGGCTACGGCAACAGCCCGCGCGGCTCACGAAGACCGCGGCGGGCAAGGCCGCCTCGCGCTCGGCCCGCTTCGGTTGCTTCGAAATACAAAAGGAGGGCGGCCCTCCGGCAAGCGACCGCCCTCACATTCTACATAGGTCAGCGATTACTGTCGGTCTTGCCGGATTTGCCGGGCACGCCGTCATTGCCGCCGTTGCCGAAGCCGTTGTTGCCCTTCGGGCCCTTGCCGCCGCCGTCACCGTCTCCGTCTCCGTCGCCATCACCGTCACCGTCTCCGTCGCCATCACCGTCACCATCACCGTCGCCGTCGCCGTCGCCGTCTCCGTCACCATCACCGTCGCCGTCTCCGTCACCGTCGCCATCGCCACCTGTCCCGGTGTCGTCGGCCTTCGCAACATCGATCGTGAACGGAGCAGCGAATGCCGCCAGCAATGCTGCCGCCGTGGAAATGGTGAGAATACGCCGCAGTTCATCTACTGTATCTTCGCTGTTTTTATCCATAACGTTCTCCCTTTCTCCTTGATTGCAGGATCAGAAAAAGTAAAACTCTCTTTTCAGGATCCAGTTTTATGTATTTTTTGGGTTAGGTTGCGCCTATTGGTGATACAACCGAAACACTCAGTCACCGCATGTTAGGTTAGCGTAAGAATTTCCGGCTAAGCACAGGCAATTACGGAACCTGAGAAAGGATTTTCCTGACAAACTGGTCGCTATATCATAATCATCCTTCCGGATTAATTCTTTCTGCTACTATGGATGCAACCGCAGCGCGGCATCCTTGCGACGGGTCGGTCTGCAGCAGGACCGATCGGCTCGGCGCCTCGCCAACCGCCACCAGACCTGCCTGCTCCGCACGCGGATTGTCAAATCGCTTGGGAACAAAGGGCGATGAACCGTGTTGAGGCAGCACAGGATTCAAATCACCCGCAATGCAATTGCCCAACGCAACCTACCGCCTTCAATTTCGAAACGGGATGGACTTCGCAAAAGCCGCAGAGCTGGTCCCTCATCTCGTCGGCCTGGGCATATCCCATCTTTACGCCTCGCCGATATTTTCGGCCGTACACGGCTCGACGCATGGCTACGATGTCGTCGACTTTAACGAGATCGACCCCGCTCTGGGCGGTCGCGAGGGATTCTCGCGGCTGGTCCGCCGCCTGAAAGCGCAAGGGCTCGGGATAATCCTGGACATCGTCCCGAACCACATGGCTGCGGGCCTCGAGAACAAATGGTGGCACAACGTCATCGAATGGGGGCGTTCCAGCACCTTTGCCGGTCATTTTGATATCGACTGGCGGTCGCCTCTCACTCTGCCCTTCCTGGAGCAGTCTTTTGACGAGGTGCTCGCCGCCGGCAACATCCGGCTCGCCCTGGACAACAAGCGCAATTGCTTGGCGCTCAAGTATTAC
This sequence comes from Sinorhizobium chiapasense, assembly GCF_036488675.1. Classification (NCBI taxonomy): domain Bacteria; kingdom Pseudomonadati; phylum Pseudomonadota; class Alphaproteobacteria; order Hyphomicrobiales; family Rhizobiaceae; genus Sinorhizobium; species Sinorhizobium chiapasense. The sequence goes on from NZ_CP133152.1 coordinate 1,053,265, forward strand.
GACGCGCCGTATCCGCTCAATCCGGCCACGTATCCGGCAATTCTCAAGGAAGCGAACCCCGCTCTCGAAAGGATCGCTGCCATTGCCGCAGCGGCCGGACCAACGGACACGGCACATCTTCATTCCGAGGTTTCTTCGATGCTGAAGACGCCCGCGACCGCTGCCGAGTTGGACGAGGTTCTCGAACGGCTCTCCGCCGACCAGGATCATCTGCGGCGCCTGCATCAGATGCAGGGCTGGCGACTTACAAGCTGGAAGACGGCGCGGGACCATCTGAGCTATCGCCGGTTCTTCGAAGTAGCCGGTCTCGTCGGCATGCGCGTCGAGGACCCGTCCGTCTTCGCGGACACTCATCGACTGACTCTGGATCTCATCAAGGAAGGCTTGGCCGACGGATTGCGGGTCGACCACATCGACGGGCTTGCCGATCCCGAGGCCTATCTCCGCCGGTTGCGGCAGCACGCAGGCAATAGCACCTACATCGTCGTCGAGAAGATATTGGGAGCGAACGAAACGCTGCCACAGGATTGGCCTGTCGACGGTACCACAGGCTACGAGTTCATCTCCGCCCCGGCCGACCTCCTGACCAACGAGCAGCCTTCGTCCCGGCTTTCGAGCGAGGCGCAGAGATCGGCGGCGGAAAAGGCGGTCCTCGACTGCAAGCTGCAACTGCTGGGCCACAATTTCAACGCCGAAGTCATGCGGCTCGCCAGGCTTGCTGCGGGCAGCGAAAACAACGGCGGTTCCTCACCCGACAGCGGCCGGATCATCGAGGCTGTTCATCACTTGATCGCGGCGCTGCCCGTCTATCGGACCTATGTCAGCGACCGCGGCCCAACCGAGCACGACAGCCGGGTCCTCGACGCGATCGAATCGAAGGCAACGGCCGCCGCACCCGCTGCCGGTGCCGAGATAGCCTTCATTATAGCCGCGCTAAGGTCGAAAAGCAGTTTGGCGGGTGAGGAGTTACAGGCCGGGATCCGGACGCGTTTTCAGCAATTGAGCGGCGCCGTCATGGCCAAGGCGGTCGAGGACACCTTCTTCTACAGACGGACCGATTACCTTGCCGCAAACGAAGTGGGGGCCGATCCATTCTGGAGGCCGGGGGGCGTCGCCCGCTTTCATCGGATGATGAGGGATCGCGCCCGCGACATGCCAAACGGCCTGTCGGCAACGTCGACGCATGACACCAAGCGCGGTGAGGACGCACGCGCCCGTCTCTATACCATCAGCGAGGCACCGGACGTCTGGGCAGCCTCGTTGGCGCGTTGGCACGACATGAATGCCGAGCGGATCCGCCGCCTCCCAGGCGGCGACGCGCCCGAGGCGTCCGTAGAACAGTTCCTCTACCAGAGCCTGCTTGGCATCTGGCCCATCAAGCCCGCTCTCGATGAAGACGTTCTTTCCGCGCTGCGCGAGCGCCTTGGCGGATTTGCCGTTAAAGCGCTCCGAGAAGCAAAGCTCAGGACGAGCTGGGAGTCTCCGGACGAGCGCTATGAAATGGCGGTGACCGCCTTTCTCTCGGATCTCCTCGATTTGCAAAACCGAATATTTCTCGAAAACTTCGAGAGAACGGCGAGGCCCTTCATCCAGGCCGGCTTGATCAACAGCCTCTCGCAAACCCTGGTCAAAGTGACCGCACCGGGAGTTCCGGATATTTATCAAGGCAGCGAGCGTCTCGACTTCAGCCTCGTCGATCCTGATAACCGCCGGCGTTTTTCACCACGACCCTCGCTCTCCGCCCTTCCGCGCGTGCCGACCGCCGGCAATTTCGAAGACTGCAAGCAAGCGTTGATCGGAACATGCCTCATCTATCGTAAAAACAGGGGCTCGGACCTGTTCACGAGAGGCGGCTATCTTCCCTTGCAGCTGCGAGGCCCCGCCTCCCGCAACGCCGCCGCCTTCATGCGCCACACCGAAAACCACTTTTCGATCACGGTGGTCCCGCGCCTCATCTTCCGCCATACGGACGGGGACCGGCTGTCCGTTCTTCCGGGCCTCTGGCAGGACACCTGTCTCGTATGGCCCGATGGCCGCGATCTCATGCGATTGCGGAATCTCGCCACCGACGACGTCGTTGAGCCTCAGCGCCACGTTCCTATCGCGAACCTCCTGCGCGGCTTCGCCGTTGCCTGCCTCGTTCCGGCGTGACCGATCACCGCCACCTCAGGGGACCAGTACGATCTTCCCAGTCGTTTGCCGACTCTCGAGCGCCCTGTGCGCATCTGCGGCCCGCGTGAGCGGAAAGTACCCGCCGTCGATCACCCTGAGCAGCCCCTTTTCAGCCTGATGGAAGAGATCGGCGAGGTCGGTCTTCAAGTCGGCGGCTGTCAGGAGAGGAAGCAGGGCGAACCCGTGTAGGGACTGGTTTCGCGAGAACATCGCCTCCATTTCGGCCGAACCGAGACCGAACCGGCCCAAGGCGCCGAAAACCAGTTCGCCGCCGGGTGCGAGGAGATCCAGCGCCGCTTTCGTGAATGGGCCACCGATCAAGTCGTATATGATATCGATGCGCCTACCGTTGAGCGTTTCCTTGAGGGTCGCTGTCCAATTCGGCAGTGTGTAGTCGACGCCGATGTCGGCGCACAGAGAGCGTACCAAGTCCAGCTTGGCATCCGAGCTTGCCGTCGCCACGATCGATCGGGCTCCGGCGCTCTTCGCCAGCTGGATCAGCAGCGAACCGACCCCGCCCGCGGCGGCAGTCATCAGGATCGTCTTTCCTTTCGATGGGCTTTGCCGGATGAGGTGCAACGCCGTCAGGCCCTGGATCATTAGCGCGGTCGCCGTCTCAAACGGCAAAGCATCCGGAATTGCCACCAACACACCAGCATCGATCGTAACATACTCGGCGTAACCGCCGGAGCCGCGGCCGAAGGCGAACATGGGAGCAGCGACCCGGTTGCCGATGATGGCGTCGGAAACGCCGGCGCCCACGGCCTCGACGACACCGGTGACCTCGACACCGGGAATCATCGGCAACTCCGGCGTCACCGCGTAGCGATCCTCTCGCATCAGCACTTCGAAAAAATTGACACCGATGGCACGTGTGCGAACGAGAACCTCCCCCTCTGCCGGCTTCGGCTTGGGGACATCAATGATTTCAAGCACCTCGGGCGGACCGAAATGGCGGAACTGAATCGCTTTCATGTGCATCTGCCTTGGATCGTGGTGGGTTAGAAGCGATGCAATTCCGGGCGGGAAACCGTTACACACTTTCCTGGAATTGCTCTGACCGCCATTTAGGTCTACGGTCCATGAGGGATCTACACACTCTTTTGTTCCATACTGACCAGATGGTAACTATGGCCGAGATCATGAAGAAATTGCCGGTTCTGCCCTCCGAGCGGGCCTTGAAGGTGATCTCCGGGCGCTGGAAGGCCGTCATCCTCTATCACCTGTTCGATGCGCCAAAACGGCTGTCCGAGCTCAAGAGGCTGGTCCCCGCCGTCAGTCAAAAGGTTCTGATCCAGCAACTCCGCGAGATGGAGGAGCACGGCCTTGTTCATCGGGAGATCTTTCGCGAGGTCCCGCCGCGCGTGGAATATTCGGCGACAGCACTCGGCCTCAGCCTCGAACCCGTACTGCTTGCGCTCTGCGAGTGGGGCCAGCGCCACGCGGCGGAGTTGAACGAGCTCGAACGTCTTGCGGATTGCGTCATCAGGCCTCGGCCCGGTGCTGAGAGCACCGGTTGACCTGCCCTACGCCCTCACCGGCCTTCCCCGTTTGCGCGACGGGGCATCGCCTTCCGGGTGATCGTGGCTCAGGGCGGCCGTCATGATTTCGGCGGCGGCAAGCGCTGCGATGACGGCCGGCCGCTTGTCCTTGACCGTCGTTCCGCCGATCGGGCACACGAGCCTGTCGAAAAGTTCCGGACGCTTTATTTCCCGCGAAAGCCAGCTCTTGAACGTGGCCCGCTTGGTCTTCGAGCCGATCATGCCGACATAGCAGGCATCCTCGCGGCCGAGCGCTTCGGCGGCAATCAGGAAATCCAGCGCATGGTCATGGGTGAGAATGACGAAAGCGCTTCCCGCCGGGGCATCGCGCACGAGCGCCTCCGGCATCGCCGTGAGGCAGGTCTCGATCCCGGGCACATCGACAGCCGAAAGCTCCTGCTCGCGTGTATCGACGAGAATGGTTCGAAGCGGCACCAGTGAAAGCGCCATTACGAGCGCGTCGCCGACATGGCCGGCGCCGAAGACGTAAACATGCGGCCGGCGGGCGATCTCGCGGTCGCTGCGCTCGATCAGTACCGCACGGGTTTCCTTGTCGACCGCCTTGAAGGCGAGCGCCACGCGACCGCCACAGCATTGGCCGATCTCCGGGCCGAGCGGGATCGTCAGCTCGTGCTCCACGCTCGCTCCCTGGAACAGCTTCCGCGCGTGATCGATCGCCATATATTCCAGCTGGCCGCCGCCGATCGTCGCGAAGGTGCGATCCTTCGAGACGAGCATCCAGGCATCCGTATCGCGCGGCGTCGAACCGGCCGCGACGGCCACCTCGACGAGAATGCAGGCTGCCTCTCGGTTCAGGAAAGCCCGGATATCCTCTCTGCTCGCAAGCATACTCGTGGTTCCTGTTTCCGCGCGTGGTCCGACGCCCGGTCGGCCATGCGCTGCATCAAATGCTACCGCGTCGTCTCCGTTGCTGCGTTCCCGCGCAGACGCTCGATCGCCATCAACACGCGCTCGGGCGTCGCCGGGGCGTCGATGCGCGGCGGAATACGATATTCTGCAACACTCGCCGCTGCCATGGATATAGCTTCGAGAACGGAAATGCCCAACATGAAGGGCGGTTCGCCGACCGCCTTGGAGCGGCGGATCGTCTCCTCCCGGTTGACCGACCACTCGGCCAGACGCACGTTGAAGATGCGTGGCCTGTCGGAGGCGAGCGGGATCTTGTAGGTGGAAGGCGCATGGGTTCGCAGCCGCCCGTTGGCGTCCCACCAGAGTTCCTCCGTCGTCAGCCAGCCCATGCCCTGCACGAATGCGCCCTCGACTTGGCCAAGATCGAGCGCCGGGTTGAGCGACCTGCCGACGTCGTGAATGATGTCGGTGCGATCGACCTGGTATTCGCCGGTCAGCGTGTCGACGCTGACCTCCGAGCAGGATGCCCCATAGGCATAATAGTAGAACGGGCGTCCCCTGCCCTCGGAGCGGTTCCAGTGGATCTTGGGCGTCTTGTAGAAGCCAGCGGCGGAAAGCTGCACGCGCGCCGTATAGGCCATCTTGATGAACTCCGGGAACGAGATGCGCTCGCTGCCGATCCTGACCACATTCGGCTCGAAGGCGACATCCGCTTCGCTGACGCCATAGCGTTCCGCCGCAAAGCTGACGAGCCGCGCCTTGATCTGCTGGGCCGCATTGGCCGCCGCCATGCCGTTCAGATCCGAGCCGGACGACGCCGCCGTCGCCGACGTGTTCGGCACTTTGCCGGTCGAGGTCGCGGTCACCTTGATCCGGTCGAGATCGACCTGGAACTCGTCGGCCGCGACCTGGGCGACCTTCGTGTAAAGCCCCTGTCCCATCTCGGTACCGCCATGGTTCAGGTGGATCGAGCCGTCGGTGTAGACATGGACCAGTGCGCCTGCCTGGTTGTATTCTGTCTTGGTGAAGGAGATGCCGAACTTCACCGGCGTCAGCGCGATCCCACGCTTGATCACGCGGTTCTCGCGATTGAAGGCGAGAACAGCTTCACGTCGGGCGGCATAGTCCGCCGACGTTTCGAGTTCCTCGATGATCCGCCCGATGATGTTGTCTTCCACCGTCTGGTGATAGGGCGTCAGGTTCCGCCCCTCGCCGCCGTAGAAGTTGCGCTTGCGGATCTCGAGCGGATCCTTGCCGAGCGTGTAAGCGATGTCCTCGATCATCCGCTCGCCGCCGACCATGCCCTGCGGTCCGCCGAAACCGCGGAAGGCGGTGTTCGACACCGTATTGGTTTTCATCGGCCGCGAGCGCAGCCGGACGTTCGGATAGAAATAGCAATTGTCGGCGTGGAAAAGCGCACGGTCGGTCACAGGCCCCGAGAGGTCCGCCGAGAAGCCGCAGCGCGCGGCAAAGACGGCATCGACCGCCTCGATCCGGCCGTCCTCGTCAAAGCCGATCTTGTAGTCGACATGGAAGTCGTGACGCTTGCCGGTCGCCGTCATGTCGTCATCGCGGTCAGGGCGGATCTTGACGGCACGGCGGTACTTTCGCGCCGCCATCGCGGCGACCGCCGCAAAGAGGTTCGCCTGCGTCTCCTTGCCGCCGAAGCCGCCGCCCATGCGCCGGACATTGACCGTCACCGCGTTGGAGGGAACGCCCAACACCTGGGCGACCATATGCTGCGTCTCGCTCGGATGCTGGGTCGAGGCGAATACGGTCACCTCGTCGTCCTCGCCAGGGATCGCGAAGGAAATATGGCCTTCCAGGTAGAAGTGGTCCTGGCCGCCGATCCGCATCTCGCCCTGAATGACATTTCTTGCCTTGGCGAAGCCGGCATTGATGTCGCCGCGTTCGAGCTTCAGCGGATCGATCACCAGCGGATAGTTCGCCGCCGCCGCCTCCTGAACGTCCGTGACGTGCGGCAGGTCGCGATAGTCGATCTTGGCCTTTGCCGCCGCCCGCCGCGCGGCATCGCGTGACGTGGCGATCACGGCGAAGATCGGCTGACCGTGGAACTCGACCTTGCCGGTCGCAAAGACCGGATCGTCATGTTTGTGCGCGGGGCTGATATCGTTTTCGCCGGGGATTTCGTCCGCCGTCAGAATGCCGACGACGCCGGCGCTAGCGCTGACTTCTGCAAAATCGATCGACAGGATTTCCGCGTGCGCCCGGGCGGACAGGCCGATATAGCCGTGCAACGTCCCGGCAGGCTCGGGAATGTCGTCGATATATTCGGCCGTGCCCGAGACATGCTTGTGGCCCGACTCGTGCTTTTCCTTCTCGTGAACGCCGCCGCGGATGCGGTCGATGGGCTGCATCACATTCATGGCTCAAACCTCCCTATACCGCGACGGCGATGGCGCGATCGAGCCGGACGCGTCCGGCCTCCTGCGTTTCCAGGTAAAAGCGGCGAAGCAGGTTCTTCGCCACGAGCATTCGGTATTCGGCCGAGGCGCGCCAATCGGTCAAAGGCGTGAAGTCCTCGGAGAAAGCCGCCACACCGGCTTCAATCGTTGCATCGTTCCAGTCCGCTCCTTTCAGCACCGCCTCTACGTGCGAAGCGCGCTTCGGCGTCCCCGCCATTCCGCCGAAAGCGATCGTTGCGTCAGCGACCTTGCCCTGATCATCGAGGAATACGCGAAAGGCACCACAAACGGCAGAAATGTCCTCGTCGAGGCGCTTCGTCACCTTGTAGACGGCAAAGCGGGCTCCTTCGTCGAGGAAGGGAATGCGTACGGTTTCGACAAATTCGCCGGGTTCGCGATCCTGCTTCCCGTATTCGATGAAGAAAGCCTCGAGCGGCAGGGTCCGACGCCGTGCGCCCTTGCGCAGTGTTACCGATGCGTCAAGTGCGATCAGCGCCGGCGGCGTGTCGCCGATCGGCGAACCATTGGCGATGTTACCGCCGACCGTACCCATGTTGCGCACCTGCTGCCCGCCGATCCGGTCCCACAGCTCCCGCATTTGCGGGAGGTGTTCCACAATCACCGGAAAGGCTTCGGTATAGCTGACACCGGCCCCGAGCGTGATGCCGTCGCTATCGACGGAAATCCGGCGCAGTTCTTCGAGATGCGAGATGTGCACCACCGGCGCTATATCGCGCATGAACTTCGTCACCCAGAGACCGACGTCGGTCGAGCCCGCGACGATCGTCGCCTTGGGGTCGGCTTCGAGGATGGCGGCGAAGTCGTCGGCGGAGGCCGGCAGCACGAAGCGTTCAGCCTCCTTGCCGATCACGACGCGGCGGCCATCCTGAAGCGCGGCAAGCTGCCTGCCGATATTTTCACGCTCCGCGACGAGCGGATCCTTTCCGATCTCCCCGATCGATGAAATCGCTTCCGCCGCACGGAAGATCGCGGCGTAGCCGGTGCAACGACAGAGATTGCCCTGCAGCGCCTTTTCGATCTCCTGAATGCTCGGTTTCGGATTTTCCATCCAGAGGCCATAGAGCGACATGACGAAGCCCGGCGTGCAGAAGCCGCACTGCGAGGCGTGCGTATCGACCATCGCCTGCTGCACCGGATGAAGCGGACCGTTCGGCTGAGCCAGTGCATCGACGGTAACGACATGGCAGCCATCGAGCGAACCGACAAAGCGGATGCAGGCATTGATGGATTCGTATTTCAATTGACCGCCAAGAAGTCGGCCGACGAGCACGGTGCAGGCACCGCAGTCGCCCTCGGCGCAACCTTCCTTCGTCCCGCGCAGGTTGCGGTCGATGCGCAGGAAATCGAGCAGGGTCTGGACCGGCGAGACGTCGGCGAGCTCGACGAGCCGGTCGTTCAGCAGGAAGCGGATCGTGTTGCGGATTTCTGTCGTCATGGCCGGTCAGCTCCCGCGGTAGGTCGAATAGCCATAGGGCGAAAGCAGGAGCGGCACGTGATAGTGCGCCTGCTGGTCGGCGATCCCGAAGCGGATCGGGATGACGTCGAGAAACGGATTGGCGCCGCGGTCCGCAGCCGGGCCGAGATATTCGCCGGCGTGGAAACGCAGCTCGTAGGTGCCGCTTTCCATGCGTTCGCCGGCGAGAAGCGGCCGGTCGCAGCGGCCGTCGTCGTTGGTCCGCGCCGAGGCGAGATGCTCCGCCCGCTCGCCATCGAACCGGTAGAGCTCTATGCGCAGGTTGCTGGCCGGCTTGCCGCTTGCCGTGTCCAGCACGTGGGTCGTCAGGCGCCCGGCGTTTCCACCTTGAGATTGCATGCGTTTCGCTCCTCCCCAAGTCGACTTTCCACTGCACAGTATCCGGAGGGGCGATGCGCTTGTGTAGCGGCCTCGGCCTTCGAGACTTTCAAATTTTTTGAGGGGAATGAGGGAGCGGCTTTCTCGCTACCAATTGTCCTGAGAGACAATTTCTGGAGGCGCTTATTTCATGAGATATCCCCGCGATCTTCACGGCCATGGCCCAAATCCCCGTGCCGTGTGGCCGGACGGAGCGCGGATCGCCGTCCAGTTCGTCATCAATTACGAGGAGGGCGGCGAAAACTGCGTGCTGCATGGCGACGCTGCGTCGGAGGCTTTTCTGTCGGAGATCGTCGGCGCGCAAGCCTGGCCGGGTCAGCGCCACTGGAACATGGAGTCGATCTACGAATATGGCGCGCGCGCTGGCTTCTGGCGCTTGCACCGCCTGTTCACGGATCGCGATCTGCCCGCCACCGTTTATGGCGTGGCAACGGCGCTCAAGCGATCGCCCGCCCAGGTCGCGGCGATGCAGGAGGCCGGCTGGGAGATTGCCTCGCACGGGCTGAAATGGATCGAGCACAAGGATTTCAGCGTAGAAAGGGAGCGGGCCGAAATCGCCGAGGCGATCCGCCTCCACACGATCGTCACCGGCGAGCGGCCGCGCGGCTGGTACACCGGCCGCTGCTCGGAAAACACGTTTGACCTCGTGACCGAGGCCGGCGGCTTCGACTATGTCTCCGATTCCTACGCCGACGATCTTCCCTACTGGCATCAGCACGGCGGCAGGCACCAGCTCGTCATTCCTTACACGCTCGACGCCAACGACATGCGCTTCGCGACAGCGCAGGGCTTCAACAGCGGCGACCAGTTCTTCAGCTACCTGAAGGATAGCTTCGACGTCCTCTACGCAGAGGGTGCCGCCGGCTCGCCGAAAATGATGAGCATTGGGCTCCACTGCCGCCTCGCGGGCCGGCCGGGCCGGATCGCCGCGCTCGCCCGGTTCCTCGATTATGTGAAGGGGCATGAGAAGGTCTGGCTTGCCCGCCGAATCGACATCGCCCGCCACTGGGCGAAGACCTACCCCTTCGAAGACGACAACGGCCGCCCGTCGCGGATTTCCGAAGAGGCCTTCGTCGCCCGTTTCGGCGGCGTCTTCGAACATTCGAAGTGGATCGCCAAACGCGCCTTCGCCGATGAACTTTCGCCCGCCAATGACACGGCGATCGGTCTCCACGCCGCACTCGTCCATGCTTTTCGCAGCGCCACGGATGAGGAGCGGCTCGCGGTCCTCAACGCGCATCCGGACCTTGCCGGCAAGCTCGCCCAGGCCAGACGCCTGACCGAAAGCTCCACCAGCGAACAGGCCTCTGCCGGGCTCGACGCGCTGACGGACGGCGAGCGCGAGCGGTTCACGACCCTCAACAGCGCCTATGTCGAAAAGTTCGGCTTCCCCTTCATCATGGCGGTCAAGGGAAGGCGCAAGGACGAGATCCTCGCCGCCTTCGAAAGCCGGATCGGCAACGACCGCAAAACCGAATTCGAGACGGCATGCCGTCAGGTGGAAAGGATTGCGCTCCTCCGCCTGCAGGACACGCTGCCAAACTGAGGGACATGCGATGATGACCGGACGGCGGCGTCAGCCGTCTATGCGTCTTTGAAGGATCTGGAAGCTACGAGATGAAGGAAATCGCGATCCAGCCGTTGACCCGCGAGGCTTTTGCGCCGTTCGGCGACGTCATCGAGCCTGAAAACGCCCACAGTTTTCCGATCAACGGCGGCAGGTGCATGCGCTACCACGACCTCGCCAGGATCGAGACTGCGGGCGAAAAGGCCCGCCCGATGATCAGCATCGTGCGCGGCGAGCCTTACGCCCTGCCCCTGACATTGACCATGGTCGAGCGTCACCCGCTTGGGAGCCAGGCTTTCATCCCGCTCAGCCGCAACCCGTTCCTGGTCGTGGTTTCCGAGGAGACGGCCGATGGCCCAGGGGAGCCGCGCGCCTTCCTGGCGGCACCGGGCCAGGGCGTCAACATAGCCCGTAACGTCTGGCACGGCATCCTGACGCCCCTGGAGGGTGTTTCCGATTTCGCGGTGATCGACCGCGGCGGTGACGGCGTGAACCTGGAGGAACACTTCTTCGAGGAGCCGTTCCTCGTACGGTAACTTGCCATCGAGATCGGGATGGGCGCGAAGGCCCCTCCTCCCGATACTGCCGGCGGTATGATGGTCAGCCCACTTCGACGCCGACCCGCACGTTTGGCATGCGCCGCGCGGCCTGGACACGCGGATCCGGGTCGAGACCGGCATCCAGCAGGCGGCGCGTGTAGTCGCGTTGCGGGTTCTCGAAGATCTGCCTGACGGTGCCGACTTCGACGCATTCGCCTGCCTGCATCACCATCACATGATCGGCGAAATCGCGCACCACCGGCAGGTCGTGGGCGATGAAGATAAAGGCGATGCCGAGTTCACGCCGCAGCTTGTCGAGCAGCGCGATCACTTGCGCCTGGATAGAGACGTCGAGCGCGGAAACCGCCTCGTCGCAAACGATGAGTTCGGGCCGCAGAGCCAGCGCGCGGGCAATCGCGATCCTCTGGCGCTGGCCGCCGGAGAACTGGTGCGGATAGCGTTCGGCGTGGGCGGGCGAAAGGCCTACCTGCGTCAGCAATTCCTCCACCCGCGCGCGCCATTGCGCCTTCGGCAGGATCTCGGGGTGGATGACCCAGGCCTCGGATATCAGCTGGTAGACCGTCATGCGCGGATTGAGCGACTGGGTCGGATCCTGAAACACCATCTGCAGCTGGCGTCGGAGCTGGTAGAGCTCCTTGGCCGGCATTTTCAGAAGGTCCCGGCCCTTCCAATAGGCGTGGCCTGAATCCGCTTCATCGAGCCGTAGCAGCGCGCGCGCCAGCGTCGACTTTCCCGATCCGCTTTCGCCGACGACGGCCAGCGTCTCCCCCGGCTGTAGCGTGAAGGTCACGCCCTTCAATGCCGTGAAGGAGCCATAGGACTTGCAGAGATTTTCGACCTTCAAAAGCGGCTCGCCGGTGGCATTCGGTTCATGCATCTCGCCCCGGCCGGGAGCGGCCGAAATCAGCTTGCGCGTGTAAGGATGCTTGGGATTGTGATAGACCTCATCCGGCGTTCCGGTCTCCACGATCTCGCCGGCGTTCATCACGACCACCCGGTCGGCGATGTCGGCCACGACCCCGAGGTCGTGGGTGATCAACAGCAGTCCGAGGCCGGTTTCCTGCTGCAGTTCGCCGAGAAGTGCAAGCACTTCGGCCTGCACCGTCACATCGAGCGCGGTCGTCGGCTCGTCGGCAATCACAATGTCGGGTTTGAGCGCAAGCGCCATTGCGATCATCAGACGCTGGCGCTGACCGCCGGAAAACTGGTGCCGATATTTACGCATCGCCGTTTCCGGCGCGGGAATGCCGACGCGCTTCAAAAGATCGAGCGCGCGTGCGCGCGCCGCCTCTGCCGGCACTCCATGAATACGCATGACCTCGATGATCTGCCAGCCGACGGTGAAGACCGGGTTCAGGTGACTCAAGGGGTCCTGGAAGATCATCGCGATCCGTTTGCCGTTGATCGCGCGGCGCTCGTCGTCGGACATGGCGAGCAGGTTTTTGCCGGCGAAGATGACCTCGCCGTTGGTGATCTCGCCTGGCGGCATGTCGATCAGGTTCATGATCGCGGAGGCGGAGACAGACTTGCCCGAGCCGCTTTCACCCAGGATTGCCAGCGTCTCGCCGCGGTCCAGGTGCCAGCTTATGTTGCGCACCGCATGTACCGTTCCGCCGGCCGTATGGAACTGAACGGAGAGGTTGCGAACTTCAAGCAGATGCTCAGCCATTCTTGCGGCCTCCGATTTCGAGTCTCCAGCGCTGCGCCGGATCGAGGGCGACACGCATCCAGTTCGACAGCAGGTTGAGCGACAGCGTCGTGAGAATGATCGCCAGGCCCGGCCAGAACGCCAGCCACCAGGCGTTGGTGAGGTATTGCTTGCCTTGCGCGACCATCAGGCCCCAGGTGACCTCGGGCGGCTGAATGCCGATGCCGAGGAAGGAGAGCGAGGACTCGGCGAGCATGACGAAGGCGAAGTCGAGCGTCGCTATGGTCACGAGCGTCGGGACGACCATGGGAAGAATATGGCGGAAGACGATCCGCAGGGATGAAGCCCCCATGACCTTCGCCGCCTGCACGAACATGCGCTGGCGGATTTCGAGAACCTCGGCCCGCGTCGTGCGCAGATAGACCGGGATCCGCGTGATAGCGAGAACGATCACGATATTGCCGACCGACGGCGACAACATGTAGAGCACGATCACCGCGAGAAGCAGCGATGGGAAGGACATGATCACGTCCGCAAGCCGCATGATCACGTTCGATACCCGCTCCGACGCGTAGCCGGCAACGAGGCCGAGCAACGCACCGACGACACCGGAACAGACGACCGCGCCAGCGGCGATCATCAGCGTGTTTTGCGCGGCGACTACGATGCGGGCGAGCAACGGACGGCCGAGCGCGTCGGCTCCGAGCAGGAAGAGCCAGCCCCTATCGAGCGTAAACGGAGCGAGGTTACGGGCGCGCAGGTTCTGGGCGACTGCGGCTTCGCGTAGCAACATCGGCCCGAAGAGCGCGCACAGGACCGCAACGATGAGGAAGACCGTCGCGAAGAACGCGAACTTGTCGCGCCACAGCATGCCGATGAGCACGTGCGCCTTGCCGCGCTGCTTGGTCGAGATCTGCGTGGATGGCAAAGTACCGGACATGGTCATGGCCTTCAGGTCCTGAGGCGCGGATCGAGCAACGCGTAGGCAATGTCGATCAGCAGGTTCATGACGAAGATCGCAAGCGCGGTGACCATGATCGCCGCAAGGATCACGTTGAAGTCGCGCTGCAGGATGGAATCGATCATCAGTTTGCCGACGCCGGGAAAGCCGAAGATCGTCTCGACGACAACGGCGCCGTTGAGCATCGCGGCCGCCTGGTCACCGATGACGGTGATCACTGGCAGCATGGCGTTGCGCAGCGTATGGACGAAAATGATCGAACGATTTCCGACGCCCTTGGCGCGCGCCGTTTTCACGTAGGCGGATCCGAAAGCCGTGAGCATCGATCCGCGCACCACCTGAAGAATTAAGCCGAATGGTCGGATGAAGAGCACCGCGACGGGCAGGATCCAGTGCCAGACCGTCCCCGTACCCGAGGTCGGAACCCAGCCGAGCGTGATCGAAAAGACGACGATGCCGACGATCGCGATCCAGAAATCCGGTGCCGAAGCGCCGATCAGTGAAACGAGCGAGACAAAACGATCGAACAGGCCGCCCGGACGGAAAGCCGCGATCGAGCCGATGGTGATGGCGAGCGCCGTAACCAGCGCGATGGTGATCAGCGCCAATTGCAGCGTCCAGGCGAAGGACTCGAGAACCACGTCGATTGCGGGACGCGCCTTGCGGATCGAGTCTCCGAAGTCGAGGTGCAGCACGTCCCAGACATATCGCCCGAACTGCTGGATAAGAGGGATCGTTCAATCCATGCAGTTCGCGGAACTGATCGAGCATTTCCTGCGTCGCATCGATCGGTAGGAACAAGGCCGCCGGATCGCCCGTCAGCCGCGACAGGAAGAACACCATCACCACGAGCGCGACGAGCGAGAAGAAACTCGACACGATGCGCCTCATCATCTTTTTTCCCATCGGTCCAACTCCCGATTGTTGATGGAAGGGCGGAGTTGCCGCCGCCCTTCCCATTTCAGGATCCGCTTACTTGAAACGGATTTCCGACAATTGCAGCTGCGAATTGGTTGCGATCGTCGGCGTGAAATCGACGCGCGGATTGACCCGCGCAAAGCCAACCATATGGAACAGCAGCACATCGGCAACCACGTCGTCATGAAGGTAGCCGATGAGCTTCTTCCAATCGGCTGCGCGTGCCTCGCCCGTTGCCGCGGTCGCTTCGGCGATCATCTTGTCGACCTCCGGATTGGCGATGCCCGATTGACGGCCGTTGCTGTCGTACTTGAAGTACATCGAGAAGACCGGATCGCCACGCGCATTGTCGTGCTGCGCGGCGACAAGCTGCGGTCCGCGGTTTTCCGGATAGGGCTTGGAATACTGCTTCTCGAATTCCGCGACCTCGTACATCTGCAGCTTCGTCTTGAAGCCGACCTCTTCGAACATCTGCTGGGCGGCTTCGAGCACTTCCACCACGTTCGGGAAGTTGTTGGTGCGCCCGACGATGGTGATCGGCGTTTCGACCGGAACGCCATCGGCCTTTGCCTCGGCAAGCAGCTTCTTGGCGCCTTCCGGATCGTAGGGCGCTACCTTCACGTCGGGGTTCCAGCCAAGGGTCGTCGGCGGCACGATGGCTGTCGCCTTGATCGCGCCCTTCGGCAGCAGCGTGCCGATGAAGGCATCACGATCGAGTGCCATGTTGAGCGCCTGGCGTACGCGCTTGTCATTGAGCGGCGGGATGGAGTGGTCGAGCCGCATGTAGAAGGTTTCGGAGTTGGGATAGCTGAAATCCATCTCCGCGTCGTTGGCATCGAGTTCCGAGATCAGCGGCGCAATGTCGGCCTCGCCGGCTGCAACCATAGCCGCCCGCACGGAAGGATCCGCCCGGAACACATAGGTCGCCTTCGTTACCTCCGGCGCGCTTCCCCAGTAGTCGTCACGGCGCGTAAGCGTGATGCTCTGACCCGCCTTCCACTCCGCGAGCTTGTAAGGACCCGTACCGATTGGCTCACGCGTGAATTCGATCGGCGTCTCGGCAGGCACGATCGTTACCAGCGTCATCAATAGCGGCAGAATGGGCTGCGCCGGTGTCGCGGTGATATCGATCGTATTGTCGTCGACAACCTTCGTCTCCAGCTTGGTGTCGCCGAAATAGCGCGGGCTTTCGCACGAGATCTTGTCGCTCATCGCCCGTTCGATCGAGTGCTTGACGTCACCGGCGTCGAAGCCGGATCCGTCGGAGAACTTCGCATCCTTGCGCAGATGGAAGCGCCAGGTGCCGGGGCTCGCCTCCTCCCAGCTCTCGGCCAGGCGCGGCATCAGCCCCTTGTTGTTGCGCACGTCGAGTTCCGTCAGTGTTTCGGAAACATTCTGCAGGATGATGCGCCCGATGTTCGAACGCGTCGCCATGCAAGGCTCCACAAGGTCGACTTCTTCGTCGAGAACGACCGTGATGTCCTTTGCCTCCTGGGCCCAGGCCGATGCTGCCGCCGACGCGGTCATCATCAAGCCCAACAACAGTCTTTTGCCCTTCATCTACTCCTCCCTGATGAGCTAGCGCTTTCAATGTTCCGTGTCCGGCCGCGCTGCGGAGCCGTCGCTATCGGTTGCCGCCGACCGGCGACAGGTTGTTTCAATCTTCCGCCACTCGCCGCCGCAGGCGCCCTCCTCCGACGACGACCATCGTCGCGGCGAAGATGATCGCGGCACCGAGCCAGGTGGACAGTCCGGCGACCTCGCCGAACAGGATCCAGGCCATGACGGCAACAAAGGGCAGGCGGAGAAAGTCCATGGGCGCAATCTCCGATGCATCAGCGATGCTGAACGCCTTGGTCATCAACGCCATGTTGGCGGCTCCCATCACGCCCTGCAGTGCGAGCAAGGCGAACTCGCGCAGATCGGGCGTCGCCCAATAGAATGCCGCAGGTACAGCCGCCAACGGCACCGTCACGATAAGGTTCCAGACGACCAGCGTCTCGGTCGAATCCAGGTCCGACATACGCTTCAGCATCAGCTGGACCAGCGCCTGAAGCCCGGCGCCGGCGAGCGCCAGAAGCAAGGCCGGCGCCATGCCGCCGTGCCCGGCGGGATCGATGATGATCAACGCACCGGCAAAGCCCGCGACGAGTGCGAAAACGAGGCCCGGCGTCAGCTTTTCACCGAGCCACAGCCAGGCGCCGAGCATCAGGAAAATCGGCGTTGTGAACATGATCGCCATCGCATCGGCGAGCGGCGCGGCGGCGAAGGCCATAAAAAAACAAACGAGCGCAGCAAGCTTCAATGCCGCGCGAGTGACATGCTGAAGCCGGTAACCGGATTTCAGGACGCGAGGGCGCGCCACAATCAGTGGGACGATGGTCGCCAAACCGAAGAGGCTGCGAAAGAAGCCGATGACGAACGCATGCACTTCGCCAGCAAGGAGACGGACGACAGCCGCGTCTGCAGCAGCAAGCGCAGCGGCCACCGCCACACAACACAGCGCCGTGGCCGTCGTACGCTCACTCTGATGATTGACGATTGCGGCCATGCTCTCCCGTGACGCTCCTCTCGTTCACTGAAACCAGACTGGCGCAACACTGCCAATTTGTCAACTATTGCATCTCATTATCCGCTCAAGCATTTTTAGCTGAGTCATATTCATTTGATATTATTGCATTTTTGTCGCAGATTGACGGCACGCATCAATTTGATAGGCGCATATTCAACTTGACAACATCTACTTTCTTTGACTTCTTTTGCATATCGACAGGAAAGGGAGAGAGGAATTGACGCCGGAAGAGATCGGAACACGCATGGACGGGCGCGTTGTGCGCACGGAGGCGGACCGCGAAGAGGCCTTTCTGCCCTCGCCCAGGATTCACAATCACGCGTCGTTCCTGGCATTCCTGCCGGATGGCTCGCTCGCCTGCGCCTGGTTTGCCGGGACGCTCGAGGGCAAATCGGACATCTCCATTCACCTCTCGACCCTTGCGCCCGGGAGCGACACCTGGTCGAACGCAGTTCAAGTCAGCGACGATCGGGATCGTTCCGAACAAAATCCGATGATCTTCGTTCGCCCCGATGGCGGCGTCAGCCTGTTTCACACGGCGCAGCCATCGGGGAACCAGGACGAAAGCCGCGTGCGCGAGCGATCCCTGACCCTTGAGGACGGAACGCCCGTTTCGGGACCGCCGCGTGATCTTGGACTGGCGGCTGGGACGTTCATCCGGGCGACGATCGTCCGGCGTGACGATGGGGCGTGGATGCTGCCTCTATTCCTATGCAACCCTCGCCCCGGCGCGCGCTGGACCGGCACGCACGACACCGCGGCCGTGGCGGTCAGCCTCGATGAGGGCGCAACCTGGTCGGTCACCGAGGTCCCGCAGTCCTATGGCTGCGTCCATATGACGATCGTGCCTCTCGACGGCAATGAGATGGTCGCGTTCTTCCGCCGCCGCCAGGCGGACTTCGTCTACCGTACGACGAGCCGCGACGGCGGGCGCAGCTGGACGGCACCGGAAGCGACGGACGTGCCCAACAACAATTCCTCGATCGCGGCCGTTCGCCTCGCCGACGGGCGGGTGGCGCTGCTCTGCAATCCGGTCTCGTCAGCAGCGTCGAGCGACCGGCGCGATTCGCTCTATGATGAACTTGGCGAGGAGGATCATCGTCCGAACGCCGAGGGCGGTATAACGCCGATCTGGGGCATTCCACGGGCGCCGCTGACGCTGTGCGTTTCGACGGACGGCGGCAGGACCTTCCCGCTTCGGCGCGTGGTCGAAGACGGCCCGGGCACATGCCTTTCGAACAATTCGCTCGATGGCCGAAATCACGAGCTTTCCTATCCGGCGCTTCTCGAGGACGGAGAAGGCAACTTTCACATCGCCTTCACCTTCCATCGGCGCGCGATCAAATACGTCCGGCTCGCCAGGGGCTGGATCGACGGAGATCCGAAATGAGCAATCTCGTTGGCATAACCATGGGCGACCCGGCAGGTGTCGGACCGGAAATTATCGTCAAGTCTCTTGCCGAGATGAGTGCCGCCGACCGGGCCGCGACGCGCGTGTTCGGGAACCTGGCGCAGCTCGAGGCGGCCAAGGCTGTCCTCGGCATCGAACTCGACCTCCGTGACATCGTCGAGGACGTACCGGTCGAAGGGGCACCGCTGCCCTGGGGCAAGCTCAGCGCGGTCTCCGGCGACGCATCCTTTCGTTTCATCGACCACGCCGTCAAGTCGGCGATGGCCGGGAAGATCGGCTGCATCGTCACCGCGCCGATCAACAAGGAGGCGCTCAATTCGGCCGGACACCACTATGACGGTCACACCGGTATGCTGACCGCGCTGACCGGGTCGAAATCCGCCTTCATGCTGCTGGCGTCAAAGCGGCTCAAGGTCATCCATGTCTCGACCCACGTTTCCCTGAAGGACGCTATCGGACGCGCCAAACCCGAGCGCATTCTGGCTACGATCAGGGCGGGCAACGCGCATTTGAAACGTATCGGCTATGAGAGCCCCAGGATCGCGGTCGCTGGCATCAACCCGCATTGCGGCGAGAACGGCCTCTTCGGAACGGAGGATGACGAGCACATCGCGCCGGCCGTGGCCGAAGCGCGCGCGGAGGGCATCGACGTGCAGGGTCCGATCTCGGCGGACACGGTTTTCCATCGCGCCTACCATGGCGGCTTCGATCTCGTCGTCGCGCAATATCACGATCAGGGTCACATCCCGATCAAGCTGGTCGCCTTCGATACGGCGGTGAACGTGTCGGTGGGCCTCCCGATCGACCGGACTTCGGTCGATCACGGGACCGCCTTCGATATCGCCGGTACGGGCAAGGCCAAACATGTCAACATGAACGCCGCTATCGCCTACGCGCGCAAGCTTATCGCCGGGAGGAACGCAAATGTCTGATTTCGAAATCGGCGGCGTATTTTGCGCCGCAACCACATCCGTAACGAGCGATGGCAGGCCGGATTTCCGCCTGTTCACAGACCATTGCCGGAAGCTGCTGGAAGAAGGCTGCCACGGCATCGCCCTCCTAGGCACGACCGGAGAAGCCAATTCCTTCGGATTGAAGGACCGCATGGAAATTCTTGACCGGGCCATTGCCGGCGGCATCCGCCCGGAGCAACTCCTGCCGGGAACCGCCCAGTCGGCTGTCGCCGACACGATCGAACTTACCCGCCACGCCGTCCGGGCTGGCGTTCGCGGCGTCGTCATGCTGCCGCCCTTCTACTACAAGGGCGTCAGCGCCGAGGGTATTTATCGCGCCTATGCGCGCATTTTCGACGGCGTCGGAGACGACCGGCTGAGGGTGGTGCTGTACCACATCCCGCAGGTTTCCGGCGTGGCGATCCCGCATGAGGTCATCGGCAGGCTGCTGGAGGATTTCCCGGGCATCGTCGTCGGCATCAAGGACAGTTCGGGCGATCTCGAAAACATGAAGGCCATGGTCAAGGCCTTCCCGGGCTTCGGTGTTCTGGCTGGTGCCGACCCGCTGCTGCTGCCATTGCTGCAGGCGGGTGGTGCCGGTTGCATTACGGCAAGCTCGAACCTCATAGCCGGTGATCTGCGCTTCGTTTTCGACAACTGGGACGTCGCCGGCAGGGCGAGCGAGGTGAAGGCCGCCCAGGAGAGGATCGTCGCATGGCGCGAACTCACCAACGCCTATGTCCAGCTTCCGACCGTCAAGGCAATGGTTGCGCGTCGCCGCGGCGACAACGCCTGGCTTCGCGTCAATCCCCCGCTCGTGGAACTGACCGATACGGAACGCGAGGCGGTCTGGGCGCGCATGGTACAGCTGGAAGAGGCGTGAGGTGGCGATCATGGACGGGATGGCGAGACCGATAACGCTCCACCAACCGAAGCGCCTTGAGATCGGAGCTGGCTCCTCGGCGCGGCTCGGCGTCTGGGCCGAGAACGCCCGGCGCGTGCTGATCATCGCGTCGGAACACACGATCGGCTTTGCAGAAAGACTCGGCCTCGGCAACAAGGCATCGATCTTTTCCGACGTTCCGGCCGAACCGGACGACAGGGCACTCGCCGCTGCCCGGGAAGCGGCTCGGGCGCTCAGGCCGGACCTGGTCGTCGGCCTCGGCGGCGGCTCGGTGCTGGACGTCGCCAAGCTCGTCGCCGCCCTGTGGGATGGCCCGCAGTCGCTCGACGACGTCGTCGGACCAGACAAGGTCGAAGGCCGCCGGACCCGGCTGGCGCAGGTGCCGACGACAGCCGGCACAGGCTCCGAGGCCGGCATCCGGGCGCTGATCACCGACAGCACCACGCATTCCAAGAAGGCGGTCGAAAGCCCGCACCTGCTTGCGGATATCGCCATCCTCGATCCGGAACTGACCTGGTCCGTGCCGCCGGCGGTAACTGCTGCCACCGGTATCGACGCAATGGCGCACTGCGTGGAGGCCTTCACCAATATCCGCGCCCATGACCTCATCGACGGCTATGCCCGCATGGGCTTTCGCCTCATCGGCAAACATCTCGCGCGGGCTGTCGAGAACGGCCGCGACACGGAAGCGCGCGCCGGCATGATGCTCGCATCCTACTACGGCGGCATTTGCCTGGGTCCGGTCAATACGGCAGCAGGGCACGCGCTAGCCTATCCGCTCGGCACGCGGCTCGGACTGCCTCACGGGCTGGCCAATGCCATCATCTTCCCGCATGTACTCGCCTATAACGCGCCGGTGCGCAAGGAGAAGACGGCGGAAATTCTCGAGGCGCTCGGACTTCCCGTCTTCGACGACGAGTCGCGGGTTCTGAACGCAGCCTACCGCTTCTGCGAGGATCTCGGCGTCGAAATGCGGCTGTCGGCTCACGGCGCCGATCCGGACGCCCTGGAGGGTTGGGCCGGCGAAGCCCACGCCATTCGTAGATTGATGGACAACAATCCGCGCGATATGTCTGCGAGTGATGTGCTCGATATCTATCGAGCGACATTCTGAAGGGGCGTCAGCTCACGTGAATCGCCGCTATTGACGGCGTGATGGCGCACTTATCCTCAGCCACCTGCCGGCGACAGACGCTAGGAGGTGCGCATGCCGCGCCTGACCGATAAGTGCGTGTTCGCGGCCCGACTTGAAATGCGCATCAGGACCACGGAAGGCCTACGGCATCTGCATATTGCGAAAGGTGGAAGGTCAACCGTCCTAAGTGAGCTCCGGCCGTCGGCCCTCGAAAAGCCGATCGCGGGAGCCACGGATATGCTGGCGCATGAATTCGCGTGCCTGGTTCGGTTTTCGGTCGCGAATGGCTTCGTAGATTGCTGCGTGCTCGTCATAGACATGGCGCAGGCCAGCGATGGAATTTTTCAGCGACAGGCCGTGGAATTGCATGCCGATGGCGATGTGTTCCTTGAGCGCTTCCATGGCGGTCGAGAAGTAGTTGTTTCCGGAGGCCTGCGCGATGGCCAGATGAAACATGAAATCGGCGTCCTCCCGGTGGCGCTGCCGATTGGTCGCATCCTGCAGGGTTTCAAGCGCAAGCCTGATCACCCGGATCTGCGTTTCGCTGTGCCGCTCGGCAGCAAGCGCCGCCGCCTCGGGTTCCATCGTCATGCGGAACTCGTAACAGTTCTGCAGATCGGCGATGTTTTCGAGCGGCCCGAAGCCAAGCGGCTGCCGCAAACCCTGTATTCGAACGAAACTGCCGGCGCCCTGCCGCGAATAGACGAGGCCCTGATCGCGAAGCCTTTTCAAGGCATCACGCACGACAGGACGGGAGACCTGGAACTCCGCTGCCAGCTCGTGCTCGGTCGGCAGACGCTCGTCGCTCTGATAGGCGCCCGATTTGATCGCATGCTGCAGCCGTTCGAAGACGACCTCGCTCAGGCTCTTGCGGTGCGAAAGCTGCTCTCCGGCGCGCATCAGGCCAATACCTCTTTCCTCGTCATGGCGCGGACGACCCTGCAAAGTGTGTCGGAATCCCCAAAGCCGCCCGATTTGGTAATGTAGAATCGGCCGCCATGCTCGGCAACCGGCAGGCCCGGCAGCACTTCTCCGACGAGGCGAAGGACGCGAATGCGCTGGCGGTCGAAATAGGCTTCCGCCGTCGCTCCGCCCGAGAGCAGCACCGTCCGGCATTCGCCGGCAAAAGCGCCGGCAGACTCCGCGAGCGCCGCTGCCACGTCCGACGCCCTGGCTGGTGTTACGCCTTCCACCGCCTGCACCAAGGTCACATCGTCAGCGGGCTTGGAGCCGTACCCGGCCTGCTCCATCTGTCCTGCCGGTGCTGCGAGGTAGCGGAGGTCCGGTACGACTCGTCGCAGTTCCTCTATCTGCGATACAGTTATCGGATCCCGGGAACCGATGGCCATCAGCAGCCGCCCTTCGCGCGCGGCAAAGGGCTCGACACGCGGCCTGCCCGTTCTGCGCGCCAAGGCGTTGGCAAGCGACAAGGCGCCGACGAGAAGATCACCGGATGCAATGTCGTCGACGGCGGCCTGCATCTCCTCGACCGTCTCTGTGTCCGGCATGACGGCGCGGTCGGCGACGGCGCCCAGGCGGTCGGCAATGGCGATCGGCTGATCGACCCCGAAGCCTCGGATCTCGCCCTTGCGAACGACCCGGCCGAATTCCGGGATCGCCGGCAAGACGACGGCTCTTGCAAAATCCAGGACGGAAAGCTCCGCCTCGACGTTCCCCTTCAGGCGGGAGTCGACCTTCTTGAAAAGCCGCATGCCCGGCATCATCGCCTGTTGCGCAAGAAGGACGCGCCGCGCCGCCTCGGCCGGCTCGATCTCGCGGCTGCGCGTCGTCACCGCGATCACATCGGCGCCGCCCGTAATCGCCTCGCCGAGCGCGCTCTCATCTGCAACGACGTCGACCGAGAAGCCATGAACCGCGAATGGCGCCGCCGTATCGAGCGCGCCGGTGAGATCATCGGCGACGATCAAGAGCCTGTCCTGCACTACATCCATGCGGTGTCCAATTTTACAAATTCTCAAGAGAAGAACGCGGAATCTCGCTCATTTTTTCTTTTCAAATCATGGCAGAACCTGTGGCGAAGGCAACATATTTTTACAACTATCGGACAAGTCAAAACTTCTTCAGCTGCCGCATTTCGGGAGCGTGGGTCGACGCGTGAGAGACGCCGCGCGTGGGCCAGATATCGCCGGGCGATGTCACCCTACGACCAGCCTTGGCGCCATGGTCGTGGGACAGAAGCAAAAGCCGGACCTGCAGAGCAGACCCGGCCACTATAATTGTCGTGGAAACGGCCGTTGGGGGCGGCAACCACGGTCCCGGACGTCAACCGATCAACTGCCGAAGAACGCGAAGCGAACGACGAACAGCGCCGCCACGATCTGTGTCGCCGGGTGGATGACGCTCCACTTGCCGGTGAATACCTTGAGCACGACGTAGCTCACGAAGCCGAAGGCAAGGCCGTTGGCGATCGAGTAGGTGAAGGGCATGGCGATCGCGGTCAGGGCAGCCGGTGCCGCTTCGGTCAGGTCGTCCCACTCGATTTCGGTGAGTTCGCGCATCATCAGGCCAGCCACATAGAGCAGCGCCGGCGCCGTTGCATAGGACGGAACCGCAGCGGCAAGTGGCGAGATGAATAGAGCCGCGAGGAAGAGTACGGCGATGGTGAGCGCGGTCAGGCCAGTGCGACCGCCGGCCTGGACGCCCGAAGCGCTCTCCACATAAGCCGTAGTGCTGCTCGTGCCCATCAGCGAGCCGGCGATGATCGCCGAACTGTCGGCAAGCAGAGCGCGGCCAAGACGGCTGGGCTTACCTTCCTCGACCAGTTTCGCGCGCTTGGCGACGCCGATCAGCGTGCCGGTGGCGTCGAACACTTCGACGAGCACGAAGACGAGAATGACATGGAGCAGACCGCCATGCAGCGCACCCACGATGTCGAGTTGCAGGAAGGTGGGGGCGATGCTCGGCGGCGCCGACACGATACCCTTGAACTCGCTGACGCCAAGCAGCATCGACAGCACCGTGACGACGAGGATGCCGATCAGGATCGCGCCGCGGATCTTAAGCGAATCCAGTACGGCGATGACGAAGAAGCCGAGGATCGCGAGCAGTGGCCCGGTCTGCTTGAGATCGCCGAGACCGACGAGCGTTGCCGGATTGTCGACGACGATACCGGCGTTCTTGAGCGCGATGATGCCGAGGAACAGGCCGATGCCGGTGGCGATGGCGCTGCGCAACGAATGCGGGATGCCGGCAATCAGCCAGCTGCGCACGCCCGTGACCGTCAGCAACAGGAAGATGAGACCGGAGATGAACACGGCGCCGAGGGCCTGCTGCCAGGTGAAGCCGAGGGCGGCGACGACGGTGAAGGCAAAGAAGGCGTTGAGCCCCATGCCCGGCGCCATGCCGATCGGCCAATTGGCGACGAGGGCCATCACGATCGAGCCAAGTGCGGCGGCAAGACAGGTCGCGACAAAGATCGCATCGCGATCCATTCCGGTCGTCGACAGAATGTCGGGGTTCACGAAGATGATGTACGACATCGTCAGGAATGTCGTTAGGCCGGCAACCACCTCGGTGCGGGCGGTCGTCCCATGCTCTTTCAGTTTGAAAAGTCGTTCAAACATTTTTCCTCCCTTGGCAGACGCCGTCACGACGCAGCCGAACGACAGAGACCGGGCTGATGCTCCTCCAACTTCCCGACCATTTTGCTTTTTGACCGATCCCGGAATTCAAGACGTCGGGCGGCCAGCTCGGCCCTTCGGCCCGCCCCGGATGAGCGCAGCGCTTGCCTCATTCAGAGCGACATGATTGTGCGTCTTCGCGCGAATGATCGCTAGCCATCCATTCCGACGCTACAGGCGAAAGACTTTCAAATATTTCCAGCGCAGTGGGAGCGCCGCTCGACAGCGCGCGCCGCTCGACCGAAGACGGGGGCCGATTTCCATGCGCCCTTGCATCCATCGCCGGCGTTGTGCTTGCGCGTGCAGCAC
Organism: Sinorhizobium chiapasense; assembly: GCF_036488675.1. Lineage (NCBI taxonomy): Bacteria > Pseudomonadati > Pseudomonadota > Alphaproteobacteria > Hyphomicrobiales > Rhizobiaceae > Sinorhizobium > Sinorhizobium chiapasense. Next base: position 1,078,726 of record NZ_CP133152.1, read on the forward strand.
GCCTCCGGGCGGCGCGCACGACCCCGTCATCGGCTATCGCTGCTGCGCTGTCGTGATAAAATGCAGAGATGCCGAGAATCCGCCTGACCAGCTCACATCAGAACAAAGTGTAAATAAACGGCGCTACCGCAGTACCCTGGGTCAGGACCAACAATGCACCAAACACACCGAGCATGATAAAGATCGGCAAGAGCCAAAACTTCTTGCGGACGCCCATGTAGGCCCAGAGCTCACGTAAGATCTCCATGTCGCATTTCCTCCACTCGTGGCGCCAGTGATCGATCGTGATCGCGTCAGAACTGATGGTGGCAACGGCGATGAGCGCGAACGTCAGCGCGCCCCGACCCGCCATCCGCAAGCACGAATGCGACTAAAATTCCGCCGGCGATATAACCGCAGATGCGATTGGACAGCCCCTCGGCGCATGTTCGAGAAGAATCCCTTGTGATTGTCTCATGGGGCACTTCCGCGAAAGTGCTAGATTTTTCAAATATCTACGGCCAATAGTATAAAGGGCATCGAACCCGCAGCTCTCAGTTCAATCAATATACCAAAGGATATATAAAATTAAACCCGGATACTAAAACCCTCGCGATGGATACACATCGGGCTTTTCGAACATGGTGGATTGCAGTTAAATAGACACCATTGCGAAAACTAGCATTGCTCCAGCCGTTGATATTTGGGTGCGTTCCCGTACATGAATTTTACCGCGAGGGATGATCCCTCGCCCGTAAGCATTAGCAGGATTGTCCACTCGAAATGCGGCGCTCCGATAGCTGTACGAGCTGTCGATGGATATGCAAGCGAGGGATAATCATGACGAAGCGATATCTCGGTTTCCTAGCCTGTGCACTTCCCGCCTTGTATCTGTTGCTCGGCCCTGTCTACGCCCTGCTGCATTTTGAGGAATACGCATCCGAGACGCCGCACTTCATACGTTACGTGCTGGTCCCTGGCCTGTTGGGGATGGCGTTCGCGATCGTGGGCCTGTTTGCCAAGCCCTCCATCTCCGGCCTTGTTGGCACATGCGGCTTAAGCGTCTTGCTGGCACTCTTCCTCTTTGAGGCGAAGCTGACGGCAACGACAGTTTCCGTCCGATTGGGAATGCTCGGCCAATACACCGAAGAGCAGGACGAGGCGCTTGGGCGCACGCAGGATGTGGTCCGCGGGTTCACGCTGCGTCGCCTCAATCGCCTTTCCGGCACGAACGAACTTTCCAAAGCGCTGCTGTCGGGCTTTCCATCGACGCAAGTGGTGCTGTGCACATCGGAAAGCGGCATCGTCAGTTACACAGCGGATCGTTACGGCTTCAACAACCCCGACCATCTTTATGAAAAGCACCTGGACCTGATGCTGCTGGGCGACTCCTTCGTTGAGGGCTTCTGCTTGCCGCCGGGCGAGGATCTCGCGGCGCGGCTACGCGACGGCGGGCTAGCTACCGCCAGCATGGGCATGCGGGGAAACGGGCCGTTGATAGAACTGGCGACCCTTGGTCGTTTTGGCGATCTTCTTCAGCCGCGGCTCGTGCTGATGACCTTCTTCGAGGGTAACGACTGGGAGAATCTCAAGAGCGAGTTGGCGGTGCCATGGCTGCGCACGGTGCTTTCGCCGGATGCAAACTATGGATCGCAAGCGACCGCCGAAGAGACCATTCGTCTCGCTCGGATTGCAGCAGCGGAACGCAGCAGGGACGCGATAACGGTAGTCGACGTCCTTACGAGGACAGCGCTGTTGCGGAACTTCATCGCCTTGCAGCAAACCTTCACAAGGCTCGGGCTGACCTACCCGAAGGTCGCTGCCGAAATACCGGAGTTTAGGCAAACATTGCACCGTGCGAAGGCACTCACGGAAAGTTGGGGCGGAACATTTGCTCTGGTCTACGTGCCGAGGCTCGATCGCTTCATGGGACCGCTCTCGACCTATGCGCCCTTCGATCAGCTCAGGACGAGGGTGCTCGATTCCGCTGCCGCCGAGGGGATCGAGGTCATCGATCTCTACGAGGCTTTCCGCGGCCGGTCGGATCCTGCGCACATGTATGCCCCCGACGGCCACTTCAGCCGCGAGGGAGCCAGCATTGCGGCGCAGGTGATCCTCCTGCAACTGCAAGCGATGGAAAAAACAAAGCCAACGGCAGGCGCAAAAGAACCCTATGCGCAGCTTCAATCGCGGCCTTTACGCACCAGAGTCGACGCCTACTGATTGGGGCCGAGTTACAACCTTTGGAAGATATTGGACACGGCACCCTTGACGTTGAGGTAACCATCCGTCGAGGGCACCCTTTCACCGAGAATGTTCTTTGCTTCCTGCAGGCGGAAAGGCATTGGCAAAAGGGTCAGTGCCCCCTCGGCTCACTCGGCATGGGCGATGAATCCCCGCCACAGACCTATGATTTTACGCGTGTTCGGCACTCGAGCGGGGACGACACCTACTGTCTCTTACCGGGGTCATCCGCAGATCCAATCCAGCTTCTATCCGGGACGCGGGCGGAGACCTCGTTCCCCTGCACCTTCAAAGATTTGACCGTGCCGAGAACGGCATCTGCCACGACCGATGAGCCCAGGGCGTTCCAGTGGCCCTCGCCATTCACAAAGTCGAATGGCTGCCGGGAAAGGGCATATTTGGTGGCAAAAGCGGATGACAGGTCGCAGATCGCTATGCCTTGCGTCGCCGCGCGGCCGGCAAGCAGGTCGAACTCCTTCGTGTGCAACTTGCCTCTGCCAGTATATATTGCCCCTCGTTCAGCATCGAACGCCAAAACGACTTTGATCCCGCTTCTCTGCAAGGCGGCGATTTCGTCCAGAAATCTCTCGACAGCGTTCTCCAGCGCGCCACTTTCCGGTTCAGACTGCAAAGCGGCCTCCTCTCCTCGGCGTGAACCGGAGAAGATCATCGAAGGACCGAACTTCAGATTATAGAGGACATATGAGGCGAACCGACTCTTGAGCAGCGCGTTGCGGAGGCCGGACTCTGTGTCCCTGCGGAGCGCCAAGCTGCCGTCGGGCTCCCTGCTGAACCAGTATCCCCGGCGCTTCGGACGAAGACTGTCGAGAAGATCTCCGTCGGTAATCACGAACACGATGAACGACGACTTCAGATGGCGCTGAACCCAATTCGCGGTCACGATATAGTCCGGAATGTCCGCGCCAGCGCGCCCGAGGGACGTGGCCCTGAGGTCGCTCTGTTTCTTATTGATGAGCGGAGCCAACCGCTCGTCAAAATTCAGCATGGACGCTTCGACGAAGCTGTCCCCGATGATAACCAGTTTGGTGTCTCTTTCCGGTTCGGGGCTTGAGAAGCCGAGCGAGTTGAAGCGCCCCCGCACGACGCCCCTCAAATCCCACCCCTGCGAGAAGACGTACTCGTTAAACGGCTGGTTGCGGATGAAAGGATGGTCTGCGGTCACGGGCGGATTTTCCCAACCCGACATGACAGGCAGTACACGGCAAAGGCCCTCGAGGGCCAGCAGGCCGAACAAGATACCAGCGAACAACTGAAGTACGTTTCTGACCATCTCGGGCCTCAAAAATTGAAGTAGATGAATTCGGAAACTCCACGTGACGTGTTGATGACGAGAAGGGTCATCACGAAGACGAGAGCAGACCCAACGACGGGAAAGGACACGAGACGCTCCAAGACGGGAGCGCGAACGATCTCCTGCGAGTTTGGGGCGAACCAGGTGATGACAAGGCCGACCGAGAGGATGGCAGCGATGCGCCACGGCGCCTCAGCATCGCCGAACATCCTGATCAGCGTCGCCGGCGCGTCGGCCACAGGTTCGTGAAAGACATCAACCAGCATTGCCGAAAGTATGGTCGCTGCTCCCGAAAAGGTCTCACTTCGGAAGAACACCCAAGCAAGGATCACCACCAGAAAAGTGAGAAGACGCGCGCTCATCTTCTCGACGACCCCGTGGCAGACAGCAGCGCCGCCCGCAGAAAACCGATGATTGACGACGAGATACAATCCGTGCAGACCGCCCCAGACAACAAATGTCCAGCTTGCACCGTGCCAAAGCCCACCAATGAGCATCGTGGTCATGAGGTTTACGTAGCGGGAGCCACGCTTGCTCCCCCCGAGCGGAATATAGACGTAATCCCTCAGGAAGGCGGAGAGGCTCATGTGCCAGCGGCGCCAGAAATCAATGATCGAGGTCGCCTTGTAGGGTGAGTTGAAATTATAAGGGATGTCGACATTCATCATCTTGGCAAGGCCAACGGCCATATCAGAGTATCCCGAAAAATCGAAATAGATCTGGAAGGTATAGGCCAGCGCGCCAGTCCAGGCGGCGACCGCGGCAACATCCTGCCCGGAATCTGCTGCGGTGAACACCGGCGTTGCGTATAGTGCAAACGTGTCGGCTAATATGACCTTCTTGGCCAGGCCAATCGTGAAGTACATGAAGCCGGTCGCTATGTTGTCCCACTGAACGCGATATGTAGCATCCTTGGCGAACTGGGGAATTATGCTGCCATGATGGAGGATTGGACCGGCAACAAGATGCGGAAAGTAGGTTACGAAGAGCAGATACCTGACGAAATTCAGGTCCCTTACTTCCTTGCGGTACGTGTCAACAAGAAAAGCCGTTTGCGTAAAAGTGTAGAATGAAATTCCAAGCGGGAGAACAAGCTCCCAATGCTCCAGATGCGATCCTGACAGATAATTCAACGTGTCGACGGAGAAATCTAGATATTTGTAGAGGAATATTATAACGAGATTTACTGTTATGGCTGCCGAAAGAGCAATTTTTCTTCGAAATGGCGCATCCTGAACGGAAATCACGTATGCCGCGGCGTAGTTAAACAAAATCGAAAGCGAAAGGATTACGGCATAACTTATCTCCCAGACAGAAATAAAGAAAAGAGATGCAAGGCCGACGAAGAGTGATGCAGCGTTTGGATAACGTCGGCCAAGCGCAAAGAATACGATGAGTACGATTGGCAAATATAATATAAAAAATTCAAATGAATTAAATAGCATCTCGCCCCTCACAAATCCGCAAGAATCATACTAAAGGCGCTTCAAAGCGATTTCGTCTCGACACCGTCTCAGTCGTTAACAACATGTGCGGCAACAACCGGCTACGTGTGTGCCCAAGCGTTGCACCACATTCACGGAGCGTCGAAGCTTTGGGGGCAAAGATCCGCTTGCCGTCAACAGTTCAATCTGAGAGTTGCCCGCTCATGATAATCGCGCGGAGGACGGGCGGGAACTGGCAGACCGTGATCCAATCACCCTCGCCTCAAATATCAATCACCCGCCAATACGCTCAGGTATTCTTCTATATTGGACCAGCCGTCCTCGTCGCGGTCGGCCCAAGCGTCGTTCCCGTTCGTCTTGTCCAGCCCCGGACGGCTCTCCTCCCACTGGTCCGGCATACCGTCCTGGTCGGAATCCGGCTCAGCACCAAGCTCGGGCAGTTCCGGCCATCCACCGACCTGGTCCGGACCGTTGATCACGGTGCCCGTACGATCTCGTACCGACGCCAGCAGCTGCTCATCGAGAGCGTCCTTGACGGTGCCCACGCGCCCGCCCGCTCCGACACGGGGCGAAAGGTATTCAACGAGCCTCTCGGCCGGGACTGGCATAGCGATATCGGCTATCCCGTCTACGGTACGCAGTTGTCCCTCTGCCAACTTGATATTGGCCGGCCGCGGCTTATCGCTGCCATTGTCCAACATCATGTTGCGGCCGGCTTCAACCGTGACCGCATGGTCGGTGAGGTTGAAAGTCTCGACTATGGGCGCTTCTTTCCTTTTCGTCGCCGGACCGAATACAGCCAGATTGTTGACATAGCGGATGGTGGTCGACGCGTAGCGGTCATAAAACTCGCCAAACTGAGTAATAGGGTTGTAAAACACGTTGCTGGCGATATCGATCGGCCCGAGGTCCGTTCCACTGATGTCCGGATTTCTGTCTCGGTTATGAGCGAAAATATTCTGGATCACACTGACGCGGCCACATTCGCCGCCGGTCTTCACACCGGAGCATATCAACGCTCCCTTCGAGTGCCTCCCCTTCTTGTGGTTGGCACGATCAAGGCCCCAGCTGACGATGCTGTTTTGAAGCGTGACGTCGTGAGTCGAGCCTTGTTCGAAGTGAACGCTGAAGTTTTGATCGGTGGCGAACTGGATTGAGACATGATCCGCGATGACGCGATAACTGTTCTCGATCAGCAATCCGGAGACATTCGTCGCCGGTCGAGAGCTCGGGCCGGGGCGGAACTTCAGGAAACGCAACACAACATCGTGGCTGTTCTTGACGATCAGCGGCGTGAGCTGGGCTTCGCGAAGGCGAAGTTGCACACCCTGCCCGGGTGCGGTCTGGCCAGCGACGTAAACGTTGGGTCGCACAAAGATGGCATTGTCGACAAAGATCGTGCCGCTGACATCGAAGACGCAGACGCGAGGCTCGTCACTCTCCGAGACGCAGGCGCGCAACGAACCTGGCCCGGCGTCGTTAAGATTGGTAACGTGGATGATCTTGCCGGAGCGCCAGCCAACCGCGGTACTTCCAAAACCCATGGCAGTTGGAAAGGCTTTCTCGTTTTCGACGTCGGCGGACGCTGTCCCCGCACATAGAAAAGCAAGAGCAATCCCGAACCGAGAAACACATTTCATATCAAAATGATCGACGGACATCGTACTGCGCCTTCGCGGAGGAAAAGATAAATCAACAACTAACTTTTGATCAAAAATAATATTTTCGCCGACAGTAGCATGCATTACTCAAGTTCTCAATCGGCGGACGAGGTCTAGCGCATCATGCGATCGAGCGTGACAACGGGGAGGATCTGGATCAGGAAAGGCTGCGGAAAGGCTTCCACTTCGAGCGGAAAGGGCAGCCTCAGAAGCTGGCCCTCGGCCCCGGAGGCTTATGGTCGCCAGCTGGCGTCTTTCGCGCGGTCCGGCCAACCGTTTTAGCGCTGTCATTCGCGGCCGATGCTGGCCCCGCCGTTCGGATGCATCGCATCACCGTCAGCAAGGGGGCGGTCAGCGGTCAGTGGCGCTCTTTCAAACTTCGAAATCGCGCCGCCGCTTCCGTTCTGTTGTGCGCGCCCAGTTTTGTAATGATGTTGTGCAGATGAATCTTCACCGTATGTTCGGACAGGCGAAACTCCGCGGCAATCAGTTTGTTTTGCAGTCCGCGGGAGACCATTTCAAGAATCTGCAGTTCGCGAGCGGTCAACTCCGAGAAACGTGCCTCATCGCTTCGAGGCCGAGGCGATATACCGCCATTTCCAGATGGCAGGGCCGCGCTATGGCCATTCTTCCTCGCCTGCAGGATCAATCCGGGTGGAAGATACTCGCCGCCGCAAAGCATCAGCCTGATCACCGACAACCATAGATCGAGTCTGAGGTTCATCGGAAGGACACTGCGGACCAACGGTGATTCCGGGACCTTGATACGGGATGCGTCCAAGTTCTGGTCATGCGGCTCGATGACGGCGGTAAGAGACTGAGGGTGGGCATGGAGGAGTTCGGTCGATTTTTCTTCAGCTTCGTTTATCAGCGCGACGTCGAGGAGGATAAGCGACACGGGATGGGAAAAGACGTTGAAAGCCGAACCGACATCCTCGACCTGTTCGACAACGACCCATGGAAACTCTCTTTCGAGAGCTTGGATCAGCCTCTCCGAGATTGTCCCGGCATTGGCTATGATCAGGATGACGCGTTGTAGCTCGCGCCGGCGCACGGTGTCGGGCTCTCTCCCTATGCCAACTCCATCGTAATTACTCCTGCTCATCAATGCATGTCCCCCTCCGCGGAATGCGTTGATCGGCAGGGTCCTTGCCGAGAAGAACAAACCGCATGTCTGCTACAGGCAAACGACCTTAGCCCACGCCGCGCGCGGTCGCGACGGCGCAAAAGGGCTGAGGCATGCCTAGAAGGGCGCCCCGCAACAAAATCTCGTTCCGCCTGCCCTATCCGAAGGAACTAGTTCAATGTGACGATCGCCCTCCATCTATTGATAGGGTCAACAATACTCTTCTGCCTTTACTTTGCTCGCATCATCCAAACGTCGGACAAGGGCGCACGATAACAACGCCCCTTCGTTTCGGATGAATCGACCGCTGCACTGCTTCACCAATATTGATGAAGCCGACCCACGGCGCTTCCTCTTTCAAATATTCGGAAATTTTGCACACTTGCTGTTGCAGCGTCGGAATCCTGCAGACATGCGCGTTACGCGATTCAGGTGGCGAAAAGCTTGTCGGTCAAGAACTTCTCGGTTCGACGGTACGACGAAGACACTGCTTTGCGGGTTGGAGAAACACATGAGTGCACCCTGCCGCACTTGCCGCATTTTCCTCAGAAACGGTTCCTTTGCGGCTGCGCTCGCCGTCGTCGGCGCCGTATCGACACCAGCCTGGGCCGATGCGCCAGAACTTGCGCCGAGAACGAAAATTCACCTGACGATCATGCAGTGGATGCCTACCAAGGGCGAATATGTGCCTTGGGCGCTCGGCGGCGAATTCGTTGTTTCCGAAGCGGGTGCCATCTCGGTGCCCGTCATCGGAACCGTGACCGTCGGCAATCTCGACAAGGCTGGACTTGCTGCCGAAATCGCCAAGCGCCTGCAAAGCAAGATCGGGCTGGTGGAAGCGCCGGAGACGACCGTCGAGGTCGTCGAATACCCGCCAGTCTATGTCGTCGGAGACGTGACGACACCGGGAGAATATAAGTTCCGCCCTGGGCTCACCGCGTTGCAGGCCTTGGCCATGGGTGGCGGCGAGCTCCGCGAGACGGGCTCCGAGCCGTCGCAGGACAATATAACGCTTGTCGGCGAGTTGCGAGGGATAGACAACGGGCAGCTGCGCAGCAACGTGAGGATCGCGCGACTGCAGGCGGAAATGTCGGGTGCGAAGGAAATAGCCTTCGCCCGACCCTTGAACGCCGACCCTGCACTTGTCGCGGCAGTCCAAGACCAGGAACGGATCATCTTTTCGACACGTGCAAACGTGCTCGCCCGGCAATCGAAGTCCTTCGCGGAACTGCGCGATCTCCTCAACCAGGAAATCCGGGTCCTCGAAGAAAAGGTGAAAGCCGCGGAAGCCAACATAGAGGCAGCCGAGCGGGAGCTCACAGGCGTGAGAACCCTCGTCGAACGGGGCGTCGCCGTCGCATCGCGACAGTCGGACCTGGAGCGTGAACTTGCAAACGATCGCGCTAATCGCCTGGATTTCGTGACCGCCATCATGCGGGCGCGGCAGGATATCAGCGAAGCGACACGGAACCTCGAGGGGCTTTATGACAATCGTCAGGCGGAAATCGCTACCGAACTGCAATCGGAACAAGCGACGCTCGAACAACTGAAACTGAAGCGTGCCACCACGGAGAGGTTGTTGATCGACAAGCTCTCTGCTACCGAGGACTCCGCTCAGCGCGCCGGAGAGGCAGTCTCCTTCACGATTATCCGGCGAGGCGACGGCAAAATCGACGAGTTTCCGGCGTCCGAAACGACAGCGCTGATGCCCGGAGACGTTATCAAGGTCGTCCTTCGACGGATGCCGACAACGTCCGACCAGCCTGTGCTCTCGTCTCGTTCAGCCGACCCGAAACCGAGTCAGGCCAGCCAATGATCGACGAGATCTCACTTCCGTCACGGCCGACCGCCGCTCCGCGCAATCGACACGGGGGAAAGACAAAATGAAGGGGATCATATTGGCGGGAGGAAACGGCACCCGGCTCTACCCGCTCACCATTGCGGTCTCCAAGCAGATCCTGCCGATCTACGACAAGCCAATGGTTTATTATCCGCTGAGCGTGTTGATGCTCACCGGCATCCGGGAGATCCTCATCATCTCCACACCGCGCGACCTGCCCTGCTTCGAGGCGCTCCTCGGCGACGGTTCCGCCTTCGGGCTCAGCCTCTCCTATGCCGAACAGCCGCATCCCAATGGACTCGCCGAGGCCTTCATCATCGGCCGCGAGTTCATCGGCAATGGCAATGTCGCGATGATCCTCGGCGACAATATCTTCTTCGGCAACGGCCTCCCGAATGTCTGCCGCCAGGCTGCATCCCGTGAAACGGGCGCCTCCGTGTTTGCCTATCGCGTCGACGATCCGGAACGCTACGGCGTCGTCACCTTCGACCAAAGGACCGGCAAGGCCAAGACGATCGAGGAGAAGCCTGCAAGGCCGAAATCCAACTGGGCGGTGACCGGCCTCTATTTCTATGACAACGACGTCGTGGACATTGCCACGTCGATCGAGCCCTCGGCGCGAGGTGAACTCGAGATCACCACGGTCAACAACATCTATCTCGCACAGGAACAGCTGCATGTCTGCCAGCTCGGACGCGGCTATGCCTGGCTCGACACCGGCACCTATGACAGCCTGCATGACGCCTCGTCCTTCGTGCGAACGGTCGAACGCCGTCAGGGCGTCCAGATTGCCTGTCCGGAAGAAATCGCGCTCGATGCGGGCTGGCTCGACCCCGAGGACGTCCTGAGGCGTGCCAGCCTGCTCGGGAGAACTGCCTACGGCTCCTATCTCCGCCGCCTCGTGGAGGAGCATGTCGCATGAGCCTGGAGGTCAGAAAGCTCGACCTTGACGGGGTCCTGGAGATCCTGCCGCGCAGGATAGGAGACGACCGCGGGTTCTTTTCCGAAACCTGGAACGCACAGCAATTCGCCGACCACGGCATCGCGCTTCATTTTGTCCAGGACAACCACTCCTATTCCGCTTCGCGAGGCGTCCTGCGGGGCCTTCACTATCAGCTTCCGCCCTACGCGCAGGACAAGCTCGTAAGGGTGGTGAAAGGTGCCATTTTCGACGTCGCAGTCGATATCCGTCAGGGCTCGCCCACCTTCGCGAAATGGGTCGCGATCGAGATATCCGCCCGCCGATGGAATCAGCTGCTGGTTCCCAAGGGTTTTGCGCACGGCTTTCTGACACTCGAACCGGACACGGAGGTGATCTACAAGGTCACGAACCCCTATTCGCCCGCCCATGATCGCGCGATCCGTTTCGACGACCCCGACATCGCCATAGCCTGGCCGCTGCCCACCGCGCAAATTCAGCTGTCTGAGAAGGATCGCACGGCTCCACAGCTCAGACAGGCCGAACTGTTCGACTTCGCTGCGAGGACAGAGCGTCCATGAACATCCTCGTCACCGGCGGCGCCGGGTTCATCGGTTCCGCGCTTTGCCGGCATCTTGTGGCCGATCCAGACAACCGCGTATTCAACCTCGACAAGCTCACCTATGCCGGCAATCCGGCCTCGCTCCGGCAAATCGAGAACTTTCCGAACTACTGCTTCATCCGGGGCGACATCTGCGACGAGGGGACCGTGGCTGGCATCCTGCGTGCCGAAAAGATCGACCGCATCATGCATCTTGCAGCAGAGACACATGTCGACCGGTCGATCGATGGACCCGGCTCATTTATCGAGGCCAATATCCTCGGCACTTTCAGGCTGCTTCAGGCCGCGATGAAATTCTGGCGCAACCTTCCCGAAACGGCGGCCGAACGGTTCCGCTTTCATCACGTGTCCACTGACGAGGTATTCGGCGATCTTCCCTTTGATGACAGCACATTTGACGAAGACACGCCCTATGCTCCATCCTCGCCCTATTCCGCCTCGAAGGCAGCATCCGATCATCTTGTCCGCGCCTGGCACCACACCTTTGGCCTCCCGGTCGTGATCACCAACTGCTCGAACAATTACGGTCCGTTTCACTTCCCGGAGAAGCTGGTGCCCCTGATCATTCTCAACGCACTGGAGGAAAAGCCCCTGCCGGTCTACGGCACCGGCGCCAATGTCCGCGATTGGTTGTATGTCGACGACCACGCGCGAGCGCTGGAGCTCGTTGCTGCCAAGGGCGCGACCGGCGAAAGCTACAATATCGGCGGAGGCTCAGAACGGACCAATCTCGCCGTCGTAGAGACGATATGCGATATTCTCGACCGCAAGAGACCACGCCGAAGCCGGAAGAGCTATCGCGACCTCATCGCATTCGTGGACGATCGTCCAGGTCACGACCGGCGTTACGCCATGGATACGGCCAAAATCGAGCGTGAACTCGGCTGGCGGCCAAGGGAAAGCTTCGAAACGGGACTGGCGCGGACGATCGACTGGTATCTGGATAACGGTTGGTGGTGGCAGCCGATCCGCGAGCGCAGCTATCGGGGCGAGCGCCTCGGCAAGTCGGTGGCGGCGCGATGAAAGTGCTCGTCACCGGCACGACCGGCCAGCTCGCAAGCAGCCTGATCGAGCGTGCGGCTCCACTGCGCGACGTCGAACTGGTCGCCATCGGCCGTCCCGAATTCGACCTCACGCAGCCGATACCGATGCGAGAGGCGATCGTTGCAGCAAGACCTGACGTGGTCATCTCGGCCGCCGCCTATACGGCCGTCGATCGTGCAGAGGACGAGCCTGCGCTCGCTCACGCCGTCAACGTGGTGGGTGCCGCGTGTGTTGCCGAGGCAGCGGCAAAGCTCGGCGTACCCGTCATCCATCTGTCGACCGACTACGTCTTTTCCGGCAATGACCGCCGTCCGCGCAGGGAAGATGATGAGACAGTCCCTCGCACTTTCTACGGCGCCACCAAGCTCGAAGGTGAACGGGCGGTGGCAAGCATAACGCCCCGTCACATCATCCTGCGGACAAGCTGGGTTTACAGTCCTTTCGGCAACAACTTCGTCAAAACGATGCTGAGGCTTGCCGAAAGCCGGGATACCCTCACGGTCGTCTCCGACCAATACGGTAATCCGACTTCGGCACTGGACCTGGCGACCGCCATACTCGAGATCGCCACGCAGCCGCAGAACGATCGCTTTGGCCTCTATCACCTTGCGGGAACAGGCGAGACCAACTGGTCGGGCTTCGCGAGGCACATTCTTGCCGTCAGCCGCGCAAATGGCGGCCCGTCCGCAGCCGTGCGGGACATTGCCAGCGCCGACTACCCGACAAGGGCCCGGCGCCCACAGGACTCGCGCCTTTGCACCGACAAGTTCGAGAAAACATTCGGCCGGCGCTTGCCCGCCTGGCAGACGGGCGTGGAGACAGTCGTCCGTCGCCTCCTCTACGTCGGTCAATGGTCGAAAGTCCCTGAGAGCTGACAGGCCATGGGAAGTGAGTAACGCCAATGGAAGCGCGTGCCAGCCCTCACCGTGGCCCGAGCTACAGCCAGATCCTCAAGTCGACCGCCCTGATCGGCGGCTCGTCTGTCATCACCGTGCTATTTTCCATCATCCGCAACAAGGCAATGGCACTGCTCCTCGGTCCTGCAGGCGTAGGGTTGATCGGCCTCTACAGTTCCATTGCCGATATCGCTTTCTCGCTCGCCGGACTCGGAATCCAGGCAAGCGGCGTACGCCAAATCGCGGAGGCGGTCGGCAGCGGCGACGCGGACAGGATTGCCCGAACGGCGACCGTGCTCAAGCGCACATCATTGGTGTTGGGGCTTCTTGGCGCCCTTCTTCTCGTAGCGCTCGCTTATCCGGTCGCGGATTTCACCTTCGGCCGCCCTGGTTACGCCGGTGGCGTCGCGCTGCTTTCCGCAGCCATCCTCTTCCGCCTGCTCGCAGACGGCCAGATGGCCTTGATTCAAGGCATGCGAGACATTGCCAGCCTCGCCCGCATCAATGTCCTTGCAGCGTTTTTCAGTACCGCGATCGGCATCCCGCTGATCTATCTGTTCGGCACGTCAGGAATCGTGGCTTCGCTCGTCGCCGGTGGCGCTGCTTCGCTCGCGATCTGCTGGCGGTTTGGCAGGCAGATACGCCTCCCCGCGCCTCCGATGTCCACGCGGCAGGTTCGCGAGGAAATCGGCTCCCTCCTGAAGCTCGGCTTTGTCTTCATGGTCAGCGGCTTCCTGACACTCGGTGCGGCCTATGCGATCCGCCTCATCGTGATGAGGGCGGAAGGCATCGCGGCAGCGGGGCTATACCAGGCCGCCTGGACGCTCGGCGGCTTCTATGCCAGCTTCGTTCTGCAGGCGATGGGCACCGACTTCTATCCGCGCTTGACCGCCGTCGCCCAGGACGATGCCGAATGCAACCGCCTGGTCAACGAGCAGGCGCAGGTCAGCATGCTCGTCGCCGGCCCTGGGCTCATTGCCACGCTGACCGCCGCCCCGCTGGTCATAAGGCTGCTTTATTCGCCCGAGTTCTACGCCGCCGTGGACCTGCTTCGCTGGATCTGCCTCGGTATGATGCTGCGTGTCATCGCATGGCCAATGGGTTACATCGTCCTCGCCAAAGGCGCGAAAAGAGCCTTCTTCTGGGTGGAGGTTGCGGCAACCGTGGTCCATCTCGGTCTCGCGTGGCTCCTGGTCGGCTCGTTCGGTTCGGTCGGCGCGGGTGCAGCGTTTTTCAGCCTTTATGTTTGGCACGGCCTGCTGATCTACGCGATCGTTCGGCAGCTCTCGGGCTTCCGCTGGTCCGCCGCCAATCGCAAACTCGCCCTGATCTTCCTGCCGGCGTCAGCGCTGGTCTTCGGCGCCCTCTTCGTGCTGCCGCCCTGGCCGGCAGCTGTCCTCGGTCTCGCGACGGCGATGCTGACCGGAGCCTATTCACTGCGGGTCCTCACGGAGATCGTGCCGCTCGCTACATTGCCTGCGGCGCTGCGGGCGTTGCGCTCGAGATCCGCGTGACCTACAGCGCCGCGCGTCTCATCAGACGCGCAAAGGCTACTGCGGCACTTTGAATTGCCGCATGATTTCAGCCTTAAATCAGCTACGATTTACGGAAACATGCAGGAGCCAAGTGACATCGCGACGACGTCATACCGCCCGCAGCGCTGCGGGTTCGGAGATCGCGGGAATCGAAAGAAGCTCCTCGACGACCCGCGCCACATCCACGTCGGTCATCTGCGCGAAGAACGGCAAGATCACCGATTGCTGTTGGGCCGCGACGCTTCGCGCCAGGCTCGTGGCGGCCCTGTGCGTGTCGCTTCCGGCGTAGGCTTCCTCCAGGTGGATGTTCATGACGCCGCGGCGGGTTGAGATGCCGCGATTGAGCAGGGCCTGCATCATCTGCCGCTGGTCGATCCAGCTGGGCAATGTCACACAATAGCTCTGCCAATTGCTCCGGGCCCAGTGGGGCTCAACCGGCGTCTGCAGTCCCGCAACTCCGGAAAGGCGCCTGGTGTACCGCCTGGCAAGTGCCCTTCGCCGCTTGACGAGAGCAGGAAGCCGCTTCAGCTGCTCCCGGCCGATCGCCGCCTGGACGTCGGTCATGCGGTAGTTGTAACCGATTTCCGGATAATCCTCTGAGATCACCTGCTTCGCGCCGTGCCGGACGGTATCTGGAACACTCATGCTGTGCTGGCGCCACAGCCGGAACTTTCGGTCGTATTCGTCACTTGCCGTCGTCAGCATGCCGCCGTCGCCCGTGGTAACGACCTTGCGCGGATGGAATGAGAAGCAAGCGATATCCCCGTGCGGCTTACCGATTCTTTGCCAGTGCCCGTTCCACAGTATCTCGCTGCCGGCAGCACAGGCGGCATCTTCGATAACCGGGATGGAGTGGCGTTTGCCGATTTCAAGGATGCGGCGAAGATCGCAGGGCATGCCGAGTTGGTGCACGCAGACGATTGCCCTTGTGCGCGGCGTGATCGCGGCCTCGACCAGATCCGGATCCATGTTGTAGCCGCCGGATTCGATGTCCACGAAGACCGGTAGCGCCCCGCAATATCGGATGGCATTCGCTGTCGCGATGAACGAATGGCTGACTGTGATCACTTCATCGCCGGCACCGGCGCCGACGCAACGCAGGGCCAGATGGAGCGCCGTTGTGCAGTTCGAGACCGCGCATGCATGGGCCGCCCCAACGAAGGCGGCGAACTCGCGTTCGAATGCTGCGACCTCCGGGCCTTGCGTCACCCATCCTGAAAGTATGACCCGCCTGACCGCCTCGACTTCCCGTTCATCGAGAACGGGTCTGGCGACCGGGATCTGACGAGGTGCCTCGCTCATGCCGCCTCACCTCCCGTCGACGCCCGCTCGCGCCGCCACCAGGCGACGAGATCGCGCAATCCCTCATCGAGCGTGATCTCTGTCTTGAACCCCAGGAGCCGCGCTGCTTTGCTTGTGTCCGCAAGCCGGCGCGTGACGGCGTTCACTTTGCGCGCCGGTTCAAGCTGCGGTTCGAGCGAGAGCCCCATGACGCGGGTGAGCAGTTGTGCCAGCTCCCGCAGACTTGTTTCCACGCCGCTTGCGACGTTGAACACCTCGTCCGTTACATCCGACTTTGCAGCCATGAGATTGGCCCGCGCGATATCGCGCACATGCACGAAATCCAAAGTCTGCGTGTCGTCGCCGAAGATGATCGGCGCTCGTCCCGTCGCAATGCGCTCCATCCAGCGGATCAGGACTTCCGTATAGGCGCCGTAAACATCCATGCGCGGACCGTAGACGTTGAAGTAGCGCAGTGCGACATAGTTGAGCTCGTACATCTCGGCGAAACTGCGCAGCAGCCCCTCGTTGAATGCCTTGGCCGCGCCATAGATCGTGCGGTTGTTGTAGGGATGGTGCTCCTCCGTGGTCGGGAAACTCTCGGCAAGGCCGAGCACGGAGGCCGAGGAGGCTGCGATCACCTTCGACACACCGGCTGCGACCGCCGCCTCGAGCACATCGAACGTGCCTTGCGCCAGGACATCGAAGGCGAGCCTTGGTTCCTCGGCGCATTGGGTGATGCGAATCGCCGCCTGATGGAACACGATGTCCACGCCTTCGAACGACCTCGCTAGAAGCGCACGGTCCCTGATGTCGCCTTCGATGATCCTGACCGGGCCAGTGCTCGCCGCCTCACGGAGATTTTCGCGGCGGCCACGCACGAAATTGTCGAGGATCAAAATTTCCCGTGGCCCTTCGCGCGCGACGAGATCGGCAATGTGCGAGCCTATGAGGCCTGCGCCTCCCGTGATCAGAATCCGCTTGTCTTTCATCGCCGCCCCTTCGTTCATGGTTTCACTGGCGTGCTATCGGTTCGCCAGTGCAGGAATTTCGCGGGCACGCCCGCAACAACCGCAAAGGGCTCAACGTCGGAGACGACCACTGCCCCCGCCCCCACGACGGCGCCTTTGCCGATCGTGACGCCCGGCAATATCGTCGCGTTGGTCCCGATATCGGCCCACGCGCCGATGCGAACCGGCTTGATTTCGAGGTCGGTGCGGATGATCGGCACATCGACGGGAATGCCGGTGTGGCTCGATCCAAGAATCTTGGCTCCCGGGCCCCATCCGACGAACTCCTCGATGACAAGATCGCGCGCGTCGAGGAAGGCTTGCGGCCCGATCCAGACATTGTCGCCAATTATGCATCTGCCGTCGTGACGGCCCTGGACACAGGCCTGCGCGCCGATGAAGACGCTGTTGCCGATCTCGAACGTTTCGGGATGCTTGAAGCCTGCGCCGCTGCCGACCTGCAGGCCGCAGCCGCAACTCTTCGCGACGCTTTGCCAGATCGATTTGCGCATCAGCAGGTCGACGAAGCCATCGCCAGCCATGAAGCGGCCGTAGAGCTCGACCAACCCCGCCGTGCCGTAGGATTGCCTCAGTTCCTCGGCGAGCGCCGCCTGATAGCTCGGATCGGCAACGGCTTCACGGCGGCCATGCACCGCCTGGACGACCCGGATCGGAGAGCGCTCAGTGGACATGGGCCTCCTGCTCCACCACCGACAGCACCTGCTCGACCTGCCGGACCGTCATTTCCGGATAGATCGGGAGCGAGAGAACCGACCGGGCGGCCGCCTCCGATCTCGGAAAATCGCCTGGCGCGTAACCAAGGTCGGCATGGGCCTTCTGCAGATGCACCGGAATGGGATAGTGCAGGCCGAACTGTATGCCCTCAATGCTGAGGGCTTGCTGCAGCGCCTCGCGATCCCGGCAGCGGACGGCATAGATGTGGTAGACATGACGCCGGTCAGCGAGCTCAACAGGCGCCTTCACATGGTCGGATCCCGCGAGCAGCGCCGAGTAGCGCGCCGCATGGGAACGGCGCGCTTGCGTCCAAGCGTCGAGATGCCTGAGCTTCACCCGCAGGATAGCCCCCTGGATACCGTCCATCCGATAATTGAAGCCCTTGAGCACGTGGTGATACCGGCTTTCCTGACCCCAATCCCTGAGCATGCGCATCGTGCGCGCCTGGCTATCATCGCTGGTAACGACGATGCCACCTTCGCCGCAGGCGCCCAGGTTCTTTCCCGGATAGAAACTGAAGCAGCCCGATACCCCGATGCTTCCGGCGCGGCGACCCTTGTATTCGGCGCCGTGGGCCTGACAGGCATCCTCGATGATGGCTACGCCATGCCGGTCGGCGATCGCCTTGATGGCGTTCATGTCGGCCATTTGTCCGTAGAGATGGACCGGCACGATCGCCTTGGTTCGGGGCGTGATTGCAGCCTCGATCTTCGTCGCATCCATGGTCAGCGTCACCGGCTCGACATCGACGAAGACCGGCAATGCGCCCGTGTAGCAGATCGCCGAAACCGTGGCGACGAAAGTGAATGGTACGGTGATGACCTCGTCGCCAGGTCCCACGCCAAGCGCAAGCAGCGCAAGATGGAGGGCACTCGTGCCCGTGTTGACGGCGATCGCGTGCCGCGTGCCGCAATAGGCCGCGAATTCCCGTTCAAGCTGCGCGACCTCGTCGCCCAGAACATATTGCGCCGACGCGAGCACGCGCAGCGCCGCCGCATCGATCTCGTCCTTGATTGATGCATATTGCGCCCTGAGGTCGAGGAAGGGGATCATGCGATGCGCCTCATATGCTCCAGTTCGACGACCCGACCGCGCTCGGCGAGCGACTGGGTGGCGGCTTCGAGGATTCTCACCACGCGCAGCCCGGCATTTCCGTCGGCGACCGGCTTTTCATTTCGCTCGATGCAATCGATGAACTGGCGCAGTTCGATGCCGAGCGCCTCGGCGACATTGAGGTGGGGGGCATACATATCGCCGGTGCGATAGCCGACCAGCATCTGGTAGACCTTCTCGCCATTCTTCTGCGAATTGCCGCTCAGCGTTATCCCCTTGTCATAAACCTTGATCTTCTCGCTGGGCTCCAGGTCGTCGTAGAGGATCATCTTGCTGCTGCCGCCGATCAGCGTCCGGCGTACCTTGACCGGGGCGAGCCAGTTGACGTGGATGTGAGCGATCAGCTGGCTTTCGAAGAAGAGATTGAGATAGGCGATGTTTGCCGGCTCCCCGGTAATATGGCTCATGCCCGTGGCCGACACTGCCACCGGCCGTTCCGGCAGCACGTAGTCCATGATCGACAGATCGTGCACGGCAAGGTCCCAGATGACGCTGACGTCGTGCTGGAAGAGGCCGAGATTGACCCTGACCGAGTCGTAGTAATAGACGTCGCCGAGCCCGTCTTCGACGAGCTCTCGCATCTTGCGGACGGCGCCCGTATGCACGAAGGTGTGGTCGACGGCGAGCACGAGGCGGCGGCGCGCAGCCTCCTCGACCATACGACGTGCCTCGTCCGACGTTGCTGCCATCGGCTTTTCGACGAGGACATGCTTGCCGGCCATCAGCGCCTTCATGGCGAGCTTGAAATGCGCGGAAGCTGGAGTTGCGATTGCAACGGCATCGACGCGCGGGTCGCGAAGGACCTCTTCAAAATCGTCCGTGATGTCAACGGCCGGGTAACGGGTCTGGACCGTCGCCAATCGATCCCTGCGCAGATCGCACACGGAGACGAGGCGCGCACCGGGCGTTTCCCAGAAGTTGCGCACGAGGTTTGGTCCCCAGTAACCGTATCCGACGACAGCAACGCCGATCATCTCACGCCTCCGCAGTCTCGATCGTGGCATCCTTGACGCGCCCGATGATCCGGGCGGGCACGCCGGCAACGATCGCGAAGCTTGGTACATCCTTGGTCACCACGGCGCCGGCCCCCACCTGGGCGGCCTCCCCGATCGTGACCCCGGCCAGAATGGTGGCATTGCTGCCGATGGAGGCGCGGCGCTTGACCCGTGTCGTCACGACGGTCCAGTCGGCCTCCGACTGAAGACCCCCGTCGGCATTGACAGCCCGCGGATAGATGTCGTTGGTGAACATGACGCCATGGCCGACGAAGACGCCGTCCTCAAGCGTCACCCCCTCGCAGATGAAGGAATGGCTGGAAATCTTGCAGTTCCGGCCGATCGCCGCGTTCTTCTGAATTTCCACGAAAGTGCCGATCCGCGTGCCCGCGCCGACAGCACAACCATAGAGATTGACGAGATCCGGATGATGAATAACGACACCGTCTTGCAGCGTGACATCGGACGCAATCATGCCGACAAGCCCCTATCTTCTTCTAGCGGCTGCTGAATTCGTGCGAACCTGGTCAGGTGGCCCCTCTCGTGCATCTTGTGATAGGGGCAGAGAGCCGAGCGTTCGTTGTCCAAGGAATTCCTTTTCGGCCAAGCAGTAAAGAAAACAATATTAAGTATTTAAACCGTCGAAAGAGGTAGCCGGTTGCGTAACTTTGATGATTTCGCGGCGCAGCTCTCCCCGGTTGCACCGGATTGCTTCTCGGCGTTAGCCCAAAAATAGTCATCATGCAGGGGGCCGGCTTCGACATGCTTCTGCCAGCGACGAGACGAACTCCTCCAGTGAGGACATCCGTATTCGCAGTCTGAACCTGCAAAGCTCTGGCGCGACCTGTTCCCGTTTGGCTCTCTGCGCCCACGGACGACCATAGTCGGGCGTAGGAAATATCGCCCGTTAGATGCAACACGTCCAACGTTTGGGGATGTGGTCCGGTGTTATCCCGACGAATATACTGGTTTTCTCGAGGGATGGATTGACGCGAGTGATGATGACGTATCGTGCGGCATTAGATTTATCCGCAGAAGTCGCGACCGGCGCACTTCAGCAAATCGCGGCGCTAAGACAAGCTTGGCGGGGTCGAATGCGCGTCGTCACTGGGCTTCAGCCCTCGGTGAGGCCCACTGTTTACTTCCTGACTCCCGACTATCAGCAGCCCTCCGGCGGAATCAGAGTAATATACCGGCACGTCGACGTGCTGAATTCTGCCGGAATGGACGCATTTGTGCTGCATCAGCGACGGGGGTTCCGCTGCACTTGGTTCGAAAATCGAAGCCGTATCGCATACGTCGGGGATATCACCGTCCTACAGGGAGATACTCTCGTGATCCCGGAAGTGTGCGTTGACATCCTGGATCGCCTATCCCCCGGCATCGAATATATAATATTCAACCAGAATGTGCACCTCACTTGGAAAGAAACGGCGCGTCACATCGCGAAGCACTACACCCAAGGCAGCGGCTTGTTGGGGGTCATTGCAGTCTCCCAGCACAATCAAGAGGCCCTCAGCTACGCTTTTGAGCATGTCGACGTTCGCAGGCTCCACGTCGGCATCGATGCAGGGACGTTTCACGTCGTCGACGGCCCCAGAGCAAACCGCATTGCCTATATGCCACGCAGGATGCCTGCAGACGCTCACAAGGTGCTCGAACTTTTGCGCGGGCGCGGTCTTCTGGATAGCTGGGAGGTTGTGCCGCTGGACCGTATCTCTCAGACAGAAGTCGCCGCGCAATTGCAGAAGACGAAGATCTTCTTGGCCTTCTCCCACCAGGAGGGTCTGGGCCTGCCGCCTGCCGAAGCAATGGCCTGCGGGAACTACGTGGTCGGCTACCATGGCTTTGGGGGACGAGAATTTTTCCGCTCGGATTTCAGTACCGCCGTCGAGGCAGGTGACATCCTCGGGTTTGCGCGGGCGGTCGAGCATGCGATAACGCAGGAAAATGCCCAGCCCGGCTGGTGCCAAGGACAGGGTTTCAAGGCGTCCAAGTTTATTCTCTCAGAGTATTCGCTGGAACGTGAGCAGGACGACGTCAGACAGATTTACGCAGATTTGTTGAACGCGAAATGATCCGTTGCTCTGCACTTACAATTGCGTCGGGTATCTGGCAGCAGAATCATGCTCGCAATGTACCAGCAGTTACGGGAATTTCCTGCCCGAATAATTAAGCTTCAGCAGGTTATACAACAGCGCAGCCTGAAATAGCCTTTCTTCATTGTTCGATATCGGTCTGATAATTCTGTATATCACTCTGGCAATATATGGAAATCTCAGCATTTCGTCTTTAACGAACAATGCAACAGCCAACTCTTCATTCAATCGTTTCCTGAACCTGTTCCTTAGCGGATTATTGTAAGACATGCCAGCGCCAGATACTCTTACGATATATTTCCCAGACGAAAGTAACCACTTTGACCATTCTTGATCCTCTGCCGAGAACACCTCTGGTCTGAATGGCCTTTGTTTCAACAGGTGCGTATCGTACAGAGCACACGTGTTCCAGACGCCATTGAAGCCGGTAAAGTTTTCTTCTGTGATTATATCAAATTCGATAAGTTCGGATAATTTTTGAACAAAATATGCAGCGGGGACGTCACTCCGTCTGTGCAAAAATTCGATGGCCGCGCGCAAAGCTTCCTTGTTCAAAAGGGATGTATGCGAACTTATTACGAGCGTGTATTTTGTTTTTACAAGATTAATACCTTCATTCAAGGCGATTGAGTAGTTGAATTTTCCCGAAGCATATCGATGAACTTTGGAACCAGCCGGCAAAATATCGAGCGTGCGATCAACTGACCCCGAATCGACGAAAACATACTCGCGTGGCGGCAGAGATTGCCGCCCGAGGGAGGCCAGCGTTTCCGGCAGCGTTTGCTCCGAGTTAAAAGTGCGGATCAACGCCGTATAATCGGTATTCTGCATTTGTCACCTGCATCTAGGATTCCTCTGCTGCGACCTATAGGTGCCGGCTCTGTACCGGCGGGCTATGGAGCATGAGCGGCCGATATCCCCGTCGCGATGTGAACCGTCGGCCGAGGAAACCCAATTCTAACGGGATATCCGACAGCCAGTGGCGCGGGCCATAGGTTTCAAGGGCGCGGCTGTAAACCTGCGCGAGCTTCGCGGACATCTGCTTCAGTCCGAAATTCTGCGCGGCGAAAATTCGACCCCGTCGACCGAGGTTGATACGCTTTTCAGGCGAGCAAAGTAGCGCCTCTAGGGCCTGCACAAGATCTGCTACGGGCTGCGGTGAGATGACATCGCTCCAAAAGCTGTTGCGGAAGAGAGCGGCTTCCGTGTCAGGGGCAAAGGTCTTGAACCATCCAAACTCCCCAGCAACGATCAGAGGCTTGCCGAATGCTAGCCCGCGGGCAGCCGAGCCACCCATGCCGACAACGATGTCAGCACACGCGTATGCTGGTCGCGGATCTGCCAATGGCCCGACCATGTGAACGATCGGCCTGCCACGGGCAGCGTTGATTGCGCTCGCCATCGCAAGGAGCCTATCTTCGGCATTCCCGCGCCCCACGATTATGAGTTGCACCCCCGTGTCCGCGAGTTGGCTGCAAGCACGCATCGCCAACTCGACGCTAAGCGCTTTGAGGTCATTGTCGAGCCGGCTGACGATTACCACACGCGGGAGATCGTTGCGAATTCGATAACGCGCAAGGAACGGAGCATCATCGACGGCATTCGGCGTATCCCTCTCGAGGTCGACAGGAGGGCTGATAAGGTGCACGCCGCCGCGACGGCCCTGAATGCCGTCGAGTAGGTAGCCCGTACCGATAATCAGTTCCATGCCAGCCCCGGCGGTATCAGCGTTTACCTTCATTTCATAGATCGTCATGACGAGGGGGCGAAGACCAAGAAAGCATGGCCCCCAATATGCTGGGCGCTGACTCCAGGAACCATAAACATGAACAACGTCGACGCGATGCTTGTCAGCGAGATGCCGCATCGTCCGCGCGCCCTCGAATGTACTTTGGGGTCTGTCGAAAAGCTCTATGTCGAAGCCTCGCTCCTTAGCCACCTCTAAGAGTGACGGGCCTGGTCTGAACGTATCCTTCGGAGCGACAAGGATGGAATCGTAGCCGTGCTCGACAACTCCGGCCGCAAGATCGACGGCATTGAACTCGGTTCCGCCGATACCAGCGCTGTTAAGTTGGACCAATACGCGTCTGCGGGTGCTGACTGCGGACATCCTATTTCTCTTCTGCCGGCTTGCGGTTCGTGTCCATCGACAGGTCTGAAGCTCGAATTCAGTGATCGGGTTCGCTCAAGGGGTAGCGCGGCCGCGTCCATCGAAGGCTGCGCCATAAACTCAAGAGTGTACGCATATGAGGCAGCGGAAAACCTGATCAAAGGGAGTAGTTCAGGCTGTTCGCTCCTGTAACGCAAATTGAGGGGCGTGATTGCGGGAGCGCTGCCCTGCTTGTTATGCGGGTACCGCCTTCGGCCGTCGACGGCGCACCGGAGCGTACCTTGCCGCTGAGCCAAGACGGTCGAATATCATTACCGATACGCTGCGCCCGATGCCGGATCAAAGAACGAGAGGCATTACCACGAAGCCGGTAGGCGTTTAGATCAAAATTCGAGTTCATCCGCCATGTGTCAAGGTGACGTATGTGGGCCGGCGGACAGGTATCCTCGATGGTTAAGGTCGACAAGACCGCGCCTTAACATCGGCCCTCGGGGACGAGCTATCGCGGTGGCACCTGCACAAAAAGTGTTAGTGTATTGCACACATATACTACAGATGTATCAGCTATGAGATGTACATCTGATCGCACACGTACGCGATACTCCTTTTTTCACTACCCGCACCCAATTTGGTCGTTTCGTCCTCAAGGTTGTTGTAGTAGACTACAATTTATTAGATTTTGCTTTTGTATGTACACTCAACCACTGTCGCCTCGGAGGACGTGGACCATGCACGACGTGCCAGTTGGCCACTGTTATGAACTCGCCGAGCTCGAGGAGCCGCAGTAATTTACCTAACCCAGCTGCGCACCGGCGAATGTGCAGCCGTACGACGAAAGAGGTACGTCTACTATTAGATTTTGGGGGTCTTTAACCTACATTGGAATAGGGCAGACTGGCAGCGTTGGTTTGGATCTTCCTAGGGAGGAAGGTCGAGGCTCTGGGCAACAGGGGCCCACCATATATTAAGTGATGCCTTATGTAGTTAAATTTGTTTTTAATGGCTGCGTATATTCGCCGCGTTTCAGTTGAAATCTCCAAGTTGGATGTCGTGCAAACACGCAATGCCGACATTTCGAATGCGATTGCGACGGAGATTGCTATGGGGGGATATAACTGTGAAATTGATAACCAATGGAAAAGATATACAAGATGAAATTCCGGTGGAAAATGACGACGACATCAACACACGCGCAGGACAATTCCTCTCGTCAGAACGCTTGCTTGTGATAATCGATGGTCGGGCGCTTGATCGCCAATGCCTCGCGCAAAGCATAGTCGCCCACAAGGCGGATATGCGCGTCCTGGCATTCGGATCGATAGCGGAATGGCGGCAACAACAGTACCAATACCCTCCTGTATCCTCAATCCTGCTGAATGTCGGAGGAAGAAAGATTGTTGACCCGGCTGTCGCTGAGGAAATCAAGGGGCTTTCGTCTGAGATCGAACCGATACCGGTGATTGTGCTGGCTGATACGGACGATCTCACCCAGATAATGAAGGCACTCGAGTATGGCGCCAAGGGCTATATTCCTTCCTCGGTCAGCATAGATGTGTGTATCGAGGCGATCGACCTTGCGGTGGCCGGTGGAACCTTCGTTCCTGCGAGCAGCGTATTCGCGATGCGGCGTGTGCTCGAGTCGGGCAACCCGGTCACACGCCCGCTGGCCGGCATGTTCACCGCGCGTCAGGCCGAAGTGGTGGAGGCCCTGCGACGCGGAAAGGCGAACAAGATCATCGCTTACGAGCTCAACCTGCGGGAAAGCACGGTCAAGGTCCATATCCGTAACATCATGAAGAAGGTGAAGGCCACAAACCGGACTGAAGTTGCCTATAAGATAAATGATCTTTTTCCAAGCGATCCTTCAGCCGACGGGACGGGCTGGCCAGATCACTGAACGAGAGCGGCGACAACCGTCCTCGCTCCTCCTCTGATGTATTGGCGCCAAGTGTCAGTCAATGCCCTATTTCATACGTGCGAGAACGGCTCTCAAAACCCCGTCCCACGCAAGACAACAAAGATGGTCCTCGACAGAATCGATAGATCAATGCCGAAGGACATTATGCCAGCATAGCGTGTGTCATATGTTGCGCGTTGGGCGAACGTCGACATATTGCGCTCGCTGATCTGCCAGAGCCCGGTTATCCCCGGACGTAAGGTGAAGTATGCACTGCCAGGATAATTCGGCCGCTGTTCCGGCAACATCGGCCGCGGACCAACAAGGCTCATGTCACCAAGAAGTACATTCAAGAGCTGCGGCAACTCATCGAGAGAATACTTGCGCAGATATTTGCCGAGCGTGGTGACGCGGGGGTCATCTTGAAGCTTCTGTGTCCGATCCCACTCGATGCGAGCCAAGGGATTGGCCTCCAGATACTCCTCCAGCCTACGCTCTGCGTCTGGAACCATGGTCCTAAGTTTCCAGAGATTGAAAACCCTTCCTCCTTTGCCGAGGCGTGGCTGGCAAAAGAAAGCCTTCTCGCCATCCAGACGAACGAGCAGCGCCAGGACGCCGACGATGGCCAAAGCGAGTGGCCCGATCATCAATGTTGCCACGATGTCGAAGCCGCGTTTAGCAGTGAGATAGAACGGCCGCGGGCCGACCGCTGAACCGTGCGATGCCGGCCGCGCGATAAGCCAGTGAGGATACACTCTCGGATTTTTCGGCATTGCGCTCTCCACGATGAATAGTGGAACTCGTCGCAAGCACAGACATATACGACTATTTCAATCGTAATTCCGAGATAGAGATATATTAATCAAACTCTCTAATCCAAAAATCTCATGTATTTCGCTTGCGACAAAACAAATGTTAGACGTTTCGAACCACAATCATCAATAGATCTCTCTTAGATAATTCGATCTACATTGCTGTACATTTTCCTTAAAATGATCCCCTTAAAGTTAAAACATGCAACAATTCAGAGCGGCAAAGCGCCTCGGCGCGACTGATAAGACTGTAGTGCATGTCACCCAAAAGCGGTAAGTTTCTTCGGTACGACAGCATTAACACAAGAAGGCAGAGCGCTTCGCGTGAATATATTTGAATGCGAAGCACCCTACAGCGCTACGCGTCTTGTCAGACGCGCCAGAGCGTCGGATCGAAATCCGGAATCGAGGGATTCCTTTTCGGCGAGATTTGTTATTCACCGTGATTGGAGGTGGATCATGGGCAAGAGCTATTCGTCGGATCTTCTTGGTGTTCCTCGACGAGATTCGGCTCGCCGGAACAGGTTCGTCGCATTCCGCGGTGCTGTAAAAGGTCATCCAGATCCACAAGGGCCGGCAATGAGACCCGAGGGGTTCCCAATTCCATGCCAGCACAGCACGCCGCATCGAGCATCTAGGCTGCGATCGCCGTCACAACGCCGGGCATGACCTCAACGTGGACAAACTGCCCCTTCTTACGGTTCTCGCTATAGTGCAGCCGCAGACGACGACCGAAATAGGGATGCCAGCGATAGTGGACGACAACTTCTCGCCCGGCATGGTCAGACTGTTCGGTAGATGGCAATTACCAGAAAAAATAGTCTATTCGCCGGCAGTGAGGGCGGTGGACGAACCTGGGCGACGGTGGCCACCTTGCTGCAAACCTGCAAAATGAATCGCGTCGATCCGCTCGACTGGCTCTCCCAGACCTTGACCCGCATTGCTCAACGCTGGCCAGCATCCGAAATCGAAGCACTCATGCCCTGGAGCTTCAAGCGTGACGTTATCGGCTGACCGCTTACGATAACCTCGCCGTCCCCAAGAGTGCACGAGCCACACAATGCCTTAGAGACGGGGGCGCCTGGTTCCTGACTCTGTCGACCTACAGTCCAGATCTCAACCCCATCGACATGGCCCTCGCCAAGCTCAAGGCGCACCTGCGCGCCGCCGCAGCTAGAACCCCTTCGACGCACACTGGAAGGCAAACGGCAGTGTCTGTGACCTTCAGCAGAACCGAATGCTGGAACTACCTCAAGCAGGCCGGATATGTGTCGGATTAATCGTCCGAAAGGCGCTGTAGCACTTTTGATTGCTGCATGATTTTGTCCTTGAATCGGTTCCGATCTAAGAAAACATGCCGTAGCAGAAATGCTTGGAGGCATCATGTTGATGCCGTTCTACCTATGGTGGCTGTGCAGCGTCGGGCAAGCCTCCATCACGCCGTACCTGGCGAGTAACACGGCCTTCTGTGTATCCTCGCGAAGGCGCAGCCTTCGGGTTGGCTGCTTGCCTGCGGTTGGAATATCCACTGCGTGATCGACGGTTCTGAGGGTATGGATGCGCACCGCTGGTATCGACGTCCAAAAGCCATATACCGCTTCCGAGAAGAAAGAGGAAGAGAGCAAAGGGGCCGTCCCACAGGTGCACGGTTTGGCCTACGGCGGAGCAACTCACAATCGAGATGAGGTAGGCAGACCGACACGCCCTGTGCCTCTCATCCAACCCCCGTTTCAACCCGACCGCCACAAGGCAAACCGCCACCGAACCGACAATCAGAACCAGGGCTGGGAGCCCGTGCGTGACTGCCGTGCAAAGCCAAAAATTATCTATGCTGGCGGCCATCCAGTGGGGCCGGTCCCATCTGCCAAGGCCTGTTCCGAACAAGCTATGATTTGAAACCGACGACCAACCGTATTCCCATATCAAATTGCGCGACCAGTAGGACATCGGGTCGAAAGTAAACCTGCCGATTAATTCGACGAGTGGCCGGCCAGTAATCCAGCTAAAAGCCAGGGCCATTGCTGAGAAGATAATCGTCATCAGCCATACCAACTGCAGTCCGATTGCGTCAGCCAGCCGCTTCCAGGCGATCAATAGACACTGAAGCGCAACACCGAGGATAGGTCCCGCAGACAGGGAGAGTGCCGCAGCAAAAGCGATCGCACCGGCCTTGCAGCATTTCTCCAGAAGTGGCCGTCCGAAACCCAGAACCAGGAACACGAGAGCAAATCCGGCATTACAAACTACTCCGAACAAGATGGGGTGCTCAAATGGCCCTTGAGCCCTCCAGAAACCTGCGCGACCCATCGGTTCCTCGGGATAGGTGGGAAGTAATACGCCAAATATTCTCAGTGTTGCTTTCCATCCAGTGACGGTCTCAAGCAATGCCAGCGGCAGCAACGCAGCGACCAGCACGAACAACACCTTGACGAAAGCTTGAAAATCGTCGGCATTGCGAACACAGCAGCGCGCCAAGAAGTACGCCCCAAGGGTTTCCAGGAGCGACACTCCTGTGGATTGGATCGCTTCCGCACCATGCAGGACTACTAAAGACAGGCCCCTCCAAAAAGCGAAAAGAATGATGAGAATATCAACTACTCGTATTTGCCCAGAGTAACCTCTTAGCCAATGAAAAATGCATGGTACGACAGAAAATAGTAAAACTATACGATAAGACGACATCCGAAGGGGACCAATGGGAAAGATCCACGGGACTGCAATCGCAACGACAAACAGAATGACCGGCCACCGATTTAAGCTTATCTTTTCTCTCTCTACTTTGGCCGTCATAATTCACGTCTCTGAGTTTGTGCCACTTGCCCACGAATTGAGGCAGGGTCGGCCAGAAATAAGAGGTTGTACGAGAAATTCCTGATTCCACCATCAGATCTGCGAACATCCTGGACACTGCATCAGGCCGCGCTTGGAATGGCGATAAGTCGAACAGCTCCCTTAGATTCGGCCTCAGCAATGAGTTGCGAGGGAATATTTAAATCTAGCGCAAAGCCGTTCGCCTCGGATCAGTCCTTTCGACTTAGTGGGGTAATCACATTTTGGGAATCTCACCGCGCGGAAACCGTCGCTACAATCATTTTACAAGCGGCTGTTGGAGTCGTTTGGATTCAGGTGCTGAGGGAAAGGCCTTCACCATGCTGGTTAGTCGCCGCCAGCTGCTTCGCTTGGGGTCCCTGCTGCCAATCACCGACTTCGCCTGGACGCTGCGCAGTCACGCTGCGGTGAAGGCGTATGCGAAGTCTCCCGACGAAAAGGCGCCTTCTTTCTTCATCAAAGGCGTTTGGCAGCAACCTCTTGAGAAAATGGCCCTCTGGAAAGAGCGCGGGATCAACACCCTGTTCGTGGTGAATGGCGGCGGGGATGCCGGCCAGTGGACGAAAGAGGCCGTCAAACGAGACCTGTACATGGTGCGTGCACCCCGCGGGATCGACTATTCCGGTCCAAGCTTTTTGGTCATCGATCGCGCCGCCTTCGAACTGGATCTGCGTGAGCCAAAATTGCTGGCCTTTGCGTTGATGGACGAACCTTCAAATCTCAAACCCGACGGCAAGGATATCACCTATGACGAGGTGTTCTTTCGGCCCGACGACGTCGATGTGATCGCGCGCGACTGGGCCGCTGGAGGAAAACCTCTTTGGATCAATCACGTCGGCAATCACATCAACAATGCCTATCTCGACGGAATCATGTCTGACTACGCCGACAGCCAACATATCGATTGGCTGAGCCATGACTGTTATCCGATTGCCTCAGGCAGTGAGTTGGTCCTTGAACTCGATGGCTACATGTCTACACATCAGGGCCATGCCATCGATCGAATGTCGCGTTGGAGTGCCGGCAAGCCTCAGTTCTCCTTCGTCGGTTTGACGCAACATGATGGGGCGGTTGGTCGAGAAACGACGCGAGCCGAGTTCCGCGCACAAGCTTGGTCATCCATCATTCACGGGGCCGTCGGACTTATTTACTTTTCTTTCAAATTTTCTCCCGAATTCTCATACGACGCCACCCCGCCGGAGCTGGTCGAGGAGCTGGCAGTCCTTCATGCACAAATCGACGCGGTCCATGACATCCTTATGGATCGTGAGAAGGGCGGCCGTCGACCTTCATTTCTTCTCAGATCGGTTCGTGGCTCGGAAACCGAACTTGAGCCGGGTTTGCCGCACCCATTTGAAGGCTGCGAAATTCGCACCGACGCCGGCGAATACAAGATCGTCTTGAACCTCTCGAATAATGCCGCTCAACTGACCTACTCGCCCTGGGGGCTATACAACATCCGCTTCGATCCATACCAGTGCAGACGGGGATACACCGTCGCCGAGCTGGTCACAGAGTAATGCTGGGCAGCGGTCGATGCCGAAGCGCTTTGGGCACTGTGCCCTCGGCGGCGCAGAATGGCTCCGTTGAAAGGAACCCGAGAGGCAACCGGTGTTTAGCCCCCACGTTGCCCTGTCTGGCGTGATCTGTAATCGGCCTTCCATGGAAGAACGAAGGGAGTTTCTCCATGGAGACCGCGTTGGAGGTTCTCACAACCGCCAAGGCTGCGGGTGACCATCATCGGCAATGGCCGGAGGTCAAGGCGCGGATCGTATCGGAGAGTTTGCGGCCAGGCGCGACGGTGAATGAGGTGGCGGAGCGTTATGGGCTGAGGCCTAACCACCTGTCGTCGTGGCGCACGATGGCGCAGCACGGCAAGTTGATCCTTCCTGCACCTGAGGATGCGGTTGAGTTCGCGGGATGGTTGTCCAGATGTCCGACGCCGAGCCGCTGGTTGGCGATGTCAGCCGTCCCGAGGTCATCGTCGGTCCCGTCGCGATCCGTCTGGAGGAAGGCGCGTCTGCTGCCCGGAGGACGGCGGGGCACCAGCGATCGCTACACGATGGCAAGGAAAGCACGCCTACTCCAGCCGTCTTCAAGTCCCACTTGGCCGATCGCGTCGGAAAACGGGGAGTACACGCCTTTGAACCGACATTGGTGGCTTATTTTGAACTCCGCGACCAGCGCAAACTCGCTTCTGCCAATTGCAATTCATCCAATTGCGTTGGGAAACGAAGCGACAGAAATACCATTGGCGCGGCATCGTTGGTAAGCGGTGACGTGAGGCCGTTACTTCTTGAAGTTCCAGGGCATCAGAGCGTCGAGATCGCTTGATGGCCAACCTGCGGCGATACGCTCAAGCGTCTGCGTCAGCCAGGCCAGCGGATCAACTTCGTTCATCTTGGCGGACTGGATGAGCGTAGAGAGTGTGGCCCAAGTCCTTCCGCCCCCTGCATTTCCGGCAAATAGGCTGTTCTTCCGAACAATTGCCTGGGGTCTGATTGCACGCTCAACAATGTTGGAGTCTATTTCGATGCGCCCGTCATGGAGGAACTGTTCGAAGGCTTCCCGTCGATGAAGGGCATAGCGAATGGCTTCGGCGAGCTTTGATTTTCCAGAGATGCGGGGCAGCGTGTCCTGCCAGAGTTTGTAGAGATCGGCAACGACTGCAGCGGAGGCCTCCTGGCGGGCGGCTGCGCGAACATCGGGGCTTTGTCCGCGCACCTTTTCCTCAATCGACCAAAGTGCGCCCATCTTTTCGATTGTCGCCGTTGCCACCTTGGAACTGTCGTTCGCGTGCAGTTCGTAAAACCGACGGCGACCATGCGCCCAGCATCCTGCCAATAGAGCGCCGTCGTTTCCGCGGTCGGGGCGGGCAACACGGTTATAGGCAGTGTATCCGTCGATTTGCAGGATACCGCGATAGCCTTCGAGATGCCGCGCGACACAATCGCCGGATCGACTGTCTTCAAAACGATAGGCCACCATCGGCGGACCACTGCCGCCGAACGGTCGATCGTCCCGCGCGTACGCCCATAAATACGCTGTCTTTGCCGACCCCGATCCGGGAACAAGTGTCGGTAATGTCGTCTCGTCGGCGAATATTCGTTCACCTCGTTTGATCTGGCTGAAGGTGTAGTCCGCGAGGATCTCGAGTTCGAACCCGAGCTTACCCATCCACCGCGCCATGATACCGCGCTCGACCTCGACATGGTCGCGCAGGAAGATCGCCTCCTGTCGATAGAGCGGCAACCCGTCGCCATATTTGGAGACCGCGATATAGGCGAGCAGCGCTTCCGTCGGAATGCCGCTTTCGACGATATGCGCCGGGGCTGAGGCCTGGATGACGCCGTCTTCGTTCTTGAAGGCATACTTCGGGCGATGGGTGACGATCACCCGGAACTTCGGCGGAATGACATCAAGCCGCTCGGAGGTATCTTCCCCGATCAGGACCTTCTGTTTGCCAGCGTGTTCGGGCAGTTCGTCCGGCTCGATGACTACATGGACCCGCTCCAGGTGCGGCGGGAAGCCCTTGCGCGGGCGCGGCGCACGCTTTGCAGCGCCTGGATTGCGGCCCTTGGAAACCAGCGCCTCAATCGCGGCAATGCCAATGTCGATTTCTTCGAAGACAAACGCGCCCTGTTCGTCCAGGTCTGCCTCGATGGACTTGCCCTGCTTTTCCGAACGGCGGCCATACCTGTATCGATTGAAAGCTTTGAGGATCAGCTTCAACTTGGCGATCTGTTCGTCCGCGTCCGTATTGCGGGCCTTCAGATCAGCGACTTCGTCTTCCAGAACATCGGCGCGCGCAGCCTTTGCTGCCATCGCCATGACCATGGCTTTCAGCGCATCAACGTCATCAGGAAGCTCGAGATCGGCTGGTTTCATGCCCTTATGTAGAGCATGTTTCGGCGAGATTTACCCTCAGTTTCAGCCGCCTGATTCACTCTGCCGCAGGGCTTTTACCCAACAAATTCCGGTCGTTTCACCGTAGCCGAGCGGACCCGTTTCCAGTCCATGCCGTCAACGAGTGCAAGCAGTTGCGCGTGATTGAGCTGCACGCGGGCCGGTCCGATCTTCGGCCAGACGAACTGATTTTTTTCGAGCCGCTTCGAATATAGGCAGACGCCTGAGCCATCCCACCAGGCGATCTTTATTCTGTCTGCTCTTTTGGCGCGGAAAACGTAGAGCGAGCCATTGAAGGGATCACTTCCAGCATCACGCACCAGCGCCAAAAGACTGTCTGGACCTTTGCGGAAGTCAACGGGATGACTGGCCAAGAACACCTTCGTACCAGCCGGTATCATGCAGAGCGTACCGCGCGGATCAGCCTGACGAGATGTGGCTCGTCGATCGCGACATTCACCCGGATCACAGCGTCGCCGATCATGATGTCCGCGGTGGAGCTTTCGCCCCGAGCCGTATCAACAACAGCCTCCGCTTTCAGTCGGGCATTGCGCCGCCACGTGAACAATTGCGATGGGTCGATCCCTATGCGCCTCGCTATCGCAGAAACGCTCGCACCTGGCTCCATGCTTTCGGCTACCGCCTGAGCCTTCAACTCATTTGACCAACGTCGAACCTCTCGCGGCGCGCCCTCCAGGCGACCCGCAACGGCTTCGATCATATGGAACGTTCTATGTTCGGACATAGGTTCAGACATAGCAATTCATACCAAGCTCATTCCCTGAGCTCACACGAATAAACCCGATCCACCGCTATCGCCAGACGGGGTCAATGCACCGCTTACCATCGTTGTGAAGGGTTCCGGCAATCACATTGCTTATGAGGTCGGTGCCAGTCAGATCGCTTACCGCCTATGTGAGAGAACACGATATTTCCGGAATAGACTTCATGAAGATATGAAAATCGATGTCGAAGGATTCGAAGCTGACGTTCTATTATGCGCGAGAGATATAATAGTGAATCACCATCCGAGGGCTATATTATTTGACGAACACGGAGCGGCGAACCGGAGTAAACGCCCTCCATCGACATCTATATCGGTGAACGGGATATACGGTATCCGGACTGTCCCAGTGTCGCGCTCGACTAAGTCGCCTCAGAAATGCACCTCAAACTATTGAGGGTGTCCCTCCATTTGGCTTTCCAGCCCGTCCTCACTCGCGGCCGCGATCCCGTTCAGCGCCCTGTTGCTCGATATCTGCGCCAACGGAGATGGCGATCGCATCCAGTGCGCGCCTGCGTTCCGCAAGATCCGTTCCGGACTTCGCCGAGATCATCACGGCAATATCGTCGGGCGCGATGTTGGATGCAAATGTTTCGACCTCCGTAAAGGGGCTCTCATCACAATAGTTCGCGCACAGCATCCTATTGTCGGAGTAAGGCACCCCACCCAAAACCTCATCGACATAGACCCCGTAAAGAATGCCCTCAGAAAAATGCAGTTGCGACGCAATGGCGGATTGCCACGGCTTGCCGGTTGCTTCCTCTACGCGGTGAAGCATCGAACGTACAACTTTGGGGTCCCAGGCCATCGGCCAGCAAATATAGTCATTCAGGGGTATCCGAGCGCACGCAGGTAATCCCAGCAGCTTCCGGGCCACTCGGTGCCAGAGTATGTGCCTGGGCAATCCCACATGTATCGCGTCGACTGCGCGATAAAACCGGACCTCTCCATCATAGTAGAATGTGTCAACCGAAAACGGACGTATGAACGTCACATCCGAGTCGACGAGAAGCACCACGCTGTCCTGCGATCGAGCGACCGACTCTATCTTGATCAGCTGCTGGGCGATCCAACCCCTGACGGGCACTGTCGGAGAACGTAAATTTATCCAAAGGTTTCCAGGAATACGGAGGAAACTCCTAGGCAGATATTCGTCGGCAGCGTGCACTTCGCCGATTCCGGCAAACGCCTTTCGATCGGCTGCGGGAACGATGACATGGTGAGTGACATCCATCGAACCAAATCTTCGCAAAGACACATTCAAATCTCGACACAATTCGAGGTCCGGCCGATAGCTTGGCGTGATAACGGACAGTGATGCCAAAACAATCCCCCTCCTCTAGAAGTAATGCCGGTTGAACCCGCCCCATTCTGGGCGCGTTGCTGACGCCGCTGGCGACAAGATCACGCTTCATCCAAAGCTTAGATAAGGCAATTGTATTCTGGCACCGCCAGGGGCTCCATCTGCAAATTGGAATGAATATTTCCAGCTTCCGAAAGCATCCGTTGGATGCGGAGGCAATCGATCGAGGAGGCACTAGGCCTTTCGACGTAGGCAGAGAAAACAGTATGCCCAATCAACGATACTCAGAATGTCGTCTCTAGTCCCTGTACTTAAGCGGTTCGGCTTAGCGCGCAGTCCATCTGAGCATGCAATCTGAAAAAGGCCTAATGCGATCCCATCAAAGGTTCACATTATACTTAGCACGCGCCCGACTATAATTGCCCGACAAGACTTCGTGAAGCCCGATGCATGGCGCAGCCGTTCGCGACTGAAGAAGCTGAACGATATGAAATTTGGAACCAGCGGCCTTCGCGGCCTGTCCGTTGAACTCGTTGAACTTGGCGCAAGGACCTATGCGGCGGCGTTTGGTCGTTACCTGCTCGACACTGGAAAAGCCAAGACGGGGGACGCTATCTTGACTGGTAGCGATCTCCGTGAGTCGAGTCCTGAGATCAAGAAAATCTGTGGCTCTGTGTTGGAAGGGCTGGGCTTCAGGATTGTTGACTGTGGCACGGTCCCGACGCCGGCCCTTGCACTCTACGGTTCCAAGCTGGCTGCGGCGGGCTTAATGATCACCGGTTCCCACATTGCCGCTGACCGCAATGGGATCAAGTTTTATTGTGCGAACGGCGAAATCAACAAAGCTGATGAAGCGGCGATAGTAGCTTTGGCGGCAGAGATTTCGGCGGACAAACACGCACCAATGAATCGCGAGGTTTCGCACGCCGAAAATCATGCGAACAAATGCCACAAGCTGTTCTACGAGCGGAATGCGAAACTGCTTGCGGACGGTGCTTTGGCGGGCCTCAGGATTGGCGTCTTTCAACACAGCAGCGTTGCTCGTGATCTCATCGCGACTCTCCTGTCACAATACGGGGCGCATGTGGTGCCTATCGGGCGTTCGGAAACATTCATACCCGTTGATACGGAAGCCATCTCACAGGAGACAATCACGTCTCTTGGAGGCTGGGCTGTTTCCCATGGGCTCGACGCTATCGTTTCTGCGGATGGTGACGGCGACAGGCCACTCATCACGGATGAAGTCGGCGGGCCCCTTCGCGGCGATCTCATAGGCGTGATTACGGCTCAGTTCCTCGGCGCGAAAACTGTCGTCACACCGGTCACGTCCAACTCGGCGATCGAGGCACTGGGCCTCTTCACCGTCATTCGGACGAAAGTTGGCTCTCCTTTCGTGATCAGTGGGATGGACGAGGCTGTAGCTGCGTCGCTGGAGCGCGTTGTGGGCTTCGAGGCCAATGGCGGCGTGCTGACCGCAAATGCTTTCGAGGTCGCCCGAGGTCACCTTGACGCATTGCCTACCCGCGACTGCATCCTTCCTATATTGGCTGTGCTCTCACACATTAAAGCGCAGGAACGACCGCTTTCGGTCATCGCACGATCTTACCAATTGCCTGCAGCCGTTGCAGGTCGCCTCGAAAACTTCCCCGTTGTGACCAGCGCAGCCTTGATGAGCCATCTGCGCGCCACTGAGAATCTCGCAGTTTTTCTACGGGAAATCGGTCAAGCAACGTCAACGAGCGACATTGACGGCATTCGCATCACGTTGACGGAAGGACGCACCATCCATTTCCGCCCCTCAGGCAATGCGCCCGAGCTGCGCTGCTACGCCGAGGCCGCGACTGAGACTGCCGCCTTGGATTTGCTGAATACCGGCCTGACGCAACTGAGACTTTGGGCTGACAGAATTAGCGAGGAACCGCTTGCTCATGAGGAGCGCCCTAATTGATCGAAAAAATTGTCCCCGTGATCATGGCAGGCGGCAAGGGTACTCGACTCTGGCCACTCTCTCGATCGGCCGCACCGAAGCAGTTCATGCAGCTTATCGGTGATTACACGCTGTTCCAGGGCACCCTTCTGCGCGTCTCGGATCGGGACCTCTATGAGCCTGCCGTCGTTGTTACCAATGAGCAGTTCCGGTTCCTTGTAATAGAACAGGCGCGCGACGCAGGTGTCGACTTGGGTGCGGTTGTGCTCGAGCCAGTGGCACGCAACACCGCCGCCGCAGTGGCGGCCGCCGCGACTGTCATATCCGACGTCTTCGGTGAAGATCGCGTCATGCATGTGCTGGCATCCGATCACGACATTACGGTCGATCAGTGCTACCGCGCCTGCAATTCGATCGCACTGCGGGAGGCTGCAGACGGAAAATTGGTGACCTTCGGCATCACACCATTCGAACCGGCGACCGGCTACGGCTACATAGAGGTTGGCGCGGCGCTGGCTAGCGGCGCTTACGCGATCAGGCGTTTTGTTGAAAAGCCGGCTTTGGAAAACGCGCTCAAGATGTTGTCCGCGGGCGGCTTCTATTGGAACTCCGGCATGTTCATGTTCGCGATCTCCACGTTGCTTGAGGAGATCGCGGAACACGCCCCGGCGGTGCTTAAGGCAACAAACCTGGCGGTATCGAGAGCTGTCGCGGATCTCGACTTTATCCGACTTGATAGTGGCGCTTTCCAAAAATGCCCTGACATTTCAATCGATTACGCGATCATGGAAAAGACGTCCAGGGCGGTGGTCGTGCCCTCGGCGTTCAAATGGTCCGATCTCGGGAGCTGGGATGCCGTCTGGAAGGCGGGTGTGCGTGATGAGCATGAGAACGTCGCCTCCGCAAACACGACAGTAACAAACACCAAAAACTCCTTGATCATGACCCGAGGCACGCACCTCGCGGTGCATGGCCTCGAAGGCATTGCCGTGGTTGCGAGCGAGGATGCAGTTTATGTCGGTCGCCTGCAGGACAGCCAGGACGTCGGCAAGGTTGTCAGGCTCCTCGCCGCCGCGCCTTCGACGTGCAGCCTCACGGAAGCGCATCCGACGACCTACCGACCATGGGGAGGCTCCACGACCATCCTTGATGGTGACCATTTTCAAGTAAGACGGGTTGTCGTCAGGCCGGGAGAGAAGCTTTCACTGCAGCGCCACGATCATCGATCCGGGCATTGGATCGTCATTAAGGGAACCGCAGAAGTGACGATCGGCAAAACGGTGCGAATCCTCAGGGAAAATGAATCGGCCTATATTCCGACCGGCGAAGAGCACAGGCTTGCAAACCCCGGCAACGTCGTTCTCGAAATTATCGAAGTACAAACCGGCTCCTATCTGGGCGAGGACGACATCACTCCGACTAGTTGGAATGAAACTGAAAGATTCGCATGATGCGAGGCTCTTTAGGGTCACGCTTCAATCTCTATGTCTTACGAAGATAGATGCCGCTTCCGGGATCATTAAGAGAGCCAAGGGGCGTCTTTTTTATTTTTTCAGTCCGACTTTTCCAAAAATAATCGTTAAAGAACAATATTTTAAAACGATTGTTATACATCAAAAAAGCGCGTAGAGCATACATCTCATTCCAAGATCTATTATTTTCTCTTATCCAAACCTCTGGGTACTCCCAGCCTGCGAATATATCGTGGAAATGCACTATAACCCCAGGCTGGAGAGCAGGTAATATTTCAAAAAACTCGTGGCTGACATCTGACCCCGTCTTCATGATATGGGATGAGTCTATAAAAAGAATATCGTTTGCTTTCATAGACTCGAAAACGTCAGGATCAACAGCCTGCACAGGTTTTTCGACTATTTTGCACCGCGCTGTATCCTGCTCTGTTAGCAAACTGTACAACCTCTTCGGATAGGGTTCAATAAATGTAAATTCTGTATCAATTTTAAATGTTTCAACTGTATCCAGAGCGCAAGCCGATGAGTATCCCGATCCAATTTCAACAAATTTACGAGGTTTTACCGATGCCATAATCGATGCAAGGGTGTATGCATCACCTAGGTTGAAAAGTTCATTTGAGTCCGTGTATCTCTTGTTACTGCATTTGGAACCCAAAAAAGCCACCTTTTCAAAGAAGGTACTTATTTCTTCAAAGAAGATATCCATTTCAGAATTATTGAAATCAGGAAATTCCGACTTCTTGTTTTTTTCTCGATTTATTACAAATTCATCCACATCTCTTGAATTTACTATTGGAGAACCGAAATGCCCAGGCGGCGCGTATAATTTCGCTCCTCCAGCGAGGCTGAGTATCCGATTCGCAAGTCTCATCGCAATTTTTAGAACAAGACTGCTTTCCATATCGCGCTCCGAAGTTTGCGCAGGACCGCTGCTGATCCAATATAAAGTGACCAATTTGGACCCTGCCGCTGCATACCGCCGCAGCGGGGACAGAGTCCGGCCCGATCAAGGATGGATGGCTGAAGCCTCGATTAGGTCATCGCATTTACCTTGACATCATTGGAGTAGCTTTCTCGCCCGGCGAGCTAAACTTTCACGCCCTCCGGGCGGCGATCATCAAACCACTGCGTAGGTGCGGAAAGACATTCGCAGATTTGAGCAGCAGATGGGAGATATGCGCGACCTGGGTCGCGCCCTTCCAGCCATCGTCATACTGCTCCGCGAAAATCGGCACCATTCCAGCTTTTTCCAACTGCCATATGAGTTGTGGCAGAACATACTCCTGCTGGTGACCGAGCGATTCGCCAGGCGCCGGATAGCGGAAATTGTCCAGCACTGCCTTGCCTGCCAGCATGTACAGGATATTGCGCACACGCGAGCCGTTCGGCGTGGTCACGAACAGCAGGCCGTTCGGCTTGAGGAAGCGCATGATCCGCTGGAAAACGACATAGGGAGGCTGCGGCAAATGCTCGATCACTTCCTGTAGCACGACGAGGTCGAACATGTCGTCGAGCGCGCCCTCATCCGACGTTAGGTCGACAAGGCGGAAATCGATACCAAAGTCCTGCACATCGGCCGCAGCGCACTCATTGACGTCTCCCACATAGGATTTGATGCCGAGTATCTTCGACAGAAGAACGGCCATGATGCCGCCGCCAATATCGATCGCAGTGATGTGGGAGGGCAGATCCAGCATTTGAAGCTTGTCGAATGCCTTCCAGAAGCGGTCGATGGAGCGCTTGTAATAGTCCTGGTGTTCGACGAAACTGC
Organism: Sinorhizobium chiapasense; assembly: GCF_036488675.1. Taxonomy (NCBI): domain Bacteria; kingdom Pseudomonadati; phylum Pseudomonadota; class Alphaproteobacteria; order Hyphomicrobiales; family Rhizobiaceae; genus Sinorhizobium; species Sinorhizobium chiapasense. The sequence goes on from NZ_CP133152.1 coordinate 1,119,396, forward strand.
GACCCTCTATAAGATTGCGATACTGTTTCGCAAACTCCGCGCGTGTGACTGGCAAGACGCTACTCCTTGCTGTTCATCGAGACGGACATCAGTGTACGAGCCTCGCAAGAACTGATCCATTCTCCATTTGGGGAGTTCCGTTCCATCCATCGAAGGATAGGCGAGTCGACGATGCCAGCGCCGCGGCAGCACCGACAGGGAGCATGGCTATGTCGAGATGGGCCGCCGGCCGCTCGAGCTCACGGTCAAGTACATGGACGTAGTCCACGCCTGAGGTTTGATGCCCTGACACGGTCGATTGTTGCAAGTTTTCAGCGTGCACGGATTGTCCAGTCGAAGGCTCATTATTACCTACGGCCGGCCTTCTCCTAGAACTTCTTTTCGCGGTCGGTCCTGACCCAGCCCTCCTTGGCGCCGCCAAGGAAGGCACGCGGATAAAGTCGCAGTTTCCACAGGACGTAACGTAGAATCTTGCCTATGGCATTCGCGGGCAGTGCCTTGCGCCCATGGACATGCCAAGCAACGAGCGTCGCGACGAGTACCACGAGCAGGTTTGTCGCATCGATCGCAAAGGGCCAGACGGATATGCCGGCTACAGCGACGAAGCCCGCGAGCAGCATCGCTGATACAAGCAGAAGCACGAGCAGTGTCAAAGGCGGCACCATCAGGTCCAAAGTGAGTGCGAGGCGGGCCGGATTTCGGAGGATCAGAGGGTTCACCAGAGATCGCAACTCCGAACGGATCATCTCCAGATGCCCCCCCTCCCAGCGCCGGCGCTGCGAGTTGGTCCCTTCTGTCGAGCTGGGAAATTGGCTGGTTACAAGCGCGTCCTCGCAGAACTGTGGCGCATATCCGGCGCTCGCGAGATCCAGCCCCAGTTTCATGTCTTCCACGCGGTGCGCATGGGCGACATCCGCACAGCGCAAGGCATGCCAAGGGACCGCAAGACCCGTTCCCGTAGCCTGGCACGGTAGACCCAAACGGGCCAATCCAAGCGGGCGCACGTGATTTTTGACGAGAAACGCAAATTCTGCGACTGAAAGATGGAGCCTGTTGTCGCCGGGAGCTGTCATCAGGTTGCGCGACTGAGCCGGCCTGCCGCTCGTAATAACCGCCGCAGTAAGTCTTTCCAGCGCCTTTTCTCCAAGACGGCAGTCCGCATCCACAAACACCACGATGTCGGGCGGCGCTTTTTCCAGGTATCGAATGCCGGCATCGAGAGCAAAGCCCTTGCCACGATGGTTCCTGTCAAGCCGCTCGATAACTTCTGCTCCTCCCGCCCGCGCAATCGCGGCAGTTTGGTCCGAGCAATTATCGGCCACTACGACCAACCGGTCTGCTTCGCAGAGCTGACTTGCGATGCTGGCGAGCGTGGCGGCGATGCCGCTTTCTTCGTCGTGTGCGGGCACGAGGATGCATACCGCGGCGTCCCCTCTTCGCCACCCTTCAGCGACACGCCGCCTTCGCAGGGGCAGACTGCCAATCAAGCACTGTACCGCGTAAATTCCACTCGGCACAACAAGGGCAACGGACAACCCGAATATTGCGTAGCCCAAAGCGGCGCTCAGCATTTGCCCTCCTTACTGACGAGAAGGAGTCGAGGATAACGCAGGAAGCATGCGGGCGGTCAATATGTCTCTGGTGACGTTGAAAGTACCTCCTTCGGGCAAGAATCTGTCCTACTTGCCGCTGGCACAGAGAAAGGGCTCCCTCTCCCTACTCCAAATTGACGTCCTGACGGCTGATTTGGGCCGCTGAATTCATCGGCTAAAATTTCTGCATCCAAGCAAACCATGCGAAGCGGCTGGGGCCGAAATACTTGAAGTTGCTGCCAGTTAACGCGAGAAGAACGGGGAACGTCGATGGAGGGTTCAGCTCTCTCGCCTACGATCGGCGCGCGTCACGCCGGTCGTAGATACTATTTTCTGGGCGTGCCTTTTGACTGCATTGCCAAGAAAACCGTCGTGGATCTAGTCAGCAGGTGCGGCTCGAACGTGCGATTTCGCTATGTCGTTACGCCGAATGTCGACCATGTGGTAAGACTGAACAAGAACGCGATGCTCGCCCCGTATTATGAGCACGCCTGGTTATCACTCTGCGATAGCCGGCCAATCGCAAGGCTGGCGAAGATTCTGTCGCTGGATTTGCCTCTTGTGACTGGTTCAGATCTTACAGCCGTTCTCTTCGGTTCCGTGATCCAGAGTGGGGACCGCATCACGTTGGTGGCTGCCAACGAGGGCATTGTCCGGGCTCTCGAGCGGGCATATCCCAGGGTTTGTTTCCGCGCCATAGTGCCTCCCGACGCCGTGTGGTCCAACGCCGCAGCCGTGGAGGCTTGCGTGGATTTCGCCGTACGGGAACGAGCACGCTTCATCTTCATCGCGATTGGATCGCCGCAGTCGGAGAAGATTGCGCACGCGATACTGACGCATCCGGAAGCGCGGGGCATCGGCTTCTGCATAGGCGCAAGCTTGGAGTTTCTTACGGGAGACAAGAGGCGCGCTCCGGTTTGGATGCGCGAGATGGGGCTGGAGTGGCTGCACCGACTTGCGTCAGACCCGAGAAGGTTATGGCGACGGTATGTCTTTGCAGTCCTGCCTCTCGTTCGCCTTTTCGCTGGTGAAGTTGCTCGCAGACACTATCGGCCGGGTTAAGGCGTGCCGGCTTCGAAAGCCGAAGATCCCACCGGCAACTCCGGCAAGCCATCTGTCTTCGGCCGACGACGTCAGGTGGCAAGCGCACCGCGTAACGCCGCGCGATGTCTTTGACCCAGCGGGATCCTCACGGTCTCGCCAGCGATTACGCCCAAGCGGAACATCATCGTCGCCAAGGCGCCGTGGCGTCTCCGGTAATAGCGGATACGATTGGCCGACATCAGGGAGCACAAAAACGGGTTATCCTGAAACTCGCCACCAATATGAATGGCGCGAGCGCGTGCCTCGTATAGGATCGCAAGACCGGCACGGCGCACCCTTTCCTGGTAGTCAACCTCCTCGCTGTAGAGGAAGAACGATTCGTCCCAATCCCCGACGGCCGACCGCGTCCGCGCGCCAACGGCCAGAATGGCGCCGACTGCCCATTCGACCTGACCGCCTTCTCGGTAAACGACGGGATTGAAGACGGTCTCGCTCAGGCCAAGGCGGCCAGCAAGCTGCGAACCAATGAGCGCGTCCGCCCAAGCCGTCTTGAGCGACGGCTCGCGCCGCACGGAACGACTGACGCTGCCGTCCTCGTCCAGGACCTGCGGAACTACGATCCCAACCGATGTATCGGCCAAGCGATCATTCAGTATCCGCGCAGCGCCCGGGTACAACCGGATGTCAGGATTGAGAATCAGCACGTTCCAATCGGACCCGATCGTTGCTGTTGCCGCATTGATCCCCGCCGAGTAGCCGGCGTTTCGGGTCATTCTAATGATGCGGGCAGCAATTGGATGAGTGAGCGCGATGTCGACGCTTAGATCCTGCGAAGCGTTGTCGACGACAATCACTTGGTAGCTTTCGAGTCCTTCGAGACCGGCGGGCAACGAGTCGAGCAACCCAGGTAGGACAGACGAGCTGTTGTAGGTCACGATCACAACGGCGAGTGGCTGCTGCCGGCTAGCTGAAGCCGGTTCGTTGACCTGCTCGTTCTCAAATAATCTCAACATCGCGATGGTTTTTCCGCTTCTCGGCGTCTGTAGTCGTATTCCTTCAGAGCATTTTCGTTCTCATTGCGGGTCTTGTTCACGTCCCACCGATTGTGTTCAAATCGACGACGAGGAGCTTTTGCGAATGACGATCATCGACTTTGGAACCCCAAAGAATCGCTCCCAGTACAATTGCCCGTCGGGAAAGTACGATCGCATCTGCGTTGCGCCGATCAGTTCGATGGACATCACTTCTTGCAGCGTCTGTCGATCGCTCCAACCGTGCGTATGGCCCAATGGCCATCGAGAGGCGATTCTCCAGCGAATCGACAGGGGCAAGAACTGCATTCCGGGGAAGAGCCAATGCGGTTCAATCGGAAAATACCGGTACGGTGTTTGCACCAAATAACTGGGCGCCAAAGACCGAATCTGGTGCGAGAGGGCAGACCACGCCTTGTGCCCCCCGACGTGTTCAAAGAGGCTATTCGAGAATACAAGATCAAAGCTATGGCTTCCGACCAGCTTATCTGCTTGGCAGGCATCTCCTGCAATGGCTGTCAGCCAAGTTTCTTCTTCGCTCGGCTCGAGGTTGACGACTGTAACGTGCCGAGGCCGCACCGGGGCACGCAACCACCAAAGCCGCGTTCCGCCAAGATCCAGAACATTCATCTCAGCAAGCTCCGGAAGGTGCCGTCGAATCCACTCCCAACGACGAATCCGCATCCGCTCCGCTAACGAATTGTCCGCAGCGACGAACAGACCGCGCGTGCTCCCGATACACATGATGCGACCCAGTAAACGGTGTTGACGTCTATTTGATACACGATCGTATCTTGGGCGGCGACTGGCTATTCGACGTAGGGCCACGTCTGTTTTAAGTATACGCGAACGCTGCGGAAGATGGCATTAATAACCGTACTTTTCGGGGGCAAATCGGCACTTGTTCAAAACGACACCGAGCACGTTGGTTCTCTCGGACAATTCCTGCTCACAGACGTCCACTTCGCCAAGGGTGCTCTGCTCGGCCGCCGCGACGAGAATGACGCAATCGACGTTCGGCAGAAATGCCACAACGTCGTCATTGGAAAGCATGGGTGGCATGTCGAACAGGACGACGTCCGGACTCATTCTTTGCCGCATCTCCTGAAGCACCCTTCCCGTCTCGCGGCTTTGCAATAGCTCCGCCGAAAACGGCACTGCCTGACTGTTGGCGCCGATTGCTAGATTGTCGCGGTGGCGCAGAAAGACGCCGGCGAGCTCGCTCTCACCTTTCAGAAAAGTCTCGATCGTTGACGGAGCCTCCACACCAAGCATCTTGGCAACCTGCGGTCGCTTCAGGTCCAGATCGACCAGCACCGTGCGACACTCCCTCTGGTTCGCCAGGCTGAACGCCAGATTCAATGCGACAAAGGTCTTGCCGCATCCGGGTGTCGGCGACGTGATGGCAACCGTCGTCCAGTTGTTCTGCTGTAACTGCTGGAGCAGTTTGGTTCGCATCATGTCGAATACCGCGTATGCCGGGTTCAGTCGGCTCGCTGTGACGATCCGGTTGCCGGCGGCGACACGTACATCGGTTCGCAATGGCGGCAACTTCTCCCAAAGTGGTTCGCTTCCCGCCCGGTTCGGTCGTTCCGACGTGCGTAGCTCCTGCAACGACACTTTACGGTGTTCCATATCTCACGCCTCGAATTTGCATAAGCGGCACAGCTCTTTCGGGCTCTTCCTCGCTAAACCAGCGCGGTAAGCCACCGGTAGACATCCTGGAATAAAAGCGGCAGTGGCATATAGAAGTAATGTGCGGCAACGAGCGCCGCGGGGGCAGCGGCGGCAGAAAACACGCCTGCCACGGTTCGCCTTATGCGGGTGCGGATCTCGTCGGTCGTCGAGATATAAGGAATGGTGGCGAGCGGCTGGTGGTCGAACATCCGCACGAGTTCGACGGGCCTGCGTATCTTCCCGTTGAAAAACTCGAGCAGCCCGATAAACGCCACAGCCAAGCCCAATCCGGCAATCGCACCGAGGAGCACGATACGGCGGCGCTTGGGACTTTCCGGATATTGCGGGGGAGTCGCTCGTTCGAGCACGGAGAAGCGACCTCCGTCAGATCGTCTCTCGATCTGTTCGCCGATCATCGCCTCGGCGCGTCTGGCAATTGCGGTATTGTATTGTGTCTGCAGATTTGTGCGGTTCCGCTCAAGCGAATACAGGACGGTTTCGCTGTCGGGCGTCGCGCTAATCGATCTCGTCAGCTCGGCGATGCGCTGCGTAATCGCAGCCTTCTCCCCGGCGATCGCGCGTAAGCGGTCGTCGATAAATGACAATTGGAGGTCGAGCGCCGACCGCTCTCGCTTATCGCCGGCCGACGAGTTTTCCGTGGCAGGTCTCGAGCGCAGTGCAGCCTGCGATGAGGCGATGCGCGCACGAAGGGCCACGATATTCGGGCTGTTTTCCGAAAAGATCGCGAGCTGCTCGGCGAGCGCCCGGTTCAGTTCCAGGAGCATCTGCTGTTCTGGCGTTGCCACGCGACCATCGACGGTCTGCCCGGTAAGGGCGTAGCTCTCGACGAGATTGCTGCGCTTGGCGCGAAGATCGGATTCTTCGCGCTCGAGCGCGATCAATCTCTCCTGTTGGCTTGTCTGCTGACTTCGCCGGAATTCAAGACTTTCGGGAAGAGTGTCCGCGTTCTCGTTCTTGTACCTCAGAATCTCGGCTTCGAGCCGATTCAAATCCGAGCCAAGTCTTGCGACCTCCTGATCGAAGAATTTCACGGTGTCGGCGGCACGGCCAGTCCGTTGCTGCTGCTGTTTGATGAGCATCAGCTCAACGAGTTCGTTGACAACCTTTGCCGCCAGATCGGGGTCGGCTGCCGTGAAACCGACGCTTGCAACGGACGGGCCCGCATCAGCATAGGGCGAGCCAAGCCCGATTTCTTCGAAGGTGATGCGGGACCGCATGTCACTGGCGATGTCTTCATCGGTGGCTTCGTCTTTTTCCGCGCCGTAGACACCGAGCTTATCGGCAAGCGCAAGAAGATCGTCGCGCGTCGTGATCTGCTGGCGAATGATCTGCAATTGCTGGGTGACCTGTATCGGAACTGTCGATCGCGCCAGTTCGGTGGGGATTTGCGGCACCTCCACGAGAATCTTGGCGCTGGCGCGATAACGGGGCGGCAGGACGCTGGCAACAATGACGGCAAGCGCCAGCGCAGAACTGACTATCGCCACCAGATAAGGCAATCTTCCCAAAAAGATCGAAATATAAAAACGTGCATCCGCATCATTCATCCGAACACACCTTAAAGCTGAAAACCAGATTGCAGACCGCGCAGCGTTATTGTCGAGTGATTGTGGCCGGGACGATAGATCGTCAATGGTGGATGACCTGTACCCGTCCACGTCCAGAGCTAGTTCTTTCGGCTAGGACATACTTCTTTGAATTCGAGGAATTCGGCGGGGGCCGGCGGGGCCGGCGGAGTGTTCGGGGGCGGCAGACGATGCTCCGACCCCCATTCACGCAAGAACGTCGAGCCACTGTCGTGTCGCCGGCTCCCGTGGCAGGCCGGTGCACGACGACCAAGGCGTGAGCCCAGTGGCTCCGTTGAGTTTTGCAGATTGAGTTCGGCGCAGGCCGCGCCGCGTCGTCAAATGCCACACGCGAGGCGTCGCAGGTCTCGCCTCCACTGAGAGAGCGTCGACGACAACAGGAGGCTGTGGCAGCGCTCGTTGACGGCTGATCGGGCCGATGGTCGGGAGCTGCCGCCGTAGACACGGTAACTATATCGGTGGAGGGAGTGCCTCTGCGGCTACCAACTATAGCAGAGGGTACACCACCGATTGGTGTCGTTCATTGAGAGCCAAAAGCTGGCAGGATCAGCTTTTGCAAACACTTAGGTCCATTCGATCGCGAAGGGCAATCGGGGCGGTGCGCGATGTTCAGGATGCATCTCAGAAACCATGAATATCTAACCGTATTCAGCGGTGCGAGCAGGGTCTACACGACATCCGCCGCGTATCATGCAAACTTGGATGTTGCGCCCGACATCTCCATAACTGTGGTACCCGGCATCAGCGTTGATGTCGAACGTGACGGTCCGTCGCGCCGACGGAAAAAGCGCGACACGGATTCTACACAGGATGCCGGTGGGCGTGAGATGCACCCGCAGGGTGCACTCAATGCACCACAGGACACCGGGCACATCCAGCCTCACCAAGACCGCGAGGGAGATGAAAGCCCGCAAGAGACCGGCGATGCGAACGAATTCTCGCAAGATGGCGGTGGACTGGGCGATTTTCCAAGGGACGACCATGATCCGAGCGAGTGTCGCCACGACGGCGACAGGCTCCGCAAAGATCGGCGCGACACCGGCCTCGGCGATGTCCCGCAAGACACAGGCGGCCTCGGTAAATTGCTTGGTGATAGTATCGCGACGGGCGTCGCAGTGGAGAAGTCGGTTTCCGGGACCGACGGTGGCATCTCGCAACCCTCGCCGACCCTCTACCCATCATGGACGGTGGGAGCGGTATCCAATGTGACAACGGGAGGATGGCTGGTGGGTGGCGGATCCAGCCTCTCGCCAAACACGTTGTCCAATGCGACCACGACCGCCCCTACGACGACGGCTCTCGCCGCGACGCCGAACAAGATCGTTCTCGAAAACATGAAGCAGGGAAACCCCATCAGCGAATGGGGCATCGTCGGCGACGGTGACGGCAATATTCAAGGTTTCGCGACGCAGATCAGCACCAATCTCGGGCAGACGGTCGATTTCAAGATCGCCACCGACTCGACCGATTATCGGATCGAAATCTATCGGTTGGGCTACTATAGCGGGGACGGCGCCCGCAAGGTGGCGACGATCGACGTGAACCTGGCACAGGCGCAAGTGCAGCCGCATCCGATCGTGGACATGTCGCGCGGGCTGATCGACTGCGGCAACTGGTCGGTTTCGGCAAGCTGGACGATCCCCGACGACATGGTGTCGGGCGTCTACATCGCAAAGCTCGTCCGCGAGGATGGAACCGCGGGCTCAAGCCATATCCCGTTCATCGTACGCGACGACAGCTCCACCAGCGACATAGTCTTCCAGACGTCCGATACGACCTGGCAGGCCTATAACGCCTGGGGCGGCGCGAGCTTGTATTATGGACAGGTGCCGGTCGACCCCAACGATATCATCGGCTACATGCCCCCCAACTGCAATTGCGGCCTGACTGCGATCGGTCGAGCTTCTGCCGTGAGTTATAATCGGCCCTTCATCACCAATACGAGCCCCGCCGGCGGCACCCACGACTTTATCTTCGGGGCTGAGCATTCGGCGATCCGCTGGCTTGAGCAGAACGGCTACGATGTCTCCTACATCTCCGGCGTCGATGCGTCGCGAAACGGCAGCCTAATACTCAATCATGAGGCCTTCCTTTCGGTCGGTCATGACGAATACTGGTCGGCCGAACAGCGGGGTAACGTCGAGGCCGCGCGGGACTCGGGCGTCGATCTCGCCTTCTGGAGCGGTAACGAATGCTACTGGAAGGTTCGATGGGAAACGAGCATCGACGGCAACGGCACGCCCTACCGAACGATGGTCTGTTACAAGGAGACCTGGGGCACCAGCACCGACCCAAGCGATACTGGCACGGGCACATGGCGCGATCCGCGTTTTGCGGATCCGGGACAGGAGCCGGAAAACTCGCTGACCGGCACCATGTTCACGGTCGACAGTTACCGTCAGGACACGATCACCATTCCCTATGACTATTCCAACCTGCGCTTTTGGCGCAACACGGATGTCGCGAACCTTCAGCCGGGGCAGACTTACTCCCTAGTCCAGAACCTGCTCGGATATGAGTGGGACTCCGACGTCGAAAACGGTTTCAGACCCAACGGATTGATCAACCTATCGCTGTCGACCGTGTCGGTGGACACCTACCTGCGCGACTACGGCACGTCCATCGGTTCTGCCGACGTCACGCACAGCCTGACCATGTACCGGGCGGATAGTGGCGCGCTCGTCTTCGGAGCTGGAACGGTTTTCTGGTCCTGGGGTCTCGATTCCAATCACGAAGGGGCAGCGACACCCACCGACCCGAATGTCCAGCAGGCGATGGTGAACATGTTCGCCGACATGGGCATTCAGCCCCAGACACTCGATGCCAGCCTGATCCTGGCGACGCAATCGACCGATCTGCTCAAGCCGACCTCGATGATCACCTCTCCAAATGTGGGGGCGACTTTCGTGGAAGGGCAGCGGGTCACGGTCACAGGCACGGCGCAGGATTTCGGCGGCGGCATCATAGCCGGCGTCGAGATCTCCACAGACGGCGGGTTGCATTGGTTCAAGGCGACTGGCAGGGAGAATTGGACATACAACTGGGTCGTACAGGCAAGCGGTACCTACACGATCATGTCGCGCGCTGTCGACGATAGCCTCAATCTCGAGACCCCGTCGACCGGCAAACAGGTCACCGTATCGCTGCCCTCGACGACGAGCCTATGGACGATGGCCGCGAAGCCCGCTGTCGAGACGGCGGTCGATCGGGATGGAGTGGAACTTGGTGTACGCTTCCAGACTACGACCAACGGCCTTGTAGAGGGGATTCGCTTCTACAAAGGGTTCTACAATGTCGGCCAACATGTTGTGAGTCTTTGGACCGCCGATGGCGCGCGTCTTGCCACCGGCGTGTCAACAGGAGAACCGATTTCGGGATGGCAGACTGTGACCTTCTCGAACCCTATCCAGATTACCGCAGGGACGACCTATGTCGCTTCCTATCACGCCGGTGGCTACTATTCGGTGAGCGATGGGTATTTCAATACCGCCTATTCTAACGGTCCCCTGAGGGTCGCTCCGGGCGGAGGCGTCTATGCCTACAGCTCGACTGCCGGGACCTTCCCAGGAAACAACGTCAACGGCGCCAACTATTGGGTGGACGTCGTCTTCAATGCAGGCCCGAATATTGTTCCGGTGGCCGTCGACGACAGTGGCTTTACAGTTTTCCGCGATGGAACCATGACCATACCGATTGCTGCTCTGGTCGCGAACGACACCGATGGCAATAACGATGCATTGACGATCACGGCTGTCGGCAATGCCGAGAACGGCACCGTAACGTTGGACACTCAGACGGGCCATGTCATCTTCAAGCCGACAGCCGGTTTTGTCGGCCCAGCGAGTTTCAGCTATACGATCGCCGACGGTCGCGGCGGAACGGATCAAGGCACCGTCAGCTTGACGGTCGAGGAGACCCCCGTCGGAGTATCGCTCTTCCAGCCGAACGAGGGACCGACGAGCGGTAGCTTTAACGACAACAGCGGCCTCGAACTCGGTATGAAATTCGTTGCTTCCAGCAGCGGCACGATTACCGGTATCCGCTTCTACAAGGCGTCCGGCGATATCGGTTCTCATACCGGTTCTCTCTGGACGGCAAGCGGCACGCTGCTGGGAACGGTGACCTTCACCAATGAATCGTTGAGCGGCTGGCAGACAGCCAAGTTCTCCAGCCCGATCCAGATCGCGGCGGGCACGACCTACGTCGCCTCCTACCACACGACGGGTACCTATGTGGCAAGCGCGAACTATTTTACGACCGCGCATACCAACGGTCCACTGACGGCCCCTTCGTCGACGACGAGCGGCGGCAACGGCGTCTATGCCTATAGCGCAGGGACGGTCTTCCCAACGTCCAGCTATCAGGCGTCGAACTACTGGGTCGACGTCGTCTTCGATTATGCGACGGGCAACATCGCACCGGTCGCCGCCAACGATAACGGGATTATTGTCTATCACGAAACGCCGTTGTGGATCGCCGCATCGACCGTGCTTGCCAATGATACCGATGCCAATGGCGACGTCCTCTCTATTACGGGTGTGAGCGGGGCGACGAACGGAACCGTGACCTTTGACGGCCAGGCCAACGCGCTCATCTTCACGCCAGCGGCCGGCTATAGCGGGCCAGCCAGCTTCTCCTACAGCGTATCGGACGGCCGCGGCGGGACATCATCGGCCACCGTAAATCTGACGGTGAAACCTCCCTCCACCGCGACCACTCTCTTTGCTTCATCCGATACGCCGAGCATCGCTGCAGTCAACGACCCGAGCTCGATCGAACTCGGTGTCAAATTCACGGCTTCCTCTCGCGGCACCATCGTTGGCCTGCGCTACTACAAGAGTGCGCAGGATACGGGTACGCATGTCGGCTCGCTTTGGAGTAGCACGGGCACGCTGCTTGCCTCCGCAACCTTTACGAACGAATCCCCCAGCGGCTGGCAGACGGTGACCTTCACTCAGCCGGTCAACATATCGGCTGGCACGACATACGTCGCGAGCTATCATTCCAATGGCTTCTATGCGGCAAGCCCGAACTACTTTACCAGCAGCCATTCGAACGGCGCTCTGACTGCGCCGTCGAGCGCATCGAGCAGCGGGAACGGCGTCTATGCCTATGGAACGGGCAGCCTCTTTCCAACGTCAAGCTTCAACGCGACCAACTACTGGGTCGACGTCCTCTACGACCAACCGACGCAGAACACGGCACCGGTGGCCAACAACGATTCGGGCTTTGTCGCGAGCAATAACAGCCCATACGCGATCCCGGCATCGGCCTTGCTTGCCAATGACAATGATCCGGACGGCGATCCGATATCCATCGCGGGTGTCGGCAATGCGGTCAACGGATCCGTGACTTTCGACAGCCAGTCGAACGCTATCACTTTCACTCCCACAAACGGCTATTCCGGCCCGGCAAGCTTCTCCTACACCATTGCAGACGGCCTGGGCCAGACCGCTTCGGCCCAGGTGTCGCTTGACGTCATTCAGCAAGGCAGCGACCAGAACGTATTCGCTGCAAATAGTACGCCCGCGGTCGCTTCCGTGAACGATCCGAATGCGGTCAATCTCGGCATGAAGTTCCAGGCAGATGTGGCCGGCTGGATCACCGGGTTCCGCTTCTACAAAGGAGCGGACAACACAGGCCCGCATACCGGCTACCTGTGGACATCGACCGGCACGTTGCTCGGAAGCGCCACCTTCACGAATGAAACCGCGAGCGGCTGGCAATCGGTCGATCTCGCCCAGCAGGTCGCGATCCAGCCGAATACGACCTACGTCGTCTCCTACAGCACCAACGGGTTCTATTCGGCGACCAGCAACTTCTTCGGTTCCGAGGTTACCAACAATAACCTGCATGCGCTGTCGTCGGCGCTGAGCGGCGGCAATGGCGTGTACCGGTATGGCGCAAGCGGGCTGTTCCCGACCAGCAGCTTCAACAGCACCAACTACTACGTGGATGTGGCTTTCAGGCCGCAACTGGCGGCGTAGAGATGGACATGGAGACTCGGACAACACGCGACGATCGACTGCCGGTGACGGTGCTGGCGGGTTTCCTCGGAGCAGGCAAGACGACGCTCCTGAACCATATTCTGCGCAACCGCGAGGGCTATCGCGTCGCCGTGATCGTCAATGACATGAGCGAGATCAGCATTGATGCGGACCTCGTTCGCGACGGAGGGGCCGACCTTTCGCGCACCGACGAGACGCTGGTCGAACTGACCAACGGATGCATATGCTGCACGCTTCGCGCGGACCTGCTTGCCGAGGTTCGCCGCCTGGCCACGGAAGGACGCTTCGACTACATGCTGATCGAGGGCACGGGTATTGCCGAGCCTTTGCCGATCGCCGCGACGTTCTCCTTCAGGGATGAAACAGGCGCAGCACTTTGTGACGTCGCCCGGCTCGATACGATGGTCTCGGTGGTCGATGCGGTGAACCTGCTCACCGACTACTCGAGCACGGATTTTCTCGCCGACCGCGGCGAGGCCCGCGACGAGGACGACACGCGCACCCTGATCGACCTTCTCGTCGAGCAGATCGAATTCGCCGATGTCGTGGTAATCAACAAGATCTCGGACGTGAGCGTCGAAACGCGAACGACGGTGCGCCGGATCATCGCGGCACTTAATCCGGATGCACGTGTCATCGAAACCGATTTCGGCCGCCTGCCGCTTGCCGCGGTCCTCGATACCGACCTTTTCAGCGAGGAGAAGTCGGCGCGACACCCGCTGTGGCACAAGGAACTCCATGGCTGGGGCGACCATGTCCCCGAGACCGAAGAATACGGGATCACGAGTTTCGTCTACCGGGCACGGCGTCCCTTCGATCCCGCGAAATTCCGGGATTTCCTCGCGAAAGAATGGACGGGCCTCATTCGCGCCAAGGGGCATTTCTGGCTGGCGACGCGCCCCGACTGGATCGGCCAGCTATCGATCGCGGGGACGCAATGCCGCACCGAGGCAAAGGGCGTTTGGTGGGCGTCGGTGCCGAAAGCGCACTGGCCCCGTTTTCCGCAATTCCGCGAATTGCTCGATCGGCATTGGAGCGCCGTCTGGGGCGATCGCCGGCAGGAACTCGTCTTCATCGGGGCGGGCCTTGCCGAGGCTGCGATCCGCGCCGCGCTCGACGACTGTCTGATCGGCGCGGAAACCGGCTTCGATCCGCAGCTTGCGCGCGGTCTGCGTGATCCGTTTCCACCATGGCAGCACGCGCCTGCCGCATGACCAGCTCAAAAGTAGGGAGTAGAAGATGAGCACGGAACTTTATGCAGACGGCATCGGCGAGATCACCGTCACCGGAACGATCGTCAGGATCGACCTGATGTCGCTCTCCGCCACCGAGCGGGATGAGAAGAACAACCCGAAGCCGGTGTTCCGGCAGCGGATCATCATGCCGGTAGATGCGTTCGCCAATGCGGTGGACCTCATGCAGAAGGCGCTTGCCGGCCTCGTCGAAGCGGGCGCGGTTCGGCGGATCGGCGATATCCAGAAACTTCCGACGGGCGACACCCAACAGGGGCAGATGGCGGCCAACGCGTCACCGAACTTCAATTGATCAAAGGCGCAGCTATTCCTGGGGCGGGTGATGAGTACCAATCCGCATACCAGTCTTCAGTGTCTGGTCCTTGTCGCCCGTCACCATGGCATCGACCTTTCGCCCGAACGGCTGCTGCATGACTACGCATTAGCGGACCAGCCAGTCGCGACCCGGCAGCTCCTGCGCATGGCGAAGGATGCCGGCTTGCGTGCCCGGCACGTGCATCTCACCTGGCGGTCGCTCTTTCAGATGGGCGGCGCCTATCCCGCGCTTGCCGAACTCGAGAACGGCAATTGGGTCGTCATCGCCGGCGTTGCGACCGACAGCGAGGAAGAGGCGATCCGGATTCTCGATCCGCTGGCGGCGCGGCCCGAATTCATCGTCCTCAATGAAAGCCAGTTTTCCAAGGCGTGGCGCGGCTCCGCGGTCCTCCTGAAGCGCAACTACCGTCTCGGCGACGATGACCAGCCGTTCGGCTTTCGCTGGTTCTTGCCGGAGATCATACGCCAACGCGGGCTTTTCCGGGACGTCGCGCTGGCAGCCATCGCCCTTTACGGACTTGGCCTCACCACGCCGATCTTTTTCCAGCTCGTCATCGACAAGGTGCTGGTGCACCAGAGCTACGCAACGCTGACGGTTCTCACCATCGGCATCGCGGTTGCACTGGTCTTCGATGCCGCCTTCTCCTTTCTGCGGCGCTATCTCCTGCTCTACGCGACCAACAAGATCGATATCAGGATAGCGACGCGCACCTTCGGGCATCTCCTGAACCTGCCGATCGCGCTCTTCGAACAGGCGTCCGCCGGTGTCCTCGTGAAGCACATGCAGCAGACCGGGCGCATTCGCGAATTTCTGACCGGCAGGCTCTTTCTCACCCTGCTCGACGGGCTTTCGCTCCTGGTGTTCGTGCCGATCCTCGCCCTCTACAGCGTCAAGCTCACCTTCGTGGTGCTTGGCTTTGCCGCGCTGGTGGGCCTCGTGGTCATGATGCTGGTGGGGCCATTCCAGCAACGGCTCCAGGCTCTCTACCAGGCTGAGGGCGACCGACAGGCGATGCTCGTGGAGACGGTCCACGGCATGCGCACGGTCAAGTCGCTGGCGCTCGAGCCGCGTCAGCGCCGGGTGTGGGACGACCATTCGGCCCGGTCGATCTCCGTGCGCTTCCGGGTCGAGAAGATTTCGACATTCGCGCAGGCCATAACGGGGCTCCTGGAAAAACTGATGAGCGTCGCGATCGTCGGACTGGGCGCATTGGACGTTTTCAGCGGGTCCATGACAATCGGCGCGCTCGTCGCATTCAACATGCTGGCCGGCCGGGTTTCCGGGCCGCTCGTCCAGATCGTCACCATGATCCATGAATATCAGGAGGTAGCGCTTTCCGTGCGCATGCTCGGCGAGATCATGAACCAGCGCCCGGAACAATTCGGGCGCGGACGCGGGCTCAGGCCCGACCTGAAGGGACTGATCGAGTTCGACAGGGTGACTTTCCGATACGGGCCCGACGGCGCCCCTGCACTCGACGATGTCTCCTTCACGGTTCCCGCAGGCTCCGTCTTCGGCATCGTCGGCAAGAGCGGCTCGGGAAAGACGACCGTCACCCGGCTCATCCAGGGCCTCTATCAGAACCAGCAGGGGCTCGTGCGCATAGACGGCCACGACAGCCGGGAGATCGATCTCGTTCACCTGAGAAAGAGCATCGGCGTCGTGTTGCAGGACAATTTCCTGTTCCGGGGAACGGTTCGCGAAAACATCGCAGCGGCAAGGACGGATGCGAGCATCGAGGAGATCGCCGCCGCCGCACGCATTGCCGGCGCCGAGGAGTTCATCGAGCGACTGCCGCGCGGCTTCGAAACCCTGCTCGAGGAAAATGCCTCCAATCTCTCCGGTGGCCAGAAGCAGCGCCTTGCCATCGCCCGCGCGTTGATCACCGATCCCAGATTGCTCATTCTCGACGAGGCGACGAGTGCTCTCGACCCCGACAGCGAGGCGATCGTCAGGCAGAACCTCTCCAAGATCGCCGAGGGGCGCACGGTCATCATCGTCTCGCATCGTCTGTCCACCCTCGTCGATGCCGATGCGATCCTCGTCATCGAGCGCGGCAAGATCGCCGACATCGGCCGTCACGACCAGCTCGTTTCACGCTGCATGACCTATCGCCACCTCTGGTCGCAGCAGACAAGGCAGTCCGCATGAGCGCGCGCAACCCGCACTCCCCAAATGTCGTCTCCGACGGCGACCTCATGGGAAGACGCCCGCTGCCACCCGTCATTGCGGAGTTTCAGTCCGACGCGGTGGAACTGGAGGAACGCGCGCCGCCGAAGATCGCTCGGCTGACGCTCTACGGCGTTGCGGCCCTTATTGCCGCCGCGGTACTGTGGGCCTCGATCTCATTGATCGACGAAGTCGTCGTTGCTCCCGGCAAGCTGGTGACGACCCGGCCGACCATCATCCTGCAACCGCTGGAGACCTCCATCGTTCGTTCGATCGATGTGACGACCGGAGAGGTGGTTCGCGAGGGCCAAGCGCTCGTGATGCTTGATGCGACATTCAGCCAGTCGGACTTCGACCAGCAGCGGGTAAAACTCGCGGCATTCGATGCGCAGATAAAGCGCATCGAAGCGGAACTCGACTACGCCGATTATTCCTTGATCGCGGGCAATTCACCCGAGGAACGGCTGCAACTGCGGCTCTTTGGTCAGCGGCGCGCATTTTATGTCGCTCAACTTCAGAATTTCGAGCAGCAGATCGCCGGACAGCGCGCCGCAATCGAGGCCGGCAAGAACCAGGAGATTATCCTGCTCGACCGGCGCGAGAGCCTCACGCGGATCGAGAACGCACGCGAGACGCTCTACAAAAAGGAGAAAGGTTCGCTCATCAATTTCCTCAGCTCGCGCGATGCGCGTCTCGACGTCGATGCCAATCTGTCGCAGCTGCGCGGCAAGTCAGCCGAAGGCGAACATGCCCTGGCAAGGCTCAGAGCCGATCGGCAGGCGTTCATCGAGGACTTCCGTCGCACATCGACGGAGCAGCTCGTAGAGTTGCGCGGCCAGCGCGATACGGCGAGCACGGAATTGAACAAGATGGAGTTGCGCCGGGAAATGGTGGCCTTGACGGCGCCCGCCGACGCGGTCGTTCTCGATCTTGCGCAACGCTCGGTCGGCTCCGTCGTGCGCGAGGCGGAACCGATCGTCACGCTCGTGCCGCTCAACGTGCCCCTGGAAGCCGAGGTCGAGATCAATTCCCGCGATATCGGTCGTGTGACGGTCAACGAGGAGGTCCGCATCAAATTCGATGCCTATCCATTCCAGAAATACGGCACCGCATCCGGTTCGATCCGCACCATCAGCCGCGACGCCTTCACCCCGAACCAGCAGGAGGCGGCAACGGGCCAGGCAGCCGCGCCCTTCTTCAAAGCGCGCGTTTCGCTTGGCGACAGCGAGCTCCGTGCACCGCCTGGGACCGTGCGCCTTCTGCCCGGCATGACGGTGTCTGCTGAGGTCAAGGTCGGGCGACGAACCGTTATTTCCTACTTCCTCTATCCGCTGCTGCGAGGGCTCGACGACGCGATCCGCGAGCCTTGACCACGGCTTGTGTCGACAAAGAACCGCTTCGCGACACCGAAGAAGCGTGCGCGATGCAAGAATGGCGGCCATGGCGGATCGCCCGCGCTGAGACCCTGCAAATGGGGAAGCGCGTATCTCGCACGATTGTATGAGCCGCACCAGTCGTTCACCGGTTCGAAGCATCAGCACGATTTAGGGAGCGAAAACTGAGAGAGCTGTCGGAGCTCTGCGCGAAGTTTCCGACATGCATCGTCTTAGCGGAGAGCCGCGCGTCGCTGCCCGAGGAATTGGTCGTCACTGCCGACGCCCTCATCGAGGTCCCAAAGCCGGAAGCTCGACATCTCCAGACCGCGCGAAAGCTGCTCGGCAGAAAGCCGCTGCCCTGAGGTGGTCAGTGACTGTGGATCGCCACCAAGTCAGCATAGGCCGTTGGATTGCTCGCTAGCACTGGGTGGCCCTTAAACAAGGCTTCGCGCTCTGTCGGAAAGGACAGATAGTCGCCACCGGCCTCCTTGACGAGGCAGTAACCAGCCATGCAGTCCCAAGCGTGCATGTGCGGCTCGTAATAGCCGACGAGACGGCCGGCGGCGACATAGGCCAGCATCAGCGCACCGGAGCCATTGCGAATGAAGTTGCCGCCAATGCCGAGCAGAGCGGCGATGATCTGACCCACCCGCTCCGGCTCGACATAGGTGTTGCAGCCGATGCCGGTCATACCGTTCTGGATCGTGCGAGACGGATCGAGGTTCAACTTTATCCCATTGAGGCTGGCACCCTTGCCAGCGGCCGAGGCATAGAGTTCTCCATCACAGGGCACATGGATCACGCCGACCACCGGCAGGCCGCCATGCAGCACGGCGATCGACACGCACCACGTCGACATGCCATTGATGAACGGCGCGGTACCGTCGATCGGGTCCACAACCCAAGTATAGCCCGAGGCGTCCTCCACGTAGCCAAATTCCTCGCCCAGGAACCCGTCGTCTGGAAGTTCGGCGGCGACGCGCTCCCGAATCAGCACCTCGACATTACGGTCGGCGATCGAGACAACATCCTGTAGGTCGCGCTTGGTCTCGATCACCAGGGTGTCGCGCTTGTTGAAGTAGTCGAGCGCGAGCGCCCCCGCCTCCTCGGCAACTGATTTCGCTAGGGCAAAACGCCGATCGAGACCCTCTTCATGCATGCTCATGGTTTTTCCTTTTCATAATGAGAGAAGATACGTCGCGATCGGCGCACACTGTCGGAAAGGCAACTCACTTAGCTTTCAATAGCAATACGGGTGTAAGCTTCCGGCGGAGCATCGTTGGCGCGCATGAGATCCTGCAGGAGGCGCGTCATTGCGTGCTCGATATCCGGCAAGATAAGGGGTGTATTCTGCCCTGGATCGTCAGCGAGATCATAGAGCCGGGTTTCACTCTCAAGGAGCGCGCCGGGACCGTAGTTGTCGAACATTGGCGACCGGTCGATCACCGGTATCTTGAGAACCGGCGCGCCCTTGGTGAAGGGCATCGGATGCGCAAGCGAGGCTCCGGCGAGTTCCTCAGGCGTGAACGGCTCCCAGATATGCGTTGGCATCAGTGTATATTGGTAAAGCTCCTGCGACCTAGGGTCGGGCGGGAAGCGGTGATAGGTATAGCGTCCGTCCGTCACATTGATCGCACCGCCGAAATAGCCGAACAGAGCACCATGCCGCAGCTTGCGATCGGCGTCGAGCAGCGGCAGGAGCGAATGCCCCTGCATCTCGGGAGCGGCCGGCACGTCGAACAGATCGAGGAACGTCGGCGCGAGATCGATGGTCTGGGTCAGGGCCGACCGCCGGACGCCGGCGCCTGCCGGCCGGCGCGGATCGTGCACGAAGAGCGGAACGTGCACGATCTCCTCGTACATGTTCATGCGGTTCTTCGCCCAGAAATCGTGCTCGCCGAGAAGAAAGCCGTGATCGGTGGTGACGACGAGCGCGGTGTCGCGCCAAAGGTCGTGCGCATCGAAATAATCAAGAAGCTGGCCGATGAGGAAATCGCAAAGCGCGACGACGGCGTATGGGGTACAAAATCTTCCGTTGCGATGTGACCGGGAGCTAAGATGACGCGGGGACAACCGGGCCGCAGAATTTGCGTACAAATGTCTGCAATTGCGCTATTAAGCCCGTCGGCGGAACGACGCCGAATGGCTGTTTCCCACCCACCTGTGCCGCTGACGGCGACACCTGGAAGGACCGGATTGGCGTCCGAGCCGCCCTTCGCCGCAGGTGACCTGGGTGACTGTCTTGCGCCCCATTTCGGACTTACACGGTCTTGGATGCACGCCTGAAAGCGGACGCTATGGTTTTAGATTTCCAAGGTCAGCAAGGCGGACTTTCAAGACGTTCGGATTGGCGGCTGGTAGGGACGAGTTCGACCCGACTGCGACGTAATCTGAACCGGAAGGATCGACCCGTTGCTGCCATTCCCTATAACGCTGGGAATTTCCGGTGCGGGCCGTTCTGCGGCGATGGGAACGGGAATTTGAAAAGATCGACACTCTGCGGACTTTCGTTCGGCCGCCCGAGCGGGATGCCAGCAATTGCGTCTGCAGGCTCAGACGCGCATGGCTGTGCGGTCACCTCGTCACAACTGATCAGATGGAGTATCCTAGCCAGTCTGGCAGGCATACCGGCCATGGGATTGGATGTGGGGCGCACCCCGTGGTGGAGGACGGTAGCACTCGACGCAAACTGATTGCATGGGGGATACTGCAGTGGAGGGGCGCGAGGCGGATGATTCAAGCGTCAGTCTCAGACAACAGGTCGAACTGCTGAAGCGCGAGCTTGCCGAGGCGATTGAACGGCAGGCGGCGACGAGCGAAATCCTGCGTGTGATCTCAACCTCACCCGACGACGTGCAACCGGTGTTCGACGCAATAGCGGAGAGCGCAGCAAGGCTCTGCGCGGCAGAATTCTGTTTCGTATTTTGGTTCGACGGAGCGTTGCTGCATCCGGCTGCTTATCACGGCATTTCGCGCGAGGGCATCGAAGCCGTACGTGCCAAGTTTCCGCAGCAACCAAATAGAGGCAATGTCACGGGCCGAGCCTTTATCGGCGGCGTCGTCGAACAGATCCCCGACGTCTTTACCGACCCCGATTATCAGATGCTCCCGCTCGCCAAAATCGTGGCATACCGCAGCGCCATTGGCGTGCCGCTCTTGTGGAAGGGACGTCCGATCGGATCGATCGCCGTCACTCGGCGCGAGGTCGGCTTCTTTCCAGAGCGGCAGGTCGAGCTCCTACGAACATTCGCCGATCAGGCGGTGATAGCCATCGAGAATGTCCGGCTGTTCGACGAAGCGAAAGCGCACAACCGAGACCTCACCGAGGCGCTCGAACAGCAGACGGCGACGAGCGAAATACTTCGCGTCATCTCGACCTCACCGACCGATGCGCAGCCCGTGTTCGACACGATCGCGCAGCGTGCCGCCCGGCTTTGCGGCGCGCAATTCTGCCACGTGTTTCGCTATGATGGCGAACTGTTGCATTTCGTGGCGCATCACCGGCTGGAACCCGAGGGCGCGATGCTTCCATCCCCACCCGGTCGAGGCAGTGCGGCCGGGCGTTCAATCCTCAGCCGATCGGTGGAACAGATAGAGGACCGGCTCGTCGATCCAGAATACGAGGCCCACCCCGCCCTTAGCGCACAATCCTCGAACTACCGGAGCCTGGTGGCCGTACCTATCTTGCGCGGCGGTGCGACGCACTCCACATACTGTTCGGCGCACCGGTCGATCAGCCGGACCATGCCAGTCGCGCGATCGCCTGTTCATTCGCACTTGACGCCTTCGCTCGGTCTTTCCGTGAACACTGGTGCGGGAACGGAATAGCCCTTGGCCATACCCGGATTGGTGCGCATGCCGGCACGGCTGTGGTCGGCAACTTCGGCGGAGGAAAGTTCTTCGACTACAGCGCCTACGGCGACACCATCAACGTTGCCGCGCGCCTGGAAGCGGCCAACAAGTCGCTTGGCACACGCATTTGCGTCAGTGGCAGCCTCGCAGCAAACATGCAGGGATTCTGCGGTCGCCCTGTTGGCGACCTCCTGCTCAGAGGCAGGGCGGAGCCGATCCGCGCTTTCGAGCCGCTTGAGGCCGAAAGCTATGCCAGCGGCGCAACGCAGGCGTACATGGCGGCCTTCAAAGAGCTGGAGGCCGGCGATCCTCGTGCCGTGGCTTCATTCGCTGCGCTGGTTGGTCGCAATCCCGAGGACCCGCTCGCTGGCTTTCACCTGAAGCGACTGATGAACGGCGAATTCAGCACAACCATCAACCTCAGGAATTTCCACTGATCGTCTAGCCCTTCGGATCCGGTCGGGAGCGGTTGGAAGGACCAGACCCTCCTGCTCCACGCCGAGCATCTGCTGCTGGACGGACGAAGCTCCCTCGGTGCTACGAAGGTGATGACGCTGAAAGGGCCCTGAGCGAAAGGCGAGACGGGGGACCACGCTTCGACCGACGCCGTTCGAGCGCATCCGATACCTTTCCCCATGTGGGACGGACGCAGTTGGATCGATGCCTCCAAGCAGCAGTCCGCCATCGTCCTGCCCCGGAACCTGGATGCGCGCAATGCCAATGTCCGCAAGTGGCGCGGAAGCTGCGCTACGGCATCTGCGCATTGGACTTCGGCTTTCCACCCCTTGCAGCCGTTCCTTCGGAGAAGTTGAAGGGGAGACCTGACCCGAAACCGACTTTTGCGAAGGCAGCCCTCCAACTACTTCTCGGGTAAGCCAGCCTGCCGCAGACCTTCCAGAGCCTGCCTGAAAAACCGCGGCACCTGGCTCGTCGGAGCGACACTCTTGAACTGTTCGATCGATGCGTTGGGTTGACCGGCTAATAGCTCTCGTACCGCTCGCCGGGCGGTCTTCGAATCGCCGGCGATCGCAGACGAATAGGCAAGGATTCGGTAGGCCCACGTGACCCTTGGGTTCTGGTCGATGACTTCGCGCGCCAGACGTGCCGCTCCGGCCCAGTCACCGCCCATTGCCAACGCCTGCGCAATGCCAAGCCTGCTGTTGAATGCCAGTGGATCAAAGGGACTGAGCGTGAGGGCCCGCTCAAATCGTTCCCTCGCGCGAACGGGTTCATCGCGGTAGTTCGCAACCCACCCGTATCGCGCCCAAGCCCACGCGTTGTTCGGATCGAGTGCCAGCGCCCTTTCGATATAGGCCGCCGCCCGGACCTGGTCGAAAAGTAGGCTCAGTGCAGCTCCGGCGGCGGTCAGAGCAGTCGGATCATCATCGATCGAAGCTGACGCGGCTTTGACAGCTTTCAGCGCGCACGCCCGGTCATGCTCAACATCGGACGACCAGATGTACACGACCTCCTGGGCATGACACCAAGCCAACAGCGCATGCGCACGCCCATACCCTTCATCGAGGGCGATCGCCTGCCGGAGAATCGAGATAGCCTCCTTGTTGTCCTTGGCATTGTGGCCCCAAAGCTTGGGGTATGCGCGAAGCACCTGGTCATAGGCCCGGAGACTGCTTGGCGGCTTGCGCGTCGACAACTCTATCTCGGCACTGCGAATGGCTGGATGGATAGCGCCGGCGACGTGGGCCGCGATACGATCCTGGAACTCGAAGATGTCCTTGGTCGCGCCCTCGTAGCGGTCGGACCAGAGCTGGGACCGCGTCTCGGCGTCGACCAGTTGGACCGAAATGCGCAGCCGATCCCCGCCGCGCCGCACGGTACCCTCGACGACGTAGGTCACGCCGAGTTCTCTGCCGACGTCGCGAACGTCGACGAAACGGCCCTTGTAGGTGAACGCGGATTGGCGGGCGATCACGAAGAACTCGCGTACGCGCGACAAGGTGGAGGTGATCTCCTCCACCACCCCGTCCACGAAATACTCGTCGCCGCTGCCGCTCAGGTTGTCGAACGGCATGATGACGACCGACGGCTGATCTTTGTCGCGGCGGGCAGCCGAAATGGCCGCTGGCATGGCTTTTCCCGAAGCCGGCGCTGCAGGCATCGCCGCAATGGTCGCGGCGCTCATGGCAAAAACGCCGATCGGCCGGTCGATGTTCTTCACTCTCTGCTCTCCGAGATCGGTGAGTGAAAGTTGCAGCTTGTCCTGGATGTGGTCTCGCACCGTGCGGGCGAGACAAATGCCGCCCGGCTCCGAGAGCGCCTCCAGACGGGCCGCGACATTGACGCCGTCGCCATAGAGGTCGCCGGCTTCGACGATCATGTCACCCAAGTTGACGCCTATGCGGAACTCGATCCGCTTCTCCGGCGCTACTTCGGCATTACGTGCGACCATGCCCCCCTGGATATCGAGGGCGCAACGCACCGCCTCGACAATACTGGGAAATTCGACCAGCATCCCGTCACCTGTGAGTTTCACGATCCGGCCGCGGTGCTCGGCGACGGTGCGGTCGATCAACTCGCGCCGATGCGCCTGGAGGCGCGCGAGCGTGCCCTCCTCGTCAGCACCCATGAGGCGGGAATAGCCAGCGACATCAGCCACAAGAATTGCAGCCAATCTACGCTCGACCATTTGCCGGTCGCTGGCACCCGTTGGCATCACTCCGGCCCCTCGATAGCGCGCAGCGAAACCCTAACACATCCTGTCACGCTCCGCATGTCTGCTGAGTGATCGCCCGGATGGAGTAAGGAGCATTTCATCAAGGGGTACCTGCAGGCGGGACTTCGATAACCTCGCGCCTCGGCGACCACCAGAGCCGAGATCCTGCTACCAGACTTCGGGCCGCCTTACCTGCGTTCGCTCAGATAACTGAACTTTTGTCCTTTTATTTGGACATACGTCCTGATATGTGATGCTGAAATTTGCTCTCAAGGTGATCTCCCAATGGCGCGCCCGACCCCAGATAGTTCGCTCCGACACCCCCTGAACTCGGTCTTGGGGGCGGAGTCGAATGTACGTCTCCTGCGGGAACTCTGCCTGCATGGAGGATACATTTCAGCCCCGCAACTTACCGGGAGGACCGGACTGGTCAGGAACAGCACCTGGAATGCGCTGAAGAGCCTGCGGCAGTATGGTCTCGTAGTCGAGGAAGGCACGGACAGGTCGCGCTTGTTCCGAATCAACTGGGAGCATCCTCTGGCTGATCTGATCGGCCAGCTCTTCAGGGCGGAAAGCGAAAGGCTTCACAACATCTTCGAAGAGATAAAGGCCGGCGGCAAAAAGCTGAACGATCGTATTGCCAGCATGTGGCTGTACGGAAGCGTCGCCCGTCGAGAAGACCGCGCCGACAGCGACGTCGATATCGGTTTGATCGCAAGACCGGACGATCTGGCGGAGGTCGTGGAGGCAGTTCGAGAACTCCTCCGGGAGGCGGGGGAGCGTCTTTTCTTCCTGCCGAATGTTGTCGGGCTCGACTTTGACGATGTCGAGAGAATGGCTCGCGATGACGATCCATGGTGGAAAAGTTGCATTGGAGATGCGGTTGTTCTGTCAGGGAAGCGTCCGGAAGATGTGGCGAAGGAGCTATTGAGAAGGAGCGGCGATGGTCAGAAAAGGGCCGAGTAAGAAGCGCGACGAAACGTTCGTCAGGGGGAGGCTCGTCATAGCCAGAGGCTTTTTGAAGGATGCGAGAAACAGTAACGCCGTGGCGGATCCTGGCGACATAGGCAATCCGTCCATGTCGACGATCATCAATTGCGCCATCCCATTCACCGACGTCATCACCGCCAAGTACATCGGCGAGACTAACAAGGATGATCACCAGGCAGTGGTGAAGCTGCTCCGGCGTAAAGGTGCGCGTAGGCCATCGCCGCCGCGGCGTAGGCGCGTCCATAGGCGGGGTCGAGCGCAGTCGCCTGCTCGTAATAAGGCACGGCCTTGACGGAATCCTCGGGCGTCATGCGCCGATAGTGCTCCCAGCCGCGCAGGAACGCATCGAAAGCCGCCGGGACCGTCGTTTCCTTGCGACCAAGGGCCATCTGCTCGTCGGGTTGCAATCGAAGCGCCAGCGCATCGGCAATGCCGCCTGTCACCTCGTCCTGCAGCGCAAAGGCATCGGCGAGCGTACCGTCGAACTTTCCAGCCCATACGTGTCCTCCGCTGAATGAGTCGATGAGCTGGGCATTGATGCGGAGTTGCTCTCCGGCGCGCTGCACACTGCCTTCGAGGACATATCTAACACCAAGCTCCTCCGACACTTGCTGCGGCGACACCACCTTGCCCTTGTAGGTGAAGGTCGAGTTGCGCGATGACGAACAAACCGGATATCTGCGCCAGCTCCGTGACGAGGGCGTCGGTCATGCCATCCGCGAAATACTCCTGTTTTGGATAGTCGGTTACATTGGCAAATGGAAGCACTGCGATCGATGGCCGGCAGAGTCAGGTCCGCGCGGGGAATCGAGGACGGTTCGGCGACCCGCTCCCATGGCCGCCACCAGGTCGCAGCGGCAGCGATCCCCAGCGTGTTGCGCGACCTCCCGCGACGCCTGTGTTCTCGCTGTGAGCTACATCCAGCAAAAGGCGGTAGGTCCGCACCGGCTGGTCGATATGCTTCAGACGCTTTTCGCCGAGGAAGACAAGGCCGACATCGAGGCGCTTCTCAACCTGATCGTATGCCGTGCCCGAGATCACTATCCCGCCCGGTTCGGCCAGGCCCTGCAGACGATCGGCGATGATGACTCCGTTGCCATGGATGTCGTCGCCCTCGACGATCACGTCGCCCAGATTGATGCCGATCCGGAACTCAAGCCGATGTCCATCGGCGCCGCGGTCCGCGGACTTCGCACGCTGCACCTCCACCGCACAACGAACTCCCTCAACGACACTGTGGAACTCGACGAGAAGCCCGTCGCCCATGGTCTTGACTAAACGCCGGACGTGCGCCGCGATCCTTTGTTCGAACAGCTCGTGCAGATCGGCCTGAAAGTGCACACGCGTGCCTTCCGCGTCGGCTTGGCTGAACAGGCCATAACCGACAACGTCGGCAATCATGACGGCGGCAAGCCTGCGCTCCATTTGCCCTTCCGAATGGACGAGGTCATTCGGCCGGCATTCTATCGCAATACCTCTCATTGCTAAAACAAGGTCTCGTTCGCGGGAGGCGTGACCCGTGCGCAAGCGATCACCCTTCGGATGCGTGACTTTCGCCAAGGACATTCAGGACGCCCAGCGTGCATGGCTTGCGGTGCCTGCGGCCCCTCGACGTGGTAGGATACACTGCGCGGTCGCTAACATCGAGAGAGTGAGCAGAGACATGGAGAGGCGGCTCGCCGCGATACTCGCTGCCGATGTGGTCGGCTACAGCCGCCTCATGGGAGTGGATGAGGTCGGCACGCTGGCCCGGCTGAAGGCCTGCCGCCGGGAGTCGGTCGATCCCGCCATAGAGGAATTCCACGGCCGAATCATCAAGCTCATGGGCGATGGTGCGCTCGTCGAGTTCGCGAGCGTTGTCGACGCTGTTCAGTGCGCCGCCGCGTTCCAGCGGAAAATGGCCAGTCGCGACCAGGGCGTCACCGCGGCACAGCGAATTCAGTTCCGTATCGGCATCAATCTCGGCGACGTCATTGTCGAAGGCGATGACATCTACGGCGACGGCGTCAACATAGCGGCGCGACTGCAAACTCTGGCCCAGCCCGGCGGCATATGCATATCCGGTACGGCGTTCGACCATGCCGTGCACAAGGCCGATGTCGGTTTCTCAGCTCTCGGTGAGCAGCACCTGAAGAATATTGCCGATCCGGTCCGCGTCTACCGCGTTTTGCTTGATCCTTCCAAGGCGGGAAAGGTCATCGCCCCTCCGCGCCGGGTTGGAAGGCGGGGTATCGCCGCCCTCGCAACGGTCGCGACCCTGCTGATCGCGGCCGCCGCGATTTTCTTCGCGTGGCCATTACCCTTTGCGCCACAGCGGCCATCCATCGCGGTGCTGCCGTTCGGCGCTACTAGCGAGGACGCTGGACAGGACTATTTTGCGGAGGGGCTTACGAACGATCTCATCGCTGATCTGTCGAAGATTTCCGGGCTGCTTGTTATCGCCCGCAATTCCGCTTTCTCGTTTAAGGACACATCCATGAACGTCCAGCAGGTCGCCAAGCAATTGAACGTCCGCTACGTGCTGGAGGGCAGCGTCCGGCGTGCGGGAGTCGCGGTACGCATCAATGTGCAGCTCATCGATGGGAACACCGGAAGAACCGTGTGGGCCGAACGGTATGACCGCGACTACTCCGATATCTTTGCGCTGCAAGACGAAGTGATCGAGCACATTGTGGACGCGCTCGCGGTGCGCCTGACGGAAAGAGAGCGAACCCAGATTGCCCGCCTGCCAACCCGGAATCTCGAAGCCTACGACTCCTACACTCGAGCCGAACAGAAGGTGTACTCCATAGACTACCGATCTCTCGGAGAGGCTCTCTCCCTCTACGAGAAGGCAATCAAGCTCGACCCCGAATTCGCTGACGCCCATACAGGCTACGCCCGAGCCATCGTCGACGTCCTTGGCTTCGACTACCAGCCACTGATTTTGAGTGCGGTCGCCCGGCAGCGTGCCTATGAAGCGGCGGGGCGAGGCCTGGAACTGAACCCGCAGTCTCCGCGAGCCTATGCCGTCCTCGGCATCCTGCAAATGCTTGACGGCGAAATCGATGAGGCCATCGCGTCGGTCAATAAGGCCGTGGCGCTCGATCCGAATGGCGCTGAGGCGGAACTCAACCGCGCGATCGTCCTGACCTATGCGGGGCAGAACCCGGAAGCACTCACAGCCATGGAGCGTGTGCTGCGACTGGACCCCAAACCGCGAGCCCAAGTCTACGACTATTACGGTCTCGTGCTTTACATGAATCATCAATATGAGGACGCAATCGGGGCAGTGCGGACAGTCCGGCCGGAGGAACCGAGCGACCTGGGCCTTGAAATCCTGGCCATGGCCAACGCGCGATTGGGTCGAGAGGCAGAAGCGCACAACTCGGTCAAAGCAATGCTCGAGAGGTCGCCCGGCCATTGCCTTGCCACACTGCGAGTTGTGTATGCCCACCATCGTCGGCAGGAGGACCTCGACCATCGGCTCGATGCTTTGCGCTTAGCGAAGCTCCCGGAATGGAGCTTCGATTTCCGTGGACGGCCAGAAGACCGCCTGGATGCCAAGGCAATCCGTGACCTGGCGCTCGACAAGACCTGGACCGGGCATCGGCACAACGGTGCAGGCTTCTTCATGGAGCTCGGCGCAAACGGTGATTTTGCCTTGCGCGCTGAAAACAGCATGATCGTCGGCAAGTTCACTCTCGAGCGCGATTTCTTTTGCACGCGAACCTCATCGGCTCTGCTCGGCCGCAAAATCTGCAGCCCTGTGTATCGCAACCCAGGAGGAAGTACGGAGAAACACGACGAGTATGTTCTGCCGGAAGGCTCGAGCGTCTGGTATTTCTCGGCGGCTCCGTGATGCCGTCCCCGTCGCAACGACTCAGCCAGGCGGAAGACCCATTATCTCGAGTCCAAACTGGTCCGCCGCGACGGTCGCAATCTCGTCCAGGTTCTTGTCCCCCAAACGGCGCTCTGCAACTACTTCGAAGAAGTGTTCAAAGCCTGCGGGTAGGATGACGGTCAAGAGGCGGCCGGGGACCGTACCCGTGTTCTTGAAAGAGTGGACCTGATGGCGGGGTAACAATGCGATACCGCCAGGGCCGATGTCGAACACCTCATCGCCACGCCAGATTCGAAACGTCCCTTCGATTGCATACGAGACTTCATCCTCCCGGCTATGGCGGTGCAGCGGTGCCGCCACGTCTGGCGGTACGATCTCCTCGATCACCGATGCGTCGAGCCCGCCGGCTGGATCGCGACGAATGATCACTGTCTCGCCGAACACCTCGAGTGTGCAGTCCGCTTGCGCTTGGGGTGCATTGCTCCCCGGTTCCGCCATCTCGCTCCTCCATCAGTCTCACTCGGCAGGATAAACCTATGCCAGGCTGGCCGACGTGTCAGGGCTCAACATGGCCAGTTTGATTCAGTTGTGTTCCGCCCTGGTCTTGAACTCCTTCGCCTCGACCCCCGGCCATTTAGCGTCGGCCTTCGCTGTGACAGCCGCCGGGGCCGCATCGAAGTCTTCCTCCAGGCCCTCCTTTCCGGAGAAAAGGTAAAGCTTGCCGTCGACGATGCGCCAGGCTTCCGGGTCGATGTTCACAGATGCCTCCTCCGCTGCCGTGCCCAGCGCGCAGAAGCCGCCATACTGAGGAGCGTAGCGGATCGGCTCGGAAGCAAACGCGTCACGGTGCTTCACGCTGGCGAAGTACCATGTCGCGCCGAGCCATTTCTTTGTGAACTCCGGCGAACCCTTTGTCGCACGGCCATCGGTGAAATACGCCACGGGATCGTACCCGAGGATCGCGACGTTGCCGAAATACCCGGTATTTACCACCTCGGCAGCGCAGGATTCACCAGAGCCCATGGCGGTGAGGGAGACGACTGCGGCGGTTGCAAGAGCCAAATGGCCTCGCATTGCGGGACATTTCTTCGCCATGTCGTCTCCTCCGATATTGGCGCGGTCGGTCAGTTACCGACGGCAACGCAGGCTGCGTACGACGCGCCGATCTTCTCCTTGGGTTGGCACTTGGCACCGTGCTTCTTCAGCAAGGCCATCACCTGAGCGCTCTTCATGAACGTCGCGCGGCTCAGCGGCGTATAGCCGTAAGCCTGGATTGCCTCGACCTTGGCCCCACGGGCAATCAACAGTTCGGCCACCGCCGCCTGGTTCTCTTCGGCGGCCACGTGCAATGGCGTGATCTTCTGCTTGCTCAAGGCGTCGACTTCAGCGCCGTGGTCCAGCAAAAGCGTGGCGATCTCAACACTTCCGGAATACGCCGCCGCGTGCAACGCGGTGAAGCCGCGGTCATTGCGGGCTTCGGTGTCGGCGTTGGCCTCGATCAACATGGCGGCGATCCTGGTCTGGCCGGAAAGAGCAGCTTCGATCAGGGCCGTCTCGCGACTCTCGTCGCGGCCATTGACATCAACGCCTTGAGACAAGAGCTGGCTGATTACGTCGAGATCGCCCTCGCGCGCCGCATCGTGTAGGGACTCTGCGTTGACTGCGCTTGCCGAAATCCCAAGACAAAGAATGACTGCAACCAGAGGAACGACGCTGAAGAGCTGTTTTAGGTCTCTTGCGAAGGGATCCTGGCACAACTGCAGTTCATGACAAGGAGCGTCTTGCACGCTCCTGTCCGAAGTTTGGACAAGCAAATCCAAGTATTGCTGCGTATGCGACCAGAGTGGCAGGCATAGTGACACACCTGCGGACGCGGCAGTCAACTCTCGCTTGGAAACGGGCATCGTCCAACCCTCGCGTTGCGCACGTGGACGGATTAGCTGAAAGTCTACCGCAATCGACACGCTGATGCCATGGTGCCCTGGTCGGCACCTGAAAGTTGGTAGCAGATGCCACCAGGCCATTTGATCACGCGATCGGCACTTTGCGCCAGGAGCGGCCGCCTGCCATCGCTGCTTCTGCCGCCGCGGCGGCTCTCCGGCTACGCTCGTTTGGACAACACCACGGCGGCCATGTAGGGTTCATGGGGTCTGGGACATTCAGACAGTCGGCGCTCAAAGCGGGCAAACAGCTCAGCTACGAATGCGGCTGGTTCGCGAGATGGCTCAATCAAGCTGGCGATCATCGGACCGCACCAAGCTTGCGTCATGTCCGCGTGATCCTTGGCGAACGCCAATACATCGCCGCTCGTTTCGAATTGCTCCCAGCAAGGATCGGTGATTTTGACGAGATCAAGATGCTCGAGTACAAGGTCGGCGAAAGTTTCAGCTTGTATAAATGGCTCCCGAATCTGTTCCAAGGTTCGAAGACCGATCGGTATCGTGAGGTGGTTCTTTTCTCGTTCCGAAAGCCAGCCATCCATCCTCATGTCGCATACTGCCGACCGCAGCTCGCCGAGGAGCCATTCCCAGCCAGTGACGTCCGCTGTCCGGGCCGTAAACCCCGCCACGAGTTTCGCGCCAGGCCTCATTTCCCGCGACCGTAGCGTTAGGAAGCGTTCCCAATCTCGCGCTTGTTGCTTTGTCACCGCAGAAACCACAGTTGGCGCGGTACTCATTCCAGCGAGAATATGGTCGGGCGCTTCGATCGTGCTGGCACTCATCCACTGCAATGCCCAGGTCGACCAGCCGAGATTCACGCGCTGAGGCGGGAGCAACGGCTCGAAATACGATCTGCCGATCGCAGAAGGAAAGACATCGGAAGCTTCGCTCATGTAGCTGTCCGGGTCTGAAACAAGTGCTTCAAACAGGGCCGAAAAATCATTCGATGGAAGGTCAGTATGGACGACTTCGATTGGCACGGATGGGCTCGATCGGAACCGCAGCCCCTTTATCGCCACGCGCATGGGGGTCATCGAATTGCGGCCTTGCGAAGAACCATAATCAACGATGGTCAAGGGACCTTCGCCAATCACGACCGTTCGGCACGCGGTTTCCAACAATGAAAGGAGTGCGGCAATGCCGGTCGCCTGCATTGAGGAATGACGGTTGTAGAAGCCGTCCCCCTTCATCGCCGCCAGATGAGATCGCGTTGGATCGTTTGGCATACCATCGCCTCGCTCGGCATAGGTTAACAAACCAACTCCGGCTTGGCGAGCCAGTGTGACCAAGGCGAACCAAGAGGACAAGCGGATGGCATTTGCTACACAATACAGGTCTTTTTCACCTTCTCGCCGGCACCGGATTGAACTGAAGAACGAACCTGCTTGCCTCCCTGCACTGTCCTTCGACTTCCGCTCTTGGCGCAACGTGCTCGTTCTGCCAGATGAGCCGGACGGCAACTTCCCACCCACTGCGACGGATCTGAACCGGAAAGATCGACCCCAAGCGGTCCTTGGCAGCGAACACGACAAACGCGCACGATTGAGTGCATCCCGGACATTGGCTCGGACGATCCGCCACGTCCGGCACCCGCCAGCGAAGAAAGAGCAATCGCCGCCATCAAGAGATACGTCTGCAATCGGCCGTTAAGAATAATGCCGCTTGCGCACCGCAATATCTCCTTCACGACCGGATCGCCCTCCGCAGCTCGGGAGACAACGGGGAACATGATTGGCTCGATCTGCGGATCCGCCATGACCGAAACCAAAGACCCGGACTCGAGCTGCGATCGGACCAAAGATTTTGGGGTAAGCGCAAATCCGCCCGCCCCTCGTGACTGCGTCGATCACCGTGCGGACATTGATGCAGAGATTGATCCGAGTCCGCACTACCTAGGGCTGAACAACCGTAGACTGGGATACGGTTAACCCATATAATTGTCCTTTCAGAAACCGCTCGTAGATCTTACGAGGAGGTACCGGCAATGGCCTGGAAGACATGCGAGGTCACGTGGGCTGGTCCAACAGAGACCGGTGGTATTTTCATCGCTTTGAAGGCCACCGATGGTTCGTTCGAACGTTGGTTTCAAGCCTTCCCCGGCATGCAGAAAGAGATGCTAGCAACGGCGCTCTGCGCGATGAGCACTGGGATGCGTGTTGAAGCTGCTCTGCCGGACAGTTTACAAGAATATGGTGTAATTGAACGTCTGTACGTCCGCCAGTGGGTGCCGCCGGCATAGCGGTGCGCAGCAAAGGCCGGTGCAGTGGCGCAGAGGGGGACGCCAAGTGTGCCGGCTGCCAACCGTTCCCTATCCGGCTCCGGCACCCGGCCACCGGTGAGTGGGCGTTGACCCGGAATCTACGGGGGTCTGGCGCAGGAGGACGCTTGAGATGAGGAAAACCCGCAAAGAAGATCGCCAAAATCCTCGCGCATCGCGGCCGAACGTTCGCGCGCAGGTCAGCGAGACCGCGCCGGAAAGGACGGAAACAATGTCCAACCTAGAAGACCCACCCCTCGGGCCTCGTGTCGGCGGTGCAGGACTCCCGAACCCACCCCTCGGACCTGGTGTCGGCGGTGCGGGACCACAGAACCCACTCCTCGGGCCTCGTGTCGGCGGTGCAGGACTCCAGAACCCACCCCTCGGACCTGGTGTCGGCGGTGCGGGACCACAGAACCCACTCCTCGGGCCTCGTATCGGCGGTGCAGGACTCCAGAACCCACCCCTCGGACCTGGTGTCGGCGGTGCGGGACCACAGAACCCACCCCTCGGGCCTGGTGTCGGCGGTACAGGACGCTCGGGAGCCGAGCGCGTGCGCGTGCTAATCGAGATGCGTGTCCCGGTCGGCCAGGGCATGGCCGCAGTACGGCGGGTTGCATTTGGCCTTGCCGTACCGAGCCTCACGGTCGACCCAAACTATGAGCCGGTTCCCGTCAGCCCTTCCCCAGACATCGCAGTGCGGATGGCGGCGGCGGGCGAACAGGTGGTCGTGGTGCGCGGCACAATCGAATCAGACAAGATTCCAGAGCTTGAGGCCCAAGCCGAGGTCCTCAAAGCATGGAGGGATACCGAGATCCAGCCGTTCACGCCCGTCGCGGAGTCCATGCCGACGGCCCTCCTGGAAGCGATGCCGCAATCGGCGAATTTGTTGCAGCTCTCCGGCGATGGACCGGCGATGGGCCCATGCCCCATCGGAACATGCGACTGCGAGCCGGAAACTGCCAAGGGCACGATCGCCGACGTCGCCCACTATCTCGGCGTGGACCAAATCTGGGCCGCTGGCTATCGGGGGGACGGTATCGTCGTAGCGGTCGTCGATGGCGGTATCACCGCCCTAGGCCGCACGCCACAGCCCAACGAGACGGCTAAGATCTCGCGGGTAATCGGGGGATTCCCGGCCGACTGGGGCACGACCGCAGCGGCATGGGGCGATCACGGCAACATGTGCGCCACTGACGTCCTCGGCATGGCGCCAAATGCGCAGATCTATGACATAAGGATCGCTTCAGACACCTCAACGGGCACGATTTCGAATGCACTTGCCGGGTATGACTGGGCGATCAATCAGCACCGCGCGACTGGCACGCCGCAGGTCATTACGAACAGTTGGGGCATCTACCAGCAGAGCTGGGACGGCGTCTATGCCTGCGACGCCAATCATCTCTTCACTCGCAAGGTGGTCGACGCGCTCAATGAGGGCATCCTCGTCCTGTTTTCGGCCGGCAATTGCGGCGACACATGCCCAGACAGTCGATGCGGCAACGATACGGGTCCAGGCAAGAGCATCTGGGGCGCGAATGGCCATCCCAGGGTCATGACTGTCGGCGCCGTGAACAAGAATGAGCAGTTTGTCGGTTACAGTAGTCGGGGTCCGGCCTGCCTTGATTCCAACAAGCCCGACTTCTGTTCCGTCACGCATTTCACAGGCTACTTTGCGAGCGACAGCGGCACCTCGGCTGCAACACCGATCGCGGCGGGTGTGGTCGCGCTTCTTAAGCAGGCCAACCCCGTGCTCACTCAAGACCAGGCGAAGACCGCGCTGAGATCGACCGCCAAGGACATTGGCCCCGCCGGGTGGGACCAGCACTCCGGAGCCGGAATCGTTCGTGCCAAGGCGGCCTACGACCAGGTCCCAAGGCCACGTGGCTTGGCGGCTGTCTTCGAGCTGCTGCTGTTACATTGACCTGTGCCTATCGGAACCGCATGTGCGGGGAAAACGCCAGGGTTAGCCGGGGCAAAGACGTTTAACGACTTCTATTGTTTGCTTGCCTCTGCGTTAGGGCATCGGACATTTAATCGAACGCATATCCGGCTTCCTTGAGGTAGTTCCAGCATTTGCTTCTGCTGAAGAGGTCGCAGATGTTGCCGATTGCCTGCCAAAGCGTCGAAGATCTTGGCTGCGGCGGCCTGATTGCGCACAACATGGTCTCGGCTTGGATCGTTTTCAAAGCATCTCAGCAGATCTCTCGTGCCGCAGCGACAGCGTGAACGCCCCAAATTCGCGGGCGTCACCAATGAATGGCGGCTTCGTCCCGCCTAGCGGACGCCCAGGGATCTTCTTCTGGACGTCTGTTCACAGCGTGAACCGATGCTTGGCCTTCGCGTACTTTGCATCGGTGAACTCGAAAAGGCCGACGCCGGTATGAGGCATCGCCTGCTCTCGGCAAAGCTGCGCCCCTCGCTCCGGAGTTGAAGACCGGTCCGCCCTTGCGTCCTTCAGGCGGCGGGAAGCCGAACCTCATCGGCACGAGTTCGACCACGTTACCATCTGCAACTCTCATTACAGGTCCGGTATCACCAATCCGGACGTCGTCCGCTTGTGGCAAGTTGAGTTCCGTTTGATGTGAAGGGATGCCGAGCGCGAGGTCCTGCATCATCTTGCAGTACTCGGCATATCTGATGTGCTGCTCATAATCGTTACACATGCGGCATCAACGTAGCGCTCACGATCCGAACTTCCACTGCCGTGACACAAGGATGCTCGAACATGCATGCAGCGCGACGACAACGGACGAGCGCCTCGCGCGGTGTAGGCTCGGACGCGAAGGCGTTCCTTGCGAAGGCACTATCCGACAGAGCGTCGTCGCGTCTGTGGGGCTCGAGCCGAAAGCTGCGATTAGATTATTTGAAATCGCCGCCGCGCTAATAGCGCGTTCGGCGGATGTTTCACAATGCCGTAGCCATAGCGATCGCGCTCATTCTCAACTCGATGCAGAGCGGCGTGGACTCTTGACCAGATTGCGGCGGGGAAGTCCCGCCTTCCAGACAGGAGCCCGTTCGCCTAAGCAAGAACCGACTCGCTTTTCTATTCAACCTATGAGAGCATCAGTGGCAACGCGTGGGTTGGTAGGTGCCGACGGTCAACGTCCTGGGAATCTGGCTGAATGCTAGTTGGACTCATCAGCTAGCCACTCTTCGTTGAAGTTCGAATGCTTCAAAGAATGGGCCGTGATCTTCTCTACAGGCGACCGTCTAGCCGCCTACCTCAAGCTCTGCCCCATGGACGCTTCAGCGACAAGCGAAATCAGAAACCCAGCCGGCTTTGAAAAAGAGGGAAATCGCATGACAAACATAGCTTGGCACGCCGATCCACTCACCTGGGGCACCGGTCCGCGCCTGTTCGAGGTCTTTCTGGAACCGACCGATCCTTACTCGGCTAAGGCATTTAACAAGCTTGACCTTCTTCTCGATCAGGCCGGCGAGGACAAGGTCACCATTAAGATCCGCCTGCAGTCGCAGCCCTGGCATATGTATTCCGGCGTCATCGTTCGCTGCATCATCGCGGCCTCGACACTTGAGGGTGGCAAGGAGACCGCGAAGAAAGTCATCGCCGCAGTCGCGGCGCATCGGGAAGAGTTCGAATTCATCGATCATGCCGGCGGACCGAATATGGACGTTACGCCCAACCAGGTCATCGAGCGCGTGGAAAGCCGTAGCGGTGTCAGGCTAAAGGACGCGTTCGCAATCCCGGATCTCGACCGGGAAATCAAATGGCATTGCAAATATGCTCGACAGAACGGCATCCACGTTTCGCCGACCTTCATGATCGACGGGATCGTGCGGCCGGACGTGAGCAGCGGCGATGATGTTTCGGCCTGGGCGAAGAAGTTGTTCGGTTGATGAAGGTTGCCGTGAAACCTTGCTGGCTTATCCGCAGCACGCAGTAGACGACGCCCAGCATACGAGACCATCCGGCCTTCGGGATAGAGATCGATATAGCCCCGCTTCCTAGGGTACGCCTTGATTCCGAAGCGGACGTGCCGAGGGTCGGAAACCCCTGCTCAAAGAGAAGCCTTTATCCCAGGTCACGAACAGAAGATCGAGTATTAATACAAACAGTTTGTACGGACCAACACTGTGAAGGGATCAAGCCCGAACTCCGCCTCGAGGTCGCTGCCGAACAGACCAAGCCATCGTTTCTGCGCTTCGAACGCTGTTTTCTCGCGTTCCTCGGCGCATGCAAACTTCAATCCTGCCACGTTCTGAATGTGGTGGACCATTTCGTGCACAAGCACGGAGAACTCCCCCGGCGTCTTCCCCGTCCACCCGTCCGGCAGATAGACCGTTCTTGCCTCATCATCGTAAACAGCCATGACGTCGGCTCCGTTCGCTAGGCGTGTCCAGATGGGCAGAGCCTCTCTCCATCGATCCAACGGCACGTCCCGATAGCGCAGACGGATCATGCGCTTGGCGGACGCGAATTCGATCGCAGGCGGTTCGTCGATGAGCGGAAGACCGAATTCCGACGAAAGCCACGCCGCGATCACCTTCACCGCAGCCTGCCGCGAATGGTTGGGCTCTGACCCGAAAACGAAGGCATTGGGCTCGACAATGAGTCTGGTGCCCGGCAAGACTATCTGTTTCGACGCGCCGCCAGAATTGACGTCGGGCTGTACCGGCTGTCCTGCTGATGCCGCCAGGGTCGTCGATGCGATTGCGCTGAAAATCCAGGGCACAATTTGCTTCGTGAACGCGTGCATGGGCGCGAACCTCTCTCGCCGGCGCTCGGATCGACACGCCGTGACAAATGGCTGGTCGGTCACAGAAAGGCTTCAGCTCCGCGTCAGAGTCAGCGAGCCCACGGGTCGTAACCGGCAGTCCATTCCCATGGCGGCAGGCTCACGCTACGCGCCGACCCGGTCGAGCGCATCGGTACGGCTCCCCCAATTTCCCCACATCGCCTTCCGCAGGACTACCTAGATTTCGTGGGCTTACCGTCCATCTGCGACTGGGCGTGGCTAGGGCTCGCCTCGCAGGCGCGGGAGCACTTCCTTCCGGTTGGTAAGCATTGAACCCGTCGGTAACGCGAAAACCTGCTGTTCGATTTTCCGCGAGGTTGTTCGTGGTGGCGGATTTCGTCTCCGCCCCTCTGACCCACGTCCGCAGGCTGCAGGCGGTCCATCAATCCGACAACCCCGAATGGATTCTCAACCGGCAGGGCGATTCAAAAGCACCTGTGGAAATCCTATTCTTTCAGACCTTGAAGCAGGTCGGCCCGGTGACAAAGGATTTCAAACTGACAAGTATCGCGGTCGTCAAAAAAGAGGGGTAAACCATGACTACAACCAACGAAATTGCAGACAAGATCGCAGCCGATCACAGCCTGACCAAGGCACAAAGTAAGGCGATCGTCGAGGCCGTCTTTGCCGCCATCACCGCAGCCGCGACGTCCGGTGCCGAGACATCGATTCCAGGATTCGGGAAGTTCAGGGTCAGTGCGACGTGATAGTCGCCTAAGTAATTGTTTGTACAGGAGTTATATTCTGGGACAAACCTGATGTTCCGTCATCAGTAGCCTACCGGCACATGCGGGACTGGTAACGGTCCGGTGTGAAGCTGCCGGGACAATGTAGCCGGGCTTTCGGGCCATGCCGAGACCGTGAGGCGTAGGTATCTTCTGCGAGCATCAGCGCGGATGGGGCGCTAGGCTGGGTGGTATTGATCAATGGAAATGAACTGCTGATAAACGTCGTGAAATTTGACAAGCCAAAGATGCTGACAGGCTTGGACCAAAAGGTGCGCGGTCGGATGTCTCCCTTGATTTTGGAGGCACACGGACAACAGGACCGCCGGCGGATAGGCAGGATCTAACCCGCCCACGTTATCTAGGTGAAACACGGTAAACCCGTATCTCCGCCCCGCAGCGGGCAGGCCGACCGCAAGGAAAGCTGTTGGGGGTGCGGGCAGAGGATGTCGGAGAAAGCGAACGCCGGGCTGTAATGATCCGGATAGGGGTTGCGGCTTGCCAACATCACCCCGCCCGAAAGGGAGCAGACTTCTGACGGGTCTCTCGTCGCGAGAGAATGTGCAGAACCCTCGGAGGAGGACAGGCAAATGGCGGTCACAACAGTGACTGGTGCGGCCTCCCGCGAAACGGTGAGTTGGGGCCAGATCGACTGGCGCAAGGCTTACCAACACGTGCGACGGCTGCAGATGCGTATTGCGAAGGCAGTTCGGGAAGGTCGCTGGGGCAAGGTGCAAGCCTTGCAGCGGCTACTGACCCACTCGTTCAGCGGCAAGGCGCTTGCTGTGAAACGGGTTACCGAAAATCAGGGCAAGAGGACACCCGGAGTGGACCGGATCATCTGGGACACACCGGATAAGTGCGTCAGAGGATTATTGTCGCTCAAACGGCGTGGGTACCGCCCTCTGCCGTTGAGGCGGGTATATATCCCGAAGGCAAACAGCGAGAAGCTCCGTCCGCTGGGTATTCCGACGATGAAGGACAGAGCCATGCAGGCACTTCACCTGCTCGCCCTGCTACCTGTTGCGGAAACCACGGCAGACCCAAACTCGTACGGCTTCCGTCCGTTTCGAGCGACCCGTGATGCGGCTCGTCAGTGCTACATTGCACTGCGCGGGCGTGGTACGGCGGAATGGGTCTTGGACGCAGACATTGCTGGCTGCTTCGACGAAATCAGCAAGGACTGGCTCATCGCCAACATCCCTACGGACAAGGCGGTGCTCCGGAAATGGCTGGACTCCGGCTACATGCAGGATGGTGATTGGTACGCGACACGAGCGGGAACGCCGCAAGGTGGAATAATCTCGCCCACGCTCGCCAACATGGCCTTGGACGGAATGGAAAAGATGCTACGGGACCACTATGGCCCGCGACGCCGAAACATTCGGACCAAGGTGCACTTGATACGTTACGCCGATGACTTCGTCGTCACTGGTGCTTCGAAAGAAGTGCTGGAAGAGGCGAAGTCTCTGGTCGAGGAATTTCTGTCAGAACGAGGTCTGTCTCTGTCTGAGGAAAAGACTCGCATCGTGCGGGTCGAGGAAGGCTTCGACTTCCTCGGTTGGAACGTGCGTAGATATGATGGACACACCCATATCAAGCCCGCCAAGAAGAACGTGGCGGCGTTCATGCGCAAGATCCGAACGATCATCAAGGCCGCCGCCGATGCGAAGCAGGAGCATCTGATAATGCGGCTCAACCCGGTCATCGGGGGATGGACCAATTATCATCACAACCAGGTGGCGAAGGAGACCTTCCGCAAGGTCGAGCATCTCATCTGGAAGTGTCTCTGGCAGTGGGCATGTCGCAGGCACCCAGATAAGCCACGTCGGTGGGTGAAGCATCGCTACTTCGCCCGCGAAGGCACGCGAGACTGGGTATTCCGCGCAGCAGTGAAGGATCGTGCCGGAAACATCACGTTCCGGCGGCTACTCCATGCATCCGACGTTCCTATTCGTCGTCACTGCAAAATCCGAGCCGAAGCGAATCCGTTCAATCCGATGTGGGACCGCTACTTCGCCGCAAGGCGTGGTCTGCCGTCGGAAACTACGGATCGGCCTGGGGAAACCGCACACTCTGCCGATAGACAGGAACTGGCGGCTCTGGTCAAACAGGGCTTAGTGGAGGCTTGAGCCGTATGCGGGGAAACTCGCACGTACGGTTCTTAGGGAGGAGCGACCCGGCAACGGGTCGTTCCTACCCGACAGGACACGCCGGAGCGAGAGGCGCGCAATCCCGCGACGGGCGCGATAATCAAGGTGGCCGCCGCAAAGAAGCTGACCTTCGGGTCGGCGAAGGCACTCAAGGACGCATTGAACAGGTAATTCGATTGCAGGAGAAGCCTTGTCCTTTCAAGGCTTCTCCCAGAGCGACGACGATCCCCCGACAGCATCCAGTCGCGGCGCGCAGTGCGTGCGCGGAACATCCCGCCGAATATTCTTGATCCAATTGAACCCACATGAACACGCGGCGTTTGGTCGTCAGACAGCCGGTTCCGCCCTCGACTGCCAAGCTGAACCACCTTTCGCCACACAGCGAGCGACCGACCGATCGCGTCCAAAGATCCCCATCTCGCCGCTGACGCGGATGCAATGACGGCACGAGGGTCGGGCAGCCCGCCCTTTCTGTACCCATTTGAGATCTTCTAGGACTTTTGTCCGACATAGAAATGGGCCAGAAGTCTTAGCCCAATTTGCCCTTATCCCATTGAGCATACTCCGTAATCCTTGACTGCAACCCATGCTGTGAGAGCCTCAATCTTGTGGTTGTAATGCGCAGGGAGGGCAATGCTCTTCGACGATGACGTTGAGTTGGCGCTCGCTTTGGCCTGCGAAGAACTGCAGATGACCCGAGACGAGGCAATCCGCCTACTCGTTCGCGAGTGGCTTCAGAACTATGGCTTTCTGCCAATCTGCGGGGCTGATAAAAATATCTGGTCGTATGATGCTGCGTCGCCGGACGAGGCAGCGCCAGGCAATAAGTAATACTTAGTTTATTCCTCGCTTTATTAGGCTTTGGTAGCATAGTCTGACGCCCATCGCTTTGGGAGGAGCAAGATGGTTGAGCGCGTAGAAGGCGAAAAACTTTCCAAGCAAACCGCCACGAAAGTGTGGTCGATCCGCGAGTTCTGCCGACGGCAGCGCTTGTGCCAGGAGGAAGAACGACGCTTGACGCAGATATTCGGCGGGTTCGCCACATCCAGCGAGCTACTGCACAATGCGAAACGCACTCCTAGGTGGAGATATATCAGTCATAGCATCGACCTCAGTGACATCCC
Organism: Sinorhizobium chiapasense; assembly: GCF_036488675.1. NCBI lineage: Bacteria > Pseudomonadati > Pseudomonadota > Alphaproteobacteria > Hyphomicrobiales > Rhizobiaceae > Sinorhizobium > Sinorhizobium chiapasense. The sequence continues at coordinate 1,161,767 of NZ_CP133152.1, forward strand.
GGAAGCAGACATCTCAGTGGATCAGCGAGGCGGCCTCTGTGCGCCGACTGCAGACGATGGCCCAGGCTGATAACTTGAGACCTGACTGAGGTCTCCTGATCGTGACGGACTCTCTCACGCGACCGGATCGGTGTTCTCGCGTGCGCCTTTGCAGCTACTTCCTCGCGATCGCGAGGGGGTTGAGAGGTCTCCAGCGAATCGAGCAACTCGCGGGCGCATGCGGCGATCGAACTGACCGCGCGCTCGAATGCGGCCTCGTTGCGCGCAGCACATCGTTTCTGGCAGCGGAGGTTCGATCCGCTGCCAGCGATGTTTCAACCAGTGGTCTGCTTATTTTGCCGGGGGCTTGTAGGAAGATGCGATTTTGCCCGCCTTTTCTTGGGCCGCCTTGAATTCCGCGCCCGTATATGCTCGTACGGTTTTGATATTCGATGCTGCCCCCGATGCGGCGACGACGAGAAGCGGCGGGATCAGGTCAGCACCGTCGTCGAATTCCGTGATTGCCATCCAGTCGGTTTCGCCGGTCGTGAGATAGAAAGAATGCAGTTTCCCGCCTGCCGCTTCCATGATGGCACGGGCCGCCTTTTCTCGGTTCGTTGGATTGTCAATCATTCCCTTCGCAGATGTGGCTGAATAGCACCCTGTGGTTATGAACAGTGGCATAGGACATCCTCCCTCAATAATTGGGTAGATCGGGCGATCTGCCGAATACTCAATATCTCAAAAAACTTGGCGTTAGACGAGCGTCGAACCGCAGAGCGCTAGATTGGTCGCCGCCTATCTCGGCGCTGTCATGGGGGCTGGCCCCGATGACCTGCTTGGCGCAGCGATCTGCTTAGTCGCGATCTCTCTGCCTGGATTCTTGCTGCTCTTGGGCGCGTTGCCGTTCTGGGACAGCCTACGGAAGCGCCCGGTGGCTCAAGCCGCCATGGGTGGCGCGAACGCTGCCGTAGTCGGCATTCTCGGCGCGCCTCTTTATAACCCACGTGTGGACCAGCGCGGTGCTCAATTTCAGACGGTTTTGCGCTCGCGTTGACTGGGTTCATCGTGTTGGCTGTCTGGGAGGCTCAGCCGTGGATTGTTGTGTTCTCGATGGCGATGGGTGGCATCGTACTTCCACGTTGGCCGCTTCTCTAATCGGGCATTTGGGTCAAGCTCTTTCTGATCTTCGTTGGCCTGATCGTTCACGCGGGTCACGCTTCTCTTCGCAGTCTGTTTGCCCCTCGCGTTTGGAGCCGCTGCACGCATGCATGGGATCAGGGTCTGGAGAGCCTCGCTTTGGGGCGCGCTCGAAGCGCAGCAGTCATACTCGGCTTCATCCATCCCGTCGTCCGCATGGGACGATCCGGCCAGGGTCGGTTTCGAGGGCGGTGTTAAATCATGCTGCAGCCTCCGATCCGAACCGGAACTCTGTACCGTCAATCCACATGCGATGCAGAACGACGGCAATCTTTCGGGCGACGGCTACGATGGCTCGTCGGCGTCCCTTGGTCTTCATCAGCCGCACGCCCCAGGCCTTCAAGCTATTCCAGGCAATCGAGCGCATGAGCATCGCATTGGCGGCGGCATAAAGTGTCGCCCGCACGTCGGCGTCTCCGGCGTGAGAGATGCGACCAGGGTTGTCCTTCTCGCCAGACTGGAACCTTCGCGGCGTCAATCCGAAGTGAGCGCCGACGGTACGCGAACTTCTGAAGCGCGCGGGATCATCAACCGCAGCCTTGAAGCTCAAGGCCGTTACGTACCCAACACCAGGAACACTCATAAACCGCGCGGTGACGGCGTCTCGCTTCGCGACCCTTCGGACTCGTCGATCGAGTTCGAGGAAGATTTCCAGGAGCATTTGCCTAGCTTCCAGCAGCGGGAGTAACGCGTGGCTCAACGCCGGATCGCCTTCGATTGTGCCGCGGACAGCCGTTTCGAATGCGCCACCTCGCAGCCGCATCGGCAGCTTGACGCCGAAGACTTTGAGGAGGCCGCGAATCTCGTTTTCAAGATCAATGCATTTCCTTTGCATGACCTTGCGGCTGGAGAGGAGTGCACGGATGTAATGGCTTTCGACACTCTTCACAAGCACCCGGCTGTACCAACCCGATCGCAGCAGTTGGGCTATGCCACGGGCGTCGTTCTTGTCAGTCTTGTTCCGCATGGCCGAAAGAGCGGCATTGACTTGACGCGCCTCCATGCGCACGACATCGAAACTAGCCTCCGTCAAGCCGTAGGTTAAGTGCTGAGTGAGCGTACCAGCCTCAAGCCCGACTTGATGAATCTGTTCGCCGAAATCGTTCAGGCAGCGAACAAGGTCTGGCAAGTCAGATGGCACCGACCGCTCAAGTCTGACTTTCCCGGTTTCGTCAATAATGCAGATCGCCACTGAGCGCAGTGACACGTCCAACGCAGCATAGAACATCGTCATCTCCCTTCATCTCGGTTGCACCGGGACTGTACTGGGAGCTTGCCCCTCGTGGGACCGCCCGATTACGCATGCTTCGGGCCGTTTCCAGGCGCTAGGGCCGAGTACTCAGATGTCCGCTTTACGCATCGCGGATCCTTTCAGCGGACAGTCTGCTGCCGGCCCGGAACACGTCATTCGGCGATCAGCTTGGTGACGACCGCTTCTGGGTGCAATTCAGCCGTTTCAAGTGCCAGCCTTGGGTGACTGCTCACCACCCGCTCCAGTCCTTTGCATCTGACCGCCGAGTGGCGGGAATCCGAACAATTGCGTCATTCGCCGCTCGCGCGATCGCGCTTGGCGATATCAGCAACCGTAGTCTTGCTGATCGCCAGATCGCGGGCGATCCAGCGAGGGCTGCGTCCTTTCGCGATGAGTGCCTGTACCTTCGGTGCGAGCCTGTCCGACTTTGGCCGTCGGCCATGCTGTCGCCCAAGCTTTCTGCCGCGCGCCTTGGCAGCGGCGAGCCCGGATTTGACGCGTTCGCCGATCAGGTCGCGCTCAGCCCATCATGCTTTCCATCGCCTTCATCATCTCGTCTTCGGGTACGTCGCGGACGTGAGTGGCGAAGGTCCAGTTGTAGCCGAACGGGTCGTTGACGACGGCCGTGCGGTCGCCCCAGAACATGTCCATCGGCTCGGACTGCGACGTCATGCCCGCATCGACCGCCTTCTTGTAGGCGGCGTCGGCATCATCGACGTAGAGATAGAACGCGCAGGAATCGGTTCCCTTCGGAGCCTTTCGCGGAAACTGTTCGAGCTCGTCAGTTACAAAAAGGACAGAAGTCCCGATTTTTAGTGCGGAATGCACGACCTTGTCGCTGCCAGGCACCGTCATGACGCCCATGCTCTGGGCGCCGAGTGCCTTCTGGTAAAGATCGATTGCCTTCTTGGCGTCCGAGACCACGATTTGCGGCGTGATGGTGGAAAATCCTTCGGGAATGCGCGCCATGATTCTTTCCTCCCTTGTTTGGAGTGAATTTTAGCGGCCCGAGCGTTCGGTTTTATGACGCCCGTTCGGGCTGTCTCTGACATTCACCCAGGCCCCATCGGCCACCGAACATATCGGGGAAGAGGCGCCCGTTAAGAAGCAGCGCGCGATCGATCCCCTTCCCTTCCGCATGGGCCTCCGCCTTGTCGAGCAGCGCCGAGAGCGTATTGAGACCGATCGCGAATGCCGGAATTGATGCGTTGGACATCGACATGATCGGAATCTCAATCCGATGGTGGGACGTCATCAGGTCAAACCGGCGCGGCTGCGATAAACAGCAAGGCGCTCACATACTGGATTCCGCGCCTCGCGCCGGTGACCAGCGTTTTCAGTTGATTCTAAATAAGCCAATTGTGATACTCCTGTGACAAGCGCCGCGCCACACGCGGGGCGCGGCAGTATCCGTCTGAAAACGACGACGAAGCCAACGGGGGCTCGCGTTTCACTGATCACCACGGACGCGTTTCAGGGGCGCATAGGGAGACCTAACATGGCGATACTCGAAGACGCTTTTAAGGCAAACGTAGTCACTGGCGTTGCCATCGGCGTTGGAGCACTCGTGCTGAGGCCGATCATTGTTCCTATCGTGCGGCCGATGATCAAGACCGTCTTGAAGGCCGGACTGGTTGCCTATCATCAAGGCCGGGTCGCGGTCGCGGAACTGGGTGAAGGCTACGAGGATCTCGTGGCCGAGGCGCGCGCCGAGATGGCGGCCACTAACAGACGTGTTGAGCTTGCTGAAGCGGCTAAGCCTGCCGGATCGGTTGAGCCGGTTGCTCGCCGACCGGCGTCGAAAGCGTCAACTTCTCGCGACGAAGATCAACATAAATAAGTGCTTCATCACATCGCCGGCAGCGTCAAGGCTGCCGGCGAGGGTTGGCGGGATCGTGTCTTGCGCGGCCTTGCGAAACTGCCACGGTCGGCGCTCTGTGCAACGATTTCTTGTTGCCGTGCTGGCTGCAACCATCCGCCACCATGAAAGGGTTTCGATATGGGTTCGACGCGGAGAAAAGTATACGAAGCCTTGGTCGAAGGAGCGACGTGGTGCCGTTCCGACGACGAACTTTACGGTCTCGTCCGGAGGCAATCCCCGAAAACTCCAGCAAGACGCTTGTCCGAGCCTCGCTGCTGGCCTTGACTGACCTTGATCTCAACAATGCCAACGCGCTCTGCACGATCTATGCACTGGCGATCAAGCATCGCCTGGACGGGACGCAAACTGATGAGATCGATGATGTGGGCGACGATGGTCCGCTCGAACTGATCCCTTCCATCTGCACTAATCAGAGTGGTCAATCCGGGAAGGGAAGGTAGCGTGAACACGCGCCCTGATTCTCAAGGGAATAAAGCGCGCACGCATTAGTTGGGTTCGATGGTCTGGCGCTTACGAACTGGTCCCTACACCTACCTATTGATCAGTCGGCGCGGAGCGGAGATGCCTCTTGGAACGATCGTTATTTCTCGCCAGACTCCTGGGGCCGACATTCGTCGCGGTCGCGATCGGGATGCTGATCAATCTCGGCATGTACGAGACCATGATCGCGGAGGCGCTGCGCCCCGGCACCCTGTTCTATCTGTCCGGATTGCTTTCGCTGCTGGCTGGCCTCGCAATCGTCAACCTGCACAATAGATGGCAAATGGACTGGCGCGTGATCATCACCGTGCTGGGCTGGCTGATGACAATCGGTGGCATCATGCGTATCGCCTTGCCGCAGGTCGCGATTGCGGTTGGCTCGACCATCTATGGCGGCCGCGCCTCTACCATAGTCGCCGCGCTGCTAACCGGTGCGTTGGGCGCTTTCCTGAGCTTCAAGGGTTACATGCGGCGTGATTGAGACCACGGAATTACTGGGCTGTTCCCCAGCAGTTGCGATGGTAGGTTCGGCCGTTACGCCATTGTCAGGAATCGGTCGCACTGGATACATGAGCTGAAGCTACTGGATGCAGAAGCTGATGTCAGCACCTTTTCGACACGGCGGTAGGAGTCTTCCGTACCGCCGACCATGATCGACGGACCATGACGGGCGCCCTCCTCACCACCAGAGACACCCATGCCGATGAAGGTAAGACCGGAGTCCTTCAGCGCCTCGAAACGGCGCATCGTGTCGCGGAAATTGGCGTTGCCGGCGTCGATCATGATGTCGCCCTTGGCAAGATAGGGCTTCAGGATTTCCATCTGCTGGTCGACCGCTTCGCCGGCCTTGATCATGATGATGATCGGCCGCGGCGGGCGGATGGCGGCGACAAATTCCTCGATCGTCTCGCAGGGAACGATCTGCTCCTTGGGCGCGTCGGCTTCCGCATAGAACTTGCGCGTCGCCTCGACCGTGCGGTTGAAGACCGCGATCCTGTTGCCCTTTTCCGCGATGTTGAGCGCGAGGTTCGACCCCATGACGCCGAGGCCGATAAGCCCGATTTCCGCGTCTGCATTACAAACTCCGGCAAATGCGATGTCTGGTCGCCGGCGCCTTGGCCGAATTCGCTCCTTTTCACTTGCTCACCAGTCACTCAGAAGGCGAGCTGAACCTTCATCGAACGGCTCCGGTCGCCTCAAACGCCTTCACGGCATCATCGATCGGAAACACCGAAGTCAGCAATGGCTTCAAGTCACGGCTCCTATGGCACTCGGCTCTACCTCTGCGGACCAGAAAACCTCACGCATTTCAAACGCATGCTGTTTCGCGATTGGCTCCGTGCTCACCCGGACGACACTGCCGAATATGCCGCGCTGAAGCGCAAACTGGCAGCGGAGGCAACCGGCGACTGGAAATTCTACACTGGCGGCGAACCTGACTTCGTCGCGAGGATCGTGCAACAAGCATCCGCCTAATGGGTTACCAGAAGTCGGCTGTCCGCCGGACCCCGTCGTCCTATAGGGGGCCATCTGAAGCCGACCCGCTGAAGCGTCGGATTGCCTCAGGCGCGCCACTGGCGACACCGGTCACGTGCCGCGGGCAAACGGCCGCGTCGGCATTGTGCATTTCCCACGGCAAACTTCGTGTCTGCCACGCGGCCGACGCGGCCGTTCCAGGGGCAGCGGTAACCGGCCCTTGATCTTTCCACGCCATCGACGATCGCCGGGGGGCACACGCTCCTGCGGGAGCGGCCCATCACCCATTGCACGATGGCATGACAGGTCTATCATGCGAGCATGTCCGCAATCCCCAACGCCACAACCTCTGCCCGCCCGGATCTGCAGCCGCCGGACGCGTCGATTGTGCCGGGCCGCTATTGGCACGCGCTCGGCGATGGGCGCATTCAGTGCGACCTCTGTCCGCGACTTTGCAAGTTGCATGAGGGGCAACAGGGGCTCTGCTTCGTCCGCGCCCGCCAGGGCGACCGGATGGTGCTGACGACCTACGGCCGCTCCAGCGGCTTCTGCGCGGATCCGATCGAGAAAAAGCCGCTCAACCATTTTCTGCCGCGAACCGCCGTCCTGTCGTTCGGCACGGCCGGCTGCAATCTCGCCTGCCGGTTCTGCCAGAATTGGGACATCAGCAAGTCTCGCGCGATCGACACGCTTGCCGACGCCGCTTCCCCCGCGGCGATCGCCCGTGCGGCGGCAGATCTCGGCTGCCGCAGCGTTGCCTTCACCTACAACGACCCCGTCATCTTCCATGAATACGCCATCGACGTGGCCGATGCCTGCCATGAGCGGGGGATCAAAAGCGTCGCGGTTACGGCCGGCTATGTCTGCGCCGAACCACGCATCGAATTCTACCGCCACATGGATGCGGCCAATGTCGATCTCAAGGCTTTCACCGAGCGCTTTTACCAGCGCGTCTGCAGCGGCCATCTCCAGGCGGTGCTCGACACTCTTGTTTATCTCAAGCGTGAGACCTCCGTCTGGTTCGAGATCACGACGCTGCTCATTCCCGGCGAGAACGATTCCGAGACGGAGATCGAGGCGCTGGCACAATGGATCATGGAAGAACTTGGCCCGGATGTGCCGCTTCACTTCACGGCCTTCCATCCCGACTGGAAGATGATGGACAAACCGCCCACCGCGCCCGCAACGCTGGCACGGGCGCGCCGCATCGGCCTCCGGAACGGGCTGCGTTACGTGTACTGCGGTAACGTGCACGACGACGTCGGCGGCAGCACCTGGTGTCATGCCTGCGGCGCATGCCTGATCGCCCGCGACTGGTACAGCTTGCTATCCTGGGCTCTCGACGCAGAGGGTCGCTGCCACCGCTGCGGCACGCGTTGCTCAGGCGTGTTCGAGCCGCACCCGGGTGACTGGGGCGCCTATCGTCGGCCGGTGCGTATCACGCCGATGACGGCACCGGCTTGACCGGGCGACGGCTGTGCGCAAAAGGGCTAAAGGCCGCATCAAAGGAGGTACGGCGCCGATTTCCAGCGTAGATTTCCAAACGCAGGGTCTGTGGGTCGCCGTAACCTTTCAAGTATTCTTCGGTGGGTGGTTCTCCGGAGGCGCCTTTGGCCCGTCCCTTTTCTGGCACCGGCGAGGAGGCTCAATGTGTCAGTACCCGCAACATGCCCGTTCCTCACGCTCCTTCTTGTTTGGATGCTGCTGAGCAACGCGACGGCGGCGCAGCCGGGCGCCGGTCGTGACGATCGACGCAATGCGCCTGCGCATGAAGTCTACGACCCCGCCAACGACACTTGGTCGAACCGTGCGGCTCTTCCGACCCCGCGCGACCATCTCGCGATCGCCGTGGTCGGCCGGCGGCTTTATGCAATCGGTGGCCGCATCGACGGCAGCTATGCCAGCAACCTGGCCGCCAACGAGGTCTATGATCCGGCAAGCGACCGTTGGGAACGCCGCTCCGACTTGCCGACGCCGCGCAGCGGGATCGCGGCGGCCGTTATCGACGGACGCATCGTTGTGGTCGGCGGCGAAGCGCCCGAGGCTACCTTCGACACGGTCGAGGCTTACGACCCCGTGAGCGACGCCTGGCAACGCCTTGCAGCTATGCCGACGGCGCGGCACGGCTTGGGGGCGGCCGTGGTCGATGGCCGGATATTCGTTGTCGGCGGCGGACCGACGCCAGGCGGTTCGGCTTCCACCGCCAACGAGGTCTTTACCCCCTAGACGCGCGGGAGGTAGCACCCCCAGGGTTCCATGCGGACGTGCGAGATCGGAGGCCGCGCGAATATTGGAGATCGCGCCCGGCAACTCGCCGGATGCCCTCGAATCTACGGCCGACGAAGCCGAGTTCGTCGCGCTTCACACGGCGATCGACGAGTGGTGTCGCCATCCTTACGATTAGGAACTTCGCCTGTGTCTGCGCCTACCGCTGTGTTGGTCGATCCGCGAGGAAGCCGAGGCGGCAGCGGGGGGAATCGGCCGCATGTGGCGGCTTGAAATCACCTTGCGTGGGCCTACCTACCATTGCGTTGCCTACGTTGAAGGAGCGCAGCGATGGAACTCACTGTCGTGCCCATCGTCAAGCCGGACGCCGCCAACTTCATTTTTGGCCAGTCGCATTTCATCAAGACTGTGGAAGACCTTCACGAGGCGCTGGTGGGTGCGGTCCCCGGGATCCGCTTCGGGCTGGCGTTCTGCGAGGCCTCCGGCAAGCGGCTGGTGCGCTGCTCGGGTAATGACGAAGCGGTGCTCGCCCTCGCACGCGATAACGCATTGGCCATTGGCGCCGGCCATACTTTCCTGATCTTCCTGGGCGACGGATTCTTTCCCGTCAACGTGCTGGCTGCGGTGCGTGTGGTGCCAGAGGTCTGCCGCATTTTCTGCGCGACGGCGAACCCGACACAGGTGATCGTCGCGCAAACGGAACTGGGCCGCGGTGTGCTCGGCGTGGTGGATGGCGCTACACCGCTAGGTGTCGAAACCGACGCAGACATTGCGTGGCGGAAAGACCTGCTGCGAAAGATCGGCTACAAGCTGTAGTGTCTGGATAAGGCCGATGTCGACGCGCCTGCATGGACAATACCGTCAAGCCCCTAAATCCAGAAGCCCGCACCATTTCACGCAACGCCGGCGGTGATGGCGCGTGCCATCGCCGCGCGCCGCGGCTCTGGCAGCGCTCTCGTTGCCCCGTCACGAGGACTTGCGACGCAACACGAGGGAACGGCGTCGGTGCGCACACGAGCAGCTAAAACACTGAATCGGCGCGCGACAGATTGGGGATTCGCCGTGCCTACCCCTCGCCTCGTCTGGTTCCATCTCGCCGGCCGCGACGTCCTCTCTTTGGAAAGGCCGAACATCGGCTTAGAAGGCGCAACTACAGCGCCGCGCGTCTTATTAGACGCGCAAAGGTCGCTGTAGCACTTTGAATTACTGCACGTCTTTGTCCTTAAATCGAGGTCGATTTAAGGAGACATGCAGTAGTGGACGGTCTCCTCGTCGACTTGTAGAAGCCCTCGATCATAGATCAGACGTGACGCCGAGCACGGCTCGAAGCTTTGGGTCGTTCTCGCGTAGATGTTCCTTGATCCATCGAGTCGTGCTGGCGTAGGCGTTCGAAAACAACTCTGAGTGTCGGCTCCAATCCATGAAGCTGACCGTACTCGAAGCCTGCGGGCAGACCAGGACATCCTCTTCGCCTACCGCGACATCCTGTGGCCGGTGTGCCAGCATACTTGCCGCAATGACCTGAAGCATGCTGGGGACCTGTGGCCGGCGGACACGACCAAAAGGACTCAGCAAGCCGACCACCAGTTCGGTTGCCCCGGGAATGCGGTCATAGTCGATGTAGTATTTCTGCGTTCCACTGGACCCGAGGCTGACGACGAGATTGGGGCCGGCCTTGAGCGCCCTCATCTGTTCCAGCGGTAGATTGTTCATGATGGCGCCGTCCACGAGCATGTCGCCGTCGGCTGTGAAAAACGGCGGCAGGACGCCCGGGATCGAGCCGGACGCCCGAACGGCCTGCCAGAGCTTGCCGCGACAGTGGACATGCGGCTGACGGCTGCTGAGATTCGTGGAGAGCGCAAAAAACGGAAGCCAGAGATCCTCGATCAAAATCTCGCCGTATTCCTCCCGAAGGGCCCGATCGAACGCCTTGTGGTCCAGAAGCGCGAAATGCGGCAAGGTCGGACGGCGAAACGCCCGACTCTTGATAAAAATGTTGTGCGTGCCCTGGTCGATCTGCTCCGCGTTCAACCCGCTTGCGAAGCCGGCCATCATCGCCGCGCCGGAGCTTGTCCCGCCGAGATAGTCGAAGCTCGCGCCCGCTTCGATGAAGGCCTTGTAGACGCCCAGATGGGCGCTACCGAGGGACCCCCCACCTTCCGCCACGAAGCCGAGTGCCTTGCCGGAAACAAATCGGACTAGGCGCTGGATGTCAGCTCCGTTCTCCAGTGCGACATGATGGTGTTGGCCAATATGGGGACGCTCATCAAGCCAGGCAGGGGTGCCGACGACAGCCGCCGATCTCCTGTCGTGAATGAGGACCAGACGGCTGGCCGATGGTGGATGGACCGACAGCGCCAGCTTCTCGGACGGGTTCGGGCAAGGCGAGCAGGACGCGTTGGCAACGAGCAGCACGGCATCGGCCTGACGAATGCAGACTTGTGTCCACTCGTTGAGCTCGTCATCGGCGACATAGACGATGAACTCAGCTTCCGCCTCCAGTTCGTTCAGCCAATTAAGGATCGGCTGATCGTCGATCGGACGACCCGCGAACTTTTCCTGTATGTCAAACCGGAAAAGGAACCGAGTGCGCGCGACTGCGTCGAACGCTTGCTGCAGTTCCCGGATGAATAGCGGTGAAGTGCCACTTCCGCCGGCTGCAACGAGCGCCAGCGTCCGGTTCTTGGCGGCTTTCTTGAGACGCGACAGGCTCGGAGATTGGGTGGCGAACCGGCGCGCCAGGAAAACCGTGACCGACTCTCTCAGACTCGGTAGGGTCTCGGCGGCCCTCTCGAAATTGTCGCGACTGATTTCTAGGACGATCGAATCGCGTGCTGCAATGACGGTGGCCGTGCGCGGCAGTCCTGCAAAAAACCCGACCTCACCGACGAGTTCACCCTGCGCGATCTCGGCGATCAAGTCCGCGGAAACGACCTTGTGCACCGTAAAGCGACCGGACAGCACGATGAAAAACATGTCCGATGGATCACCTTCGCGAAGCAGAACCTCACCGCGTCTCAAGACCCGACGGTCGGACTCGGCAGCTAATGCCTCAAGCGCTTCCAAAGACGTTCGATCGAACATCAATGTTGCCGATAGTAATTTCGCCGCGACAGAATCGACGGAGGACATCTGGCACCCCTAAGACGCGTTCTCTCAGGTAGTTGTAACCCGTGCTGCTCGTGTTTGCAGCGTCTCGCGGCTAGCGAAGGTCGTGTGCGAAACGCTCGATTTGGTTCGTGCCTCTGCAGTGGCCTCTCGCGCATTCCGTGGCTTGGTGTCGGTACGATCACACCATGTTCGAACGATTCGGCAGACTCGCGGTGTCCCGCACAGCGGAACTTGGCCCCCCCCGCTTTCGAGGGCGTCACCCGACCCCGGAGGCCGCCGAACTGACGCCGAGAAAGCTGCGTCCATTGCGTCTAATCGCCGTCGAACCCGACACGCCACATCTAAGCGTCATGCAACACACGGAGAACACAAATCCAATCGGCCGTCACGACGTGGGCTGCCATGTGAGGCGTACGCGGGATAAAAAGCTCCCGAGTTCCGGCAACCCGGCCAGGGCGACCGCTTTCGGAAAAATCGAGAAGCCTGTGTACAGCGCTGACGATCTCTTCGTCGCGTGGATCGCCACCCGCGGATTCTCTTTTTTTGAGCACGGAACGGGAAGCAGCCGCGCGGACTCCGTCCGCGAGTGAGACCTTGTTTTGATGTCTCCTTGGTGCGCCAGCAAGCTGAACTGCAACGCCTGCGCCCGCGGCACCGACTCGCTTTGTCCTAAGTCTTAAGCTGGAGAGCAGCAGAAAGCGAGTTTGTTCAAAATTGCCACCGTCGCCACTATACTCTTGCGTTATAGCCGGGAGGGAGTTCATGCGTCCTCTAGCCCAGTGCCAAGCGTTACTGGCCGCGGTTCTGGCGAGCGCTGCCGCTGTGGTTTCGACATCCGCGCCCGCACAGGATCGTCCCAGCGAGCGTGCAGCGATGATCGAAACGATCAAATCGCACGCCCGTTCAGCGCCGTCAGCGGTCGAGGGTCAGGGCATCGATCCGGCGGTGCTGGAGACGATGGCGAAGGTACCGCGCCACTTGTTTGTACCCGAGGAGCTGCGCGGTGCGGCCTATCGAGATCGGCCACTGCCGATTGGATACGGTCAGACCATCTCGCAACCCTTCATCGTCGCGCTGATGACCGACCTGATCAACGTCGGGTCTGGCGATGTTGTCCTCGAGATCGGCACCGGCTCGGGTTATCAGGCAGCCGTCCTGTCGCCGCACGCGGCAAAGGTTTACTCGATCGAGATCATACCGGAACTGGGCAAAAGGGCGGCCGCCCGTCTCGCGGAGCTCCGCTTCGGCAATGTCGAGGTGAAGGTAGGCGACGGTTACTATGGTTGGCCCGCGCACGCGCCTTACGACGGCATCCTGGTGACTGCCGCTGCCAGTCACATCCCGCCGCCGCTTGTCGAGCAGCTCGCCAAAGGCGGCCGGATGGTCGTCCCCGTGGGAGGCCCCTTCGCGACCCAGTTTCTCATGCTGGTCGAGAAGCGACGGGATGGAAGCATCACGACCCGGCAGCTGCTGCCGGTGGGCTTTGTGCCGCTGAGGGGCGGTAGGGCCCGATGAGAGCGGGGCGCCTGCTGCCGGTTGGTCTCATATCGGCGGCAACCCTTGCCCACGAAGTGCTGCTGATGCGGCTCTTGTCGATCATTCAGTGGCATCAATTTGCCTATATGATCATAAGCATCGCGCTCTTGGGCTTCGGCGCGAGCGGTACATTCGTTGCGCTGGCCCGCCGCCCCCTTGTGCAACGGTACCCGGCCGCCTTCGCAGCATCGGCAGCGCTGTTCGGCATTACCGCGGTTGCAAGCTTCGCCGGTGCCGAACGCCTGCCCTTCAACGCGCTCGAGATTGTCTGGAATCCGGGGCAGCTCGGTTGGCTCGCGGCCAGCTATGCTCTCCTGATCCTGCCGTTCTTTTTTGGGGCAACCTGTATCGGCCTTGCCTTCAGCCGCCATCCTGGCCAGATCGGACGCGTCTATGCCTTCGATCTGGTCGGCGCCGGGATCGGTGCGCTGGGCATCGTCGGGCTCTTGTTCCTGGTCTTTCCCTCTGCCGCACTGCGCTTCGTCGCAGCGCTGGGATTTGCGGCGGCTGCCCTCGCCGCGAAGGGCACGGCTCGCCATCGGCGGCTCGCCGCGGGCAGCCTCGGGCTTGCAGCCGCGGTCATCGCGGTGTGGCTGCCACCGTCCTTTACGGCCACCGGCCCGCACATGTCCGAGTACAAGGGCCTCCGCATGGCTCTCGAAGTCCCGAACGCGCGGGTGATCGAGGAGCGATCGAGCCCGCTCGGACTGCTGACGGTCGTCGAGAGCCCGACCGTCCCTTTCCGCTACGCGCCGGGCCTCAGCCTCGCCAACGTGCAAGAGCCGCCCGCGCAACTCGCCGTCTTCAGCGATGGCGACAGTATTACGGCGATGAGCGCCTATGGCGGCGATCCGGCGACGGTCGCTTATCTCGACCGGACAACGGCGGCGCTCCCGTACCGGCTGCTTGCGCGGCCGCGAATGCTGGTCCTCGGTGCTGGTGGCGGCGAGCAGGTGCTGCTGGCGCTCAGCGCCGGAGCCGATATCGTGGACGCGGTAGAGGTCAATCCGCAGATGATCGACCTCACTCGCAATCGCTTCGCAAGCTTCGTCGGCGGCATCTTCAGCCGACCGAACGTCAAGCTGCATCTGGCCGAGGCGCGCGCCTTCGCTGCGACCACTGGCGAGCGTTACGACCTGATCCAGATGCCGCTCCTCGACTCCTTCAGCGCGGCCGCGGCCGGCGTGCAAAGCATGCATGAGAACTACACCTACACCGTCGAGGCACTGCGGGATTACCTGGCGGTACTGAGACCGGATGGCGTCGTCGCCATCACGCGATGGCTGCGGGTGCCGCCGCGCGACATCCTCAAGCTGTTCGCCACTGCGATCGCAGCGCTCGAAGCGGATGGCGTGTCCCAGCCCGGTCGGCACCTAGCGCTGATCCGGAGCTGGAACACCGCGACCCTCATCGTCGCCAAGTCGCCGTTCACAGGCGAGGACGTCGCCGCCATCCGCGGCTTCGCGGGCGAGAATTTCTTTGACATCTCCTGGGTGCCGGGCATCTCGGCGACCGACGTGAACCTCTACAATCAACTCGACCAGGAATATCTCTACGAGGGCGCCCTCGCCCTCCTCGGCCCCGAGCGAGCCGACTTCACCGAGCGCTACAAATTCGATATCGCACCGGCTACTGACAATCGGCCCTATTTCTTCGACTTTTTCCGTTGGCGCGCCCTGCCCGAACTCCTGACGCTGCGCACCCAAGGTGGAGCGGCGATGCTCGACTGGGGCTACCTGATCCTGGTGACGACGCTCGCCCAGGCCGCGATCCTCAGTGCCGTCCTGATCCTGCTGCCGCTCTGGCTTCGCCGGCGCGCACTCGGGAAAGCCGTGCCCCGGCTGCGCTTCGGGCTTTATTTCCTGGCCCTGGGCCTCGCCTTCCTCTTCATCGAGATCGCCTTCATCCAGCGCTTCATGCTGTTCCTCGGCCACCCGCTCTATGCTGTCGCTGTCGTGCTTGCGGGTTTCCTCGCCTTCGCAGGTCTCGGCAGCGCGGTCGCGGCACGCTGGATGGCGGCGGTCGGAGGCGGATCGGCGGTGCGCGCCATCACACTCGCCGTCGTGGTGATCGCGTTCCTGGCTGGCACCTACCTGCTCGCCCTGCCCTTGATATTCGAACGGCTGCTGGCACTCCCGGATGCCGCGAAGATCGCAATCGCACTCCTCCTGATAGCGCCGCTCGCCGTCTTCATGGGCATGCCTTTCCCCCTCGGCCTTGGCCACGTCGGCGCACGCTCGCAGGAGTTTCTTCCCTGGGCGTGGGGGATCAATGGCTGTGCGTCGGTGCTGAGCGCGATCCTCGCCGCACTGCTTGCAATGCATGTCGGGTTCACTGGCGTCGTGACGATCGCGACCATCCTCTATCTTGCCGCCCCGGCCTTACTTGCCGGGTCGCGGGATCGATACGATCGGCGGATGAGCGGATGATCGATGTTGCGTCGCTGTTCGGGGCTCGGTCAGGGAGAATATCTATCTCATCGGGCTTCTCCGCGGACCTTACTGATACGATTGAGCTTGGTATCGGCCGCCCCGTTGATACAGACATGGACGGAACATCGAGCCGTTTAAAGGCAACTGCAAGCTCAAGAGCAAACTCGGCATGTAGGCTCTTCAGATCGCCAATACAGAGGCGCAGAACGTTCTTTGATTGTTCAGGTAGCGTCGCCCCTTCATTGAGCCGCTCGGCGGGGCGACTGAACGCGTCACGCGATTGTCACGCGACCGTCACGATTGAAGGCTGAAGGCCGCCTATTTCGGCGTTGAGTCTAATTCGCGCGTAGACATCTGGCGCAAGACCTGCGCGCCGTCCAGCTCTTGCTCGGCCACAAGAAACTGGAGCGCACCGTGCAGTGCCTCGGAACAGAGGTGGACAACGCCTAGCCATTTCTGAGCAAGTGGAGCTGTAGCGCTCAATAGCGGCGCTTCTTCGAAGCGCCGCCCGCTCGCCTGCTGAGGCGAAGTTCGACCCACTACAGACAGTGGCGATAGTCACAAACTGACCCATGCAAGACGTCCGCACCCAGACCAGCCAGAGGTCTGCTGCTGGCGTGGGCTCCGGCCGCTCAGCTAGAGCTGTCTTCGCATGCATGCGCGGGATGTCGCGTCGCGCCAAGCCTATACGAAGCACACTCCCTCGCGCCACAGCAACGCGGCGATGTGTCAGCGTATCAGTCCTGCCGAACGCAGTGCCCTTTCAATCACCGCCTGAATTTCTCTCGGCCGACCCGGCTGCGATCGGCTGGCTGCCTGAGCTGATCGGGTGGACTTGACGTAGTCAGCTCTTTCCCGCCTGCGCTGTAACGACGGCGTCAGGCCCCAAAAGCGCGCTGTGTGGAGGGTAGAGGAGACTCCTGCGTCGAGCATGTACGGCGCAGTGTGCCCGTAGCCCGATGCGACGTCGAGTGGCGTCCCATGGCTCATGCCTTCTATGAGGTAGAGCTCAATCGCGTCCCTGCCGGATCGATCTCGCCAGACCAGCCTTTTGTGCCCGTCGACCGTTTCCGCCGACGAGGGGCTGGATGGGACGCCATGGGCGCCGCTCCACTGAGCGATAATCGCATTGGCATTCGCCTGTGCGACGGTCCGGTCATTCGTGCCATGCCACACCGATATTGTCGGCCAAGGACCGGAATGAGGCGATGCCCCGGACAGCCGCTTTTGCAGGCTGTCCGCATTGGGGATGCCGTGTCCGCGCATGCGATCGAAGGCTTCCGGTACTGAAGTAGCAGCAGCATAGGGAAGACCGGCGATGATTGCGCCGCCGGCGAAAATCTCGGGATAGGCGCAAAGGGCGGCGTTCGCCATCGCACCGCCCGCCGACAGTCCCGTGATGTAAACCCGGCGATGGTCGATGCCATGGTCGGCGATCATGGCATCGACCATCTGCCGTATCGATTGGACCTCTCCCTCGCTGCGGCGAATATCGCTCAGGTTGAACCAGTTGAAGCACAGGTTGGGGTTGTTGGCGTGGACCTGCTCCGGATAAAGGACCGCGAAACCAAAATCCTCAGCGAGTTTGGACCACCCGGATGCGTGATCATAACCGGCAGCATTCTGCGTACATCCATGGAGGACCACGACCAACGCCGGCGCGTCCGTCAGGCCCACGGGAACATGGTACCATGCTTGCAAAGCTCCGGGATTTGGGCCGATGCGTTGCAGCCGAGACAGCGTTGAGGTTGCCGCAGTGACGTCGTCCCTCTTACCTGTACGAAATCTGGTACGAAATCTGGCAAGTCGCTCCAGTGTATCGGAAAGGGATCGCATCTCGCCTCCTCGCTGTCACCATCAGGCGATCATGGGTGCTACGCGGCAGCTTGCCTTCTGCTGCACTGCACAATATTCTAGTTCGGCTGCCTTGTCCTTTAAAACGACGTGCTTTGCACATTTCTGTCGAAACTCGGCTGAATGGACGCTGAGTACGCTAAGACGGCCTGGTTCCAAAGCCTGTGAGCCCTTGCTTGTGCGCCGAGCGTTCGTCAGCCTCCCGGTTCCGAACAGTCGATTGATAAGAAGGTCGTTGCTGCTGATGCGGCAAACAGAGTACCCTCCTGATGCCGGGCACCTTGGAGGAAGCCATGCAACGGGAGCAAATCCGCCTCACCGGCGCAAGGGAGACCCTGCTGATCACGCTCCAAGCCAAGGCAGCCGAAAGCGCCATGCCGGATTCGCTGCTGCGTGACCGCTTCGCCGCGGATGCGTTGCGCCGTATCGATCAGGGTAGTCGGCACCTTAAGGTTGGTCACGACATGACCATCGGCATCGCGCTGCGCGCGTATATGCTTGATCGCTGGACGGAGGCGTTCCTTCAGCGCTACCCGGAGGCCACCGTTGTCCATCTCGGCTGTGGTCTCGACAGTCGTATCTTCCGCATAGATCCTGGGCCGGGAGTTCGCTGGTTCGAACTGGATTTCCCCGATGTCATCTCCTTGCGTCAGCAGATCTATCCCGACCGTGCGGACTGCGCGATGATTGGCTGCTCGATCGTCGAGCACGGCTGGATTGCGAAACTTCCCGCCGACAAGCCGGCCATGATCGTCGCCGAGGGCGTTCTGCCTTATCTGAAGGAACACCAGGTTGCGCAGGTTTTGCGGCGGATCACCGGCCACTTTCCCTCGGGCGAGATAGCCTTCGATGCCTATAGCAGCTTCGCAATCCGACTGCTGCGCTTCAATCCGGCGATCCGCGCCACCGGCGCCTGTCTCCATTGGGCGCTCGACGACCCGGCAGAGATCGAGCGGCAGGTGCCGGGGCTAATGCTCATCGAGGACCATTCGGATTGGGACACCGGACAGGTGGCGCGGATGTCACCGCCCACCCAGGTCGCACTGCAGCTCTTTAGCGCCATCCTGGCTCCCTATCGTATGGGGCGCCTGGTTCGATATGATTTCTGAGACATTCGCACCATGGCCAGACAGCGCCCGCGCCTCCCGAACACTGACGAGTTTTTGCTCTTCTGCGCAAGTTGATGTGCCGTCTTACAGCGCAAGGCGGGCCGAACGTGCCCTTCGAGACCCACTGAGGGAGCCCGAAAGGCTGACTTGCACAGACCTGAGAAGCGGCGCACCATCATAAATAGTAAAACTTCCGGCTATCGAGGACACTTCGTTATTCCCCGTCGGCGATCGGGCATCAATCGTCATCAACGACTGCGGCGGCAAGGCTGAATGGAGTTCGCGATGAAGACGTGTGACACACTAGGTTTGGCCGCAGACCGCGCGACGGAAGCAGGGCCGGTCAACTCGATAGCGGCTCAATCGGTGCTGCCATACGAAGTCGAGGTCTCGGGCGGCGAAGCATTCAGGGCGATCGATCGGATGCGTGGGGCTCTGAGTGCAATGGCGACGGGAGGTCTTTCACCTGCCGCATTGACACTCGCCTTTTTCGACTGGTCGATCCACCTCGCATCTGCTCCCGGCAAGCACATGGAACTCGCCGAAAAGGCAGGGGAGAATTGGGGCCTTCTGCTGACTTACATGGCTGCAGCCGGCACGCGTCGGGACGCGCCGCCCTGCATCGAGGCGCTGCCGGGAGACAACCGGTTTCTCGCGGAGGGTTGGCAAAAGCAACCGTACACAGTCTGGGCGCAAGCTTTCCTGCTGTGCCAGCAGTGGTGGCACAGTGCTACGCGCAACGTCCCGGGCATGACGCCGCACCACGAGGACGTCGTCTCCTTCACCACGCGCCAGTTGCTGGACATGTTCTCGCCGTCCAACATTCCCTTCGCCAACCCGGAAGTGATCCACAAGGCAATGGAGACCGGCGGGGCGAACTTCACGCAGGGTTTCCGCAACTGGCTCGAAGACGTCGGCCGGATGGCCATGAAGCAACCTCCGGTCGGGACGGAAGCGTTCCGCGTGGGACGCGATGTCGCGGCCACGCCTGGAAAGGTCGTCTACCGAAACCACCTGATCGAGCTGATTCAGTATGCGCCCGCGACGCAGGACGTTCTGGCAGAGCCGATCCTGATCGTGCCGGCCTGGATCATGAAATACTACATCCTCGACCTTTCACCGCACAATTCCCTGATCCGCTATCTCGTGGCGCGGGGCCATACCGTTTTCTGCATCTCCTGGCGCAATCCCACCGCGAAGGACCGCGACCTCACGCTCGACGATTACCGACGACTGGGAATCCTGGCCGCGCTTGATGCCGTCAGCGCCATCGTTCCTGAACGCAAGGTCCACGCAACGGGATACTGTTTGGGAGGGACGCTTCTAGCGATCGCGGCGGCTGCGATGGCGCGCACCGAGGACCAGCGTTTGGCTTCGGTCACTCTGTTTGCCGCCCAGACGGACTTCTCCGAACCCGGCGAATTGGCGCTGTTCATCGATCACAGCCAGTTGCACTTTCTCGACAGCATAATGTGGCATAGCGGTTGTCTCGCCGCCGATCAGATGGCGGGGGCATTTCAACTGCTGCGCACCAACGATCTCGTGTGGTCGCGCCTCGTCCACGACTACCTGATCGGTAAACGCACCCCGATGACCGATCTCATGGCGTGGAACGCGGACCCGACCCACATGCCCTACAGGATGCATGCGGAATATCTGCAGCGCCTCTATCTCGACAACGAACTTGCCGCCGGCCGTTTCATCGTTGATGGACGCCCGGCTCACCCCCAGAACATCCGCGTTCCCATGTTCGTCGTCGGGACGGAGCGAGACCACGTCGCACCGTGGCATTCCGTCTACAAGATACATTATCTCACCGACACCGACGTCACTTTTGTGCTGACAAGCGGGGGCCACAATGCCGGCATCGTCTCCGAGCCAGACCATCCCCGGAGAGGTTTTCGCATCGCATTGACACGTGAGATCGATTCCAGCGTCAGTGCGGACGAATGGGCCGCAACAGCCACATCGAAGGACGGCTCATGGTGGCCGGACTGGGTCGAGTGGCTCGCCGGCCATTCAGCGCCGGAACGGGTGGCACCGCCAGTCTTCGGCGCACCCCAAAAAGGCTATCCCCCCATCGATGATGCGCCCGGAACTTATGTGCATCAGCGGTAACGCCATTTTTCAAGGGGGACCGGCACCGCCTAAAGGCAATCGAAGCTTCGTCGCGCGTCGGCCCGCAGTTGCGACCCTGTCATTCTTTGAGGTTCCCGTAGATACATTATGCGAGTTCGAGCTCGTCTGACTATGGCTGCGCCATCAACCGAACTCGACGCTGACCTTCTGGTTTGAGGAGCGCATCACGCGCAATAGCCGTCGTCTCAAACAGCCGATGATCGTCGCTCTGGCTCGCTCTGGCTCGCAAGTTGCTGGTCGCACTCTGGGAGTACGTGAGCGCCGGCGTGGTAATCGAAGGAGCGGCCATGAAAAATACCTGAAGCGCAGAAGCAATCATTGAACGCAGAACTACTCAATCTCAGGGCCTGATCAGTCCTGATGAACGGACGGGGACTCTGTGGCGCAAGGGCTGCAGTACATAAGTGGTCACCAATCGTTGAACATTCTTGAGCAATTCGTGCCTGTTAGGGCCGGACCGTTGTTCTTATGACTCCCCGTGTGTATCGGAGACGGATCCCTCCGATAAACCATGCTGCCACAGCTTCAGACGCAACCAACGGAATGCGGCAATGTCATTCAAACCATTGCTTGGCGACGGGCGTATCCGGACCCGGGAAGAAAAAACAGCACCGCTGCAAAGTGCATCCTGGCTTGGCTCTTCCGTCATATTCGACAGTCGACGCTGGGCTTGCCAGGAGGCAGAAATGCGCTGGACGGCACCTCACCATCTGATCGTGCTGACAGACGGAGGGAGCACGTCCCGGACATCGATCCGAATCGAGGGCAAGACCCTCTATGACGGCCAGGACCGGCCAGGAGTCCTCACATTTGTTCCAGCGGGCGCGGAACGCGTCGGCTTCTACCGCGACGTGGACCTCTCCTATTCCGCTCTGTGGATTGATCCCGCGCTTGCGCTTCCGGGATTGGAGCGACTACGTGATATGCCGGTTCTGGTAAACAGAAGCGACGCGGTCGTCGGCACGCTTTTGCGATCGCTTTGCACCGAAATGGCGTTCGGCCACGTGCCGGACACCGTCTACATCGAGCATCTGGTTGCCCTCGTCGGTTTGCGCCTGGCCGGCCTGGAGGGGAGCCTGCGTGCGGCGGGGAACCCAGGCCGCCTTGGCCGCCGGACGTTCGAGCGTGTCCGCGACTACATTGATGACCAGATTGCCTCCAATATCTCGCTGAGCGAGGTGGCGGCCATCGCCGGTATGCCGCTCGATACCTTCGCACGCCGCTTCAAGGAAACGACCGGCCGTCCGCCCTATGCTTATGTACTCGAAGAGCGGGTCAGAAGGGCGGAGCGGCTCCTGCGCGCGACCGACATGGCAATCGGCACTATTGCATTCCGCCTCGGCTTTTCCAGCCAAAGCCACTTCACCGCAACGTTCCGTCGCCTCAAAGGCATCACGCCGCGGGCTTACCGGCTGCAGTTTCCTCCAGAATCCTGACAGTGCCGCCGGTTTCCTGAAAGAAAGCGATCCCTCGCGCTCCCATGTCCGACGTGTCGAAGAAAGCAAGTCGCCGGCTCGCCGGAGGCAGAGACCTTTCGGGCTCATGCCGTTGCGACTGGGAGATCATTTATGGCTGAAACGGACTACAGGATTACACGCCGGGCGGTTTTGGAAGGCGGAGCGGCGACCTGCCTCTTCCTGGCATCCGGCTTGCCCGTCGGCGCTCAGAGCGCTAGCGCCACCGTGGCGACCGCGCGCGTCACGACGCCGATAGCGAGAATACCGATGACCTTGAGGATCAACGCTACGGAGCATGCCCTGGAGCTCGACCCGCGCACGACCCTGCTTGATACCTTGCGAAACCATCTCGGACTGACCGGCTCGAAAAAAGGCTGTGATCACGGCCAGTGTGGTGCCTGCACGGTTCTGGTGAACGGCCGACGGATCAATTCCTGCCTCGCGCTCTCAGCCCAGCACGAAGGCGACGAGGTCACGACAATCGAGGGGCTCGCCGACGGCAACCAATTGCATCCTGTTCAAGCGGCCTTCGTCGCCCACGACGGCTTCCAGTGCGGCTATTGCACACCGGGGCAGATCTGTTCGGCGGTGGGAATGCTCGAGGAAGTCAGAGCCGGCTGGCCGAGCCATGCAAGTGCCGACGTGGCCGCCGCGGCTGCGGCGTTGACCGAAGCGGAGATCCGCGAGCGCATGAGCGGCAATATCTGCCGTTGTGCTGCCTATCCCAACATCGTCGCCGCCATCCGCGATGCAGCCGAAGAGGTGTGAGCCGATGCAACCCTTTACCTACGAGCGCGCCAACAACGTGAAGGCGGCTGCAGCCGCCGTGGCGACCCGCCCCGACGCGAAGTTCATCAGCGGCGGCACGAATCTTCTCGATTTGATGAAGCTGGAGATCGAGCGGCCGACGCATCTCGTCGATATCAGCCGGCTGCCGCTCGACCGCATCGAGGAAACGCCGGAGGGCGGCCTTCGGATCGGGGCCCAGGTCCGCAACAGCGATCTCTCCGCCGACCCGCGGCTGCTATCCGGCTATCCGATGCTCAGCCAAGCGCTTCTCGCGGGAGCGTCCGGCCAGATCCGCAACAAGGCCTCGACCGCCGGCAATCTCCTGCAGCGCACGCGCTGTCCCTACTTCTACAACCGCCACATGCCCTGCAACAAGCGCGAGCCGGGATCGGGCTGCGCGGCGCTTCAGGGCTTCAACCGGATGAACGCTGTGCTCGGCGCCAGCGAGGCCTGCATCGCGGTGCATCCGTCGGACATGGCCGTGGCCATGGCCGTGCTCGACGCCGAGGTCGAAACAACCCTGCCCGACGGTACGACTCGTACAATCCCCATCGGCGACCTCCACCGGCTGCCGGCCTCGACCCCGCATGTCGAGACAGCACTCGGCCACGGCGAGATGATCACGGCCGTGACCCTGCCGCCCCCGCCACCCGGCCGGCAGCTCTACCGCAAGGTGCGCGACCGCGCGTCCTATGCCTTTGCGCTCGTCTCGGTCGCAGTGGTTGTCGAAAAGAGCGGCGATCGCATACGCAATGCGCGCATCGCGATGGGTGGTGTTGCACCGAAACCGTGGCGCTCGATGGAAGCGGAGTATGTGCTCGCCGGAGCGGCAGCCGCGGATTCCGCCTTTTCCGAGGCCGCAGAAAGCGCACTCGCCGGAGCGGTGGGGCATGGCGGCAATGATTTCAAGATCCCGCTGGCAAAACGCACGATACGGCAGACGCTCGCCGCCGCTGTCGAAGGTGCATGAGGTGTGATGATGACAGAGACCATGACCCCGGGAAACCGTTCTTCCGAGACAAGCAACGGCCTGATCGGCCAGCCGATCGCGCGCATCGATGGCCCGCTCAAGGTTACCGGCCGTGCGACCTACGCCTATGAGCATGCCGTGAATGAGGCCGCCTATGGCTACATCCTCGGCGCCGCCATCGCCAAGGGTCGTATCGTCGAGATCGACACAGCGAAAGCCGAGCGGGCCCCGGGCGTTCTTCATGTCATGACCTATCGGAACGCGCCGGCCCAGCCGGAATTCGGTCCGGCGGTCACGCCCACGGTGCCGGAGGTCTTCACCCGCGCCCGACCCGTGCTCAACAGCGACCGGGTTCGCTTCTACGACGAGCCGGTTGCGCTCATCGTGGCGGAAACCTTCGAGGCGGCGCGGGCTGCAGCGGGGCTCATCAGGGTGCGCTATGAAGAGGGGCGCGGCGCCTTCGATCTTCCGGCGCGTCTCAGCGACGCCTACACGCCCCGGCGCACCAATGCCGGTTTCGAGACGGACAGCGCAATCGGAGACTTCGATAGCGCCTTCGCGGCCGCTCCGGTCAAGGTCGATGCGACCTACCGGACGCCGTACGAGCACCACAACCCCATGGAGCCGCATGCAACGCTCGCCGTCTGGTCGGGCGACGAGGTCACGATCCATACCTCTGCGCAGACGCTTGCCAACTTTCAGGCCGGCCTCGCCAGCACGCTCGGAATTCCGCGAGAGCGTATACGCATCGTCAGTCCGTACATCGGTGGCGGTTTTGGCTCCAAGCTGATCGTCCATGCCGACACCGTCCTGGCAGCGCTCGCCGCGAGGGTCCTGCGCCGCCCGGTCAAGGTCGCGCTGACGCGGCAGCAGATGTTCGCCAATGCCGGTCATCGGGCCGAAATGGTTCAGCGGGTGCGCCTTGGCGCGGACCGGCACGGGCGGCTGACCTCGATCGGCCATGATGTCTGGTCCGCGACCTCCGGCTTCGAGGAGTTCTGCGAGCAGACCGCGGTCTTCGGCCGCTCGCTCTACGCCGCGCCGAACCGGTTGACCCGCCACCGGCTCGTCCCCGTCGATCTCAATCGCGGCGAATGGATGCGCTCGCCGGGCGAGGCGCCGGGCATGCTCGCCTATGAATCTGCGATGGATGAGCTCGCCGAAAAACTCGGCCTCGATCCGATCGAGCTCAGGATCCGCAACGAGCCGACCGAGGACCCGGAGCGCGGCGTTCCGTTTTCAACGCGCAACCTCGTCGCCTGCATGCAGGAAGGTGCGCGGCGTTTCGGCTGGGAACGCCGCGACGCGACCCCGGGTCGCATCCGCGAAGGCCGCAAGCTTATCGGTTACGGCATGGCCGCCGCCATTCGACCGAATTATATCGGCGCGGCGACGGCCAAGGTGACGATCGATGCAAAGGGCCGGGTCACGGCTGAGCTTGACATGACCGATATCGGAACCGGCAGCTACACCATCCTCGCCCAGATTGCGGCAGAAAGCCTCGGCGTGCCGATCGCGGCGGTCAAGGTCGAGCTCGGCGACAGCCGCTTCCCGCGCACGGCCGGCTCCGGCGGCTCCTGGGGAGCGGCGAGCGCCGGTTCAGCGCTGCACCAGGCCTGCAACGCGCTCAAGGAGAGGATCGTGGAGGTCGCGCGGGCCAGTGACCGCTCACCGTTCCGTGCTGAGGACCTCGCCGGACCGAAGTTCGCCGATGGAGAGGTCAGGGTCGGCGAGCGTTCTGTAAGCCTGGCCGATCTCATCGGCGAAATTGCCCCCGACGGCATTGCGGCCACCGGTTCGGTCGCCGCTGCCCGCGATACGGAAAGCTATAGAACCTACTCCCAGCACTCCTATGGAGCGCACTTCGCGGAAGTCGCAGTCGATAGCGACACGGGCGAGATCCGCATGCGCCGCTTGCTGGCGGTGATCGGTGCGGGCCGCATTCTCAACGCCAGGACCGCACGCTCGCAGATCCTCGGTGGCATGGCCTGGGGCATTGGTGCTGCGCTGATGGAGGAAACTGTGCTCGATCCGCGTTACGGCCATTTCGTCAACCACGATCTCGCCGAATATCATGTGCCCGTCAACGGCGACGTCCCGGAGATGGAGGTCGTCTTTCTCGAGGAATACGACGACAAGGCCAATCCGCTCGGCTCCAAGGGGCTCGGCGAGCTCGGAGTCTGCGGCACAGGCGCCGCCATCGCCAATGCCGTCTACAACGCGACCGGTGTCCGCGTGCGCGAGTTTCCGATTACGCTCGACAAGGTGCTCCCGGGCTTGCCCGTCACAGCCATCTGACCGTCGATGCGATCAGGCGCAACGGATCGAGGCTCGGATCGGCCTGATTTGATGGCTGCGAGAATCGCGCGGGGGGCGCATCTCCAAGCGGCGCGAGGCCGCCCCCCTCTGCCCTGCCGGGTAGGTAGCCCGGCAGGGCAGAGGGGGTATCAACCCGCCCTCTTGATTTTTCGGGTGCTAGCGGAAAACCGCACGCGCTTTCTCCCATCCCGCTCTAACCGAGCGGACCTACAGCAATGGTCGTCGTCGGATCCGGGAAAGGAACCCGCTTGTAACGTCCGGGGCTCTGGCTGCCGCAAGCTGCAGGAGGAATTCGTCCATGAGCGGGGAATTTCCGAAGCGGCGATTGGCGCGCTCCCGGGCGAGTGAAAACTGAGGATCCACGTCGATCAGCTGTGCCATCGTGCGCTGCGCTCTTTGCACGTCTCCACGCTGGGTGAGCACTGCCGTGTGGATCAGCAGGCAATCCGCCTCGCGCGGCGCGCGGATCAGGCATTCCCGCAGGACCTGGTCGGCTTCATCGAAGCGGCCGGCGGCATAGAGCGCCTGACCGTAGACATAGGTGTAGTATTCAGGCGCCATCGGATGGAGCCGTCGCGCCCGCTCAGCGTTGCGCGCCGCCTCGTCATAGCTTCCGAACCGGACCTGCGCCTTGGCGAGCGCCATCAGGCTGTCCGGATCGTTCGGATTGAGTTCGACGGCACGCTCCGCGGCCTGCATGGCGCCGGCGTAGTCGCCCGCGACCGAAAGGCCGAAGCTCAAGACCTGATAGCCCACGGCGAGACTAGGATCGAGCCGAACGGCCTGGCGCGCCTCGCTGAGACCGTTTTCTACATCGGCCCGGGTTGCCCTGCCGCTGATGTTCTGTGCGACGTCGACGATATAAGTCATGCCGAGATTGGCGCGCGCCGCGGCGTAGCCGGGATCGAGCTCGAGAGCGCGATGAAGCAGCGCACGCGCGGCCAGCAGCGCCTCGGCATCCTTCGAGCCGTGCTTGTAGCGGTCACGCGCCTGAAGTACGAGATCGTACGCCTGGAGATTTTCGGTCGGGCGTTCGGCCGCATTCGATACCTCCGATTCGCGCACGTAGGACACGAGATGCGAGACGATCTCGGCCGTCAGGTCGGTCTGGACCGCAAAGACGTCTTCGACGCGCCGGTCGTACGTGCGCGACCAGAGATGGGCGCCGCTGCGCGCGTCGATGAGCTGTGCCACCACGCGAAGCTGGTCGCCGGCGCGCCTGGCGCTGCCTTCCACCACATAGCCGGCCCCGAGCCTTTCCCCGATCCTGCGGATATCCTCCGCCTGACCGCGCAGCGCGAAGGTCGAGTTGCGTGCGATCACCTGAAGCTCGGGATTTCGCGCAAGGCTGGCAATAATGTCCTCGGTCAGCCCGTCGGCGAAATAGGCCTGCTCGGTTTCGCCGCTCATATTGTCAAAGGGCAACACCGCGACGGTCGGACGGGCGTCTGCAGGCACAGCGCCTGTCAGACGCACGATGCTGCCGGTCACATCCGCGCCGATCGCCCGCAACGCGGGCACCTGGGTGATGGCGGCGACGGCGACAAGCGCCGCAGCCCCCACCGCAAAAGGCAAAGCGGCACGCCGGCGGAGGGCAAACCGCCGCATCCAACCCCGACCGCTCGCCTCTTCCGGCTCCAGCCGCACGGCGTAGACGGCGAGCGGCTCGGCTATGTTCTTGGCCTGCCGTCGCCCGATACTGTAAAAAAGCTTGTTGCGGCTCCGGTCAGCGCTGCGGACCACCGCCTCGCTGACGAAAATGCTGGCCGGCGCTGCCATGGCTTCCAGCCGGGAAGCGACGTTGACGCCATCGCCGAACATATCGCCATTGTCCTCAATAACGTCGCCGAGGTTGATGCCGACACGCATGCTGAACGGCCGCTCGGCGAAACCGTTCTGGATTTCGATCGCCGCATCGAGGGCTTCGTTGACGCTCGGGAAGCTCGCCAAAAAGCCGTCGCCGGTAGTCTTGAAGGTGCGGCCACCATGCTTCTCGACAGCCGGAATGATCAGTTCACTGAAGGCGGCGCGCAGGGCCGCATAGGTCGCAGATTCGTCCTCGGACATCAGACGCGTATAGCCGACGATATCGCCCGCTACGATTGCTGCGAGTTTGCGTTCCATCACGAGCCCTCGGCAGTTTTCGGAAGCATCTTCGTGAGACCGCCTCTACCCGTCTACTCAAAACTCTGTGTTCAAACGCGTTCCCTGGCTGTGAACGACAGCGCCGATTGAAACGCTGATGGTTCAGAGAGAGAATCTTGATCCTGATGCCAATATCTTCGGCACAAGTGTGGACGAGCTGATAGGCATGAACCTGGACGAGCAGTCCGAGCGAGCCACGAACAGGTCGGGGGCGGCGCCTGCTTCGTCGTTGCGCTTCCAACACATCAGGCCGCCTGAAGATGAACCGAAGTGTTCGTCACACTGCGCCTCGTCACTCTGAATAAGGACGGCAATAGATCAGACATTGGCGACCTCTCTATCCATCGCACTCGCCAAGAGCCATTGACGCGGCGAATGCAAACTGCTGCAACCGGGCATAAGAGGACCGCGTTCGCATATCCTCGCCGTGGGCCTTTCCAGGCGAGCATGGAGAGTTACATATATGTGACATTGTCGTGATCTTGGCCGCCATGGTGATCGCTCTCCGCAATCTTAGTAAATCCTACGAGACTGCCGAAGGGCGGCTTGAAGTGTTGAGAGGAATCGATCTTGACCTCGGCGCGGGAGACAACGTTGCCCTGACAGGGGAGTCTGGTAGCGGTAAAAGCACCCTCCTGCACCTCGTAGCCGGTCTAGACCGTCCGGACGCAGGCGAGATCGTGATCCGTGGTCGAGACATCTCCAAGCTGGACGACAGGGGTCGAGCCGCCTACAGGCGAACCGAAGTCGGCCTGGTGTTTCAGCAGTTCAATCTTATCCCCTCGTTGGACGTGGCGGCGAACATAGCCTTCCACGCCAAGCTCGCCGGACGCCACGATCCCGTGTGGGAAAATGAACTCGTGGAGCGTCTCGGAGTCGGCACATTGCTGACCAGATATCCAGAGCAGCTTTCGAGCGGACAGCAGCAGCGGGTGGCAATCGGACGGACCCTTGCAGCGCGTCCCGGCTTGGTTCTGGCAGACGAACCCACAGGAAATCTGGACGAGGCTAATGGAGACGCTGTCCTGGATCTGATGCTCTCGCTTTCGAAGGGAACAGGATCGACGCTGCTCATGGTGACGCATTCGCAAAAACTCGCGGACAGGCTCGACCGGCAGCTCCATTTGCGGTCCGGGAAGATCGCATGACGATTTGGACCGTAGCGGCGGCACTCCTGTCCCACTGGCGGCGACGGCCGCTGCAACTTGGCGCTCTCATGTTGGGCCTGGCGCTGGCGACTGCCCTGTGGTCCGGGGTGCAGGCGGTCAACGCGGAAGCCCGCGCGAGCTACGCCCGCGCAGCGGCTGCATTGGATCAGAGAGGGTTGGCGCAATTGGTTTCTCCACCCGGCCGCTCGATCGCGCGGTCCGCTTTCGTGCGGCTCAGACGGGCGGGTTGGAACGTCTCGCCGGTCCTCGAGGGGGAATATCGGTTCGGAGCCACCCGGCTGAGGGTGATCGGCATCGAGCCGCTGACAATGCCCTCGGAGACGCAGACCGTCGATCTGGGGAATGCCGGGAACTTGCTTTCCTTCATCTCGCCTCCGGGCACGCTGGTTGTCTCTCCTGAAACAGCGGAGAAGATACGAGGGCAGACTGACCTCGCCTTGCGTGTTTCGGATCGGACGCCAGATGGGGCCGCCTTCGTTGATATCGGCTTAGCCGAGCGGCTATTAAAGAGAGACGGCGAACTCTCTCGAATTGTGATCGCCGAGGACCAACGTCCGGGTCTGGAGCCGCTCGGAACACTTGCCCCGGCGCTCTCGGTTCGCGAGCCGAGTGCGCAAAGCGACGTCGAGCATCTTACCGAGAGCTTCCATCTCAATCTGACGGCCTTCGGTTTTCTCGCCTTCGCGGTGGGGTTGCTCATCGTGTACTCGACGATCGGCCTCGCCTTCGAGCAACGGCGGCCGACCTTCAGAACGCTTCGGTGCCTTGGAGTTTCGTTGCGCGCGCTTGCGGTTTTGCTGCTCGCCGAGCTTGTCCTTTTCTCCCTCGCCGCCGGGACGGCAGGAGTCATCATCGGATATCTGGTCG
This sequence comes from Sinorhizobium chiapasense, assembly GCF_036488675.1. Lineage (NCBI taxonomy): Bacteria > Pseudomonadati > Pseudomonadota > Alphaproteobacteria > Hyphomicrobiales > Rhizobiaceae > Sinorhizobium > Sinorhizobium chiapasense. Next base: position 1,192,159 of record NZ_CP133152.1, read on the forward strand.
CGTCGCTGCTGCTGCCCGGAGTCGCCGCAACCCTCGAAGGACTTTACGGAGCCAGCGTCGCAGGCACCCTTTCCCTACGTCCGGAGTGGTGGCTCTCAGGCTTTGCCATCGCGGTGGCCGGAACGTTGATTTCGTCGATACAGAGCCTGTTGCGCTTGATGCGGGTGCCTTTGCTCGCGGCGGCCCAGCCTCAGACCTGGGCGCGATCGTCGCAGACGGGGCGGCGATTTCAGGTGCTGGCCGCAGGGGCTTTGCTAGGCCTCTCGGGAGCACTTATTCAGTGGGGGATGGCCTTCGGGCGGGCTTTGGCGTCCTTGGCTGTCTTCTGCTCGGGGCGTCGCTACTTCTCCCGGCCGTGCTCTCCGGATTCCTCACCTTGATGCAGCGGGCGTCTTCGGGTGCGCTCGTCACGTGGTTCTGGGCCGACGCGCGGCAGCAGCTCCCCGGACTTTCCCTTGCCCTCATGGCATTGCTTCTTGCGCTGGCGGCAAACGTAGGCGTCGGAACCATGGTGTCGAGCTTCCGTCTCACTTTCGTTGGCTGGCTCGACCAACGCCTCGCCGCGGAGCTTTACGTCGCCGCCCGGAACGAACCCGAAGCGACCCGGCTCAGGGCATGGCTCGCAACGAAGGTGGAATCGGTGCTGCCGATCTCGAGCGTGGACGCCGAGATCCGGGGTCAACCGATGCAGATCTTCGGTGTCGTCGACGATCCGACCTATCGAAAGCACTGGCCGCTGATCGTTGGCTTGCCCGATGTCTGGGATCGGGTGGCTTCCGGTGAAGGAGTGTTGGTCAACGAACAGTTCTGGAGACGGGAGCGGCTCCGCATCGGCGATCAGCTGGAACTGGCCAGCGACTGGAAGTCGACGGTTGTCGGCGTCTATTCGGATTACGGAAACCCAAAGGGTCAGGTCATCGCGGGATTAGACGCCCTGACCTTTCGGTACCCGCAAGTCTCGCGCCTGCGCCACGGTCTGCGGGTCCGGCCCGATCAGGTTGCAGACCTGCGGTCGAGCCTCTCGGACGAATTCGGACTACCACCGGACAACATCGTCGATCAAGCGGCACTGAAGGAACAGTCACGGCGGATCTTCGATCGCACGTTTTTGGTTACTGGCGCGCTGAACATATTCACGCTTGGGGTTGCGGCATTGGCTATGTTCTTAAGCCTCCTCACGCTTTCTGAAATGCGCCTCCCGCAGCTTGGGCCAGTTTGGGCGATGGGGGTCACAAGGCGCGATCTCGCTCTTCTTGAGGTCCTAAGGACCCTGGTGCTCTGGCTGGCGACATTCATTGCCGCTGTGCCCCTCGGCCTAGCGCTGGCGTGGGTGCTTCTCGCGGTCGTGAATGTCGAAGCCTTCGGCTGGCGTCTGCCAATGCATATCTTTCCTTATGAGTGGGTCCGGGTCGGTCTCGTCGCCCTCGCCGCCGCGGTCGTTTCCACACTCATCCCGCTTCGCCGGCTGGCGGCACTCGCGCCGTCGGAACTTCTCAAGGTATTCGCCAATGAGCGTTAGATCGATTGCGATCGCCCTTGCGGTGGTAACGATGGCCAGCTTGTCCGGAAGCCAAGCGGCCCCCCAGGGTTTTGGTGGCCTCGGCTCGGCGGCTGAAGGGTTTTCGGTGCCGCGGCCCGGCCTGCTGTTCCGTTTCCCCGAGGACCACGGCGCACATCCGGATTTCCGAATAGAGTGGTGGTACCTTACGGCAAATCTAGAAGCTCCGGACGGAACTCAATACGGAGCGCGGTGGACCCTTTTCCGGTCAGCGCTTGCTCCAGGAGAGGCCAAAGGATGGTCGAGCCCACAGATTTGGATGGGTCATGCAGCCGTCACCACCGCCAAGGACCACTTTGTGGCAGAACGTATTTCGCGTGGGGGAGTAGGGCAGGCTGGGGTCGTGGCGGAGCCTTTCTCGGCCTGGATCGACGATTGGCAGATGAAGGGGGTGGCCGCCCCAGGAGCGGATCAGCTGGCCGCACTTACTCTAAACGCGACAGCAAAAAACTTCGGCTATGAACTCCACGTATCGGCCAAAGGCCCGCTGGTGTCGCAGGGTAAGAACGGCTATTCGGTAAAATCAGCGCAGGGGCAGGCCAGCTACTACTATTCGCAACCGTTCTACACGGTGAGCGGCTCGCTTGCGCTACCCACCGGGAATGTCGGCGTAACCGGAAAGGCTTGGCTTGATCGCGAGTGGTCCTCACAGCCCCTCGCGGCAGACCAAACGGGTTGGGACTGGTTCTCGCTGCACCTCGATTCAGGGGAGAAGCTCATGGGCTTCCGCCTCAGAGACAAAGGAGAGGGGTTCACCTCCGCAACGTGGATCACTGCCGATGGGCGACCGGAGCCCTTACCCGCGGGAGCTCTACAGATCGCCCCCGTGCGAACCGCCAAAGTCGCAGGCCGTCAGATTCCTGTTTCCTGGAGTCTCCGGATTCCCGGTCGAGGCTTTGACGTCACAACCCGGCCTTTGAACGACCAAGCATGGATGGCAACGTCCATACCGTATTGGGAGGGTCCGATCACCTTCAGCGGCAGCGTCGGCGGCAGGGGGTATCTCGAGATGACTGGGTACTAGCTGAACGTGATGGGGCAAAATGAACCTGATGCGGCTAAGTATCTGAAGACACTAGCTTCACCAAAGAATCCTGATGCGATTTGGCAAGAAAACCTGATGCAATCCGCAAAATCTACGCTGTCGAGCTAGCGAAACTTCGTGAGCACCACTCGTTAACTCGGGCCTCCCCACATGCTCTGTCGCCATCCGCCTGATGAGGCGGCCAGCGATATTGTCAACAGTTTAGCGGTACAGGATATTCGCTGCTTGAGGAGTTGAGATCGTCTATGTGCGCAGCAACTCACCACGCCTCTGATCCCTTGCTTCGCGTCTGAACAAGCCGACGATGGGTCCAGAGCAAATGGCGCAGCGCCACCTTTGCCAACCACCGAGGATGATTTCGGCGAGTTCGATGCCGAGAGGCGCGGACGATCATGCGAGAAGAACTTCGTGAAACGGTCTCGTCCGAGCCGTTGACGACTGTCGACAAGCGGTTCGCAGGATTGGCAGCCACATGGCCCGTGGCTGCAGGGGCCATGTGGCTGCTGCCACCACGCCCTTCACGCGGCTTGTCCGGGCAGTCCGACCTTCTGGTCGAGAGATCGAAAAATGCCGATGTTGGGCTATTCGCCGCGAAACGACCTATCCATTTGCCTGGGAGAAAGCTAGATCTGCGAGATCGTCAAAAGCCGTGAGAAGCCGCGGCCGCTCTCGTTTCCAAGCTGATTAGCAGACATTGCCGTGGAACCAAGGAGAGAAACGGACGCCCCTACCAAATCATTTGAAAGGAATGGTCGGAAAGATTCGTACGATCCCGCTTGAGCGCGAACATTGATTGTTGACTCGGCAGATTGTGAACTTTACGACCACCTTATGAGCGCAAAGCTCATGAGTCGTTCACGGAGGTCGTCATGGACATGTTGCGCTTCGGCGAAGCACAAGCCAATTCCTCACTTCGCTCAATCGTCAGATGCGCCAACGAATGGTACCACCTGGCAAAAGACTTGAGGGGTATTGCTGACCGCAAATCCTTGCCAGCCCTCGATCCAAGCACCACACCGATTGTGAATGAGTGGTTCATCGAGAAATGCATGGTCCCTATGTTGGTGGGACACATCTCCTATCCGGACCAACGCGGAGATGACCATGGCAGGTACGGGTGGATGAACTTTACGGCCCCGCTTCACCTTTTCTCCTGCGAGGGGGAGATGGCACGCTCGTCGACACGATGGTATCGCCTGGGCACTCCGTCGCCGTTGGCGGAGCGTTCCGTCGACCGCTGGTCGACGCCCGGCGGCGGGTTCTGATGCTGATGAGCACTCCGCGCGCGCTATACGGTCGCCTTAAGGATTCGCAGTTCGGCAATCTCTCGCGGTCGCCAGCTCTATTCCTAGCGTATTGTTGTATCGGCAGGGGCCTGCGCTCCCAGCATCTGCTACTGAGGGGCTATCCAGGCATTGTGGTGCTGATCACGTCACCGGCGATCGACGTCGAGACATGCGCGACGGCCGCGGAGTACTTCTTTCTGGGCCGGTCGGAGGAATGGCCGGACGCCAGCGACACCAAACCAGTCGTTCACCGGTTCGAAGCATCAGCACGATTTAGGGAGCGAAAACTGAGGGAGCTGGCGGAGCTCTGCGCAAAGCATCCGACATGCATTGTCATAGCGGAGAGCCGCGCGTCGCTGCCAGACCAACTGGTCCTCACTGCCGATGCTCTCATCGAGATCCCAAAGCCGGAAGCTCGACATCTCCAGGCCGCGCGAAAGCTGCTCGGCAGAAAGCCGCTGGCCGAGGAGTTGGCGGCAGCGCTGGCGCGTCAGGACGTGAGCGTACTGACTGCGCTGCTGTCGAGACCGTATCTGACGCAGGCGCACGCTGGCAGGCTCGCCGCCGGACACTCCGCGGCCGCCGATGGCCCGACTCTTGAGGAATTGCCGGGTTACCGGGAACTTAAGCCGTGGGCGTTCGCCTTCGCTAAGGACCTGGCTGGATGGCGTAGCGGCATGCTGACATGGAGTGAGCTCGACCGAGGAATCCTTCTCTCAGGCGCGCCCGGCACCGGCAAGACCATCTTCGCCAGAGCGCTGGCCAAAACCTGCGGATTGCCGCTCATTGCGGCATCCGTGTCGCAATGGCACGCCGCTGGCCACTTGGGGAACATGCTGGCGGCGATGCGTCAGACCTTTGAGAAGGCTAGGAACGAACGAGCGGCACTGGTCTTCCTGGATGAACTGGATTCAATCGGCGATCGCACCAAGTTCTCGGGCGACCACGTTAGCTACAGCACCCAGGTCGTTAACTCGCTGCTGGAATGCATAGACGGGGCGCAGGGGAGAGACGGCGTCTTTCTCGTGGCTGCCACAAACTATCCCGAAGCCATCGATCCTGCCCTCTTGAGGAGCGGAAGGATCGAACGGCACATCAGGCTGGAACTGCCGGACCAAGTGGAACGGGCCGAGATCCTGCTCTATCACCTCCGGACGGACATGGCGATCGAGCAGATCGAGGAGATCACCGCCGACCTGGCGGGATGGAGCGGTGCCGATCTCGAAAGACTCGCGCGGGCGGCGAAGCAGTCCGCGAGAACGGCGGGTCGGCCGGTTCAGGTTCAGGACGTGGTTCGTGCGCTCCCGCCTCTTGAGACGCTTTCTCGAGACGAGTCCCAACGTGTCGCCATCCACGAATGCGGGCACGCCATCGTTGCCCTGGATCTCGACCAAACCGAGGAAGTCTGCATCTCCATTCGAAAGCGGTTCAGACGATCTTCGCTGGAGCCGAACGTCCATGGCGTCACACTGTACTCGAAGAACGAGAGCGGGCTGCTGACGCGCGCGGCGCTGCTCGGCCAGATATGTCGCTTGCTTGGCGGAGCCGCCGCCGAGGAGATCGCGCTCGGAGGCAGGTCCACCGGCGCAGGCGGAATGCACGGAAGCGACCTTCATAAGGCGACGACGCTAGCCGCCCAGATGATTTGCTCCTACGGCATGGGAGACAGGTTGTCCTTTCTGAGGAAAGCGTCCGCCATCGAAGTCGACGTGGACCGCTCTGCACTGTGGCGGGCCTGGCCGGAGATCGATGGAATCCTTCACGAGCAATTCGAGAGGGCCAAGCGGATTCTCTCGGGCCGCCGAAAGGCCCTTGCGGCGCTGGCGTCAGCGCTGGTGGAACGCGAAAGCCTCCAGCACGAGGACGTCGTGGCGATAATGACCGCGAACGCGCCGGACGAGATCAGGCAATGAACGTCGACTAACGGCCGCCGGGTCCTTCGTCGGCGTCTTCGATCCCGCGTATCTCCCGTGACACGGCCACGCCTGGACCGTGCCACCGCGTGGCGTCGGTGAAAGTCACTCCCCGTTCTTCCAGGGCACGCCGCACCTTGTCGATCGCATCGACAAGGACGTTGTTCTCGCCCTTCTCGATCCGCACGACGATCTGCCGGCTGACGCCGGACAGTTCCGCCAGTTCCTCCTGGCTGAGGCCCGCCAAGGCACGGCCGGCGCGGAGCACGCGCATGATCTCTGAAATCGAATCCATGGATTCGAGCAAGGCTGCAGTTTGACGAATTTGTCAACAATTGAAGGATTCGCCCGTTTGCGGAACCCGTTGATCTGACTACACTCGAAGGATTCAACCACCCCGAAACATATGCTTTCCTGGGCCCGGCTGTTGCCATGCTCACCTTAATGAAGGATCCGCGACGACGTTGGGCCTTACGAGCGAAGAGCACTCAGGGTCGACTAGGATTGGATCAAGTCCCCAGCCGGTGCGCCAGACGGTAACGCTAAAGGGTGCTGCCTACAGGACCGTCAGTGCCAATGCAGGCTATTGCTGACAACACGATAATCCTGACCGCGCTTTGTTGTGGCTGCAGCTTCACGGTTGGAGCGGCGCTTCAGGGGTTCGCTCGGCCTTCTCTGTGACACCTTCATCCTCGCCATAGTCGGCGGTTCGAAGCCGACGACTTTAAGTGCCTCGCTCAGTGTCACGCCCCTGGGCGAATTAGCTTCGTTCCCGACTGAACCAACTCGTCGTTTCATCTTCCCGACCAAGGTACCCTCAATGCCAACAGGTTACCTTGACAACATCGGACGTCAAGCGCTCAAGAAGAACTACGCGCTCGGGGTGACTGACCTTTTGCAAGTGCGCCGCACCGACAAAAACCACTCGCGGGAAGGCCATTTTCCTTGGGGATATCAAGGCGGCTCCGCTTCCGCTGGTTGATGACGTGTATAGGATGAACAGCAAATTAACGTCGGCACGGTATTGATTATTGAGGCCGCTAGCTCGGCCGGCCTGATCCGGCAATCTACTCGACTTGGACGTGGTGAGAGATTCTCTATGCAAGCGCTCGTGCCGCGTTAGAACGAGCGATCAAGCCCGATGGCGATACGAGTTAGACCACAACAAATCCGGGTAGGCCGGCTCAAACGGGTATTTGCTTCGCTGACTACCCTTTTTACTAGCGAAGAGAAAATGCCGTTCAAGTCCCGCTAGTCTTCTTGATAGAGGATGATTATCAGACATTGATATAATTATTATTGGATTCGCGCTCATGAAACGCTGCATTGTCGGTGTCCGCAGCCAGGTGGCTCACCTCCGCGGGATGCGAGACCCCAAGTATTTGGTGTCAATCCTTTGCATCGCTGGCTGCCGTGCTCTCCGATGACAACCGCTGTCTGCTGCGCGTAATCCGTGACAAGCAACCCAATCCCAACCCGCCGAACTCAGTGGCCGCAAGGTGCCGAACCTGTCGCGTACCCTGCGCCTGATGGCGGAATTCGGGCTAGTTTCGCTGCAACGCATTGTCCGGGATGTTCAATCGGCCGCGCTGGGACCGAATTCCTGGTGGTGATGGATTGATAAAGCAGGAGTGGCTTCATCGGGGTGTATCGTCCGAGCAACAGATGTCATTCGTGGTGACACACAAGACCCACGTAAGCCAAGCCTAGCGTGCGAATAAGCGTAAACGTATTCCAGCGTATGCCATTGCGTTGCCGCCTCGTTGACAACCGCTGCCGCAGCTAGTGGCCTTCGTTTATTGGAGCGCGACAGCCATGGTATACTCGCCCACGGCGAGGTAGTGGTCATGTCGGACATTGCCTCTTGGCTGGCCCGCCTCGGATTGGCCAAGTACAAAGAGGTGTTCATCGCCAACGAAGTTGACTTCGACGCGCTTCGTCATCTCAGCGAAGGCGACTTGAAAGAGATGGGCCTACCCGTCGGCCCGCGTCGAAAGATTCTGGCGGCGATCACCGCATTGGCGCACGACACCGTGCCGC